>CAXXVK010000061.1:0-21702 GCA_963676915.2 Myxococcota bacterium
ACGACCTTGGTGTCTTTGACGATCAGAATCATTTTCATGTCCGCCGTCGCCGAGTCGAAATCGAAGACGTTATGATTGTAGGACTTGTCGATGATCTTCTCAGCCGACAGGTCTTCGCCTGCCCAAAGCGACATCGGAAGACAAACGAGGCAAAACACCAGAAACGTTTCAAGAATTCGCGGGTATCGTCGCATAGGCCACCTCCCGTCACGGTTTACAAAATATTCCATGCCCAATGAAGTAGCACAGGTGAAAACAAAAGGCAACGAGAGGAAAGGGCATCCATTTTCGATTCAAATGTTTTCAAGAAGACAAAGCTTGCAAAAAAAGGCTTTTCTTTCGTCGAACATTCACCATAATGGGCCAGAACGTACCGAGTGATTTTTAACGATGAAAAGGAAATCGCCATGACCGTCGCCGTTACCGGAGCTTCGGGACACGTAGGAGCCAATCTCGTTCGTGCTTTGCTGGAAGAGGGCAGGGACGTACGGGTTCTCGTTCACAACGATACAAAAGCTCTCGAAGGGCTGGATGTCGAGAAGGTGGAAGGAGATCTCCACGACGAGGCGGCTTTGCGCCGACTCGTGAAAGATACCGAAGCCGTCTATCATACTGCCGCCAAGATTTCTTTACTTAATAACAATTATGCGCCGCTGCGTCGGATTAACGTCGACGGTACTCGCAACGTGATGCAAGCCTGCATGGATGAAAACGCCGGGCGCTTGATTCATTTCAGCTCGATTCATGCCATGACTCAGGCTCCCTTGGACAAAGAGTTGGATGAAAAGCGCTCTCTGTCGAATTCCTCAAAGCATTTGCCATACGATCGAACCAAAGCTGAAAGCGAACTGGTCATTGCAGAAGGCATAGAGCAGGGATTGGACGCGGTGATCGTCACGCCTACTTCGGTGATCGGACGCAACGATTTCAAACCTTCGTTCATGGGAACCGTTGTTCGTTGGTTGTGCAGTGGGTATTTTCCGTCTCTCGTGACCTATGGATACGACTGGGTGGACGTTCGCGACCTCGTGCAAGGCGCTTTGTTGGTTGAAAAGAAAGGTCGTTCGGGCGAAAAATACCTTCTTTCCGGTTCTTTCCACACCTTTCGGGAGCTTGCCGAAGTCATTATGCCGATGTGTGGACGCCAGGCACCCTCGTGGGATTGTCCGATGTGGTTGGCCAAAGCGTTTGCTCCGTTTGCGGAATTGGATTTAAAGCGGTTGGAATTCCTCCGCTTTACACGCTCCATACGCTTAGAATCGTGGAAGAAGCCAACACGCATATCAGTCATGCGAAAGCGGAGCGTGAATTGGGGTACACCGTCCATACATTCGAAGAAACCGTGGAAGATACCTTCCGCTGGTTCTACGATCAAAAACTGATTCAACCCGTTTCGTAGGAGTGCACCCGTGTCTGAAGAGACTCTCTATCAGTACCTTATGTGGGGATTCGTACTAAGCGCGGTCTTCACACTGCCGATTTTACTGTTTATTACAGCGCCTTACGGTCGTCACACCCGAAAAGGCTGGGGACCGCAAATCAACGCGACGGCGGGTTGGGTGGTGATGGAATCGCCCTCGGTACTGATGATGCTGGCCTGCTTTTTCGTGGGTAGCCATTCCTGGACGGCGGGCAGCGTGGCGCTGCTGGTGCTTTGGCTTTTGCATTACATTAATCGGACGTACATCTTTCCGTTTCGGCGTCGAGGCGGATCGAACCGGATGCCTCTGTTTATCGCGTTGTCTGCATTCACATTTACGAGTATTAACGGGTGTTTGCAGGGAAGATACCTTTTTACGCTTTCCGAGGGCTACGGCAGCGAATGGTTGCTCGATCCGCGATTTATAGGTGGAGCCGTCCTGTTTCTTTTCGGTTGGTGGATCAACCTGCAATCCGATGCCATTTTACGCAATCTGCGCAAACCCGGAGAAAAAGGGTACAAAATTCCAATGGGTGGAGCTTTCCGCTTTGTATCTGCGCCGAACTATTTGGGCGAAATTCTCGAATGGACAGGCTGGGCGATAGCTACCTGGAGCTTGCCCGGCGCGGCGTTCGCTTTTTGGACGTTCGCCAATCTCGCACCGCGAGCGCTATCCAACCACCGCTGGTATCGTGAAACCTTCCCCGATTACCCAAAGAATCGCAAAGCGTTGATTCCAGGGGTATTTTAGAACCTATCCCAAGGAAGATAGGTTCTACGTGGAAAACTCTTGAAAATCAGGGCATTTCAATCTTGAACAACTGCTGCCCGAGGAACATATTGTCGCCGTCTTTGAGCGGACATTCTTCGGTGATTTGTACGAACGTTCCGTTTCGGGAACCCGTATCTTCCAGGAACCAGTTCGGTCCGTTGTGCTTGATCTGGGCGTGGCGACCGGAGATATAGGGGTCCGTCGGGAAGCTCAGGTCGCAACCTTCGCGTCCGATGGTCAATACGTTGTTCAGCGGATAGATGACTGAACCCAACAGGCCGTTCATCATGATCTGGCTGATTTTCAACGTGGGCGGGGTGCTTTCCAGCGGCGTTCCCAGGAAGCGGCATTCTTCTCTTTGATCCCCGAGGTCTTTCATGGGCGGATATTGACTCACCATGTTGACCTGGAAAAGCTGGTTTCCAATCCTGAAGCGCATTCCGTCGGATAATTCGACCGGAGCGATAGCACGCATATACACGCCGTTAAGGCTGTCTTCGTCACGAATGAACAGTTTTTCATCACGGAAAAACAACGTGGCGTGACGGGGCGAAAGGAACGGGTCTTCCGCGAAAGTGATGGTTCCTTCGCTACGTCCGACCGTGTTTTCTTCTTTGTCCAGTTTGAACGGCAATCCTTCCCCTCCACCGCCGCGTACCAGAACGAGGTTGGCTTCCGGGAAGAGAGGTTTGGGTTCCGAAACCGGCATAGCCGGCGGTTCTTCGTCGAGGGGTGTTTCGGATACCGAGGCGAGAGCCGCCGCTGCCGCTTCGGCTGCGATATCCACTGATTCTTGAATCGAAGCCATAGCTGCCGGAACGGCGTCCGGGAATTTCGATCCACAGCCGCTACAGAACTTGGCCTCGGCCTGGTTGGGTGTTCCACAGTTGGTACAATACTTCATTTCCTGAGAAAGACTCGGAGTTGCAGGAGGTGTCGGAATCTCTTCCGGTTCGCCGGGCAAATCGTCGAACGAGATGCTTTCGGGCATCGGATCCGTCAACGTTTCATCGAAACCAGGCGGTTCCTCCGCTTCGGGTTCCGCCAATGGAGGAGGAACTTCTTCCGCCGTCGGAAGCAGGTCATACCCGCAGGTTGCACAGAATTCCGCTCCGTCTTGATTTTCGGCTCCACAATTTTTGCAGGTTATCATTCAAACCCCTCCCTGGCTTATCGTGGCTTGCGCCTTCCCGATTCGTTTGTGATTCCAAGTGCTGTCATTTCCATAGAAATCTAGTTTTACGTGAATCCGTGTCTACGGTCAAGTTGAATGATGAAAATCCAAGAGTCACTTTCGGTTTATATCGGGTTTTTTCGAAAAATTGACGTAGAGGACGTGTGATCCGGCGTCTAAGCATGAAAAGAAACGTCAAAAGTTTGGCGCTCCATGAGAAATCTTAAGACTTTCATAAAATGTATCGAAATGTATCCAATGATGAATTGACCATATAGTGTTTCGGTGCTATGGTGCTCCGCCAATTCGAAAGGCTTTGCTTGCGAGAGGGAAAATGGCAAGGAATATCGGTTTATACGTGGGATTGTTAGCCGTAAGTACGGCGCTTCTGGCTTTGGAAGTGCTACAGGTGCGGATCTTCTCGGTCATGATGTGGCACCATCTGGCCTATATGGTGATTACGGTTGCGCTTTTGGGCTTCGGTGCGGCGGGAGCCTACGTGGCGATCAAAGGAACAGGGGATGAAACCCAGGTTCGTGATCTTGCCGGCGTGTCGGGAACGGCTTTCGGGTTGAGCTACGTAGCGTCGTTCATGATCCTGACCCGCATTCCTCTAGACTCCTTCATGGCCAATATGGCTTTGCAAGGGTTTTATATCCTTCTGTATTACGTATTTTTAGTCGTGCCGTTTTTCTTCGGTGGACTGGCGATTACGCTGGTGTTGTCGAAGTTCGTGGAACACATCCACAAACTGTATTTTACAAACCTTGTCGGTAGCGCTTTGGGATGCCTGTTGGTCGTTCCGCTTTTGTGGGTTGGAGGCGAAAACGGCTTGTTGCTCGGTGCTTCTCTGGCGGTGCTTGGCTCCGTGGGGTTGTATGCTACGGCTAAAAAACGCTTTGTTGCCCTGGGATTGGGTGTGGTGTTGTTGCTTCTGCTTCCGATTTCGCAGGTTCTTTTGCCGGTGCGACCCGCTGGCAGCAAAGCGATGGGCATGGCTCTCAAAGCAGACCCCAATCTGCATTTCAACTCGACACAATGGGATCCGATCGCCCGGATCGACTCGGTTTCCTCGCCTGAATTCGAAAAAATGCCCCGGTATTTCAATGTGCCGGTGGATCGGATTTTCATGATTGACGGCGACGCCTTCACCATGGCGATGCCGTTGGGAAAAACCGAGCATTTCAGGGATATCGACATCTTGGGTAAAACACTGTACGCCTCCGCCTATTTCTTCAAGGATAAACCCGAGGCGGCGGTGATCGGTCTCGGCGGCGGCACCGATATCATGACGGCTTTGCACTTCGATGCCAAGAAGATTACCGGCGTGGAGATCAATCAGGCGATGATCGACGCAGCAAGGGATTATTACCAGGATTTCAAGTACAATCCTTACGAACAACCCTCGGTGACGATCGTGAGGGAGGAAGGCCGAAGCTATCTGCGTCGCACGCAAGACACCTACGACATTATTCAGATGTCCGGGGTGGATACCTGGTCGGCGTTAATGACGGGTGCGTACGTGTTGAGTGAAAACTATCTGTACACGATGGACGCCTACCACGAGTATTTCGATCGCCTGAAGCCGGACGGCATCTTGTCGAAGATGCGTTGGGTTTTCAATCCTCCTCGGGAATGCTTGCGGATCATCACACAGATTACGAAAGTATTGCAGGAACGCGGGGTCGAAGATCCCTCCCGGCATATCATCGTTTTGCAGCAGGAACTTTTCGCTTCGGTGCTGGCCAAGAAAAGTCCGTTTACGGACATGGAAGTTCAGAAATTCAGGAAGATTATCGAGAAAAATCCGCAGTTTACGGCGTTGTATTATCCCGGAATGAAAGAGCGCAACGCCTACAGCCGGTGGTTCGAAGCATTGCACGATGGTCTGACGGACGTGTTTCTCGAACAATATCCGTACAATATCGAACCCGTGGATGATGACAGCCCCTTCTTTTTCAAATACTATAAGTGGAGTTCGCTGTTCCAGTCCCGTGCCCACCATGGCGGCGGTTACCTGGACGCGATGACGCCCATCGGTTTCATCATCCTTTTACTCAGTCTCATTCAAGCGGTCGGACTGGCGCTGGCGATGATCATCATCCCTCTCTGGATGTTCAAACGGAAGGGATTGCAGGTCAAAGGCACGGCGGGATTGATCGTCTTTTTCTCCAGTCTCGGACTGGGATTCATGTTCCTGGAAATCTCGCTGATGCAGCGTTTCGTGCTGTTTGTCGGTCATCCTACCTATGCGATTACTACGACGTTGTTTGCTTTGATGGTGTTTGCCGGAATCGGTTCGATGATCGCAGGAAAACTTCCGGGTGAGCCTCGCAAAAAGCTGATGGCGATTTGTGGAGCGATTTTCGTGGTTTCCCTGATTTACATGGTCGGGCTAGGTCCGCTGTTCCAATCGCTGCTCGGACTTCCTCTGACGGCGAGAATCATCATTGCCGTGGCGACCATTGCGCCGCTGGGTCTGTTGCTGGGAATGCCGTTCCCCACCGGCTTGAAAGTCGTTGGCGAAGAACAATCGCGTTTCGTTCCTTGGGCTTGGGGAATTAACGGAGCTGCGGGCGTGACAGCCTCGGTGCTTTCGGTTATGCTGGCGATGGCGACCGGTTTTACATTCGTGCTCGCCGTGGCCTCTCTGATTTACCTTTCAGGCGGGATCGCCTTTTTACTGGGGACGAACCGCCAATCCTGATCGCGGGTAGTCCGTATGACACAGCAACAGGCAGAGTCTTCGCAACAAGCCGAAAAGAAAAACGGTTTTAGTGAAGATCTGCGTCAAGCGTTGGGGTTCGGGCTGTTCTGTCTCGTGATGGCCTTCATTTTCGAGTGGCAGCCGTCCCGGTTATTCATAGGGCTTCAGGATGGAACATGGGTGTTTCCATACGGAGGCATTCATTACCTGCTTTACATTCTGGCTTTTATTCTCTGTGCAATAGCGTTTCCCCATCTTCGTGGTCTATGGCGATTATTCCTTAAAATTCCTGCTCGGTTGTGGGTGGGATTCGTGACGCTTGCGACCTTTGTAAGCGGGGTGTATATCGCGTACGGACCGATGGAGTCCCTTCCGCATACACCTGATTCGATCGCGTACCTTTGGACGGCCCGTACCTTTGCCAGCGGACATTTATGGGTCGAATCCCACGATCTTGCCGAGTTTTTCCACCAGATGTTTTTCATCAACGACGGTCGTTGGTACAGCCTGTTTCAGCCGGGTTGGCCGGTTTTGTTGTCTTTGGGTGTCCTGGCCGGGATTCCCTTCGTGATCAATCCTTTGGTCGGTGCGATGCAGGTGCCGTTGGTTTACGCTATCGGTAAACGGCTATTGGGAGAAAAAGAAGCACGTCTCGCGCTGTTGTTTTTTGTGGTGTCGTCACTTCAGATGTCCATGCCTGCGATGGTCCTGAGCCATCCTCTTTCCTGTTTATTGTTGCTTTTAGCTCTGTATGCCACGCTTCGTTTGCTGGAAGACGGTCGTTTTGTCTGGACTCTGTTGCTCGGTGTTTCCATCGGGTTGTGTTTCAACGTTCGTGCAATGAACGCTGCAACTACGGGGTTTACGGTAGCGTCGATCCTGCTCGTTCCTCTGTTCAAGGGGCGTGTCAAAATACATCGGCTGGCGGTTGCGTTGCTGATCGTGGTGGCGCTATCGTCTCTTCAGTTCGTTTACAATCACGTGATGACCGGCGACGCGATGACTTGGCCGCAGGATCGTTATTTCGATATGACCGAACCCAAAGAGAGTTGCCACAGGCCGGGATTCGGAACGAGCGTCGGTTGCCCCAATATCCATCCCGACAACCATTTTCCCAACGGTTTCGGATTTTTCGACGCGGTGGATGTGTTCCATTTTCGGATCAACACCTATCTCGGAACGTTGTTCGGCTGGCCCGCTTTCTTTTTCCTCGCCGGACTTCCGTTTCTGTTGCGGCGCAAAGGTCGTGGAAAATGGGTGTTGTTCGGCGTGATTTTCTGGTTGGTGGCGGGCTATTTTACGTTTTATTTCCATGGGTTGATGGGGCGGTATTATTACGAGATGGGGTTCGCCGTCCTGCTGTTGATGGCGGCGGGGATTCTCGATCTCTCCAAACGCATCGATTCTCTGACGAAGGGGGCGCAGGGGCTCGCCGGGAGGATGTCTCGGGCCATTGTTCCGTCACTCGGTATCATGTTTGTCAGTTTCAACCTGTTTTTCTTTCTTCCCGAGGTGTTTTCGACGCTTGGAAACCGTTTTTTCGGTGTGGATGCCAGTCTACGTAAAGAGGGACTAGGTATCGAAACGCCTGCCGTCGTGCATGTTCCTGCGTTTTATGCCATCGGATTCGCTTTGATGACTCCGACACCTCCCTGGCCGGTTGTGTATGTGAGGGATCTGGGGCCGATCTCCAACCGGTTGATGCGCCAGTATTATCCCGACCGCCATATTTATCGTTTCGATCTGGATCGCTGGGAGATGATCGAGGAAAAAGACCGTCCGTCGAGATCCACCGTACGGCTGGAATTCGAGACGGAGATTCCGCCATCCAAAATTCATCACGGGTATGCTTTTCGTGGGGCCGATCCCAGCGTCCGTGAACCTCTGGTCAATGGGCCGAGGCGCTCGCTGATGCTCCAAAGTCGCGCTCCCGATGCCTGGATGGAAGTGGAACAGTACATTTTCGAAGATGGACTCTACAATGTGCGACTGGCTTACGATCGCGGTCCCGGACATGGGATTTGGAGTGTGACGGTGGATGGACAGCCGCTGTTTCCTTCAGTAGATGGATACATGGAGGTGGAAGCGGGCAGCCCGATGAAGATACAAACGAAAACGCCGATTCGGTTGGATAGGAAACGTCATACCCTTCGAATCCAGTCCATCGGGAAAAATCCCGTATCCAAGGGGTACGATATTGCTGTAGACTGGATCGAGTTCACTCGTATCGACAAGGAAAACGGGCCGTGAGATTCGACCTTTCCCATCTGCTGAAACCTTTGGCCGAGGCGATTTATGCCTTTTTCGGCGATGGATGGGTTCGCGATGTAACGTTTGCCGTTTTTTCTCCTTTTTTCAAATATTGGTACGAATACGCGGACTATTTGCTGTTTTGGATGCTATTGCCGGTATTTTACCTTGTCCCGCGACGGTTTCGTGCCACCTGGCTGCTGATGGCCAGTATTGGTTTTCTGGTCATGTTGCACGGCGGAACGTTTGCGGTCGTTTTTACGGGATACCCGCTCCTTGTGTACTGGGCGACGGGGAGAGCCAGCCCCGGGAAATCGACTCGGAAACGAACGGTGTTTTGGGTGACGTTGACCTGTCTGTTGTTCGGCGTTTTCCTTGCTTGGGAAAGTTTTCCAGAGTGGCATTCGTTTCTACCCATGGGAGATCGAGTAAGCATTCCGATGCTGCATCTCTCGGGAATCGCTTTTGTTTTGCCGAAATTGATCCATTTCGTCGTGGAACGTCTAAAGGGGCGCATCGGTGACGCTTCGGTGGGGGATTTTCTTCTGTACCTGTTGTTTTTCCCTTGTTTCCGCATCGGTCCTATCGAGCGTTTTCCGCGTTTTCGTCGGGATCTTCAGCGATTGGCGACAAAAGGTGTGGACCGCTTCGACATATTCTACGGCATGTATCGGATTGCGCTGGGATTATTCAAAACGCTATTCTGGGCGGCTTTGTTGATCGAGTGGCGGCAGAACGTTCACCTGCACATCCATGAATATTCCTACTGGCAGGTGGTTTTGACGTATCCGCTGGGATTTGTCGAAGTCTGGTTACATTTCTCGGCCTATTGCGACATTGCCATCGGCACGGGTCGGATGCTGGGCATTGCCCTGCCGGAAAATTTTTATTTGCCCTGGTTTAGTGCGAATCTTGCAGAATTGTGGCGGCGCTGGCATGTTTCCCTCAGTTTCTGGCTGCGCGACTACGTTTTCCTGCCGCTGGGTGGCAATCGCCGCAGGTCGGATCTGAATTACCTCGTAACCTTCGCGCTGTGCGGTGTCTGGCATTCCATTTCGTGGAACTGGCTGTTGTGGGGAGCGATTCAGGGGCTTAGTTTGTCGTTTTTGCGTCGCTGGAAAATTTTCTGGTATCTTGTGGCGCATCGGCCTGGAGGATTTTTGGCGATCTTCCAGCCGTTGCAGCGATTTTCCGTACGTCATGCGCGTCCTGTTCATTGGCTGGCCGTGGCGTTTACTATCTATTTTTTCGCGTATACCGGGGTATACACGTTACATGACATTCCTACGGCGACGGACATTATGGCCCGTTTGCTGGGATGGGGAGGCTGACCGACATGTCGCCCACCGCTCGACGGTTGCTGGCGCTGGCGATGTTTACCGGGGCGATTCTTGCGTCTCAGGTAGCGTTGACTCGCGTATTCAGTATCATGTTTTGGTACCATTACAGTTTTCTGGTATTGACCGTTGCCTTGTTGGGACTGGCTGTTTCCGGCGTGGTGCTGTCTTTTCTCGGAGACAAGGTGGAGCGTCTGCATCCCGATACCCTGGTCGGCGGCTTGATGTGCTTGTCGGGGGTGTTGCTGGCTTTATGCTTCTGGCTGATCACGAAAAGCCATTTCTCACCGATGTTCACCTTGCAGGAGGGCGGGCAGTTCGTTCGTCTGGTGCTGGTGATTCTCGAATCCACACTGGCCTATTTTTCCATGGGGTTGACGGTAGGGGTGCTGCTGCGCCTCGCGTGGAAGAACGTCCACCGTTTCTATGCTTTGGATCTTGTCGGCTCGGCGTTGGGTTGTCTCGGAGTTTTGGCAGCGCTTGAAGTATTGGGGGGTACGAAAACCCTGCTGGCCTGCGGATTGTCGATGACCGTGGCGGGAACGTTGATGCTCTGGGGGCGTTCGCTACGCTGGACGGCAGCAGGAGCGGTGACTGTCCTATTGTTGGCGGTACTGACGTTTCTGGGGGATATGGCGTATCGGTTGCCGATACCTTTGGCGAAACCCCTGGCGCTCGTGCCTCCTAAAGACATCGAATACACCACCTGGACCTCGGCGGGCCGGGTGGACGTTTTTGCCAAGCATCATCAAAACTGGTTTGTGTACGGTCTTTGGGGGTTGAGCGATCGGTACAAAGAAAGCTATCCCGAGCGCAAAGGAATCATTCTGGATGCTTGGGCCTATACCAGTACGCTAAAACCATTCGAACGCGAAAGGATGAAGAATCTTTTCCATCACATGCCTGCATACCTGGCGTATCAGTTTCTTCAACGTCCAGAGGCGTTGATTATCGGTTCCGGGGGGGGGCTGGACGTACGCGCCGGTCTGACCTTGGGTGCAAAATCCATCGAGGCGGTGGAGATCAACCGGGGCGTGGTGCGGGCTGTTACCGGTCCGTATCGAGAGTTTTCGGGTAATGTTTACGGTCATCCGCAGGTTCGTTTGCATGTCGGGGAAGGGCGGCACGTCGCCGAGAGTTTTCCTGAAGGATCGTTCGACCTTGTGCAGCTTTCCGGTGTAGACACCTATGCGGCGAGTCAAGCGGGTGCGTTTGCGTTAAGTGAAAACTTTCTTTACACCGAAGAGGCGGTGGAAACCTATCTCGACCGCTTGCGAGATGGCGGTATTTTGACGCTTACCCGTTGGTATCTTCCAGGAAAAGACGGCAAGCCGCGTTTCTCCATACGACTGTTGACGTTGATCTGGGAAGGGATGCAGAAGGCAGGAATTGAAGATCCCTCGAAGAATATCTACTTCTTCCGGTCTGGGCTGTTTACCGTCATTCTCGCTAAAAAGCAGCCGTTTACGGAGGCGCAAATCGCCAAAGCGGACGAGTATTGCCGAAAAATGGGCTTTTTCGTGCTTTATAAGCCGGGCTCCCGAGAAAATACCGCATTTTACGACTATGCCTCGGCCAGAGACAAGGATGCGTTTCGTGCCTCGTATGCCTACAACATCGATCCTCCGACCGACGATTCCCCCTTCTTTTTCGAGCCACGACGTTGGAAGGACATTTTACGTTTCGACTCGTTTTTGCTCACCCAGGTTCTCAAAGGATTCGATGGTCAAACGATTCTCGTACTGGTATTCGGATTGCTGGTTTTGCTGGGTGTAGTGTTGTTGCTGGTTCCTGCTCAATTGTTGAACTTGGGTCCATCGTCGAGCCGTGGACTTTGGAAGCGGCGGGGATACTTTTTCTCGGTTGGGTTGGGGTTCATGCTGATCGAGGTCAGCTTGTCTCAGCGACTGGTATTGTTGTTGGGACACCCGGTGTATGCGCTGGCGTTCGTGCTGTTCGGGTTGTTGTTTTTCGCCGGAATCGGGAGTTTTCTTGCTGAGCGACTGGATGCTTTCAAAGCCCGTTGCGGCGTTCTTTTCCTATCCTTGTGGGTTGTAGTTCTCGCGGTCGTGTTGGTTGCCTTTGCTCCCAAACTGATCGTGGCACCGTTGGTGGCGCGATACGCATTTTCCGCACTCGTTGTGTTTCCTTTGGGAATTCTACTGGGTCTACCGTTCCCTTCCGGCTTGAGAA
The DNA here is from genome assembly GCA_963676915.2 of Myxococcota bacterium. Taxonomy (GTDB): domain Bacteria; phylum Myxococcota_A; class SURF-8; order SURF-8. The sequence goes on from CAXXVK010000061.1 coordinate 11,854, forward strand.
TGCTTCGAGAATCCGGTGGCGGGGAAGGTCTGGTCGGGGATGCCTGGGCCTTCAACGGGTTTGCTTCGGTGCTGGCCGGAGTTATCGCCGTAATGATTGCAATGACCTGGGGATTTTCTCTGGTGCTATTCCTGGCGGCAGGATGCTATTTCCTAGCCTGGAGATTTTTCCCCGGATACCAGGAGGTACACTGAAACGGGTTGTATGAGGATTCGGCTAATCGGAAATGACGCGGTGCATTGTGCTTTTTGGCGCGCCTTGACGGAAAACGTCAAGGCAACCCCTGCCTTTGCATCGAATTTTTAGATGGATCTGCGGAAAGTATCGCTTACGAAATGTAGACTATTCCAAAATTTCCAAAACGGTTCGTTTGCGCAACTTCGTCGAGGCAGCGCTAAGAATCGTACGGATAGCGCGAGCGGTTCGGCCTTGCTTACCGATCACCTTGCCAAGGTCGTCTTTGGCTACCCGCAGTTCGAGCACGGAGGTTTGCTCCCCCACGATTTCCGAAATGACCACTTCATCGGGCTTGTCCACGAGAGCCTTGACAATGCTCGTAATCAGTTCCTTCATAATCTGTTCTGCTTTCACGTTCGGATTTCCCCTTCTCCCCTGAAAGCCTGGACTGCTTCCACGAATGAAACGAAGCGCGGCAAGCCGACGCTTTCAGAGGGAAAGTCATTGAGAACTCAGGTCGTTTGCGGCGTTTCTTTTTTCGATTTTTTGATCAGGCTGCGCACGGTGTCGCTGGGTTGTGCCCCCTGGGACAGCCAGTACTGAACGCGATCCATTTTCAGCTTAACGCTGTCTTTCTCGACCAACGGATCGTACGTTCCCAGGTTTTCCAGGAAACGGCCATCGCGAGGGAAGCGCGAATCCGCAGCAACCACCCGGTAAAACGGTCGTTTTTTTGCGCCCATGCGCGTGAGTCGAAGTTTAACCATTTCGTTCACCTCCTCTTCAGGGTCAACTATCAGTGTATCCTATTTCAACTATGCAAGCAACTAAAACAATCGCTATTTTGTCGATAATCTTAGCAACCTTTATCAACCTCCGGAATCATCGCGGGGGTAAAAACATATCTTTGGGATTCATTCCCAGTTGACGGAACAGCTTTTTCATTCCGCCCTTACGTAAGTTTTTCATCATTTTGCGCATTTCAAGGAACTGTTTGATAAATCGGTTGAGTTCCTGCACGCTGGTACCGCTGCCCTTGGCAATGCGCCGTCGTCGGGAACCGTTGAGAATCGCGTGGTTTTTGCGTTCCTTGACGGTCATCGAAAGCACCATGGCTTCGATCCGTTTGAGTTCCTTCTCGACCTGCTCGCCTTCCTTGCCTTCTTCCAATTGGCGGGCCAGTTTTCCCAAACCGGGCAACATGCCCAGCATAGAGGACATTGAGCCCATTTTTTTCATCATCTGCATCTGCTTCAAAAAATCCTCCAGGGTGAAATTCCCCTTGAGCATTTTTTTCTGCATCTTTTCGGCGTCTTCCTGCTCGATTTTCTTCTGGGCTTTTTCCACCAGAGTCAGGATGTCGCCCATGCCGAGGATGCGTTGCGCGATGCGGTCGGGATGGAACAGTTCGATGCCGTCGATTTTCTCGCCGACACCGACGTATTTGAGCGGTTTACCGGTTACGGCTTTGATGGACAACGCCGCGCCGCCGCGTGCATCGCCGTCCATTTTGGTGAGAATCACGCCGCTGATGTCCAACCGTCGGTCGAACTCGGTCGCGACCGTCACGGCGTCCTGACCGGTCATCGCATCTGCCACGAAAAGGATTTCCTGCGGCGACAGCGCCCGTTTCATCTGTTCCAGCTCGCCCATCAACTCGTCATCGATTTGCAGGCGGCCGGCGGTGTCGATCAATACCGCATCATAGCCTTCCAACTCGGCCTTGACCTTGGCTTTCATCGAAATCACGACGGGGTGGTCGTCGGTCGTGGCGGGGAAGATGTCGCAGTCCACCTGGGAAGCCAGCTTGGTGAGCTGATCGATAGCGGCAGGGCGGTAAACGTCGCAGGGAACGAGCAGAACCTTCTTTTTTTCGTCTTCTTTGAGCAGGTTGGCCAGCTTGGCGATCGAGGTGGTTTTACCCGAGCCTTGCAGACCGACCACCATGGCGACCACCGGAGGTTTGGTATTGAAATCAATACCTTCGTGGTGATCTCCCAGGATTTTTACGAGTTCCTCGAAGATGATTTTAATGAATTGCTGGCCGGGACTGAGAGACTTCAGCACCTCTTCGCCGAGAGCTTTTTCCTTGACGAGTTGAATGAATTCTTTGACGACACGGAAATTGACATCGGCTTCGAGAAAAGACATTCGCACGTCACGAATGGCGTCCTCGACGTTCTTTTCGCTGATTTTTCCCTGACCTTTTAGATTTTTAAAGGTCTGAGTAAGTCTTTCACTAAGGTTCTCGAACATTTCCTTCTCGTTTCCATCAATACGGACTTGCGCTATTAGATGATATTAGGGCAAAAGTCAAGAAATGAGGGGATTTTCAGTGATTTGGGAGCATTCTGCAAGGAAATCGGCCTTCTTTTCGCATTTCAGGCGTTTTGAAGCGGGAATTGATAGGGGGAAGGAGGGGATCTTCATCAAGCAGCTAATGCCGGGCGAAGAATTTACGATTGAGATGGGGCAGGATTGTATCCTGCTCCAAATATTCATAATTCCAATCCTTAGCGATGGCCTAGGCTTGGTACATTCGGAGTAGACAGAACCACACCATGGCACCTGAAACGGAAAAATTCAAAACGTGAGGAGCAGGATGCAATCCTGCTCCATCTCAGGATTCCAACGAGTCTCCCTCGTTCTCTTCCATATCCCCGTCCGCATTTTCCCCACAATGCGGAGTATCTTCTTCACAATCTCCAATTGGTAAATATTCCATATAGTAGCCGTCGCAACAAGGGGAGTCCGGTGGTGTCTTGCATTCATACAATTTACCGAAAACACAAATGATATCTGGAATGTATTGTGGATTGACACCTGGACAATTTATTGAGGCGAAGTATTGGCAACCGTCTCTTGAATCACAATGGGTACTACAGTCATTACCGTTGTTACCGTTGTTATCTTCGCATGAAAATATATTTAGAAGTATTGTAAATGACAGGAAGAGTATTCCAAATTTCATAATCTTTAATCCTTGGCGATGGAGCAGGATTGTATCCTGGTCCCAATATTTTTGATCCCAATCTTTGGAAATTGCCTAGGCTTGGTACATTTGGAGTAGACAGAACCATACAATGGCACCTGAAACGGAAAAAGTCAAAACGTGAGGAGCAGGATGCAATCCTGCTCCATCTCAGTGGTATTATTAGGTGTTTTGCAAATTCAAGGTATGGGGAACTACTCGATTGGATTTTACTTCTTTCATACCGAAGCTTTATTTCGTAATTTCCCACAAGCCCCCTAAGAAAGTTCTCACTCCGGTGGTGCCCATCCGGCGATTAGCGAAGAGGTCAAGGTTTCATTGTAATTTCCCACCGACCATTCGACCATCGCACGGTAATCTCCGGCATAGAGGTTGGTCATGTCGAACTCGGCGACGATGTGGTTTTCCACGGAAGCGCCCCTGGTGCCTGCATCGCGAATCAGTGAGCCGTCCACGGGACTGACGAGTTTTGTTTGGAAAAAACCTGCGGTTCCCGTGCTGTAGGGACCGCGATAGCCTTTGACCGTTCCTTTAAGCACGAGGGATCGGCTGTCGGTTTCGGAGGTCGCCAGGCTTTCCAATTTCAGGTGTGCGTTGATACTCTCATCGAACGCCGTGGTGGGTAGCAGACCATCCACCGAAGTGAAGGCCAGCAGGCTTTCGTCGTGGGAGCCGTCCGCCAACTCGTCGTCGTTCAGGTAGGATGTACCCTCCAAAAAGATCATTTTGGCGCTGTCGTAGGTTGCCGGAGTGCCGTGAAACGATGCTTTGCGCAAAGCTACTCGGCTGTAGCCTCTGGCAACAAAGGGAGCCTCGCCCGTGAGGGTGGAGTAGTCTACCGAAACTTCGGCAGTATCGTTGGTTTCCAAGCCACCCAACGTACATAGACGAAGCGCGACTTCAGCCGCTCCAGTAGCCCGGACTCGCCAATGTCTCAGACAACTGGATTCGATGTGAAGTTCCCGGTCTTCCAGCGGACTGGTGTAGCTGTCGAAGCATTCGTGATCGTTAAGGTTTTCCAGAATATGTTGGTTGGTCAGGGGCAACAGAAGTTCCAGTCCGTTGGAGCCGGACTCCCGATCGAAAACCGGCCCGCCGTCCCGTTCGTATCGGCTGTCTCGGATGGTCAACGAGGCATCGCGTCGAACCTCGACCGGCCACGAGACGACATGGCTGTTGACGATCCCGAGCGAGTAAGCCACGCCATCCGGATCGTTTTTAACACGGTATTGATCGATTTGACCGGTGGCGGGAAGGGTGAGTGTAACGTCCCAGCCGGAGCCGATGACCTGTCCAACAAGAAGGTCGGCATTGGGCGATTCCTGGACGATCATTGTAGCTTTGTTGGCAACCCACAACTCGATTTCGCCATAAGGGAAGCTTTCGGCTTCCAGCAGGGCGGTTTCGGCGATATCCATGCGTCCCCGGCCCTGGTCGAATTCCAAAGCTTCCACCCGTGCTCCGGCTTTTCCGCAAACGAGGATTTGCGGGGCGTAATCGTGGATTCGCACCGTATCGAAATCGATGGTGGCTTCGTCCAGCAGGATCAGTCTGAAACCGTGGGGTTCGATCTGCTCCTGGTTCGGTTTCTCCTTCCATTCGAATTCCGCACCTTCCGCCGTAAAAGAAGCGCTATCGGAGACGACGACATCTCCCCGAAATTCTATAGGGTCCGCTCCGATCGCTGCTGTGATTTCGGCATCTCCATGAATCCACACGGGACCGGTAAAAGTCTTTCCGGCTGGAAACGTCGTTTTTCCCGAGCTGTATTCGGTTCCTTTGTCGGGAGGTGTCGTTTCCCATTCCTGAATCATGGCCCGTGCTTCTTCACAGGCCAGATAATAGCCGACGGGAGGGGGAAGGGTGCCGTCCTCGTCGTCGTCCGTTTCGCTTCCTTCAACATCCTGGTCGGAGTCCGCGTCAGATTCTTCCGCTTCAAAATTGTCCCGGTCGGCGGGTGGATTGCGATCGCTGTCGGTACCTCCTGGATCGGGGAAAAGGGAGGTGTCACCCGTCTCACAGGCTACAAGCAGGAAACTTAAAACAGCGAATAGGATCAAAAATCCCGTCGGGTGGGAGTTTCGCAGGGTCATTTCAGCTCCAGTCCGTCGGTAGAAGGAGGAAACAGCAGGTCGCAATAGTGGAATCTATGGTCCCGCAAAATCATTTCACCGCATTGGACGTTCAAAGGCTGCTGAAAAATGGGTCCATCGGTTACAAAACTGTGAAATTCTCCGTTTTCTCCGCAAGGATCGGCATTTTTCGGCAGATCCCGAAGCAAGCTTCGGTCGTACAAACGACCGGAGAACGCAGCGTCGATTTGTTCGGTATCCACGCAGGAAAGTCGGGCTTTGAATCCGGCGTCGATGAAGTCTTCGGCCAGACGATCGCTGTCGATTCCCCAAAGTGGGAAACACGGGGTAAGACCGGAGCCTCGGAGTTGATTTATCCTGTACTTTCGGACATCTTCGAGAAAGATATCTCCAAAAACCGCCGTCGTGAATCCCTGTTGAACAAGGTTGTCCGTGGCTTGTTTCATGGCGGCTTCGTACGAATCGTTGTCTCCTTTGGCGGGAATTTCCACGACGACGAGCGGCAGACCGATGGACTGGGCCTGAGCTTCGAGCAGTTCCCGGCGAACACCGTGCATACTGATGCGGTCGTATTCGCGGGTTACGGTCGTTAACAGAGCTTCCACGCGCAAATCTCCCTTCAGGCGTAGACGGTGGAGTGCGTGTGCGCTATCCTTACCCCCGCTCCAGGCCAGAAAGGCTTTTTCGACTGTCATAAAACCGTTTTTCCTTTTCTTTTGTCTTCTACTGCAGATGAGGCTGATACTCACGGGCCTGTTCATCCTCGATTTCGGTCCGTTCGTGGCTTGTACCGTCGAAGCTGAAAATCATCCACTTGTCCCCGACGCGAGTCATTAAGTTGACCGGGCGTCCCCAGATGGCCGAGCCGTTTTCCAAGGTCGCTGCGGCGAAATCCAGTTTCAGATCCACGCCTTCGTGCTGGTGTTTAAGCAGCAGTTCACCCCGGTTTTTGAAATTGCCATCTACCGCATAAATAAACGGTTGGCCGGCGTTGGTCAACTGATAGAGCAGTTTCTGCTTGATTTCCTCGAATTCCCTGCTGGCGATTTCCCAACGACTTCGGGAATCGTTGTAGCCGAAGGTGAACATTTTCTGTTCTTTGGCGAACTCGGGAGTAAGAAATTCGTCGATAAACGTAACGTCGTTGTGCAGCATCCGAACCTGGAAAATTTTCTCCCGACCCAGGCCAAGTTGACGATCCCAGTTGAGTTTTTCGGTCAGGTTGTCGCAGTTTTCGTATTCTTCTCCAAATCGACCTTGGTTCCAGCGTTCCTCGATGTGGCGGAACAGTTCGACTCCGATCTTGTACGGATTCAACTGGCCTTGTCCCATGGCGACCACACCCGAGTATGTCTTTGCATAGTCGATGATTTCGGCGCTGGTAGCGCTTTTTTCTGTCATGATTTTCGAATGCCAGTAGGTGGCCCAGCCTTCGTTCATGATTTTCGTCTGCCACTGCGGGGCGAAGTAATAGGCTTCTTCCCGAATGATTCCAAGGACATCCTGCTGCCACTCTTTCAAGTTTGCGTGTTGCTGCATAAAGCCCAGGACATCGCGCACCGGTTCCGGCGGGAATCGAGATTCTTTCAGCTTTTCATCGTCGATTTTTTTCTGCTGGCGATCCATGAACTCTTTCGGATTGATATACCGGTCCATGTACTTTTTCGCCTTGATCCGTGGCAATTCCTGAGGAGGGATATCCTTGTCACGCGGTTTGGCTTGCCTGCGGATGAACGGGGCGTGGGGGTCGATCAGGTTGTCCAGACTCAAGCAGCGGTCGATGAAGCTTTCCACAGCTTCGACGCCGTATTTATCGATGTATTTTCGGACCCTTACGGCATGGTTGGCCATGTCGTCGATCATTTTTCGGTTGGTCTTGCTAAACGACAGGTTGTTTTTGAAAAAATCGCAGTGGGCGTACACGTGGCCGATGACGGTTTTCTGATCCACGATGGGATTGGAAGACAGCAGGTACGCATAACAGGGATCGTTGTTGATCACCATTTCGTAAATGCGCTGCATTCCATAGGAATATCCCTTGACCAGCTTGTCGTACTCCATTCCGAAGCGCCAGTGAGGATAGCGGGTGGGAAATCCGCCCCGTGCGGCGACTTCGCAAATCTGCTCCCAGTTGAGCACTTCGAAAATCGTTTCAAAGAAATCCAGCCCGTATCCTTTGGCGATTTCTTCGATGCTTAGTTTGTATTCTTGAAGTTCGGGGGTCAGCATGTCGGTGGCTCCCTTCGCCGTATGTATTTCGAGTTCCTTCTACTAGTGTACTCGCGTTTGGTCGGGAAGGCAATCGCTTGGGACATTATGAATCTTTCCATTTCTTGACGCGGAAAGATTGGAAATCATCTTCTTGTTTTCAACGCAATAAGGAGCTTTTATTCGTTTATTGAAATTGTTGTGGTTGTATGGGGTGGAATGTATTTCGAGGGAATTTTTATTTCTTCCTGGCCAGAAAAACCGGTCTGTTTCCGAGCAAGTGACGATGGCGTAAGGCTTCATTGTCCATGATTTCCAAGGTCATTCCTTCTTGTTCCACCCAATCCGAAAGATTTTCTCCAAAATCCGTGAAGACGAAACATTTTGAAGCCGATTCCGGGTCCCAATGGTACGCTGAAGGAGCGTGTTGAATCAATTCTCCGTCAATGATCTCTGCTCTGGTGAAGGTTTTTTGGGAATTATTGTAGGGGATGGTGAAAAGGTGGAATCCACCGGGACGAAGCACTCTGGATATTTCCGCCAGGGCTTTTTTAGGTTCCGGGATATGCTCCAATACATCCTCTGAAATAACCACGTCGAAGTGATTATCGGGGAAATCGATGTGTTGAAGATCTACAAAAGTCAATCCTTCCGGTGCAGGCTGGGAGCGATCGGTGCTGAAATAGCCTTTGACCCAGTTGTTCGAGTTTCCCGCAAATCGGGATAGGGAACCTTTGCCGGCACTATCCAACACCTTGAGGTGAGATAAGTCTAGTGTGGCTGCCTTGATGGAATCGGTATTACCAAGACCCTGCAGGTTCAGCAAATGTCTGGCGAGTAAGCGTTGTCTGGAAACGCTGCGGCACGTGAAGCACATCAGCATTTCTTTCGGGTTATTCGAATCGAATGCGTAGAATAGAAAGATATTCCCACAAATCGTACAGCGTCCAGTCTTGTGAAAGCCAATATTCCGAACCGCGTTGAAAACGTGTCCGATCCATTTTCCAAGCATTTATGTTTTCGCCTTTCAAATGCAGTATTTCTCTGTTGAATTATACTCTTCAGCAACCAAGGCGCTAAGTGACATACTGGGCTAGCCCGCATAATTCATGAAGAATCACCTACGACTTGAAAACTATTGATATTTCACTTATTTCCCGATTTTTTATACTCAACAATCTGTCAAGGTTGCTTCCGTTAAAAAATCGCTCCAACTTCGTGAAAGATCTTCGGTTTTCGGCGTCTCGCAACGATTCTCATGAATAATGCGGGCTAGTCGCTTTTGGCATTTTGCGGTGCCCCTAGGGATACAGTGTACTCGCGTTTGGTCGGGAAGGCAATCGCTTGGGAGGGGGTAGAAGGTGCAAAATACCGTTTCAAGCAATGAACAGTCGGAATACTGAGTTTTGTTTCTCCCCAAGTTGGTGTATACTTTCATCCATCATCTGAAAACCAACGATGAAATTGGGACTCGAAGGGCTTGGATATGATGCACAGAGGCCACGGTGCAGGTCTGTTTGACGTTGAACCGAATCTGAAGTTCTGTGGACTTGGAGGCGAACCGTATGAAGCAAATCGAATCGAACATCTTGTTTTTACTGGGAGTTTTGGCGATTGTCTTCACCCAACCCCAATGCAACCCAACCTATTCGCCACCCGTTCGTGGATTGATGGGCAGCGCTCCGGCTCGTTTCGAACAAGGAGATCTGGAATTGGATGGTGGAATGGCTATGGTGGCGCTAGGTGGAGGCTTACGCTATGCACCGTCGGATTGGCTGTTGTTTGAAACAGGGGCATCGTTGGCAGGTGGCACCATGGGGTATGCAGGCCCCCGTTTTTCTCTCTGGCCCGTTACCAAACAGGATCACGATATTAAAATGTTGGCCGAAGTGGAAATGGGTTTCGGCTTGGGGGCGGGAGGTGAGTACTGCGGCAACAATCCCAACAGCAGTGAATATGGTGATGATTGCGATGGTCCAGGCCAAAGCACATGGGAGTTGGACGATCCTCAAAAGGCGCAGAAGCCCTCGTGGAAACGGTTCGCATATGGCGGATATGGCGGACTTGGATTGGGAATAGGAATTCACGATTGGGTGGATTTATTTATGAAAGCGCGTATTCAAGAGACGAAAGCCGAGGGAATCCCTCCCACGTTGTGGGCTTCTTTTGGGGTTGGAATACAGGTCAATATTTACAAAGCATTGAAATTGTACCTTTATCCGATTCAGAAACACCGCTATTGGAATCGGCTCGATGGCGAGTCGTCGATTTCAAGTGAAATGGGTATTGGATTCAATTTCAACCTCCTCCAATCTCCTCGATTGCCAATGTGACCGAAACGCGAAAAACCCGACAGCGACATAAGCGTTTTTTTTACAA
>CAXXVK010000062.1:0-136341 GCA_963676915.2 Myxococcota bacterium
GTAGACGAGATCGAGGCCGACCATGACCCTGCAATCGAGAACGAGGGCATCTTCGATTTCGATCGGGCCGATAATCCTTTTTCAGAGTGGTACATGGGTGCATGTGCCCTACTGCACGGGTGACTTGCATTGGGGAGACTCCGATGTTTCCTATTCATCCGACATGGAGATTCACCATCGCGGCTTCATAAACGCAAGCGCCGTGGTCGATTGGATCGCCGAGCATTTCAACGCCCCTGAAAAATTGTTTGTTACCGGTGAAAGCGCTGGAGCCTACGGCTCGGAACTGCATAGCATACGTTTGATGACCGTTTTTCCCTATGCACAGGCTACCAATTTGGGTGATGCCGGTAGTGGGCGTTTTGACTCGCGACTTCTACTTGGAAACTCTGCCGCAATGGGGTTTTGTCAAGCAAGTTGCAGATCTGCCTGGTTTCGGTGATCGGGATTACGAAGCAACGGATTACGGGGACTTTCGCATTGCGCTGGCCCGGTATTTTACAGGACGTGTATTCGCGCACATTACCACGTTGGAAGATGAAACCCAGGAAAGTTATTTTATGTTGACCGGCGGCAATCCACTTGACTGGCCCGAAGAAATGCTATCCCTGGTCACGCGAGTGTCTGAAAATACTGACAATTACAGATACTTTCTTCTGTCGGGTGAGAGGCATGGTACAATCTATGATAATAAATTATACACGGAGGAAATTGGAGGTACTCGTCTGCGCGATTGGGATTGCGGATCTAGCTCAGGGTCAAGCTGTGGAGAATGTTGAAGCCCAAGCAGTAACACCAAGTGAGCAATAATGACTTTAGAGCAATCCTCCTCCAGTTTATCGTGAACCACCCGACCTAAGATTTTTCCTCCCCGGATTTCATTTCAGGAAACAGGTAAAGATCCACCAACGTTCCTTCTTTTAGGAGCCGTTGACAGCGAAGGATGTCGTCTTGCAGGAAGCGGTCGTCTTCCAGGATGCGTAGACCGTTTTGCTCCAGTGCGGCAATCATGTTCTGGACCTTCGTTCCCGGCAGGAACGGACGACGAAAACTCAGTTGCTTGAAACGCCGCCAGAATCTCGATGGCGATTACGGTACGGACGTTTTCGATAACCTGCACACATTTTCTCGCGGCGATGGTACCCATGCTGTTGTGGTCTTCCGTATTGGCCGAAGTGGGGATGGAATCCACGCTGGCGGGATGGCACAAACCTTTGTTTTCACTCACTAAAGCGGCAGCGGTATATTGAGGAATCATGAAGCCGGAATTCAGCCCCGTACTTTCGATCAAAAAGCCCGGTAGTCCGTTCGACATGTTTTTATCGACAAGGTGTGCGATACGTCGTTCGGAGATGTTACCCACCTCGGCGATCGACAGAGCGAGGTAGTCCATCATTTGCGCGACCGGTTCGCCATGAAAATTCCCGCCGCATTGCACGCCATCCAGGCAGGCGAGAATCCGCTCGGGGTCTTCGCGCAGCCACGCGGCATAGGTTTCGGATTCCATCGCTTCCCATCCGCCGGGAGGTTCCGGGGGGAACAGCAGGGGATTGTCGGTGGCGGAGTTGATTTCGGCGCATAAAACCTTTGCTACCTGTTCGATGGCGTTATGGGCGCAGCCCAACACCTGGGGCAGACAACGGAACGAATAGTCGTCCTGAACGGGAGGGACGGCAGGAATGGCGGCTTCGAGATCCCGCAGGGCATCCGCCATGGAGGCGCGAGCCTTTTCCGCCGAGGGAAATGTGGTGCGCTGCATCTCGTGATATGTCAGCGTGATCCCGCGTCGGATCGGAGCGATCAGGCGATTGAACAGGGCGATTTGTCCCCGAGCTTTTGCTCCGGCGGGTACCGTGTCGGCTGGCGTCGGACGGTTGAATGTCGAGATGTTTTTCCTTGGCTTGTGCCAAAAGAGTGCGAAGTTGCGGAATATGTTCCTCGATGATGCGTTCTCGTACCCTGCGGGGAAGGGCGGTAGCCTCTTCGCTTTCCACTTCACGCTCGCGCATCAGCATGCCCAGTTCGTCGGCACAATCGCTCAAACGTTGGATGGCGCGATTCAGGTAGGCTGAGTTGAGGATCAACCCGAGGATCTCGCTGTCTTCCGTGTAAATTCGCAGACGTTTGGCGACGTCGCCTTGATGGGGAACGGGGCGGACGCGATGAATTTCCGGGGCAAGCGCTCCCATGACTCCCAACCGTGATTCCAGCGACATCGCCCCCGCCAACTCGGCGGCCTGTACGAGGTGACAGGTATCCGCCAGAGCGAGTGCACCCAGAGCGGTCATGATCTGAGTGCCGTTGTTCAACGCCAGTCCTTCTTTGGGACCAAGATCGATACCCTGCCAATTCCAGCCGTGCTTTTCTCGAAGGTTTTCCAGTGCTTCGGGCATCTCGGGGAGGTGAATAAAATCCTCCTCGTTCGAGGTTTCAACAAAGCCCCGTTCGGGGCGTGGTTTGTCAGGATCGTAGATTTTTCCTGCGGGATCGCCAATCAGCACGAGCGCCAGATGCGATAAGGGGGCAAGATCTCCGCTGGAACCGACTGAACCTTTGCTTGGAATGTAAGGATATATGTGGTCGTTGAGCAGATGCAGCAGGTTGTCGATGACCAATGGCCGGACCCCGGAATATCCTCCCGCAAGGGTGTTGGCGCGAAGCAATACGGCGGTGCGGGCGACATCCTCCGGCAAAGGGTGACCGACGCCGCAGGCATGAGAACGTAGCAGATTTAATTGAAGTTGGGCGGCCTGTCGGGGAGGAATCGGGATGTCCCGCAGTTTGCCGAATCCAGTAGTAAGTCCATAGACCACGGCGTTTTGTTCGATCAGCAAATTAACCATTTCCCGGCAGCAGGCAACCCTTTTGCGGGCTGATTCCGCCAGTGTTACGGTGGCACCGTATCGCGCCACGGCCACCACCTGGTTGAAAGTCAGGTTGTGACCGTCGATTTCCACGCTGCGGATGGTTTCGGGATGTTTATCCAGCCAGAATTCGGATGGCTTTGCCATAGCAGACCCCTTTTCGTCTAGCCTTTTTCGGCAGGCATTTTTCGGGTGAGTTATAGCATGAAGCACGGAATCGTGGCACGATTTTCCTAATAGATGCCGATTGTTGGGAATTGGCGAGAAGAAAACGAGCGGGTTACTTGATCCACAAGACGAGACAAGCTATAGAAACGGCAATGACTCGTGAAACCGTTTCTCGACGAAAGGAACGACCGTGCCTTCTTCTCCCTTGTTGACTTCCGCCCAGCGCAAATACCTGCGTGGATTGGCGCATGCCCTGAAGCCGATCGTTCAGATTGGTCAGAAAGGCGTGACAGAAAACTTGCTTGCAGCCATCGACGACGCCTTGACGGGTCACGAACTGATCAAGGTCAAGTTCACCGATTTCAAGGAGGACAAGGACGAACTGCTTCCGGAGATTCTTTCGGGAACCGGCGCAGCACTGGCCGGGGTGATCGGCCATGTGGCGATAATTTATCGTCCCCATCCCAAACCGGAAAAACGCAAGATCCGCCTGCCTCGTTCGTGATTCTGACTTGTTTTCGCCGGATTCGCCGTGTTAACGTGCCGGTATCACTGGAATCTCAGACCTACGAGACGTGAATGAAACCGGAACTTTTTCGAATTCCGCTGTTCGATGCCTGGGGGTGGCTGATCGGTCCGTGGCGCGTTGCGAGTTACGACGTACTGGCCTTGCTGGCCGCTGTTCTGGGTGTAGTGTGGATTATACTCGTAGGAAGAAAACGCGGTTTTCAGGCTGAACAATTATTGGATCTGCTTGTTCTTACCGGTATTTTCGGCTTGCTTGGTTCTCGTTTATTGTTCGCACTGATGCAGGCCCCGGAATATTGGAATGCTTGCTTTCACCCCGAGTTGCCCAATATGCTGTATGGATATCGTCCTGTCGGTGAGTCGGATTGTCTGGCTTTTTTCACGTTTTGGCGGGGAGGGATGGCCTGGTACGGTGCTCCTTTGACGGCTACGTTGGTAGCTTGGATCTACACTCGCAGGAAAAAACTGGATTTTCTCGAATTTGCCGATATCGGAGTTCCGGCGATTGCTTTAGGGCACGCTGTCAGCCGCCTGGGATGTTTGATGGCCGGATGCTGTTTCGGCGCACCGACCGAGATGGGCTGGGGATTGCGGTTTCCGTCCGGTTCTCAGGCGTACATGCATCATCTGCGACACGATTGGCTTCCTGGCGACGGGTGGACCATCCCGCTGCATCCTACCCAGTTGATCGAAAGCGCGGGAGAATTCGTGATTTTTCTCGTTTTGGTGCGACTTCTCCTGAAACGTCGTTTCAAAGGGCAGGTGTGGCTTACGTATTTCATCGCGTATTCATTGCTTCGGCTTGTAGCTGAAAGCTTCCGAGGAGCGCCGCTGGCCGGATACCTCGTTACCTGGACGCAAACGTTTACGGTGGAGGGTCGAGTAATGCAGACGATTACCGGGTTATCCTGTATGCATTTGTTGTCTTTGGTTGTTTTGCTCTTCGCTGTATGGGGATACAGACGTCTGGGCTATTAATCCGGGAACTGTCGTTCCTCGATTCCTTGAAATTTCGAAACGTTACGGTTCTTTGAGAGAAGGGGAGGGCACGTTCTCGACATCCTTGAGCTTTCGCTCGATGGCGCGCTTGCGTGTGTCCACCTGATCGATGCTTTGCACAGCTTCTCCCAGCTTTTTGCGGATTTTATCCAAAGTCGTTCCGAAACGCTGAAACTCGGATTTCACTTCCGCCAGCAATTCCCACACCTCGACAGAACGTTCTTGCAACGCCAGCGTTCGAAATCCCATTTGCAAGGCATTGAGCAGTGCTGCAAGTGTGGACGGTCCGGCGATCACTACCCGAAATTCTTGCTGGATCGCTTCGGCGAGATCCGGGATGCGCAGAACTTCGGCGTATAATCCCTCTGTGGGTAGATACATTATGGCAAAATCCGTGGTATGCGGCGGGAATACGTATTTCTGGCGAATATCTTTGGCATTGGCTTTCACACGCGATACCAACACGTTTCTTGCTTTTTCCACCGCGACCGCTTCTCCCTGTTCCGCTGCATCGGCTAGTTGAGCGTAGGCGTCCAGAGGGAATTTGGCGTCGATAGGTAACCATACGGGCCGGTTGTCACCCGTTTCTCCCGGAAGTTTGATGGCATATTCCACACGAAGGTTGCGGTCCGGGCGCACGGCGACATTCGAAGCATACTGACTGGGAACCAGTAATTGTTCCAGCAGATTCCCAAGCTGGATTTCTCCCCAGACGCCTCGGGTTTTTACATTGGCGAGTACCCGTTGCAGTTGGTCCACACCTTTGGATAGCCGTTTCATTTCTCCCAGACCGTGATGTAGTCTTTCCAACTGCTGGCTGACGGTCTGAAAACTTTCCCCAAGGCGCTTTTCCAATGTGCCTTTCAACGTGTCATCCACACTGTGCCGGATCTCGGTGAGTTGACGTCGGCTTTCATCGCGCCATTGGGCTATCGTTTGATTCACCGATGCGCGGAATGCTTCCATTTTTTCGTTTTCACCTCGACGGTCGGCTTGCAAACGCTGGCCGAACTGATCGAGCCATTCACGGGAAAGGTTCGACTGCTCCGACAACTGGCGTAGAATCGATTCCCCGTTGGATTTGGTCGTAGCGGAGATTTCCAACCGAAGTTGCTGGGAAAGCGCCGAGGATTCGATGCGCTGGGAGGTCAGTTCTTCGCGGAGAATTTGTGTCAGTTTTTCGTGATTTCGTTCGAGAGTGTGCAACTGTTCCGAAAGTTGCTCTACGCGATGTTTTGACCCGCGATGAAGCAACAAGGCAAACAATCCCAAAAGGAGAAAAAGTCCTCCGAGGACTGCAAAAGGCAGAAGAAATGGTAGATTCGCCTGCATTCAAACCTTCCCGACGATGATATTCGTATCACGATAAAATCTATTCAAACTATACGCAAAACCATCGGATAGAGCAAACGAAAGAGAAACGTTTCCTAGCGATTAAAAGGAAATAATCCAACGATAACAAGCTGTTTCACCCTTGAAAATGTTCTCAAAATGACGGGAAAAGAAAGAGAGTTTTACGAATTTTCAACATGGCAGAGTCTGACACTTGACACGACTTGTCACGATTTGTATAGTTTCTCAATAGACACAGGAAAAATATACCATAAAAGGTTGCCTTTTTGTGGTATTCTTGGTCGTCGTTATAAATCTTTGATTTACAAAATCATTTGATTGATTTTACATTTTAAGGACGATAATTTTTGATAGTGAAACATCGAAGGATTTCATAAACTGAACTCTGGAGATTGTTTTTCATTCTGGTACTATCAGACGGGCTGAAGATAGCCAAAAATCATCCGATCCTTAGTTGGGACTTCAATGAAGACAATTCTTCAGAAGGAGTGAGCTTTTGGCAACTCAATCCTTGCGCGAGCGTAAAAAGCAGAAAACTCATGAACGGTTGATCGAAATCGCAACCCGATTGTTTCTGGAAAAGGGGTTCGAAAACACGACGATCGACGAAATCGTCAAAGAGGCCGAATTGTCTCAAAGAACCTTTTTCCGCTATTTCCCGACCAAAGAATCCATCGTTTTCCGAGAGCATGACGAGCGGGAAAGGCAGATGCGGAAAAGTATAGAAAAACATTCGCATCTCGCTTCGCCTTTTGAAGCTTTCAAATTGGGACTGATGGAAATGGGTGATGATTTCATGGAAAATCGCACCGACATGATGAGGGAATACACCATCGTGATGTCCTCCCGAATGCTGACCGCCTTGGATGTGGAACAAGATTTGAAGTTCCAGAGAATACTTGGAGAATACCTGCATCATTGGAACGGAAAAGTGTTTTTACCACGTCCCAAAGCCTATATTGTCGCCGGGGCGATTTTCGGGACGATTCGTGCCGTGATGGAAGAATGGTTCGAAAGCGACCTGGAATTGGATCTGGAAACCATGGGTGGTTATCTCTACCAAGTCGTTGACGTTTTGCAGGCAAGTTTCCAGCCTGAGTAAGCAACTCCTCGCCATTGAAACGAAAAAACGAGAGAACAAAGCGATGTTGTTCTCTCGTTTTTTTTTGAAAACGCTCCATGGAGCGAAGCCGTCAGGATACTTTACCTCCGGGTTTCAATGGACCATCGAAGGTTGCGACGAGCACCGACGCATCGTCGCTTCCGGCGAGCACCATTCCTTCGGACACACCGAAGCGCATTTTGCGTGGTTTGAGGTTGGCCACGACGATGACCGGCTTGCCGACGAGAACGCCCGGTTCTGGGTAATGTTTCTGGATTCCGGCGAAAATCTGCCGGGGACGTTCCTCCCCGATATCGACCATGAGGCGCAGCAGTTTCCGGGCTTCTTCCACCCGTTCGGCCTCTTTGACGATTCCAACCCGCAAATCGAGTTTGACGAAATCGTCGAATTCGATTTCGGAAGGTGTATCTTCAGCAGCTTTTACCGCTTTTTTCTGGTTTTTGGCGGATTTGTCTTTTTTCGTCGCTTTGGGGGCGGGGGATTCTGTCTTTTTCGCGATTTTCGCCCACGAATCCCGTAACGACACGGTGCGATTGAAGACGGGTTTGCCGTCGGAGGAATCCACCGTATCTACGCAGAAATAACCCAATCGCTCAAACTGTACTCTATCGCCAGGTTTGGCTTGAGCAAGGCTTGGTTCGAGCAGGGCGTTTTCAATGACCGTCAAAGAGTCTTCATTCAACGTTTCCTTGAAATCGGGATACGCCTTTTTATCCATCGGATTTTCCACCCGGAACAGCCGGTCGTACAAGCGGACTTCGGCAGGGAAGGCATGCTCCGCCGATACCCAGTGAAGCGTTCCCTTGACTTTGCGGCCATCGGGGGAGGTTCCCCCACGTGATTCTGGATCCCAGGTGCAGCGCAACTCGATAACCTCGCCGTTGTCGTCTTTGATCACGTCCGTGCATTGGATCAGGCAGGCATAACGCAAGCGCACTTCTTTACCCGGAGCCAGACGGAACCATTTTTTCGGAGCTTCCTCCATAAAATCGTCCCGCTCGATGTAGATTTCCCGACCAAACGGAATGGAGCGCGAGCCCATTTCCGGTTTCTGGGGATGGAAAGGAGCCTCGAACGTTTCGCTTTCCCCTTCCGGGTAGTTTTCGATAACCACCTTGAGAGGATTGAGCACGCCCATTACACGCGGAGCTTTCTCGTTGAGATCTTCGCGGATGCAGTGTTCCAGTAAAGCGACATCCACTACGCTGTCGTTTTTTGCCACGCCTATGCGGTCGGCGAAATTACGAACGGATTCGGGGGTATAGCCACGGCGACGCAGACCGGAAATCGTCGGCATTCGGGGATCGTTCCAGCCGGAGACATGCTTGTTTTCGACCAGTTCAAGCAGTTTGCGCTTGCTCATGACCGTATAGTTCAAATTGAGTCGGGCGAATTCGTACTGATGCGGCGGTTCTTCGAATCCTGCTTTTTCGTTGAACCAGTCGTACAGAGGGCGGTGGTCCTGGAATTCCAGCGTGCAGATCGAATGGGTAATGCCTTCGAAGGCATCCGACAACCCGTGGGCAAAATCGTACATGGGATAAATACACCACGTATCGCCTGTGCGGTGATGCTCGGCATGCTTGATGCGGTACAACACCGGGTCGCGAAGGTTCATGTTCTGGGATTCCAGATCGACTTTCGCTCTCAGTACGTGCTCGCCGTCTTTGAATTCACCGTCTTTCATGCGGCGAAAGAGGTCGAGGTTCTCTTCTACCGACCGATCACGATAGGGACTAGGCTTGGCTTTTTTGTAGTAATTTCCACGGTATTCACGGCTTTGTTCTTCGTTCAGGCTGCAAACGTAGGCCAAGCCGTCGCGAATCAGTTGCTCGGCGATTTCGTAAAGCTTTTCGAAGTAATCCGAGGCATAGCGCTTGTCGCCTTCCCATTGGAATCCCAGCCAGCGGATGTCTTCCTGAATCGAATCGACGTACTCGATATCCTCTTTGACGGGGTTTGTGTCGTCGAAGCGGAGGTTGCAGGTGCCGCCGTATTCCTTGGCAATGCCGAAATTGAGGCAGATCGACTTGGCGTGCCCGATGTGCAGGTATCCGTTGGGTTCCGGGGGAAAACGTGTGGCGACTTTTCCGCCGTGTTTGTTCTCCGCCAAATCGCGATTGATGATTTCTTTGATGAAATTGACCGGTTTTTCCGGTGTTTCCGTGTTTTTGGCCATGAAAATTCCTTTTGTCGATCGAAATCCGCTATTGGAGATAACCAAAACAGGACTTCGAAAAGAGCAACGCACTTTAGCAACATCCGAAGCCCCTATCATACCCAAGCCGGGAAAGCAACGCAAAGGTTCTGTTGGACTCCTTGGGATTCGGGTGCATCACAAAATAGTGCGACTTTCGTAAAATCCTCTTTTTTCGTAGCGGCGAGGCGTAAGCCCGCCGTATTTGCTTTTGAAAGTTACTTTTACGCTCCCAATCTCCCTTTTCGGCGGGCTTACGCCTCGCCGCTACAACCAAATGAATGAATGCTTCAATATTATTGGGCCAATTCGCACCATTTTGTGATGCACCCTTGGGATTCTGGATCGCTTTTATGTCTTTGAAAAAAGTGTTCCCTCTTGGCGTTGGTTTAGGTATTATCTCAAAATATAGAGATGATGTGACGAAGGAATATTTTTATATTTAGAGAGAGCGGTAAGCAAGGCTTGCGTGCGGCTTGGTTTATCGTCTTGGGGCAGGGGGCATTATGAATTCACATCTGTTTCAAAAAGCAACCCTTTGTAAAGGACTGTTTTTCGTGCTGGTTTGCATTGGGATGATGGTGGCTTGTGGCGGTGAAGATGTGTCTTCAATCACCGGCGACCAGGACGAAAGTTCCCATGCCGACGAAGACGAGCCGGAAGATTCTACCAGATTGTGCTCAAACGACGACATGTGCCGTGAAGGAACGGTTTGCGTCGAGGGTCATTGTGTCACACCGGCAGATGAAGACGAGGTGGTTTACCCCGGAGAAATCAACGTCGCCCAACTTCTGGTGTTCGGCTACGTCAACAAGGGATCGTTCGAGGAACGTGATTTGACCGTGAAAAATACCGGGGCCGGGAGTCTACGCCTGACAAAAGTTGTATTAAGTCCTGAAACAAGTGAAGAATTCGTATTGATGTCCGTTTCGGACATCAACGAAACCATCCGCCCAGGAGAAAAAAGCGTTTTTACCGTTGGATACGCTCCTAGAGATTTCGGTCCGGATAATGGAACCCTGACGATTCACTGCACGGACCCCGATTATCCTGTTGTCAATGTTGCATTGCGTGCTGAATACGGCGGGATTCCCGATATTGTGCTGTTTGTCGATGGCGAACAAGTTCAGTCGTCTGAAGAAGCACGGCTAGACTTTGGAACACTTCCGTTCAACGATCCCGAACATAGCGTCGAAAAATGCTTTGTCGTGAAAAATGTTGCGAAAAACGAGGAAACCAATCAAGCGATTCGTATTGATGACGTGTACCTTGCAACTGAGCCAAATCCTGACTTTTGGATCGTAGAACGTCCCGAATTTCCACAGTTTCTGGTTCCGGGCAGTGAGTTGGAACTCTGTGCCGGATTCAGTCCCACGCAAATGGGAGAACATGAGGAACAGCTGATTATCGTCAATGACGACCCGGACCTGCAAGACCAGAGAAAAGTGGTTACACTGATGGGATCTGCAGGAGTGCCACAGATCAGCGTGTACCCGGAGGTCATCGATTTCGGCGAGCGCTCCACCAACCGGGATCACAAAATTCCGGTGGACATTGCCAATACCGGGATGGCCAAATTGACGATTTCGGAGATTCGCACGCAAAGCGAGTACAATGACACGTTTTATATCAGTCCCAGCACGTTTCCTCCGATTCCAGCGACCGGTTTGGAAGTAGAAGCGGATGATCGAGTACCGATCGAGATCGTTTTCCGTCCGTTGAACGAAACGGACTACCAAAGCCAACTGGTTGTGGAGTCCGACGACCCCGAGAACCCTGTTTTCCGAGTTCCGATAACCGGGCGGGGGATTTTCAGTCGTTTGTCGTATGAACCGTCCACGCTCGATTTTGGAGAGGTGCTGGTTGGCGGGGCAAAGACGAAGACGATCGAGGTTTCCAATCTCGCGGACTTTCCCACCACGATTTCCGAATTTATCGTGCCGGACAATTGCTTTTTCTCGTTAGGCGATCAAACGACGCTGCCTTTGGTTTTGCAATCGCAACAGCAGCGGTTGGTGTACCTCGAATACGCCCCCCAGGAAATCGGTAGTCACCAGGTGCAGGTGGAAATTCGAACGCAGGACGGTGCGCCCACTCCGACATTGACGCTGAGTGGTCGGGGGATCAAGCCGGAATTGTATATCGACCCTGTAGGACCGGAACTCGATTTCGGACAAGTCACGCAAAACCGGACCCGGCACATGACGATGACGTTTTACAACTTCGGGGATACGGCGCTGGAGGTTACGTCGATTACGATTTCCAATCAAGATCCCCCGGTTCAAGCCAACGAAGTACCTGCGTTTTTCGTCAACGATTCGTCCCGCCGGGATCTGGCGTTTTCCGTTCCGGCCAATGACCAGCACTCGATCACCGTGTCATTCCAACCCGAGAAAAAAGTGCCATACACCGCAGATATGCTTATCGAAACGAACGATGCTACGCAACCGACGATTGCATACCACCTCGCTGGAGAAGGCATTTCTCCGAGTATGCATCTGAGCCGGTACAGTGCTACCGAAGATCCAGCCACCATACAGCCGGGAAGTCTCCTGCGGTTTATCAGCTGCGAAACCGATAGAACCTGTGCGCCGGTATATCTGTTGATCGAAAATGCGGCGGATGGAGAACTGATCGTCGAAGAATTGCTGCTGAATTCCTATGATGCCTTTAAAATTCGTTCGATGCGTACGTTGCCGGACGGTGAGGTTTTCGACACCATTCACGATGCTCTGCCGGTATCCATTTGGGGCGAAGGTGGCGGCGAGGTTCAGGGGTTGGAGTTGGAATTGACGATGACGCCCTACGATCAGCGGTTGTTTCTGACCCGGATGACGATCAAAAGCAACGATATCGACCACCCGGAAATCTACCTGGATTTGCAGGGTGAGGGGGTCGTTTGCCAGGGCGGAATGATGGACTGCGACCTGAACGAAGCCGGGTGCGACACGTACGTTGTCAACGATATCAACAATTGCGGAAGTTGCGGGTATCTCTGCGAGGAAAACGCCGGATTTCCCCATGTCGAAAGTTACTACTGTCTTGAGGGAGAATGCCAGGCCAGCCAATGCGAATCGGGTTGGGGGGATTGTCAGGATGGTGAAGGTTACGAAGGTTGTGAAACCAACGTAAGCCAAGATCCATACAATTGCGGAAGTTGTCGCTACAACTGTTCAAGTTACGACCACCGGCTGCCGAATGTTGCCACCCACGGGTGTACTGAAGGAGTTTGCATCCCGATGGCTTGCGAAGAGGATTGGGGTGATTGCTTGAATGGAGAGGGATTTGAAGGCTGCGAAACCAATATAGCCGATACTGTAGAACATTGTGGGTATTGCTATTTCGATTGTGACGAGGAGTATTCCGACTGGTCCAACGTGGTGGGATTCGGATGTTTCGAGGGACAGTGCAGAGCGTCCCAATGTCTGGAAGGATACGGCGATTGCTTGGATGGAGACGGCTACGAAGGCTGTGAAACCGATCTTCGTGCCAACGTCGAACGTTGCGGAGGCTGCGAAATCAACTGCAACCTGCTGCCTCATGTGCTGTACAATTACGAAAACCCCGATATTGATGGTGCACAGTGCGTAGATGGCCAATGCGTGGATCTACTCTGCGAAGAGGGTTGGGGAGATTGTTTCCCCGACGACGAGACTTCCGAATCGGGAGAAGGCGAAGACATCGCCGGATGTGAAACGAATCTTTCGGGAACCATCGATCACTGCGGGATCTGCGATTACTCCTGCAATGCAACGGAAAATCGGCTTCCCCACACCGAAACCTATCGTTGTATGGAAGGGGAATGTCGATCTTATGCCTGTGAAGCAGGTTGGGCCGATTGTCAGGAAGGGGAAGATCCCGATACGGGTGAAAGCTACGCAGGGTGCGAAGCATCGATTCTCGACGATGTAGACAATTGCGGAAGCTGCGAGCGGGTTTGCGACCTTCCGCATGTTACGGAGCATATCTGTACCCAGGGAAGCTGCGGGATCGTTTCCTGTGAAGAGGGTTGGGATGATTGTTTCGTGGCGGAGGAGGGCTGTGAAACGAATACGGCCACGGATATCGACCATTGCGGAGCCTGCAACTCCCGCTGCCAGCCTCCGCAAAGCCAGTGGAGCGAGTACAAAATAGCGAATCTGCGCTGTACGGAAGGGGATTGCGAACTGGTATGTATGATTGGCTACGAAGATTGCGACCCGGACGAACTTGGCTGCGAAAACGTCGGCATGGGTGTGGGAGCAATCGAGCGTTGCGGAAGCTGCGAAAACGATTGTACCGCCAAGGGTTGGCAACATGTTTCCGACTACAAGTGCAATATCTGTATGGGGATGGATTATTCGGATTGCCGGGGGTACTGCGTTGAGCAGGGAACGTTGAATTTCAACGAATCGGGCGAAGAAGTTCATGAGTGCTATTACTGTAGCATCATGACTTGTGAAACAGGATATGCCGATTGCAACGACAGTTCCCAGGATGGCTGCGAAACGAATATTTTCGCCGATGCCAACGCCGATCCGGAAAACTGCGGACAATGCGGAAATCATTGCGAATTACCCCAAACTTCCACTTATCTCTGCGTAGAGGGCGTATGCGAGCCTTTGGATTGTGATGATGGCTACGGGCATTGCGACGAATGGACCAACAATGGCTGCGAAGTGGATTTGAATACCAATCCCGATCATTGCGGAAGCTGCAATCATCGCTGTAACGACCTGGGATGGGCTGATGTCCAAAGTTATAACTGCATCGGGGGAGACTGCGAAATTGCTTCTTGCAACACCAATTTCAGGGACTGCGACGGTCAGTTTGCGACCGGTTGTGAAACCGATATTTCCACAAGCTCGGATGGTTCCAACTGCGGAGCCTGCGACGACCATTGTTCCGAAAGAGTTTGGAATTGCGGGGAAAACTGCCACGTCGAAAGCTATCGCTGTTCGTACACCGAATGCCTTATCGATAGCTGCGAGGATGGTTACCGCGATTGTGACGGTTTGGCGGGCAACGGTTGCGAAGTGGATCTTTCGGACCCCTATACGTGCGGAGGATGTGTAGGCGAAGCGACCCGTAAAAACTGTACGACGCTCAACTGGGCGCATGTCCAGACCTACGGATGCTATCTCGATACAGACACCCAAAGCTATGAATGCCAGATCGATACGTGCAGTAGTGGTTGGGGAAACTGTGACGACAACAAAATCACCGGTTGCGAAATCAACATCAACATCAATACGAACCACTGCGGTCGTTGCGATCACGCCTGCACCGTGGATGGTTCGGCACTGTTCGAATGCATCGACGGCGTTTGCGCTTTTGAAGAATGCCTGCCGCCCTGGGACGAATGCGAGTCGGGCGACGAGATTTTATGCGAAAGCAATTTGCGGGAAAATATTCATCACTGCGGTGGTTGCGAGAACGATTGCACCGATCAGCCCTGCGGGGACCAATGTCATGTGGCGATGTTTGCCTGCGATGGAATCATGGAAGATCCCACAAGCGAAACCGCCAAATGCTACATTCCGGAAAACGGTTGTGAAGAGGGGTACGGAAACTGTGACCGGATAGGGTCGTTCGACGATCTGGCAAACCTTACTGCCGGGATAGAGAACGGTTGCGAACGCAATCTCGTGCAAAACAACGACGGTTTGCATTGTGGCGAGTGTGGAAACGATTGCAGCGACATGAATTGGACTCAAGTATCCGAGTATCGTTGCGAAGCTTCTTCATGCAAAATCAAAACGTGTGCGGGAACTTACAATGATTGCAATGAGGTGGATGCCGATGGTTGTGAAATCGACATCGCGACGAATACGAGCCATTGCGGAGAGTGCGATCACGTCTGTGATCTACCTCAAACCTACGAAAAATGTGCGGGCGGAATCTGTAAAGTCGATACCTGTCACTACGGTTACGAGAATTGCAACAACACGGATAGCGATGGTTGCGAAATCAACTTGTTGACCGATGTAACTCGTTGTGGCTCCTGCGGAAACAATTGCACTGCAAAAGGTTGGCCGAATGTCGCAACCTATCGTTGTGCCGGAGGAACCTGCGCAATCGATACTTGCAAAACAGGGTGGAAGGATTGCAACGGGGTTCCCACGGACGGTTGTGAAAAGCACATCGCGGTGGATGTCGACAACTGCGGAGAGTGCGGAGAGGTTTGCTCGTTTGCCCATTCAACGCCGGTCTGCCAGGACTATGTTTGCCATATTTCGTCTTGTGACGGTGGGTGGGGAGATTGTAACGACAACGAAAGCGACGGTTGTGAAACGTATGTTTCTTCCAATATTTACCATTGCGGAACGTGCAATACTGTTTGTTCGTACGACCATGCCTCATCCATTTGCACAAGCGGAAATTGCTATATGGGTACTTGCGATAGCGGTTGGGGAAATTGTGAAAATGGCACTGCCGATGGTTGCGAAACGAATTTGCGGGATAGCGACGACGGAACGCATTGTGGCGGTTGCAATTTCGATTGCAGTTCATTGGTGTGGGATAACGTGGCCGGTTACGTTTGTGAGGAGGGAACCTGCGCGATCGGCGAATGTGATCCGGGATATAAAGACTGCGATGGAAACCCGAATAATGGCTGTGAAATCAATATTCTGACGGATGAAAACCATTGCGGAGACTGCAACGAATCCTGTTCGTATTCAAACGCCGTGACGAATTGCGATGGCGGAACCTGCATGATGGATCATTGTGTCGATTCCTATGCCGATTGCAATGACGATTTGATCTCAGACGGTTGTGAAGCGGATCTTTCAAGTGACACAAGCCACTGTGGAGCGTGCGACGATTTATGTTCCCTCGAAACGAAACCGTATGCGACAGGAGTTGAATGCAGTGCCGACAATTGTGAAGATCCGGGATGCTGCCATGCCACCGGCTGCGAATCTCCACTGGAATTGCAAGCGGGAAGCTGTGTTTGTGTGGGAACGGGAACTTGTTCCTGCGACGACAGCGAACTGGACAATCGTTGGCAGGACGCCGTGGAATTGTCGCCGGGCCAGCCTTTCGAATCTCGTAGCATCTGCCCGATTGGGGACAAAGACTGGTTCAGTTTCGTGCTGGACGGTACGTATTTCGTAAAAATCGATCTCAAGTTGAATACGGGTTTGGATCTGGAAATGAAGCTGTACAACGACCCAGAGGGTGACGTTGTTTCTTCGCATACCTATACCGGAAGCGATGGTGTGACCTTGGAATGGATGGTCGATAGCAGCCTGCCCGCCGGAACTTACTATCTGTTTGGGAAGAACGCGAACCTCCCACCGTCTTCGATTGAGGAATACAAAGTAAGGATACAGCTGTTTTGATAAAAAAAAGCGCCGATTCGGCTTGATTCCCGAGTCGGCGCTTTGGATTCCCGATGATTCGAATGTTTGCTAGAAAGCGATTTCGAGCGGCATTTCGGCTTTTTCTCCCGTTTCCGAGATAAGTTCGAGAGTTAGGTTGTGGTCATCGAACGTTACGGCGTTCAAGTCGATCCCGATGTTTTGTTCCGGGGAGCCTTCCTCCATCAAAACTGCGGAATCACTCGCAAGGACGACTCCGTGCGAATCGACAAGCCGTAACTCGTACGCTCCTTGAATGTTGGAGGGAAGCGTCACGTTGATGTGGCCATCCTTCGGAACCAGATAGGACGCCCTTTTTCCACCACCGCGATAGATCGCACCGTTGCCGAAATCGACGGCCAAGGCTACGATTCC
Organism: Myxococcota bacterium; assembly: GCA_963676915.2. Classification (GTDB taxonomy): domain Bacteria; phylum Myxococcota_A; class SURF-8; order SURF-8. Next base: position 16,951 of record CAXXVK010000062.1, read on the forward strand.
GGGGATCAGTCCGGGAATCAGCCAGAGGATGTCGAATACAAGGTTCGTTGTGTCGATTTCACCTTGCGAATTGCCCCGTTGTTCGGGCTTGAGAATGTACGCACAATTCGACAGGCTCAACGAAAACGACAGCAGAATAGCCAAGGTTACGATGCGGATGCTTGATTTTTTCATAGATTTTTCCTTTCGAAAAAGTTCACCCCTCACAGAATTAAATCAAGAGATACCAGTTAAGGTCAGTTGATGACAGTATAAGGCAATTGACGAAAAAGTCCATCGTTGATTTGTAAACGACGGAATTGCGCTTTATCGAAAAACACCTGTTTTCCAGAATGGAACGAAAGGAAATAGTTTTTTGTAAAGTTTTCCGAAAAAGCTCCACTTTCAGCGGAAAAGAACTGTTGTGAAACAGCCTTAAGCGATACACTAAGAATGATTTCATGAAAGAATAAATATATTACAACCCAACGGACGGCTTTTTGCGTATAGGTGTATCGAAAGGAGAAAAAGGTGACGATTTTTCAGGACAACCGGACGTTATTGAAGGCGTTTCGAGAGGGACAACCGGAAGCCGTCGCAGAAGTCTTTCAAACGTATGTGCATGATATTTCATCGTTTCTTCAGCGTGGCTTCGTGTTTTCCTCCTCCGGGCGCTCCTGTCGTTTCGAAGGGTATCGGGATTCCTTCGAGCTTCAGGATGCCGTACAGGAGATTTTCGTCAAGGCGTTTTCGGAACGTGCTCGGATGCAGTACGACGGACTGAGAAGCTACAAGTCCTACCTGCTTGGTATCGCAAAGAATTTCGTCATCGATGAGTACCGCAAGGTCGAGTCCAAAATGCGTTGGTACCATCTGGAAGACTCCGAAGCTACGGTGAACGAGGCATCCGAATGGAAAGCATCAGAACCGGAAACGGAGACCCGGCTGGAATCCGACGAGTTGGGGAAGTTGATCCAAGGGTTTGTCGCCTCATTGGGGCGCGACGAACGCAAGGTTTTCGATGCCAGGTTTACCCGTGGATTAAGCCAGAGAAACGCTGCTGAGGATGTGGGAATAACCCGCATGAAACTGCGGTTGATCGAATACAGAATACGATCCAAAGCTTTGAAATTCTTTAAAAATACCGGATATTTGCCCAACGGACTTCACATGGATGACAGCACGTTGGGACTGTTGCTTTTGTGTTTGGGGTGCGGCTGATGAATTCTTCGTTGAAACGAGCGGAAAAGATGTTTCTCGGGCGCATGTCTGCTCGTGAAATGAGGACGTTTTTCGAGGATTGCCGCGAAGATCGTCTGCTTCGAAATCGATGGAAACGGCTAAGAAATTTCGAAACGCGCCTGTGTGGCCGAGAAAATTCTGAGAACCTCACTCATTTCGATACCGAAAGAATGGAAAAAATAGTTCTGCAACGTTCGGGAATACAGCATGAAACCTCGCGTTCATGGACTGATGTTTTTGAGATGTTGAGGGGTGATTTCCAAAAAGCGGCCACGGCGCTTGGGGTATTGGCGGTCGGCCTGGTCGTTTGGTTGACGATTCCAGAACCCACTGATATTCCAGGAGAATATCCCGTGATTCCTCCAAGCGAATTTCGTGCGAAGGGAGGCGAGACATTCGGCGACGCGGCGTTATATGCCTTTTGCTGGGATCGAGAAGAAAATCAGTTACGGCGGATTATCGATTTTTCCTATGCAGATACCGAAAAAGAAAGTGAATGTAACTTGACCGATTCCCTTCAATTCGCCTATGCTAACCACAGCGCACAATATAATTATGTATACGTTTTGGGTTGGAACGAAAACGGGGAACGAACGTGGTACTATCCACGACCTTCTGATGACGCAAGCAAGGAAATAAAAACGCAGGTTGAACCTCAAGCGTGGGAGCAAAGCATTTTCCTTGAGGTCAATCATCGGGAGGGAAGGCATACGATTGCCGCATTGTTCTCCGAAAAAGCGCTTACGACAGAAGAAGTAAGTAAGGCTTTTGCTGGTATTTCACGAAGTCGCCAAGATCCAATGGAGTGGCCTTCGTTGAAAATTGAGGGAACAAACGTAATCGAGCAGAGAATTCGATTCAACATTCGTAACGAAGACGAACGGGAAGAACGATGAAAACTCGTAAAGTATGTTGGATATTGCTGTTTCTTGTTGTGGGATGGAACCTGGCGTTGGCAACACAGTGTTTTGCCAAGGAGAAAGTCATCCGCTTTGCAATCATTGCCGCTAGCAATCGGGCACCGCAGAAAAACATGGAAAAACTCCAGTTTGCGGATGATGACGCAGCGAAAAACTACGAGTTTTTCTCGAAAATTACCGATAAAGCGTATCTTTACACGGTGTTCGACGCTACGACACAGAAGATGTTTCCCGACCTGACGAAAAAAACCAAGCCTGCGACGCTTAACCGTCTGGCCTATACGGCTTCGCAAATTGGCAAGAAAATCAGAAAGTACAAAAAACGAGGCTATACCTCTGAATTTTATCTCGTCTATTCCGGCCATGGAACGCTGCTTCCGGGTAAGGAAGGGGCGGTGACACTAGACCGTGGCGTATTGACTCGCAGCGATCTGTTCAAAAAAGTGCTCAAAAGGGTGGGAGCCGATTACTCGCACGTTATCGTGGATGCCTGCAATGCGTATTATCTGGTTCACAGCAAGGGAGAATGGAAAGAAGATCGGGGCGAGAAGCTTGAAAAACCGGTAGAGGAATTCTTCTCGGACGAGGATCTTGAAAACTATCCCGGACTGGGTGTCGTGCTTTCGACTTCCAGTGAAGCGGAAACCCACGAGTGGGGCGAATGGTCTTCCGGGATTTTCTCGCATGAAGTTCGTAGCGCTCTGACCGGTGCTGCGGATATCAACGAGGATCAGATGGTTACGTACTCGGAATTGCTCGCCTTTGTCGATGCTGCCAATTTGAAGGTGAAAGATCCAAAGGCTCGACTCAACATCTTCGCACGTCCGCCGGCACGAGATCTCAGCCGACCGCTGAGCGTGATCAGTACCTCAAAAAAACTCACTTACCTGTACCTTCCCAAAGATCTCTCCGGGCGCTTTCATCTCGATGATGACCGAGGAGTCCGTTACGCCGATTTCCATAAAAACAACGAGCAGCAACTCACCGTCGGTCTTGTCCCCCGGAAAACGTATTGGCTTCGCGACAAGCGAAACGAATATATCATCACCGCTTCGAAGGGGGATGAAGTCAACGCCAGCCATTTAGAATCCAAAGGACTGTCCATGAAAAGCAAGGGCGTCGTGGCTGACAATTTCAAGCAATTCCTGTTTTTACAACCGTACGGTCAGTCGTTTTACGAAGGATACATCGCGAAAACGTCGCTTCCTTCCGTCATTGAAACGAAGGAAGAAGAACCCAAAGTTGCAAGCCTTCCAAAAACCATTCTCAAACCGATTCGTCCCAGTATGGACACCGCTGTTGTGTTCAAAATCAAACCGGAGCGGGAAGATACCGAGTTGGCGGCGATTTTGTCGGATTTGATCACGGATCAGATTGGGAAACTAAGGGTTGTTAAAAAATTATACAGTCATAAAGATATCGGCAAGATGCTTGAACTCGCCGAAGAGAAGCAAGCTGTCGATTGCGAATCGGAAATCTGCTATGTGGAAATCAGCAATGCGTTGGGTGCACAGAAGGTTGTTTCCGGTTCGATTGCCCGACTTGGTAAAACCCGCATCCTCACCTTGTCGCTGGCTGACAACCATTCGGGGCAGGTCGAAGCCCGTGCCCAGGTGACGATCACCGGTACCGACGAGGAATTGATTCCCGCCACGAGTCTTGTGGTTCAGGAATTGTTCTCGGCCTACGATGTCGGATATCTCGACATGACGATGGCTCCTCCACATTCCGTTCTCGAAATAGACGGCATCGAAGATCCGATGGCGGTAGCCAATAGTCCTGTAGCCTTGTATGCCGGTACCTACGAATTGAAGTTATTGAAAAACGACGAAATCATTGCCTCGGATACCGTGACGGTCGCTAAAGGGTTGTCGATTCCCTGGCCACTGGAGTTGCTTGATTCCGAGCCGAATCTGGTTCCCGATCCGGAAGAATCTATCTTCGATGATCCGGAAGTTGCCCAGATTGCTGCGCAAGATACGGGAGCGGGATCGTCCATTTATCGTAAAGCGGCTTGGGGAACCCTGGCTGGAAGTTTGGCTGTTCTGGCCGGTGGTGGCGCACTTACTTATCTCGCATTGAAAGACCGGAGCGATTGGCAAAGCGACACAAGCGTTTCCGACAGCGTCAAGGATCGTTCGAAGCAGGAGTTCTGGGCTGCACAGGGATTGTATGGACTGGGAGGAGCGTTGCTGACGACTTCGATCATTCTGTTCGCTGTGGACCCTGGACCGGGTGCGGCGGATGGTCCTGCGTTGACTGTGACACCGATGGCCGGACCGAAATCGGCGGCGATTTCCGTTTCGACATCCTGGTAAATGCGGAAAACAACAACCCAGCGTTGAAAAAACTCCGTATACGAGATTGACAAAAGACAGTTATCGAATTTTCAAGTGAGTTGTTTCTTACGGGAAGAAACCGATGGAATTCCGAAAATCTATCGATTCTTGGCATTTAGTGGCGATTTTAGTGGTTTTATGGCTGGCTGGCGGCTGTACTCTGAGCTACGAACGCAACGAGGGAGAGACCGGTTGCCAGAATGGTGCAAAAACATGCCAGGGCAATCTGAAGATGGTGTGCGTCAATGGTGGCTGGACGCTTTCGAAGGATTGCACCGACGATGGGCAAGTCTGCCAGGAAGGGAATTGTGTAGATCCTTCCGAGGGAGACGAAGACCTGGATACGGATGCAACCGATACCACCGATGGGGACGGTGATCTCGATTTCGTGGATTTGGATGATACGGTTTCGGAAGAGGATGTTGTTGAGACAGACCCGGACCTGGAAGAGGAAGTCGTTGCTAATCCTTCCGTTATGGCGTTGACGCCTTCCGTTGCATTCGGTTCACAACAGGCTTCGACTACCTGGATAGAAAAAACGATCATTCTTTTCAATAATGGCAACCAGTCTGTATACGTGAATCAGCCGGTCTTTACCGAAACCGGTTATTTCACCGTACAATTCGATTTCACGGTGAAACAACAGCTCGAACCAACCGACACGCTGATGGTTACCGCTCGCTGGAAACCCTCGGTCGATCTCGATACAACCGTTCAGTTCGTCTGGTATCCCGTGGGGGATGTAAATACACAGCAAATCGACATTTCGGCGAAAGGAACCGTGACGCAGCCCGGAGAAAGTTTTACGGGTGTTGTGTACAGCGTCGATGAAGAAGACGGCAGTCGTCAGGAAAAACTGCTTTCCGGCGTAACGATCCAGATTCAGGGCGTTGAAGAATTGGCGACCACCGATACCAGTGGTGTGTTTTCGTTCTCCGACCTGAACAGTGGATTGGGACAGCGCTGGGTGATGGTCAACGGTTTCGGTGCCAGTGGCGGTCCGTATTCCAGCCGCTACGAATTGATCGATTTCGCAACGACGCCTTCCCGTTTGATCGCATTGAGCACTATCGGTTCGGGTGGGAATCCCGCCGACGCTGGAGACGGCAATCACCCGGTTGAAGAGCTGGATGGGGCCAACGTCGAAGTCGATCCCGATGGGGTCGCTTCGGAAGAACGGCGTAAAGACAGTTCGTTGTTGCTTCGTTTCGGGAAAATGAATCTCGAAAGTCTGCCTTTAAGTTTCGATGGGACTCAAGGGATACCTTTCGACCTTATGTATGTTTATCCATACAACGTGACGTTTACACCTCCTGCGAAGTTGACGGTTCCGGGAACGACGTGGAATGTTGCGGAAAACTCCACGATTCGTGCCTATCGACTGGTGACCAACGATGTTACCTTCGAATCGTCCTGGACCGGTACGGGACCGATGGTTTACGACGAGTTGACGGAAAGCTGGGGATTCCCCGATGAAGGTGGATTGCCTGGTGGAGGCGTTTACGTTTTTGTTCTGGAGTCACTGGTAACCTACCACATCACTCTCGAAGTTACGGAAGATGGTACGAGAGCGCCGTGGGCTACCGCCTTGCGGATGTTCCCGACACCCTATACGATGCTCGGAGCGGCGTCGGGAGACGGTAAATTTTACCACGACGTTGAGGCTGCTGCCGGTGTGCCGCTTGTCATGGGAGCCTACAAAGACAACCTGTTGGATGGAACATTCGTTTCGGATCAGGTCATCCTTGGCGATGAAACGGATGTAACGTTTACCGTATTGAAATTGGGAGGCGAAGCGGTAGGCTCCGTAGGTGGTGTCGTTCATTCCTCTTCAAGTGAAGTCTGCGTCGGATGTGCGGTGGACGTGGTGTCCGGCAATCGCCGGAACCGCGTGTTGACCGACGAAGTCGGGCGATTCGTCGTCGAGGATGTTCCGGTAGGTGAAGTTACCGTGACGGCGTTCAGCCTCGACGGTCTGCGCTCCGTTTCCGATTCTCAGGAACTGGCAGATGGCGATTTTGGCGCTGTTCGACCTGTTGTTGCCCACCGGAGACACCATACCGCCGAGAATCGTCGGTTCTCTCCCGTCGAACGGTCAAAAACAGGGTTTCTCCCGGTGTGGTGTTGCGCGTGCGTTTCAGCGAACCCATGAATCCGGCGATGTTCTCGTCTACGAATGTTGCGCTTTTTCCGACGTGGCGATGACAGCAACCTCCTTGCTGTAACGGGTACTATTTCCCACGAAGACAACCAGCAGACGCTATTGTTCACACTCCCGATACTCCCTTGAAACTTGGATACGATTTCACTTTGGAACTTGGAACGGGACTGACCGATGCCAACGGTGTTGCACTAGCGGAGGCCGTGTCGATTCTTTTCCGTACCCAGGCGCCGGACTGCTCGGAAAGTTCAACGACTTGCAATGTAGGATACTGGGACTTTTCCACGCACAATTGCAAAACCTTGGCCCAAAGTGACATTCCTTGCGACGATTTGGTTGCTTGCACCCAAAACGATACCTGCGACAACGGAACCTGCGTCGGTACACCCAACCATTCGCTATGTGATGATTCATTGGACTGCACCGACAATCTCTGCGTGGCGGGAACCGGCTGCAACTTCCCGATTTTCGAGAAACAAATGCGTTATCGACGAGACCCTGTTTCGACGATGGAGATGAAAAGCAGGGGAGTGAATGCCAGGCGTGCGATTCAAATTTCCCGAGAGTCTGGACGAACAAAACGGACGGAAATGCCTGTGGAGAACAGGACCAGTGCGTTTCGGGTTCCTGTGTGGACTGTTTCGATGTCAGTGGGTGCGCGGATCTTGAAGACGATGGCCTTGAATGCACCGAACCGGCTTGTGGAGGTAATAACAGTTGCATGCACAACCCTCTGGCGCATCAGGGTGAAGTCTGTACGGACGACGACTTGTTCTGTACGAAAGATCTTTGCGGAACGGATGGCGAATGTCATCATGAAGAACTCAATGCCGATACCTGCCTGATCGATGCTACTTGCTACAATGGAGGCGAAACTACCGATGCCGATGGTTGTCTGGTGTGTAGTCCCACGAATGCAACGACCACGGCTTCCTACAATAATGATGTGATCTGCCAGGAATCCGACGACGAAAACCCCTGCACCGACAATCTTTGCAAGCAGGGTGTATGCGAGTTTATCGAGGACGATACCAACACCTGTGACGATGGCTTGGGCTGCACCACGACAAGTTGCGTTGAGGGAGATTGTCACGTCGATAGCATCGATACCGGTTGCCTGATCGACGAAAGTTGTGTGGGAACAGGGACATTGGAAGGATTAAACGGCGATGCCGTATGTAACGAGTGTAACCCGGAGATTACGAATATCGATTGGAGTCCCATCAGTGAATCCACTACTTGCAATGACGGCAACTCGTGCAGTTATGGAGATCAATGTGCTTACAGGCTCATGTGTAGGAACGGAGTACACCTGTCCCGATCATAGCGATTGTGACGGAGAAGGTGGCTGCGATTGCCACATTGGGTACGATGGAGACCAGTGCGACCAGTGCGCTACAGATTTTACCGGTTATCCCAACTGCGTACCCATCCAAGAATATGTCGAGGTGGAGGTTTCGTTTGCCGGTCATGACTCGATGGATGTCGATTTGTACTGGATGTTGCCGAACGATACCGAATGCTCGGAAAGCGACCTCCTTGGCGGTGTTTGCGATATTGGTGAAGCCAATGGCAGCGTTCATATGCAAACGAAACCCCCGATGCGTGAATCCGGAACCACGGAATCGGTCATGCACATCGATCCGCCGACCGGGACAATTCATTGTCACGGTGAAATTCGACGAGAACTGCCCCGACAGTGCGGGAAATGACCCGAATTGTCTCTGTGACTTCGACGGAAGAAACCGAATTCACCATTACATTCAAGGTCGATGGCGAGGTGTTGAAACAGTGGACCGATGTCCTGATGCGCAACAAGGAGGATCAAGTCAAATGGCGGTGGGTGAGAGGTTCCGACGCATGGAACGAACCCGAACTGACAACTGACCTGTGCCCGGAAGGCGTTTGTAGCGGTCATGGTGACTGCGACGACCTGACGGGGGGCGTGCTCCTGTAATAACTATTTTGATGGAAGTTCCTGTGACGCCTGTAAACGATGACGCGCCGGGAGTGTATCCCAATTGCAGTGTCGATCTTTGTGATCCCGATCCTTGCAACGGTCATGGAGCCTGTGATTCGACAGATGGTTCCTGTACCTGCGACAACGATTACATGAATGCGGATTGTTCTGCCTGCGTGGAAAATTACGTGGGTTACCCGGATTGTGTCTCAGACTCGGATGATGACGGCATTCCCGAAGGCGATGGTTCCAACCCTTGCACGGGAGGCGGCACGACCGCTTGTGACGACAACTGTCCTAACGATTCCAACTCCGATCAGGCCGATATGGACTCCGACGGCATCGGCGACGTTTGCGACCGGCGGATCGTGATGGCGATGGTCTGGCGAACGAGGTTGAAACGAATACGGGAACCTTTACCAGCGCTACGGATACCGGCACCGACCCCGACAACTCCGACTCGGATAGTGATAGTTACAACGATGGTTGGGAAGTGAATAACGGCTACAATCCGACGAACGGGGAAAGCAATCCCGTGGATGATCCCGATCGAGACGACATCCCCAAAGGCGACGGTTCCAATCCCTGTACGGGTGGAATCACGACCAGTTGCGACGATAACTGTCCCGCTGTTTCCAACTCCAACCAGGCCGATATGGACTCCGACGGCATCGGTGATGTTTGCTCGATCCCCGACCGTGACGGCGATGGTCTGGCGAACAGTGTAGAAACCGATACGGGTGTTTTTGTCAATGCTTCGAATACCGGCACCGACCCCGATGACGCAGACTCGGATGATGATGGATACAATGACGGTTGGGAAGTGGACAACGGCTATGATCCCAACAACCAGGAAAGCAATCCCGGAGAATGACCCGGACCAGGATTCCATTTCTTCCGGCGACGGAAACAACCCTTGCACGGGAGGTGCAACCACCAATTGTGACGACAACTGTCCCGCTGTTTCCAACTCCAACCAGGCAGACATGGACTCCGACGGTATCGGCGACGTTTGCGATCCCGACCGTGACGGCGATGGTATTGCTGAAGGAGATGGTTCCAATCCTTGTACGGGTGGTGATACTACGGACTGTGACGACAACTGCCCTGCCGATTACAATTCCGATCAAGCAAACATTGATTCGGATAATTTCGGCGACGTTTGTGACCCGGACCGCGACAACGATGGTATTGCTGAAGGAGACGGTTCCAATCCTTGCACAGGTGGCGTAATTGACGGTTGCGACGACAACTGCCCGGATGTCGCCAACCCCGACCAAGCGGATGGCGAAGCCGATGGCGTCGGAAACGCCTGTGACCCGTATCCCTGTACATCCGGTATTTGTAACACTGGTTGGTGTGACGGAGATGCTTGCGGACGTCCGGCACGAAATTGCTCGGAGCTTCATAACCTAAATCTGATATTGGGTGATGGGGTCTATGTGATCGATCCCGATGGTCCTGGCACAGTTACGGCTTTGCCCGCACAGTGCGACATGACCACGGATGGCGGCGGCTGGACTCTGGTGCTCAATTATTTGCATCAAGGCGGAACGAATCCAGATCTCTATGCTCGTAGCGTGGATATGCCTCAGTTGGGAAGCAATACTCTGGGCGACGATGAAGGTGGAACGTCATATTGGGGTCATACCGGAAACAGTTTGTTTGCCTTGTTCAATGCTACGGAGATTCGTTTCTACGGTGAGACTAGCGCACACGGGCGCGTGATCCACTTCAAAACGGATGATCCGGGCACGATCGAGTATTTTTCAACGGGGCTTGGCGATGCGTCGGGACTCGTCGGTGATTTCACTCCGCTCGACGGACATTCGGCCAACTTGCCTCAAGCCGCGACGCATTTTTGGTCCGACGGTGGCGATCTGGCCATGACCTCATACCCGTTTTACACTCATGGTACGTATCACTGGTCGATAAAGGGCGATGATAGACGTTGGGAAGTGGATGACTCCCATGATAGTTCCGCCTACCACACCTTGCATCGCATCTGGATCAGAACGAACCCGGATCAAGACGAAGACGGCATTCTTACAAATGACGACGATGGCGTGGAAGATCCCTGCACCGGCGGAAACACCACCGATTGCGACGACAACTGCCCGAACGACAGCAACCCCAACCAGGAAGATCTGGACTCGGACGGCATCGGCGATGCCTGCGACGATTGGACAAGTATTGAGGCCGGGACTTTCTGGATGGGTTCGCCGGATGGGGATTGCCCGGCGGGATATCCGGGGGAATGCGTTTACGAACCAGGCAGGAATACCCATGCGAGTGAAGAGCTTCACGAGGTGACACTTACTTACGATTTCGAGATGCAGACACACGAGACAACGCAATCCCAGTGGCAAGTCGCCTTTGGAAACAACCCCAGCTATTTTGGTCCCAATGGCGACGGCGCAGATTGCGGAGCTGATTGCCCTGTGGAAAAAATAAATTGGTACGAAGCAGCGGCGTATGCGAACTGGCTATCGGGAGAACATGGTCTGGAACCCTGTTATGTGTTGAGCAATTGTACGGGGGAAGCGGGTGTTAGCTGTGGGTCTTCAGACGGTTATTGCCTAACAAACACATACGTGTGCGATGTGTCCCTTGCCAGTGGACACTCCAAGCCTCAAGAATGCGAAGGATACCGATTGCCGACAGAAGCCGAATGGGAATATGCAATCCGCGCCGGCAATCAATACTCGCCATTTTATCAGAGCGAGGGAAACGACGGTTCGCTGACGGAGACGGATTGTACACCGGATGCCAATGCAACTCAGATCGGTTGGTATTGTGCGAATTCAGGTAACACGATGAATCCTGTCGGTGGAAAAGATGCGAACGCTTGGGGCCTTTATGACATGGCTGGAAATGCTTATGAATGGGTCTATGACTATCATCTGGCAGCGCCTGAAACGGATGTGAGCACCGATCCTATCGGAGCATCGAGCAGCGCTTACCGTAGTTTCAGGGGAGGCAGTTTTTCCGATAACTCCACCTTACTGCGTTCCGGATTCCGGAACTTGCTTCTGCCGGCAAACTGTAATCGTGACATTGGTTTCCGTCTTGTGCGTACCCTATTCCCTACTACCTGCGAAGCCAACACTTGTAACAGCAATGGAACCTGTGACGATACCAGCGGCTATGCAATTTGTACTTGCAATGCAGGATTCACCGGGCAGGATTGCAGCGCGTGCGCCGAAGGATACGAGGGCTACCCGGATTGCCAGCTTGTCTACACGCCGGGGTTCGTCTCCATCGACGCCGGAACCTTCTGGATGGGCTCGCCGGATGGGGAGGATCCCTGTCCTTTAGATTCAGGCGACTGTACGGCTGAGACCGGGCGAAATACCGATGGACGGGAAACCCTGCACGAAGTCACCCTTACGTATGATTTCGAAGTCATGGATCATGAGATCACGCAAGGGGAGTGGTTCGCGGCCTTCAGTAACAATCCCAGCAATTTCGGCCCGAACGGAGACGGAAACGACTGCGGCGACGACTGCCCGGTGGAGCGGGTAAATTGGTATGAAGCTCTTGCCTACGCCAATCATCTCTCCACCGAAATGGGCCTGACGCCCTGCTACACTCTCACCGCTTGCACGGGTACCGTGGGAGCTGGATGCGCAACTGATGCGCTTTATTGCAACAGCGGAACGTACATCTGTAGCGTTGCTTTAAACGGAGTCAACCAACCTCAGGCCTGCGAAGGCTACCGTCTTCCCACCGATGCGGAATGGGAATACGCCGCCCGTGCCGGTAGTCAGACGGCCTACCATACGGCAGAGGGGATGGATGGAACTATTCTCGCCATCACGGGTCAGGATACGAATCTGGATCAGATTGCATGGTATGATTATGATTCCGACAGCACTCCCCATCCAATTAAACAGTTGAAGGAAAATGGTTGGGGTTTATTTGATCTCAGTGGAAACTTGGTTGAGTGGGTTTGGGATCCCTTCTGCAGTGACATTACTGGATTGGGTACAGATCCCGATGGAAGTGTTTGCGGAGGATCTGAACGTGTCAAGCGGGGTGGATATTGGAGTGATAACGCAAGGTATTGCCGATCAGCCAATCGAAGAAGCGACCCACCGGCATACCGCCGACAAAGCATCGGTTTCCGGTTGGTTCGCACCCTGCACCCCGAAAGTTGCGTTTCCAGTACTTGCAACAGCAACGGAACCTGTGACGACACCGGCGGCTACGCCCTATGCACCTGCAATGCAGGCTTCGCCGGGCAGGATTGCAGCACCTGTGCCGAAGGCTACGGCAGCTACCCGGATTGCCAACCTGTAGACCCCGATGTGGACGGTATCTTAACCGACGATGGTGACGGTGTGAACGACCCCTGCACGGGTGGTGCAACGGAAAACTGCGACGACAACTGCCCGAACGACAGCAACTCTAACCAGGAGGATCTTGATTCCGACGGCATCGGAGATGTATGCGACCCAGACCGTGATGGCGATGGTCTGCTCAACGAGGTCGAGACGGAAACGGGCACGTATGTCGATGAAAACGACACCGGCAGCAGCCCGGATCTCGCCGATTCGGATAGCGATGGCTACGACGACTCACGAGAAGTGGCCGCAGGTTCCGATCCAAACAGCGATCAATCCACCCCGGATGATGACCACGACGGCGTATCCAACGCGGACGATACCTGTCCGGCGGTGTGGAATCCCGACCAGGTTGTTAGCGATAACTGCGGTTTTTGGGCGTCCGAAGTGCAATTCGATGGCGCTTACGCGGCACGACGCGAAGTGGTCTTGGGAGAAAACGGCGGTGATTCCACCTGGAGACGTACCAACGAGCCGGTGGAAATTCCACTGGCCAACGGCATCCTGGATGACTCTGTGATCGGCTATTGGAAACTCGATGGCGGCGAAGCTCGGGACTACTCGGGGAACGGATTCCACGGCGAAGTGATCGGGGCGCAGTCCTCCACGGGTCGTTTCGGTGATAGCGATGGTGCAATGGTATTCTCCTACACCGACAACGACGAGCGTATCGAACTACCCAAAGTACTTTCCGGCACATACACTCAACTGACGGTTAGTGTCTGGTTCTACGTGCCTAGCGACAGAACACGAACCAACCTGTCCTTGTTCCGTTACGACGCGGGCTACAACGGGATAGGCATAGAAGTAAGAGGAGATGGATTGATTGAGATGGGTATCGGTTGGCAACGGTACGGATCATTTCAATTCATCTCATTTTCCTCTTGGCCAGGATTTCTACGACCGCTGGCACCACTTGGCGTTCGTGTATCGGGACGAAGGATATAAGTATTATCTCGATGCCATACCACAGGTTCCCAGTTATGAAAACAACACGCCGCTTCCTGAATTCGACGCCGACATGAATTTCCAGAATTTCGGTCTCGGCAACATCGTTTTCCTCGAACTCGACCGACAGTTCACCGGTTCTGTCGATGAAGTAATGATCTTCGGACGGGCTTTGAGTGTCGAGGAACTCCGTGCTTACGTTGCATCTAACGCACCTTATGGAACCACGACCGTCCCTGGTGCTCAAGCGGACTTCGACGACCTGCGCGTGACTCAGAAAAGCAACGTGATTACGGCAGCTTCCAGCGAGCACCTTACGCCGCACGAAATCCTCGGTCCGCGTCCGCATTCCGACACGGCTTGTCCTACGGACTTCGATAGCCTATCGGTGGATCAGATTCCACACATCGCCGACCGCGAAGATTTATGCGGCGTGGTGGGCTACTGGAAACTGGATGGAAACTCCCGAGATTCCAGTGGAAACGGCTACGATGGGACGAATAACGGCGCGAGTACGACTCGTGGACGCTTTGGAGATGACGCCGGAGCGATGGCATTTTCCTACGAAGATAACGACGAATACATCAATCTCCCGAAGATGTTGTCCGGTACGTATACCGAAATGACCGTCGAGACGTGGGTGTACGTGCCTGGAGACACCACCAGAGGTACTTTGTCCGTATTCCGCTATCAGGCTGCATACAATGATATCACCATCGATTTTCACCCATCCTAATCGACGCTTCGCAACGACTTTCGGTGGCAACGGAGTAGATCAATACAATTATTACTACTGGAACGTGGACGAAAGCATTTACGACCGCCTGGCATCATCTGGCACTTGTGTACAAAAATGAGGATCATTTCATGTATTTGGACGGCCAGCCGTTGACTGGAGAACTTGGATACAATCAAGCGCTCCCTGAATACGACGCCGATCTGAATTTCGCAGCGGTGGCTATCGGTAATTTGTCGGATCAACTCGGCATGAACTGGCAGTTTACCGGCTCTATCGATGAAGTCCTCATCCACTCGGTCGCCAAGTCGCCCGAGTACATCTACCGACGTGCCAACCCCGGTGTGCCGACCTTGCGTTTCCTGGCACACACCGAACCGGAGGACACCGTGGGTGACAGCTCCGGCGTATGGCCTTGGATGTACTATGCTTTGAACTGGGGGAACGAGGTTCCCATGCATCCGGTGCAGATGGCCCACCAAAACTACGATGAAAACAGCCGCTTCTGTTACGGTCTGCTCAACGAATGCACCGGCTATGCAGGCTGGTGGCGGTTCAACGAAGGTGCGGGAACCATCGCCGTGGATTCGAGTGCGAATAAGAATAACGGAGATTTTTATAGCGATCCCGAATGGGTTGCAGGATATGAAGGGACTGCGCTGGAACTTGACGGGAGTAACGATCACGTTCGAATTCCCGACCACGATAGTTTGGATCTGGCGACGTATTCCTTAGAGGCGGTATTCTGGAAGTACAGCAGTCAAGACCAGATGAATATCATCGTCAAGGGTATGCCGGGAGACCCTGCCAATACGAACTATTTGCTTGAGTATCACGAGGAAGACACCAACTTCCTTCGTGTGGGCTTCGAGTACAATTCCGGAGCGAATGCCATCATGGATTATGACGCCTCTCTGCCCAATGATTGGACCGAGATTCAAAATACCTATGATGGTGAGTCGCTCTATGCAACTATCAACAATGACGAATCATTGGCAATGTCCATGCTTCAGTCCAACACGCCCGGCACTTCAACCACGGGTTTGAGTCTCGGCGGAGCTTACAATCAGGACTTCCCGGTGGATGGTCTCATCGATTCCATTCGCATCATGAACCGCGCCCTGGCTCCCGACGAATTCCTGCACTATCCGCTGGCAAGTATAGCGCTGGGAGATCTTACGACCTCCGATGGAACCACCGCGCTGGACTCCGACGGCGATGGTATCCCCGACGACGGTGACGGCTCGCTGGCTTCGGGAGATAATCCCTGCATGGGACCGGACGACACCGATTGCGACGACAACTGCCCGACCGTGGTCAATCCCGACCAGGCTGACGCCGATGGCGACGGATACGGCGACTTCTGCGACGGGTGGGTGGCTATCCAAGCCGGAACCTTCTGGATGGGTTCGCCGGATGGGGTGAGCTGTCCGGCGGGATATCCGGGAGTCTGCAATGCAGAGGATGGGAGAGTCGCCGGAGAGGAACCCTTGCACGAAGTGACGTTGACCTACGATTTCGAGATGATGCGATACGAAACGTTGCAGGGCGATTTCGAAGACTTGATGAGTTGGAACCCGAGTAATTCGGAATACCTCGGTCCATTGAAATCCGTAGGGAACGTGAGTGGATACGATGCTTTAGCCTATGCTAACCAATTGTCGATACAAGCAGGCTTAACGCCCTGTTATGTGATGTCGGAAGTCGTCTGTGAGGATGCTTCCTCGCAGGGGGCCAACTACATGGCTTGTATCAACGAGACACAGGGCGGTATCCAATCGGCGACTGTTGATTTTGCCGACAATGCTGTCAAACCGCAGCAATGTGAAGGATACCGGTTGCCGACCGAAGCCGAGTGGGAATACGCCATTCGTGCAGGGAACCAATACTCACCGTTCTACCTCAGTGATGGCAATGATGGAAGCATTACATACACCGATGGGGAAACCCTCGATCCGAATCTGAATCAAATCGCGTGGTATGCCGCAAACTCAGATTTAGAGACCCATGAAGCGGGTCAAAAAGAACCGAACGATTGGGGTTTGTACGATATGAGCGGTAACCAGTGGGAGAAAGTCTGGGATAACTTCTGCGCCGCTTATGCGACCGGAGTCGATCCCGATGGGAGTGAATGCGAAAGTTCGACACAGGTCATACGTGGAGGAAGTATTCATGATCCTGCACTCAACTGCCGATCGGCCAGTCGGGAGGACTACTCGTTTGGGACGCGCATGATCGGTATGGGTTTCCGGCTGGTAAGGACGTTGCAAGACCCTGAAAATCCTGATCGAGACAGCATCCCTGCTGACGACGGCGACGGTACCAGCGACCCCTGCGCGGATGGAAACACTGCAAGCTGTGACGACAACTGCCCGGACGATTACAACCCAGGTCAGGAAGACATGGATGCCGATGGCATCGGCGACATCTGCGACCCCGACCGGGATGGCGATGGTCTGGACAACGATGTGGAAACCGATACCGGTGTGTTCACCGATGCTAACGATACCGGAACCAACCCTGATGCAGTCGACTCGGACGGGGATGGCTACGATGATGGTTGGGAAGTGGCCAACGGCTACGATCCCAACGATTTTGGAAGCAACCCGTATCGTGACGAATGGGTGGCTATCGACGCCGGAACGTTCTGGATGGGCACGCCGGATGGGGATTGCCCGGCGGGATATCCGGGGACGTGTATCACCGAACCGGGAAGAAACTCCAACGAAGAACTCCACGAAGTGACGTTGACCTACGATTTCGAGATGATGCGGTATGAAGTGACTCAGGCAGAGTGGCAAGCGGCATTCGGGAACAATCCGAGCTATTTCGGTCCAAACGGTGATGGAACCAACAGCGGCGATGACGGTCCTGTAGAACGAGTTAATTGGTACGAAGCTTTGGCCTATGCCAATTGGTTGTCACAACAGGAAGGGTTGACGCCTTGTTACGAGTTGACCGAATGCGTTGGTACCTTGGGTGGCGGCTGTGTTTCTTCTCAACCCCATTGCAACAGTATCCAACTACAACTTTATGAATGCACTGCAACCCTTGCAGAGGGCTTTTCGAAACCTCAGGAATGTACCGGTTATCGATTGCCTACCGAAGCGGAATGGGAATATGCCATTCGTGCGGGAAATCAATACACGACGCTGTACACGAGTGAAGGCAACGACGGTTCGTTAACCTCGACGGATTGCACGCTGGACAACAATCTCGATCAAATCAGTTGGTACTGCGGAAATTCGGATTCCAGAGCGCATTCCAAAGGTGGCAAGGAGGCCAATGCCTGGGGGCTTTACGACATGTCCGGGAACATCAGTGAGTGGATATGGGACTATTACGAAGAAGACTACGGTACCGATGCCGTTACCGATCCGGTCGGGGAAACGTCGTTCTGGGCGCACGATGTACGAGGTGGTACGTTTGAGTATGAAGCAAGGATGGTACGTTCTGGCTATCGAAACTATATCACCACAGCAAATGGCTCTTATCACATCGGTTTCCGGCTGGTTCGTTCGTTGCACCCAGAAAGTTGCGATTCCAATACCTGTAACAGCCACGGCACCTGTGACGATACTAGCGGTTTTGCCCTATGCACCTGCAATACAGGCTTTACCGGGCAGGATTGCGGTACTTGTGCCGAAGGTTACGAGGGATACCCGGATTGCCAACTTGTTGGCACTCCGGGATTTGTCTCCATCGACGTCGGAACGTTCTGG
Organism: Myxococcota bacterium; assembly: GCA_963676915.2. Classification (GTDB taxonomy): domain Bacteria; phylum Myxococcota_A; class SURF-8; order SURF-8. The sequence continues at coordinate 35,304 of CAXXVK010000062.1, forward strand.
ATGGGTTCGCCGGATGGGGATTGTCCGACGGGATATCCGGGGACGTGTATTGTCGAGTCGGGACGAGACGCAGAAAGTGAAGAACTTCATGAAGTGACCTTGACCTACGATTTCGAGATGCAAGCGCTTGAAGTGACGGAGAGTGAATTCGAGAGGGTGATGAGTTGGAACCCGGTGGATACGTTCGATTCGGTTTGTACCTATGGCTGTGGAGATGACCATCCGGTGAAGTCCGTGTCCTGGTACGACATGCTGGCCTATGCTAATCAATTGTCTTTGGAAGCGGATCTGACGGCGTGTTATGTGTTTTCGAATGTACAGTGCGTGGACGACTCGACCCATGGCTCGGATGCCATGGCCTGTATGGATCCCACCCATAGCGGTATCAAGTCGGCGACGGTGACGTTGGCAGGGGATGCGACGAACCCGCAGGATTGCGAGGGATATCGTTTGCCTACTGAGGCGGAGTGGGAATATGCAGCGCGTGCGGGTACAACAACGGCTTTCTATAATGGGGGTATCACTTACACGGGAAACTCGCCCATTGACCCGAATCTGGATTTGATCGGCTGGTATGGCGGGAATTCAAGCAGTACGTCACATCCTGTTGGCAGCAAAAATGCGAATGACTGGGGTTTGCACGATATGAGCGGCAACGCATGGGAGTGGACCTGGGACTGGTTCCAGGGAGCTTATGAGACCGATGTGGCGACCGATCCTGTTGGACCAAGTACTGGCTCGGAACACGTCTTACGTGGCGGCAATTGGGGTTTTTACACGCAGCACTGCCGATCGGCGTTCCGAGATGGCTACACGCCCGATAGTCGCGCGAGCCACTTCGGTGGCCGCATAGTCCGCACCTTGTAAGACCCCAACGATTTCGACCGCGACGGCGGGGAATAACTCCCTTTTGGCAATTCGAGAATGATTTTCCAACTTGCCCTAGAAGGCTCTGCCTTGTAAACTTGTGAAGCGATGAGATTGGTAGCGACCTCATCGCTTCATTTGTTTGTACCCTTTAAAAACTACGTAACACATAGAGTTCATTGGGGGTTTATCGAGTCTGAAATGAAGAAGAAAGCGGCAGATAGCCCATTCGACTGGGCGGGAAAAATCCTTTCCCGGCGGGAGCATTCCGAGGCGGAATTGCGCCGAAAGATGAAGACCAAAGGTTTCATCACCGAGGATATTGAAAAAACCTGTTCTCGGCTGAAAGAACTGGGCTGGCTGGACGACGCCCGTTTTGCTACCATATTTACGAGGGATCTCGTAGAAGTTCGGCACCTTGGTCCGTTTGCCGTTCGAACGAAACTGCGGGAAAAAGGACTGGAAGACGATATCGTCGAGCGTGCCTTGTCGGAAGTCTCGAACCCCGAGGCCGAACGCCGACGCTTACGGCAGTGGATCGAGCGTCGCAGCCGGAGTTTGAACGAATCCGATCCGAGAAAACGGCGAGACAAATTGTTCCGCTTTCTTGCACAAAAAGGGTTCGAAATGGACATGATCCGCAACGTACTCGAAGAAACGATGGATGGTTTCGATGATGAATGACACTTTGATGCAGCGTTTCGCCTCGGTGAAACTGCTGGTTCTGGATGTCGATGGCGTACTGACCGATGGTGGCATCTACTTTGGACCAGGCGGGGAAACCTGGCGTCGTTTTTTCGCCCCCGACGGCCTAGGATTAAAAGCCATGGCACGATTGGGAGTGCCTTCGGCGATCATCACCGGGTTGGAGTCTGAATCGGTGTCGTTTCGTGCTGAAAGCCTGGGAATCGATCTGGTGATGCAAAATTGCAAACAAAAAGATCAAAGCTTGCATGAATTACTAGAAAAAACCGGTCACAAAGCCAGCGAGCTCGCGTTCGTTGGGGATGACCTGATCGACCTGCCGGCCTTGCGACTCGTCGGTCTGCCCATCGCCGTTCTCAATGCTCACCCGGAAGTCAAGGCCGTGGCTCGATACATCACGCGCAAACCGGGAGGATACGGAGCCGTAAGGGAAGTATGCGAGATGATCTTGCAGGCGAAAGGGCAGGGGATCGAGTATTAAACGTTTCCATCTCGCTTAAATGGTCCATGAACCTTCCATAGAACCTCACCTCTTTCGAAAAACAAAAAACCTATTGAAATAACAAGGGATTTTGCTGGTGGATAGTGTGTTTGTCTATCATGTCCATTGGTATGCTTATCGATTCTTTCAAATCAAAAAGGGAAGTTGTTGACAGCATGTCTTAAGATGTTAAGCTGCATGAATCTTTTGTAATCATTGGTAAAAAACTATACTTAAATTTTTTAACGAGGGATTGCCATGAGTCGTATTTTCATCACGTTTTTCGCCTTCATGCTGATGATTTTCTGGATTTCCGGCTGTGAAGAGGATGGAAGCACCGTTTGGGAACAGGAAGGAGACAAGGATACGGAAAGCTCCGACCAGGACTCGAACAATAACGGTGATGTGGATATCTGGGAAATCACCGATCAGGAAACGATGTGCGTACCGTTTTCCCGCACTTGCTTCGGAAACTCGGTGTTCATTTGCAGCAACGACGGTTCCAGCTATCTCGAACCGGAAGATTGTCTGGAAGGACAGTTCTGCAAAGACGGTTCTTGTCACAACGAGCTTTGTGAACCGAACTCCATTATCTGTTCGGACGAGTTTTCCTATTCGATTTGCACGGCCGACGGTTCCGGTTACGGAGAAGCTCTTAGTTGTGGTGCAGGGCGGTATTGCCGGGCTGGTGTCTGCAACGTTCAATTGTGCGAACCCAATGAACTGGGTTGCATTGGCAACGAAACCGCTCAATGTGCGTCCGACGGTTCGGGCTGGGGGACATCGACTCCCTGCGGAGATATGAAATATTGCAAAGCTGGAGCGTGCCTGGACAAAGTGTGTCAACCCAATACCTGGGATTGCGACGGAACAAGCGCCAAGCGCCAGTGCAAAGCGGATGGGTCGGGGTGGATCGATCCTGAATCCTGTTTGGAAAGCGAATACTGCCAAAGCGGTAGTTGTTTTCCACGCATTTGTTTTCCAGAAGAGACCGTATGCGAAGGCAATGCCGTCAAAACGTGCAACGATCTGGGATCGGGGTATGGTGAACCGGTAGCCTGCGAAGCCAGCGAAAGCTGCATCGCAGGAGACTGCCAGCCTACCGCCTGCACACCGAACAGCAAAACCTGTAGTGGAAACAATGTGTTAACCTGTTTGCCAAGTGGCAATGGATATAGCGAACCAAGTGAATGCCCGGATTCGACCTATTGCGAGGCAGGGGCCTGTGAAAACCAGGTTTGCACGCCGCTTTCCCGAAAATGTAACGAAAATGGGGAAGTTGTCACCTGCAAAAGCAACGGATCTTCCTGGGGAGTTCCAACCACTTGCGGGGATGATACGTATTGCTCCGAAGGATATTGCCTGAATCAGATTTGCGAACCGGGAGATTCGGTTTGTGAAGATCTCTATTCCTACATGACGTGCAACGAACAAGGCTCCGGTTACGGTGACGCTTCGAATTGCGGAGAAAACAAAGTCTGTATCAGTGGAGATTGCGTAGATCAAACCTGTGAACCGAATTCGACACGCTGCGAAGGCAACAGCGTTGTGGTCTGTCACCCGGACGGAACAGGATACTCCACGCCTCGCGATTGTGGAGAGGACAGCTATTGTCAGGATGGAACCTGCCATACACAGGTCTGCGAACCCTTCGAAAACAGTTGTGACGGCAACAGTGTCTTGACGTGCAACGAACAAGGGTCAGGCTGGGGAGATCCCGTGCCTTGCGGCGACAACACTTATTGTCGCTCTGGGCGTTGTGAAGAATTGCTGTGTGAACCGAATGAATACATCTGCTCGGACAATTTCCACTACCGCCTTTGCAACAACGATGGGACCGATTGGGGGGACGAGCACTCCTGTCCGGCTAACCAATATTGCGAAGACGGGGGATGTCTGGATCAGGTCTGCGAACCCGATGAGCGGCAGTGTTTAAGCAGCACCAGTTATCGTGTCTGTGATGCCAAAGGTTCGGCATGGTTGCCGGATAGCACATGTATAGATAACGATGTTTGTTACGAAGGCGCTTGTCACGATCCAAACGACGTTCCAGACCCGACGATTGAAGTCTCGTTCGTTCGTCCGCAACCCGGCTCTACCATGGAACTCACGCAAGGAGAAAATCTCGGGATTTTGGTCAATGCGGTGATGAACAGCGGGTCGATCGCTTCGGTAGACCTTCTTGTGGATGGCGAGCTTTTCCAGTCCGATTCCGAACTGCCTTACGAATTCGATTATTTAGTGCCGACAACGGCGCAGACCGGCGCGGTTTTCGAACTGGAAGCCCGTGCGAATGGAAGTAACGGACGCTACAATCTTTCGGAAGCCTCTTTCATTGAAGTACGCAACGACCCACCCATGGCCGTGTTTACGGCGACGGTTTCGGGGGATCGGCTGGCTACGGTGGATGCATCGGCCTCGGAAGATCGTGAAACGCCGGGCGAGGAGTTGGAGGTGCGTTGGGATTGGGAAAACGACGGGACGTTCACCGAATGGACCACCGAAAAAGTCGCCTCCCACGAATACGCGGACTACGGTGAATACACCATCGCCATGGAAGTGCGGGATGGCGTGAATCAGACGGCTTCGACGACGAAGATTGTAAGTTTCAGCGACACGGATTACGTCGGCGGTGAAATCAGCGAAAGCACGACCTGGTACGGTACTATCGTGATTACCGGGGACGTCATCGTACCCAACGGAGTTACGTTGACCGTTTCGGAAGGCACGCAGGTGCTGTTTGTTTTCCAGGATACTCAGCCGGAAGACGGTGTTGGCGATTATGGAATCACCGTGGAATCCGGCGGAAAACTGCTGGTGGAAGGAACCGGAACATCTCCTGTGTTGTTCAGTAGTTATGGAACCGACCATAGGACGAGCGGTGCTTGGGAGGAAATCGCGATATCGGGCTCCGAGTCGAGCATCGAAGGCGCGGTGATCGAGTATGGAGACAAATGTCTCGACTGGAAAACCAACGGGTCGATGAGCGACCTTGAGGTTCGGACCTGCAAATCCTGGGGAGTACGTCTCACTGGTTCTGGAGCGTCGAACGTTTCGGCGTCCTTGCTGTCGATTCACGGTTGCAATGATGTGGGGCTACTCGTCGAATCCGGTAGCACCAATTATGCTTTCGAATCCTATATTGCTTACGAAAACGGCGGGGCGGGAGCTTCTTTCCAAAGCGCGGGAAGCGGAATGCTCGATGGTTGCGACATTTCCGACAACGGAACCTCCGGTATTCTCGTGAAATCCTCGCAACCTGCGATTCACGATTGTGAAATCTACGGCAACGGAGAAACCGGAATCGCCTATTCGGGAAGCCATGGCGGTTCGTTACTGGAAAGCTCCATCACTTTGAACGGTTCGGAAGGAATTCGCATCGAAAACGATTCCAATCCGCCAACCATTAACTACAATAACGTTCATGGGAACTCTGTCTCTGGTGGCTGGCGATTCTTCTCGGAGAATCCTTCCTCTGTCTTGTCATATTCCAGTTCAACATGCTGTGGTACGTACTATACGGATCCATGGACGGCTCCCGAAGGAGGATACGTCCGGCGCTTGCGCGTTACCTACGACGAAAACGATTCTTCATACGGAAATTACGTCAGCGGTGGTATTGCGGATGGAAGCAACCGATCCCTCTGGAGTACTTCCTATGATCGTAGCAACCTGTGGGTGGATCTTTCCTCGCACAATGCACAATCCGTGAAATTATACGTAAACAATGATTATGGCAGTACTCAGAGCATCTCTGCCAACAGTGTTGTCTATGGCAAACCCGATCAGGGCGGTGTGGAAATGGCTGTCAACATGCTCAATGCCACCGTGGATGCGCGATTCAATTATTGGGGCGTGTTCCCGAATGCTTTGGATGCGGTCAGCATGAATGATCCTGACACCGTAAATATGCAAGGCTTTACCGGGGTGCCATACGATTCCGATTGGGATCGCGGTCCTTACATCGGAGGTGGAACGATCGAAGAAAGCGTAACGCTTTCCGGTACGATTTACGTTACGGGGAACGTCAATGTGGCGTCCGGAGCGACGTTGACGCTTGAAGCGGGAACCGATGTGCAAGTGGTTCGTCACGATCAGGATGGCGACAACGACGGTGATTTTTCTATAGAAATCAATGGAATCTTTACAGCGCTTGGAAGTGAATCCAATCCGATATCGATTGATGGGTATGGCTTGAGTCCACAAGAAAGCAGCTACGATACGTTCTATTTGAAAGGGCAGGGCAGTCAGCTCGAATACGTCTCGTTCGCCCATGGAATGAGAAATCTCGTCGTACAGTCATGTGACGCGGTGATGGATCATTTAACCGTGGAAGATGCCGCCGATATAGGGGTGCTCTTCAGCAATTCTCAAAGCGGGGCGTCTTTGACACATGCCAGTGTCGAAGGGTGCGGCAACGATGGGATCAAAATCAGTGGCGGAGAAGTCGAACTCGGTTATGTGAATTCAAGCAACAACGGACGCCATGGCCTATTCGTCGAGGGTGGTTCGGCCAACGTAACCATGGAAGATTCCACATTGCGATACAACGGTGGAAATGGAGCGGAAATCAATGGTACGGCAACCATTCAGTTCGACTATTGCCATTTCGGTGACAACTCCCGACATGGAGTGGGAATCGGTGGACAGGTAAGCGGACTCGTTGCTCACAGCAACGTATCGTTTAATGGATTGAACGGGTTTTATATCTACCGAAACGGCAGTTATCTCCCAACGGCAGCGGTAAACTACAACAACATCTTCTCCAATTCCGTAGAAGCTTCGTATGAAGTTGGAGCGGAGAACACGACGTCCGTACTGTCATGGTCCGGTTCCACTTGTTGCGGAACTTACAGTTCGTCGGTATGGACGGCACCCAACGATGGCGACATCGTATGGACGAAAGTCTCATATGACGAAAATGATTCCTCTTACGGCAATTATGTCAGCGGTGGGGTAATGAATGGATCCACCGGGCAAATTTTATGGTCCTCTTCATACGATCGTTCCAATCTTTGGGTGTTCATAGGCGATTTCAACGCCAAATCCATCAAGGTTTATATCAACAACGATTATGGAAGCACCCAGTCGATCCAGGCGACGCAAACGATTTACGCTGCAGAATTGTCCAACGATATCGCCATGACAGCCATCGATACCGATAACGGAACCATCGACGCGAAACACAACTGGTGGGGCGGATCGCTCGATCCGGCGTCGTTGCTCTCCGAGCATCCCGTGGGACTCGTCGATTACAGCAGCTTTACAGGAATTTCCTACGATGTAGGACCGCGCTAGAGCGAGGTCTTTATCTCGTTACATGTATGCTGGTTTTTGGTGTCGGGAGAGAAATCTCCCGACATTTTTGTTCTATCCACCTGTTACTACAAGATCGTTTGCGCTGGTCGGGAAAATTCTGCTCGGCATTCATTGTTGAATTTCTATAGAGCCGCTTTCACATTGTTTTGGACAGCAAGGAACTCGACCCAAAACCACTGCACACGAAAAAAGGCGGGAAATTCCCGCCTTTCAAAATCCGTATGAAACCGGATTACTTCTTGTTGCTGAGCTTCGTGATTTCTTCCTGTTCCACGCAGGTCAACGTGTTGTTGTCGAGCAGAGTGCAGGCCTTGACCTTCATCTCTTTCGTGCTCTCGTAGAACGCAAGGTAGAAATGTTTGCCGTCTTCGGTCCAGTGTTTGGCGGTGACGAAGCGGTTGGTCGGTCCACAACCGAGAATCGACAGGGAAGCCAGCATTCCGATCAAGCAAAAGGCTACGGTTTTCATGATGGTTTCCTCCTGTTAATTGGCGGTGTTGTGGGGATAGACGTGTTCGAGCACCTTGGTCGTCTGGCAATTGGTCGGCTTGCCATCCGAACCGTAATCGCAGACCCGTACGAGGTAGTGATACAGCTCTTGGCTGTTGTCGGGATCGCCCACGGTTTCACCGGTTTTTTCTAGGACATACATCACGGCTTTGTCACCCTCGAAGTGCTGAGAAATCAGCAGCTTGGGAGGTGTGCACGCAGCAAACAGCAGCAGTGCCGACAAGGTGAATACGACGATCGCGAGTTTTCTCATTCGTTTCATCTGTTATCCTCCTTGTTAATAACTGTAGCTGATGCAGTCGAGGTCGGAATCGCCGTCGCAGGTCATCTCGCAGACGACTTTGCTGTCGGTTTCGACACAAGTCCAGAACTGATGTGTGGTTTTGAGTACAAAAACCTGATTGTACTTGTCCACGGTCTGGACCGACAACACGTCCTGGCTCGGATGCGACGAGAGTTCCACCGGCACGCGACTGGTCAGGCAACCGGTCATCAAGGTGGAGATGAAAAGCGCCACTACGGCGAATACGATCAGTTTTTTACGCATTTCAACCCCCTAATCCTTGAATTCAAGCGGTTTGTCTTTGCAATTCGTCAGCGAACCGTCTTCGCCGATGTTGCAAACGAACAGCCCGACATCCTTGCTGCCGTCCGAGTAGATCAGCTTCATGGTGTCGTCTTTGGAATCGATGGCCGTGATGATTTTCGGCTGGCTACAACCGAAAAACGCCAGGATACCGATTGCGCAAAGGAACAGCACCAAGCCCCTTTTGAGTTTTCCCATGCTTTCCTCCTTTGAGATTGACCCTTTCCATGGATTCGCCAGCACTTTTTCAACCGCCTATGCAGTTTGAGAAACAGGCGAAACCAACAAACAACATCTTCACAAAATCAGGTAAACAATCTAAAGCAAACCCCGAACAAAGATTGTTTGATTATTGTAAATTGTAAGCAATTGTATCGTCTTAAGATTTTCTGTCAAGATGAAAATTTTCTGACAGAAGGTGCCTTTTTTACAAAAAATGTAACAATTACTATGGGTTCAGTGCAGCGCTTTGTTGGCGTAAAGAGAGCAATTTTCTCAAACATCAGTGGGAGTGACACCAAATTTCCGAAATGATTTCCAGGAAGTGGAAATTGTGCTACAATACCCGCTTGTATTTTCTCTTTTTCCATTGAGACAACGTTCCATTTTTTCGATACGTGTTGCAACGAGCGACCGGAATGAGCAAACGAAAAATACTTCTGATTGATCCCGACGAGTCGTTTGCAAAGCAACTGGGGGGGCATCTTAAATCCCTTCCGGTCGAATTCGAGCAGGTGGCTGCTGGGGACAAAGGGATATCCCGTTACCAACAATGGAAACCGGACGTGTTGTTGATCTGTGTCGAACTCACCGATACCAACGGGTTCAACCTGTTCGAAATGATCAATTCCCTCCAAGCGTCCGGTCAGTGTTTCATCGTCATGATCGGTGGAATAAATCATGCCGCATCGTTCAAAGAGCACGAAAAACTTCCTCGTCATGCGGATATGTACGCTACAAAGCCTATCGATCTGAATCAGTTTCAAAACAGGCTTGCTTCCCGATTGAAATGGATTCCTATGATTGCGGCTCCCGTGAACGAGGTCTCCAAAGCGACTCCTGCAACCAAAGAGCCTGCTTCCGATGCGTCGGAGCCGCCAACGGAACAAAAGGCTTCCGAGAGTAAACCCAAACCCCAAACAAAGACGTCTTCAAAGAAGAAGAGTCAAGCATTACAACAACTTCGAAAAGAATTGGCCGAAAGCTACATCGAAAAAAGCAGTTTGGAGATGCAGCTTCAGGAGGTAGAGGAAAAGAAAGAAAGCCTTCAAAGCGAATTGGACGAAACCAAATTCGAGTTACAAAAGGCCAATTTCAAAATCGAAACGCTGGGGCATGATGTAGAACGCCTACGAAAGTCCCTGACCACTCGCGGAGAGGAATCGCCGCAACGCCTGGAAAAACTTCAGGAATTGCATGACAAGGTAGAGTCGATACGTTCCTCCCGCGAAGAAGACGCCCAGCGACTTGAAATACTTCTGAAAGAAAAAGAAGAAGAACTAGGCATTTTGCGGCAAAACGCCACCGAAATGCTTGAAGAAACTCAAGAAGAGAAAAACCTCCTCAAAGAGCAGCTTCAGAAAACCCAACAAAAATCCAAAGAACAACTGCTAAAACTTCAAAAAGAGCTTGAAGACCGCAGCCGGGAATTTGAAAAAAGCCAAGAAGAAATCCAAATCGGTTTGGTCTCCAAACTGGAAGAAAACAAGGAAAAACTCGGAAAAAAAGAACTCGAACTGGCTTCTTTAAAAGAGGAATACGAGAGCAAATTGGAAGACCTGGAGCTTCTGCTGCTTTCTTCCCGCGAAGACCTGGAACAGGTCAAAGAAGACGCGATGATGCTTCGGCAAACGTTGACCGAGCGCGACTCCGAGTTTGAAGCATACAAAGAGCAATCCGAGAAAGATCGTGCCGAGTCCTCCGTGAGAGCGCAGGAACTTGAAGAAACGTTGATGGAATACAGGCTCGAAAGCGCTATTCTGCTTGAGGAATCCAACGAACAAAGCCGTAAACTGAAACTCGAAAATGCCGAGTTGCAGGAAAAACTGCTCAAAGAAAAACTTTTCAGCGAGCAGGAAAGCAACCGTTTATCCAAGGAACTGGAGCAAGTCCAGAAACAATTGGAAAACGAGCAACAAGCCCTTCGTGATGTGCAAGAAGTTCACGAAAAGGAACGTCAATCTCTGGAGGAAAATCTCCAGCACTTGCAGAAAGAAAAAGATTCCAGTAGCGAAACCGCGAAGAAGCAGACTGAGCGTCTTGAAGAATTGGAACAAAAACTGGCAGAAAGCCAAGAAGCTTTCGAGCAACAAAAACGCGAGTTGGAGGACTCCCAAAAGACACTCGAAGCTCACCAATCCGAGTTTGAATCGCTACAAACACAGTTCAAAGAACAAACGGAATCCCTCCAGCAACGAGATACCGAGCTTGAATCCTCCAAAACGGAAATGGAGGAGATTCGGACCCGACTGCTGGAAAAAACTTCGGCGCTCGATGAGAAAACGAAAGAAATCGAAGCGTTACAGGAAACGTTGCAGCAACGCGACGCCTCGTTGGAGACATCCCAATCCGAAGTGGAGGATGTCCAGGCGCAGCTTTCCGAACAAGCTTCGGCGCTCGACGAAAAAACGAGGGAAATAGAGGCGTTACAGGAAACGTTGCAGCAACGCGACACCGCGTTGGAGACGTCCCAATCCGAAGTAGAAGAGGTTCAGGCGCAGCTTTCCGAACAAGCTTCGACGCTCAATGAGAAAACGAAGGAAATCGAAGCGTTACAGGAAACGTTGCAACAACGCGACGCCTCGTTGGAGACGTCCCAATCCGAAGTAGAGGACGTTCAGGCGCAGCTTTCCGAACAAGCTTCGGCGCTCGACGAAAAAACGAAGGAAATAGAGGCGTTACAGGAAACGTTGCAGCAACGCGACACCGCGTTGGAGACGTCCCAATCCGAAGTAGAAGAGGTTCAGGCGCAGCTTTCCGAACTAGCTTCGGCGCTCAATGAAAAAACGAAAGAAATCGAGGCGTTACAGGAAACGTTGCAACAACGCGATACTGCGTTGGAGACGTCCCAATCCGAAGTAGAGGACGTCCAGGCGCAGCTTTCCGAACAAGCTTCGACGCTCGACGAGAAAACGAAGGAAATCGATTCGTTACAGGAAACGTTGCAACAACGTGACGCTGCGTTGGAGACATCCCAATCCAAAGTGGAAGACGTTCGGGCGCAGCTTTCCGAACAAGCTTCGGCACTCGACGAAAAAACGAGGGAAATCGAGGCGTTACAGGAAACGTTGCAACAACGCGATACTGCGTTGGAGACGAAGCACCAGGAAGCGGAAGAGTTGCAGGTACAACTTGCCGAGCAACTTTCTGTTTTTGAGGTAAAATCATACGAATTCGCAGGACGGGAAGCGGTCTGGCAGGAAGATTTACAGTTGGCACGTTCCGAAGCCGAACAGTTGCAAACGCAATTGGCCGAACGAACAGCTTCACTGGAAGAAATCCACTCGGAAAATGCGCGATTCAAACAAGAATTGGCGGATAGCCTCAAAGAATTGGAAGAAGTACGACGAGAACGAGAAGATTTTCAGGCTCTTTTGAACGAAAGGGAAGAAGCGCTGGAGGAAGCGCAGCAATCCATTGTTGATGAAAAAGAGCAATATCGGCAGCTACAGGAAAGTTCTCAGTCCGAGCAAAACGAAGCGCGAGAGCAACTTGAAGTGCTCGAACGTCGAAAGGTCGAACTCGAAACCGAGGTTCAGGAGAAAACCGAATCGTTCGAAATGTCACGTCGGGACTGGGAAGCTCAAAACGATCAGCAACGGAAGATGATCGACGAGTTAAGCCAGAAACTTGCGAAACGATCCGACGAACTGGCGCAGTTGAGAAAGTCGCAACAAAAAGAACGTCAAGAATTCGAACTCCAACAGGAGCAACGAGAAAAAGAACTCGAATCTCTCCGGGAGAAGCAAGAGCAACTTGCCTCCGAGTTCGCGTCCCAGAAAGAGGACTTCGAGCAGCAGTTGGCCGAACGTCGGGAAGCGCTGGATTCTGCTCAGGCGTCACTTTCGGAAAAAGAGCAGGAAATCGAGAACTTACGTGCCTCTTCGGGTGAAGAAGTTTCGAGTCTCCGCAACGAACTTTCGGAGAAAGAACAAGCCAAGACCGAGCTTGAAACCGCGCTGGAGGAAGCCCGTTCCGAGTTTGCATCCGAGAAAGAGGACTTCGAGCGACAGTTGGCCGAACGCCGGGAAGCGCTGGAGTCCGCTCAGGCGTCGTTATCGGAAAAAGAGCAGGAAATCGAGAGCTTACGGGCGTCTTCGGGTGAGGAAGTTTCGAATCTCCGAGACAAGCTTTCGGAGAAAGAGCAAGCCAAGGCCGACCTTGAAACCACGTTGGAGGAAGCCCGTACTGAGTTCGCATCTCAGAAAGACGACTTCGAGCGTCAGTTAACCGAGCGCCGGGAAGCGCTGGAGACGGCTCAGGCGTCGCTTTCGGAAAAAGAGCAGGAAATCGAGAGCTTACGGGCGTCTTCGGGTGAGGAAGTTTCGAATCTCCGAGACAAGCTTTCGGAGAAAGAGCAAGCCAAGGCCGACCTTGAAACCACGTTGGAGGAAGCCCGTACTGAGTTCGCATCTCAGAAAGACGACTTCGAGCGTCAGTTAACCGAGCGCCGGGAAGCGCTGGATTCTGCTCAGGCGTCGTTGACAGATAAAGAGCAGGAAATCGAGACGTTACGGGCGTCTTCGGGAGAGGAAGTTTCGAGTCTTCGAAACGAGCTTTCGGAGAAGGAACAAGCCAAGGCTGACCTTGAAACCGCTTTGGAGGAAGCCCGTTCCGAGTTCGCGTCCGAGAAAGAGGACTTCGAGCGACAGTTGGCCGAGCGCCGGGAAGCGCTGGAGACGGCCCAGGCGTCGTTGACGGAAAAAGAGCAGGAAATCGAGAGGTTACAGGCGTCTTCGGGAGAGGAAGTTTCGAGACTTCGAGACGAACTTTCGGAGAAGGAACAAGCCAAGGCTGAGTTGGAAACCGCTTTGGAGGAAGCTCGTTCCGAGTTCGTATCCCAGAAAAATGACTTCGAGCGACAGTTGGCCGAGCGCCGGGAAGCGCTGGAGACGGCTCAGGCTTCGTTATCGGAAAAAGAGCAGGAAATCCAGAGCTTGCGGGCGTCTTCGGGAGAGGAAGTATCGAGTCTTCGCAACGAGCTTTCGGAGAAGGAACAAGCCAAGGCTGACCTTGAAACCGCTTTGGAGGAAGCCCGTTCCGAGTTCGCGTCCGAGAAAGAGGACTTCGAGCGACAGTTGGCCGAGCGCCGGGAAGCGCTGGAGACGGCCCAGGCGTCGTTGACGGATAAAGAGCAGGAAATCGAGACGTTACGGTCGTCTTCGGGAGAGGAAGTTTCGAGTCTTCGCGACGAACTTTCGGAGAAGGAACAAGCCAAGGCTGACCTTGAAACCGCTTTGGAGGAAGCTCGAACCGAGTTTGCATCCCAGAAAGAGGACTTCGAGCGGCAGTTGACCGAACGTCGGGAAGCGCTGGAGACGGCCCAGGCGTCGCTATCGGAAAAAGAGCAGGAAATCGAGACGTTACGGTCGTCTTCGGGTGAGGAAGTATCGAGTCTTCGCAACGAGCTTTCGGAGAAAGAACAAGCCAAGGCTGACCTTGAAACCGCGCTGGAGGAAGCCCGAACCAAGTTTGCATCCGAAAAAGACGATCTCAATCGACAGTTGGCTGAACGCCGGGAAGCGCTGGAGACGGCTCAGGCGTCGCTTGTGGAAAAAGAGCAGGAAATCGAGAGGTTACAGGCGTCTTCGGGCAAAGAGCTTTCGAGTCTCCGTAATGAGCTTGTGCAGTGGGAAACTCGCCTCGACGAAGCGAATCAAGCTTTGGAAGACCAAACCTTGCAACATGCACAAAAGTTGGAAGAACACAAACGACAGCTTGAGGCAAACGAAGAACGGTACAGGGCTGATGGTCAACGCCTACAGGGGCGGATCGACGAGTTGAATCAAACCATCATTGATTTGAATCAAAGACTCCAGGAAGACGAAACCAAAATGCAGGATGTTTTGGAAAAATCTTCCAAAGATGTCAAAGCGTTACGTCAACAACTCAAAGCGAAAGAAGAAGAGTTGGAGCCGCTTCGAAAAGATCAGGCCGAACGCATTCGGTTGCAGTCGGAGCTGGAAAGCCGGGATGATCTGGTAGCCAAGCTGGAAAAAGACCTTGCCGAATTGCACGATTTCATCAACGAACACAAAAAATCGGCAGAAATTCACCAAAAACATTACGACGCTTTGGAAAAAGAACTGCGCGAGTTGGAAAAACAGCAGGTTCAAAGTGAGAAAGTGCAGCAACAAGCCCAGGAACTTAAAGATCAAATCGAACGAAAAGAAGGCGATATTCTCGCCTTGCATACCGATATCGCCGATGAGCGCCAGCGGCGTGAAGGTCTGGAAAAATCCTACGCCGATCTGCAAAAACGCCTGGAGCAAGCCACTCACGAAGCCTCGGAAGCTCACCCCAAAGACAATGGTTTGAGTAAAAAGCTGAGACAGGTTCTTGAAGAAAATTCTCAATACCAAGAGTTGCTTCAAACCAAAAACGATGAGTCCGAAAAATACCGGCAGCGCCTTGCGGACCTTGAAAAGCTCTCGGCACAGATCGCCAGAAAACAAAGCATTCAAATCGACGAACTTTCCGAAGAGGTGGAAAAACTTCGGAAGCAGCGTGACAAACGCCAGCCGGCGACGTCGTCCTCTTCAGCGATGCGAGCCTTTGATGACGATACGGACCTGTCCTCTGCCATCTACGAAGTGGATTTGAAAACGAAGATGTATCATTCCCTGCATCGCGAACATTTGACGCTGAAAACGAAGTTCTTGCGCTACGAGAAAAAAATCAACGCTCTGTTGGAATTGCTCGATCGCCATGGTATTCGATACGACAATTGAATATCCTCTGGTGATCCGTGAATCTATTTCCAAATCCATAAGGTCAATCAAACGCCGTGTCGATTCTTTCCCTACTTTTTGTTTATATTCTTTGTTCTTCGCCGTCGCCACTGGACGGATTTCGGATCGAGTTGCCCGAATTCATTCAGGGTGGAGCGAAAGTGGAAATCGAAAGCGAAGAGGTTGTCTGGCAAGCCAAAGACGGCGGGGTGCTTTTTAAAGGGAATGTTCGCCTCAAACAAGGCGACTTTTTGTTGACGTGTACCCAATTGACGGTTGTTTCCGGTCCCCAAGGAGGGATTTCCCGCGTGGAAGCCTCGGGAGAGGTCGAATTGAAACGGGAAACCTGGCGAGCCAAAGCCCAACGGGCGGTGTTCGAGATCGAGCGGTCCAACTTGACATTGACGGGTCAGCCCGAAATGCTTCGGGAAGGTCAGGTGTTGCGTGGGCGAGAAATCGTCATCGACATGAAAAACGATACCGTACGCGCTGTGGGTGCCAAGGCCGTGTTTCACCTCGAAGATCTTAAGAAAACTTCGAAAAAGTAAGAAAATTCTGAGGCTTGGGGATTTTATTTCTTCCATCGTGCGTGGAACCACACCCATTGTTCGGGACGTTTTCGGATGGCTAGCTCCAGCGTTTGGGTGGCTTTGCAGGTCAGGCGGCGATATTCTTCTTTTGTAACGGCGCGTGCTTCCAATGCTGGCGAGGCATGAACGAGATGCCCGCGCTCGGTACGCTCGATCCAGCAAACCA
Source organism: Myxococcota bacterium (assembly GCA_963676915.2). Taxonomy (GTDB): domain Bacteria; phylum Myxococcota_A; class SURF-8; order SURF-8. Next base: position 51,478 of record CAXXVK010000062.1, read on the forward strand.
CCATTGGAGACTTGTAACGCGCTGCCAGCACCGCCGCACCTATTGGAGTGAAGGCAGGAGCGGAGAAAAAAGGAACCGCTACACTGGAAACACGGGTGCTTTGGTCAATCAACACAGCGACGATCCCGTTTTGGTCGAGAATTTCCTGCGTTTTTTCATCCCGGAGTTCGTCATCGCGGGCGATGCAACGCATTCCATGAATTTCGCGAGAAGAGACGATCAGTCGATCAATTCCAGGGTCGTAGCTGGCTTTGTAAAAAGTGGCCGTTGGCGAAAAGGTTCGAGCTATCACAGCGGAAAGCAGTTCCCAATTGCCGATATGACCCGATGCCAGTACGATACCGCGTCGCCTTTTCAATGCTTCCGAAAACGCTTCTCGGGAACCTTCAGACCATTGCACGGTACGAAGGACTTCGTCCGGTCGGAACGTCAGATCGAGGGTTTCGACCAGTGAACGAGCCAGATGGCGGCACAGGTTGCGTACGATGTCCGTTGCCTGAGAGGGCGTGGTTCCCAAAAAGGTTCGGAGTTGTTTTCGGGCCAGCCTTTTTTCTTTCCATGCGAACCAAAACGCAAGAGACGCCAGTACCGAAATCAATGGCTCTCGCCAACGGTACAGAACGTTTTGATAGAATTCGATTCCTTTGCCGAACATCCAGGCCAGCACACGGTTTTTCCATTTTCGACGTGGAGGCAAGAGTCCAACCCTTCAGATAAAAAAGCAATGGAACCAATAGCAAAACACGTTAGGGTTTCTGCTTTTTCCTGAATTCGGCCACCATGTCAAGAACGCGATCCAGCAGGGCACGGTCGTAAAAGCGGCCTGTTTTCGCAAGGTTGATACGCATGGCTTTGATTGCTTCGACCACTGGTGCCAACTCGGAATCCGAAGGGGGACGGGTAAGGGCGATCCCCATTTTTTTCATCTGCTTGAGTGCTGCAAGGTTCTCGTTGCGCATTTTTTCTCCCAATTCACGCAACTTGGAACGTACAACCTGCTTCAATACCTTCTGGTCGGCGGGGAGCAAGCTGTCGAAAACCCTCTTTTCGAAGAATCAATGCTCCGGTGGGATTGACGATCTTCAGCCCCGAGATTGCTTTGAGGTATTCGTGCCATTGCATGGCAACGGCCCCATACGGATTGGAATAAATCGAGTCTATCAGCCCCGTGCGCAGACCGTTAAGCACGTCGGGGACGGCAATGGAACGTGGTGAAATTCCAAAGGCTTTTACAGTTTCGGCGGCCAGTTCATCGCCTTCCCACACCGCGAGTTTAAGATTCTTGAAATCTTCTACCGTTCGAAGGGGTTGTTGAGAGAAAAAGTAAACGAAACCAAGTTGCACGAGCGATAGCAGAACGAACCCTTTTTTCTCGTATTCGGCGGCAAAATAGTCGAAAAGTCCATCCTGCACGGCGATAACCTCTTCGGCGGTTTCGAATACCATCGGCAGGTCGAGCACTCGGTGGGAAGGAACGATCCGTGCTAATCCGTTTCCGCTGAATGCTCCGGCGTGAAGCTGTTTTTGTTCGATTTTGGCCAGCATTTCCTTTTCGTCGCCTTGCTGACCGCCAGGGTAGAAACGAAAGCCTACTCGACCTTGTGTTTGCTTGCGAACCTCACGGTCCACATCGTGCATGGTACCCATCCAACTGGTGCCCTCTGGGGCGAGCGTCGCGAAGCGCAAAGTCACTTCGTCGGCAGCATTCGCCGTAGCGGCATATGCCAGCCAAACGAGACATAGCATGCAGACACAGAACGTACTTTTCACGAAAACCTGCTTCATTCCAACCATCCGATCCATCAATCACTCAATCCACAAACAATTCTTCCGTTTCGGGTGGAGGCGCTGGCGAAAACGAATTCGCCGGATCTTCTCCGAGTTTTATCAATAAGTTACGAGCTTTTTCCTTGGCGACGGCATTGACCAATGCCGCATCGGGAATCGCTTGCGGGTCCGCCAGCATTATTTCCCGCAGCAAGGATTTGGCCAGATCCGTTTTCATATTTCCCAAGGCATAGTGTTGGGCATAGTAAAACAACGTGAGCAAAAACATGCGCTCGTTGAGTTCCAACGCCCGCTCGAAATGTTCCCGAGCCTTTTCGGGATTTCCTCCCAATGCTTTGGGAACCGCTGCCTCCATGGCTCCGAGAAAGCTGTCCGCTCCTGCATAATAATAGGTAGGAGAAAAATCCGCTACCCGCTGCATCATCGCTTTGATTCGACCAAGATACGCCACCTCGGCGGGATCGTCGGTCTTGATCTGGATCAGCAATCCCCAACTTGCTGCCGTCCAGTATAAATACTCGATGTGGCGTTCCGATTTCCAACGCTGGAGTCTAAGAGCCAACGCTTCGGCTCCTTCGTCGAAAGCTTTTGAAAATCCCGGATCTTGTCGAAGCCATTCCATGCCCAAATCACGTGCTCGACGATAGAAATTCGCCGCACGTTCGGGGTTTTCTTCTTCGACAAATGCCATGGCGTATCCCGACCACCCCCGCATCAACAGCAGCCGGATGTCATCCTGTCCGGGATCGGAACGATAGACGCCTTCGAGCAGTTTCAAGTTTCCGGCCATGGCTTCGTGTGCGAAAGGAAGGTCCGTTTCGCTTTCGATAGCCATTGCTCCTTCTGCAAGAAACGGCTCCATGGTTCGCACGACCACTTTGGTACACGAAGTGGCGAACAAACACAGAAACACAACGAATAACAGCCGCTTACAGCAACCGTTGACAACAAAACGAAACAATGGATGCGATGGCAAAACGTTCATCGGCCAACCTTGAAAACGGATCGGGTTGCGAGATCGTAAAGGATTCGAGTACAGTCTAGCGAATTTCGGGCAAATGTGAAGGGAAAAGCCCAGCAAACAATAGGACGCATGATGAATGCACAATGGCTCATCCGGTGGATCATCCGGCTGTGGGGAAGAAAACGCGACGGAAACAGCGCTCCTTTGAACAATGAACAACGGGCCGGTATTCGTTTCATCCTGCTGATTCGTGTGGATGAGCGCATGGGCAACGTGCTGCTGACCACTCCGTTAGCCCAGGCTTTGTGCGAACAATTCCCGAATGCTCGGATCGAATGGCTGGTCTGTCGCCGCTATCGATGGTTGGTGGATGATTCCGCGCCACCGGCAAACCGAGCCAACCTGCGAATTCTGCCTTTCGAAAAACGAGCCTTGTGGACGGCTCCATGGTACTATTTCACGTTGATTTTTCACCTGTTACAAACGCGTTACGATCTTGTTATCGACGCTGCACACGAACATCGGGCCTCGTTTACCTCGCTGATTCTAGCTCTTTTGGCCGGAGGGCGTTGGCTCGTCGGACATCGACGCGGCATGGAAGCCGACAACATCTATACCCACGCGGTGGCAACGAACGCACCCGACGACATCCACCCCGGAGAAGAAGCTCACGACGCCTTACGAAAGCTGCGTTTGCTAGCACCGATAACGAATCACGTACCCGATGTCTCCCCTTGGATGTCCACATTGCCGGAAAACGTGGAGGATGATGTACGGGAATGGCTACAGGCCCGGCGTATAGAAAACACTCGACTGCTTGGCGTGTATGTGGGAGGTCGCAAACCGGACCATCGCTGGCCGGTGGAACGTTTTGGCAAATTTCTTGAATCGTTCGGTCCTCCGGCGGGATGGAGAGTCGTGATTCTCTGGGGACCGGGAGAAGAAGAACTGGCGGTTGAGCTCGAAAAGAAAAGCGAGGGAAGGGCGTTGAGGATTCCGGCCTGTGATATTAGCTATTTACAAGCGTTTTTACGAGCCTGCGATATGGTAGTTGTCGGCAATACCGGTCCGTTGCACATGAGTTGGGCGCTTGGTGTACCGACCATTGCGGTGTTTCGTTCGTCCGATGCGCTACGTTGGCTTCCTCGCTCACCCAACACTGTTGGAGTTCTGCCGGATGACGAATCAGGCCCATTGCCTGAAAACGTCGAAAGCGCCGCACGCTATGTGGCGAGTCAAATCGAGGACGGCGTGTTTGTTCCTCCCAAGTATGACTTCGAAAAAGAGCATGCTTCCACCGATCGTAATTCGGAGGAAATATTGCCATGACGGCGCTTCGGGTCGTGCATTTGCTGGCTTGTCCTACGCTTACCGGTCCGGGCGCCGCCGCAGTGCCGATGATTCTTGCCACCCGAAGCGCCGGAGCGGAAATCAACGTCTTTCTCGATGGTTTCCGCCCCGACAACCTTGCACGTCTGCTGAAAAATCATGGTGTGTATACTGATGAAAGTTTGTCATTATCCACGATTGCTCCGGCATGGAAGACCCTTCGTGATGTTCAACAGTTACGAAGGATTTTCAAGAAAAATCCGCCGGATGCTTTGGTTACGCACACCAGTCACGATCACATCATCGGATGGTTGAGCACACGTGGCTTACCAAAACATGTGCCATTGATTCGCACGCTGCACTCGAAGCGATCATTGCAACCGAGACTGGGACAACGTTGGCTGTGGAGTCAAACGGACGCCGTAGTGTGTCACGTACGACAGTGGAAGATGTTTTGCACGAAACCTTTGGTTTTCCCCTGAAGAAAGTACATTTCACTCCGCTACCGATGGAAAACACAAGCTTTTCCCCAGTAGGAAACGACTTGCGGTCGCAGTTTGGAATTCCTACGAAAGCACCGGTACTTGGAGTGGTGGCAAGGATCAAGCCGGGGCGACGCTTGTTTACACTGCTGGCTGCCATGCATTCGGTGGGGCGTTCTCTGGGATTGCATCTTATGGTTGTCGGTACGGGAGAATCCGCCGAGACACTGAAGACTCTTTGTCGCCATTGGCGACTGGAAGAAAATGTCCATTTTACCGGCTATCTTCACGGCAATCTGCTTCCCAGTGCCTACCGAACGATGGATGCTCTGTTGCTTGCAGCCGAAGGGAACGACGGTTCCTGCCGGATGATCTCGGAGGCGGCTCTTTCGGGCGTTCCCGTGATCGGTTTTTCGGGAATCGAAGCCGTACGAGAGCAAGTGGTTCCCGATCGTACCGACAAATGGTTCGATGTGGCGGGAAACTCGGCCTATGCCTGGCGTTCGGCCTTCGAAAACGTTTTCAGAATGTTCGTGCAAGAAAACGACTGGCACGAATACGGAGAACAGGCGAGAATAAAGTGCCTCGAATCACCGACGGCAAAGACAATTGGGGTAAGTGGCTGGAATTCCTCGAAACTCTGTAAAACAGTTAGCTTGTGAATGATCAAACATATGATTGGAAAGTGTATGAGTTTTTGCAGAAAAAATCGTAGGTCGGGCTAATTTTTAGCCCGACACCTTGGCCTTGTCGGGCAAGAAATTTGCCCGACCTACTGGACGCACGCGCCGATATCTTTTACAGTTCGGGGAGTCGGAATATCCGATCGTATGGACGTACTTGCAAAATTTCATCATGAAACAGATACTTTCGAGCAAAAACGTACGAGACCGTTTTCAAAGGTTTGTAGCATCTAACAGGCAAGGTTCGAGAGCATGAAGGCTCAGCGACAGGACAACGACGTTCGCGATTTGGTAATCGCGGCTAGAGACGGCGACCGAGACGCTCTCGAACGGCTGTTGGTTGCACATCTACCGTATCTCAGACGTTTGTGTCTGAGAATTTCGGGAGGTGACGAGCAGGTTACGGCGGATGGCGTTGCAGGAAGTGGCGCTGGCATTGCTCGACCGATTCGAGTCTCTTAAAGATGCCGGGCATTTCGCTCCTGGGTTTCGACAATCGCCGTCAACGCCTGCCGGATGGAAATGCGGCGTCGGAATCGATGGTGGAAACGGTTTACGAGTTACGATGTCCAGCCACGGATTTTCGAGGATAAAGTGCAGGACATCCGCGACAACGCCGAAGTCAGACGATCAAAGAGGAGGCTGGTCAGCACGTATGGAAATTGTTGAAAAAACTTCCAGACGACCAGCGCGTGGTGTTTGTGCTTTGCGATATCGAAAAGTTCGCTTATGCGGAAGTTGCCGAAATTCTTGGAGGAAACGCGGAAAGCATCCGATCCCGCGTTCGTCGGGCACGTGGGGCGGTTGGTCGTCTCGTTGCCAAAGACGAGGTGATGAGGGAGATGCTCGATGAGTAACCGGGACTACGAAGACCTGGGAAAACGCCTGGAGATTGGATTCTCGCTCGCAGAAAAGCGACGGCGATGAAGTTTCCCATTTCGAAGCTTCGCGCATTCTCGCAGCGGCGAGAAAACGTCGAATGAAGCGCGCTCGTACCGTTGCCTCTCAGGGTTTCGGGTGGACGCCCATTGTCGCTACAGGTGTGGCGGTCGGGTTTGCCATGCTGGTGGTTTTTCTTTTCCCGATGTTCGCACCGCCGAAGATTCCGAGATCGTGCAAAATTCCCGAAAACTAGGGTTGATTCTCCCGTTGCCCACAAAAAGGAAACAGCCAAGCGTGTACTCGTGGCTCAAATGATGCCGCGACAACTCCACCACAACAACAAGGTACGGCTCCCGCACAAAAGATCGAAAGAAAACAACGGGTTAGCGTTCCCAAAACGTTGCAGAAAAAGGGCAGACAGCCGAAACCGGTTCGAGCTATTGTAGAAACGAACCTTGTCGAACGGATTGCAAAGCTGGAAGACAAAAAGGCGGCAGCCGCTCCGAAAATCGCAAAGTGCCAAAAAACAAGCGCCAGAGAAAAACGAACAAGAAAGTTCTGCAACGAACGAACAATGGGAAGACAACCTGACCGTAAAAGTCAAACGAAACGGGTGTTCCCAAGAAATGTGTGAAGAATTGAGGGAGAACTTTACCCCCAAACCGTCGGCCAAAGATCGACGCGCCAGAGAATTGCTGTTGGAATGCCTGATCGAGATGGACCGCAAAGACGAATATGGTATGGAAAAAGATCGGTTCGTGCGAAAATACGAAGAGAACATGTAGTCTCTCGCTGTTTTATTCCTAACAATTGAATTTTCTATGTTTTCCTTTATTCATTGTGCCGACATCCATTTGGATAGTCCTCTGCGTGGCCTGGAGAAATACGAAGGTGCGCCGGTTCGAACGATTGCGTGACGCCAGCCGTCGGGCGTTCGAAAATCTCGTGGATTTCGCGCTGGAACGAGGCGTGGCGTTCATGCTGATCGCCGGGGATCTTTTCGACGGCGATTGGGAGGATTTCGGTACGGGACTGTACTTCAATTCTCAGATTGCAAGGTTGCGTCAGGTTGGAATTCGGGTATTCGTCGTTCACGGCAATCATGACGCCATGACGAGCATTTCACGGCACTTGATCTGGCCGGAAAACGTCCACGTTTTTCCCTGCGGCAACGCCGAAACCATCCACTTGGACGAATGGAAAACCGCCGTCCACGGTATCAGTTACGAACATCGTGCCGAATCGCGCAATCTCGCTTCGATGTTTCCAGAACGAGTGGTCGGAGCATTCAATATCGGTCTGCTGCATACCAGTCTGGATGGTCGCGCCGGACATGAACCGTATGCACCATGCACCATCGACGATCTGACCTCCAAAGGATACGATTACTGGGCTTTGGGACACGTCCATCGGCGTGAAGAAGTCCGAACGGGAGAACCATGGGTCGTTTTCCCGGTAATCTTCAAGGACGACACGTTCACGAACAAGGCAAAAAAGGTTGCACGCTGGTTCGTGTCGAAGAGGACGGTTCGGCTACCCGTCGAAGCCATCCAACTGGATGTCGTCCGTTGGAAAAGTCTGGAAATTCCATGGGAAACCGATAATCAAGACGACCTTCTCGAACGTGTTGGACATCGGATTGAGGGAGAAATATCCCACATTTCCGACCGATTGCTTGCTTTGCGACTGATTTTTACCGGCTCGGATCTCTCGCTTTTGGACCAACATGTTCGGTCGTCGCAGTTGCTCCAACAATTGCGCGCCGTAGCTGCGGATCGCGGTGGCGGACAAGTGTGGTTGAAAGACCTGCGCTTCGTATCAAGCGATTCGGAAAAGATGCCTCGTTGGCGTCTCGAAAAAGAAAACGGATCTGGATCTTTTGCAAGCGCTAATCCAGTATTCTCCTGAAGAATCGGAAAAGCGGAACTACTGGGAATTATAGAGGAATTAACGAAAAAACTACCAATTGAAGCTTTTGCGGACGAGGAGTTTCAAAGGAAGATCGATCCGGAAAGATTCGACGAGTTTTTGGATGATACGCGGCGCTGGTTGCTCTCCCGCTTTCTTGTTACGGACAATGAACGATGAAACTGCTTGAACTGGTTTTGGAAGCTTTTGGACCCTTTACCGACGTTACGTTGGATTTCAGCGGTGGATCAGAAGGATTCCACTTGATTTACGGAAACAACGAGGCCGGAAAAAGCTCGGCGCTGGCGGCGTTGGAATCCCTGTTTTTCTCCATGGAAAAACCGGACCGCTTCACTTTCGTTCATTCCAAAAAGCAGCAATTGCGTATCGGTGCCACGTTGCAACGTTCGGATGGAAGCTTATGGCAGGTCGTCCGTCGTCACGGCAAGAAAAACTCTTTACTCGATGCCGAAGGTCACCCGCTACCCCCGGAAAGTTTTATGGATTTTTTCGGTTCGATGGATCGCCACATGTTTCGTCGGCAACTCTGTCTCGATCATGAAACATTACGAGAAGGTGGCGAGCAACTTCGTTTGCTGAAAGGGGAAACGGGGAAAGCCCTGCTTTCCGCAGCATTGAGCGGAAAAGGAATCCACGATATCCTCGCTGAGTTGGATGCTGAAGCCGACCGACATTTCAGGCCCCGTGGTCAAAAACAGCTTGTCAATCAATCCGTTGCCGAATTCAAGAAAATCAAAACCGAGGAGAAAAAACGTCGGGTTTCGGCGCACCAATGGAAAAAACTCCACAAACAACTCGAACGACTGTCAAAACAGCGAGAAGACCTCGACCAGCGTCTTTCGGAGCGATCACGGGAAAAAGAACGGCTCGCGAGAATCGAACAGTCCATTCCCACGGTGGCACGTTGGCAACGAGCGAAAGAAAAACTTGCGGAACAGGGAACGCTACCCGCTCTTCCCGAAGAATTCAGCCGGGAATTGCCGCTGTTGTTTCAAAAACGCTCGGTTACGACAGCCAATCTTAAACGCAGCGAAGACCGAATCGACGAGGTGCGTAAATCCATAGAATCCATGGATATTCCACAGGAATACTTTGACGAGGAAACACGGATCGCCCACTTGTCCCGTCAGATCGGCGTGTATCTGAAAGCTTCGGACGACAGAGAAAAACTGCGAGCCAAAGCCGATATATTGAAGCAAGATATCGAACGGCGACACAACAAGCTGTTTCCCAATCTTTCAGAAAGTGAAACCGGAAGACTTTCTCTGACCTCCGTTCAAAGAAAACAGCTTCGTTCGCTGGGGCAGCGCATCGAGAACCTGTCCGAAAGAGAAAAACTGGCCAAGCAAAGTATTGAAAAGCTGGAAGCTAAAAACACGCGCTTGAAAGGCAAGCTCGCGGATATCGGGGAGATTCCGGAAACACGAGAGCTGGAAAATCTCCTGAAAGAAACTCGCAAGAAAGGGGACCTGGACGCCGAAATCGTAAAATTTTCGAGCGAGTTGGAACAAGAAACCAAACAGGTTCTACAAGAGGCCAGACGTTTGGGGATATCGACGGAAACTCTTGAAAACATTCTGGATTGTCCTGTGCCTTCCGGGGATCGGATAAAGCATTACAACGATGAGTACGACGAGCTTTCAGTGGCGATCAAGCAGAATCTCGACGAAACAAGCAAACAACGCTCGACCCTGGAAAATCTTGAAAAAGAAATCGACGCTTTATGTCTGGAGCGTGAAGTACCCAGCGAATCGATGCTAGGAGAACTTCGGCAAGAACGCGACATCGTTTGGGACAAGTTTATGGAATTGTTGAGGATTTCAACAAAATCCGATATCCCTGTGCAAGAGTTGCGCGATTGGTCGGAACGCTTCGAGCCATTGATGAGGCAAGCCGATGACCTAGCCGACCGACTGCGACGCGAAGCCGAGCGCGTCGCCCAGGTGGCCCGCTTGCAGGCGGAAAAGGCAATGACCGAGAAAGCTCTCCAACGCCTTGAAATTCAAAGGGAAACCTTAGAAGGACAGCGAGTCGATTTTTTTCAAAACTGGGAAAAACTGTGGGAACCCAGCGGTATCGATCCTTCAACACCGCCCGATCGGGTGCTCTGGACTGCGCAATATCGGGAGTTGGTACGGGAAACGCAAGAAGCAACGAAAAAACAACAACAATTGCAACAACTTCTGGAATCTCGCGCCCAGGCGATTGTTTCGTTGCAAACACATCTGGAAAAAATAGAGAAAACACCGAAAAACAACGACGAACGGCTGGAATTCTGGCTGTTGTCGGGTGATGCGGCGGTAAGTCGGAGTAAATCCCAACGTCAACAACAAGAACGCTTACAGGAAGATTTGGACACTTTACAGGAGGAATGGGACGACGCGACGAGACAACACGAAACCATTGATAAGGACTTGAAAAAACTGTGGAAAACGTGGCGGAAAGAGATGGCTTCTCTCGATCCTGAAGGAAAGATCGAGGTCGAGCAAGGGTTGTCGATGATCGGCGATCTCGAAGAACTCGAAACGCAAACCGAGAAACTCGACGACCTTAAACGCCGTATTCACCATATCGAAGAGGACGAAAAAGACTTACAAGCCACCGTAACCGAAGTGTGTGGTTCGCTGGCACCCGAATTGTTGTCCGTTCCATTGGAACAAGCCGTGGACAGGCTTGCTGCGACGTTAAAAAGGGCAGGGGAGGATCGGGAACGCCTGGCAACCTTGCAAAAACGTGAACGGGAATTATTGGGAGATCGGGAGAAAGACCACGAAGAACTCGTGCATGTTCAGGCGAAGATCGACAACTATTGCGACCTTGCGAATTGCGAAGAAGACCGCTTGCTGGAAATCGATGAAAAACTCCGTGCCTACAAGGAAGCTACAGAGTCGGTAGATCGCTGCGAAGAGCAATTACTGCGTTTTGGGTGGCAGACCCGCCTTGACGACGTTATCGAAGAGGTTCGTCAAAACGACCTGGATGCCTGTCGGGTTGCTATTTCTGAAATTTCCAATGATATTGAAGAGATGGAAAAAGAACGAAGCGAATTGCTCGTACAGATCGGAGACGATGGACGCCGCCTGAAAATCATGGAAGAAGACTCGGGCGCTACGGACTGGAGCCTGGAAGGAGAAGCCGTTCTGGCTTCCGTGCGCCGCTATTCGGAAAACTACCTACGCTATAAATTAGCTCGCACGATCCTGGAAAGGGGTATCGAGCGTTTTCGAAAACAGAACCAGAGTCCGATATTGAAAAGGGCAGGGGGGTTATTTAAAACCTTTACCTGTGGTTCTTTCGAGGATGTGCGTTCCGAGTATTATTCCACCGATGAACCCGAGTTGATCGGCGTGCGAAACGGCGGGGAAAAAGTGTCTGTCGAAGGCATGAGCCAGGGAACGAGAGATCAACTTTACCTGGCACTGCGACTGGCTCACCTTGAAGATAATTTGGACGGACGAGAAGTCTTGCCATTGATTGTGGACGATATTATGATCAACTTCGACGACGAACGAGCTTCGGCAACGTTGAAGGAGTTGGGGCGCTTATCGGACCATACTCAAATTCTCTTTTTCACTCATCATCAACGATTGGTGGATATTGCAGAAAAATTCATCGATTCCGAACGATTGTTTTTATCAACTCTTAACTAAAATTTAGGGTTTTCTACGTCTAAACGTGTAGAATCCTTGTGGGTTAATGTTGGGTTGGCTATCGGAGAAAATAGGCATGTCGAAACCTTCTATTTTGAAAACCGTTTTTCTTCTCATGTTTTGCCTGGTTTTTGTGGCATTTGGCTGCGATGACGGTCCTGGGGCAATTATTACTGGGGATACCGATCGCGATTCGAATATCCCCGTTGCAGATGAGGACGAAGACCGCATTGTCACGGAGCGAGACAACCAGTGGGAAGAAGATGACGACACGGATAGTGCCGATGAGGACATGGAAGATGACGTTCTCGAAGGTGAAGAAGATACCGTAGAAGTCGATGAGCAGGACAATCTCTCGAACTTCCGTTGCCTTCAGATGGACGACACCATCGATTTCGGTGCGGTTTATACCGAAAAGGAAATGACCGTTACACTTATTAGTGCTTGTGAAGAATCCGTTACTATCGGCAGTCTGCTGATTCGTACCGGTACAGGACTCAGCACGGATTTTGAAATCGTTTCTCCCAAACCTTTCCCCGAAGAAGGAATCACCATCGAGCCGCAGTCTTTTCAGGATGTGATCCTGAAATACACCTCGCGTTCCTGTAAAGAAAACCACGGCGTGTTACAAATTGATTCCAATGCCACCAATGTAGCCAACGGCGTATATCAAATCGATCTTTACAACAGTTTCAAAGGGGAAACCTCCGCCAGCATGGTGGTTCAGGGGGAAACGGAACATCCTCTGATTATGGACTTCGGCGATGTGGCCGTGAGTGATTCCAACCCGAAAGTGATGTTCTTTGAACTCAGCGCCGAAGGGCTTTCTGCCGAATCGAACCGTCCATACGAAGTAGAGGACTTGCTGATTCTCAACGATTTCATTACCGCATCGTACAAGTTTTTGCCGACTTTCCCGGATCACGAGTGCGAACTTCCCATTTGTCTGGTACCCAAGGGAACACCGCGAACCTGCGCCATCAGTTTCGATCCTATCGCCCAAGGAGACATCGAAGATACTCTGCGCATGTCGGGTTCGGACCATTACCCCACGGGTGAAGCGCTGGAAGACCTTGAAATTACGTTGAAAGGGAAGGGCGTAACACCTTGTCTCGACGTGACTCCCTCTAATTATTCGCTGGGCGAAGTTTTTTCGAAGCCCGGCGTTCAGGTGGAGTTGCCGGTTACCATCGAAAACTGCGGTACCGTCAACGTGCATATGGTCGATTTCGGATTTCGTAATGAAAGTGCATCGTTCACGTATCTGGATGATGACGGAATCGAAGGCGGTTATCTGGTGCCCGGTCAGACGGCAGAAGTAAAAATCGTTTACATTCCGACCCAGGAAAATCTTCCCCAGGCTCAGACCGGCGCGTTCCGCATCGAGTTTTCTCCGATGATCGACGGTGTAAGCGTCAAGACCGTTTCCGTGTATGCCGTGGCCATCGACACTTGTCCTCCCGCTACAACCGAGGTTAATGGCGAGTGCGTGCCGTATTGTGAAAACGGCCAACCATACTGCTGTCCGGGTGATGATCCTTTGTATGGCTACTACTGCATTTGCGGTACGGACAACACCTTGGGAGATCCGATCGCGTGCGACGAAGGTATGATATGCGACGAGGGGCAGTGTGTTACCGGGTGCAATATCAGTACGAAACGCTGCAACCCGGAAGATCCTCTTGAAGCTCAGCGATGCGGGACCGAGCAAACCTGGGAGTCGCTGGAAATCTGCTCTACGAATTACGAACAGTGTTGGGAGCCTTACTGCGAATACGGCGATTGTTTCGAGCGAGCGCAAACGGGAACCTCCTGTTCGGACGGCGACCCTTGCACGGTCAACGATACCTGCAACAACGGTGTTTGCGAAGGCGAGCCGATGGATTGCGATGACGACGATATTTGTACTTCTGAGCAATGCCTTGCAGGGAATTGCGTATACGATCCCGCCAACAATGGCGCGACTTGCCGTAGTGACGATCCTTGCAACCAATGGGCTTGCGACCAGGGACAGTGCAAAATCGTAGGCGAGCCGACCATTTGCGACGATGGAGACCAGTGCACGGTAGGAACCTGCGACGCTGAAAACCCCGATGCGGATGAAAACGGCTGTATTTTCGAATTCCAAGACAATATGGAATGTGAAGACGGATTGTATTGTACCGTTGGAGAAACCTGCGATCCCGTATCGAAAGATTGTACGGGTGGTACTCAGAGAGATTGTTCCAACGACAACGTATGTACACGCGGAACCTGCGTAGAAAACCTCCAAGCGTGCCAGCAGATACCGATTTCCGGCATCTGTGACGATGGTGATCCCTGCACGCTGGAAGACCGTTGCGACGATGGTCAATGTCGCCAGCGACCCGGTAGCGATCTCCGCGACTGCGACGATGGCAACCAGTGTACCAATGACTCCTGTGACGCCTCTCATCCCGATTCGGACGAACTCGGCTGTGTGTATATCACATCCACCATGAACGGCCTGGATTGCAACGCCGACGATGACGATGTTTGCACGCCGAACGACTATTGCCAGGATGGCCAATGTATCGAAGATGATCCCATTCCCTGCAACGACGGCAACGACTGTACCGTGGATACCTGTGTCAGGGATTCGGGTTGCGTATTCTCGGCACGACCGGCGGAACAAGATCAGTCTTGTGACGATGGCAACCCTTGCACGATCGAAGACGAATGCAGCAATAAAGTATGCCGAGGTGTCGCACGTACCTGTAACGACGACGATCCCTGTACGATGGATACCTGCAATCAAAACCGTTATTGCAGCAACGAAACCCCGGATTCAGAATGTGCGGCCTGTATTCATACGGAAACTCCGGGCGACCCTTGCGAGTATGACGATCCTTGTGTCGTTTCCGGTGTTTGCATTTCGAACAATGGCGTTTTGGAATGCCAGCCTGGTGCGGATGTGGTTTGCGAGAGCGACGATAATCCCTGTACCGATGAAATCTGTGTTCCGGTTGGCGACTCACGACGGCCCGAAGGCGGATGTGTGTCGATTCCCAATCCCAACAATGACTACGACGACGACAACGTTTGTACGGTCAATGATTATTGCGACGAAAACGGTGTAGGACATTCCGGTCCTGCACGCGATTGCAGCGATGACGATCCCTGCACCGAAGATCTGTGCGGTATTGCGCAAAATGGTTGCTATCACAACCCGATGCCTTCCAACACCACCTGCGATGATGGCTTGATTTGCACAACGAATGACACCTGTCAATCCGGTATTTGTGTGGGTGGACCTGCAAAGACCTGTGAGGATAACAACCCTTGCACACAAAATCTCTGCGACGAGGATGTTGTGGATGGATGTCATTTCGAACCTTTTGTCTGCGACCCGCACCATCCCGATTTTCCGGCAATTCCTGGATGTACGAGCTGTGTCACCGATCTGGATTGTCAGAACAATGCATCAGCTTCCGGTAACATCTGCATTTCGGGACCGAATGGTGGAGCCAAAGCTTGCGTCTACTCTTGTAACGATGGCAGCGCCTGTACCGAAGACGATTATTGTGCTGAAAGTTCCTGTCAGGATGGTACTGAAATCGATTGCGACGATGGCAGACAATGCAGTGTCGACGGTTGCAATCCCAGCACCGGATGCACCCATGATTGGCCGAATGATCTGGAGTGCGACGACGGAAACGAGTGCACATACGACGACAAATGCACGAACGGCACTTGCGGTGGCACCGATGTCGATTGCTCCGATACAAACACCTGTACGCAGAACGAACAATGCAATACGTCTACGGGAGAATGCGAATTCACCATTCCCGTTGGAATGTTCTGTGACGATGGGAATCCTTGCACACAAAGCGATAAGTGCAAAAATGTAGGTGGGGAAGGGGTATGCGAAGGCGCGGTTTCCAGTGTGGATGATGGAAATATCTGTACCCATGACTATTGCGATTCAAACGATTTAAACGATCCGATCAAGCACGACAATTTCCCGTGCCATCCCGACGATACTACACCGGTAAGCTCTTGTCTTTGCAACACTTCTGCCGATTGCATGACGAATCTTCCGCAGTTCTGTCCCGATGGAACCTGCCGGTGCGATACGGATTTCGGTATTTGTCTGATTGACTGCTCGCCCGACCTTTATAACTGTACGTTGGATGTCTGTTCTCAGGATGATACTCCTGTTTGTGAACATCCGATCAAAGAGAATACCTGCCTGATCGGCACGGTATGTTACGATGACGAGGAGCAAAAGCCTTCTAACGAATGCCAAAAATGCGATCCGACGAGTACATACTATCAAACCCACTGGAAACCGCGAACGGGTACGACGTGCACAGACGACGGAAATGGATGTACCGGAGATGTTTGCGACAGCAGCGGCGACTGCACTCATCCTGCTTATGAAGACTACACGGTAACGTGTGATGATGGTCGTCCTTGTACGGGTTCGCCGGACGATGGAAAAAGCGACTGGTGTGTTGGCGGTAACTGTCAGGCAGGCGATGACAAATTCTGTGAGGATTTCGATCCGTGTACCGAAAATCAGTGTGTCAATGAGATGGGCGGTTGCTACTTCCCGGAACTCGACTGTTCAGGTCAGTGCTATACCGGTAGTTGCGGCAGTACCTGGGATGGCTGTGAGCCTCGATCCAACGGAACAACCTGCGATGACGGCAATTCCAGCAACTATGATGACCAATGCGTCGATGGAGAATGCGTAGGATATTCCACATTCCACGATCCCGGTCCGTGTCCTGGTTACCCGGAGATGGTCAAGGTTGTCGGCACCAAAACTTGCATCGATAAATACGAATCCGTTGCTTACAAACGTTCGGATTGTACAGGCGATATCCTTGGACAAGGCGAAAGCCGTGTCGATGGTGGCTCGGACTGGTTCTTTACACCGGCTGCGTATGCTTGCCAGTCTCCAGGAGAAAAGCCGTCCGGATGTGGGAAAAAGCACGAAGCGGAGGATGCCTGTAACAATATCGGAAAACGTCTATGCACTCGAACGGAGTGGACAACGGCTTGCAAAGCTTCAACTAGCAATTCTTACCCATATGGGAATGTATTCAACACGAGCAAATGCAACGAAAGTGTCGATGATTCGTCTTCGGCAAAAATTACTGGATACCAGAAGACCGATTGCGTGAACGACTGGGGTGTGATGCATATGTCCGGGAACGTCGAGGAATGGACCAGCACCAGGCTTAGTGGCGAAAGCATGTACTACATCATGGGAGGGCGTTACAACGACACCAGCAGCACAAGTCTACAATGCGACAGCTACCGTGTGGCGGAAAACGACGATTACCAGGTCTACCGAGGATTCCGTTGTTGTGTGCAACCTTGACAGGTACTGGAATGAAAAGTAGAAAGTGCCTGAAAATACAGAAGAAAAGAGAAACTGCAAGTGGTAGAGAAGAATAGTTAAAGTTTCCGATAAGCAATATTATGTAAAGTAAGAAGTATTTATCTACAACGCCCAGTTCTTTGGGCGTTTTTTTATTTTTGAAAAATCAGTTTTCCGGTTCGAGCATTACCAGGTCTTCGGCGACGAGGATGTCGCTGACCTGCTTCGATTCCAGGTTGATACGTTCGAGTGCTTTTCGCAACTCTTCGCATTTGTCGTTATCGCCCTGCCTGCAATCGGTGATAAACGTAGTGGCCAAGGTGGTTTCGTTCATGATTTTCCGATTGCAATCGAGAAATTTCGAACGATACTTGTTGCAACATCCGATCAGACTAAACGACACGAGCGTTATGGTGAAAATCAATGTGGCGCGCTTCCACATATTTTCCCTCCTGAGAACTTCATTTTTCAATAATTGGAACCTTGCGTTCTTCTCTTTTACACGATTTAACCAAAAGCGCAAGTTTCGACCAAAGCAATTCCAGCGTTGCGTTGAAAGAAAATCGCATGATCCAATGAATTATCATCGATTTTTCAGCTTATAAAAAAGCTTCTCGTAGTGGTCTGCAATGGTTTCCCAACGATAGATTTTCTCGATTCGTTTGTGGGCTTTCTCAGAAAATCCCCATCGTTGGTCTGGATTTTTTTCCAATTTCAATAAAATTTCCGAAAGATTTCCGACATGATTTCTTCGGTAATATTGAATTGAATTACCGCCAACCTCTCTGTGCTCCTCGACATCGTTGGCAACGACCATCGGTGCCCAGGCCATACCTTCCAACAAGGCCGGATGCGTACCGCCAACTTCTCCAGCTTGAATGTAAGCGAAGCAATTCGATTTTAACAAATGATAGTTTTCGCCGTAAATACTACCTAAAAACAATACGTTATCAGTACTTCTCTTTTTAAGCTTGTCTATATAAGCACTTGCATAAGGAGCGTCGCCAACAACAACCAACGGACGTTTGCATCCTGAATTTCTGTGGGCTTGAAGAACAACGTGGGCCATGTTTTCCGGCTCAAGTCGTGCCGTGTAAAGAAAATATCCATCCCGAGATAAGCCGTATTTCTCCAACAGATTCGACTCATTCAGCAGAGGCGAAAGCGGCTCGACACCGTAGGCGATGATCTCGGTCTTTTTTCCGTAGGTTTCCAAGTAATAGCGATGAATGACCTCCGCATCACTGACCACGGCATCCGCCACGCTCATCGTGAGTTTTTCGCAGTTTTTCAGGTAGAATCGAGCGATTTTTCCCCACTTCAGTCGCTCGCGCTCGATACCATCCACGTTCAATACTACTTTAACGCCCTTCCGTTTCAGCCAAAGAAGCAACGGAGCGTTGGCGATATTGCAGACAAGAGCCACATCGAAAGGTTTGTTTGCGGCATCTCGAACGGCAAGAAAACTGCTGCTGACCGTCTCGCCATGCTTGAAACGTAGCGAATCGGTCAGGATACTATGAACACCCTCGGGTAAATCTTCATCTCCGACCGTATGTTTTCGTCCATAGACCGTAACCTTATGTCCTCGTTTGGCAAGATGCTGTGACAAATGCCAGGCAAACGTTTCAAATCCACCGTAACGAGGTGGAATTCCACGGGTTCCGATAATCGCTAGTTTCACGCGTCGATCTCCTCAACATAACCTTTGGCACACCGGAACCACTTTGCACAATCAACGTCTTTCTTGACAATTTTATCCATTTCCGCCCTTCTACGCATGGATTCACCCGCCATTCGAAACAATTCCCCAAACGCCGGAAAACTGGACCGCTCGACCGTGCAACACGCGAAAAATACAAGAAAATCTCTAAAAACGCCCCTAAAACCCGTTTGTAGAAAGGTTTGTATATTTCCGTTGTTCCATCGCATCAAAAAGCGATTCCGAACGCTGTGCCGATTGAGAACTTCCGGCAATGACCATCTTCTATCGGGCGTTACCTTTCGTCTATGCCAACCGATGGCGTCGGGGATATACAAGCATTCGTAACCCGCCAGACGCAATCGCCAGGATAAATCCGCATCCTCGCGATAAGCAAAGAACCGTTCGTCGAAAATAGACCCTCTCACCCGGACTCGTTCCAAAACATTTCTTCGATACAAAGCAGCGGCGCCGGTCGCGCCGAAAACGCGAGCAGGACGGTCGAACTGTCCGCAGTCCTCAATCTGCGAGCCACGATCGAGGTGGCGATATTCCGGAGTCATGATCATCCCGGCGCTATCCAGAATGTTTCGTTGTCCTTCGGGAAATCGATAAAGTTTTCCGCAACCGAAATCCCCGTTGAAACGTTCCAGACCCTCGATAAGACGACAAAGAAAGTCGTTTTGCAGACGAAGATCCGGGTTGGCTAGAAACACCCATGGTGCGCTTCCTGCGTCAATTCCCTGATTGGCAGCACGAGCGAATCCGAGGTTTTCCGTGTTGTGAATCAACGTCGTTTCGGGGTGACGTTCGATCACAGCCTCTGGGCCATGATCGTCGGAAGCATTATCCACGAGAAATAACCGCCACCGGACGTTTTTCTGTTGTTTCAGCGAATCCAGCAAACCAATTAGATCCTGCCGGTGATTCCAGGAAACAACGATGATGTCCACATCCTGTGGAACGATCTTCTTCAGTTTTTTCATGGCGTTGCGCGGTCATCCGTACCGATAACGATACGCAACAGAATCAATGAACCAACCACGAAAAACGGAAAAATCGATGTTGCCAGCAAACCCGATTGCATGTTGGTGCCCAGATGAACCAGCAGGTACAGGTATCCCATCGTCCAATATGGACACCCGCTGTTTCGCTGACATCGGTAAAGCAACGACAACAGCGCGGCAATCATGGCGGGAACCAACACGAAGCCCAAAGCACCGAAATTTACCCAGGCTTCTCCAAGAACTCCGGGAACGAATCCACCGCCTTTGAACTGCATTCCCAACGCCGATTTTAGCTGCATCGCCAGCGCAAATTGTTTTCCAGGAAGGATCGTTCGTAGCGGATCGATATAGCTTGCCCCATAACGATAGTTATACATTTCCGGAACGATATCATACACTTGCTGATAATTTTTTGCCGTGGTCAACAGGTAGTCGACAGGCAGTTTCAAGCCTAGCAAAAATTCGCTTCCATCTTCCGTATACGATTCGATTTCCGGGTAATGCCGCAAGGTTTCGTCCGACAACAACCGGTAGGCTCCAAGCATTCCGAACGCAATCCACGCCGCTACAGCCAGAGCAATCACGACCGGCAAACGCCGCACAAAAGAGGCATTCATACCTCTTTTCTTGTTCCATACGAGACTCATCAAGGCTGGTACGGCGAAAAAATGAACCACAGGGGCACGATTCGCCAAAGCGATCAGCATGCAAGCGACCCAAAGCATACCGAAGATTCGCGAAAAACGTCCGATTCTTTGCCCGGTAAGGCCATCGTACCAGACAAACCAGCCCCAGATGACAAGCGAATACACCGCCAGTCGCAGCCCCCCTCCCCCTTTGTCAGCCATCGCTACGCGACTGCCTTCGATAGCTTTCGAGAAAAGCGGGACACCTCCCATTTTGTAAAGATACATTCCCCAGGCTACGGTTCCGGCAATGATCCACAGCGTCATGACGATACGAAAACGTCGTTCGGGAAATGCCTTCAACGGCTTGTTTTCACATGATTTATTACGTTTTTCGAACCATGCGAACGTTCCCCAGGCAACCACCAGTGCAAACAAAATCCCCAGCCAGGGATTCAGGGAGCGTTCCGGGTCATGTGCGAGCAATGCGTCGAAAGCGAAACCGTACACACCGACGAACGCCACTCCTGGAACAAGCCAAGGTTCGAGCCATGCAACAGGTTGATTTCGCTTTATAATCTTGGAAACCATTCCCACGATCAAACCGGCAAACACCAGACCATGCAGCAAAATCGGTCCGATGTCTCTTGTCCACGCTCCATTGGTCGCAAAAACGGCCAACAGGCCGAAAATCGCCCCTACGAAGAGATAGGAAATACCGGTGCGCAAATGGGTCATAAGATTATTCTTCCAACCAACGCTTGATGTGACGGTATCGTTCGTTCCAATCATTTTGGGCTGACCATTGTCGACGGTCCGCTTTTCTATCATCGGATGGCTTTTCGGATAGCGCGTTTTCGAGTTTCGTGCAATAGTCGGCTCGATTCTGCACAAGATACAACCGTTCAGCCGCACGATCCGCCGGTGGAATCGGTGGACAGATCACCGGCAACCCAGCCCCGAGGTATTCGTAGAGCTTGATCATGTCTTGAGACAATGTATAAGGCGTGACCGGATGCGGAATCAACGCCGCGTCCACGTCGGCGAGCTTCGCCCTCAACGTGCTTACATGGACCTTACCGTGAAAATTAAAATTGCGGTGACTTTTGAGTGTCTTGAAAAGTTTTGGGCTATCAAGACTTCCGTAACAATCGAAAATTACACGAGGAAATGAATTCATCATTTCTTCCAGTGCATCGAGATCCAACCGTTCGGGATGGTAATATCCCGCCAGCAAAACACGCGCTGAACCGGTTTTTGCCTTGTACCTTTGCATCGGTGTCGGAATGGGACCGTGACCGGCGTTTGGAACATAGTGAAGATCCGTATGACCGGGATATTTTTTCGCCAATATCGGATTGGTTACGAATACGGTATCCATTCGCGCCGCCGCTTCATATCCCTGTTGAATGCGTTTGAATCTCTTTTGCATCAACGGCGATAGCAACCAGTCGTCGTTCGTATCGAACATTCGCTTTTTTGCCGGGAATTTCTCGGCAAACAGAGCTTCTTTGGGAGTGAACACCAACAAGCGCCCTCCCCACCCGAATTCGGGACATTCGCTCGCGATTCTTTGCAGCAAGCGGTTATCCAGCGCATACGGATAACAATGCTCCAATAAATACCTTCGTCTTGCGGCATGACCTTCGTGGCGCTCGATTTTCGTAAAAACTCCCCACGGACCGGAATGAAGAATTTTGCGTGAAAATCCGGGAGGTTGAAGCTTAACCCCCTGGTAAATCCACTTAGGATGTACCCGTGAAACGCTCAACAGGGACGAAATCGACGGATCGAGGATCAACCGATCCAGCAATGCCGCGCTTCGGTTGGTCGCTCCGTTGATCAACCGATGCGCATGGACATGGGCGGCAAGCACCGTCACAGGTCGCCGGATCATCGGAAAACTCCTCGATAATACACGGGAAACACCATGGCTTCGTGTAGGAAAAGGTTGCGATCTCCATCGCTTCCGGCTTCGTCGTTATCGAAACGAACGAGGATATCATTGACGCCTTCAGCGGCCTGAAATCGTACAGAGAACAGATGTGAGTCCGTTTCCGCCGAAACATCGCCCTCCCCTACTTCTTCTCCGTTGGCCAGAATCGTCAGATGAGGCATGACATCATGGTAAGCCTGCCCACTGACACGCAACCGTATCTCATACATACCCCGAACAAGTTCCAGTCTCCAGGTTGCATCCCCGTTGAAATACAGCTTGTTTCGCTGTTTTCCTCGCCAAACGGAAGGAGAGCCTTTTACAACCAGCCATTGCCGAAGCTGATTGACGATGCGCTGTTCGCCGATCCAGGCGTATAAACCAGCCAACTTGGCGATATATTTGCGGTTTCCCGGATCGGATTGCACGGCTTTTTCCCAGTTTTTCACCGCATCTTCGGGCTGAAAAGCCTCGTATTCGTGCAATCCCGAAAGATATCGTTCGACGACGAGTCCGTAAGGATCACGTTTCAATCGGGTGGTAATGTTCTGCAAATGCTCGGTATCGTCGTTCTGAACGGCCAACTCGCCAGCCAGTTCAAGCAACTGTCCCAAAGGGGTAACTCGTGAATTCTGCCACCCTTTTTCAAGCGATTCCCGTTCTTTTGCCAATGCAGCGGGATCTTGCAGAACACGATCGACCCAGGGTTGGAGTTTTGCACGAGCTTCGGCGGGTTGTCCGCGCCAGTGAAGTATTCGAGCCAGATGGATCGTTTCAAGTTCCGTAGCAGCCTCACAGGCAAGCAGATCTTCCGTCGTTATCTGATCCTTCGCAAACAGTTGAAACGACACGAAAAGCTCTCCGGCATCGTACAACGCCGAAGCAAAAGCCAGACGTGCCGAAGGTGTTCTTTCCACACGAAAAAGTCGGCTCAAAGCGGGTAAAGCCATTTCGGATTCGTTCGCTTCAACGAATTCTCTGGCCGCCAACCACAAAGCGTCCCGTTCTTTGGGCCACCAACCCAACTGTCTCCACGCAACGGCCCGGTGCATGGCGCGTTCTGCGGAACGGATAGACTCATCAGCCGATTCCGTCGGATCGGATGAAGAAGCAACCAGCGTCGCTACTTTGATAGGGGCGAAAAGTCCGAGAATCACTAGGAAAATACGCAAGCACCAAATCCACCGTTTAGCATTCAGCGGTAGTTTTCTGCTTAGTGGCGAAGCAAGCACCAACACCAATGTTACAGCCATAAATAACGGAATTTGCGGAAGGATCGGCGTTTCAAGCGAAAACGGTCTTACGATACTCCAAAGCAGTCCATCGGAAGACCAGACGCTTCGAGGTGCAACCTCCCATAAGGCTCCAAATACCTCCAGAGGCGGAAAAGCTTGGAAAAACAACATCAATCCCACAACAGCCACGATCGCAACGCCGATCATCCAGGATGGAAGCCAGCGTTTGAAAGAAGTCCCAAAAGCGGCAAAAATGATGGAAAGCAACAGACTTAGCGAAAGGACAAGTGGCAGCGATGAAAAAGCCGACAGCCTCGGATCAAGCATTCTCCAGCTTTCCACACCGGAAAAAGCCGTAACAAACAAGAGAAGCGCTGAAAGAAAAACGTTGGAATTCCTGGCTCGTGGATAAAACGTAATCAGTAACGCAACAATGGCGACAAACGAAGTAACCCACCGTTGAACCGGCAGTGTGAACAACAACAGAAGTTCCGCAAGAATCAGGAAAAACGCTGAAAATTTCACGCTTTACCATCCTTTGACGGATCTCTTTCTTTGCGTCTCCATCTGCTCCAGGCCAGCGCTCCGAAAATTCCAAAGACGAATCCCCCCAACGCCGCCGATTGGTGCCGCCATCTTGCTTGTATCACCCAGGGTTTCCAGGGAAGTGGTTTATGCAACTGAAACATGTTGGCTTCAGCGCAGGATCGTCTCTCTTCCGGCAATTTTTGGATATGCCGCCGAAGGATTTCCTCGTAGCGCCTTACCCCGAGTTCCGCCCATTGAACGACGAGTTTCGAAGCTTCTTCTCGCGTGTCCGCCTCGACTTCGAAATGCAAGTGATGAGAATCCGTCCGATGCCGAATGTGAAAACTCGCCGTGGATGGTTCTTTTCGATCTTCCCTGAGTTGCGTGCTTTCGACTTCCTGAAGAAACGACGAATCCGTAAGAAGGTCGCGGATCGTACCGAGATGGGCAAACGTCGCCCCACCGGTTTCTCCGACAAACGGGCAGTTGGGATCTGGAGTTTTCACCGCCGTAAGCGCCACTTCCGCACGATAGCGGAGCGGAAGTGCCAAGGATAGAATCAAACCGGCCAGCAATCCGCCGAAACCGGCCAGAGCCAGCTTTCCGAAAGAGGTTCGGGACACGTCAGTTTTCATCCGAACCTCTCATGATCATTCCCAGCTAACGCTTTTTTCACCGTTCAGAACGCGAATCCATAAGGTTTTCGCCTCTGAATCGTACCACCAACCTTCGGTTTCGGAATCCGTCACGCTTTCAAGATCCGACGCTTGCGCCAGAGGACCTCCATCCAACGAAACGCTTGTGGGTGCTGCGGTTACGGCCAAAAGTTCGAATACCGCACCATAGGCGAATTCGTCACCGCCGGAGAACGCCAGACTGCTTCCTTCAAGCGAAATGCTTGTATCGTCGAACATGTTGAAAACACTGTCTTTTCCAGGAACTGCACGTACGAACAACACGCCGGGGGTCGTGTCGTAGGAGTCGATTTCTTCCGGGTGGATTGTCGGCGCCATCGTGTCGATAGTCGGCCTTAGCATCGGGACAATCGCGCCACGGGCGATATACAGTGGCAACGTACCCAATGGAGCATTGACAGTCGCCGTTTTCTCGCCTTCATACACTTCGCCGGTCCACCAGTCGATCCATTCTCCCGGCGGGAAAAGCACGTCGCGGCTCACGGCTCCCCGTTCGAGAATCGGTGCTACATACAGATAATCGCCGAACAGGTAGCTGTCCCAAGGATGTTCTCCCATTTCGGGATACGCCAAACCCAAAGCACGTTGAATGGGACGGCCATCGCTTTTCAGGTTTTCAGCGTACGTCCATTCGTAGGGCCAGAGTCGCAGGTGTAAACGTGCGTATTTACGGTAGCTTTCCAGCAGGATTTCGTCGCGTTCACCCGATTCGTTTTTGAATTCCCACGGAACGTTATTGGTGTTCGTACCAACTTGCATCACGGTGGACAACGCGGTCTGCTCGAACCAGCGCATGAACAGTTCATTATCCGGTGGCGCATGGATATATCCACCCGTGTCCGACCCGTAAAACGGGAAACCGGACGGTCCAAGCGAGAGTCCGTAAATCATTGAGGAAGGATATCCTCCCACGGATTTTTCGATTTTCCCATCGTCCTCGATTTCATCCCCTTCGAGCGTGAAATTGGCTCCTAGATCGCCCGGCCAGATGACGCTGACGTTGACCTGGTCGCCGATGGTGCCGCCACGGCAGATCAGGAATCCTCCATCTTCCGGTAGAAGCTCGGCATATACTTGATGGTAGAAAAGCTGATAGCGAGCATGCATCGTCTGTTCGTTGGAGCCGTCGTAAAACTCCCAGACGTTACGGAAGTTCGGCAGGCCGGGAAGAACGTCCTCGGCGTAATCCATCTTGAATCCTTCAATTCCCATGTCGGTGTAGAACCTCATGTTCGTCTGCCACCAGTCAAAGCAGTCGGGATTCGTAAAATCGAGCAGCGTTCCCCAGGTGTTCAACGGAATTCCGGTTGTGGGCGGTAAAAATCCGTTTTCTTGTACGTAGGCAAGGTTCTCTTGGGTGGTTTCGTGACTGGCATCGACGTAAGGAGCCTGCCAGATCGCCATCCGAAGTCCCATATCGTGGGCGTAGTCGATCATCTCCTGTGCATTGGTCCACTGGTCGGGATTCCAGTTGAACGCCCCGACTTGCGTTGCATAGGGGCGATCCACCCAGTAACCGGAGGTCGCCAGATCGAGATCCCGGATGGTGTCGATGTCGTTGACGACCTGCGCTTGGTTGTCGTTTTCATCGCGCCAGATCCACGGCCCCAACGCCCAGCGTGCAGGCAGCAACGGATAACCAGTAATCTCGTAGTAATGTTGTGTAATGTCCAGCGGATGTTCCTCGGCAAAGAGGTAGAATTCCAATCCATCAGCGGTATCAAGACCGGTTCCGAAGGTCGTTTCCACCAGATCGTCGGCCTCGGTCGCTACTTTGAATTCAGCCGGGTGGAAGTCGTTGACGAACAAACCCCAGCCAGTCGAGCCGATCAGCAAAGGAATCGGAACGTGGCGCTCGTTGTACTGGCTTTCCGAATCGATCGCTTCAAGCTGCATTGCCCGCCGTTTGCCTCGGTGGTTGACGTGATCGTGAGCGTTACCCAAACCATAAAAGCCCTCTTGAGAATCGGCAGTGGCTTGCAGCCGATAGAATCCTACCCCCTCGGCATCTCCGGCAGGTTTGAGCAGGAACTTAAACGATCCTATGGCAATTTCCTCGATATCCAGTGAAAACACCAGACCGCCCGTATAAGTCAACGTGTAACTTGCGGTATTCTCTGAAGATTCCGCTTGTACGATGCTTTGCGGCTTCAGCCACGACAACTCATCCTGATAGGGAGGCGGAAGGTCCGGGTCATCGATCCAGTACGGATCGAAATTGATATCTGCGAACGCAATGTTACTGGATAACGTGGTGGGAACGCGCCCGATCATCAAACCGTCTTTTGGAATCGACAGCAGTTTTTGATCTCCGCGAAACAGTGAAATCGTTTCGGTTTCCAGCGAGACTTCCAGAATATAGCCCGAAGCATCCGCTTCCTGTTCGACTTCCGTATCCCCACCGTCGATCGTGTTGTTGTCGGAGTCCGACGAACAGCCGATAAAAAACAGCGAAACGAAAAACAGTAAAAAAATCAAACTGTTCCACCTAGTCGTACGTGTGCTTTGCTTGCTTATCACCACGATAATCCTCGCTTGATTTTCAAAAACTTTCAGACGTATTGTTTATTTCCAGTCCAATTCCAGGTTGTCGATCAATCTGACACCACCGATAAATGCCGCAACCAATGCAACCGCAGGTTCCGAAATCGTATCCAGCAACGTCAGGTTTTCCCGGCTGCGGATTTCCAAGTAATCTAACGAAAAATCACCAGCGCTTTCAATCGTTTTTCGCGCTTTGGACGTTAGACGTTTGCAATCTTTCTCACCATGCTTTACAGCGTCATTGATTTTTTGAAGCATCTGATACAACAGAATGGCTTTTTCTCTGCTTTTTGCATCAAGGTTGGCATTTCTGCTGGACATTGCCAGTCCATCCGGCTCACGAAACGTTTCGCCGCCCACTATTTCAATCGGGAAGTCCAGGTCTTTCACCATGCGGCGGATCATCCGCCACTGCTGATAATCCTTTTTCCCGAAGGCGGTGATGTCGGGCTGAGTCAAATTGAAAAGCTTGGTGACGACGGTCGAAACGCCTTGCATATGACCCGGCCTCGTCGCTCCACACAATCCTTTGGATACTTCTTTGACCTGGACTTCGCTTTGAAATCCTTCAGGATACATTTGTGGAACTTCGGGCGAAAAAATGATATCCGCGCCGTTTTCACGACATTTCGCGAAATCTCCCTCTTCGTCGCGGGGATAGCAATCAAGATCCGTAGCCTGATTGAACTGAATAGGATTGACGAAGATCGTCACGACCAACAGATCGCAGCGCGACCGAATAAGCTGCATCAGAGACAGATGTCCATCGTGCAGATAACCCATGGTAGGCACCACACCGATACGCTGCCCTGCCCTCTTCGCCTGCAACGCCCGTTGTTGCATCTCTTGGGGAGTTCGGATGACTTCCATGACGACCTCGTCTTACCCTATTAGATAACCAAATTCTTACGGATACGTTCCGCTGCTTCTTTCACTTGATCCAGCGTCGGAACCAGCGCGAACCTCACGTAGCCTTCTCCCGGGTTGACACCGCCCGAACACTCATCCGTGATCCACGCGCCCGGGTGTGACGACCAAAGCCAGTTCGTCCGCCAATAGCTTCTTCGCGAATTCGAGCGAAGACAGCCCGTTCGGCGTTTTCAACCAAATGTAAAATGTAGCAGGTGGAACGTTGACTTCCAATCCTACGGATTGCAAAGCCTCTACGAGAATATCGCGCTTTTCACGATACAGCAAGCGCATCGATTCGGCATGAGATTCGTCTTCGAGTGCAGCGATGGCAGCATCCTGAATGAAATCCGGCGTACCGGAATCGATGTTGGTTTTCAGCTTTTTAAACGCTGTCACGATGCGCTCGTCACCCGCAACGAAACCGATACGGTAACCGGTCATGTTGTTGCGTTTGCTCATGGAATAGAAGGTCAAAACGCCTTCCCGTTCCACTTCCAGAATCGACATCGGTTTTTCGTCGAAATAAATATCAATGTAGCAGCCCTCATCGGCCGCGATAAGGATGTTCCTCTCGTGCGCCCAGTCAATCAAACGCTTGTAATATTCACGAGTTGCCGTAGCTCCCGTCGGAGAGTTGGGGTAGTTGATCCACAGAATCTTCGCCTTTTCGGCTATGTCGTCCGGGATGGCTTCGACATCCAGCATGAAACCGTTCGATTCGAGCAAAGGCACGAAATATGGCGTTCCTTCGGCAAACAACGTTCCGGTTTTCATCGGTGGATAACCGGGGGACGGAATAATCGCCACATCTCCGGGATTTAAAAACGCTTCAGGAAAATGGAATACCGCTTCCTTGCTGCCTATTGTGGAGGCAATTTCTTTTTCGGGATCGAGTTCCACACCGAAACGGCGTTTCATCCACGCTGCTGCGGCTTCACGGTAGGTTTTCGATCCGATATAGCTGGGATATCCCGAGGTGGCGTGACGATCCACGGCGTTTTTTACGGTTTCCCGTACCAATTCAGGAGTCGGATCGAGCGGATCTCCCACTCCGAAATCGATTGGCGTGATGCCTCGGGCTTTCAGATCCTCGACAATACGACCTACTTCGGCGAAGGCGTACCCACCCAAGCTATTGATTCTCTTCGAATATTCAATCGTTATACTCATCGTGACCTCTCCTGATTCAATCAAAGGTTACGGTGCTGAACAAATCATCGAGCGTTTCGGCGCGGCGGATTTGGCGTAATTCGCCATCCAGTGTCAAAAGATACTCCGCATGGCGCGTTTGTCCATTGTAATTGTGGCCCATCGCAAAGGCATGGGCGCCACAATGGTGAATCGCGACGACATCCCCGACGTTGCACAAGGGAAGTTCGCGATCTTTGGCAAACTGGTCGCTGTTTTCGCAAATACGTCCAACGACCGAGACGGTTTCCTTTTTCGTCTCTCCATTGAGCACGGAAACATAGTGGTAAGCGTCGTAAATCGATGGCCGGGGCATGTCGTTGGAGCAAGCATCTACACCAACATACTTTTTGTAACTGTCTTTGATGGCATTGACATGGGTTACCAACCACCCGGCAGTAGCTCCGATGAAGCGCCCCGGCTCTACCATGATCGTCGGTTCGTTCAGCCCGAAGCGTTCAATCTGTCGGTCGAATACTTCACGAATCCCCTGGGCAAGCGGAACGAGGTCGAGGCTTTCTTCTTCAGGACGATACGGTACACCGAAACCACCACCGAGGTTAAGAAATTCAATCTCGATTCCGGTGGTATCACGGATTTCCGCTGCGATTTCAAGCTGTTTCTCTACGACTTTATAAAAATACCGATCGTCCAGCACGTTGGAACCGGTCATGATGTGCATACCGAAATGCTTGACACCAAGCGCTTTGGCTTGACGAAACGCTTCGGTAGCTTTTTCGCGAGCCACGCCGAATTTTGCATCGGGACCAGCCAACACGATGTTTTCCTTGCCCCCCTTGCCGATTCCCGGATTGATACGGAAAGACAACGTTTCCGGCATACCTAGCGATTCCATCATGGGAAGAAGGCTGATGTCGTCGAGGTTGATGATCAACCCGGCTTCCATCGCCATGACGAATTCATCTCGGAGTGTGTAGTTCCCCGTATACATTCCACGTGCTCCAAGTTTTTGAGCAAGCCAGGCTTCCGAAGTACTGGACGCGTCGAACCCAAAACCCTCGTCCATGATAATTTTAAGAAGTTGGGGGTTGGGATTCGCTTTGACCGCGAACAGGGGTTTGAAAGAAGAAAAGACCTTTTCGAACGCCTGTTTCAACGTGCGGCAATTGGCGCGCAGTTTTTTCTCTTCGTACAGAAAAAACGGGGTCTCAAAACGGTCGGCGGCTTCAAGAATCGCCGACTCGGGCAAATACGTAACTTCTGGATTGACAGACATAATTCCTTTTTATTCTTTGTTTTTTAGACACCGAAAAACGTTCGGTGGAGCAATTGAACGGTTTTGTCTCGATGCTCGTTGTCGATAACAATGCTGAGATTGATGCGCAAGTCACCCATCGAAATCATGTTGACTCCGATGCCTTCCTGACGCAATCCCTCGAAAACTTTTTCATAAATCGAAGCGTTGTGCTGAATTTCAGCGCCAACCAGACACATGATGGCCTGATCCGGCGTCACAACCACCCTACCGAGTTTTTTGAGATCATTGACCAAAGGCTCGATCTCTTTCGGGGATTGATCCACGCTTAGCGAAACACTTACCTCGGAGGTGGAAACCAAGTCGATGCTGATCCCGTGACGTGCGAAACATTCCGTGATTTTCGCCATGAATCCGGCAGCCATCAACATACCGTACGAACTGATGCGGATGATCGTCACATCTTTTTTGTAAGCGATGGACTTAAACGGCTGATCCGCTTCCACCGTTTCATCGACGATCAACGTACCTTGTGCCTCGGGATGAAACGTGTTGAGAATACGAATGGGGATATTCTCTTTCAACGCAGGCCATACGCTATGCGGATGCAGCACTTTCGCTCCGAAATGCGCCAACTCGGCCATTTCATCGAAAGAAATGCGCTCCAGTATTTTTGCATTGGGAACTTTTGTTGGGTTGGCTGTGGCCACACCGTCCACGTCGGTCCAGATCTGGATTTCTTCCGCATTCTTGACCGTTCCAGCCAGAGAAGCGCAGAAGTCCGAGTATCCCCTGCCGACACAGTTCAAAATGCCTTTGGTAGTTGGACCGAAAAAGCCCGTCAGCACCGGAACCGCGCCTTCTCGAACGTTTTCGAGGCTGGCTCGGAAGAAATCCTGAACCTTTGGCCAATAGTCTTCGCTATCGGTCGGCATATTCCCATGAATCAGGCGATCCAACGAGGTGAATTCCGCCGGACAATCCCTGTCTTCAAGTACGGAAGTCAGAATTCGGGCGCTCAACTTTTCACCAACAGCCAGTACGATGTCGTAGGAACGCGGTGTCAACTCTCCTACAACACCGATGGCATCGAGGAAAACCTGCAAGTCTTTGAGAGTTTTTGTTATGTACTCGCTCGCATCGAGCGCAAATTTTGTCTGTTTCACCGCTTTTCCGAGCACGTCAAGGTGGCGGTGCAGAATATCGTCTACGATGGTTCGAGCTTTCTCGGGTTGTCGCTGAATGGCGGCCTCGGTAGCCGACAGCAGCAGGTTGGTGATCCCACCGATGGCGGAAACGACGACTACCGGCTGCTTGCCGTTTTCGACCGCTCCCAAAACGATGTTCGCAACTTTGTTACGAATACAATCGGCATCGCCCATCGACGTTCCACCGAATTTCATCACAATCATGCAAATCTACTCCTTTCCACTAGTGAAAAAACAATGAAAACGGGCATTGGATATAACTCGTTTTCATCCGACGTATAACTCCAACACGTCCAACGAAGGAACCCGAGTGTAACGGAATCGTATAAATTGTCAATTTTAGGGAACTAACGGAAAAAACGGGACTTTTTAGCGACAAACGAAGCCATCAGGGCTGCATATCGATCAACTTTTCAGGATCGACCAGAATCAGTTCGCCGACCGTCAATTTCAAACGATACAGTGCCACATAACGTATATTCCGTATACGCGCCAGTTCCTGTTGTCGATGCAACAGAGCCGTCCAGCCACGTACAAATGAATCGAAGGAAAGATCTCCTTCGAGAAAGGCGTTTTTTTTAGCGAAGAAGTTGGCCGTTGCTCGCTCGTATCCGCTTTCGACGAGTTCCAGAGTCTCTTTTGCCCGAACCGCTTCAGCACGAGCTTTGGCAATATCGACCTGCACGCCATCTTTTTGCGCATCTAGTTCCGCCTGTTGTCGTTCCAATTCCGCGTTGACGGCAGCGAGCTGGTAATACGTAGATCCCCACTCCCAGATACTCCAGTCGAGAGCCACCCCTCCATAGTACAGATTATTAGGCAAGAGTTGCCCTTGACCTACACGATATTCATAGCTTCCAAACAAGGAAAATTTCGGGATGAATTCTCCCAACGCCACGTTTCGTAAGGCACGATGGGCAGAAATACGTTTACGAAGTCCGACAAAATCGGGACGTTGAGCAATACAACGCTCGACGAGTTCGTTTTCTTCGGAGGACAATAGATTTTCGTCCGGAAGATCCGGCATGACAGGCACAATATCTTCCAGGCTATTGTCGTCCATTAAAGCATGTAACGCCGCTGTGGCTACCTGTTTTTCGTATTCGGCGCGAATCGCGAAACGCTGGTAGCTTTCTTTCAGGTTTTCAAGCTCGAATCGTTCCTGTTCTGAAAACCATGGAACGGAAGGTGCTTTTTTCTGGAATTTTTCCGTTCTTTCTTCACCAAGCCACGTTTCCAGTTCTTGCAGTGCCCAACGGGAATATTCCTTGATTTCAGCCGCATAGATCAATCCAAAATACGCGGAAATGACTTTCTCGGCCAGTTCATCCCGTTTCAAGGACGCTTCCAGTTTGCTGGCATCACGTAACCTGTTATAGGCTTTGTACTGAAAATAAGTACCAAACAAATCGGTAATGGGCTGTTCGGCCGTAACATTCATTTCCAAAGTGAACTGATTGCGTAACTTGATGGAATGATTGAAATTTCCCTCATCATGATAGGTATTTAACGCTGTGACCAGAGTCTGGGGTTGACCCAGTTCCGAGGAGATTTCATCCAACACTGGATCAAGCGGTTGAAACGAGCGCGCCGCATTGATCTTCGCGCGTAGAGGACTATCCCAGGCAGTGAGCCGGGATTGAGTGTAAACACGTGGAAAAAGTTTGGCGAACGTAGAAAGTGCCAGATTTTCTTTGATTTCCGCCTCGTAGCGTTCGACCGTCAACGATCTGTTTTCCGTGTACGTTTTGTGCAGGCATTCGTCCAATGACATTTCTCGGGACATTGCCTGAGAAGCAAATAGCCATACCATTGAAATCATTACATAAAATGAAATTAGATTCAATCTGACTTCGAACATCGTCCGTTTCATTAGATTCCTCGGCTTTGTGCGTCGAAAATTCCGGTTGTCTGTTGGAACAAAGATTCCAAATAGAGAAGGAGATGTCAATCTTCCAGGAAGTAATTGAAATCTTCCGCTTCTTCTGCGTGGAGAATTTCGTGTACGTGGGCCGGACTTTTGGCCGTGAAAACCTGCTTCTGGATGTTTCGGTCGGCACCGATCGCTCGGGCCAGTGCGGCTAGTACTTCGAGGTGCCGGTCACGCTGGCTCGGTGGTGTGGCTAGGAGCACCATACAATGGACAGGCTTGCCGTCCGGTGTGGAAATTCGTAGCCCTTCCCTGCTGATTCCCATAGTCGCAATGATTTTGTCGCCTTTTTCGAGGATTCCATGGGGAATCGCCAGACCGGAACCGATGCACGTGGACATCTCTTCTTCTCGTTCAAGAATGGACTTTAACAGATGTTCCCGGTTGATTCGGGTATTGTGAGATTGAATCATCAGATCCAGCAATTGGCGGATGGCATCTTCTTTGTCTTTAGCTTTCATATCCACGACAATGTTCTCTTCGTGGATAAAATCGATCAGTCGGGCACGGTTTTTTCCGTAATCCCCTGATCGCACCAAAGAAAAGCGCGTCAGCACCGGACCGATGATTTCGTTGAAAAGCACCGATGTCAGTCCCACGGCGAGAAATAAATCTTTGATCGCAGCGAACTGCGGTTCCTCGTTAACGAGAATCAACAGACCTACGGCTACACCGGCTTGGGGAATCAATGCCGAGCCAAGGTATTGCCTTACCCGGTCGGTGGTTCCGGCGAGTTTCATGGCGAAATAACCTGAGGCGAGCTTTCCACCCATTCGTACAACGACGATCACAAGGGCGATCAATCCTCCCGAAATGGCGTAATCCAGATTCAGTTTCATTCCCGCAAGGGTAAAGAAAATCGTAAAAATGGCATTTTCGAGATTGGCGAAGACCTTGTGGCCGATGTTGTCTTTTCCCGGTGAAAGATTCGACAGTGTCAGCCCCAGGAACATACTGGCTAACATCGTGGAAATATTCATGTAATCGGCCAAACCAGTTACGATGAGAATTGCGGTTAGAGAAGCGGTGGTCAACTTTTCGGGACGAACGATTTTTCGCGTGCCGATAACGAGAATGATTCCGACGCTACCTCCGAGTAGAATTGAAGCTCCCAGTTGTTTCAAAGGAGATATCAGCACCAGCCACTCTGAATGCTGCCCGTTGATATCCAAACCGACTTTCGCCGCCGCATGGGCTATTTCGAAAAGCAGGATGCAGGCAAGGTTGTTCAACGCCACTGCGCCAACAAGCGTTTTGACGAACACACCTTTCGAACGGGTTTCGGCGATCAGTGCTACGATGGTAGCCGGAGCGGTCGAGACGGCCAACGCTCCCAGCATGACGCTCATCGTCCAATCCATCGAAGGAAACAGCAGCATCGCCAGGATGATCAATAGCGGCGTTAGAATTGATTCGAAGGCCAGAAGAATCAGCAACCGTTTGTAAGCGTTGCGAAGCTTTCGAAAATTCAGATGATTTCCGACGGCTACCGAAACAAGTCCCAAAGCGAAGTTGGTGATGGGTTGCAGGTCATCCACATGGCCGTATTGGAACAAGCCCAGGACAGACGGCCCGATCAGAAAACCCGCCACGATCTGCCCCGTAACCGAAGGCATACGAAAGCGTTTCACGATCGAACCCAAAAGGGTTCCGGCGATCAGGACAATGGAAACGACCAGGAGTGGATTCGCCGACTCAAGCATACACGGTAGACCTTTTTCTTCGAAACATGGGAGACATTTCGAGAGTATACCTGAAATTTTACGGTTGTGTTCGAAAAACAGACAGGAAAGGCGTCAATCGAGATTCACTCCCTGGGTAACGAAAGAGATCCCCTGTTGACCGCCAGTGGAAATCACCACGCATTCGATCACGGGTTTCGTAACCTTGCGGTCGCTCATCCACTCCACCACGAAATTGGCTCCCGAACCTCCAACTTTGTCTCTGGCGCCTACGATATATTCCAAGGTAGACATGGGAGGCAGACGCACGGGAGATTCGAGGTATTCCCTCAATAACTTCCCGGAAGTATTGTAGTATTGGACGGACCGAATATAAATGGACTCGTTGATATCCGTGTTGCGAAGACTCAACGTGTTGGTCAGGTAAAAAATATCACCGTCGCGGTGGTAAATATGGGAATACACTGGAACGTATACCCTGTGACCGTCCACTCTGTTCATTTTTTGAAAGTTTTCCGAGGCTACCGCTTCTGCGCCCGCTCTCTCTAGGGCTGTTGCATTCGCCGGATGTCGCGAATCGCTTTTCTTGCACCCAAACGATCCCAAAAGAACGATAATCAGTACTGCCAACAAGTAAAAGCGTTGTTTTCCGAGCATTGGTTTATTACCTTTGCGCTTTGGTTTCTCGAATGAAATCAAGTTTCCGCTTTCAAACAGC
Source organism: Myxococcota bacterium (assembly GCA_963676915.2). Taxonomy (GTDB): domain Bacteria; phylum Myxococcota_A; class SURF-8; order SURF-8. The sequence continues at coordinate 87,662 of CAXXVK010000062.1, forward strand.
TTTCGTTGGCGTGAAAACCGATTCATTCGCTTTCGTTTTCTTCCGACTCTTCATCAACAGGTTCCTCGGAAGTTTGTTCCATCAGGAAACGAACGTTCGACAAGGAAATAGGTCCGTGTTTCAAGACGTTTTCGTGGAACGTCATGGGATCGAAATCGTCCCCGGCTTTTTTCTTTTCATCTTCGGCCAGTTGAATGAAATCGAGGTATCCAAGAACCGGTCCTAAAGCCTTTGCCGGATTCAAGCAGGCAAGCCGTACTTCCTTTTCGGCGTGAGTTTCTTTCAATCCGCATTGATCGACCAGCATTGCGGTGGCTTCCTTGAATGAAAGCGTATGACAATGCAGTCCGATATCGATTTTCGCCAGACAGGCTCTCCAATAGCGATGATGAAGTTGCAAGAGGCGGGTTTCCGGTTTAACGAAAAGCCCTTCATTTTTCATCACTTCTTCGCAATACAGCGCCCAGCCGCCGTTAAAAGATGGATTTTCGGCAAGAAAACGTATCGGTCGTTGTACTTTGGCGTGAAACTCGTTTCTCAGGTGGTCACCAGGGAAAATATGCCGACTGACAACGAGGTTCAGAGCATCGCGGGGATGGCCGCGCAACAGTTTTTCGGCTTTGGCACGAGCAAGGTTTTTCGGAACCGTCACCCATACCGTTCCTTTGCGGTTCTCGCTCAGGATATCGAGTTCGCCGTATTGACTGAACGTGATTTCCGGCTCCAGAATCCCGATGCTGGGCTGCAACAGCGGAGCATCCAAATCCTCCGCCAGAGGGAACATTTTTAGTTTATCGAGAAAGCGACGTACCCTCTTGATTTCATTGGTATACGACGAAACCAGGTAGCGAGCGGTGGGGTGATCTTTTTCGATCTTCTCGAAAAGATCCTTCCATTTGGCATCTTTTTTGATCTCTCCGGCAGTCGCCTGCATTTCTTTTTCGGTGGAAGCAATCAGATCATCGACTGCTTTTTCCGCGACATCATATTTGTTTCCGTATTGTAGTTGCGCATGAAGCAAGGTGTTGTACAGAGTTTTTCCAACGCAATAAGCTTTGTTGTCATCCGGAAGGGATTCATCTTTCAACCAGGTTTCGAACTCCTGGAGTTGGAAAAACAACGAGGTGGCTTCTTCCATGAATGTTTCACGAAGCGTGCCCGTGAGACGCTCTCCGAACTCGATAACGTCAAGCCGGAAGAAATCGAGAGCGCCCGAGACAGACTCCAACGTCATATCGATAAAAGGCTGAGGTGGTTTATTGACATTGCGCATGGCCTGTCGAAGGAGCGTTGGTGCCTGAACCATTCGACGAAGGGCCGAAATTCCACGTTCTTTGGTCGTTCCGTAATTGTTGGCAATGATGGAATATACACCAAGCACCACCTGGTCGAGATATACCCCCGGATGGCAGGAATAGAGTTTACACTTCTGCAAATCCAGCAATTCGACATCGATAGCTGCGATGGACAATTCGTGATCCACCTGGTTGTCCGGTTGCAGGAAACGGCGGTTGATCTTCTTGAGCTTGTTTTTCAGATCGATCAGTCGTTTTTCTCGCCGTTGCATGGCTTTGGGAGCGAAATCCGTCAGGTCTTCATCCTGGGCACTGTGCAGCCCCAGCATCGTTGCACGAACCGGATTTTGTCGAATGAGAACCTGAAGGAGTTGATCGAGCAGTTTTTCAAATTCGATTTCTCTTGCATTGGTCATCGTGAACCTTCTCCTTGCAGATTCTAGAGCGTTTTTCCATCAAATTCGACCGGGATAGCGGGTAATCCCAATGGAAGTTCATCCGATTTAAACCGTACTTCGGTTTTCCTCCCCAACTATAATTGAACCCAGTCGAGCCGTGTCAAGATATCGCACGAAAGAAACGCTAGAAGCAAGACGTATTTCTATCGTTTTTTGCAAATTCCCGTCTTTCATGACATTTTCTCGTCAGGTGACGGAAAACGGTTGGGCAAACCACCGATTCAAAGTACACTATTTATCAATTGAAACTCGTCCGTACTTTCTCCAGGGAGAATGCCTGTGAGTATCTCGAACGAAATTACGCTCGCCAAAGAGGCTATTCAGGAAAAAATGGGAGAAATCCCTTCCATCGCCGTGACATTGGGGTCCGGGTTGGGAGCATTGACGGAACACATGGAAGATACCCGCGAACTTCCGTATTCCGACATCCCTGGGTTCGTCCAGTCCTCCGTGGCCGGTCATCTTGGAAGCCTGATTACAGGCCGGATCGATGAAACGGAAATCGTATGTCTTTCCGGTAGGATACACCTTTACGAAGGCTATTCTCCCCAGCAAGTTGTTTTTGCCACGCGAGTATTGGGAGCTTGCGGCGTCAAAACGCTTCTACTGACCAACGCCGCCGGGGGGATCAATCCGTCGTTTCGTGCCGGTGACGTGATGGAGATCGTCGATCATCTCAATTTTTCCGGGAAGAACCCACTAACCGGACCGAATGACGACACCCTCGGTCCGCGTTTCCCGGATCTTGGTAACATCTACAATGGGAATCTTCGCGAAAAACTGCGTCAAAGCGCTTCCGATACCGGCTTGCAACTGCGATCGGGTGTATACGCCTGCATGCTCGGTCCGTCGTACGAAACACCGGCAGAAATCCGTATGTTGGCACGATTGGGGGCGGATGCCGTCGGGATGAGCACCGTTCCCGAAGCGATTGCCGCTCACCACATGGGAATCGAAGTGGCCGGGTTGTCGTTGATTACCAACCTGGCCGCCGGAATTTCCTCAACGGCTTTGTCGCACGAAGAAGTTACCCTCGCCGCTCGGGACGCTTCTCGGAAAATGATTGCTCTCGTAACCTCATTCCTTGGAAAGTTGCACCCGTGACCGGACCGATGTTTATTGGCGGAAGAACTCCGCAAGTCCTTGATTACGAACAGATTGCCGAGCTGGAAGAAGCCCGGCGTTTCCTTCATTTTCTCAAACGACCACCACATATTACTTACGGGTTGTTGGGATTGATGGTGGTGTATTTCATCACGACGTTGTTCATGACTCCTTCGATGTTCGATGCTCTGACACAACCTGAAATGATGACTCCTGCCCTCTTGCGCCTGGGAGCGAAATTTCCTCCACTGATGGAGCAAGGGCAATGGTGGCGAACGATTACCGCGTTATTTTTGCACGGTGGTCTGGTGCATCTTCTGCTGAATGGTTTTTCCCTTTACTCCGTGGGAATGATTGCGGAAAACCTGTACGGAAAACCTCGCTATATTCTGCTTTTTTTTCTAACGGGAGTTTTGAGTATTCTGGCCAGCTACTGGACTTCGGCCAGCATTTCCGTGGGAGCCAGCGGCGCGATTTTCGGAATTGTCGGAGCCTTGGCTACCATCGGCCAGATTCGTAAAAAGGTGATTCCCGTTCGCTTTCGAGTGGCTTTCGGACGAAATCTGCTGTTTTTGATCGGATTGAACCTCGTGGTGTTGATGGGAGTTCCACGCATCGACCACGCCGCTCACATCGCCGGTTTGCTTGGTGGCGTAGGATTTGCCTTTCTCTTCAAAGACAAACTTCTGCCTCCTGTGAAATCGCGCCGCCACATTCTGCGCATTCAGATTTTTTCCGCCACGACAGCCTTGGTCGCAGTCATCGCTTTGTTGTTTGGAGGATTGCACGCCGCAGGAAATCAGGCGATGCCATTTCCTGATAATACCGAATACCGGGAGTTGGACGACCTTGGGATTTCCATCGAAGTTCTACCCGGCATGGAAGAACTTCGCGACACTGCGTTTCCCAACCTCGTCAGTTTCATCGAACCGGGGACGCTTTTTGCCGTCGAAGTCGGCTTGCTGGCACCCCGCTTCGAGGATCGACACGAAGCCATGCGCTGGATGCTTGCGACCATGCGTAATCTATATGGAGACAGGTTGCTGAAAATCACGATCGATCCCGTCTCTGACGGCAACCTGGACGGTCGAAGAGCGTGGGGCTACATTATGGATTATTCCATCAAAGGGCTAGGAGAACGAAAAGAGCAACAGTGGATCGCAACGACAAGCGACAAAACCCTGTTGTTGACCTGTAGTAGCCCCAACGTTTTGTTTCCTTCAATGGGAACATGGTGCGATTCTATACGACGAAGCGTGACGTATCGGTAAAAGTCCCGAAAAATCGTCCCTTTTCGCGAACGAATGTGCTACTTTTTTTTGACAGATTTACGCCCGTTCGCCTGTCGGCGTGAGATAATTTTCCTTCGAACCTACGAAAGCGAACGTTCCAATGCCCCAACCCACCGTCATGGATATTTTGAAAGCGTTGCCGAGAACCAACTGCCGGGAGTGCGGTCAGGCCAGTTGTCTTGCTTTTGCCGCCATGCTTCAAAAAAGCGAGATTGGTGCGGCGAAATGTCCGTATCTTCCGAAGGGTCAGTTCGATGACATTCAAAAAGAGGAAATTTCTTCCGCTGCCGAAGAAATGATCGCCCGCCGTGACGAAATCGTGGACGACATGAAAAACAGGATTCGCGCTCTCGATTTCAAGGAAATCGCTCCGAAGCTGGGCGCGGATATTTCTGCTGATGGAAATCTCGTGCTTCGTTGTCTGGGACGCAATTTCGAATTGGACTCGCAAGGCGAGTTGCATTCCGAATGTCACGTCAACAACTGGGTCCATCTGCCGTTGATCAACTACACCGTACGAGGAAAAGGTAAAGATCCGACCGGCAAGTGGGTCAGGTTCGCCCAATTGAAAAACTCCGCCGATTGGATTCGTTTTTTCGAGCATCGCTGCGAGCGAGGAATGCGAACGTTGGCCGAGAAAACACCGGATCTATTTTTCGATAGTCTGCTCTTGTTTTCCGCACGTCCGGCGGTTGCAAATTCAGGCGAGGCGTTCGCCCACGCCGATTACGCCGTGGTGCTCGATCCGCTTCCCAAACTTCCCGTGCTGTTGGCTTATTGGAAAGCCGAGGGAGAGTTCGACTCGACGTTTTCCCTGTTTTTCGACCGTTCTGCTGAGGAAAATCTTGGAGCGGAAGCGATATATATGCTCGTGACCGGTTGGCTGGAAATGATGAAGCGCATCATGGCCCGGCACTCGTTCATGGATCGTTCGTAATCAGGCAACCTATTGGAATTCAAGGATAAAACGCTCCATCAGCGATTGATCAAGACCTCAAATCCCGCCTTTTCGAAATAGCGACACACGGTTGCCAATTGATCAGGGGATAAATCGCCGAAATCTCGGTATCGGTTCCCTCGACCGGTTTTTTGCCACTTGGATTTTGCAAGACGATTGTAAGGCATCAAGTGAACCGGAGCGCTGTATTTGGTGTCTTTGAGAAAAGTGACAAAGTTTTCAAGGACATCCGAATCGGTTTGCACACCGGGAATCACGGGGATTCTGGCCAAAACCTTTTCTTTTTCACCTTGAGCGATCAGAAAGCGAAAATTTTCCAGAATTCTTTCGTTTCCAACTCCCGTCCAGTGTTTATGACCTTCAAAATCGACCCGTTTGAGATCGAACAGAAACAAGTCCACGAGATCGAGGAGTTTTCCCCGTAGTTTTTCGGAAAAGATACCGCTGGTTTCCAAGGCCGTATGAATTCCCTCATTCCGGCACGCCTGCAAACATGCGATGAGAAAATCCGCCTGTTGAGTGGCTTCTCCGCCGGAAAACGTCACGCCGCCCCCGGATGTTTCGTAAAACGGCTTATCCTTGAGCACTTCAAGCACGACATCTTCAACAGACAATCGTTTCCCCACGATTTCCACGGCTTCGTTGGGGCAGTTTTCAGCACAAGTTCCGCAAACGGTACAAAGGTTCGGATGATGTTGAATCCTGCCGGATTCCAAGGAAATCGCGGAATTCGGACAGGATTCGATGCATATCCCGCAGGATTGACACCGTTCCTCCAGCCATGTGCGTTCGAGGTTCGGCTTCCAGGATTCAGGGTTGTGGCACCAGGCGCAGGAGAGAGGGCAGCCTTTGAAAAAAACGGTCGTTCGAATTCCCGGACCGTCGAAGGTCGAGTAATTCTGGATATCGAAGACGATCCCCTGCACCTCGCGGGAGTCCATGGAAATTCCTTTGTTTCATCGTGAAAACGCTTGGTGTATATCATAAAAGATCTTGAAAATTCAAGCGTTTCTGAGTTGTAACGCTTTTTACCATGGAAAATTCGCATGTCGGATGATTCTTTACCCGAACATCAGAACGACACTACGGAACAGGAAACGGCTCGTTCGATAGAAAGCCATATTTTGTAAAATATCCGTCGTCTAACAAGCAATTCTGCCGGGATATCCGAACGACATCCTGGAAGATACCGACGACAGACCAACCCCGTGATTTTTCACAGGGTTTGACATCCACCGTCGAATGGGCGAAAGTGAATGATCTGGTTCGGTACTCCGAAGATTTTTTTTCGGACCCCGGTAAGCAGGACACTACAAACGGAGGAATTCCTTGCGAGACGTACTTTTCATCTTCACATCCGTTTTACTGCTCGTTGTCTGGACAGCCTGTTCGAGTTCGACTTCGTACGCACCGGATTATCTCTTCGATGGGGATAACGACACCACGGAATCCGTTGCAGAGGTCGAATGGAACATTGACAACGAACCGCCGGACAATTCATCCATCCCCATCGTCGAACAAGGCGACGAACTGTTCGTTCATACCTGCAGCGCCGATGCTTCGGACAGTGTACGGGCACCCGCCTGCACGTCCGTAGAAGATTGCGAACGCTGGTGCGAAACTCCCGACAGCCGCTGGCTTTGTCAGCAAAACCGCTGCTTTTGGCAATGTAGCGGAGACGACTGCGATATGTGCGGCGTCGGCGATGACGAGAAGACGCTCCCCGCCGAAACGAAAGCGGCGCGAGATGCCGAACCGAGGATCTATTACGGCTCGGAATCTCCTACGTTGTATAACCTGTCCGCTGGCCAGCAAGACGCCGTGGTTGCGCTGATGACCCACGGAGGCAATTTCTGCACGGGAACACTCATTCACCCGCAGGTGGTGCTCAGCGCGGCGCATTGCTTCTCGGAAGCCTATTACAAAGCCGTTGATCCCGAGGACTATTACGTGGGGGTCGGTTCGGACGTGCAAAACCCCACCTACCTGCTCTCTGTGGCAGAAATCATTCCTCACGAAGACTACGACGTCTACGGCTCGGGTGCGGGTCACGACATGAGCCTGCTCGTTCTGCAAGATCCGGTGTGGACCGTCTACCCCGAGTTGGAGCCGATTCCCGTCAACGATCGTCCCTTGGATAACGAGATGATCGGCGACGAGGTACAAACCGTGGGTTACGGCGAAACCCACGACGACAAGTACAACACCCAGCGCTGGTGGACCACCGAATTGTTTAATGATTTCACCACTTATGCGCTATCGGTCAACGGACAGGGCGAGTCGAGCGTCTGTTACGGCGACTCCGGCGGTCCGGTGATTTACGATTTCGGTTCCGGTCCTGCCGTGTTGGGAACGGTGTCCTACGGCGATCCGTCCTGCGTGGGAATCGACCATTTTTCCCGCACGGATAACGACATGGAGTGGATCAACCAAACGCTCGACCGCTTCCCGCTGGGGTGTGGTGACCTGACCGAAACCGGTATCTGCGACGATGGTGTAGCCCGTTGGTGTGAAGATGACCGAGCCATGAGCGAAGTCTGCACCACGGATCAAGGCACCTGCGGACTCACCGATGACGATCTCAACCGCTGCCTGCCTCCCACCGAATGCGATCTGCTTGGCTACCGTGGCGAATGCCTGGACGGAGACATCGCCCGCTGGTGCGAGGATGGCGTGATCCGCCAGCGTCGTTGCCTGCCCTGCGATCAGATTTGCGGCTTTTACGACCGCGACGTCGGGTTCTACTGCATCGATCCGGCTTATCCAGGGGACTGACACAGTAACTTAATGAAATTTAAGAGAAAAATGCATCGATGGACGGGGATTGCATCCCCGTCCTAACGTTTTCTTCAAGGCAAAACGCGAAGAACAGGATGCAATCCTGCTCCGCTTGTGCCCCTTATTTCAGAAGTCCCCCCGAATTCTCCCAAGTTGTTTGCCCGCCTACATCGACTCGAACATCTACAAACTGGCAATCGCCATCTTTGCATCTTTCAATTTTTGTCTGTTTGCATTCCGAGCTGCCATCTTCATGGGCGATACAGTAATACAGTTGTGCAATTTCCTTATCCTTACTGTTAGCCCCCTCATTTTGGTGGACAGTCATCCAGAAACTATTATTCTCTTTCATCGAATGATGAAAATCAATGTGTGTCCCTCCACAACCGGCTAAGAGAATCGTCAGCACAAAACAAACAATTAGCATCCTCATGGTACTCTCCTGTGACAATGAAACAAACAGACGCCCAAATTCTTGCAGATCTCCCAACCTGCTTCGCAAATTCATTCGGAAAAGTACAGTTTAGAACGAAAATATGAAATCCACAAGATGGAGGAATAAAAATCTGCCCACTGGGGGGATTGGCGCCGAGTGCCCGGAACAAACAAGTAGGTCGGACAGATTTTCTGTCCGACATTTCCCGGTTGGAGCATTTTTTTGTCGGACAGAAAATCTGTCCGACCTACCCAACTACCCAACTTTGAAAACGGGTGCAGAGCAGGTGTCCAACGTTGATGCATCAAACATCACGGCTTGTCGGGGTCAGGTGTCGTTTGCAACTGTCTTGACGGGTACACAAACTACCAAACTCAAGAATTGTATCCAGCTTTGCTTTTTCTTACCATATAAATTGCAACAGGTAATATAATAAAAGCACTAAAATACAGTATCCTTTCACAATTGTTCATTACCTTCAATTCATCTAAATAGAGGCTATAAACGATCCTGTCATAAAAATCCGCCCATACAGAGTAGGAAAAAAACAACCACATTATTATGAGTAGAATGTGGTGTATGTAGTACATTTTTTTTGCTGAAAAGATGAACAAAATCGCAACCGGCACTCCAGGGATGACATTAACAGCAATTCTTAGAATAGAGCAGTTACTTTGTGAATTGCAGAAACCTGTTAAACCGAAAAATAAACACAGAAGTACTACGGATAGCATCGACATAGTGTATTTAATAGAAAAGACACTTGAGAAAATAGTTTTCAAATGACCATCCTTTTCTAATTATGGACCATCGATTCCACAAGACATTTCATTTTTTTCACGTCGTTTGGTGCTTTTTATTAATCCATTTTCTTTCAAGTAGTAGTAGGTCGGACAGATTTTCTGTCCGACATTTCCCGGTTGGAGCATTTTTTGTCGGACAGAAAATCTGTCCGACCTACCCGGCTAAATCGAAACCCTCTTCGAAACCGGGTGCAGAGCAGGTGTCCAACGTTGATTGCTGATGCATCAAACATCACGGCTTGTCGGGATCAGGTGTCGTCGTTGTTGTGAGGATCGTTTTTGAGATTGGGATTCGGTAAAGAAATAGATTCAACAGGAAAATCAATTGTTTTAAAAATAAAAATTAAAGCTATTACGACATTCATTAAGTAAATTACGATAAAGAAGCTGATGCCAGTTTTTCCAAACTCAATCAAGCCAACATAAAAAGATTGAGTTACTACACAATAAGCCACGAAAAAATACTTATACAATTGCTTGTCTTTTAACATGTTTCTCCACAGAAAGATTATAGCAGCTAATGAATGACCGATACCTAAAAATCTAGGAAATAACCAAATACTATTTGGAAATTTCAAAGCCACCATTAAAACAAAATACCCTGTGACCGTTATTATATGGCATAAAAGTATTTTATCTGCGTTCAATTGCCTGACTTTATAAATTTTCTTAAGTGCTGTTAACATTACATAGCCCAATCTTGTAGCCACTCTACAAACTTATTTAAGGCTTCAACTGGTTCTTCTGATGCCTTACTTGCAATTTCCTTGAAATGCTCCAACTTTTGCTTTGCCACTTCATCATGATAAGGCTCACATGCATCGTCTACATATTGTCCGAGCGGTCCTAATCCTAATAGGTTTCTCCAATGACCAAAGCAAATTCCATCAGGACACTCAGCCAAAGCCTCATCAAATTGCTGTACACCTCTTTTGCTTAAACCAGGAAAAGCAACGAGCAGTTGGTATCCAGTCACGGCAGTTCCAACTACACCAAGCGGTAATCCTACTCCAGAGCCAACGGCAACAGCAGTAATAATTGCTCCAGTTCCACCACTTATTCCAGCCTTTCCAGCCCTAATTAGGTTTATAATACCAACTGTCATTTTTGTAACATTTAGCATACCCTCCGGGTCGATCCCATTCACCGGGTCATTCCCGACGTACACGTACAGGTTCACCTGCCCTCTCGATGGAACGGAGATTCCAGCCGGTTGCAATTTTCTGACATCCCGAAATTCTACGAGGATTTTTCGTCCTGATACTCCCGGTATCGTGCCAAAAAATCGCGGGTGACGCGGTTTTCGTCCAAGCGTAGATATTTGGCGTATTCCGATACGAAACCCCGTACGTATACCAATGCGGGCAAATGGGCGAAATCCTCTTCTTCGATCATCTTCAGCATTCCGGGAGAGATTTTCGTGTACTCCGAAACATCTCGCAATCCGACACCGGCCTGCTCTCGAAAGCGGCGGATTTCCCCACCGGAAAACACGACATCCTCTTCGACCTCCGGGGCCGGGGGACGCGGTGGCAGCGCATTGGGATTGGGAGCCTGTTTGATTTCCTTGACAACGACAGGCTCGGGCGCTTCCACAACCGTTTCGCTTTCCACCTGAAGGAATTTCGGCTCGCGTTCTCCCTGCTCGGGCACTTTGATTTCAGGGCTGGAATCGTGAGTTCGCTGTCTGGCGGATACACGGACCACGGTTTCGTGCTCGGCAGCGGAAAAGAGCGTCTGATCGTACGTTTCGCGGCGCTCCGGGTCGGCCAGCGTGCGGAATGCTTCCTCTACCTGCTCAAGATAGTCGCGAAGTTCGTCGGGGCTGTACAATCCGTAGGCAGCGATGCTGTCCCCGCCGTAAATCCGCCGAATGCGGTGATACGCCTCGCGAATTTCTTCCTCGTCGGAGCGGGGATGGACTTCCAGTCGTTCGTAGTAATTTTTGCGCGTCGGATCGCTCATGATTCCGCATCCTCCGACTCTGCGTCTTCCCAGGCATCGTGAAGTTGGTTGTGAAACAGCAAGTGGGCGATTTCTTCGATTTCTTTGGCTGCCGAGCAGTCCGGGCTATTCAGGTGTAGCGGTTTGCGGACCCGAATCGAAGAAGGCACCGCCCCATCATAGGAAACTGCCCCCAAAAACTCGATATCGAAACCGAAATATTTCCGGCAGACATCGACCATTCCGGGACCGATATCGGCTTCGCTGTCGTGTTGCATCATGTTGAGAATCAGTTTCAACTGAAAGCGGCTGATTTCCTCTTTGAAGGCATCGCCGATTTTCCGATCGAACATACCCAAGGCTTCGAGCATGTCGTTGGGAGTTCGAATGCCCAGCTTGACTTTCTCGAACATCACCTTTTCGACCAATTCTTGGGCTTTCAATTTCGATTCGACATTTTTGAAGTAGCGGAAAAACAGGCTTTTTAGAAATTCGTAGGTGTTCTCCACGGCTGTCGGCTCGGGGGCTACCACGAGCACCGCATTGTCGGACTGGATAAAGTGCTCGAACAGCGTGTAAGAATGCTGGTTGCCGAGATCGACGAGAACGAGATCGAGATCGGGGGTTTTCTTCAGGTATTGGTACAAAAGCGGTTGTTCCATCGGCGTTTGCAGGCTGTGCGTATCGCTGATGCCGCTCATGATCTGCAAGTTCCGCATGGGAGTAGTGACCAGTAAGTCTTTGAAATGACTGACTTCGCCATCTACAAAGGATTGAAAACCGTACTGGGGTTTATTCAAATCGATGAACGTATGCAGGTTCTGCCCCCAACGAACGGCATCGGCCAATAACACCCGGTTGCCAATCCGTGATAAATACACGCCGAGATTGGCAGCAAGCATGGACTTTCCCACACCACCTTTGCCGGAACTCAGCGCGTAGATGCGTGGCAGGTGCCCTTCCTTTTTCACGCGATGAGGCGTTTTCGATTTTTCCGACACCGTTTTTTTCCTCGGACATTCCGGTTTCGCCGGAGTTTTCGTCCTTTTGGGGATCTTCGACCATCTTTTTACTCAAACTTCCTCAAACATGGGAGAAAATCACGCATCGACCCTATGAGGCGCCTTTTTGAAAAAGGCTTGCCGTCCGGTATCGCATGGAATCGTAAAGCTTCGTTCGATCGTCTCGGACAGGGAAAGCATCCAGCAGAACGCCTGGCTCCTCCCCGCCGGTTCACCGAACAACCGCACACCTGTCCATTCAGAAGTTTATGCTACTTCCCACCGTCGAGCAAATCAAGGCAATTCGTATGGGGGCGAGTGTAGAAATGACGCTCCTATCCCGAGCGATAAAATCCGTTCGTAAAAAATACAAACGTTTTTCGGATCGATCGTTACTTGTGGGATGCCGCAAGAGCCAGTTTGGCTGCTGTATCGGCGCTGACAAGTTTAACGTGCGAAGGCAGGAGCTTGACCATCTCCATAAACGAGTTTTCGAGGCTGAGTCCACCATCGCTGGTCATGTAGACCCATGTGACGGTCCCTGCAGGGTAATTCCCCAATTCTTCAGCCATATTCTGCGGGCTCAGGAAGAATTCGTCGCTGTCATCGATTCCCCGCCACTCACGAGGTCGAAACACGACGGCTTCTCCGCCGTCCTTTCCGGTCAGAACATTGAAGAAACGATCCTCCGGCCACCAGGGGAAGGTTGGCAGCAAGTAGGGAACATTGACGGGAAAAATGCCGCGAATCACGCCATCGACTTTGGCGTATTTGGGTAGAAAATGGTCTTCCGCATCGTCCCAGGTGCCGGACCAGTCCCAATGCACCGTGCTGTTCACGCCGAGGATGCGGGCGTCTTCCTCCGTCGCTGTGACGAAGCGGTTTTGATCGTTCTCATTCAAAGACGTTGGATAAGCGTAAAGGTGCCCGCTCGGCGGAAGAATAAAGTAGTCCTTGCCGGTTTGACGGGTCGTTTCATGGTACCATTCGAGGATGTCGGGCGCGATGGTGGCGAGATGCGGAGAAATGCTCCAGGTGATAGGTTCGCAGGAATTCTCGGTTTTCGAGCAATCGTCGAGGCGCTGGCGGAGCCATACGTTTCTCGTGCTCATAATGAACCGGATGTTGTCTCCGTCGCCGATCACGAACGCCACGTAGGTTTTGCTTGGATCATATTCGATCTCTTCCGGTTCGTTTCGTGCAAGTTCGCTGGATTCCGTAATGGCAGCCCTTCTCGTGGAGAAAAAGGACAGGTTGCCTGTCATGGTGGGAATTGCCCCCATGTTGTGGGATTCCAGACATAGGGTCTGCGCTTCGTACAGGTATCCACCCATCACCATCCAGGAATTGTTGTAGCCGTATACGCCTATGGGAGTCGTCCAATACCCTGCATCCACAATATTCTGAAACAGTTCTTTTTCGGGGCTTTCATCTCGGCACCCATTGACGAGGAAAATGGTAAACAGTTTTTTGGAGAAGATGAAATCGACCAGTGACGAGCGTGGGGCACCCGTAAGTTCGGGATTGGCAACGTCGCTGGCGTTGGTATCGTATCCGGGATTGAGCATCGCCAGCCCGGTGGTTTGTTCGCCGTACTTTTCAAAAACAGTTTCCGTAGCGAGATACGGGGTGTTTTTCTCTGCAAATTCAAGGGTTGCGTCGAATACTACGTTCGAGCAGACAACGTCCATTCCCGTGTCCAGCGGTACCGCATCGAGAACCGAAGCAACGGTCAAAATATTGGGAATCAGTTTTTGCTGATCTTCGTAAGCGTACCGTACACAGGATGGAAACTCGACCAGGCAGGATTCCAGAAAATCGGTTGCAGAAAGAGTCTGAGCCGGTTGTAGTCCGAGTTCGTCCAGCCATTCTCCATCATGTGTTTCCTTTTCAACGTAAATCGAACCGCCAAGTTTCCTGTTGTGCATACCAACGCAGGCTTGGACCGCCAATTGGAGCGTCGGCAATGCATCCGAGTCGAGTTCGACGACCGTGAATTCATCGGCTACATTCAACTCATCACCCTCGGTAGCGTTATCGTCCGTATCTCCGTCATCGACATCTATATCTCCAACGTTGTCGATTTCATTTTGCGAATCATTCCCACCGCAACCGGCGGCAAACAGCCAGCAGATTCCTATCAAGCCAACGAAGATCGCTTGTTTCATCATGATTCCCTATGCTCGTGTAAATCCCCAATCACGCTTTCATATACTGCGGAGGAAAAAAGCTAACACAATCAATGCTATTTCTCAATAAGGGAGTTTTTAGTGAAGGTAGAATGACACTTGATTTCACCCTCAACGGGAGTTCAGATTTGACGAAATTGCGTTAAAAGTGATAATTATAGAGTTCATGATTTATCTGTTGTAATGCTTTTTCGCCAACAATTCCAAATAAGAGGAATTTAGGGATTTTACGATTCGTTCTTGAGGAATAAGATCCATGTTGCTTAATGACGCTCGGACCAAGATTCTCATAATCTGCCTTGTGGTACTGTTTTTCTCCAGTTGTAACAGTCAAAACAGAGCAAGTCTCAACGTTGGCGATCCCGATTTACCCGATAACGAAGCCGAAGAGAATCCGCCTTCGGAAGAATCTGAAGGGGTTATACATAGCTGTCCGGAAGGCGAAAAGGTCGGAGATCCATGTTCCGAGGTGTCCGATTGTGCTGCTGAAGAATTCTGCGGTCCCACTCCAACGGATTTTCATTACGAATGTTCGTTTTCGGGTCTATGCCGAACCGTGGAAGATACGAATCCTTCCGACAACGATTTTGATGACTCTGAAAATGTCTGTGATGAATCCCGGCTATGCACGGAAGATGTAAACCTCTGTAAATACGACGAGTTACAGAGATCTTGCCGTCAAGTACAATGCGTTGACGGGTGCCTTCAAACCGTTCGACAAACGGCTACAGGACAAGTCGGCTACTGCGAAGGTGGCGAGGGCGAGCAGGGAACTTGTGTCGTGTGCGATTCCTACCAAAACGGTTTGTATTACGGGTGCAAAAATCCTCACGATGACAAGGTGGACGCCGTAACTCCTTACGACAAGGAAGGTTTTGTTTCCTACGAAGGTCCTAGAGGAGAGCTTAATCCAGAGGATTCGTGGAGTAATCTCCTGAAACCGGGGGAACGAAGATTATCCTCCTTCGGGATGGCCGACGGTCTCGAACCTCACGATATGCATGGAGAACTCGTTACATGGTGCTATGGACAGCTTGGTTTTTTGTATGTTTACAATATTTCCACCAATTGGGTTCAGGAAATCCGAATCGAGGCACTTCCCCATCTCTGCTGGTGGGTATCCACCGATGGGGAAAAAATCTATGCCGATACTAGCCGTCCCGACACTTCGTTGGAAACAGATATTGTTGAAATTGATTTAAAGACAGGCATATGGCGTATTTTAGATGAGCATACCCAGGAGGCAACAAGTCTTAACCAAATTTTCGCTCGCAATGGGCGAGTGGTTTGGTCTCATTATACAGTTACGAAAGAAAGCCAAATCGCATCGCTTACTTTGCAAACCAATGAGTTTAAAGTAATTACTGATCGACCCTATGCACAGCATAGCCCACGATTGTTCAACGATACTTTGGTTTGGGTGGAACACTCCGGAACCGGCAAATCAGGGATTCTTTCCTATGATTACATTTCCAATCAACTAAGTGTTATCGATGGTACCGTTGAAGTTGATTATATCAATCGTTCGGCGCCGATGGCGTTTGAAGATCATATCGTCTGGTTTACATCGGATCCAATCTTGTACCATCAGGAAAAACAGTATGAAATCTATATGCATACACTTTCTACCCAGCAGACAGAGATGATACCGACGATAGGTATAGTTTCCGATCCTTATGGTGACGACGATCTACTTACTTGGTTCGAATCAACAGAAGAACACTATAACAGTATTCGGCTGATGAAGCTTGATACTGGCGATCAATTCTGGCTCGATGACCCCGCGTGGACGGGTCGGAGAAGTGATCCGCTTATTGCCGGTCGCTGGCTTGTATACCTCGAAGCAGGACGTTTCCCCAAGCTTGAAGGATTTCCTTTGGGATATGACGTGATTTTGTACGACCTTTGCGAACATGAAGAGGTTCAAGGCATGGCTCGGTGTGATCAATAAAATCATAGAAGGAGTTTTCAAAAAGTTGTTGTCTTAAAAACCATCCTACCTAAGCAACAAATTCCTTTGGATGCTCCTTGCAACATCCTTCAGGAGACATCCCTCCTTGAAAAATTCGAAATAAGGCAAATACTATAGGAATCATAGCGAGTTTCGTACAGTATAGGCCGTATTCCCTTTTCCTTGGAGTAGCTCGATGGCAACACCGATCCAAGATTCCTTTCATACCCTGACGCCGCTTTCCACCTCGGAAGGCACGCACCACTTTTTCAACCTGCAACGCCTGACCGAAGAAGGTTTGGGCGATGTCGACCGCTTTCCGTACTCGATCAAAGTCCTGGTCGAATCCGTTCTTCGTGGCGAAAACGGCAGAGAAATCACCCGTGAGGACGTTGTCCGTATCGCGGCTTACGATCCCGCCGACCCGGGAACGAAGGAAATCCCCTTCAGTCCTGCCCGAGTGCTGTTGCAGGATTTTACGGGTGTTCCGGCTGTGGTCGATCTGGCCGCCATGCGAAATGCCATGTCTCGTGCCGGTGGCGATCCCCAGCGAATCAATCCCCTCGTACCGGTTGATCTGGTCATCGACCACTCGGTCCAGGTGGATGCCTTTCGCGACCCGTCGGCGATTATCTTCAATCAAAACAAGGAGATGGAGCGCAATCAAGAGCGCTACCGCTTCCTTCGATGGGGGCAACAGGCATTCGATAATTTCGGCGTGGTGCCGCCGGGCAACGGCATTGTGCATCAGGTCAATCTCGAATATCTCGCCCGAGTGGTTCGAAAAGAGACGCGAGATACGCAAACGTTGCTGTTCTCGGATTCTCTTGTCGGGACCGACTCCCACACAACGATGATCAACGGTCTGGGCGTGCTGGGTTGGGGAGTGGGTGGTATCGAAGCCGAAGCGGTAATGCTGGGTCAACCCTACTACATGACTCCGCCAAAAGTCGTCGGATTGCGCCTGTCGGGACAACTGCCCGAGGGGGCGACCGCTACAGACCTTGTGCTGGCTGTTACCCAGGTCTTGCGTCACCATGGCGTTGTGGGGCAATTCGTCGAATTCTTCGGACCGGGACTGAAAAACCTGTCTCTTCCGGATCGGGCAACGCTTGCCAACATGGCGCCGGAATATGGTGCGACGGTAGGCTTTTTCCCGGTGGATGACGAAACGCTTCGTTACCTGGAGTTGTCCGGGCGTTCGAAAGAACAGATCGAGATGATTGAAGCCTATACCAAAGCTCAGGGCTTGTTTGCCTCCGACGATCGCCCCGAACCTATCTACGGGAAACGCTGGACTTCGATCTCGGAAGCGTCGAGCCGTCGTTGGCCGGTCCCAAACGGCCACAGGATCGGATCCCGGTTTCTCGTCTGCAAAGCGACTGGAAAACGTTGCTGGAAGCGCCGCAAGGAAAACGGGGATTCGAGCTTGGCAAGGAAGATCTGGGACGAGAAGCGAATGTTGTGTGGGAGGATGGTCAGGAGGAGACGGTCCGCCACGGTTCGGTGGTGATTGCCGCGATTACGAGTTGCACGAACACAAGCAACCCTTCGGTGATGATCGCCGCCGGTCTTGTCGCGAAAAAGGCAGTGGAGCGCGGGTTGACGGTTCGTAAGCATGTCAAAACAAGTCTCGCGCCGGGTTCGAAAGTCGTGACCGAATACCTGAACCGAAGCGGCCTGACATCCTACCTCGACACGTTAGGGTTCAATCTCGTTGGATATGGCTGCACGACCTGTATCGGCAACAGCGGACCGCTGCCCGAACCGGTAACCAAAGCCATTCGGGACGGTGAACTTGTGGCGGCGAGCGTGCTTTCGGGCAATCGCAATTTCGAAGGTCGAGTGCATCAGCATGTCAAGGCCAACTTCCTGGCTTCTCCTCCGCTCGTGGTGGCTTATGCACTGGCGGGAACGGTGGATCTCGACCTCTCGACGCAGCCTATCGGCAAAGATCGCGACGGCTCGCCCGTGTACCTGAAAGACCTCTGGCCCTCCAATGAAGAGATCCGGGCTGTTGTTGCGGACGCGCTTCGTCCCGAGCTTTTCCTTAGTGAATACAAGAACATAGAAGAAGGAAACGCCGAGTGGAACGGCATTGCCGTCGAAAGCGGCAACCTCTACCCTTGGGATGTGGAGAGCACCTACATTCGGGAGCCTCCGTTTTTTGCGACCTTTCGAGCAAGGAACCGGGCTTGTCTTCCATCGAAAACGCCCGGTTGCTGGTGGCTGTCGGGGACAGCACGACGACCGACCACATCAGCCCGGCCGGTGCGATCAAGGCCGATAGCCCCGCTGGAAAATATCTGGTGGAGAAAGGGATTTTTCAAGAGAATTTCAACTCTTACGGAAGTCGTAGAGGGAATGATGAAGTCATGACGCGGGGGACGTTTGCCAACGTCCGTTTGAAAAACCGATTGGCTCCCGGCACCGAAGGAGGATGGACCACACACTTCCCCACCGGTGAGGTGGTATCGATCTTCGAAGCGGCTCAACGTTATCGAAAAGAACGCACGTCGCTGCTCGTCATTGCCGGAAAAGATTACGGCATGGGGTCCAGTCGCGATTGGGCGGCGAAGGGGACGTATCTTCTTGGAATCAAAGCGGTTATCGCGCAATCCTTCGAGAGAATTCACCGCTCCAACCTGGTCGGAATGGGCGTTTTGCCGCTGGTGTTCGAGGCGGGCGATTCCTTCGAAAGTCTCGGTCTGAAGGGAGACGAACGTTTCCGGCTGGAGGTGCCCGAGACGCTGACGCCGGGGCAGTCTCTTACGGTGGAAGCTACGGGAGAGGATGGAATTCCTAAACGATTCCAGGTGGTTTGCCGTCTGGATACCGAAGTTGAAATCGACTATTACCGCAACGGCGGTATTCTTCATACGGTGCTGCGGCGAATGATTGCCGAAAGCTGCTGACGAGGATCGAAAAGCCGGGCACAATGTGACGAAACACGGGGATTTTGTGACGAAACACGGGCACAATGTTCCTCGTTTTCGTCACATTGTGACGATTTTCAGCCCATTGTGACGGTGTTTTGCCGGTCTAAAAGCATTTTAAATGGAGAACCTGATTCTTTTCTTTTGACAGCCTCGTTTCGCATCCTTACACTAAGACGGAAAATGATGCCGGGGGATAATTCACTTCAACAGGTGGAGAGGTGGGTTTTTTCTATATTTTATTGGAAGGTAATGAAATCATGACCAACAAGAAAAAGACGACCGAACCGTCCGAGAAGAAAGATCTGCTCAGTGATATTCGAAAATTCCGCTCGATCGGACAAAAGCGTGTGGGAATGCTGTTTTCCGGTGGTCCCGCTCCGGGTGCCAATGCGGTGATCGCTACGGCGACGATCCAATTTCTCAACGACGGCTGGGAAGTCATCGGCTTTTATAAAGGATACGAAAACCTTGCCCAATTCGACCGCGAGAAACCGCGTCTGTTCAAGGAAGGCGAGCACTTCGTACGGTTGAATTACGATCACGTCACGAAGATCCGCCAGTTGGGTGGCTGCCTGTTGAAGACGGCCCGCACCAATCCTTCCAAAGTAAGCGGCAAGGAAATCAAGAAAATGGAGCACCTCGCCGATCCCGCCCACACCGGGGATCTGTACAAAGTGCTCGATGCCATGGAATATCTGGGCATTCAGGCGCTGGTATCCATCGGTGGTGACGACACGCTGAAGACCGCGTACTATCTCAGCCTGCTGGGTGTTCCCACGGTGCACGTTCCAAAAACCATCGACAACGACTACTTCGGTATTCCGTGGACTTTCGGGTATTTTACAGCCATCGAGCGTGCCCGTCAGGAAATCAAGGTTTACAACCAGGAAGCCTACACCACCGACTGCTATTTCGTGCTCGAACTGATGGGTCGCAAGGCCGGTTGGTATACGCTGGGAGCGGGTATCGCGGGTGAGGCGGTGCGAATGATCGGCCCGGAGGATTACGATTCCGGCTTCGATCTCGACGAGTTGGTCAACGATCTGCTGAATATGATCGAAACCCGCAAGAAAAACGGCAAGAACTATGGTGTCATTACGGTGTCCGAAGGTCTGGCCGACAAGCTGCCCGACGACATGAAGGCCGGAACGGTAGACGAGCACGGCAACCTGAAACTTTCGGAATCGAAGATCGGCGAAATTTTGGGGAAAACGCCTCAAAGAAGGCTACCTGAAACGTTTTGGACACAAACTCACGGTCAAAAGCGAAACCATCGGGTACACCACCCGCTGCACCGAGCCGTCCGCCTTTGACGTGCTGTTGGGTTCCCAGTTGGGAATGGGCGCGTTCCGCTTCATCAAAGACGGCAAGAACGCCCACATGGTCAGTGTTGGGGATAACCTCGAAATCCACGACGTTCCGTTCCCGGAACTGATCGACCCCAAAACCTTCAAAACCAAACTACGCTTCGTCCCACGGGAAGGCGATTTCTACAAGCTGGCAAAATCCCTGGAGTATCGGGCGGTTTCTAGCGAAGGCTGAAAATAGGGTAGCCTGACATTTTCAACGCCTGAACCGGGAGGCTCCCGGTTCAGGCGTTTTTTTATTTTCTACTATTTTCAATGTTTTTAACAGAAGGAAGTTGAGTGATTTTACCTGATAATTTCCGAAAAGACCCCATCTTGCCAGGTAAAATCATTCAATCTCCAAATTGACATCAATTCTTTTTCCCGGATTTATAAGAAGTAGATGTAGGTCGGGTGATTTCACCCGACAAAACGCAATACGTTGTTTTCATATCGATAAAATGGTTTTCCCCATCGAAAATCTCTTGGATTTTTGACTGAAAAAAATGTACTCTATCTTGCATGAAAGATCTAAGTCGATTGTATGTTAATGGTGTAACGCATTTCTTTACCGTTGTTACCGATCAACGACGCCCGATATTATGTGACGCCCCCTTGCGTAGCAATTTGCGAAATGCTTTGCAAAGAGTTCGAATGAATTACCCATTCGAGATTGTAGCTTGGGTTTTATTGCCGGATCATCTTCATACCATATGGTCTCTGCCTAAAAACGATCCCGACTATTCTACCCGATGGCGACTGGTGAAAGGAATTGTTTCTCATCAGATGAAGAGCCGTTTGGATTTGGACAGATGCCGCTCGCAAAGTCAAATTCGGAAAGGGGAAAGCGGGTTATGGCAGCATCGTTTTTTGGAGCACACCATAAGGGATGAAAATGATTTCTCCCGTCACTTTGATTACATTCATTTCAATCCAATAAAGCATGGTTTGGATGAAAATCCTGATGAATGGAAATGGTCAACGTATCACAGATATTTGAAACATGGTTATTACGGAGAACACCGACAATTGTTTGATTCGAATGTTGATGCTGAATGAAAAGCAATGTCGAGTGAAATCACCCGACCTGATGTGAGGGAGGAAAGAAATTGTGAAAATAACGCGTAAGCACCTTAAAAAGAATCCCATTAAGGCCAGGAAAACAAACCAATGGTTACACACTTTAAATAGATCTCCCTTTGTAGGACGATTCGCTTCTGCATATCAAGAGCTAAACGACATGTCTAGCGAATGTTTTTGGTGTGGGATAGGAAAGCTGTTTGTCTTTTTGCTGATTATTGCAGTGTTTTGGGGTGGCTTGCTGTCTAGCAGCTTGAAGATACTTGATTTGTTTGATGTGAAATTACGAGTTGATGACGATATCAAAATTGTTGGTAACGCCACTAAATACGGAGATACGTATAGCTATTTTGTTCACGCTGCAAGTACGTGGACAAATACCGGAATAAAATTGAATAACGGCGAGAGTATCAAAGTTGAAAACATTCTAGGAAAAGTGACTACAGGCTTACCAATTCCCGCAGAGTTTTACGGGCAGCTAAATAGTGTATGTGAATATGAGGGGCTAATTGCGGATCTAGACGCTTGTGAAAAATTTAGAGAATGCAGGAATAAACAATTCAAAGAAAATTTAAAAGAGGCGTGTGATGATAAAAGAAAGCATTGCATGATTGCATATGACGTAGTTTGCAAAGGTTTTAGTTTGATCGAAATTCTTGAAAATTACGACTATTCTATTTCTTCTCAGACCAATCAATATTGTGACGAAAAGAGATGTTACACATTAGAAAATCAACAACTTAGCAACGAGAAAAAACAAGAAAAATGTGGCGAGGCGTACTATAAGAATTACTATCCTGATGATTACGAAAAAATCATTCAATTTCCTCTTAAGAGTCTAGGATTAAGTTGTTCTCAAATAAACGTAGTATCTAGATTTTTTTCACGTTATGCACGGCATAACTTTGTAGACTGGCATGGTCAAAAAGAGGAAAGTTACGTAGATAAAGATCGAGAACGACCTTTGCCGCAGTTGCCAGACTCGAAGGAATACTATGGTAAATTCGGGAAAAAATTTCCTCATTACTCTATTGATACGAATATGGTGGAAAAGAGTTATCCACATGGAGCTCTCCTTATAGGATATACTGAGGATAGAGAAGATGAGTGTTGCAAAAAAATGCTAAAGTCAAAAAGACTAAAACAAGTAAAAAATAATAAAATTTACGATCTGCCCAAGGAATTATCAACTGGAGGATATATTTGCTTTGTAGTAAACGATGTAGATCAATTTCGAGGGAGTAACATAGGATTTTTCCAAATTCTTTTTCGAAAAAAGTAGATTCTGGTTTGTGATTGCCTGAATAAATCAACATCATCTGAGATGGAGTGCGATTGTATCGTGCTCCACATGTTTTGGATTGAAAACCCCTTCGAGCAGGATGCAATCCTGCTCGATCTCTTGCAAACGATGAGATAGCCCGACTCGTGGTATTTTTATTCTAAGGTTCCCTGCCCTACTCTCCTATTCGTAGAAGCATTGGTAGGTGTAATCCACGCAAGAATCCACGACTCCATCGCAATCGTTGTCGTTGGATTCTTTCAGCACGTTCCCCAGTTCGTCGAGGGTATATGTTTTGCAACTGTTCGGCGTTTCGTCGTCGCAATCGCTGTCGTTCTGTTCGGTCAACCGATTGCCCTTGTCGTCGTAGGTGTAGGACCGGCAACTCTCATCCGGTGTGCCATCGCAATCGGGGTCAAGGGAATAGCTCAACTCGTTGCCCTGAACATCGTATGCGTAGGACGCGCAATTTGCATCCGGCGTGCCATCGCAATCGTCGTCATTGGAATAACTCAGTGGGTTTCCTGAGTCATTGTACGCAGAATTATTGCAAGTTTCCGGCGTACCGTCGCAATCGCTGTCATGGGAATAGCTCGTCCGGCATCCAAGATCATCGTAGGTGTAGGTCTTGCAATGGTCGTCCGGCGTGCCATCGCAGTCGCTATCCAACGTCTCCGTCAACTCATTCCCCTGGTCGTCGTACGTGTTGGTGTAACATGAATCCGGTGTACCGTCGCAATCGTCGTCAAGCTGTTTCGTCAACTCATTCCCCATGTCGTCATAGGTAAAGGTTTGGCAATTGTTCGGTGTCCCGTCGCAGTTGCTGTCCACCTTTCTCGTCAATTTATTCCCCATGTCGTCGTAGGTATTGGTCAGGCAATTATCCGGTGAGCCGTCGCAGTCGAAATCATAGAAATCCGTCAGCATGTTCCCCTGATCGTCGAACGTTTTAGTATCGCACAAACGATCCGGGGTGCCGTCGCAATCGTTGTCTGTTTGTGTCGTCAATTGATTCCCCAAGGTGTTGTACGTATTGGTTACGCAACCTATATCGAAGGTGCCATCGCAATCGCTGTCCTGTTTAATTGTCAATTGGTTTCCTTGAGTGTCGTACGTATACGTGTAGCAATTTCTATCCGGCACGCCATCGCCATCGACATCCAATTGAACGGTCAGTATGTTCCCATTGTCATCGTAGGTAAAGGAATGACAAACATCCGTCACTCCGTCGCAATCGTTGTCAACTTCCGCGGTCAGTTTATTGCCATTTTCATCGTAGGAAAGACTTTGGCAAGTTTCCGGCGTTCCGTCGCATTCCACATCCGAACCGCTTGTCAGTATCAAACAGTACTGCTCCGGCACACTTTCCTCTTCTGCCTCGGCAACGTCTTCCTCGGTTTCTTCCTCATCGCCATCGGCAAGGTCTTCTTCGGCATCGACGAGATCTTCCTCTGCCTCCACGATGTCTTCCTCGGTTGTCGTATCGCCATCAGCAAGAACTTCTTCCCATGCGTCATCCTCGACCTCATCGATATCGGCCTCTGGGTTCTCCTGCGTGTTGTTTTTGTCGTCGCTGCATCCGATATTCAATCCCAGACACAGAACCAAGACGAGTACGAATGTACTACCAAGAATAACCTTCCGTTTCATGGCGCAACCTTTCTGGCTCCTACCGGTAGAAAAAGGGAAATATGATGATGATCTATGTGAAACGATATTAATTATATGCTATTTGGTCTATTACGTCAATTGCATGGGTGCAAGCAAGCACAGGATCGTTGTTGAAAAACGACGACAAAGCTCCGTACAGTGAGTCCAAGCCCACATTTCATTCTCAGAACGATTGATTTTTCCAGAATCGATACCAGTTTTAGTTGTAGCTAACTTATGGTGAGTACCTGTCGTTCGACTGCTCATCAGTCTATCGTCAATGGCATGTACGAGAAGGAAGGCAGTGCAACTATGAAGAGGATAACTCCGGCGAATCAGTTTCCATCGCCCCGGTCGATTCAAATAATTTTTACGATGATTGCGGTAATTTTGATGGTTACGGCTTGTGCGACCGATGGTTCGTTTCGTGGCTCTGACAGCGCTCAATCCCAAGCCAAGGCGCTCGGTCCGTCCGAAGGATACGATGCACGTCTTCGTAATTTTAGCTACCCGTATGAAACCAAGACCTTTGTCGTGACTTCCCAGGGACAGAGCCTGGACATAGTTTATATGGACGTTCGCCCAAAACCGGAATCTAGCAATGGTCAAGCGGTGCTGCTGCTCCACGGAAAAAATTTCTCCGGTGCTTATTGGGCCAACAGCGTTGCTCCGCTTGTCGATCTGGGCTATCGTGTGGTGGTGCCGGATCAGATCGGCTTTGGCAAATCCAGCAAGCCGGAGAACTTTCAGTACTCTTTCCATGGCATGGCTTCAAACACAGCCGATCTGCTCGCATCCCTGGGAATCGAAAACGTTCATGTGGTCGGTCATTCCATGGGGGGCATGGTTGCGGCTCGCTTTGCTCTGATGTTTCCCGAACGCACGGCTTCCTTGATCCTGGTCAATCCCATCGGACTCGAAGACTGGAAGCGGAAGGTTCCCTATCGTCCGGTAGACTGGTGGTTCGATCAGGAACTTAAAAAGACGCCGGACAAAGTACGAGCCTATATGACGGCCAGCTATTTCGATGGCGTGTGGAAACCTGAGTACGAGCCTCTGGTTGACTTGCAGATCGGTTGGATCAAGGGGCCGGACTATCGGCAAATCGCCAAAAACTCGGCACTGACTTACGAAATGATTTTCACCCAACCTGTGGTCTATGAATTCAATCTGATCCAGGTGCCGACACTGCTGATTATCGGTGATCGCGACCGTACCGCGCTTGGCAAGAATCTCGTTTCGGACGAGGTCCGTGCCACTCTCGGGCTTTATGGCGACCTGGCGAAAAAGACACAAGCCGCCATTCCGGGAGCACGGCTTGTGTTGCTACCCGGCGTCGGTCACATTCCTCAGTATGAAGCTTATGAAAAATACATTCACGCATTGACCGGTTTTCTTGACGGGCAATAAAACTTGTCCGGTCGTGTAGAGTTTATCCGGAATTTTCTATACTAAAGCTTCACAATGATTGTTAGATTTGTGTTAAACTATGCATATGTTCGCTCTTGATGCGAACCCAATGAGATTTCGTTTGTTTCCCTCTACTAGAAACGGCAATCCCATGAATGCAACCGTTATGAAGCAAGTCATTGAAATCCTTGAAAAACTGAAAAACATCGAGTTGGCTCTGGCTGAATTTTATGAAGCCTGTTCCGTGGCTTTTAGCGAACAGGAGACATTTTTTCATGCCCTGAAAAAAGAAGAAAATAAACACGCTGTACTGATATCAGAGTTGATCGATGTCGTGCGAAACGGCAAGCTCGAAGGCGTTCCGGGACGTTTCAAAATGCCCGCGCTGAACGTGTATCTCGATGGAATTCGAGCTTCCATTGAAAAAGTGAACTCAGGTAAACTTTCTCTTATACAGGTTTTGACATTGTCGATGAATTACGAGAAATCCATCGTCGAAAAGAAGTTTTTCGAAGCGATTCAAAGCACTTCCTCCCAATACGATTCGGTGAAAATGCTCCTTGGCATGGAAACCAAAGAGCACTGCCGACGAATCGCCGATTGTCTTGAAGAGTTGAAAAAAGCTTGATGACAAAAAATCGTCAAGATACGTTGAAAACCACCTCTAAATCAAAACACCTGATCCGTTATCCTCTAATTCTGTTTTTCCTGCAATAATGTGACAACCGAAGCTGTGGAAAAATAAACAAATCTTGCTTTCCCGCCACGCTGTGGATACATTGGTTCCAAAGGTTCTAACAGCGGAATTTGCCAACTGAATTCACAGGACGAAGACGATCGAAATCTTCTCGAACAGTCCGAGGAAAGGTGGGTCATGAAACTGAATCCGATGGTTTTAGCTCGCTTGAATCTGTTCGCCGTGGTTCCACGGTTGACGGAATTGGTGGAATTTGACGAAGAGGCCCGAAAAATCGCATCGAACTGCACCGGTTCGATCGAACTCTCGGCCATGCGCCTCGGAGCTGTCCGTCTGATGTTTCGCAACGGTAACCTCGACGTGGTACGCGATCCGGGGGGAAGCGCCGATACCGGTCTGTGGTTTCCCTCTCCCGAGTTGCTCAATAAGCTGTTCGCCGGGGAAAAAGCCGTTCCCGTTCCTTACGTCTGGAAACCTTGGAATCTGCCCAAGCTGATGGCTTTTCAAAAACTTGCTGATCGACTCGGAGCCATGTTGGGCGATCCCGACAAAACGTTGAAAGATTCCGGCAACGATCCGAAAACCAAAGAATTTCTGGTACGTTGCATGCTTTATACGGCGCTGGCAGGTGTAAAGGAACTTGTCGAGTATGACGAAAAAATGGCATGGTTTTCCAAAAGCACACCGGATGGAACGTTTTTGATCAAAGTCCTCGACGATGGCCCGGAAGCGCATTTGTTCATCCGTCAAGGCGTTGTCACACCGGGTAAGGGACCGATTGCCAACCCCACCGTAACCCTCGAAATCAAAAACCTCGATATCGCCTGGGAATTGTTGCAGGGTCGTATCGACGCCATGGGTGCTTTAGGTGCCTGCGATATCCGCATGACGGGCTTTCTGCCTTTGGCGGATAACGTCAACGTCGTCATGGATCGCCTCGGTGTTTACCTCCAACCGTCCGAAAACTAGGAGGATCAGATGGAAACCTATACGTTCGATGCCTCGCAAGAGCTGTTTTCTCGTGCCGTCAACGTCATTCCCAACGGCATTTATGGACATACCAGCCCTGCTCTGACCGTTCCCGGCTCCTATCCCTACTATGCTGTTCGTGCCGAAGGAGCGCATTACTGGGATCTGGACGGCAACCGCTACATCGATTGGATGTGCGCCTACGGTCCTATGGCTTTGGGATACAATCACCCGAAAGTGGAAGAAGCCGCCAACCGTCAACGGGAATTGGGAGATACCCTCAATCATCCCGCGCCTGTGATGGTCAAACTTGCTGAAAAAATGGTGGAAATCAGCGATACCGCCGACTGGGCGGTTTTCGGTAAAAACGGTTCGGATATGACGAGCTGGTCGCTCCAGGTGGCTCGCGAACACACCGGACGCGATAAAGTCATCATGTGCAAAGGTGCATATCACGGTGCCCATGCCTGGTGTACGCCGGGACATGGCGGCTTGACCCAAGCGGATCGTGTAAACATTTTGTTGGGTGAATACAACAACGTACAGTCCATCAAGGCTCTTTTCGACGAAAACCCCGACGAGGTGGCCGCCATCATCCTCACTCCGTTCCATCATCCGGCATTCGGAGACATGGTACTGCCCGAGGACGATTGGTACCCCGGCATTCGCAAACTCTGCGACGAACACGGTGCGCTGCTGATCATCGACGACGTTCGGGCAGGCTTTCGCCTGCATATGGGCGGATCGGTCGAATACTTCAATGGAAAAGCCGATTTGATCTGTTATTCCAAGGCGTTGGGCAACTGCTATCCCATCAGTGCCTGCACGGGACGACAAGCCTACATGAGCGCTGCAAGCAAAGTGTTCCTTACCGGAAGTTTCTGGGGAAGCGCCGTTTCCATGGCGGCTGCACTGGCGGCACTAACGGTGATGGAAGAAGAAGGTTCCATCGAGAAAATGCTGCATATTGGAACGCTTTTGCAAAACGGTCTGAAAGAAGTCGGTGAGGCAAACGGCCTGAAGTTGAAGATCACCGGCCCGCCATCGATTCCCTTCGTTTCGTTCGAGGATGAAACGGATTTCCGCCGCAACCAGCTTTTCTGTGCGGAAGTCACCAAGAGGGGTGCGTTTTTCCATCCCCACCACAACTGGTTTATTTCCTCCGCCCATACCGAGGAAGATGTCAAACAAACCTTGGAAATGGCCAACGAAGCCATGAAAGAAGTAAAAAAACAGTTTGGTTGATCTTTCTGGCCAGGGAAAGTAAACTGCACGTTCGACAGTTTTCATCACGGGCACACACGAGGTAAACGTGGCCAAAAAGGAAAAAATCTCTGCCGTCGCTATGCGCTATTTACAGCGCGGACAACTGGATCGTGCCATCAAGGAATACATGCGTATCCTCGCCGACGATCCTTCGGACGAACGCACGATTCAAAAAGTAGGCGATTTGCATTCCCGCATGGGGAACACGGCGGAAGCCTTGACGATGTACAAGCAGGTTTCCGAACTATACATCAAGCAAGGCTATTATCTGAAGGCCATTGCCGTTTACAAACAGATCCTCAATCTCGATCCCGACGACGCCAAGTTGCACGGAAAGCTTGGCGAAATGTACGAGCAAATGGGCCTGATGCCGGAGGCAATCCAGCAATATTCCAAAATGGGCCTGTATTATCGGGAGAAAAAACTCTACAAAGACGCTCTGGATATTTACATCAAGATCCGTGCGCTTGATCCGGGGAATCTGCCCAACAAGATCATGCTCGCCGAAACCTACTTCAAGTTGCATCGGCGCGATCAGGGAATCATGGAGTTCGAAGCGATTCTGAGCGAACTCAAAGATTCCGGGCGGGTTAACGATTATTCCAAGGTTCTCGACCGTTTCCTTAAACACAATCCGGGCGATGTCGCCCGAGGACGCGATCTGGCCAGGTATTACCTTCGTAAGGGAAATTTCAAGAAAGCTCTCGTACGTCTGCAAATCGCTCTGAAAGGCGAACCGGAAAACCTCGAAACTCTCGAACTGCTGGCCAATGCCTTTGTTTCTATCAAGCAGATTCCCAAAGGATTGACGGTCTACCGTGAAATCATCCGGGTTCTCAAGAAGAAAAACGATCGTGAAAATCTGATCAAAGTCTACGAGGCCATGCTTCGCCTCGACCCCAGCGATCAAAAAATCCAAAGCGATCTCGCCGCGTTACGAGGTCCGCAAAAAAGCGCTCCAGCGAATTATGGAGACACATCGGCTCTGTTGCAAACCTTGGAGCCTCTCGCAACCGATCTTCCACCCGATCCCGTGCATCATGCACCGGAACCCGTTTCAGAGCCGACAGCACCCAAACAACCCTCGTTGGAGAAAACCATCCACGGTTTTCCACCCATGCACGAAGATCCGGGTCCGCAATATAACGAGCCGCCCCGACCGGTTGTTTCGGAATTGCCACAGCAGATTCAAGCAACGAATCCCCACTTTACGCAGGTTCCTCTTCCTCCCTCCGCCACGGCAGAAGCCCAAGAGGCGATGGAACAGCCCTCGGAAGATCAGATCCCGAACGAAAACGACATCCGAAATCTACTTCTGGAGTCGGACGTTTTCGCCAGCTACGGCTTGCATTCCCAATCGGAGGACGCGCTTCAGACCATTCTGGACTACTTCCCCGATCATGAAGAAGCCCTGCTGAAGCTGAAAGATTTGTATACTGCAACGTATAGTGAACCGGACATCAACCGGGTAGCCTTGCATCTGGGCGCGATTTATCTCGAACAAAATCGCCTCAAAGAAGCCAAAAGCGTATTGGGGCAAGCGGCTGAACTTACTTACGATCAGGCCCAATCGGCCATGTTCCGCGATAAAGTGGGGCATGCCGACTCGACGAAACTTGCAGGACAACTTCGCGAGTTGGTGCAAAGCGATTTGAATGTCGATTGGGACGATGCCAACGTCGATCTGAATCAAAACCAAAAAGAAGCGCCCGATATCAAAATTCAACCCATGTACGCCTCGGATGAGATGGGAGATGACGAAACCTTCCCTCCGCCGTTCGAAGGTGAACTGGCTCCGCCGTCCGGGGATATCGATCAGGAGTTGTTGCTCGATTTCGACGATGAAGAGGAAGATTTATCTATCGAAGATCAACCTGTACTTGGAAAAGCCGTTCCAGGTCAGGATCCGATGGAAGAGAAAACTCCCGCTCCACCAACCCCGAAACAAATGTATCGGGAAGCCAAATTTTTTGCCGCGCAGGGATTGTTCGAAGAGGCGATCAACATCATCCACGAAGTGCTTGAGCTAGAGCCGGGGATGCGAAAAGCCCAACGTGCTTCCGAAAACTGGGCCGGATCGTTGGCGATGTCGTTCAATCTGCCACTCTATGACCCCCCTGCCAAGAAAGAACCGAAGGAAGTTCCTCCCCCCTCGCAGTCACAAAGTGTCGTTTTGCAGATCAGTGAAGCCGACATGGACCCCGAATTGCTGGCAAAACTTTCTATGGGCGAGGAACCAGATAAAATCCTGGAGGAAGAGCGATCGAAACGTGATTCTTCCGAAGGAAAAAAACCTACTCCTACCAAGGAATATGACGCACCGGAAGATCAAGCCAAACCTTCCGGCAAAGAAGGAGAGTCGGAGTATTTCAATCTAGCCGAGGAAATCTGGGACGATCTGGAAGAGTCGGATTTCGATTCTCTGCTTACTTCCCCCGAACCGGCACCGGAACTCAACGAAACCGGTGAAGAAGACCACGTAACACACTACAATCTGGGTCTGGCGTATCGTGAAATGGAAATGCTGGATGATGCCATTTCCGAGTTCCTTCAGGTCTGGAACGTCAAGCCTTCCGTGGATAGCGGAATGCAACTTGCACTGTGTTACGTGCAAAAAGGCAACATTCAACGCGCCGCTCATTTTCTCAGTCAGACGCTTGCTTGTGAGGATATCGCTCAGGAAGACATCAAAAAAGTTCGATACGAGTTGGGTGAAATATATATTGCAATGGGCAATTCAGCACGAGCTTACTATTACTTCCAATCCATCATTACTCTCGATCCCACATTTCAAGATGTACAGGATCGCATCAGCGTGCTGATGTCCGAGGGTATCACCCCCGATGTCAAGCCGGATCAGATCTCTAACCTATTGAAAACGTTTAGCTATCACGACGCTTCGTCCAATCGACAGCGTCCTACGGATTACAACGCCAACTGATGGCTCCCTCAAGGAGCCAGGAGATGGGGACTTCCGCAGACGGCGGTTGGCGAACTTCGTTCGTTCGTCGAAATATCCCTTATTTTATTGCCTTTATTGTCGTTTTTATCGTTCATTTTCCACAGCTTACCGGCTGGTTCCAAATGGACGATTTTTTCCACTACCATCACCTCGAAAGACAACAGTCCGCCTGGGAATTCTGGACAACCCCCGCCAAGGAACTGGATCGCTTCTGGTTCGCCGCGCCGGACGCCGTCAATCGGCCTTCGATGGATTACGTACTCTATCTTCGTCCTTTGCCGACCCTATGGCACAAACTGGACTTGGCTTTATTTGGTGACTGGGCATTGGCTCCACATGCTGAAAATCTGTTGCTGCATCTGCTCAATGTGCTTTTGTTTTTGGGATTGCTGAGACGGCTGGCCTTTCCCGGTGCGCTCCCCATAGCTTTGGCTTTTGGAGTCAGTCCGCTGGCTGTAGAACCCGTGGGATGGATCAGTTCCCGTAACGACCTGCTGGTAACCTGTTGTATGATCGTTTCGGGCTGGGGATTCTTCTTTTTCCACAGATCAGAGGAAAACAAAAATAAATTCAAAAAGATAGCGGTAGCGTTCGTTCTTGTTGTCGCCTTGTGGGCGGGATTGCTGTCCAAAGAATCGGCAGCCATGGGTATCGCCTCGGCATTGCTTCTCGGTTTGATTCAGAAAAAACGCGACTTCTTCAAACAGCTCTGGCCTTACTTGTTGGTGGCGGGAACTCTTTCCTGGGCGGCCTATTGGGCAAGCGTTCACCCGGACAATACCGTTTCCATGAGCAAAACCAATTGGTTCTTGTTTTGGCAAAAAGGCCCATGTTGCGTTTTGAGCTTTCAGTTTGTTTCCTCTCTGTTTTCCATGATGACCGGTCTGGCACCTCCTTCTTTCATGCACGCCGATCTTTCATCATGCGCCGGAACGATTGCTCTGGCCGTCATTTTGTTTGTATTTTTAAGCCTTTGCGTTTTTCGTATTCGTTCTCGGTATATGATCTTCTCGGCCATCGTGCTGGGATTGTTTCTTTTGCCGATGCTCGCCATACATTCCGCTCCACGCTACCTGTATTTCTGTTTACCCGCATTTTTCGCGTTTACGGGTTCCTGGGTATGGCAAAGATACAAAAGGCGGAGACTGGCACAGACGCTGTTTGTGGTCATGATTGTGTTCTGGTGTTTCACAAGCCACATTTTGAGCCGCCACAATGCGCAAGGTTCTCGCTGGATTCACAACGACCTGAATTCGGTCCGGGAAGCCGTCGCCGGAGAAAATGTCGAGCGCCTGTACCTGATCGACTGGTGGCCGATTGCCATCAACAGCGAGCTATGGTTGAATAAAATCATCGGGCAACCCGAAGCCAAAATTCGCCTGCTAAGTACCTCGCCAAGCGTTCATCGTCCCGAGTTGGACACGTTTGGATTGTGGGTGGCGTGGCTCTGGAGCTACCCTTTGGGGTTACCCTACGACGAAAAACGCTACAATTGCCTAACGATTCGAGATCGTTCGATTTTCGAAAGCCGAACTGTCCCGAAAAACGCATCGCTGGCGGCTCTTTTCGATGCCGAATCCCTCTGTGAATATTGGAAAAGCAACAAAGTCGTTCGCGCTCCCGATGTAACTGTGGAGTTCCGTGGCGAAAGTTCCGGTTGTCCGAACCGAATGAATTTCATCCTGCCCACCAACATCGACGCTCCTGGCACCTTTGTTTTACGACGTACGCCCGAAGGGTTCCGGAGAATTCAGCAGAATAAAGACGGTTCGTGGGAGATCTTCAACCCGCCGATTTGCTCGCAACCTTCGGACAAACCCTGACCGTTAGCCCGCATACTTCATGAGGATCGTAGCGAGACGCCGAAAACCGAAGAACTTTAATGAAGTTGGAGTGATTTTTTAACGGAAGCATACTTTACAGTATGTTGAGTATAAAAAATCGGGAAACGAATGAAAGATCAAGAGTTTTCAAGTCGTAGGTGATTCTTCATGAATTATGCGGGTTAGGTATTCTTACAATGTAAACAATTCAAACCTGTGGAAAGAATTCAGACCTGCATTCATTCAAGTGTGACAATATTGTCCGGTTTTTACGATTTTATCCCGATTCCCTGGCAGTCCCAAACGGGTTCTAATTCTCCTAACCTATTGTTTTTCTATACGAATCTCCACAAAGGACAAAACTCAAAGAGTTTGGCACACCGTTTGCTTTATTTTAAGGGTGAACCTGCTGAGCAACCGGCGGGAGCGGTTCTTTCCTTTGGGATCGTTTGCGACTACGGAGGTTCTTGGCCCTATCTCCGTAGTGTTTTGGCCTTTCCGGAATGCACCCTTCTTCACTTCCCTCCCCTGGTTCAAGCAGTTCAGCCCCGGCATAAGCCGGGGTTTTTTTATGGGTATCAATGTTTCGTTTTCGCAAAATGTGGGTTTATTACACAATTATTTCCAACCCATGCGCAAGAAATCCGATTTTTGCCTATCGGCTTTCTCCGAGGCATGCTATCTTTTAACTTGGATAATTTACATGTACCCTATCTCTGTTTGTCAGGTTCTATATATGCCGAATCTATTGAAATTTACTACACTTTTCCTGCTTCTTTCGTCGCTCTCCGTTGCGTGTTCCACGAAACCGACCTGGGTTCTCGATCGTCAGGTGCCGGTTGAAAACGATGCCCTCGACCAATCGCTCTGGCAGGAAATCGACAGCCTCTACAGCGAGTGGACGAAAAAAGAAGGACATCCCAAAAACGTTCCGACGCCTGACCCCGTTTTGAATCAAGCCGCCAAACAGCTTGCCGAGCTTGGGTTGGTCACCGATGGCGAAAGCCCCAACCGTTACGCCGCTCGTATTCTGGCCGATGCTGGAGAATATGCCCTGCCCTTCCACGCGGCATGGTTCAAAAGTTCGGATGAGCACGAGCTTGCTCAAAAAATCATGCCAAGGCTTTTGACCCTGGAGCAAAACGGTTACCGGTTTTGGGGGGTTGCAACCGCCCGAAACGACAAGGAAATCATCGTTGCTTTACTGACGATCCGACGGGATGTCGCGTTCGATCATCCCCTGCCGTCCTGGATTCAAGCGAATCAGCCGTTTCACCTTTCGGGAACCGTCACCGACGATATCGGCCGCCTTCAGTTCGTAGTTCTCGCTCCTGATGGAACGATTCGCAAACGTTTCGTTCCCTATCTCGGAGGTCGTTTTTCCCTCGATGTAACTCTTTCAAAGAAGGGTTGGTATTACCTGCAATTCGACATTGGCGAGGAAAATCACGGGCGGCGCAACGCTTCTATCGTGCCGTTGTACGTTGGGGATTCGAAGCCGGACGACATTAAAATCGCTACTGCGATGTCGGTTCAATCCAAGGACTTCGCCAAAGCGATGCATGTCAATATTTCCATATGGAATCAATGGCTTCCGGAAGGTCCCCCCCGCCGACTACCCCAAGCGGAACGTTTTCTGGCCGAACAGGCTCAACGAGAAGCCCAACAGCTTTCCCCCGGACAAAGCGGCTTTTATCGTCATGTTTCCTATGGATCGAATCGTAACAGCCAGATTGACTGCTCGATCCTGTCCCAGTGGACCGATGACCTCGGCTTTCTGGTACAAGCCAATTCCGTAAGTCCAACCTACCGATTTTGGAGTACGGGACGAACCGCCAATGCCTACGAAGCCTACAGTGTTCCGAGTCGGGGAGGCTATCGGGTGCTTGAAATCGTCTGTGGCGAGAAGCGACCCAACCTGTTCGATATCGGTCTACGTCTCCCCATGGACCGTCTTGGATCTTTGTTGGAACTGGAAGACGAGGAGTTCGAAGCGTCCGTAGGAGTCACTTGGAACGAACCCAAAGAACGCAAGCGAGAAGACTGGATCGTGCTGGCAGCGTTGGAAGTTTATGAAAAATCGGGGGATTTCATCGAATACCTGCAAAGCTTCGCCAAATTGGGAAAAGAAGATCAGGTAGAACTGGCCAAACGGCTGGAGTCTCCCGTTTCCCGTCAGGTGGATAATCTCTTGAGCGTCGCCTTGAAAAAGCACGGTACGAAGGAATCCGATGAAGGAGCCATTCGCTCGTTGTTGTTCAAAACGTTGTTGGTCGCCGGACGTTTGCCAGAGGCCAGAGAAGAACTGGAGCGCTGGCAAAAAGATAACCTCGTCCAGACCGCGAACGGTTCTGCACGTTTGGAACTGGCACGTGGCTGGCTGGCGATTGCCTCGGGAAATTCCGAGGATGCCTTGATCCATTTACAACACGCTCGAATGAAATTCCGACAGCTTCGTTTCGATCTGACCGAAGAGCAAATCCGTCGCCAAATCCGGGATTTAGTGAAAGATCAAGGGTTTCCACCACCTCCCGCAACGGTTTGGGATTGATCCGACACGCGGTAAATATATTGATGCACAACCACAGCAAACATGACATATTTTCTTAAAATTTTCTGGCTTTCAACAAAATCTTTCTGCATAATTAGATATACTAAGTAATCTTAATCAGTATTTTGGTTTGTTTACTTGCAGCGTGCTAACCCACCTTTGCCAATTTACTCTCGCTTTTAAAGATGTCGAATAAAATGGTGTATTTCTAGATATTAGCTTTTGTGTTCTTTTCATATGGAACATAAAAGTTTCAATTGGTGGTAAACAATATCTACGAAGAGGAGTTGAAACAATGAGCGCAGACCAGAAGATAAGCACTGAAATGCTGGAAAATGCCGTAAGCCAATGCGGAAACAGTTTTGATACCCATGAAGTGATTCGTATCCTCATGAAAGATAATCCGCATGCTTACGTAAATCACCTTTCCAAACTAATGCATACGGAAGATCCCATCCTGCAAGGTAACGCTCTGATCGGACGTAAGCTTAAAAATGATTGCGACGTTCTATCAATCATGAAGGACGAAAAAGTGAATAGCCCCAATCTTCGGAATCAGGATGAGACGATGAATCAAGGTTGGAAAAAATTATAAACGAAACACCACTAACATCTCGCTAACAAGTTAATAATATTCATTCTTTTTCGGCATTACTCAAGACTGACCATGTGATTTTTCACCTGATTGGGAGGTGATTTTTTGTCATCAGTTAGTAAATAATCTCTCGACAACTATTTTTCTGATAGTGTCACGAATTTCCTCCACAACGCCGAGAATCCGGGTGCTGAAAAAAATGTTTCCGCCATGCGTCAATTTTGGTTGCGAAGCATGAACCTTATATAGTAAGAATACGCAACGATTCTCGGACGTCGATCGAAGCGGCGACGTCAATACACAAGGAAAACGGGGTGGAGGTCATGTTCGAATCGATCGTGCGTCAATTTCTCTACCATCCGACCCATTTGGAGCCGGAAGCCCCTCTTCCTTCCTACGCCAGAGATGCCAAAGAGTGCTTTTTCGACACCGAAGACGGCAACCGCGTCCATGCCCTGTATTGGCCTGCCGCCTCCCAGCAACCCACCATCGTCTTTTTCCATGGAAACGCTCAATCGGTCTATGAATGGGCGCTTATACGGGAAGACTTTTTAACACTGAATTGCGGATTGCTGCTCGTCGATTATCCGGGTTATGGAAAAAGCACGGGAACTCCAAGCGAATCCTCTTTGTTTTCATGCGGTTATGCAACGCTGGACTATGCCGAAAAAACGCTGAATCTCAACGAAAACGACATCGTGCTTTTCGGCAAATCGCTGGGAGGAGCCGTCGTCACGGAGATTGCACAGAACAAACGCTTTCGTACCGTGGTTCTCGAATCCACATTTACGTCCATTCCGTCTGTGGCACGTAACCTGATTCCGATTCTGCCCGCCGATGCGATATTCAAGTCGGAACGCTATGCTTCCATTGAAAAAATTCCGGCTTTGCAAAGTCCGCTTTTGGTGATCCACGGCGAAAAAGACGACCTGATTCCCGTCGAAGAGGGAAAAAAGCTGTTCGAACGCGCCGAAACGTCCAAAAAACTGTATCTTGCTCCCCAAGCGGGACACAACGATGTTTCCATGATGGAAGGACTTCGTTACGCAACCACCATTCGGGAATGGCTCGATGGCCTCGACGGAACATGACACACCCGAAACGCAACCAAGAAACCGATCCGTTCATTATCCAAGGGAGATTTTCGCGTGAAACTGGTTCTCGAAGACAATAGCATCTGGGAAGGCCGATCTTTCGGCGCTTCTACGGGATTCGAAGGAGAAGTGGTGTTCAACACCGGGATGACCGGCTATGTCGAAACCCTTACCGATCCCTCTTACAAAGGTCAAATTCTCGTCTGCACGTATCCGCTGCAAGGCAACTACGGCGTTCCCGAACCGGAAGAACGCGATGGCCTGCCCTGGCCGTTCGAATCCGATCGGATTCAGGTATCGGGGTTGATCGTCACCCGCCATAGCGAGCGTCACAGCCACCACGCAGCCGCCAAAACCCTGGGGCAATGGTTGAGTGAGCAGGGAATTCCCGCTATCGAAGACGTGGATACCCGCGCATTGACCCGCCTTTTGCGTGAAAAAGGCACGATGCGAGGAAAAATTCTGCCGGAAAGTGATACGGCGCGCTTGGCCGAGCTGCCCCAAGTAAATATGCCGGAAGTGGTGGACCTCGTTTCCTGCAAATCCCCACAAAAATATGAACGAGGAAACATCCATATCGCGCTCGTGGATTGCGGCATGAAACGCAACATTCTACGTAGTCTTCTCAAACGCGATTTAAGCGTAACGGTCGTTCCCTGGGATTACGATCTGGAAAGCATGTACGATGAAGTAGACGGCTACTTTATCAGCAACGGACCGGGCGACCCCAAAGACGCTGAAATCCTGATCGGCAACCTTCGCAAATTGTTGAAGCGGGACAAGCCGGTTTTCGGCATCTGTCTGGGACATCAATTGCTTGCACTAGCCGCCGGAGCCGATACCTACAAGCTTCCCTACGGCCACCGTTCGCAAAATCAGCCGGTTCAGGACTTGCTTACCCGACGGTGCTTCATCACCAGCCAGAACCACGGCTACGCGGTCGATAACGACTCTCTACCCCACGACTGGGACACCTGGTTCGTCAACGTCAACGATGAAACCAACGAGGGAATCCGCTGCGTTTCCGGGCCGTTCGCCTCGGTGCAATTCCACCCCGAAGCCAGTCCCGGCCCAACCGACACCGCCTATTTATTCGATGAATTTGTACGTATGATCGCACGTTCGAGGTTTGTCCATGTTCGGTAATTATCTTCCCTTAAAGCCTAAAAAAGTTCTGATTCTCGGTTCCGGCGCCTTGAAAATCGGCGAAGCGGGCGAGTTCGACTATTCAGGAAGCCAGGCGATCAAAGCGCTGAAAGAAGAAGGCATCCAAACGGTGCTCGTCAATCCGAACATCGCCACGATTCAGACCAGCGAAGGCATGGCGGACCGGACCTACTTCCTGCCTGTAACTGCGCAATTCGTCGAGCAGGTCATCCGTGAAGAACAGGTAGATAGCATCATCCTGGGATTCGGCGGACAAACGGCGCTCAACTGCGGCCTGGAACTCGAAGAAACCGGCGTGCTCGATCGCCTGGATGTGCGCGTCATCGGAACGCAGGTCGAATCGATCCGCAACACCGAGGACCGTAAGCTTTTCGTCGATAAACTCAACGAAATCCATGTCAAAACGGCCCGTGCCGTTGCCTGCGATTCTCAAGCGGAAGCCCGCAAGGCAGCGCTCGAAACCATCGGACTGCCAGTCATTTTGCGGGGTGCGTTCTCCCTGGGAGGCAAAGGCAGCGCCATCGTAAGCACCGAAGAAGAACTGGATAAAGTGCTGCCCGTCGCTTTTTCGGGTAGCCCGCAGGTGCTCGTCGAGGAAAGCCTCGCCGGATGGAAAGAGATCGAATACGAAGTGGTGCGCGACGGAAAGGACAACTGCCTGACCGTCTGCAACATGGAAAACATCGATCCGATGGGCATCCACACCGGAGAGTCCATCGTCGTCGCTCCGTC
Source organism: Myxococcota bacterium (assembly GCA_963676915.2). Taxonomy (GTDB): domain Bacteria; phylum Myxococcota_A; class SURF-8; order SURF-8. The sequence continues at coordinate 127,434 of CAXXVK010000062.1, forward strand.
ACAGACCCTGAACAACCACGAATACCACATGCTTCGGGAACTGGCGATTCGCACGGTTCGGCATCTGGGAATCGTTGGGGAGTGCAACATCCAATACGCGCTCGACCCCTCTAGCGACGAATACCGCGTCATCGAAGTCAACGCCCGCCTGAGCCGTTCTTCGGCGCTGGCCAGCAAAGCCACCGGCTATCCTCTGGCGTACATCGCCGCAAAGCTCGCGCTTGGTTATACGTTGCACGAACTGACCAACCTGATCACCCGCCGTACCAGCGCATTTTTCGAACCGGCGCTGGACTACTGCGTCATCAAATGCCCGCGCTGGGATCTGGAGAAATTCACCGGAGCGGAAGTCAAAATCGGCACCGAAATGAAAAGCGTCGGCGAGGTGATGAGTATTGGCCGAAGCTTTACCGAAGCGCTGCAAAAAGCCTTGCGCATGGTCGGTCTGGGCGTCAACGGTCTGGAACCGGATGCCTTCGAGTTCGAAAACCTCGAATACGAGTTACAGAATCCTTCTCCCAAACGGATTTTCGCGGTCGGCAAAGCGCTTGAAAGCGGCATGGATGTGGAACGCATTCATGATTTGACAGGTGGCATCGACCGCTGGTACCTGTACGAGATCGATCACATGATCAGCCTCGCCAGGGATATGAAAAATTGCAATGAATTGGATGAAACCCTTCTACGTCGCGCCAAAAAGGAAGGGTATTCCGACCTGGGAATCGCAAAGCTTCTCGATAAAAAAGAAAGCGACATCCGACTGTTGCGCCACCGCTGGCACATTCGCCCGGTGCTGAAGCAAATCGACACGCTTTCCGCCGAGTTCCCTGCCGAAACCAACTACTTGTACCTAACCTACCATGGCACCGAAACCGACGTGCGCTCCTCCTGGCGCAAGAAAGTCATGGTGCTCGGCGGCGGTCCCTATCGCATAGGATCTTCGGTGGAATTCGACTGGTGCTGCGTGAACTCCGTACAGGCCGCAAGAGAGTTGGGATACGAAACAGTGCTGGTCAACTGCAACCCCGAAACCGTCAGCACCGACACCGACACCTGCGACAAACTGATTTTCGATGAAATCACCTTCGAAGCCGTTTCTGAAATCTACGATATGGAACAGCCGTACGGCATCGTCGTTTCGGTAGGTGGACAGATTTCCAACAACCTGGTTCTACCGCTACACCAAGCCGGAATGCGTATTTTGGGAACCTCGGCCACAAACATCGACCGAGCGGAAGACCGGCACAAGTTTTCGTCTTTGCTCGATGAACTGGGCATCGACCAACCCAAATGGACCGAAATGTCCCGTATCGAGGACTTGCCGAAGACCATCGAGGAACTGGGAGGAACCCCGATCCTCGTGCGTCCCTCCTATGTGCTGTCCGGTGCAGCGATGACCGTCGCCCACGACGAAAGCCACCTGGTCAACTTCCTCAATCGCGCCGCAGAAGTTTCCCCCGATCATCCTGTTGTACTGACCAAGTTCGAGCGCAACAGCAAGGAAATCGAAATCGACGCGGTGGCCGACAACGGCGAAGTGATTCTTTGGGCCATCAGCGAGCATGTGGAGAACGCGGGCGTTCACTCGGGTGACGCCACCATGGTGCTTCCCCCACAAAAGCTCTACCTCGAAACCGTCCGTCGTATCAAAACCATAGCCACAAAACTCGCTGAGAAATTGCAGATCACCGGACCGTTCAACATGCAGTTTCTCGCGAAAAGCAACACAGTAAAGGTCATCGAACTCAACCTTCGGGCCAGCCGGAGTTTTCCGTTCGTGTCCAAAGTCACGGGTAACAACTATATCCGCGAAGCTACACGGCGAATGCTTGGCGTTCGTGACCCGATCGTCAACAAAGCGCTCGATCTCGATTACGTGGGCGTCAAAGCGGCACAATTTTCGTTCTCGCGAATCAAAGGCGCCGATCCGACATTGGGTGTCGAGATGGCCAGCACCGGCGAAGTTGGCTGCTTCGGGGAGAACTTCCACGAAGCCCTGCTAAAATCGCAACTTTCCATCGGCTTCCGCTATCCCAAGAAAGGCGTCCTACTGAGTCTAGGACCGGTAGGCGACAAATACCGTTTCCTTGAACCGGCAAAAATCCTTGCGGAAATGGGCCTGAAGCTCTACGCCACGCCGGGAACGGCGGATCTTCTGGCCGAAGAGGGATTCGAAGTGACCAAAGTCGGCAAAAGTCGCCAACCGATGGAACCGATGGGGCTGGATCTCATCGACAAGGGCGAGGTGGATTTCGTCGTGAATATCTCAAGAGACTACGACGAGGAAGGCCGACCCGACGGATATTTCATCCGCAGACGAGCCGCAGACCTCAACATCCCGTTGATCACGAACATGCAACTGGCCATCGCGATCGTCGAAGGCATGAGTCTGTACAAAGAAAAAGATTTACAGATTCACCACTGGGGGCAGTACGTCCGCAGGGCTGAAGGATAAGTCCGCACAAATTTCTTGAGATTCGTACGTAATGTCGGGTGATTTTTCACCCGACATTTTTGGTTCCCCAGGTCGCCTTCCAAAAATCAGGGGAAGCGAATTCCCACCATAAATTCAACCAGCATTCCATGGGAAAGACTGAAATCCTCTCCCGAACAATCCACAGTAGGTTCGCCGAGTTGCTCGCGGATGTCGTTCTGTTGTTCACAAGCCGCTTTATCGATAGCTCCTTTGGGGAGAAGTCCTGTAAGTCCGTAACCCAGCGCAAATTCCATGGTGATTCCCAAATAATCACTCGGATAGAAGGTGTAGCCGATGGGGAGACGAGCATAGGATTCCAGGCCGTATTTCAAGTTATCTCCCATCAAATAGCCGCTACGAATACCTAAGCCTAAACTGGGAATCGCCCAGCGGTTGATGACCCACCGATGATTGAAACCCATATGTAAGCCCAACATATGAATTTCCTTTAAATTGCCTCCGAACATCTCATACCCGTACGTTGGCTCCAGCGAAAATGCCGCGCCTTCCCCTCCCATATCCAGACCGAGCGCCAAAAGAACCGCACCTCTGCCTTTAAGGTCTTCGTTGATCAGTTTTGATCCTTGCATGTAGTAGGCATATCCCGATTTCGGCGCAAGAGTAAACCAGGAAAGCTCGAATTCCTTTTCGGTTTTTTCTTCTTCTTTCGGCTCTTCTTCGGCTTTTTTCTCTTTTTTCAACGCTTCGGGAGGTTTTGGAGCTTGTCGGGGTTTATCCACTACCGGTTGAGCTGCCACAACGGGAACCACCGAGGATTTTTTTTCAGGTTCAGGGATCGTAAGCAGGATCCACTCCCGATCCTTTCCGTCTTCTTTCAACGCAGGAACGGTAATCGTCTTTACGAAACCCTCGATCATTTTTCCTGCTGCCATGCTCGCGGCTTCGTAGTAATCTTTGTCTTCCACCGGCTGCTCCACCGAGGCGAGCAGGCATTTGTCTTTGGGAGAATAATAATCCAGCTTGACCCAGGGATTTTTTCGGCTTCGAGCTACGGTGGTCAACACTACCGCCGTTTCGGGCATCGACACGTCCTCTGCACAGACCACGCGCTCTTTGAGCCATTTCCCCCGTTTATACTTTTTCAATTTAGCCAATTCTTTACGGTATTTCTTTAGTTCCTTTTTCTCCTGTTTGGTCTTGAGGATCTCGAATTTGGCATACGAGGCGATGCGTTCGCGAGTGGTTTTATGCAGCTTTCTTCCCCGTTTGCCTCCATACGCTTTGCCATTGTCGTAAATTGCCGAATCCACAAGAATTTTCGGAAAAACCGACAGTTCTTTTTCAATCAACGGCTGCATCTGTTCCGGGGTTTGAAACTCTCCGATTCGTTTGCCTCTCCAATCGAACAGGATGCCTTTCGAAAGAAGACTCATATATTCCACGGAAGTCGGTTTTTTCGAAGCGACGCAAACATAATTGTTTTGATTCCACGTCGGAGGAGCACAGCTTTTCGGATCGCTGAACAATTGCACCGCAAGAAGGCTAAGCCCTCGCGCACCGTACTTGAAACCCATGGCCCGCCATGCGTCATACGTAGAGGCGCATCGTTCGCAGTTCGGTGCGTCCAAAACCACAGCCATCAGGCGTATGCCGGGAGTAGCCAGACGATCTTTGACGGCGATTGATTCCGATTGAAACAACCGATTCAACGCCTCTTCTCCAGAGTCGGTTGTCAACTCCTCCATTGCTTCGATCATCTTGAGCTTGTCCAAAAGGAATTCCAGAGCTTGCGCTCCCATGACGCCGAGGTCTTCTTTGATAGCAGTGATACCTTCGGCGCGTCCCAACTCTCTGCCATTCTCTAACGTTCTGGCTTTCAGTTCGATTTTCCACCCATCGGCGACTTGCTGCACTCGCGTATCGACAAGAAGTTCCCCTTTGACGGATTCCTCGACCAGTTGCAGACAAGCGGAGTCGGCAAGGCAGTCTTCCCGTTGTTTTATACTGCCAAGGTGAGAACTCACAGTCGTTGACGGTGTGTCGGAGAGCGCAACGCCCTTGGCATTGGAAACGACTTGGTGCATTTTTTCTCGGATATACGTCAGATCGTATGTTTCCAACCCTTCCCCTAAAGGAACCAGTAAGAATACTTTTTTCTCGGGTTTCGGGGCAGGTTTATCAGCATCGCTTACGTGCCCGGCCATCGTGCCGACTTCGGGTTGTGCGGCAACAGGTGCTGGTGTCGTTGTTTTTTCTGCGGAAGGAGCATTTGGCACATTTTCAACCGGTGTTTGAGCATAAGCCGAACCAGTCAGGCACCCAATCAGGAATAAAACGCTCCAAAACGTTCCTTTAGACGATACGTTCCGTTTCCACGTCCCACTCATCCATCCCCTCCAATCGATGAAATTCATCGAAAACGGTTGTTTCTGTAAACATTCCTCCAGTCTTATCGTGCGTCTTTAAGAGGAATTGCTCGATAATGTAAACCAAGATCTCGTACAAATCAAGTTGACTGTAGAATTGGGGCGTGATTAAAAATGTAGGGAAAATTGCTATTTTCTCAGAAAAACATGGATTTTACGCATGTGTCTGGTGATTTTTACCCAACAATTTTCGAAAAAAACCACTTGTGTCGGGTGAAAACTACACGACCTACTAGAAGCCATCCTAAAAATTCACATCCAGAATCAGCCTTAATTACCGCAGCGGTCTTCGGTAGGTGGACACCAATTGAGTCCTCCATCGTCGTCACCTGCGCATCCAAAAACACTCGAACATAAGTTCGATGGAGGATTAGCAGAATACAAACACTCTCTAAGCGGTGTACAGGCATCAGGTGGAAATTCCTCGGAGCAGATATCTCCACAAATCGCCACGAGACATGATTCATAATCTTCCACGGTACAGGACTGAAAGTTTTCATCCGTATCGGCGCACTCTTCGACGGATATTGGTGTGGAATACGTTTCATTGATCGTACAGTCGGCATTTGCAACCGCACTGGATAAGATTTCACTCCTCCACTGGCAATTTTGCAGCCGCTGGTCTTCATCCAGATCGGATAAAAGCAGCTTCAACGGCGAGCCGGATAAACCCAACTCACCCGTGTCGTTTTCGTCTGAATCATCACCGCAGGAAAATAGCGCAAACAGTGAAAATACCAACAAGACGGCAGCGGTCGTGTACTTCATTCGATCATTCTCCTATTTCACAACAACTAATGGATGTATCAGTATTGTTTGAGATTCGAATTTTCGCAAGAGCTTTATCAAAAAGTCACACACCATCGCACCAAATACCGATAATTTCTTTTACATCTCACCAACATTGCTTCTCCATTTAGGTTCCGCTATACTTTCTTTACACAATTCATGAAGAGGGGACGCCATTGTTTTTACCCAAAGATATTTCACGGTTGGATGCGCCAGACACGCTCATTCCGAACCAGATCCCCAGCCAGCCGATGGACGGCTTCATCACGGCACTCGACACCATGTCGGAGTTGATGATTCAGATGGAAATCGACTGCGCAGGCTCGCTCGACCCAGATCGACTGGCACAAGCCCTGGACCATACCCTCGATGCGGAACCCGTCTTAGGTTGCCGGTTCGTTCCCGATCCGAAACATCCCTATTGGGAACGGGTCGAAAAGCGCCCAGCTACCTTACAGGTCGTCGATACTTCAGACGACCTCGACCGGTTTCGGATTTCCTCCATCGATTCTGGAAACGGTTGCCAGTTACAAGCTTGTCTCCATCCTCGTAGCGATGGCGACCGGCTGCTTCTAAAAGTCTCTCACGAAGCCAGCGATGCCGGCGGTTTGAAAGAGATTTCGGCTATTGTTTCGAGCATTTATAACGAGTTGGACTCGAATCCCTCGTATCGTCCCGAACCGAATTTCGGTTGCCGCAATCATAAACAAGTCATGAAACTCGTTCCTTTTAAGGCCTACCCACGAATTTTTATCAATTATTTCAAGGAATTATTCCTGAACATCCTTCATCCGGCCACGTTTCGCCTTCCTATAGAAACTCGGAGAGAGGCCACCGAGGTGGAATTCTCGGTACGACATCTTTCGGCGGAACAGGTTTCGTTTCTGTCGCAATACGGCAAACGTTTCGGCGCGACAATCAACGACCTTTTTCTTGCAGCCTTGTTGCAATCCCAAGGAAATTTCGACGAAATTCAGCCCGACCAACGTGTCCGCATCGCTTCAACCGTGGACCTGAGAAGGCACTATCTCCCTGACATGAAAGGCGAATCCGTCTGTAATCTCAGCGCGATCGTCTACCATAAACTGGGCTGCGGTATCGGTGAAACATTCGAGGAAACCCTGCAACGTGTCCAACAGGAAACGATAAAGCAGAAACGAAGCTGGCTGGGACTGAATGCCTACCTCTTCACCATTCCGCTGGTTACCTGCATGAACTACGGAAAAGCCATCGAAGGCGCGAGAAAGGCGATTTTCGATTGGATCGACAAAGGCCGCATGGCAAACGCCTTCACGAACATGGGACCGATCGAAGCCAAGCACGTCACCTACGGACAACCCGCTCGGCGAGCCTGGTTGCTTCCACCTCCCGGACGTCCACCCGAATTTCTCGGAGGATTGACGGGCTACAACGGCACATTGACGCTTTCCGCCGGAACCTACCCGGAAGCCATGGAAAAGATTACGGGTGACGGCTTGCTCGATGCCATTCTCGATCAATTCCCAGAGCCATAACGCAAATTTTCGGGGTAAACTACATCCAATCGTGTCGAAACGGTACGAATTGAAACACAACTACTCCGAGCACCCTTCGTCCGTTTCGCCATCGCAATCGTTGTCGAAACCGTCACAGATTTCCTCTGCCGGTACATACTGCGAGCCGCCGGGGTGCGTCGAGCAGATCACGGACTGAGAATCCAGCGGGTTGCATTCCAGAACACCAGTCAGGCAGACACCCACACCGGCACATGGATCACCAACCCCGAAGCCTTCATCGGTTAGACCGTCGCAGTCGTTGTCCAGACTGTCGCATACTTCAGCACATTCCGGCTGATCGATCACATTCAAGCCTATGTCTTCGATCGAACAATGACTCTCGAATGCGTTTTTGCATACCACCTCTCCCACAAGCCCTATACAGCATTCTCCGCCGTTTTCGATGCCACATTCAGCGCCGATATGGAAGCCGTCATCGATGATTCCGTTGCAATCGTTGTCCAGTCCGTCGCAGTGCTCCGTATGGATATCTGGATCATTGGCTTCGTCTTCCAAATACTCCGAACCACCGGGTTCGGTCGAACAGATTGTATCATCCCACCAACCGGGAGGGGCGGTTTCATATTCACCAAATCGTGGAACCTGCTGTCCATCGACGATCTGAACACCGCACTGCCCTGCAGCCTGACAAGGACATTCGAGATTGCCCCAAAGGTCATCGGTTACCATACAGTCACAATTGTTGTCGATGCCATCACAACCAATCTCTGGAGAAGAGCGGTCGTCGCTGCCCCCCGGTCCTGTTGAGCAAATGGTGTATCGCGGATCATCGGGATCGCATTCGCCGACACCATAAATCGGTGTATCCGTCAGGTAATCATAGCCACATTGGCCACAGCTTTGGCAACGACAACCAAGAAAAGGACGCCCTGGTCCAGGACTGCTGCAATCACCATTCGGAGGCATAAAATCTTCATCGATTTCACCATCGCAGTCGTTGTCGAGGCCATCGCAGAGTTCTTCATGAATGTCCGGATTCTCGGCTTCATCGTCCAAATACTCCGACCCTCCGGGACCGGTCGAGCAAATTATTTCAGGGTTGCCGGAAGGGACGTACTCCCATACGCCAGCATACGGAATGCGCTCTTCGTTCACGTATGTGACACCACATTCCCCAACAGCATAGCAAGGCCATTCTTCGTCACCGATATGGAAATCTTCATCGACTTCCCCATCGCAATCGTTGTCGATACCATCATAAATTTCTTCGGAAGAACGGTCGCCGATCCCCTCCGGACTGGTAGAACAAATGACGCCATACAAATCATAAGGATCACATTGACCTATGCCTAAAACTTCTACCGGAGTGGACCCGGAGTAGTCCCAGCCGCATTGACCGACACTTTGGCATTCACACCCCAAGTAGGAGTTTTCGCTTGGAAGTTCGGGGCAAACTCCATCCGATGGCATGTAATTTTCATCGATCTCGCTGTCACAATCGTTGTCTCTACCGTCGCAAAGCTCGTATTCTGCTCCCATGTCGTTGCCAGTACAATAAACTGTCATTTTATTCGGGTCGTATGGATCGCAACGGAACACGCCAGACTGACACTCACCTTGACCTTGACAAAAGCGACCGACGCAATCGTCACAAATCATATTTTGTTCTTCGCGAATAGCATAGGTTCCATTATCGACTACGCCATCGCAATCGTTGTCCTCACCATCGCAAACTTCTTTGTAAGCGTCAGGATTTTCTG
>CAXXVK010000063.1:0-9075 GCA_963676915.2 Myxococcota bacterium
AGGAAGATTTAGCTTATTTCTCCGAAATTCGCGCAAAAACGCCAGCCTTGGTATCAATTGTTTATGAACTTACCCAGATTTTACCAGACGACACTTGGCTTACGGAACTCCATGTGCGGGACAAAGAAATTAGGATTTCAGGATTTTCCGCGGCGGCGGCGAGTCTAATCTCGAGTATCGAGCGATCTCAACTTTTCGATAAACCGCGGTTCCAATCGCCTGTGATACAGGATCCGCGAGCCAACGCGGAACGCTTTAGCATGAGCTTTCAGCTCAAGCGGGTTGGCGAACCATGAACCTTTTATTATCACGCGTCGCTCAAAAACTTTTGGCTGTCGGACTTCTGCTCGTGCTGATAGCGGCTGGATGGTTTCTAATTTTCGAGAACATTGCGGCCAAGTTTGCCTATTATGAAAAAAGTATTGAACGCCAACTAGAACTTTTGGCGCGCTTTCAAGCTGTTGCAGCAAAAGAAGACGAATTGGAACTCCGGATTGAGAAGCTGCGTGAAGTGGAGAAATCACGCGGCGGTTTCTTGGAGGGCCCAACCGCAAATGTCGCAGCTGCGGAGCTTCAGAAGTGGTTGAAAGACCTTGTCACCCGAAACTCTGCACTGTTGAAAAGCTCTCAAATTTATGCGGCAGAGACGGCAAAGTCGGGCTTTGAGAAGGTCTCGCTCGGACTGACCGTTGTTGGTGATTTTGATTCTCTTTTTCAGACACTCCATTCCATCGAGACAGGCACTCATTTCCTAGTTGTCGAAGAATTTAATGCAAGGAAGCAGGTTGTTCGCCGCCGCGTCAGATCGCGTGCAGAAAGAGGTGTTGTTGACACGCGGGGTGAAGCCGAAACACTGATCCAGGCTCGTATTCGGATTGCAGGTTATTTGCGTGTTCCCGTTGGGAGCATTCAGTGATGGCACATCCTCGTCCTCGGGTTTCTTTGTTTTTGACGGTGGCGGCCGTAGCCATGACCGGTGTTGTTTTCCTAGAACGTGAGCACGGCTTGTTTTCGATGCCGATACAAAATTTGCCGGAGGTCACTCCAATTATCCAAAAGTCTAATTCTATGCCGGCGGCGCCAACACTACCTCCGCTCTCGGCCTTTGCTGAAGTTAGCTCCCGTCCGCTGTTTTCTGAGACACGCCGCCCTCCCGATTCCGCGGTCGTCGAAGAGACGTCCACCCAAGAGGCCGCCTCGAAACAAGATCTGTTTGTCGTGCTTGGAGTCGCTACCTCTGACCAGCAACGTGCAGCCTTGATCCAGTTGGCAAGAAATAGGGATATCTTGAGTGTTGGCGAGGGGGATGAGGTTGATGGATGGAAAGTCGTTTCGATCAGGGTAAACGGTGTTGTATTCGAGAAAGGGGGGTCACAAAAGACAATCGAAATTCAGAATCTAGAGGATGCCGAGAGTCGAACTCGGCGCCTAGAGCGCCGTTTGCCGGTTAAACCGACGAGGCGTTTTGAAATTCCTAATGAGGCTAAAAACCGCAAGCCATAGTTTTCTTCTCGATAAAAATACTATAATAATGGGCATGCTCCGATCATTTATGCATTAGTTTTCTTAGGACCTTGTCATGTTGAATAGAATTCTAGGCAGCTCTCATTTAGCCTGCGAATTTTTTGGTCTACGTAAGCATTTAGGAACTAGTTTGTTTTTGTGCGCATTATTCGCAATTTCACTTTCTGCTTGCACGGATCGTAAACCATTTTTCCAAACTGGCGGTGCGACTAGCGCAGGGCGCGTTGCGCCGGAGGAATTCGCAAAACAGCCTGGGGCATCGTCTCCGCTTCCCGACGACCACGTGCGGCGTGATCGACCCGACCGCAAACCAATCGTTTGGCGTGGATCTGGTGATGTGCTTGCTAGTGTCCAGCCAGCCGAAGAATCCGTGGTAAAGCTACCGGGAGACAGGGTCAGTCTCAACTTCGTAAAGGCAGGTCTTCCTGAAGTTATTCAGGCGGTAGTCGGTGACATTTTGGGCATCAGTTACGTCATTGATCCATCTGTGCAAGGTGAGGTAACAATCGAGACTGCCCGACCTATCGCTCGTAGGGACTTGATGTCGGTCTTGGAAACCGTTTTGCAGATGAACGGTGCGACATTTGTCATGTCAGGCGATTTTCTTAAAGTCGTGAAACTGGAGAGTGCTGCAGGTATTGGGCCTCCTTTGGCCACCGGATCAGTGAGCGATACCGCTATACCGGGCTTCCGTCTCCAAATCGTGCCGTTAAGATACGTGGCGGCGGAGGACGTCAAAACCGTACTCGAACCGCTGTTGGGACCCGCGAGCAAACTGCGAATAGATCCAATCCGTAACATCGTTGTCCTCGCTGGCCCCCATAGTGACCTTCAATCACTGATCGAGGCAATTCAGGTCTTCGACGTCGATTGGATGGCTGGCATGTCCTTCGGGATATTTCCCGCAACCTATGCTGATGCCTCAAAGCTTGCCGAGGAAGTTCGCGCTCTTTTCGGCGAGACCTTTGGCCTCAACCTGAGCGCAATGATGCACATTGCATCGATTCAGCGACTAAATGCGGTGATGATAGTTGCGCGAAATAAGGAGCATCTCGATCGAGCTGCCGCTTTGATTAGCCGTCTCGATACGAATTGGAATCAGAACGAACGGCGCATTTATGTCTACAAAGTACGAAATGCCAAAGCCTCAGATCTCGCGGGAATATTGCAGGAGATTTTTAATGCATCAGGATCGACCGTATCTCGCACATATCGGGACGACACGGTGGCTCCATCTATGCAGCCTATCGATATTGGTCGACGATCGAAGAACGTAACCAACCTAGGACGATCCCTGGAGAACCAATCGGGCAACGGCACTAGTACTGAGTCGCCTTCTGACCGTGTGTCTTTGGGTGAAGAAGGTAGCTTCGCTGGTTCATCGGAGTTCACTTCGACGAAAAACGGGGCCGCAGCGGGAATAGCACGATTTCGATCTTCACAATCAACCGTCAATTTGGAAGGGTCGACTAGCGCTACGGAGTTCAAGATTATTGCTGACGAATTCAACAACGCCCTAGTAGTTCTGGCCACGCCAGCAGAGTATCGGATGGTTGAATTTGCTTTACAAAGCTTGGATATCGAACCTCTACAGGTACTCATCGAGGCAACGATCGCCGAGGTGTTGCTAAATGATGACCTCCGCTACGGCGTTGAATGGTTTTTACGAGAAGGCAATAGCCAGTTCAACCTCAGCACAATTTCGAGCACAGCTTTGCCGCAATTGAGTTCTTCCGGCTTCTCTTATCTATACGAAACGGCCAACGCAGCAGCAGCACTCGATGTCTTGTCTGAGGTCTCCGACGTCAAGGTAATATCTTCCCCACAGCTCATGGTCCTGGGCAACCAGACGGCAAGCCTTCAGGTGGGTGACCAGGTGCCGATTCTCACTCGAACTGCCACCAGTGTGATTGACCCTGATTCTCCTACCGTCAATGAGATCGAATATCGCGACACCGGAATCATCTTGACGGTTACACCGAGGGTCAATCCGGGTGGACTGGTTACCATGGAAATTGAGCAGGAAGCGAGTTCCGTTGCTGAGACAACGACGGGGGCAGCCGAGTCGCCGACAATACAGCAGCGTCGGATTTCCAGTACGGTTGCGGTTCAGAGTGGGTATAGCGTGGCCTTGGGAGGGCTTATCCGAGATGATAGTACGAAATCCCGCACCGGCATTCCGATTCTCTCCGATATCCCAATTCTTGGGGCGCTTTTCAGCCGTACGGCCGACTTGATTGGCCGAACCGAACTTATTGTAATTTTGACTCCGCGAGTCATAGGCTCTTCCAAACAGGCGGTAGCTGTGGCTTCGGAAATGCGAGAACGCATGAAGGGATTAAAGGAGTTAAAGCTTTGGGGGCCGGGCAAACTTGACAATCCCCAAAAAGAAAACGTTCAACCCTAAATCGCAAGGCGGAGTTGCTCTGGTTGCGGTTCTGTGGGTAACAGTTCTGTTATCTGTGATTGCAGCGGGCTTTGTGCGTACTACGCGCGTGGAAACTGTTCTCGCCCGAAACGAAATTGACCTGCTAAAAGCGGAGAGCTTGGCTGACGCCGGCGTCCATCTCGCAATAGCGGCACTCAGCGCTTATCGAGGTGAAAGCAGCGACTGGAAAATTGATGGAACTCCGCAACAACTAAACCTCTTTGACGGCGAACTTGACATTTCCATCCAGGATCAAGGCGGTTTAGTCGATCTGAACACGGGGGCTGCGCCATTAATTCGTGAGATTTTCTTGTCGGCTAAAATTACGGAATCTGAGGCCGAAGCCTTGACTGGAGCGGTGATTGATTGGAGGGATGCCGACAACCTTGTGACTTTGAACGGCGCCGAAGACCGAGATTATTTGGCCGCAGGCATTTCTTATGGAGCGAAGGATGCGCCATTCGATACTGTAGATGAGTTGTTAAATGTCTACGGCATGACCCGGGACGTCTTCAGCCGAGTCGAAGCTAGCTTCACGGTATTTTCGGGGCGGCCAGGAATTGATCCAGTAGTGGCTCCTCGAGAAATTTTGTTGGCATTGCAGATGTTCGATGAAGGAAATGTAGACAACTTTTTGGCTTTGCGAGACGCTGTGCCCGACGTCCGACGCACAGATCTGGGCCAGTTCCTTTCTGGCCAGTCGCGAGATTTCTTTTCTCCGTCCACGCGAACCGCTTTTTCCATAGTTTCTAGAGCAAAAACTCTAGGTGGCGGGCAATTTTCGCGGTTCGCTATCGTTAGCTTTCCTCGCGGCCAAAAAACAAGATATGCAATTGCCAATTGGCATCGGATATGGTTACAAGGAGCAATCGTCGACGCCAATGCTTCGTTCTTAAACCCGCAATCGGCAGAGACTGCTAAATGAACGGCTAATGTGTATCAACTTCACTTCTAACTGCGGCAGGAGTATATCAACTTCTTCGCATCTCATCTGATAGGCGCGTTTTTAACTGAATCGTCCTATTTGTTCAGACGCCCACAAAGTGAAATCCCTACATCGCTTGTTCCACACTCCAAGAGAAATCAAGGAGTCGCTCCGCCAAGTCAAAGGGAATTTTTTTGTCCGTCTGAGCTTCCACGAAATTCATGAATGCTTGTAATGGGTCCAGAGCTTCCAGTGGGTCATCACCCTCAATCGCTATCAGCGCAGCCTCAAGCTTGGCAAGCAATGCCTGTTCTGTCCCGTGCGGCAAGTTATACGATCTTACAAGATCCGAGAGAGATTCGATCATGAATGCCGGGGTAGGTTCTTGCTTTGCAACGGTGGCGTTACCCAACTGAAGATTGGTAATGGTCGCCATTGATTGTCCACCTTCAAGTGGATCGAGCCGGAAAGACAAAACATGCTCTCCGGGGCCAACATTTCCAACTGGCACCAATCCTGTCTTGTTTGTTCCGCCGTACGTATGACGCTCCAACACATTAAAGACAAGATCACCATCCACAGACACAGACAACAGACCGTCGGCCCATGATAAAAATTCATAGTCAAATTGCAGTGCGTTAAACGCGACATCTGACTCAACCAGAAAATTTACCCACGCGGGAGATCCCGTCGTCAATTCTATGATCGAGTCGAACAAGTTGCTTATCTGAATAACCGCTCTGTCAGATGCATATTCGATAACGTTTGGAATATCCTCTATCACATCGAAGATGGTGAACGGCGGAAGATCGGTTTCCCCTGTTGTTCCACAATTTGCTTCTTCGCCCCTCTTGAGAACACACTCATCTCCTCGCGGAAAATGTAGATATGGAAGACCAGCTACATAGTGATCAGGCAAAAATTGACTTTGTCCTGACTCGATTGCCACCGGAAAACCATAGATAGAGTGCTCACATTCGTCATTGTCTGGATTGTCCAAATCTATCGTGCAATTGTACCATTTATAGGGCCACTGATGGCCGAGAACCGGATGAAATGGAGACGCGTCCGCGTCAAGATCCGTGATATCGAAGTTATAAGCAAACGGAAGTATGCCGTTTGCAATGAGTGGCGTCCGCTTATCTACAAAGTGCTCAGCCCAGCGGGCGCCCTTTCCGAACTCTGAAAAACCCGAGAAATAGGGATCGAAAGCGTCGAAAAACGTCATATGAACGCTGGGAACTCTGCATCCTGTGCGGTCCGCTTCTTTTTCCATCTCTTCGAATGCAGACTGAATCAAGCGTGAACCAACGCTATGCGCGATAAAGTGTACCTTTGAATACCCAATGCAAGAGATGGCTTGACCGAGTTCAGTGCCAAATATTCTAGCAAGTCCATAAGCTTTATCGAATAATACTCCATTGCCTAGGTCTACATAACTCCCCCAGTCATATATATATTTTACTACATTTATTCCGACGTCAGATGCTTCGGATTTAATACGTTCCGCCATATTGTTAGCCCAAGCTTCTGGACTGCTGTTCCAACCGTGAACGAGGACCACGAGAATATCGGAGTCGGATTGCGCAGGCCCCGGGGGAGATTGAAAAGTTGGTGATTCCTCGCCGGCGAGGCCTGTCGGGGGCGCTTCAGCGATGTCAGGGATATTTTTCCGGTCATGAACGAAAACATCTTGCGTGCCGTTGGTGTCCCCAGCGACTAGGTTCGATGCCACCGATTGGAAAGCAACAAATCGACCATCGGCGCTAACGGAGGGTCTATAACTATCATCGTTCCCCTGGATTTCATCGGACGAGACTGAAACCCGTTCCGTTGTGCCGTTTACCCTGTCTCGAACGAAAATATCGTATCTGCCGTTGGTGTCCCCGGCGACCAGATTCCATGCATGTGAACTGAAAAAAACGAAACGGCCGTCGGCACTGATGGAGGGTTGCCAGCTCCCACTGTTCCCCTGGACTTCATCGGACGAGACCGAGACCAGTTCTGTTGTACCGTTTACCCTGTCTCGAACGAAAACATCGTAGGTGCCGTTAGTATCCCCGGCTACTAGGTTCGATGCCGTCGAATAGAAAGCAACAAATCGACCATCGGCGCTGATGGAGAGGCCGCCCCCACTTTCATTGTTCCCCTGGATTTGATCGGACGAGACCGAGACCCGTTCCGTTGTGCCGTTTACCATGTCTCGAATGAAAACATCGTATGTGCCGTTGGTGTCCCCGGCAACTAGGTTCGATGCTCGTGACCTGAAAGCAACAAATCGACCGTCGGCGCTAATGACAACTTCCGAACCGCTATGATCATTCCCTTGGATTTCATCGGACGAGACCGAGACTCGTTCCGTTGTGCCGTTTACCATGTCTCTTACGAAAGTGTCGAATTTGTTGTTGGTGTCCCCGGCGACGAGGCTCGTTGCCGTCGAATAGAAAGCAACAAATCGACCATCGGCGCTGATGGAGGCAGTCCCGCTGGGCGAGTTCCCTTGGATTTCATCGGACGAGACCGAGACCCGTTCCGTTGTGCCGTTTACCCTGTCTCGAACGAAAATATCGGGGCTATTGTTCGTGTCCCCAGCTACCAAGTTCGATGCTTCCGAATGAAAAGCAACAAATCGGCCATCGGCGCTGATGGAGAGTGCTCTGTAATAAGATGTATTTTGGTTCCCTTGAATTTCATCGGACGAGACCGAGACCCGTTCCGTTATGCCACTCACCCGATCGCGCACGAAGACATCATCAAAACCATTGGTGTCCCCGGCGACCAGGTTCGATGCGTCCGAAATGAAAGCAACAAATCGACCGTCAGCGCTAATCGTGGGTAGAAAGCTATGATCATTCCCTTGGATTTGCTCGGAGGAAACAGAAATAAGCTCTGTTGAGCCAGCCAAGGCACTACCAGATAATGAACTAAATGCAGCGATTATACATATTGAATAAAAAACTGACTTTTTTTCCTTCATGTCTCCCTCGCATATTTTCCTGCCTTGGCGTGCTAGTCCAAATATCAGGAAATTCTCGAAAAAATTTGTCGCAAATCCATTCCGCTAATTGGAAAAACTCCAATCAGAAGGCCGGTTGACCTCTCTTTAACAAACAAATTTTTTACAAGTCGAAACTCTTATATGTTTCCTGCAACGAATTTTCAGGAATTAACTTCCCAAAAAAAAATTTTTTGATCATGATTCTTCATGCAACGCTACGGATGCACCTCTACTGTCGTACTGTTGAAGTTTTTGTTCGATCCTCCGTGCAACACTCCATCAGTTGTCGGGGAATCAACAAAATCGAAGAGTGCTAGGATGGCACCGCCATCTTCATCATTCCCTTTCGCTACCTGGTACCAACAAATCGGTTGACCGAGCCTGTTCACGAATTCCCCCACGGTCCATCCGATTGTTAGATGCAGATGAGTCGGATCTCCGTACTGACTGCTCCCAAGACCAGTATCGCCAACCAAACCGATTCGCTCTCCCGCCAGGACGGTAGGATCAGCAAAAAACTTCTCAGGGACAGAATATTGTCCGAGATGAAGATAGCTCGAGTAGAATTCGTGGCCGTCGATGTTATGTCTGATAGTTACGACGTTTCCTAAAAAACCATCGTCATTATCCGGGTTTGGGTCGCATGCGGCCTCTAGCAAACTCGTCCCATCCGGTACGCGGTCTTCTACAAAGACAATTTCGCCATCAGCGATGGCAAGTACGGGTGTTATTCCCTTTTCGACCCAAGCCCCATCCATATCCCACGAATGGAAAATATCACCGCCCGAATGTGTCGACTCGTCTCGGTCTCCACCTGGTCCTTGGGTTACCGTTAAGGACCCCTGAGGTAGCGGTGTCAAAAGCTGAATCGGGGAACGAAGCGTATCGATTGCGGAAGACAAAGAGGCAAAAGCTTTTTCTTGTTCAACGCAATCGACTATCCAATCCCGTGTTGGCCCCTCACCGTCTGGCAAATAAGCATCCCTTACTATGCAACCGTCGGTTCTAATAAATGCGTCTTCGAGTTTCGAAATTGCCGTGGCGCTATCGCTCTTTTGAAGCGCTTTAATTGCGTTTTTTAGATCATTACCGATGGCTTTTTGGTGTCCAACTGCATCGAGTTGGCCTTCAAGCAAATCTATAACTACCTGATCTACTGAATCGACATGGTCCTGGACAATATCTTCCTCCGTCTTGGCA
>CAXXVK010000064.1:0-93440 GCA_963676915.2 Myxococcota bacterium
GCTTGTCCGGTCGCTTGACGGACCATTGCCCCCATTGCCGCCGTTCCCACCGCTTCCTCCGTTGCCGCCATCGAGAAACAGTTCGGTCTGCAAACCAATTGTCAATGGTCCTGCCGAATAGGCGGTCAAAACTCCTCCTTGACCGCCATTGCCGCCTTGAGCGCCTTTTCCACCGTTTCCGGCATTATAGGTGCCGGTAAGATCCAGTGCGACAGACCCGTCACCACCAAATCCGCCAGCGGCTTCCTCTTCGGCTTGAGGGCTTTGGCTGTCACCACCCGAGAGGTCGATTTCGGCCAGATTTTCGATGTTCAGGCATCCGCCTGCCGTTAGGGTAAGGCTACCGGAGTAGGAACCGCTCCCAGAGTATCCGCCCATTCCACCGATACCACCGGTAGCAAGGAGATCGTTCGATGTCGTATTGACGGCATTGCCTCCATCACCGCCAGCACCTGCCAACCCTCCGTCACCGCCACTTAGGTCGATACGGGATGTTCCGGTGATCGAAAGCTGATACGGGGTGCGAATGATGAGATTTCCTCCATGCTCTCCACGTCCACCGTTGCCACCAATACCGCCATTGCCCCCGTTGCCGATAACATGAGTCTCTAAAGGTTCGCGGCTGACGCCGTCTTGTCCGTTTCCACCATCCCCACCTTTTCCGCCGTTTCCGCCGGAAAGATCGATTTCGCCGGTAATTAAAACATCTCCACCTGCGTTGATCAAAAGATCGAAACCAGGTTGGCCGGGGTCACCGTCTTCACCGCTTTGTCCTGGATCGCCATGTCCGGTCACTAGATCCGTTCCTTCTCCATCCGTTCCCGGCGCACCGTCCGCGCCGTGATGGCTGACTTCCAAATGGTCGTAATCCACAAGAACGTCGCCTCGGATGGTCACGGGACCAATGACATTGAGCACGACGTTTCCACGCAGCATGATCCGCGAGGTTTCATCGACATAGATGGAGTCGTATTCGTAAGAACCTTCCGTTATGTTGGCGACCATGTTTCCGACCAGATTCAGTTTTTCCGCCATGGCGGGGAAGGGGACGGAGTACAGAACCAGTAGAAGGATGAAACCATAGAAATTTCTCGCCATAGCGTGTTCCTTTCGTTTGATCGGTCCGAGATACGTCCATTCTTGGGGCCAGGAAAGCCGGATCACTTGTTGTGTGTTTCAGGATGGTCGCCCGTATCTTAGCATGATCGACCGCATTTCATTAAACTTAAGGTCTCGATCTTTGCTGGATGGTGCCGTTTTTGTCCTTGTTTAAGCTTTTTGACTCCACTTGAAACGGAATAATTCAATTCGAAAGTTGCCGAAAGGAATGATCGAACGGTACGATACCGATGTAATCGATAGTGACGCTTGAAATGGAGGAATGCTTGCCATGAAAATCTTTTCCGCGCTGTGGCTTGCGTTTGGACTGTTTTACCTGTGGGGTTGCGATGACTCCCAAAAAGAAAGTTCCGATCTCGAAGGCGATAGCGATACCGTAGAGACGGAAGAAAGCGCAACCGAATGGCTCGATCCGTACGCCAATCAGCCCTGGCGACCCCGCTATCATTTCACACCATCGGAAAACTGGATGAACGACCCCAACGGCCTCGTGTTTTACAAAGGGGAATATCATCTGTTTTACCAGTATGCGCCGGAAGGCTTCGTGTTGTCGCCGTTGCATTGGGGCCATGCCGTCAGTACGGATCTGGTGCATTGGGAACATCTCCCGGTGGCGATTTACCCGGACGATGTTCTAGGCAACGCCTATTCGGGAAGTGCGGTCGTGGATCGTACGAATAGCAGCGGTTTATGTCTGGAAGACGAGGGAGAAACTTCCTGTCTTGTGGCATTGTTTACGCATTCCGGCGGCGAGGACGGATTGCAGAAACAAAGTCTGGCCTACAGCAACGACAGAGGACGAACCTGGGAGATGTACGAAAACAATCCCGTTCTCGGACCTGATCCGCGATGGGCGGATTTTCGCGATCCGAAAGTGTTGTGGGATGATGCAAATTCCCGTTGGATTATGGTGTTGGCGGCTGGAAACCAACTTCTTTTCTATGAGTCATCCAATTTGCTGGAATGGGAGTTGGCCTCCGAATTCACTCGGGATTCTTCAGATGATGGAGGGGCCTGGGAATGCCCGGAACTCTTTGAAATCCCCTTGGAAAATCGCGAAAATGAAAGCCGCTGGTTACTGGAAATCGATTGGACGACCTCAACCGGAGGTATCGGTTCAGGAGGACGGTATTTCGTCGGAGATTTCACGGACGGCTCTTTTTACTCGGAAACGTCGGTGAAGTCGGTGTTGCGGGTCGATTACGGCAGCGATTTTTATGCCGCGCAATCGTTTTTCGGGCTGGAAGACGGTCGTCGTATCTGGCTCGCGTGGATGAACAACTGGCAGTATGCGTTAAGCGTTTCGACAAAACCCTGGCAAGGGGCGATGTCTTTACCCCGCACGATTGCCCTGCGAACCGATGATAAGGGACTCTATCGGGTCGTACAAAACCCTGTGGAACAGTTGCGTTCCCTTCGTGGGAACCCCTTGATTCAATTGGAAAATCTTGTTGTCGAAGGCGAATACCGGCTTCCCGAAACTTCCTATTGCACAAGTTGTGAAATCGCGGTTGAACTCCAACCCGACTCGGCAAGTGATTGCTTCCTTTCGGTTTTTGTGGGAGGTCAGGAACATACGGATATCGGATACGATGCAGGAAACGGAACCTTGTATTTCGACCGTCGAGAGTCGGGAACGGTGGATTTCAGCCCGCATTTTTCACGACGACAGGAAGTAGATTATCCTCTGGATAACGGAACCCTGCGGCTGAATGTTTTCTTGGACCAAAGCACGGTGGAAGTTTTTGCGGGAGACGGAGAAACCGTGCTGAGCTTCCTGGTTTTCCCGGACTCGGATAGTAGGGGAATCGTCTGGCAGGCGAATGGTGGTGCTTGCACGGTGGAGACGATGGCCATCTATCCTATGGAATCTATTTGGAAAATTCCAGCACCTTGATTTTTGCAGGAAAGAGCGAGAATCACTCTTCTTCCAAATACTCGTCTTGTGCAAAACCGTTTTCCAAGCCTGAATCTTCGAGGGCTTCGAGTGCGCGGTTGTATTCAGCCGCCGTGATGCGTCGGGAAACCTCGGGGATGTCCGGGGCTTTATGGGCCGGAAAATACTGGGACATCAGGCTTACATAGGTTTGTTTGCCCAAATTGTCGGCAAGAAAGGACAGCACTTTTTTCGTGCCGGATAACTCTCCTGGTAGCACGAGATGTCGAACCAGTAGTCCTTTGACGGCTACTCCCTCTTCATCGAGTTCCAACTCCCCGACTTGACGCTGCATTTCGGTAAGTGCACGGGTGGCGACCTCCCAATATTTCGGAGCACCGGAAAGTTTGCGGGCAGGGCGGTCCTCGCAATATTTTAAGTCGGGGAGGTAGATGTCGATCAAACCTTCCAACCGTTTCAACGTTTCGATACGCTCGTACCCATTGGAGTTCCAGACGATGGGAATCGTCAAACCCCGTCTGCGAGCCATGAGAATCGCTTCACCCGCTGCATGGGAATAATGCGTGGGAGAAACGAAATTGATATTGTGTGCTCCACGTTTTTGGAGGGAAAGCATGTTCTCTGCCAGCTTTTCGACCGTTATTGCATTCCCGACGCCCTGTTGGCTGATGGGGTAATTCTGGCAGAAAACACAGCGTAAATTGCACCAGGTAAAGAAGATGGTTCCCGAACCTCGCTCGCCGCTGATCGGTGGTTCCTCTCCGAAATGGAGGTTGCAACTCGATACCATCGGTTCAAATGGCGCATGGCAGCGGCCGACTTCTTCACGTCGGTCGATTTTGCAGTGATGCGGGCAGATCCGGCAGTCCATGGCTTCTTTACGTAGCCATCGAACGTTTTCGTCCCAGGAATCGGCGCTCCAATCCCTTGAATTTTCAGGTAATTTCGTTGTCATGGGTGCTATAGGGATCTCAACCGTTGTTTTTCATGGTCGCACGCAAAGAACGCCGTGAAGCTTGCAACAGTTTTTTCGGAGCTTCACCGTCATGCAGAAGATCCAGAGCAAACCATAACGCTCCAAGTACAGGTTCATCACGCAACGTGACGATTTTCACGTTGGGATAACGTTTCTTAACACGTTCCGAAATCGTCTCGATCTGAATGGCCGGTTTGGCTTTTTGAAACACTGTTCCGCCAAAGACCAGCGAAAAAGAGTCGTTTTTCTTGTAAAGACGCTTGCAGGCCGTCAGAGCGGTATGAGCCTGATGGCTGGCGGCATCTTTGAGAATTTTCAGTGCGACTTTATCGCCCAAGCTTGCTGCTTTGAAAACGAGAGGTGCGTAATCACCCGGCTTGACCGGTCGGTAAGAGTCAGGATAATAAAACTCGAAAACGTCGTACAAGTGCTCGACTTCAAGAGCTTTTTCGTACATCTCGACAAGAATCGTCGGCGGATTGCGACCATCAAGCGAACGCATCGAGGCGATAAGTCCTTCCTCGCCAATGTCGGACGCCGATCCTTTGTCCCCGGAAAATTCTCCCAACCCTCCGACTTTGACCTGTTCCCCGGCTTTATTGAAACCAATGCAATTGCTACCGGTTCCAGCGATCATCGCCACACCCAGCAAGTCCGGTGCTCCGGCTTTGAGCGCGAGGGTCGTGTCATTGCACAACAGGCTTTCGGAAGCCGGGTCGTTGGGTTCGACGCACTGGGCCACCGTGTCGAAATCCGACTCTCGGTCCGCGCCACAGATTCCATAGGCGGAATACTGCACATCTTTCGGTTTGATACCCGCGCTTTTCAGTGCGTTGTCAATTGCCAGTCCCAACTCCGCTGTTGCGGCAACTTGTCCGACAGCCTGAAAATTGGTAGTTCCCGAACGACCGACTCCAACGACTTCGCCTTCACTATTGGCAACGACGGCGAGGGTTTTGGTGCCACCGCCATCTACGCCAAGTACGTATGTTTCCGACATTGTTCAAGCCTCGATGATTACAGATCATGTCGTGGGTTGAGCCACAGATCCACCGGTCGTTGTACGTGCTCCGGCTTGAAGGGCAATTTGACCGTCTTTTTCGTTCCGGCCGAATGATACCCTGCCAGCATGATTTCCAGTACGTCCAAACCGTCCTGACCCGACTCTACCGGTGTGTATCCTTCGCGGATACACTGGAAAAAGTCGGCGAATTCCTGCGGATATCCGTTATTCCACAGCCATTCGTAATCCGGGTGACTCCAACCCGCCGATTCCGGACCGCCCATTTGACCTTTGTTGTCCGGCATCGGAAAATAGCCGTTCTCGGAATAGCAACGAAGCCCCATTCCGTCAAGCAAATCCCCGTAAAGAACACCTTCGGTGCCGTACATTTCTGCGGTCGAACTCATACCGCCTTTGAGCGCCCAACTCGATTCCACCTGACCGATAGCTCCGTTTTCGAATTCCATCGTGAGAATCACATGGTCTTCGAGGTCCGTAACGTCTTTGTGCAGGTACGTGGCCATGTGGGCGGTAACCGAAGTGACTTTCTTCTTGCCCATCGCCCAGCGGCAGTATTCGATAGCGTGGCAACCCATGTCCATCAGAATTCCTCCACCAGCCTCGGCGCGTTTCCAGAACCATGGCGAATACGGTCCTGCGTGCTTTTCGCACTGTTTGACCATATAAACCTGTCCGATGCCGCCCATTTCGGCGATTTGTTTCATTCGACGGAATTTTGGGACGTAACACAGTTCCTCGGCATAGCCGATAATCAAGCCTTTCTTTTCGGCCAACGCAACCAGTTGCTGGCCTTCTTCCATGTTGACCGCAAGAGGCTTTTCAACGATGACGTGCTTGCCCGCTTCCAGTACGTCTTTGGCGATCGGTGCATGAAGGAAATTAGGAACCGCTACGGTGCAGATGTCGATGTCGTCTCGCTTGAGAAGATCACGGTAGTTGGTCACCATTTCAGGGATTTTGTATTGTTTGCAAAACTGTCGTCCCTGTTCTTCTTCCACCGTGGCGAGCGCTACAACCTCTAATCCACCGACTTCTTGGGCAACAGCCCGATAGGAATCCATATGGACGGTTGAAATCCAACCCGATCCGATTTGCGCCAAACGTAACGGCTTCATGTTTTGTCCCTCCTGGAATTGTGACTTTTTTACTTTATATCACGTAACTATAGAAAATGGTTAAAATTTTTCCTTGTCAGATTCGTGCGTCAGCCCCCGACAGGAAAAGAATAAACTGGAAAAACTATCCTCATGCCCCATCATTATTTGTTCGATCTGCTTTTTTCATCCGTCAATAGGGAAGGGGATACTCTACGCCACATTGCATCGAATATTGGTAATTCAACATTTCACCGCAAAACGATTTTCCCATCAGTAGCGAATATGTCCAGGTTTTAAACCGTAAGTCTTCGATATAACGAATGAAACGAGGATCTCGTGTGCGTAGGCTGTGCACCATCCACTCGATGTCGCCCGGTTCCACATCTTGCCAATCCGCTTTGGTGTCCAGTGAGGCAGCGAGGTTCGTTAATTCAGTTCCGTCATCCACCATTTCGCAAACGATTTCCATAACCGGTGAGGAATAGCGGTCGTAGCAAACGTCGCTATCCAGCTCTTTTCGCTCCAGTTGATCAAAAATCCTGTACACCTTGACCCATTCGTCTGCGGCATCCACATTTTTCGACTTGAGCATCCGGTTGAACCGAATCTCGGAAAAACGCTCGAAGAAATAGTAATAGGGGATTAACCCGAAAATCACCGTCTCCAGCTTGCACTTCGTGGCGAGTCGGTCCCCTTCGCTTTCCGAAATCATGAGATCGCACCAGGATGGATCGAATGTCGCCACTGCCTGACAAGAAGCGTAACTTTGCAAAACCAACATATTGCCGTCGAAATTTTCGAAATGTGCAGCCAAAGCCTTTGGCGTGGCTTTTTTCCCGAGTTTCTGCAAAATCAACGACTTTCTCAAGCAATCGCTAACGGGGATGTCTCGCATCTCGTTCGTTTCTTTATCGAAACGAGACAACGCCAGGTCGGGGCGTGCAACGGTTTCGTCAAAAGTTTGGTCGAAAGCGACCATTTTACGATCGATGGGATCTTCCATGGTGTACGGATCGATTTCACCTGCATCCGTAGGGGCGAATTCTTCCGTAATTTCATGAAGTTTAGGAAAAGGCGGCATGCGGTTTTCCGAGTTGTCGCGCGTTCGGTTAATTCGATACAACGCGTCCACCCCCACAGCGATGATTACAATCAGGGCCAGCCCCGCAAGCTTGTTCATTTTCGACTCGTTACAAATCCGTTTTGGAAATACCGGATCAGTTTCTCATGGTTCCAATGGACGACGAAGCGTTATTCTACACTATTCAATGTGTAATGAAAAGCTTCGATTCCATTCTTTGTACTTCTCAAGCTTTGAAAGGATACTTTCTGAATGCGAAAAAGGCAATGGCGATAAATATGGCTCCTACAGGTCCAACAAGTTGAATTCCCAACGGATTTTCAGCCGAGTTGCCGAAGAAGTGGAACAGCAGAGAACTCAGTAACCAGGCGAAACCGGAGGCAGAACGGGTGAAAAGCCCTTCGACGCCGTTGTACATCGCCTCACGTCGCAGTCCGGTGCGTTTCTCGTCATGGTCGATGACATCGGCCAGTAAGGGACGCGGAAGAACGTTGAAAATGGCAACGGGAATGGTGGCAAAACCGAACAGGATGTATCCCTGTACCATCAGCGGAATGCTTTCGATCGAGCCAAGCCCGAGCATCAACGGAAGAATCACCATGAAACCGATACAACCTGCCAAGGTTACGACTTTTTTGCCGAATTTTACGGAAGTCCAGTTCACTACGGGGAAAAGTACGACCGACCCAAGAAGAACAATCAATTGGATGACAGCCGCGTCGCCCTCGGTTCCACGCATGACGGTGGTGATCATGTAAGGGATTGCCACCACGACCAGATCCACGCCGATGCGAAAAGCGGTGACGAGATAGAGATACGGGCTGAACGCTTCATTCTGCCAGACCTGCTTAAAACCTTCCGTAAAGGAAAGCTCCACTTTTTTCGAGGGAGTATAGGGGTTTTCCTTGATACCGAAACCGGTGATGTAAAATGCTACTAACGTAAGGATACCGAACAGAAGCCCCGCAATCTGGAAGCCATTGAGTTGCAGTCCACCGATGACGTCCACACCGCATTTGTACTCGTTGATCAGGAGTCCGGCTCCGGCTGTTGCCGTCAAAACTCCCAACACTTCGAAAAGAGCCATCAGGGCGGAGACGGTCAGGCGTTCTTCATTATAAGGAGTTAATTCAGGAAGCAAGGAAAGATAGGGAGCTACAACGGCGGCAAACGCCATCGAGACAATCGACATCCAAAAACATACCCAGGCGGCGTTGATCAGCGATTCATGGCCGATGGGCGGGAACCAGATCAGGAACATCGCCAAGACCATGATCGGCGTGCCGACGAGGATGTAAGGAATACGCCGTCCCATTTTCGTGTTGGTTTTGTCCGACCAGTCGCCGATAAACGGATTGAGCAACGCCTCCGCTACACGACCGATCGCCAGCATCAGACCGATCAGATAAACAGGAACGTAGGAAACCAGACATGAGCCGTCTTCCGGTGGCGGAGAATAATAGTACATCGCCCAGGAGCCGACGATAGCCGGAAGCAGTCCAACACCGGAATTACCGATGGAATACGCCATTCTCTGCCAGAAACTCAATGCACGTTCTTGCGTTTTAGACAATGCCTTGCCTCGTTTCGTGGCGGCTACCCGCCTTGTTGTATCTGTTTGGAATTATTGCCACCTTCAGCCACTTCATCACTGGGGATTCTTTCAAGCGGCCACGGGTCGCGAGGTGCCATATGAACATTTTCAGGAAAAAATGTACGTGAAAACAGTCCTTGCGTGCCCTGAACGATAACCCAGGGATACCCGAGAGCGGGTGTCGGCAAGTATAGTTTTTCTTTTAGTGCATTGATTTTTACTTCAATGTAATTGATCGCCGCTCGTCTGCCATGATCGGTTTTGTTGTCTTTGGCAGGATAGGACTTGTTGACGTTGGCGAGCTTGTTTTCCAGTTCTTTCAAGCGGTTGGCAACAACAGGATCTTCTTTTTTGCCTTTTTCCGTGGCCCTACGAAGTCTTTGTCGCCATTTCGAAACGAGTCGTTTTTCCACAGGGACGATAAGACGAGATTTCGGTGCAAGATCCAGGTCTTCGACTGGGCGGTAATCGTCTTTATTGAAAGTTCCGAGTAGCGCGCAGGCGGTTTTCATGTCGGACAAAACAACAAGGTTCCAACCTTCCGGACCTTTTTGCAATTCGGTCGCTACGGCATCCCGTTCACAAAGCTTTCCCCATTCACGGTCGTGATTCCACGCATAGTAGCCGCCCCAGATCATTCCGGCTAGCAGCAGCAAACCGACGAAAAGAGAAAAAATCCCCGTCGCCCGTTTTCGATTTCCCTGAAAACTGGCCTCGAAATCAACAGCCGTCTGCCAGGCGGTATCGTGCTTTCCGCTGTCGTGAGATTGGGATTGTCCCTCGGATGTTTGTTTCAATGGCTCTCTCGATGGGAACAGGGATACATAAGATGAAAAGATCCTTAGCACATACAACACATGGTCGCAAGCATCGGGTACGAACCGAATGAAGTCGTCTCAAACGACCCCATACACCAACGGGGGCTGAATCTTTCGATCCAGCCCCCGTGGGGAGAATGTTACTCGTATTGGAAAACGAAGACTTACTCTTCTCCCTCCAAACCACAGTGGGCTTCACCATAGTGACCAAGGGTGATCAAGGCTTCGTAAAAAGCGTCGTACTCGGTCATAGATTCAAGATCGGTCTGGGTA
Organism: Myxococcota bacterium; assembly: GCA_963676915.2. Classification (GTDB taxonomy): domain Bacteria; phylum Myxococcota_A; class SURF-8; order SURF-8. The sequence goes on from CAXXVK010000064.1 coordinate 9,880, forward strand.
ACGTCCAAGGTTCCTTCACTGGCAAGAGCGGCAAAAGGACCGAAACCGATGGCGATGTCGTTGATTTCGCCTTCGGTGTCGTCGATGTCACCGAAAATGTGGTCGAAATGGAACGTCGCCTGAGCTTCGCCCTGTCCCTCTTTATCGACAACGCCGATGTTATCGGGATGAGGACCGCAGCTTACGTAGTTCATTTCTTCCGTCAGTTTGATCGTGAAATTCACGGTTTCCGTATCTTTTACGGCTGTTCCGATCAAGACAATGGAATATCCTTTGGCGTCATCGACAACGCCGTTGGTATCATCGCCAGCCTTGACGATATTGAAATTCAAGTAGTTGTAATTGCCGATGGCTGCGCCTTGAACCGTACCGATGGGTAGAGCATTGGTGCCTTGGGTCAGATCCTGCATGTAGCTACCAATCAAGGCTTCGTTTGCAGCACCGTCGGGGATATCGACGTGGGAATGTCCCGCGTGAAGCAGTTTTTTCGACGTATCCGTTTCTTCGTCGGCGACCTGAAACGCCGTCGGACCATCGATGGTGAGATAGACGTGCTCGAACGACATGGTCCAACCGTCTTCGGTGACAAAGCCATCTCGAATGAAGTCTTCACCATTCATCGTGAACACCAGTGTACCGGTATCCGTAGTCTCTTCTTCGTCGTCATCACCTCCGCAGCCAGAGAAAGCCAACAGGCCGATCATCAGAATCAGGATCCACTTGCATGATTTCATTGTTTTCCTCCTTCAGGGTTCACCCAAAACGCTATCGAGACAAGTTATAGAAACGCTTATTTAAAACCGGGCTTCGAATCGTAGTCGAGCCGTTGTAGGCATTCCCGGTGTAACATGCAGACCTTCCAGTGTTTCTCCATTCTGTACAGGACGAGAAGGGTACGCATAAACGGAGTCGTACCAGACGGTATCGAAGAGATTTTCAATACTTAGGGTGATTTCGAATGGTTCGAACTCGTACCCCATTTGCAAATCTACAAGGTAATAGGCATCGGAATGGAAGCCCATATCGTGGGTACGTGGTCCTAAAAATCGTCCCCGAACGGTGGCCTTGAAGCCTTCGGGATGATGGATCGCAACGGTGTTGGTCATCAACCATTCGGCCATGTTGGTAATACGCTTGCCGGTATCGACGAAATAAGCTCTCGTGTAATAGAGATCCGTTCCGAGGTACAGCCATTCGAGAGGAGAGATACGGCCCTCGAATTCTCCTCCCATCCGGCGGCTGCGTCCTTTTGGGATCGTCATGCCGAATTCACTATCGAAGATCGTTTCGGCTTCTTTTTCAGCCCACCAGGCCGTGGTTGCGAGATTCAGTCGGCCTTGCCAGAGTTTCAATCGTGTGCCAATTTCTGCCGCCGTAACGACGGGCATCGTCGTGTCTTCTTCCCAGGCAAGTTGACGAGCGTAGCTGGAGACGAATCCACGACCGAAATTGAGGAAAATATGCCAAGGGGTGAGGGGTTGAAATACAACACTTGCTTTGGGAGAAATCGCCCAGGCGTGGGTATCCAAGTTAGCCGGGTCATCGTCGTAAAATGGAGTTGTGTTGGTGACAATGTCGAACTCGCCGTAACGATCCTGTGTTCCATCTCCCTTGTAGATAATCGCATCGTAACGAACTCCAAGAATCACCCTGACCCAACTCGCCAGTTTCATACGTTCGTCCAAATAAACGCCAACCGCCGTTTCGTTGAACTCATAGTGATTCATTACGTTGAACCGTTCGCGGTCTTCGGTGTTGGCCTGGGTTTGGTTCACCCAATCGGATCTCAGGTTGACTCCCGCCTGTGTGCTGAAATCCATTTCTCCCAAATCGGCGACCCAGCGGACATAAGAATTCAGTCCGGCATAGTGGCGTTTGTCGCTTTGTTCGAGTTGGTCACCGCGTTCAGGATGAAAATAGAAGAAAGTGTAGTTGCTGAAAATCCGAGTATCTTTGAAATTGTAATATCCCTGGACACGACCATTGACGTTTTTGTGTTTCCAGTCGAGGGTCAATCCAAGCAGATGCCGGTCTACGTCTACACGGTTTGAATCGTCCAAGGAGTCGAAACGACTGACTGTTTTCTGGTCGATCCATTGTTTCGGCAGAATATCCGCCGCTTCCGAACGCGCAGCATATCCGGCATACAATAGCCTCAACTCACCGAAATCCCCAAGACGGAACCTGTGATGCAGCATTCCGCGTCCGGCTTGGAATTGACCGGGATTCGTATAGCCGTCGGTGCGGTCGAACTCGGCGACCATGTATGTATCCATCGAATGCCAGTTTTGGTATATCTGGCCGATGCCTTCCGCGAAATAGTTCGATCCTCCTCCCACCGCAACGCTGTAGTTGTCGCCTCGTTCGATGTAGGGTTTGAAATCAATGACGCCCGCCGTCGCGAAATTGCCGAACCTGGCGTCATAAGGTCCGGTAATAACCCAGATTTTCTGTATTCCTTCCGGGATGATGAAATGCAGATCAAGATACCCGATGCCGTGAACGTGGCTGGTTTCATTGAGCGGAATTCCATCGAGATAAGCCGCCACGTCCTGGCCGTGTTCGGCATCGAATCCGCGCAGGAAAATTTGGTGGGCCTTCGCCCCGCCGGTATGCTGGGTTATATGGAGTCCGGGCACGAAACGTAGGAGGTCTGATGCACTCCGACGGGGGAAGGTCATGAAATCTTTGTTACGAATGGTCTGATCCGAAGCGGCGCTCAATGGACGCTCGCCGATGACCTGGATGGTTTCCGAATCTTCCTGAGAAGTTTCTTCTTCGCTTTCCATCGACATGTCGAGAACGATGTCATCTTTTTCTACGGGAGGTGCGTCGATAGGAAGTTGCTCTTCTTCAGAAAACGTTGAAGGAGAATTCGAATCGCTATCTTCCGCTGATGTTGCAAATTCAGGCGATAGCAACAGCAACGCAACAAGGAAAAAAGACAAACGCATCGATAGCGGCATGATGTGTCCAATCACAGGTAACACGTTGTAGAAAAACGTAACACGTAGCACTTTTTAACATTGCGTATGTGTTGACGCAAGAAGAATGTTAGAATATTTTCTGTTTTAAAGAGCGTCGGACGGTGGTGAGTGCAATCGGTGAAGCTGCAATTGTATGTAAAAAGACGTTAGGAAGGTATGACGTGGTGAAGAAACCTATTGAAGAATGTCGGCGAATTCTCGTTCTCGGAAGCGGTGGAGCTGGGAAGTCTACCTTTGCTCGAAAGTTATCGAAAATATTGGATCTTCCTGTCGTTCATCTGGATAAACACTTCTGGAAAAGTGGTTGGAATCCTATGGAGACGAAGCTATGGATGCAGGAAGTTGAACGGTTGATCGAAGCCGAAGAATGGGTTATGGACGGTAACTACGATGGTTCTTTGGAACTTCGCCTCTCACGAACCGAAGCTGTGTTTTACCTCGACTTTTCGACGCCTCTGTGTCTGTTTCGAGCCTGTAAACGTGTTTTCCAATACATCGGTAAAAGCCGTCCGGACATGGCTCCCGGATGCCAAGAAAGATTTTCCCTCGAATTCTTAAATTGGATCGCGACATTCAGGAAAAAGATTCGCCCCGGAATGTTGAAGCTGTTGTCTGCAAAAAAAGGAAACTTTCAGCTAATAACGTTTGACAACCCTCGCCAATTGGACCGTTATCTGGAGTATCTCGACGAAGCTCCGAAAGAAATGTCCGCATAGTTGATGTTTCGTTGATTCATGAAGATTTCCACGCATTTAGGAGAGAAGATACGAGAGAAATCTTGCGAATTTAAAGTATTATAAGTATAATAGATTCAATGTTTTACTGAATTTCCATGTAATGAACGATTGTAATTTCATCGTCTTTTACGATGAAACATACGAAGCTCAATAGTTCTAACATATTGGAAATTAAGTATTATTTAGGATTTATGTTAAAGGTAAACCATCGTCAACGCGATGGTTTGTTTTCAAAAATTGATCTTTCCTGAAGGAAAGAAAATGCTATAGGGTTCGTTCGCGTTTCGAATGGTTCGGGACGTGTATCTACGAACTTAAACGAATCGGAGTTGTTTTTTGCGAATTCTTCTTAGTAATGATGACGGAATCGATGCTCCGGGGCTTTTAGCCCTGGAAAAAGCCTGCGCCGCACTGGGAGAGGTTTATGTCGTTGCGCCCCAAAGGGAAATGTCGGGGTGTTCACGATCCATTACATTACGGTCTCCTTTGCGGATTCGCGACAAAGGCGAGAACCGCTGGAGCGTCAACGGTACTCCCACCGATTGCGTGTATATGGCCTGTAGCCATTTGTTGACCGAAAAGCCGGATTTGCTGATCTCCGGCGTCAACCCCGGTCCGAACATGGGGGAGGACGTTCAGTATTCCGGTACGGTTGCGGCAGCGTTGGAAGGCACGATGTTCAAGGTTCCTTCGCTGGCGGTTTCGATCAATAGCTATACCGAGTTCGATTTCGACGCCTCCGCCGCTTATGCCGTCGAAATAGGACGAAAAATGCTCGAATGGCAGTGGAATGGTGAAGTTGCCTTGAATCTCAATCTTCCCGGACGTTTTGATCCGAACCGTTTGTCCTGGAAGACCACATGTCTTGGACGGCGGGATTATGGGCAGGCGGTTGTCGAAAAACTCGACCCGCGAGGCGTTCCCTATTACTGGATCGGTGGCAATCCCTTGGGAAAAGTGTCCGTAGAGGGAAGTGATATCGATGCTTTGGAAGAAGGTTTTGCCTCGCTGACTCCGTTGAAAGCCAACTATTTTCATGAGGCTTCGATGAGTATTCTCGAAGATTTGCAAAATTCTACAGTATCCAAAGGAAAACACGAATGACCAATCCAATCAAATCCGTTCTCGGATGGGGACGTTCTCTATACAATTGGGTTCTCAACTGGGCCAATACCCGTTACGGGACGCCTGCATTGGGAGTGTTGAGCTTCGCCGAGTCGTCGTTTTTCCCGATTCCTCCCGACGTGCTGTTGATCGCACTCGGTGCGGAACGTCCGAAGCGCTCCTACTATTACGCACTGATTTGCTCCATTGCTTCGGTTCTCGGTGGAATGTTGGGGTACATGATCGGTTCGTTCCTGTGGTATACGGCCACCGAAGACGGGAGCATGACGTATTCCGGTCTAGCCCAGGCGTTTTTCCACTACATTCCCGGTGTTACGTCGGATAAGTTCGAGCATGTAAAAGAATTGTTCGATGAATGGAATTTTTGGGTGGTCTTCACCGCAGGATTTACGCCGATTCCATACAAGCTGATCACCATCAGCGCCGGTGTTGCGGATATCAATTTCCTGGTTTTCGTCGTGGCCTCCGCCGTGGGACGATCGGCACGTTTCTTCCTGGTCGGTACCTTGTTTTATTTCTACGGCGCTCCGATCAAACTGTGGATCGACCGATATTTCGAGATTCTCAGTGTCGCGTTCCTCGTGCTTTTGTTTGGCGGCTTTATGCTGATTAAATACGTATTGTAACGAAAGAAGATGCTTTGTAGCGTTTTTTCAGACGGCAACCGAGATTCGGTATGTGCCTGCTCCGAACTTCCGATTCACTGGGAGAAAAGGGAGGCTTTGTCGTTTGGAATCCGCTGCTTGCTGATACTTGCGTTGCTCCTTTTACTGGGCGGTTGTGCGGGAAAGCTTGGCAGCTACCATACTGTGAAAAAAGGGGAGACGCTGTACTCGATTTCCCGTGATTACGATGTACCGGTGCAGAAAATCGCCCAAGTCAATGCGTTGCGCAACCCGGATGTCATCTACCCTGGAGAACGGCTGTATATCCCCGGTGTGCGAAAGGCTGGGGCTACTGCCTCGACAGCATCGGTTGCTTCTGTAAAACCTGCTTCGTCATCCTCCGGTTCCAAAGGGCACATGGCCATTTCGGGAGCGCTTCCGCCCCCGACGAAATCTCGTCCTTTTGCATGGCCGGCGCGTGGGCTTGTGGTCTCGCGTTTCGGTGTTCGCCACGGAAGAATGCACAACGGTATCGATATCGCCGCTGACGAAGGAAAGCCCGTTTATGCGGCTCGATCCGGCAAGGTGATTTTCGTTAGTGACTACCAAAAGGGGTATGGTCGCCTGATCCTCATTCAACATGATGAAACATACATTACGGTCTACGCTCACAACTCGAAAAATCTCGTTCGACTGGGAGATAAGGTCAAGCAGGGACAGACCATTGCCCTGATCGGACGGACCGGCAACGCTACAGGTCCGCATCTTCATTTCGAAATTCGTCAGAACAGAAAACCCATAGATCCGTTGAAACTCCTATCGAAACCGGGTCGTTAGGGATTTTTACAAAAACAACAGTAGTTTTTCATTCGAAAAGAATGGTAAAATTCGATTTCTTTCGCGCTGAACCATAACCGATTATTGCAAAAGCGTGGAAAATGTGTACTGTGGTTTTGACCTGCCGCGTCATAAAGGAAATCAGGCGGCGGAATCATCAACTCTGAGGTTGGAGGAAACGGTTTGGACCCGTTCAAACTGCCCGCCAAAGGCATCTATCCGCTTCGTTTTTTTCAGATCGCCAACGACCGCTTTGTCGATTGGGCGATGGAACGGGTTCGTTTGCAATTCCATCCCGAACCCTGCGTTCGAGTGGCGCTGTATCCGAGCGGTGAGAACAGTCCGTATCTCACTGTATTGAAACATGAATTGGAACTGGCGGGGGCGGAAGTCACCTGGCTGGACAAACTGGACATACCGACGCTGACACGTTTACGTTTGCACTGTGAAGTGCTTCATATTCATCAAATCAAAGAATACGAAAGTCCTTTTACCGGGGAAGGTTCCAGGGAGCAGGTCGTCAATGCCTCCCGAGAAATCGCCACCATCTGGGCGGCGAAACGTCTAGGATATCGGATTTTTTGGACGATGGTCAACGAGCCGGACCGGGAACTGCTGGGTGAATGGATCGCACATCATGGACGGCTGGCGCTTTTTCATATGGCCGACAAGATTTTTTGCCAGACCCACGACAGCACCCGGTGGTTACGAAACGCATTTTCGGAAGTAGAAGCGGAAAAAGTCGAGTTTTTCCCAACACATGCGTTTCATTCTTTCTATCCTGCAACTTTGACTCGTGCCCAGGCGCTGAAGAAGTTGGGTATCGAACCTCGTGGAAAGGTGTTTCTCGTCTACGGAAACGTTCAACCCTATCGCGGTTTGACGGACATCATCAGCCTGTTTGGGCGTGGACGCTTGAGTCGGCATACGTTGATTGTCGGTGGGCAGCCGGTGCATAAACATTACGCCAAAACCATAGAAGGAATCTGCGAGCGCTTCCCCAACGTTTGTGCTCGTATCAAACCTATCGATCGCAATGAAGTTCAACAGTATTTCCAGGCGGCTGATTTCTGTGCCTATCCTTATCGACAGATGAGTCATTCGGGTTGGATGATGCTGGCGCTTACGTTCGGTCGTCCGGTGATCGTACCCGATTCGCCGCTAACTCGGGAAGCTCTCGATGACGGGGCGTGTATCCGCTACGATATCCACGAAGAAAAAGGATTGGCGAGAGCCTTGTTGAGCGTGCTGGATAAAGACGACAGTGCAATGAAACGTGCGGCGTTGATCAATGGGGAGCGTTTCCGGGCACGAAAAATCGTGCGGCAGCTCGTCAATCGCTACATTTCATTTTTCCCCGGTCGGGAACCGGTGTTGATCGATGAGGACGAGGAAATTTGATGTCGGACGAAACGAAACGTATTCTATTACTGGCCAAAGGCAGTCGGATTAACCCGGCGACCCGTTACCGGTTTCTCCAATATGAGCCGTTCTGGAAGTCCCATGGCTTAGAGGTCGATTGCAAGCCTCTGTTCGACGATGATTTTTATCAATTGAAAAGAAGCCTTAGCGGTCCGTCTTCGTACCTGAAGTTGATCAACAAAACGACACATTATCTTTCCCGGCGCACCAAAGATGTAGAAACCGCCTCCGATTACGACCTTGTATTGTTGGAAAATCAGGTGTTTCCTTACGAGCAGGGGATGTTGGATAAGCGTCTGTTGGAACTGAATCCGAAAACCATATTGGAATTCGATGACGCCATTTACCTGACGTTTTTACACGACAGAAAACTTCGCTCCTTGCTGAAAGAGGTGCGTAGAGTTATTGTTGGAAATCGCTATCTAGCTGAATTCGCACGGCATTTTTCTGAAAAAGTTTCCATCGTTCCAACCGTGATCGATACGGATAAATACCCGGCTCATCCGAAACCCAGAGAAAAACGCACCGTCATCGGTTGGATCGGCCTGCCGGTCAATCTGCCGAATCTCGATATTGTCGGACAGGCGCTATCGAAGGTGGCCGAGGAGTTTCCTATTGAGTTGCGGGTCGTGTCTTCGACTCCTCACGTTCTTCCCCACGTACCATGCAGTTTCGTTCCCTGGTCTTTGGAAGGCGAGATCCGGGCCTTGCACGATTTCGATATCGGGATCATGCCGTTACCGGACAATGAATGGTCGCGAGGAAAATGCGGTGCCAAATTGTTGCAGTATATGGCGGCGGGTCGTCCTACCGTGGGAACGCCGGTAGGGGTCAATGCCGATATCATCCGTGACGGCGAAACCGGATTCTGGGCGACGACTCCCAACGACTGGTACCGTGCCTTGCGTAAACTCGTGGCCGATTCCGAACAGGCTGCTGCCATGGGACGCGCCGGGCGAAAAAAGGTGGAGCGGGATTACTCGCTGAAAGTCTGGGGTCCGCGTCTCATGAAAATCTATCAAGAGGTTATCGACGAGGATTGAAATCTCGCTAAAGATCGTCGTAGTTTGCCTCTGAATTCATTTCCAAAAGATTCGTTCCTAAAAAATTCGCAATTTTCGTTTCGATTATTGCGGATTCGTTCGCGATTCGTTATATTTCCGCCACTCGTTCAGTATCGCCAAACTCTGAAACAGGCAGGGAGTTGCGTTATGGCTGAAACCATTGAAGAATTGACCGTCAACTGGACCAACGACGACGGTGTATTGACCACCAAAGAATTGGACAAGCACGTTCTCACCAAGGGCGCTTGGACCACCATCATGTTCCGTTATTGTGACATGGATCGCAAAACGGGTGACTACGGTCCTCCCAAGGCGGTGATTCGAAGATACCAGAAGCGTGGCGGTATTTATCGGATGCAGAGCAAATTCGTGTTTTCCAGCGCCAATCAGGCCCGGAAAGTCATGGAAGTCCTCGGAGACTGGTTTCCTCCCGAAACAGAGGAATAATTTCCAGTTTTTCAAAATAAGGCGTTTTCTTCCCGTTTTTACCGTTCGTCGCAACGCCTGCCTTGAAATCCCTGAGACGGGGAGAGTTCTTCCGTTTGTAACGTACCGATAAAACGGGTTCGTCTCCTCGTTTCCATGCCCTTTTTGGGATGAAGGGATGCGTATTGTTTTCCGTGTACGAACGATCCCGTCTCCTCGAACTGTTCCGGCTGTTTCCCCTGTGCTGGTTTGGAGTGTTGTCCATTGTCGTGATGACCCAGGCCGGGCACACGGCGGATCTGGTGTTTCGTACCGGTATCGACCTTGGTCCCGCTCTTGCGGCATTGTTCTGGGCCTTGATTCCCGCTTCACAATATGCTTTCGCTCCGGCGTGGTTGCTGGCGTTGACCATCGTACGGCTGCGTTCCCGACTGGATGGCGAAAACCTTGCCCTCTCGGCCATGGGCGCGAACGTTATACGTATCGAACGTCCCTATCTTCTTGCTAGCCTGTTGTTGATGTTTCCTGCTGTGGTGGGGGTAGGGTGGTTGAGTCCTTTGGGTTTGACTCAGACCCAACGTTGGTTGGAACAATCCTGGCAGAATGCCACCATAGAGGGATTCGAGCCGGACGTGTTCGTTCGTCTCGATGACCATCGCCGTATGTTGCTGAAATCCGAAGACAAAGGCGGGCGGCGTGGAGGTTTATTCGTAGACGAATCCGATGGCGTGTTGCGTGTGATGGAGTCGGAGAACGTCAAAATCTCCAACGCAGGTCGAGGAAAACGTTTCGAAATGGATGGAGGATGGTTTTATCAAAAAGACCATTTGCTGCATGAATTCAAGCATTTAACAGTAGAATGGCCTGCCGCCTCACGAATCGCGCCATTGTTTGGGGAAATTGTTTGCCACAGCGGATTTCGTCCGGTTGAAAACGGTGGTCTCCCTGCAAAGACGGAACCTTTTCGACGGTTGAGAGCCGTGTTGCTTCTTCCGCTGTTCTGTTTGATTTCCCGTGCGGCTGTTTCCACCACGAAAAACGCCTCTACCTTTGCCGTATTCGCTGGAATGGCGGGATGGCTGGCGGCGGTGTATCTGTTGGCACGCTTGGGACACAATTTGACACTCAAAGGTCTTTTACCTGTCGCCGTGGGGGAATTTCTGCCGTTGCTGCTGATTCCCGTGGCTTTTCTCGTGTCACGGAAAAACGCATGACCTATTTTCGAACAACATGGAACGAATCACTACGTTTCACGGGAGTAGCTCTCGGTCTACTCGTGGTGTTGTTTCTCGTTTTCGATTCCGTCGAACACGCCCGAATCGTCGCGGCGTACCATGCCGAAAGCTTCTATCTTGCTCGTTTGGCGGGAGTTCGTCTGTTTACTGCCATCTATCTGTTACTTCCGCTGGCAGGGCTTTTCGGCCCTCTAACCTTGTTGTTTTTACGAATGCGCCGTGGCGAATTGCAGGCGTTGGCGGCTTTCGGTCAATCTCCCGTTCGTCGAGTTCTGCCGTTTGTAATGTTGGGTGGATTGCTTGGCGTTTCGCATATGGTTTTTGGAGCTACGGCAGCGCCATGGGCGGCTGGACGTTATCGGCAAATGATCGACGAAGAGATCAAGCACAAGCCTGAATGGGGCGAAAAGTGGAGACCGTCCAGCGTCTGGTACCGTGGTCCATCCGGGATCTGGCGAATGGAACGTAAGGACGAAACGGACCGTACGTTTCGAAATGTGCTGCATTTTCGCAAGGATGAAGACGGTTCGTTGCGGTTTGTCATCGAAGCCAAGCAACTTGCATGGAACGAAGGCAAGTGGATCTGGTTGAGTGGACGACGAATCAGCCTGGATGAGTCGGTGACTTTCGAGACATTGGAAGAGCAACTTCCTGAAACTCCTCGATATTTTCGATACGGATGGGAAAACGGGGAAGAACTGGACCCCTGGAAGTTGACCGAGCAGATCGAATGGAATCGGAAACAAGGGCATAGCGTGGCGCAATTGGAAGGGCGGCAGGTGATTCAGTGGGCTTTGCCGTTTTTAACGTGCTGGTTTCCGCTGTTGGCTTTCGTTCTCGTTGGAGCCGGAGAGCGACGACAAACCGGTTGGATATTCGGCCTGGCTTTCGGGGGTGCGCTTCTCGCGTTTGTTCTCTTGCAAGCGGCGAGTCGCCTGGCGGCATTGGGCGCAATTGGAGTACTTCCGGCGACCGCGCTTCCCATCGTTTTTGTAGCAGGTGGAGTTCTTTCCGCTTTTATGTTGCGGGAATTCGGAAAATCCTATTGTTTCAATAGGTTATAGCATCTAACTTAACGAGCGTTGCGCTGATCTTTAATGGAGAACGTCGGCTCGATCATCTTTTGTGTCGTTTTCCACAACGTTTCGGAAGCTCCCAACAAGGGAGGAATGATGTGGCCTCCGCCGTACCAGTCTGTCCAGACAATTTCTTTGCCATCGAGGTGTTTTAACTGTCCACCGGCTTCTTGAAGAATCGGCGCTATGGCGGCGTAATCCCAGATATGAGCCGCACTCACACCGGCGATTCCTGCCCCTTTGGCAACGAGCAGATAGTGGAGCGCCGTACTTCCCAACGATCGGATTTTTCCGTTGAAGTGGAATTTATAGGCCAAGTGGGACTTGGAAGGGGCATATATCGCGGAACGCTGCAAGATTTCTTCGTCGGTCGCCGCGCGAATGGGGATATCGTTGTAAAAAGCTCCCTCGCCGATTTGGCCTTTGTATGTGGCATGTAGCGCGGGTAAATTCACCACGCCTGCATAGGGTTTTCCATGGCGAAACAATCCGACACAAACACAGAATGTCTCCAGTCCATCGGAAAACACGCCGGTTCCGTCTATCGGATCGACGATCCAGACGTACTCGGACGCTATCGCCTTTTTGAGGCTTTCGCTTTCTTTCTGTCCTTCTTCTCCGATAAACGCCGCTTCGGGAAGCAATGCGCTTAGTTCGTTTTGCAGGAAGCTTTGGACTTCCGGGTCGGCTTCGGTCAAAACGGAATGATCGGGTTTGTAGGAAACATGTGTGCGACCGAAATGTTTTAAAGCGATTTCACCCGCACGGTCAGCAATTTCAACCATACGATCGAGCAGATGGTGCATCTTCCCTCTCCCTTTCCCCTCCGGTAAATTTGCTCAGAGCATAACCAAAACGGCTTCGGATGCAAGCTAGATTTTTACTTCTATGCATTAGTATCGGGCAGATTGACAAATTGTTCAGTTTTTCCAATAACATCGATTCTCTACACTTTTATTCGAAAGTGATGACGGAACTCCTTTTTTTGTAACGAAGCTATCTTAAGTTTTTCTGAATGAGGGAATATCGTCACTAAAAGATTTTACTTCATCCGCTTCAATAGAATTCGGTTATAGCCCCTTGTTTTTTGTACCGTGTGTCATACTGTTAAGTAACGCTTCGCGTTTTCTGCTTTTTGAAGCCCACCATTCTTTTCCCGGCAAAGGAGCGACCGAATGCCTCGCTGGATGTTTTTCGCGATCTTTTTCGTTGTAGCTCTCACGATTGTAAGTGGTATTCATTACTATATTTATCGGCGGATTGTCGTCGATCCTGCCCTCCCTGCACCATGGGGGCTGATCGTCAAAACGATGCTGATCGTTCTGGCGGCGAGCATTCCGATTTCATTCGCTTTGATTCGTTTACTGGATAACGACCTCACCCATTATTTCGTATTCCCGGTATACGTTTGGCTTGGCGTGATGCTGTTGTTTTTCTTCACGTTTTTTGCATTTGACATCATTCAGGCTGTTGTGTGGATCGTCGCCCGCATTTCCCAGAAACAAGAATGGCTTGAAGACCCATCACGACGGGCGATGCTGGCACGTGCCATTGCACTGACATCGGTGGGCACGGTGTTGACCTCTGCCGGGTTGGGAATTGCACGAGGATTGGGAAAACTGATCGTCCGGCCTGTAGAGGTCGTATTGCCGAAATTGCCAAAGGAATTGGATGGTTTTACCATCGTTCAACTTACGGATCTGCACCTTGGACCGATGCGAGGCCGTGAGTGGATGGAAGAAGTCGTGCGCAGAACAAACGCGCTGAAGCCTGATCTCGTGGCAGTAACCGGTGATCTTGTGGATGGTTCCGTCAGCCAGCTTGCCCACGATGTCGAGCCGTTAAAAGATTTGAAATCGAAACAAGGTACGTTTTTCGTCACGGGAAACCACGAATATTTCGTGGATTTGTACGGTTGGCTCGATCATCTTGAAAGCATCGGAATTCGAGTGCTGAGCAACGAACGTGTGAGTATCGAGAAGAATGGAGCTTCGTTCGATCTGGCAGGCGTGGACGATCACGATGGCGGACGGCTGGCGTTGGATCATGGTGTCAACGTACCTGCCGCAATGGATGGTTACAACGGGGATCGGGCTGTGGTTTTGCTGGCGCATCAACCGCGTGTCATCGACGATGCGGCGAAACACGATGTAGGACTGGTTTTAAGCGGCCACACCCACGGTGGACAAATCTGGCCTTGGGGATATCTGGTCTATTTGCAACAACCCTACGTGCGCGGATTGCACGATCACAACGGGACGCAGATCTACGTTAGTGAAGGTACAGGTTTCTGGGGACCGCCGATGCGATTGGGCAGTACGTCGGAGATTACGAAAGTTACGTTGCGGTCTCCCGAGGTTGTTGGAAAAAAGGCTACGGACAGCGTGACAAGTTAGGTTCCGGTCTTTAGGGATGGCCGTGGAAACAAACGATAAAATTGATGAGAAAACGAGTTCCTCGTGGAATAAAGTGTTTCGTTTTCTTGCGTGGTTGGGAGGGATTTTCGGGGCGTTTTTCAATCCTCTCGTCGCTCCGAATCTCTTGTGGTGGCCTTACGATCATTGGGCAGAGCATCCCGGCTGGTGGCTTTCGTTCCTGTTTCTGCTCTGCTTGTGGTTTTGGGTTGGCGGGTTGGCTTTTGTCGCCACTGTTAAGTTTTCTCGTAAATTTCGGTTCATTCTTGCACCGATTCTTGGGCTGTTTTTTCTCACGGCTTTGATCGAAAGCGGTTATCACACCGTTTATTTTACTCGTTATTTCAGTCAGTTGGATGCCATCGAACAACCGCCCGATCCGTTGTACGAAGTTCTGGACGAGTCTTCTCGCCGCTATCGTCTTCGTCCCGGCACACAAGTAAACATGCCTTCAGAACGAGACGGAGAGCAAACGGTTCCTGTGACGATCAACCTGTTAGGAATGCGGGATACGAAGGTTCGGGTTTCCGTAAATGAAAAAGCCCTGCGCATTCTTTTTGTGGGGGACTCCGTCACGTTTGGTCCCAAACTGCCTATCGAAGAAACATTTCCTCAAAAAACGGCAACACTTTTGGAGAACGATCTGAATCGAGAGGTTCAGGCATTCAATTTCGGAATTCCCGGTTACAATCTGCCGGAGATAGCGCAGTTTCGCTCCATCGTGCCGTGGGAGGTTATTCATCCGAACCTCCTAGTATATGCCGTGTGTCTCAACGATGCGCATCTGGAAGAAGAAATCTACGATCCTGCTACCCGTTCCCTCGTTCCACGTCATCGGTTTTCGGCAGTTGTATGGGGAATCCGATCCTTGGTTCTTGGCGAGGAACGTGAGCTAGGCCGCCTGTTGGATCAGGTTTTGGAGCAGTCCGTTGCAGATCAACAAGCACCGGTGGTCGTTCTTTTGCCTACGGCTCCGTATCTTAGGGGAATTCCTGAAGAAAACGCCAACTCCGACCGGAAAGCAGCAGCGTTTTTCAGAAAACACCTTGCAGAAAAAAATGTACCGGTACTTGATTTGTTGGATGCCGAATGGCCACAGCCTGTAGAAGAAAACTATCTTCCAGGACCGGACCCCGCCCATTTCAGTACAAAAGGATCGCGTTTTGTCGCGGATCGGCTAGTCCGATTCCTCGAAACGTTTTTACAAAAACAGTAATCGAAAACGGAACTTACCAGTCCAATTTTCGAAGCGCTTTTTCCACGTCTTGGGCGTTGAGTCTTCCCACGAGTTCCGGCATTACCAGTCCCATACCCCAACGGATTTTCGCTTCAGGGTCCGTGCTGGCGAAAGGTTTTCGAATTTCCCGTTTTTCTTTAATGATGTTCATCAGTTCGGTTTCGAGATTTACCGTTCGGATCGCGTATTTCGATACGATGGTCTCGACAGGAGTATCCGGGCTTTGAAGAATCGTTTCGAGAATCGGCGTGAGGCTTTGCAATAACAATTCGCCGTTGACCGCTTTTTGTGCCAGCATTTCAACGAGTTCGGCAGTGAAACGTTCGACGCCCAACCCTTTACGCTGTCCAAAACGCAATTTTTGTGTAACTCGGCAAATCAGGCTTCGCAGGTCGATATCCGGTGATTCGGCAAGCAGGGTTTCGAACAGCGTTCCCATTTTGCGAACGACGAGCATGGAAAGCACATCTTTGGGAAGATGCAGCGGAACTAGCTTTTCGGACAACTCCCACGGCATTTTCGGTAGATTCCTGCGAATTTCCGACACACGTTCCGGGGTGATTTCAATCGGCGGAAGATCCGTGTCGGGATACATCCGGTCGGCTCCCGGAAGGATGCGTTCGAAACCGTTGGTGCCATCTTTGTGGTGACAGCGGGTTTCGGCGGGAACGCCTTCGGTAGCTTCTTTGGCACGGATGATGATTTCGTTTGCGGCAGTGAGGATGTCGTCCTTCGAACCCCAGGTGACGACCACGGCGTCCTCGGGTCCGGCTTTCAGTTTTTTCCTGATCCGATGCCATTGACTGTTGGAAATCGTTGGGTCGAGAGAGTCGGAATGAATCATATTCGGGTGGCCGTGCAGACAAGCGATGATCCGTACCCGGTCCGAAATCTCACGGGCGAACGAAGTCATGGTTTGTGTTTGTTCGCGCAAAATCCCGGCAAAGCCTTCCAACTTCACCGCACGCATTCGCTGGCCTTTTTCCAAGGCGTGCAGGATGGGGATGTACGAGGTCTTCAGCAAGGCTCCGGTCACGTCACGATGCTCGGCATGGAACGTCTCGGGCGTAATTCCTCGCTTGCTTAAAATATCCTTGATTCTCAAAAGGTTCCATTGACGCATTGCCTCATTGTAGACCAGCAGCGGAATGCGTCGCAGGGAATCCACACCCTTGATTTCGATTCGAGTGCCACCGGCGATGGAAACGTTGACATCCTCGCGTCCAGCGCCGATTCCGGTACGGACCTTTCCCGTAGCGCGAACCAAAGCCCGTAGGATTTCACCCACTTCCATACATTCGGTCGGCGTAACCATCTCCGGCTCGGTGACGGTTTCGATCAGCGGCATACCAAGGCGGTCGGTTCGGAACGTAATACGGTGACCGACGTTTTCGACTTCTCGGCAGGCATCTTCTTCCAGGCCGAGTTGACGGATACCGATACTGCGGTCATTGTAAGGAATACTACCGTTGATACCCAGAATCGTCGTACGCTGAAACCCGGTAGGAATCGAACCGTCCAGATACTGCTTACGAGCAATGTGCAACTCGCCGATCAGATTAAGTTTCAAAAGAAGTGCGACTTCTATGGCGATATCCACCGCTTGATCGTCGATTTCAAAAGGCGGGGCATCGTCCATTTCATAGGTGCAGACCGTCTCCCGGTTGAGCAGATAGACGATTTCTTTTTTCGTCTTGAATTCCATCAAGGCGGTGCCGTCGTATTCACCCAATTCCGAAAGCGTGGGACGCATGTGCCGTAAAACCTCGGCGTCGTGTTTTTTCGAATACAGACCCGCTTTGCAACGACAGAACAGCTTGCGTTCGGTCAACAACTGCTGGTGAATTTCCAAGCCGGTACGAAGGCCGAGCGCGTGCCAATCTTCATCCGTCATTTCGGGGAGTTTCTTAAAAGGATTGCGTGAAAAATCATGTTCCATGGCGTAAATTCCTTATGTGGCTCATCGCTTCCTAAAAAAAATCCTCTGGAATGTATGTGGAAAACGTGCGAAGGACAAGAAAAATCCGCACGCATTAAAAAAGGCCCGGATTGCTCCGGGCCTTTCGTGTTAACTCTTTGAAATCAAAGAATTATTCATCCAGGGATTGGATGTATTCAACTTCTTCCACCGCGATATCGTAGACATCTCCGGGTAGACAGACTTTGCCGGTGTCTGCATAGTAGTCGGCGATTTGTTCTTCGGTGAAACCGAATTCATCCGCTCCGACGCAAACCTGGTCGCTGTCAGGGGCGCAATCTTCGTCGGTGTTGCAAAGGCGCAGGCACAGGCCGATGCCGGGAACGCCCATGATCGGCTCGACGCTCAGGCAGTAGGCACCTTCGGAAGCCGGGCATCCAGTGCCACCAGGCTGGCACAGATCTGTGGTGCAGTAACCGCCGGGGATTTCAAATTCGGCATCGCCTTCCAATTGGAATTTAGTGCGGGCCGTTTCCGGGGTCAAACAAACGGATTGGTTGCAGTCGGCTTCTTCCGTGCAGGGGGCACCGATGTTTTTGTCTGCAAGAGCGATGACGTTGGCATCGACGGGAGCGCTTTCTTCTTGCTCTGCAACCACGTCTTCATCGCCTTCATTTTGATTGTTATTGCCATCGTCGTCGTCGTCATCACCGCCACAGCCAACCATCGTAACCGTAGCCGCCAGAAGCAGCATCGCCAGAATCCATAAAGATTTCTTCGTCATTTTTTCCTCTCCTTTTTGAAGTTGTCGTATCGACTTTTTCTTACCGCTTTCGATGGAACTTTTAGATATTCCGTAACGAATTCGAATACATGCATTTCCTTGCGTAAACCGAAGCGATACTACTGGCAGCCTCGTTCGACGTCAAGCTTAGAGTGCAAAAAAGTCGCTGAATTTCAGTACAAACCATCTATAAGACCCACATTTCGTGCGTTGGGTATTATTTGGGCACTTTTTCCCAGTCTTTCATGAATTTGCTCAGGCCGATGTCCGTCAGGGGATGTTTGGCCAGTTGTTTCATGACACTGAAGGGAATCGTCGAGACGTGAGCGCCCATCAGCGCGGAGTCCAACACGTGTACCGGATTGCGGATGCTGGCGACGAGTACTTGAGTGTCGTAGTCGTAGTTGTCGTAGATCTGAATGATCTGCTCGATCAATTCCATACCTACGTTGCTGATATCGTCGAGGCGTCCGACGAAAGGCGAAATGTAGGTAGCTCCGGCTTTGGCGGCAAGCAGCGCCTGCGCGGGAGAGAAGCACAAAGTCACGTTGGTTTTGATTCCTTCTTGGGACAAGGTACGGACCGCTTGCAAACCATCGAGAATCAACGGGATTTTAATGACGACGTTCTCGCCGTACTTGACCAGTTCCCGAGCCTGCGTCACCATGCCTTCGGCGTCGAGCGCGGTAACTTCGAGACTGATCGGTCCATCGACCAGCTCGGTGATGTCTTTGATCACTTCTTCGAACGTGCGTCCGGTTTTGGCGACGAGAGACGGGTTGGTCGTCACGCCATCCACCAGACCCCAGCCCAGTGCGGTGCGGATTTCTTCAATATCGGCGGGTGTCGATAAAAAACTGCATCAATGCCTCCTGTAAAAACGAAAAACAGACCTTCACCCCTATATGGGATCAAGGTGACCACAATATCACGTCGGATTGATCCATACATTTAGCCAGAAGTTCCCTCGCCGTCAAGCCGGAAGAGGGATGTACCAGATTTGGAGCGATTTCAACCAGCGGCACAAGCACGAAACGTCGCTGATTCATATGCGGATGGGGAAGGGTGAGGGTGTCGCTTTCCATTCGAACGTCCCCGTAGATCAGCATGTCGATATCGAGGGTGCGTGGTCCCCAATGCACGAGTCGTTTCCGTCCAGCAGCGTTTTCGATGTCCTGCAACATCTTCAACAAAGGCTCCGGCTTTATGGATGTTTCCAGAAGCGCCGTGGCGTTTAGGAACATGCCTTGCTCCGGTCCGCCGACCGGTTCGGTTTCGTAATAGCTTGAAAAAACCGATAACTTCGTATCAGGCAGAGACTCCAGACGTGTGCGTGCCGTTTCGAGCGTTTCGAATCGATCGCCCAGATTGCTTCCCAGCGACAGCGCAACGAGTGGCATGGATTACCCTATGAAAACGAGTTGAAAGACAACGACCAGAGCATAAGGAGGAAGCGCTCGAAGTCAACGGTTTTCTTTACAGGACATCCCCCGAAAAACCGTATCACGATTTTGTATTTAGCAGTAAATACAGCGCTTTTAGAGCTTTAAAAGTGAAAATGAATATTTCTTGTAAAAGCTACTCATTTACAAATAAAAACTTCAGGGTGCCACGGTCTTCGATTTGAAGAATCGATGGCCGTGCAAGTATTTGGAATCTCACGGCCATTGCCCTTCGGGCAAAGACCGTGCCACCCTTGGTTATGCACAAGCTTTGAAAAAATGGGGGAAGTCCTGTTTTCTTTGCCCCGAATAATCCATGAAAATTCTTCGATTTTCTATGTCTTATAACGCGCCTTCACAACGAGCGGGCATTCCGGGTCGGGTTCGTGCATGGAGCCGGTAAGGTGCAAAGCGACGGCGTGGCAACCACCTTTGCAGATCGTTCGATAGTCGCAGCTTGCACAAGGTTCGGGAGGGCTTTCGTCCCAATGGCGGAAATCCTGAAACACGGGGTCCATTTCCCAGCGGGAGCGCAACTCGTCGGCGTGCCAGTCGTTGACGGGATAAAAACTGCACGGTGAAACAAGACCTTCCGGCGTGACCCCGATCAGGTGGTTACCGCCTTCGCATCCCAGAACGCCGAAAAATTCCATGACGTTACGATCAGGAGCGTGACAAACCAGATGAGGTAGAAACGAGCAATCGACCTTGATCGATATCCGCGAACGCTTCCGAAGACGTTTAAGCAGCGGAAAGAAGTTCACGCTTTGTTCATCGGTCAATCGGTGAGATTCGTAGTAATTCGCGCCTCGTCCCCCAGGTTTGAATCTCAGAAGTTCGACATCGTGCAGACGCAGGCGGCTGGCAAGTCGGATCACACCGGGGATTTCATCGTATGTCTGACGAGAAACCACCATGTTGATACCGCAGCGAACACGATGTTTTTTCAACAATTTCAAAGCATTGATGGATGTTTCGAGTCGTCCTCTTCGTCCGTGTCCTTTGTCCGATACGGAGTCGAGACTCACGTTGACCTGACCGAAAATTTTGCAGGCCCGTGCCAGCATAGGGGTCAACGAACTTCCTTCGGTTGTCAGGTTGGGAACCAGACCCCGTTTTCGTGCATAGCGGGCGATTTCGAAAAGCGCTTTGAGTTCAAGACTTTCGCCGCCACCCATTGCAACGTGAAACACGCCCATCGATGCTAGTTGGTCAATGATTTTCTTCCAACCTGCGATTCCGACTTCTCCCGGCAGAAAATCCTCTCCGTCGGGAGAGCGTTGCGAATCTACATAACAATGTGCGCAACCTCGCGAACATTTGCGCGATAGGATAAGATGTGCCTCGGTTGGTGCGCAAAGCGGTCCTTCGGGGCGTTCCCACAGGGGATGCTCGGGCAGTCCGATGTGTCGGACGAAATCGCGGTCCACATAGGCCAACAGGGGCGGATGCTCCAAGGCTAGAATGGCTCCGAATTGTTCGTAACGCAGTTTCATGGGCGGCACTATGGCACAAGCCGAACTCTTTGGCGATGACTTTTTCCCATCTCCGATGAATTGAAAGGCAGCAAAAGCAGGTTGAACCGTTTTCTTACATATTTGGCGACGTTGTTTGGGCGTTTACCCATTTCGTGGCTCGATTTTCTGTCCTTTGGATTGGCCGTATTGTGGTTTGACGTACTGCGCATTCGAAGAAAGCAGGTTGTGGCTCAACTTCTTGCGACCAACATTGCCCCCAATCGGAAAGAAGCCGTGACGATAGGACGGCGGAGCGTTCGTCATGTTTGTCGCGTGTTTTTCGATACTCTCGTACTTAGTGGATTGACCAAGCAAGAAATTCTCGCACCTATCGATATTGGTCGTAGAGAGATCGTGGACGAGATCCTCAAGAACGGGAAAGGCGTGATCGTTTTAACGGCCCATCTTGGATATTTCGACCGCCTGGCCGTATCGCAAAGCGCCGAAGGTTATCCCCTTGTAATTATTACCAAACGACTTAAGCCTGCGTGGTTGCATCGTTTTTGGATGGCTTCCCGGCGTCGTTTCGGTTTGGAGATTCTGGAAACGGGAGGAACTTTCGAATCGTTGGCCGCAGCCCTCGAAGAAGGTAAAGCATTGGGATTGGTAGCCGACCAGCACGCGCCTCACGGAAAAAGAACGACGTTTTTCGGTTTGCCATGCCGATCCGTCTCGGGAATCGCAGAGTTATCGCTACGCACCCAAGCGCCTATCGTACCGATGGCGCTCGTTCGAGAAAACGGCAGACTTCACATGGTGGTGGAGAATCCTCTTCCTCCTGCAAAGCGGCAAGAAGATGTTCCCGAACTCGTGCAAAGTTGCCAACATTCGATTCAAAACCTTATCCGGCGCTATCCCGAGCAATGGCTCTGGCTTCATCGGCGCTGGAAAGGATGATACTCGATTTTTATTCCATCATGCAGGTTGTCTGAAGAGCCAATTCCCCAACCTCGATGCAGGTTGTTGGGCAGGTACGTAAGCATAAACCGCAACGGATGCAGCGTGAACCGTCGATACGAATGCCTTTTTCCGATTTGGAAAATGGGAGGTAATCCGAAAGTCTGGAAAACAGAGATTCCGTAACGATTTCACCGTTTCGTGTCAGGTCGATGCAGTTACGCGGGCAGATATCCAGGCATTTGTTGCAGTAAATACAATCTTCTTCACGAATGAAATAAAAGAGATTGCAGAGATAACAGCGGGAAGCTTCCTGGCGGCTTTGATCGTCGTCGTATCCTGTTTCGGCTTCGATCGTTGGTGAAATGAGACGTTTGGCCGGATCGAGTTTCGGAAAGGGGAGGGGAGGAAGCTCATCCCATTCTTTTTTGCGTGGCGTATCGGCACAGGGATGGAGCGCCACGGTATCTTGGATACGTTTTTTTCCCATCAAGGCTTCATCGATTCGCCGGGCGACAGCTCGTCCCTGACCTATGGCATCGATAACCGTGCGAGATCCGCTGGCAAAATCCCCGGCGGCAAAAAGGTTCGGCCATTCGCAGGTGCCGGTTTCTTTGTCGAAGTCTGGAAGATCCGGTAGCTGGTTTGTGTCTATTTCCTGTCCGATAGCGAAAATCACCGTATCGGTTTCTATCTCGAAAGGTGGATCATCGGTTCGTTTGGCAGTGCGGCTTCCGGTGGTTTTGTCGATTTGGATGCTCGTGCGCGCAAGGCTAAGGCGTTTAATCGATGTTTCCCCATGAATTTCCACAGGGATCGACAATTCCATAAGATGGACGCCTTCTTCCAGCGTTTGTTCGAGATCTTCCACACGAATCGACATGTCCTCACGGGTTCGGCGAAGGATCAACCTGACGTCCACGCCACCGAGCCGTCTTGCCATACGGGCGCAGTCGATGGCTGTGAAACCTCCACCAATGACCACCACACGGCTGCCGACTTGTTCGATGCGTCCCGCATTGGCTTCCATCATGAATTCAAGTCCCTGATGCACGCCATCGAGATTCTGCCCTTCGATATCCAGACGGCGCGAACGCTGACAACCCAGTGCAAGCAAAACGGCGTCATGTTCTTTGTGCAACGTATCGAGAGAGAGATGTTGCCCCAGTTTTTTACCCACATGCACACGAATGTTTTCAGTTTGAATTTGTTCGAGTTCTCGCTGACGAATATCTGCCGGAAGGCGGAATTCGGGAATGGCGTAAGTCAGCATTCCACCCGGCTTTTCTCTCCCTTCATACAATTCGACGTGATGTCCCAACCTTGCGAGGTCATACGCCGCCGCCAGTCCTGCCGGTCCGGCTCCTACGATGGCAACGGTTTTTCCACTTGGCCCGAATAATGGTTCGAAAGCAGGAAGGTTTTCATCTCGTACGTCGGCGGATCGGCGTTTGAGGTGGCAGATGTTGACCGCTTCCCCAAGAGAGTCTTCACCATGTCGGCAGGCATCCTCGCAAGGACGGGAGCATATACGACCTAAACACGCCGGAAAAAGGTTGTGCTCGACGTTGATCCTATACGCTTTTTCGGGGTTGTCTTCCCATATGGCGCGAATGTATCCGGGAATATCGGTTTGTGCCGGGCACGCTGACCGACAGGGTATATTCTCCGATAGTGCGGAAAGCGTCAGCGATGGCAGCGAACGAGACGGCGGAAATTCGGGCCGGGTCATAAGGCTCCCCTTCGAGAGAAAAGTGATAGGAATACAAGTGGATACATCGATACATCGTATCCTACCATATCACAATTTCTTTGTGAAACCCATGATCGTTGGCAGGCGTTGTGACTCCTTACGGTTTTGGTGTTTCAGTTGTTAGAAACGAGAGCAGTTCCTCTTTCGTGAGGGTTTGATTCTTTTCGGAGAAACGAAACGTTTGGTCGTCGATCACGGTAATTTGGAGGTTCGAAGCGGTTTTTTCCGTATCCAATCGACAAGAGATGCCTCGTTGGTTGAGGGTTCTCATCAGGTCGTAGGCCACACTAAAGCGGTTTGAGGCTGCAAGGATCGAAACTCGTGGGAAATCGGGAGCTTGTATGGTGTCGTTTCGTTCAATCGCCGATAGCAATGTTTCCAGATCGATCGCCATCCCCACCGCGGCAAGATTCGACTCCGGTTCGTTCGATGGTCCTGAACGCTGTACCAACCATTTTACGAGGGAATCGTATCGTCCACCTCTGGCAATCGCTTCGATTTCTTCCGGCACGCGGGCTTCGAAAGTCAGGCCGTTGTAGTAACTAAACCCTTTTCCAGGCGGAGGATCGATATCGACTTCCACACCCGCCGAAGCCGTGGTTTCTAGGATTTCACGAAACGATTCCAACAGGGGCCGTGAAGCTTCGCAACGTGCAACGTAAGGTTCGGCCTTTGAAAGAAATTCTTCCCAATTGCCGGAAAGTTTGGACAAATTCAGAGCTTCGGTGATGCTCTCGTCCGATAGATGCAAGGCATGTCGCCAAGCTGTCGTGACAAGCATTTGCTGGAGTTCGGGGAGTTGCGCTCTCCAGTGTTCCAGAGAAAAATCCGTAGGTTTGGCTTCGGGATCGAACTCCTCCGGCCTATCTTGTGGTTCCAACCAGTCGTATAGATTGACCATACGGTCGAAACGATTTTTCATTCGGGCGAGCATCCAGGGCACGTGAAGGTTCAGTTCCTCGTTGTCGGCTCGAACGAGACGACGCAGAAAGCCGGTTCGTCGGATTGCCATCAGCACGGAAGACGCCTGTTCCGGGATGACGCCGCAGGAAATGATCCAGTGCTCGAAAAGCTCGGCGTGACCTGCATGAAGAGAAAATCGTTCGATTCCGCACGTTTTCAACAAATCATGGCACAAACAGAGAATTTCCGCGTCCGCAGCGGTTCCTTTTAAGCCCAGAATTTCGGCATCGACCTGTCCGCGCTCCTTCAGTTGCCGCAATGGATCGAGATCCTGAAAGATTCTTCCCGATGAACAGACACGCATGGGGAAAGAGGGCTTTCGACTTCCGAACAATGAGGACCGTACAAGCGGTGCGGTCAATTCGGGACGCAACGCGACTTCGTTGGTTTCTTCCTCGAAATCTAAGCTGGACGGATCTTCGGAACTATGTGACGAAAACGTTCGCCATTCCCCGATTCTACCAAGAATCAGGTTCGAAAACGGATCGACGCCGATGCGGTCGGGATGATACAGGTCGATGTATTCCAGCGAGGAGATTTGGCAGGGATCGAAACCCCTTAGACGCAACTGATCCAGCAGAAGGTTTTCAACTCCCCGGTAGCGAAGAGCAGCGTCCCCATGCAATTCCCTGAATCCGGCGGGCAAAGTGAAACGATGAGATTCGTTCATGTCGGTTCCGATGCTCGAAATGTCGAAAGTTCTTTTCCCGGGCGATTCCATACGAATCCGGGTCAATCGTCGGGTTGGCGATCCCTCAAACCGCCTACGATCATCCATTGACCGTTTTTTCGGTGCAGGATCAGACGTTCGGCGCCCTTGACTTTGAACTGATTTTTATCGGAAAACATCGTGGCTTTGAAGTCCTGCTCGGCAAAAATTTCCTCGCCACGAATCTGAACGTCTCGCCGGAGGACCGTCAACTCGACTTTGGAAACGCCTTCGAAAGTTTTTCGAATCATTTCCATCAGGCTGGCGCGGTCGCCGATCTCGTCTTTGTAGTCGGGCGAAATCAGTTTTTCGTATGCAGCGACATCCGCCGTTTCCATCGCTTTTTTTCGGGCGTCGAGGACACGATTGGCGTCCTTGGCCATGCGTTCTTCCCGGCTTTCGCAGGCGGTGAGGAAGGACGTAAACACCGCTAATAAAAAGAACGAGCGACAACAAAAACGGATCATGGGGGCGGTACTTTGTCCACGATCTCTCCGGCCTTGCGTTTGCGACGTTCTTCTTCCATTTGTTTCATGTAGTCTTCTTCCCACGTCGCCTCCTTCAATCGTCTTTCAACGAGTTGATCCTGCAACTTGCGCCATAACAGTTCTTTTCGCTTGTTCCAAAGCGCTTTCAACTCTTCGTTTTCTTCGTCGTCCGATTCGGTCCACGTTTCCGATTTCTGCTTCAACTCTTCAATCTGCGCTAGAGCTTGCCGTTCTATAGGAGTTTCCGGGTGACTTTCGGCCAGAAATCCCCACATCCTACCAGCGTTTTCCATGTCGTGGTCTTCTTCGTATGCTTTGGCAAGCATTTCCACGAGTTCAGCGGACTCCGCCGTTACTGGGTGATCCAAAAACAGCCGTTCCAGCCGCATGATCGCGCCCCGTGGCTTATCGCGATCAAGGTAATAATTGGCCACATACAATTCCCGGTCGATGATTCGTTTCATGCAGTAGGCTTTTTTCGAAAGCGCTGCATAGATATACGCCCGGATCTGTAGGTATTGCCGTTGTTGGCAATAGGTGATTTTTTCCGGTCGGAAGTCCGGCGGATAGTAGTAATCCTGCGCATCTTCCATATTCAGCAGCCGTTTGTATTCCCGTAGGGCTTTTTCCGTCATCTCGATGTCTTTTTCATACACCGGCGGCATGAACCACCAATCTTCCGGCATCTGTTCGTAGTACGATTCAGAGATTCTGTATTGGGAATACGGAACGCAGGGATGTACGGGATATTTTCTTTGAAAATTTTTATAGGCGTCCACAGCGTCGAGATATTGCTCGCGCTTGAATTTCGTGTCGGCAGCCATCAATTCAGAGGTTTTGGCCAACTGAGAAAAAGAATATTTGTTTTTCACGAGTTGGAAATATTTCTCGGCGAGTTCGTATTCCTCCCGTTTGAGGTATTTAACTCCCTCCTCGAAATTGAGTCGCGCCGAGTCCTGATAGTCTTTGCCGATGATTTCCTCGAATGTCGCGCATCCGGAAAGCAGCAAGGACAGAAACAACAGTTGGGTAATACGTCGAAACACGGATTCTCCTCATCGTCTGGCAAGGTTACCGCTCTCTTGTACTCGGCTGTCCGAACAATGTCAACGAGATTGCCGTCCGCATCGACACCGTTACGGAGAAGCTTCGTTGGCAGAGGATCGTTCGGAACTCTCCGGCAGTGATTCCGAAACCTTGTTGGAGCGCGATTTCATAGAAGGTTGCGGCGGTGGTTCGTTCCCGAACGACGTATGCCAGAACACGTCCATACCACCGACACTTGCATCGCCGTAAAACGTTTCAAGATCCCATTGGGGCGTCAACATCAGATCGACTTTCAATTCGGCGCGGTTCACGTCTTCCGGGGCATTGTGGTGGTAAGACGACTCCACCATGATTCTCCGGGTCAGGCGCTTGCCGACGGTGAGAATCGGTTCTTCGGTGGTTTCTCCAAACGTCAGGCTTACGCGGTCGATACCCAACCGGTCGCTCATCTGCCGCTGCAATTCGGGGTATTGGAAGGCGATCAGTCCCGCGCCAAGGTTGGCGGCTTTTCCCTGCACCTGGTCGTCGCTGTCCTCGTTGGTTTCCGTGGTACCGGTCACCAATAACGTGAAGATCTGATATTGAGGCATTGCAGGTTCGGAGGAAAACGCCAGATCCGGTCGGCTAGCCGGGCCTTTGACGTTCAAATACACTCGTGCTTCGGGGGTATCGGCTCCGGCAGTGAGGTTGATGTATGGCTCGTTTTGCGTGCCGTCGGGGAAACTCAGCAGCGCTTGTTCGACCTCGAAGCTGTTGCCTAAAAATTCGAACCAGCCTCGTTTGTTTTCCAAACCTCCGGTAACCGCCGTTCCTTCCTCTTCCTGAGCGACATCGAGCACGCCGCCCCAGGACATATCCACCTGATTTCCAAGAATGACGATAGGGTCGGTGATATCTACATGAATACCGAGATTCGGGCCTTTGGTGGCGGATGTTTCGGTTTTCGGCTTGGATTTCTCCTCTTCCACAAAAACGATGTGCGCGTTTTTAGGGATATCCTTTGGAGTATCCGACGTGAAACTGAGCACGGTTACCTGGGTTTCTCGAAGTGTCACGCCCAAAAGGATATCGTCAGCATTACTTGAAACGCCCAGATCCACTTTAGCATCGAGGCGACTTGGCGGAACTCCTGGAAATTCCAGGGGAAACGAGACGAAATCGAGTGTCCACGTGCCATTCGGCTCGAATTTTTCGCCAAGGGTAAGCTTCCCTTTCATGTCCATGGAACCGGAACCGCTAGCCAACGAAAGGTTTTGCAAATCGATTTGTTTCGTATCGGTCAGTTTCAGAGACAAATCGATGTTTTTGTACCTCTGATACAAATCAACAACGGTAACTTCGCCGCTTTCCAGGCCGATGGTTCCGTTAACCGAAGGCTCTCCCACGGTTCCGTCAACATCCAACGCAAGGTTCAATTGTCCGCGCAGGTCGTAAAGGGCGTCAGGCAACAGTGGATTGAGGGTTTCGAGTTCGAAACGGTTCATGCTAAGATTGGCTTCGATGGGAATGGTTTCGGCTTTTACCGTTCCATCCATCAAACCTCCGACCTTTGCTCCGGCTTTGGCTTCAAGCGACAGGGCGAAGGGGCCGGACTCGTCGAATTTAGCGTGGACCGTCTGTTGTTCCGGTTGAGCATGGACTTGAATTTGTAAAGGAATTTCAAGGTCTTCCCGAGAAATTGATCCCTCAACGGTGATTTTTGCATCCGGCTGGCGAATGGTTCCGTTGAATTCCCCTTCGTTTTCAATGGTGAATTTCGTTCCTTTGGGAAGTTTCACGAAGGGCGTGATCTCCGCTTCCGAAAAATCGGAGAGCTTCCAGTGAGCGTGATGAGACGAATGCTCTTTCCAGACAAACGAGCCACTCGTAAGATTCAATGTGGCCGGTACCGTTGCCGCAAGGACGAATTTTTCCTGATTTTCCTTTTCTAATCGTAGGTTTACGTCGATTTTTCTTTTTTTCCAATCCACGGTCGTTTGAAGATCCCCGTACGGATGTTCCTTCACGGTAAGTTGTCGTATATCCGTGGCGAGGTGGATGATCGGAGCAGATCCCGGACCTTTCAAGTGGATTTTCACATCGGTCTGACCCGAAAGTTCCGGTTCCGACACCACTTTTTTCAATGTGGCAAGTTCAAACGCTTCGAGTTGTACATTAAGATCGCTGGTTCTTTTGGGATTGAAACGACCGTCTACGGTCAATAAAGCTTCCTCGATACCCAATCCGAGATGCTTAACCTGCACCGCCGATCCGTTGACGACAACACGTCCCGGTTGTGCCACAAAAAGCGCGATGTCGGCGATTTTTCCCGTTCCTTCGGTAAGGTCAACCGTCAAAGGTGGACCGGGTTTCAGTCGAATCGAGAACGAACCTGCGTTCGTTTCATCTTTTTCGATGGAGCACGTCGCCTTTAGGTTTTTGGGGGTGCCTTTGGCGTTCAAATCGATACGTTTTAATGGAAGATCGGGCAAACTCAGGTTCTCGACGGATACCCGCGTATCGAACGCCTGTTTCGTTGCAACGTCCTTGGCGTCGAGATCGAGCGTAACCTTTTGCACGACAATCTGTTGTTCGGCAGCCTTCAACGCTTCGAGCAGCGCCGAGATCGTGCACGAGGGGTTCCGCAATTCTCCTTTGCATTGGCCTTGCAGATCCAAACGACCATCAATGCCTTTGACGGCAAAAGCCGAGGCGATGGTTCCTAATGTGTCGGAATTAACGGAGAAATCCGCCTCGATGCGATCTTTTTGCGGGGAATGAGCCTTTGCCTGCACCAGAATGTCTGCAATGTCTACCTTCAGCTTTCCGTGTGCTTTCATGTCTTCCAAAGAGGCGTCGAGATCGACGCTGAAAGCTCCGAATGGTTCCAACGTACAGTCTTTGCAATGAAAGGAGGCATCGGCTTTGAGGGTTTCGAGTTCGCTCCCTGTCGCTTTGAGTCTGCCTTTTCCGCCAAGTTTTCCCTTTAAGGGTAGGCCGTATTTTTGAGGCGGAAGATTGGAAAAACGGTAGTCGAGATCCGCTTGCGGCTTGGGTTCGGCGGCTACCGTTCCATGGATATCTACGGTGGAAGTGCCCAAAACCAAGGATGTTTCAAGCTCCATTCCGGTAAGTCCACCATTGCTGGATAACCGTAGCTTGGCGTCGTCGTGGATCTCCAGCCCGGAATATTTTCGCAACGTTGCTGAAGGTGCAAGCACTGTAAGGGCTACGTTGCCTTGCATCTGCCGAGCGTCGAAAACAGTGTCCTCAAGATCGAGAGTGGCAAGATTCGTTTGTACATTCAATGACTTGACGTGTATTGCCGGATCATTCCAATGGGCTTGCAACGCAATTTTTTCAACAGTCAGTTCCGCCACGGGAACCTTTGCGGAAAGCTCATCGATTTTTACATCGGCTTGACGCTCCTGCATTTGAACCGAAAGCTGCACCGAGACGTTTTCGACCAAAGGGGAAGGGTGGGCGTTTTCGTCGTAAGAAATGACGGTCAGACGATCGACGTTGAGATGGTCAAGTACCAGCGTGATCGGCAGAGAAATGCCCAGATAGCGTGGGTCCGGCTCTTCCGGTTTTTCTGGTGGAGGAGGTTCTTCGGAAGCGGGTGGAGCGAGATCGAGAAAGGTGGAACCTCGTGGTTTCTCGCGTAAATGAATTTCTCCTTCTTCTATGGATAGCAGAGCGATGGACAGTCGCATGTCGATCATTCCAATGGGATCCCATCGCAGACGAAACGCATCTAGGTGAACCAACGGATCGCCGTCAGCGTCCTGGATATCGATGTTTTCAAGGTCGAAGCCATCCATCAACGTGCCGTGAATACGGGCAATGTCGATATTTCCCGGAATCATCTGGTTGTACTGCTCCAAGCCGGTGCGAATCGTCCATTGGAAACCGTCCTCCGTACCGATAATCGTTGCCAGTACCAGAGACAAAGACGAAATCAGCAACAGTACGAAAGTAAAAAGCACACGTACGAAGTTCCATGGCCAGCGAAACCAACGTCGTTGCAAGAAAGATTGTTTTGAAGACGTAGGTTTCGGCATCAGAACGTCTCCCCGAGGCTGAAGTGGAGCGCCCACGTCTTTTCACCGGTGAAGCGTTCGGGAGTATTGAGCCGGTAGCCGAAATCAAGACGGAATTTGCCGATGGGACTGGCGAAGCGGATACCGCCGCCTGTGGAGTAGCTCCATTCGTCGGTATGGTATTCCAACTCGCCTTCCTGCACGTCTCCCACATCGAAGAACGGCACAAAATACAGATTTTTCACGAGGAGAAAACGAAACTCCAGGTTGCCCATAACCATGGTGTTTCCACCTATGGGGAGTGTCGAGCAGGAGGAGCCGTCCGCGTCGCAATCTTCGATTCGTGGCGCAAGACGTTTCAAGCCCCAGCCACGTACGGTGTCCGAACCGCCGAGATAGAATTTCTGTGAGATCGGAATGCCGGGTTTCCAGGCAAAGGGGAAAGCAAACCCCGTAGCGCCACGAAACGCGAGTTGCAGGTGAGAAAACACTTTCCAATAGGCTCGCATTTCGGGTTCGAACTTGTGGTAATCGAAATGTCCACCCAACACCGTTCCGGCAAGATCCCACTTCAGAGCGAAAACCAAGCCGTTTTGCGGTTCGAAGATGTCGTCCGTAAAGTAGATCGTATAGCCGAATTCCATGAAACTGAGCAGGTAAGGATCGCGAAAATCCCTTCCCAGCAGAGTTTTGTTGCTGCCGAGTAGCGGAGATTTGTCAAAGAAATCGAAGAAGTGCAGGTTGTAACTGATTTCCGCCAGAGTAATGCCGAAGAAGAACCGGGAAACACCCAACCTGAGTTTGGGTGTATAAAATTTATACCCTTCGTCCACGTTCAACTCGAAACTCGGTCGAAGCATCCAAACCAGTTTTTTTTCGAGCAATCCCTTTTTACGAAACGTCGGAATCAGTTTGAAAACCGGGCCGTGTTCCTCGATATCCCAGGGGTAGGGCAGGGTAGCGTAACCCGTAACAACGCGCAGATCCATCCGGGTCAGTTCGGGCAACAAGCTTTTGTGGGTGTAGAGCATCGAAACGCGCCCTTCCCAACGATTGGGTTCGAAACCGACACCAGGACCGACCTTGATGCGCTGCGAGCGGGATTCAACGACTCGTACAAGAAGGTTCAACTTCCCGTTTTCGTTGAGATTTTTATCGGGAATCACGGCCACCGAATCGAAAACGTCCATGGAATAAACACTTTTTTCGATTCGATGCATCAGATTTGGCGAGTAAGGTTGTCCGGGAGCGAAATCGACCTCGACATCCACCATATGCGCGGGAGCCATGCGCAAGCCTTCGTAGCGGATTTGATCGATAACGCAATGCGGGCCGGTATCGACTTCGAAACGGACGGCTGCGCGTCGGGCATCGCGGCGAATCTCGGCTTGTTCCTCGACTTTTGCCATCGCGTATCCGAGATCGTGCAGACGAAACAGCAGTTCCTCGCGGGACTGGTTGAGACGTTCTGTCTCGAAAGGTTCTTTTGTTTTTAGGGGGATGCTTTGCTCTAATTCCTTCGTATCGATATCGTCGCCGTTCCAAGAGAATTCAATCGAATCGACGAAGGTCGGTTTGCCTTCCTCGACGGTGATGGTCAACCGACCTTCCAGGTCTTCCTCGTCGATCAAATCCATTTGAAATTCAAGGACCTTCGTTTCGAAGTACCCGAAAGACCGGTACGCTTCGACGATTCGTTGTAGATCTCGTTTGACGTACGCTTCGTTGTAGTAGGAGGTTTCGACGAAAATCGTCCAGTCCCAGAACGAATTTTCCGACATATTCAGGTATTCGAGAAGTTCCTTTTTTTCGAAACGCTCCACTCCGATAAACACGATTTCTTTAAGAACGACCTGCTTTTTTTCTTCGTGTTCTTGTGGTCCCGAACTGTTTCCAGCAGACAATGAGAACAAAGGCAGAAAACACAGGCACAAAAGCAAAAGTCCCTGAAAAGCAGGAAGACACCTCGAAATGTAGGTTCGTCGGATCACTTTCGCGATTCCCCGAAAAATGAATTGTAGCGGTCATAAAGCATCGAGTCGAAGAGTCGGACTGATTTTAAGGATGGGGCGTTTCGCTGTCAACTTGGGGAGCGGTTTTCGTTCGACGTTTCGCCAGGTGAGGGCCGACTTCCCGACGAATGACGTGGATGACTTCGGGCAGGCTGCTTTGTGTCAGCATATTGAGCACGAATTTCGGCAAAGGCGCGCCGGAATCGGTATATGTGTGGTAAATCAGCAACGTCCCTTTGCCTCCCATATATGGAAAAAGCTTGTAATATCCATGGGTATCCTTGATATCGCCGTGCGCGTACTCCCATTCGATATAGCTGTTTCCGTAGTGGAGCAGATGGAGTCGGTAGCGGATCGTGTAGAAAGCGACTTTCAGAGTCAAATCCTCGATGGCGAGATTTTTGTCCCAGCGAACTTTGATGTCCGTATTGTGCGGCATCATGCCGATGCGGTTTTCGTAATCCCGTAAAAAGGTCATGATATCGCTGGGTGAATGGTCTATGATCGCTATCGCATCATACATCAGTCCCGGTTTGTCGGGAGTGGGAATGCGCCGAATGACGATCTCCCGCCGATTGAGTTTTTTCAATTCCTCGCGACTGAATGTAGGTGGGACGCCAAGCTTGATCGGTGCAAGCCGAGCTTCCTCTTCGGGAGAAAGAGGTTTTAGCTTCAAATTGGTGTTTTTGTATTTATAAATCTGGTCTTCGTTGGCATGAAGCGGGTGAACAAATGCAAAAAGCAGCACGAAAACGATGCTTAATAGGTTCACAATGGCTGGTAGCGAGGGGCGTGGTGTGGTTTTCATAGGTGGCGATGTGGGAAAAAGTAAGGTAATTTCAGCTTCTGTTTTTAAGCCTACCCGGATTGCACGAAAAGGGCAACCTCTTGAGAAAACGACGTTTTTATGGACAGTTTTTAGGCATGATTACAAACAAAATTCCTTTTTTACATTCATGCGAATGAAAAGTTGATCAAAACCACTGAATCGGGTAGGCTCTGAAATACAAATAAATCGTGAAGCAAGTTTTTGATCGTTTCGTTTCATCGGGGGGAGCACGAACCTCCCGCTCTTATTTGGAGAAAGAAGAAAAACATGAACAAAACAGAATTGATCGCCGCCATGGCCGAAAAAGCCGAACTTTCCAAAGCCGCTACCGAAAAAGCGCTTGCCGCTTTTCAGGAAGCCGTGACCGACAGCCTGAAACAAGGTGACAGCATTTCTCTCGTAGGTTTCGGAACGTTTTCCGTCAGCGAGCGCGCTGCTCGTACCGGCAGAAATCCCCAAACCGGTGCGGAAATGCAGATTCCCGCCAAGAACATCGTCAAGTTCAAAGTGGGCAAAAAACTGGCCGATTCGGTGAACTGACCGGCGAATAAAAGTACAAACGAAAAGGCCGGCATTAAGCCGGCCTTTTCGTTTTAAAGATCTCATGTTGTAAAGCTTATTTAGGGAAATATCAGTACATATATTCCCACAATCGCTAAAATGGGGAATACAAAAGTTGCACCTGCAAGCAAAATATTGCCAAAAGCTTTCATTGTTGAAAACCCTTGAACCTGACCAACACACTTACACATGAGTATTAAAGTCAAAATAATCCCAGAAAATCTCAAATAGAGAAAAAAAAGCTTTACGTTAATATGCTCCAGAAATGTAGGGGTGATGTTGCTTGTAAATAGATCATTCCCGAATATCAAGTACTCTGGAATCCATAGAACCAAAGAATAAATGATCGGCATTTGCGACCAAGTTATCGCGCAACGAATTTGCTCACCAGATGCATTGCCTTTTATCCACGATCCAGTCCAACGAATCAGGAATCCAAATAGATAAATTTTAAAAATACCTCAAAGAACTCCATAAGAAATTGCTAGACAAAAAATGTAACCAGGATGGAAATTATCACCAACACCGTTAGTTGATGCTTTATCTAGCGAATTTACAAAACCTAAAATTCCAGCCAATGGAATGACCATATAGTTGGGATCGGATTCAATTATTCTTTGAGTTGTAAGTCGTGGTTGTATGAAAATTGAAAACCAAGGATTGAGTTGTTCCTCGCCTAATTTTACCATTCCCATCCTATTTTAACTGGTCCATTAATCGCTTGTAGGCCAGAAGTGCGGTTGTCCGTTTTCGTCGAGCGGTTGATGCCCGGACAAGTGGCAGTTGCGGCATGCGGCGTTGGGTCGGTCCGTATCGGTGTCATCCTGCCTGTGGCAGTAGATGCAGCCGGTCATTTGTGCACCGGCGGGGTCATTGGCGTCTACATTATCTTGAATTGCCTGCATGTGCATGATGTGCAGGTCACCGGTCGATCCTTCAAAGTTGTGACATTGCAGACATTCGGGAATGGCTCCGTGCGATTCTTCCGCCACCTGGTGGCAACCGCCGCAGCCGGGATGGAACATGGCGATTTTGATCGATTCATTCGCTACGTAATAGCCTTCTTTCCAGATTGTCGCGTGCATGTTGGTGCCTGCCGAAAGCAGGTCTTCGGGGCGCATCGAACCTGTGTAGCCTACGGTTTCATTCGCGGAGTTTGTGAATACTTCGGTGGTGACGTTGTCTTTCAACCATGCGTGACAGGCTCCCGCACAGTTGGTTTCCCCCTGAAAAACGCTCGAACGTGTGGTTTCAGAAAACGTTTTGATGCCGTGCCCGTGGCCGAGTTCATCGACGGGGTGGCAGGAGAAGCAGTCGGCCAGATCGGTTTCGGTGTGGCGGCCACGATCGGGCCACGGAGAAGCCATTTGCTGTTTTCCTGCCTCGGGAAGCGCTTTTTCGAAACGCACCAGTCCCAAACCTTGTTCCACGAGCCATTCCCGAGGACCGGCGTCCTCGTCGGAATGAACGGCGGCCAGGGCTTCATAATCGTGACAAATCGAGCAATCTCGCACCAGTTTGGGAAGGTTTACTTCTTCTTCTGCATCGCTGTCTCCGGGTGAATTGTTATCGGAGCCGGAATCCGAACAAGCCGCAAAGCTCATCGCGAGTATCGCAATGGCTATCAATATTGCAAAGTATTGTTTTTTCATGGTTTATCTCGCTTCAGGGCATCCATCCATCGGTAAGTTCATCACACACCGCAACACGGAACGAGGCTTCGGCAATGTGTCGGTACCCAAGGTTCGGTCCTGGATATTTTACATATTCATGACCCAAACCGTTGTAGGCTCCACCAAAGAACGCCGAGCGAATCGCCCGAAACGCCATCCGAAGGATGGGCATTTCATTTTGTACTTTCACCAGTATTTCCATACGTTCAGCATAATCCAGATCGATGAACGAACCGCCGGGGCTGTTGATATCGAACAAGGTGGCCAGTTCGGGGATCATCGTTCGGAACGGATAGTATTCGTCGAACATCAGGTTGAGAGAGCAGGCTTCCAGGCCACCGGGATCGCCGTCCGGGTCCAGGGAAGGGCCGGGAACCACGGTATCCACCACAGCGGCCAATGTGCGTTCTGCTTCGGATGACGCTTGCAGACAAGCGCCTTCCAATATTGGGCGTGTCCAACCGGGCGAGGCGTATTTCGCCGTTTCGGCCAGTCCCGAACCGTAAGCCGCAGTTGCCAGCAAGAATCCCAACGAATGCTTCATGAACTTCCGTCGTGAAAGATCGGAGGGTTTGAGGCGATTGGGAGCGATTTCGTCGTGTTTTTGAGGATTTTTCATTTACTTGTTCTCCACGAGATACGCGGCGATGCGCTCGGCATTGGCAGCGATAGTGTGGGCCGGATTCACGCCCGTACCGCCGGGAACCGAAGCCCCGTCCGTGCAGTAGATACCGGGATTGGAGCGCAACTCTCCGTTGGGTGTGCAGGGGGCTTTCTCCTCATTGTCGCCGATTCGGCAAGTTGCCAGCGGGTGAGCGTCACCGTGTTCGTAGGTGTGATCGGCGGTACGAAACAGTTTCGCACCGGTTTCCTCCTGAATGCGCAATCCGACTCCGGCAACTTTATCAAGGTAAGCCTTGAAATGGTCCGTTTGCGGAATGTTGAACTTCAGCAGTCCGCTGTCGTCCGCCCAGACTTCGCCTTCTCCGTCAACCAGACCGATTGCCAAGGACGAAACCAGGCGGTTGGGATAGTTGTCGCGTAGAAAATGCTTGAATTCTACACCGAAAGGAATGTCCGGCTTGCCGCCGTCCTCACGTACGATGTCGAGTGCTGCGTAAATCGCCGGGGGAGAACCACCCGCGTGGATGGTGATTTTGTGTTCCTCCCAGAAGGCGTAGGTAATCATTCCGGCATTGTTTCGACCCATGTAGGACCAGGCATCCGGGAAGTCCTCGGGCAATTGGAAGACGAGGGCCATATCCCCGTTTTGATTGAAGTTTTTTCCGACCTGTGGATGCAGGTCGCTCAGGTAGTTTGCCGAACGTTGCAGAATCACAGGGGTTTCCAAGGCTCCGGCCGCCATCAGCAACATGGGGGTCGCCACTTTGCGTTCGATATTGAACTCGTCCACATACACCACGATGTGGTTGGACGACGCACCGTC
The DNA here is from genome assembly GCA_963676915.2 of Myxococcota bacterium. Classification (GTDB taxonomy): domain Bacteria; phylum Myxococcota_A; class SURF-8; order SURF-8. The sequence goes on from CAXXVK010000064.1 coordinate 47,107, forward strand.
TTCCTCGATGTGGTCCACCTTGGCATTGACAAGGAATTCGGCTCCAGCCGATTCGGCTTGCGGAATGTAGTTGAATCCCAGGTGCTTTTTCTTGTCGTAAGGACAACCGCACATGCAGAAACCGCAATGCAGACAATCATGTATGGGATACATGGCGCGATCGCAGGTTAGTCCCATTTTGTCGAGCAGCATGGCGAAACAGCCGCCGACTTTCGGAACGTCCTCCCAGGCGATGCGCTCGATTTCCATCATCCGCTCGACTTCCTCGTAATGCGGATCGAGCACCGAACGGGTCACGCTAGCGGGCCAGACCTTGTAACCGTTCTGGTCGGTATAGTCGAACACTTCGGAGGGAGAACGCAGCATGGCGGCGGCGTAGGTCACGGAGCCACCACCCAATCCTTTGCCATAGCGCATGAAGACGGTGTAATCCTCGCTGGTGTAACTGGTGAACATCCGCATTTGATTGCGAAATCCCCAGTCCATTTTGTAATCTTTGGCGCTAAAACGCTGTCCCTGTTCAAGAACCAGCACTTTTCGTCCGTCTTCGGCAAGGCGCAATGCCGGGATCGAGCCACCGAACCCAGACCCCACGATTACAACATCATAGGTTTCCACGTGATATTCTCCGAAAAAATGTGAGTCGATAAGATGCGTTTTTTCAACATATGAAGAATAAAAATCGTCGTCAACTTTTCTATCGAAAACTCATCGTTTTTTACGTCTCAACTCATTGACGATACAAAGGGAAAACGGGTAAAACATCCTTGTGTTTTCCAAACTATTCCAAATGTGGACAATTCGTGATTTTTCGTGGCAGGAGAGACTATGTATTTTGAACATGCAGGACCGATGAATACGGAAGAAACGCTGAAGATTGCTTGTAACCGAGGGAAAGAGTTGGGGATTTCCGAACTCGTCCTCGCCAGCACGAGCGGTGAAACCGCCAGAGCCGCTCTGGATATTTGTGAAGGTATGAAAATCGTGGCGGTCAGCTATCATGCCGGATTCAAAGAACCTTTCCAGCTTTCCATAGACTCCAAAGAGCGCGCTTGGCTGGAAGAGCGAGGCGTGCAGGTGATTTGTGCAACTCACGCGTTGTCCGGTATCGAACGCGGCATGGCGAAGAAATTCCCCGGACCGTATCCGGCTCTGATCGCAGCCGAGACGCTAAAAATGTTCGGTCAAGGTGTAAAGGTGGCGGTTGAAGTCGCTGTAATGGCTGCGGATTCCGGGATTTTGTCGGGAAACAAAATCGTTTCGGTCGGTGGTTCAGGTAAAGGCTGCGATGCCGCTGTCGTGCTGACACCCGCCAACCAGAACCGTTTCTTCGATCTGAAAATTCACGAAATACTCTGCAAACCCAGGTTATATTGAATCACATCATGCTATAGTATGAAAGGTTTGCGGTCTTGTTGGGTGAAAAAGGGTTCCTGCTAAACATTTGCTGTCGAGAAACGCATGCGGTTTTCTTATGATTTTCTTAAGGCTCAAATGTTTAAATTATTGTGGGGGGAAGATAGAAAAGCCCGAGTAAAAACCAGTGGTTGTCGTATGAAAACTCGGATTTTGGAAATCTTTAAACGTGTGGTGGAAATGGAATCCCTGCAAACTTTCATCGCCAGTTCGTCAAATTCAATAACTATTGGCTCTTCTGTTGCATAATACGATTGGTTTGGATTATGGTAGAGAAAACGAAACGATTCATCTTGGTAGCGGACGAGGTTTTCATGAATCCATATATCGGGGGTTGGTCGACACGAAACCTATTTGTTTTGTTGGCTTTCGTGGTTCTTGGAATAGGGGCAGTCGGCTGCGAAGGAACATCCGCTCCTGCCAATCGCTGCAATCCGGAATGTCTTCCCGGACTGGAATGCGTCGATGGCACTTGTGTCTGTTCGGACAGCGATTGCTGCACGACAAGTGACGACTGCGATCCTGGGCAAATTTGCAACACGGCAACCATGCAATGTTGCGTTTTGGGTGAAAACGGTTGCGGCGGCGAAACACCGGACACGGATGACGATGTAGAGGAAAGCAACGCCGACGGTGACGAAACCGACGATGCGGATATCTCCGATACGGAAGAACTTTCTGAAGAGGAAGAAGAAGCGGTCTGTGTCGAAGAGGGAGATCCTTGTACCGAAGCCGGGTTGCTCCTCTGCCACGAATGCAGCGACGAAACCGTTCAGGCTTGCAATCCCGTTGATCCCAATCAACCCGATGGTGACAAACAATGGGAACTCGTAGCCTGTTCTGCCATTTGCTTCGATTCCGAGAAACTTGCTCTGTATTGCGAGATGTTCTGCGAAAATGGAGTTGCCTGTTGCAGTTCTTGTTCCTGTGACTGTGGCTCGGCGGATGGTGACGATGACGGCGACGAAGTGGTAGATAGCGACATCGATGATACGGACGATATCGAAGTCGAAGAAGATGTCACCCCCCAGGATTGCTATGTCGAACAGCGCCATATCGGGGTGGATGTTCTGAATCATATCGAGGATTTACCGGCGTTTCGGCAGTTGTCCTGGGCCGAGCAGGTCAGCAGTGCGGACCCCGGTGATGTCGGCGACGACATGGCCCCCAATCCATTGCAAGACGGTGACGAAAAGGTTGTTGTCGATGTCAACCGGCCTGGTTGCATCACCCGGATGTGGTTCTCGAATCCCGAAGAAATCGGCTCGCGGCTGCTTTCGATTTACCTCAACGATTCCGAACAGCCGGTGCTGGATATTTCCTTCCCGACGCTGTTTGCAGGACAGACCGCTCCGTTCCTGAGTCCGCTTGTGAAAAACACGGGCGATGCTTACCTCAGTTACGTGCCGATCTGCTTCTCGAAGTCGGTGAAAGTAACGATCCAAGGCGGCGGAAGACTCGAAAACTTCGCCTACCAGTTCACGTACGGAACCTTTAGCAACGATCTCGGAGTCGAAGATTTTTCGATCGATCTCGACATTGAAGACCTTGTGGACTTCTATACCAATTCGCTCGGTAACGATCCGAAACCTTATGATGCAAGCGGTCCGAACTCCAACGTTCACTCTTTCCCGTTAAGCGGCCAACCTGCACCTGGTGTAACCGTCACGATGTCTCAAATCAACGGTCCCGGTGTCATTGAACGGATCTTGTTCGATGTCAATCCGAAAGAACCCGATCCGCCATATGGTGAGTACGATGTGCTTCGCAATGTCCGTTTGCAGATCTTTTTCGACGGCAAATCCGTCCCGGATGTCGATGCGCCCGTGGACCTGTTCTTCGGTTCAGGATTCGGGGAGGACGATAGCTACACAGGATTAATGAACGGCATGACTGGTGCGGAAAGCTGGGCCGGAGCCGATTATTGGTATTCCTTCTGGCCGATGCCTTTCAAAACAAAGGCTATTGTGAAACTGGTAAATGACTCACCGATCACGTTGGATTCCGTAGAATATCGTGTGTATTACCGAACGATGCCGGAAGAAGAATGGCCCAATGATTGGGGACATTTCCATGCTACGTATAACGAAGCGCTTCCGGCGACGGGTGATGGCGACTATACGTTGCTGCATACGTCCGGTCGTGGTCAGTACGTCGGAACGATGCTCGGCATCGAAAACGGGGATACCTACAACAAGGATTGGATCGAAGGCGACGATAGGGTCTTTATCGATGGTTCATCCTCGCCACAACTGAGCGGTACCGGTTTGGATCACATGTTCAACGGTGGTCGCGAATGGCGAAGCAGCTATACCGGACCTTTCGCAAGTGTCACAAAGCATAGTGATTTCCCGTATCAATTCAGCGCACGTCGTTTGTATCTGTCCGACGCCATTCCGTTCAATACCGAACTTCTCTACAACCTTGAGCGGGTGTTCGAGTTGTCCAGTGGAACGGAAAAAGTCACGGAAGCCAAGTACCGTTCTTTAGCTCTGTACTATCGTTCTTGTCTGGGTGGCATGTCGATTACAGACCAGGTAGATTTGGGGAATCCCTCCGATCGCGTCCTGCACGAATTCGATGCGGCCTTTGAAAATGATCGTTGGCAGACCCCCAATCGATTTTTCGGAAGCACGAAAATTCTCTGCACCTATCAAGGAAACGAATGTCCTACCAAGTACGTATGCACCGATAGTCGAACCATCACCACCGAGCTTTATGCTGGATGTGAAGAATCTTCGCCCGAATGCCGATGCATTCCGAGGCTTTCGGGAGTCGTCCTGACCTCTTCGGCGGAGAGTCCGAGTTTTATGGAAGTCACGATGGAGATCGATCCCGACAACGTGGGACTACGCCTTTCCCGTGTGTTGGATTACAGCTTCGCCGATCAGGAAGCCGAAGTCTGGATCGGTTCCACCGAGGTGGGAGCGACGATGCGCAAGGCCGGTGTCTGGCGTACGCCGGGACGCAATCAAAGCAAGTCCTGGCGGGAAGATTTCTTCGATATTCCTTATTGCCTGATTCAGGATCTTGTAGGAAATCAAGTGCGTTTGCGCTTCTTGCATACTGGCGGCAATGAGTGGAATATCTATGATCTCAAGGTTTATTCTTACCTTTCGCCGGATCGTACCCAAGCCGGTCCGGGAGTCGTGGATGTCGATACGATTCAGGCCGAATATTCCCTGTCGCGCATTAGTCTGAGTTGGCAGGCTCCGACCGGAACGCCTCCTGCCTATTACCACATCTTCAAAAACCTCGATTCGCCGAGTTTCGCTTGTACCGGTGATCCAGCCGCTACGGTATCGACGAATTCCTGGGACGATCCTACGCCGTACCCCGCACAATCCAACGTCTACTACAAGATTCTTCCCGAAGATTGCATGGGACAACGTAGTGAAAACTGCTCCGAAACCTTTACCGCTTCAACGCCGTTGCCGCCAAAATGCATCAATGTGGAAGACGCTGTTGACTTGACCAATTCCGATATGCCCATAGATCCCGATCTGCCGGAAACCTACACTGGAGAAATCGAAATCGAAGGCTTCGTCGGTGAAACGGACGGCGTGATCGGTATCTCTCCCGAAGATCCGCCCATTGGATACACTTGGGTGGGACGTCGCAGCACCAGTTCTCTGGTAGTGAACGTCAAGCCTCTGGTAACCGGTGATTACAACATTGGTATTCGTTACGGTAAAGGTACGGATTACGCCAAGTGGCAACTGTCGGTTCAGGGTATTCCGCAGGGGGATATCCAAAACGGATTCAACGCCACGGAAATTGTATATCCTCCAACGGTGGATGACAGCCCGCAACTTCAGTTCATCAGCACCAAACGTTTAACTGTGCCGGACGGAACGGATTTCTACGACAACCCGGAAGCCTGGGAAGAATGGGACGGAATTTCCTTCGTCTTCAAACTCAAGGGAGCCGATACGGGAGCCTCCGGAAGCCAGAAACGGGTGACGCTGGACCAGATATGTCTTGAAGGGACGGCTGAAGAAAGCCGCTAAACGTCAAAAAAAGGAAAAAGACAAGCCATGCTGCAACGAATCGGAATATCGCTGGACGACAAACTTTTGGAGCGTTTCGACGAACTGATTCAACAAAGGGGCTGGGTGAACCGTTCCGAAGTCGTTCGCGATCTGATTCGGGACATGCTTGTCGAGGAAGATTGGACCAGCGAAGAGGAAGAGGCCATGGGGGTGGTGGTCGCGGTATACGATCACCATGCCCACGGACTTTCACAAAAACTCACCGAAATTCAGCACGATAGCTTCGCCACGGTGATTTCCACCTTGCACGTTCACATGGATCATCATAATTGTCTGGAAATCATGGTCTTGAAGGGGAAGCCGGCAGATTTGAAATCCCTGGCCGATCAGGTAATCGGCACCAAGGGAGTCAAGCACGCGAAATTCATTCCCACGACCAGCGGGGCGAAAATTTCCTAACCACACGTAACGCCTGGCTTTACAGTTTACAACTCAACACTTTGTTCGATGCGCTGGCCGACGAACTGCGCGATCCAACTGGACAAAGCACCGATAGTGATCATCGGATTGACGTTCGTTGAAGTGGGGACAACGGAGCCGTCCGCAATGAACAGGTTACGCACATCGAAAGTTTCCCCGCTCGAATTGACCACCGCTTCTCGGGGATTTGCGCCCATTCTCGCCGTTCCCAAAGGATGGTAGGCCGAAAGGTCCAGATCCATGGGTTTGGCAGGTCGGTCGAGATGCTGATGCAATTCTGTGGGATGATGAACGGTCGTGATACCGTGCAACGGCAACATGACCGTCCGCGCCCCGGCGGCGAGAAATACCCGGCTGAGGATTTCCATTCCACGTAGGATGCGCCCAAGGGTCGTTTTATCCATCCAGTAGGTAATTAATGGACGGCGGAAATTCGCGGCGGGCAACACACGTCCGACAGATGAATCCGAGACCATAAAACCGAACGTCGAAAGATGTCGGGCTTGTTCCATGAACGACTGGAGCTTCTCTCCAACGAAATCGGTAAAAACGGGAAGATGTGCAAACGGTGTCGTGGCACCTTCGAACAAGATGCCTTCCTCGTGAAATTCGTTGATCTGGTAGCCTTGAGGAATGAAGTTGTAGCCGTCCACGACTTCATCCATCACCGCCACCAGCGATGTAGCGGGGTGCACCGAAAGATTTTTTCCCAGCCATCCCGAAGAGTTGGCAAGCTTGTTTTTCATGAGCAACAGTGGAGTCAACAAAGCACCGCAAGCCAGCACAACGCATCGAGCCTTGATGGTGACTTTTCGTCCCGTATCTTTGCTGCGTCCACGAACGCCGTATGCCGTGCCGTTTTTGACGAGGATTTCGTCCACCACGGTTCGGGAGATGAGAAAAGCGTTGTTTTTCAAGGCGTCGGGAACGAACGAAACGTTTGTTCCTCGTTTGGCGTCGGTAGGACACCCGAACACACAAACGCCCTGGCCATCGCAATCGGGAGCATTGCGAGGCAGAGGACCGTGGGAATATCCCAACTCATCGGCTCCTCGACCAATGATTTTCCCTGTGGGGCCGACGTATTTCATGTCAGCGGTCGTGACACGGTAACCGGTTTCCATTTTGGCGAAATGCGGTTCGAGGTTGGCGGGTGTCAGGTCGCACAATCCGAAATTCTCCCGCCATTTCCGCAACACGGGACGGGGCGTTCGAAAACAGGTGCCTGAATTGACGGTTGTCGTTCCCCCAACCGTTTCTCCGATAGGGAGGTAAATCAGGCAGTTGCCGACGGTCATGGTATTGCCGCCCAGGAACCACATATCCTGTTGACGATCCCAGGCGCGACCATCGAACGTGCGACGGGTGAAGTAGTCCCCGGACTCGACCATCACCACCGCATGACCCTGAGAGGCCAACTCCGAAGCAACCACCGCACCACCCGCTCCGGTACCAACCACAACGGCCTCGGCTTCGAGTTCCAGATCTTCTGTAATATCGGAACCTTGCGTTACCTGTTGCCACCAGCTTCCCGTCTCGGGTTCTCCGGTTTCACAGGCGTATCGACAATTGAATTTTTCGTAATAGCCAGGCTTGTCGTAATAGGAGATCTTCATCAACAAGCTTACCAGACGAAACGCCTGAAATTCCACCCAGGTTGCCGTTCGCAGTTTTTCGATATACGCGGTCCGCTTGGCAGGAGACAGATGACGCATCGAACGAACGTAGTTCAAACGTGCCCGCTCGTTGACAACGTGAAGCATTCCTTTGACGGAACGTATCGAAATCGGCGTCATTTTTGCGATGGCACGCTCGACAAGATCGACATCTTCCCAGGTATAGGCACCGAAAGATTTCGAAGCCGGAAACATGACTTCACCTAAAGCATAAACGATTTCCCGCTCGCGGTTGGAAAGAGTAGTTCCCATGGAGGGTGCTCCTTGAAAGCTTGTGTAATCAAAACACATTAACACAGCGCGTTACGATTGCAAGAGAAGCAGCATTTTCGCTGCGCAAAATCATGATAGTGTTTGCCTCGAATGTCAATCTGTGTAAACTATCGTTCAATGTCGCGGACGAATGGGTGTAATTTTTTGTAGGAAAAATCGTAGGTCGGGTGATTTCACCTGAAAATTTTCGAAAACGGTCTTCGGTGTCGGGTGAAGTCACCCGACCTAGAACTTTGGTTCAACGTTTTCTTAGAAAATGCGATTTATCATAAGATTAAAGACACACCCTGGACGAATGGATACGTGCAAAAAACAATTGAGAATCGGTTTTAAGAACGATCTGGGAACAGTTCTCAGATTCCAGGGTTGAGTTTATCTTTTTCGGAGGTGCGGGATCATGAATCGAGGTCTTTTCGCCAGCCTTCTGCTTTTGTTTGCTGTCGTACTTGCTATGTCGGGATGTACCGGGGATGAGCCGGACCTCCGGCCGGATTCGCTTTCGGAGGTAACTCCCTACCTGACGTATCTCAAAGACGATCAAGGGCGGTATATTTACCTCAAGGGTGTCAATGTGGGTGGAAGTTCGAAGGTGCCTTATCTGGAAGGAGAAGACGCACTCGAACACCGCTACAGCCCTAATCGGTCGGCGGATATATCTTATGTAGGGCGCCCGTTTCCCGCCGAGAGCGCTGACCAGTACTTCGAACAGATTCGAGCCCTGGGATTCAACTCGGTGCGGTTGCTGTTCATGTGGGAAGCGGTCATGCCGAACTCTCACGATGAAGTGGACACCGAATTTCTGGCCTATCTGGACGAGATGATCGGTAAAGCCCACGAGCACGGCTTGTACGTATTGCTCAACGTGCACGAGAATATCTGGAGCCGTCACATTTATTCGCTGTACAACGAAAAAGCCGATGGAAACAAAGGCGATTTGATCAACATGCTGTACTCGCTGTTTCCGCAAAAATGCAAAGACAGCGGACGGTGTGCAGAAGGCGCAGATCCCGAAGCTTACGACTGGGAAAATGGCTTCACCGATCACGTTTCCGGCGATGGCGCACCGATGTGGGCCAATTATGCTTGTTTACCGCATAAGAACTGGGACCCCGACAACAAGAACTGGGGATTGTTCCGTATTATCGGAACGTTGGGCAAAGACCAGGACGACAATGGCCGACCGGATTTCTTCGAGGAACTCGACCTGATCATCCCTTATCTCGAAGGCACCGGCATGATTACCCTGGACGACGCCACCAAGGCGAAAATCCAGGAAATGGAGAAAAATCTCCCCGAGCCGTTTTCGGTAAAAGAAACCAGCGACATGATGCCCTGGACCTTCTGGGGACTCGATACCTTCCTGTCGATGGACTCCGACCAGTGTTACGCCAAACTGTTCGCCGGAGATGTCGCTTACCCGGAAATGATCGCGCTCGACAAAGACCGCAATCCCATCATCGATCCGAATACCAACGAGCCGTATCCTATCGAGGAATATCTGCAATCGGGATACGAGCGCATGTGGCGTGAAGTGGCCAAAGTCGGCAAAAAGCACTCCAACGTCATCGGATACGACATCATGAACGAGCCGCCTATCGTGTTCATCGTGTTGTCCATCCTTGGAGCCTATTTCGATCTTTCGGGGTTGGGACTCGAAAGCACTTTGGAAAACCTGATGAGCGGCCTCGTGCCGGTGGATGTCCCGTTGAGCGTTCCCGACAATTACGTACTGAGCGACGACGGGAATACAAGCCTCGGAGAATACGCCTTTTTCCTGTTGCGCTTTCTCGAAATTCTTCCAAGAGATACCAGCGACGAGATGAAAGCCGAGTTGGGTCTTGCCTATAAAGACGATACGCAGAATATCGAATGGAGCGCCGACACTTTCGGACTGCTGGGCTTGAATTCCAATTTCGAGGAGAACCATCTTCGACCGTTTTACGAGCGCCTGGCCGGAGCCATCGTCGAGGAAGACCCCGACGCCACAATCTGGTTCGAGGGTCGGCTTGGGAATCAATTCGATTCTTGGCGGTGGCGGTATCGGTGGTCAATGGGTACAACACATGCTTCGTCCGACACTGGAAGAAGGCGACCGGGGACGTTTCGTATTCACGCCGCACTGGTACCCGGACATCTATCCGCATATCGGTTTCAACATGACCCCGCGTGAGTTCACCGACGAAGTATATCGTTACCGGGAGTACTCCGAAAAACTGCAAAGCTACCGGGATGAAGCACAGGACTGGTACTCCAACATCCCGACCGTGTTCGGCGAATTCGGAACCTATTGGAATTTCAACGGAATCGAGCAGTCCGTTGAAGACAACTATATCGTTTCCACCGAGATTCTCGACAACTACTACGAAGCTTACGAAGACCTGATGCTGAGCAACATGGTCTGGTGCTATACCGCCGACAACGATTACACTTACGGCGACTGGTGGAACCACGAGGACTTCTCCATCATCGATCCAGCCGGAAGACCTCGGGGTGAGACGGCTTATTCTCGGCCCGTGGCTACGGCGATTTCGGGAAAACCTACCCACATGCACTTCTACTCGGATCACCACTATTACGATCCCGACAAAGGCGAGGTCGATCCCTTCCACGAGTTCGAATTGCGTTTCGCCAGTCGGGGAAACCCGCGAACCGACGACGCTTTTCGTCCCCGAACTGCAATATCCCGATGGCTTTTACGTCTGGCTTTCGGACGGGTTCTGCTCGGTGCAGTATTTCCCGGAGATCGAAAACCCGACGGGGTCCAACAGTGGAGCGAGCCGGAAACCCGAATGGATTCCGGGCTATTACCTGCTGAATTACTACCCGACAGAAGACAAGCCGGGTTGGGAGCACGAGGTGTTGATCCGTCCACCTTTGAAGGGGCAGGAAGCCAGGGACTGGAGTTATTTCGTCAAAGGCCAAGACACATTGACCGGCGGAACTCGCCACTGACGCGGACGAATAGGAGGTGGATATGCAACGCAATACTACTTGGACGCTTCGGTCGGTTCGTTCGCTGATATTGTTAGCGGTGCTGGCCTTTGGTTTTGAAGGATATGCCGAAGAAGTTTCGACCAATGAAACGGACGCTTTGGCAGTAAGCGAAACGGCTACAGAAGAAAACAGCGCAACGAAAGAGATACAACCGGTTGAGAATCAAGGGGAAAAACTACCTTCCTGGGTGGATGACCAACCGGCGAAAATCGATCTTTCCAAAGCACCGGCGGGGGAAATCTGTTACGACCCGGAATTGGTCGCTTCCTCGGTCGCTCCCTCCTGCAAAAGCGGGAAACGAGTGGAATTCGGTGCCGACTTCCAAACCGTCTTTTTCATCAAAAACGATGAAGATTTCGACGATACACCGCCGGAATACAACAAAGACAGTCAGCAATCGGCGTTTCTGGGAACCTACCTTCGACCGCGAGTTGTCTCTCTATGCGATGGACAACCTGAAGATTTTCTGGGAATTCGAAATCGGCCTGAACCTGTGGAGCCGCAACAACGCCGACCAGAACAATACCGGCAGTGGCGACTACTTCCTGTTCAAACAACGAGAACTGAACGCACAAGGGTCGTTCCTGGACGGGGCTGGTGGGATTTTCCGTGGGATATCAGCACTTTTCCGATCCTTCCGGTCTGTTTCTGAATCATTGGATCGGTGCTGCGAGTTTTATCACGAAACCGAAAAGCGGAACCTACACCATCAGTCTGGCTCAGATGCCCGACAATACGGCGGAAGGCTTCCTGACCGATGAGAACAGCCTGACACGTGACCGTTACGTGTTTGGATTCCGGGCTGATCTGCCTTTCAAATCCGGCGAAACGAAGCTGACGTTCTCTCCGTCGATCTATCATTTATATGATGACACCGTGGTGGATTACACGAAGAATCTCGCCAACCTGACTCTCCATCTGGACTTGGAATGGCGCTACCTGACCTTCTCTGCCGACCTGCTTTACCAGTACGGCGTTACGAAAAACGGTTCGTACGATGGCGAGGACGTGATTCACTCCGGCTATGCCACGCAACTCAATCTTGGACTCGATTTCAATCCTTTCGTGTTGTCGTTCAACCTGCTGAACCTTTCGCCGGACGACGACCACGAAGCCAACGATTCGGATGGAGCCTTCCTGTACTCGGGCAAAAACCGAAGCGCGACGATTCTGCTTACCGAAGACGAACTTCGCGACCGTGGAGACAACCTGGACGAACGGATGGGAAGCAACGACGGCGGTTTCTCGCAACTTCGCTCCGGTTACGGCCTTGTGGATCTGAAAGCAGCGATGAACGTAACCGACTATTTCCAGCCTGCCTTGGTCGTCGGTGCGGCAGTGACCCAGAATACCGCCAATTCCATGGGTGAAAATTTCGTGGGGATGGAAACGAATCTCACGATGAAATTCATGGTGGACGACGTGCTGGACTTCCACCTTGTCGGAGCCGTACTGGTTCCCGGCAAGGCGGCAGCGGCCAGAATCAACGGGTATGACCGGGACCGAACGAACCTGATGTATGCCGGAGAAGTAGCCATGGGCGTACACTTCTAGAGAAACGATTTCACAATGGATCAACGGACCTTTCAATTAGATAAGCGGGGATGGTGATGGAAGCAACGATTCAGCTTGCAGCGGTGGACTGGCTGATTATCGCCCTGTATTTCGTGGCGATACTCGGCATCGGGTTGTATCTCAAACGCTTCGCCGATACGAAGGAAGACTTCTTCGAGGCCGGGCGTCGAAACAGTTCCTGGGTTGCGGGACTGGCCTTTGTGTCGGCCAACCTCGGTGCATTGGAAATCCTGGGATGGACCGGCGGAACGATCAAGTATGGCATGTTTGTGAGTCATTTTTACTGGATCGGCGCAATTCCGGCGATGCTGTTTTTGGGATTGTTCATGATGCCATTCTACTATTCCAGCAAAATCCACTCTATTCCGGGCTATTTGCTGCTCCGCTTCGACGAGAAAACCCGTGTTCTAAACGCTATCGCATTTGCCGTAATGACGGTGCTTGATGAGCGGTATCAACATGTATCTGATGGCGCTGGTGTTTCATGTTGTGTTGGGATGGAACATGGATGTTTCCATCTGGATCAGCGCAGCGGCGGTAGGTTGCTACATCACGTTGGGAGGGCTGATGTCTGCGATTTTTACGGAAATCGTGCAGTTTTTCCTGATTTGGTTCGGTTTGTTCCTCGTGTCGCTGCTCGGTATCATCGATCTGGGAGGATTGAGCCAGATCTTTGCCGGATTGCCGGACACCATGGCCGGGTTGTGGTCCACCGCCGGGGACGCCAGCCTCAACGACATGGGCGTTACCTGGGTGGGAATCGTGCTCGGTCTGGGATTCGTGCTGTCTTTCGGCTACTGGACCACCGACTTCCTGCTGGTACAGCGCGCTTTTTCGGCCAAGGATCTCCAAGCCGCACGTATGACCCCGATCATCGCCGCGTTTTTCAAGATGATCCTGCCGTTTATCGTCGTGGTGGCCGGTTTGGTGGCGTACCAATTGATCGCTCGTGGCGACTTGCCTAAAGAACTGTTGGAGAATCCTGACTCCGCCTTGCCGTTATTGATCGCCAGGTACTATCCGCCGGGACTGATGGGATTGGGTATTACGGCCTTGCTTGCCGGATTTATGGCCAATTATGGCGGGTAAGCGGGTAAGAGAGTAGCCTTCAATACGGTATGGACTTACGATATCTACCGAGTGATCTTCAAGCGTGACGCCACCGACGAGCACCTGCTCAAAGTCGGGCGCATCACTACGGTGGTGGGAGTGTTCATCAGCATCATAACGGCGTATGTCGCCATGCAGTTCAGCACCATCATGGATTACATCCAGGCTATTTTTTCCTGGGTCAACGCGCCGCTGTTTGCAACAATGCTGCTTGGAATGTTCTGGAAACGCACCACAGCCGCCGGGGCTTTTTGGGGATTGATCGCCGGAATGCTGACCTCGTTTTCGATCTTCCTGGGCTTCCGTTTCGGTCTGATCGGCGAGTCGGCTACATATCTGATCACCATGAGTCACGAGCCGTCCGACATGACGAAGAACCTATGGCAGGCGTGGTGGGCCTGGGTGGTCTGCTTCGGCTTGACGATCATCATCAGCCTGTTTACTGCACCCAAGCCGGTGGAAGAACTCAAAGGTCTGGTGCGTGGTCTGACGGAAAAAGCGGAATTGGGACACGTTCCCTATTGGCGCTGGCCGGAAGTCTGGGCCGCTGTGGCGCTCGTCGCGTGTCTGATTCTCAACATTTACTTCTGGTAGACGGGAGGACTGGTCATGAACGAATCCAAGGAAAATGATTTCGATCTGGACCTGGGTCGGACTGGTTCTGACGATTTACGGACTGATCATCGTAGGTTGCGGCTTGTATTATCTGGTTGAGCCGGATACGAAAACAGCGATGGCGGCAATTCATCCTTCTCTTTGGTGGGGTGCGATCATGGTGGTTGCCGGAAGCGTGTTTTTATCGCTGAAATTTATCGGAAAAACCTTGGGAATGTCCGATACGGAGGAAAGTTAGAGATGCGCAAAGTCACGACAACCCGACCTTCCTTTCCCGACGCCCCTGCAAACGTAGCTCTGGAATTTACCGAGGGAGAACGTTGGCAGGTGCCATGTGGGGATACCGGCCATTGGCGTATGGGATTTTACTCGCCTGAATACGGCAGCGCCGCCGATATCGAAGAGTTGGAATGGCACGATTGCCCCGAACTTTTTCTGCTGGTCGAAGGCAAGGTGTCGCTGGTGTTGTCCGATCACGAAGGCGAACGATTCGTGGAACTGGAACCGAAAAAACCGGTGCTGGTAACCTGCCGGCATGCCGGATTCTGTCCTGACGGACCGTTTACAGGCGTTTGTGCCGTTATCGAGCGCGACGCCTTCGAAACCGAATACACACCGCGCTAACCCACCAAGGAGAAACCGACATGTCCGCGAATCTCGACTTCGACCGTTTACAACGGATTTTTCACGAAAAGTTCGGTTCATCCGAAGGACCGTTGCGCTGGGTCGCCGCACCGGGACGAGTCAACCTGATTGGTGAACATACCGATTATCATGACGGTTTCGTGCTTCCGGCGGCGATCGATCGCTACGTAACGGCAGTCGGTCGTATTCGCGAAGATGACACCGTGCAGGTATATTCTGCCACTTTCGACGAGCAGATCTCTTTCCGGTATCGGGATGATGTACGTTCCGAGCATGGTTGGGCGCGTCGATTGGAAGGCATTTTGCGCATCGTGCTCGAGGGTGTGGAAAAGCCTGTCGGCATGGATGTCACTATGGAAGCCAACCTCCCTTTGGGCGGCGGATTGTCCAGTTCGGCGGCGGCTCAAGCGGCATTGGGATCGCTGGCCATGCACTTCAACGACGTATCCATGGATAATCTCGACTTCGCACGGGCGATTCAACTTGCCGAACACCGGTACGCCGGGCTGAAATGCGGTATCATGGACCCGCTCGCCGTGATCGAAGGTCAGCCCGACTCGGCACTGTTGATCGACTGCCGCAGTTTGTCGGTGCGTCCCGTACCCTTGCCGCCGGATTGGCGCATTGTCGTACTCGATACCGGCGTCAAACATGAACTGGCCAGCAGTGAATACAACAAACGGCAGGAAGAATGCCGCTCGGTGCTGGATCTTGTGAAGGAAAACAACCCTGAAATCAAGGCATTGCGGGACGTTCTTCCCGAAGATCTGGATCTTGTGGCTGAAAAAGCCGATCCGGTGGGGTTGAAGCGCTGCCGTTATGTGCTCGCCGAAAACAATCGTGTGCAAGAAGTGCTTGATCCACTCAAGAAGAAAGATATCCCGCAGGTGCGACGGTTGTTTCTGGCGTCTCACGAGGGCTTGGACAAAGACTACGAAGTCACCTGCAACGAGTTGAATCGTTTAGTGAATCTCGCCAAGGAAGCTCCGGGATTCATAGCCGGGAGGATGACGGGTGGCGGTTTCGGTGGCAGCACCGTGAATTTTGTCGAAAAGGATCGGGCGCAGGATTTCATTGAAACCGTGCTGGATGCCTACAATCGTGAAGAGGGACGAAAAGGTTCCGGCATGGCGGTAACAGCCTGCAATGGTGTGGAACAAGGCGACGTCCCGTCTTCCTGAAACTTGGTGTATTTGAACCATATTGGGTGCACTCTAGGGGATGACCTGAGAAAACCGCTCTTGACTCTCTTTCCATCCATCGTTACATTTTCCTAAATAGGTGATTTGTTTCCATACCTCAACGTTGGGTAGTCTTCATGTCCCTTACCAAATCGATGCGCTTCGGGTTTCTTGTTCTTTCCATCGTTATTTTACTATCTGCCTGTGAAGATGAGGGAAACGGTAGCGCTCCTGTGGACTGGGTAGCGTTTCAGCCTCCCGTTCATGAATACACGACGGATCAACGTGTGGTGTTGCCTGCCGGGGTCCGATTACCTGATCGTTCCGTTCAGCACCGATGAAAAGGCGGCCGATCAAATCGGGTTCACGATTATGGTCGAACAGGGTGGAGATGAGACAACGGTTGCCCGGAAGAATCTTTATGTGCAACCTTCCGAATTCGTTGAGAAAAATGACACGACATTGGCTTTGGAGAAAAGCCGCTCGGAAGTCGTCGAACGTCTGAACGCTCAAATTCGCCTGGATGCCCGTTTTCGCGAAACCCGCCAGCGCATTGCAAGCGAACGTCTGTTGAAGCCTGTACCAGAGTCTCGCACGGAGGTTTCGAAGAAAGCGTTGGAAGGTAGTTGCACGCTTTCCAGCGAATGCGAACAGGATGCTTTGTGTGTCGACGGCGAATGCCTCAAAGATGTTCCCGTACTTTCGAATACACCCATCGACGATTTCCAGACGGTGGAGACGTTCACGGCGTACGTCGGCTACAAAGGCGAACGTTGTGCCGTATTGGTGGATCAAAGCAACGGTACCCACGTAACCGAAGATTCGGTGAACAATATGGGCGAAATCTTCGATGCGCTGATTTTTCCTCGATTGCAGAGCATGTATGGAGAGGCCGAACTTCAGGACGGTACGAAAGCCTGGGATCGTAACGGAGATGGCCTCGTATGGTTTGCGCTGACCTCGCAGTTTCCAACGAACGTAGCCGGGTATTTCGATCCCGGAGATTTTGTGGACAACGAATACTCCCAGTACAGCAACGAGGCGGACATCCTCTTCTTGCAACCTCCGGGGCGAATGATCCCGATGGATTCGATTTTCGGCACGTTGGCGCACGAATTTCAGCATCTGTTAAATTTCTCGGCCAAATATTACCTTCCTGCCATTCAAGGGCTGGACCCGGCACAGGAAGAATTGTGGTTGGATGAGGGGTTGGCTCATTTTACCGAAGAAGCGGTCGGGTACGGCGTGGATACGCTGGGCGTGCTTTACAGCATGCTGGAAGATTTTGGCGAGCATCGACTGGTCGAAACCCGTTCCGGTGCGTCGTACGACACGATCGGACTGCGTGCCATGGCCTATTTGTTCGTTCGGTATACGGTGGAAAGCCTGGGAGGGCTGGAGTATCCCGCTGACGGTAAGCATTTCCGGGGAACAGGCTGTGACGTTTTTACGGTCGCTGCATTCTTCTTCGAAGGTGGGAACCGAAAACTATCTGTATGCGTCTGGGAGAGAGTGGTACGAAGTCCTTCCCGAGGTGCTCGCCGCTATCGCTATGGACGAACGTGCGAACGAAGCGGAGTACGGATTCGACGAGTTGCGAGAAGATCCCGATACCGGAGAATATACAGGGGTTTGCATGCGTTGCGACCGCGACCGGGTGGGTTATGGCGATACGTTGTCTTTTGTTGGAGCCAAAGAACGGACTCTCGAACTTGGGGAAACTTCCTGGTCGATTCCCAACTCTTCGGGTATTTATTTTCGGTTGAACAACCCCGGCCAGACCGTCAACGTCACCGTTTCAACCGAAGAAAAGAATTTCGGCTTTTCGATTATCCAACTGTAAGTGGGGGCTATCATGCGTGTCTGGCTCGTCCTGGCGATGGTGTTAAGCTTGTCCGGAATTGCATCTGCCGAAGAAACCCGTATTGAACAAAAAACGCCCGAAGTGTCTGAAAACACGAAGAATCTCGTGCTTGTCGAACGAACGGGCACGATCAAGGTTACCGGTCGGGCGCGGTTTTCATTCGTCGAGATCCACTCGGGGGACCGGTAAAGACATTCTGACCGGAGAACTTGCCGACGAACTGAAGCGCATTGCCGGTCATAAGGTACGTGTGAAAGCGACGGCAGGAGAAAAGATCCGTGGTTTCGATGCGTTGCAGGTGGTGAGCTATAATATCTTGCAGGCCGATGATGGCGAGAAACCCACCGTGGGAAAAATCGAAGTGATCCGCAAGCAGCCGTTTCTTTTGGTTCCCGATCTCGGTCAACCGTTGGCGCTTAGTGGAAACCGGCACATGCTGGAGAAACTGATGGAGCAAGACGGTGCGAAGGTCTGGATCGTCGGCCGAATGCAAAAGGAGCGCTTGAAGGTGGTCAAATACGGCGTTTTGCGTCCGGTCGATTCTGAAAAGTGTAAAAAGAAACGGTTTGTTCCCCCGCTCAAACCGATGATGCGGCTCGATCCGATCAAGAAAAAGTGATTGAGGTATTCAACAAAACGTATTTTTCAGTTGAAGTAGGTCGGGTGATTTCACCCGACAATTTTCGAAAACCAACTCTCCTGTCGGGGTAAGAAATACCCGACGAGGTTCTATTTTCCTAGTCAACCTCTCGATATCTCTACAATTCCAAGCTTGAAATAAATAAAGCAGACACCACGGTCAGGCGGGGCTTGGCCGTGGTGTCTGCTTTTCTACGAGGGCCCGGTCAAAAACGGTTATTGCTGGATCAGGCGATTGTGAAGACTGCGTTTCCATACCCTCTATGAGGGCCCGGTCAAAAACCCGTACACTGCACCGAACGTCCTACCGATGTCCTGTTTCCATACCCTCTATGAGGGCCCGGTCAAAAACGGCAAACGCCGTGGTAGAAGTGGTGGTTCCGTTTCCATACCCTCTACGAGGGCCCGGTCAAAAACAATGAAAACATTGATGAAAAGCAGTTGAAAAAGTTTCCATACCCTCTATGAGGGCCCGGTCAAAAACTCAACTACGAAATCTGTATGGAAGATGTGGAGTTTCCATACCCTCTATGAGGGCCCGGTCAAAAACCGGTCGCTCCACCCTCGTGACACCGGCCGTTGTTTCCATACCCTCTATGAGGGCCCGGTCAAAAACAAAAGAGGTTGGGACGCCGACAAAGAATCTTTGTTTCCATACCCTCTATGAGGGCCCGGTCAAAAACCTTTACCAGCAACCGCCGAAGCAGAAAATGATGTTTCCATACCCTCTCAGAAATACAACACCAGCTCCGTCGAAGAACGTTTTGGTTTCCATACCCTCTATGAGGGCCCGGTCAAAAACATGTAAACTGCACCAATTCTTGGGGAGATGTGTTGTGTTTCCATACCCTCTATGAGGGCCCGGTCAAAAACCGTGGCCTTGTAAGGGTTCGTAAATACTGGGGAATTTACCCCTGTTTGACGGATGACCGATTTTTCTCCATTCAGTATCCTCGAATTCGACCTCTTTGGGTGCCAGATCCCGTTTTGACGTCTTTATAACCTCTTGATTTCAAAGAGCTTATCTGTTTTGACGAAGGATTTGACGCTGGTTTTTCTTGTTTGATTACTCTATCCTATCGAAGATACACCAATTTAGCGTTATTGCACGATCTTTGCAAACGAATTTTCATAATCATTCGTCAAACGGCGATTGAATTTGGCTGAAAATGTAGTAAAAGACTAAAGATAACAATAAGATAGCGATGTCGTGGGGAGATTGGGTGGTTTTTGCCCACTATCAGGGTGGTGTTTGAAACCTGCCGGGTGAAATCA
The DNA here is from genome assembly GCA_963676915.2 of Myxococcota bacterium. Classification (GTDB taxonomy): domain Bacteria; phylum Myxococcota_A; class SURF-8; order SURF-8. The sequence continues at coordinate 66,842 of CAXXVK010000064.1, forward strand.
CCCGACAGTCAGGTTTTCGGGACCATTTTCGTAAACATCCCCCTCCCCGAAGACAATCGCCTCGAAGGAGTACAGCTTCGCTTTCGGGCTGCTCCAGGCGTCGGGAGGAAGCCCGGCCTTGATGCAGGTATGTTGCAGGAAGGTGTCCCGATCCCATCGTTTGTTCGGTGGCGACTTGCGGCAGCAGCAGTCCTCGATGATATCCCCGCTCGATGAGCAACCCGTGGCGTCCGACTTCGATGGTTTCGACATCCTCGACCTCTTCCATCGGGGTCAGCACCGAGATTTCGTAATCCAAATCGGAAAGTTCGCTCTCCGAAACGGAAGGGAAGCGCGGATCGTTTTGAGAGGCCGAAAACGCCATATCCACAACGCTGTTCCATAGGGGCATCGTTGCCTCGACCTGACCGATGCAGCCCCGAAGCTGTCCATGCTTGTGAAGGGTAACGAAGGCGGCACCAAGCGTCGAGAGGCTTTCGTCTTCGCAGGGAATGGAGGGACGGCGGCCACGGTCACGGGCGGTTTGTTCCACCACGCGGCGTGCGAGGTCGAGAAGCGTTCGTTTCTGTTCATCGGACAAGGAGAACATCGTTTCCCTCCTTCCTGTATTCAAGGAAGCAGTTGGTCACAAATATAAAAAGCTGTGATTTCAATTTGTTGGAGACATAAACACACCACGACAAATTCTGATACGTCGTTTCACTGCCCCCCGAAAACCCTTTGACGAAACCCGAAACGAGTCTCGTTAAAAGGTGAAAACTTTCGACTCTTTGGCCAGGTTGATCAACGTACCGCCGGTGGCCAGCTTCGCGGTTTTCACGAAATCGCCCTCATCGAGCATCCGGTTGTTGGCGCAAGGCGTACAGACGTAAATCGGCACGTTTCCTTCCACCAAAGCTTCGAGATAAGGCTTCAGCTCGTCGCCGGTCGGTGCTTTGACATTATCGGCCATGCCCAGTCGTGCGAATACCACGGCGTCGTCGATCAGGAAAATGTGGACATCGTTGCCGTCATCCATGGCGAGTTTGGCAAACTGGAACGTGCGGGTGGCCCGGGTGGGATCTTCCAGACCACGGCTGAGAACGAACAGAAAACTGGCCATTGTGTGCCTCCTGGAAAGTGAGTGTGAAATCAAGAAAAGAATAGCCCTTTTAGGGGTAAAAATCAAAAGAGAGATTTTTTTGACAAATTGTCCCTTGGCTTTCAACGGCTTTGCCGTGAATCGACAAGTTGTCCATCCTGGTTGTATTCGCTGGAAACTGGTATTGAAATGCTCACGTCAGAAGGGTACAAAATGTTGAGAATTCAAATGGTTATTGCCGTGTTGGTGTGATCTTGATTTATGGCTTGGTTCTTGCTATGGTCAAAGACTACGTGAACTGTCGAAGGTGGATGACCGATGCAACGCTCCGTACGTTTCCCGCGTTTATTTCTGATAACGGCTTGTTTGTTCGCCACTATATTCTTGGCGATGCCGTCGGCTTGGGCCGTGAATGTCAATATCGACGAAGTGACGATCGAACTGGACAGCGAAAAATACACTTCGGACGATGTGGAATATATTTACGTCAACAGTGAGTTGGCGGAAATTACGTTGTCGTTTTCACTCGACGCGACGGCTGAAGATGCGGATTGGACGCTGACTTTAGGTGCCAGCACCAACGTAACCGATCAGGAATTCCAATCGGGAAAATTTTCATCCACTTCCACGAGTACGTCCACAAGCTTTACACCTCGGGATGTCAATCTCAAGCTCGGCGATCAAAATGCCGATGGAGATCTGGTCTATAGTTTTAAATTGACGTTGCAGGTTACCGCCACCACAACCGAAGAAACTACGACCAACGATGGTGACGAGGATGTCACTACGTCCGAAACCGTAACCAATACCTCGCCGACGCAAACCATCAACATCGTGGTGGATCGCGATCCACCCGCAACGGCAGTATTGGACGATACATTGTCTTCCGGGGGAAAACAGCGTCAATCTCACCTGGCAGGCTGTGGAACGCTCCGAAACCGACTCTCTCGAAGAAACCGAAGGAAGTTCGATGCGTTACAAGATCTGTGCCCGAATCATCGACGATTCCGGCGCGCAGTCGAAAATCCTGGACGGTGACACGGACGACGAACTCGAAGCAGAAAGCGACATTGTCGAGGATGATGTGGTCGAGGACGTTGCGGAGATCGAAGAAGAAACGGAAATCGAGGTAGATAGTGCCGAAACGATTCCTGAAGAGGATATCGAGTCGCAAACGGAAGAGCCGATGGTCGATGGGGACGAAGACGACGAACTGAATTCGGACATCGAATTCGATGAAGATGAATGTATTTTACGAACCAACATTACTTCCACAAGCTATCGGTTCGATGGCTTGGAAAACGGTGTCGTGTACGGTTTCAGGCTGAAAGCCATCGACGCGGCACGAAACGAAAGCGAAAGCTGGTCCAACGAAGTTATCGCCACACCTCGACCGGTGAACGATTTCTGGGAAACCTATAAAGAGGCGGGTGGAAAAGAAGACGGTGGTTTCTGTTTTTATCGCAACGGCGGCCTTCGAAGGTTACGATACCGCCGAGGTTCGTTCGTTGCGCCGATTCCGTGATGAAGTTTTGGCGCAGTATGACGCAGGATTGGCCTTTATTGCGTTGTATTATCGCTGGGGTGAACCTGCTGGGCGATGGATCGAGGCCCATCCGGTGTTTCGGCCCGTGGTCCGAAGCGCGTTGCTGCCGCTTGTCTACTGGAGCCGAGTTGCTCTCGAATACGGTGTATTCACTGCTCTGCTTCTCTTGCTGATGATGGGTGTGCTGTTGGAGCGTACTGTCACCGGAATCCGGGGACAGATGCGAAAGGAGGTTCGCTGATGACGTTTTCGCTTCGAACCTTCTTGTTTGCATTGGGTCTTTTGCTGCTTTCCATTCCCGCACAGGCCGAGGAAAGTCCGAAAAACTTTACCCTGCATTTCGGCTTCGGTCCGCATTCGATCAGCAGTATCGATGATGAGATAAAATCCTCCGGCACCGAGCCGGTTTCCGATGTCTTCGGCACCGGTCCCAAATTGATGTTCCAGATGGGCTTGGAATACTATGTCTGGCAAGGTTTCGGCACGGTCGGAATCGAGGGTGCAACAGGTTTTTGGCAGACCGATGGCAAAGGGCTGCGGGAAGACGGCACCCGTTCGAAGGATAGTACCGTTTTCAACATGATTCCCATGAAGCTGTCTGCCGTGTATCGTTTTTCCTATTTGCAGGACGAATGGTTGGTTCCACTGGTTCCCATTGCCAAATTCGGGTTCGATTACTGGGTCTGGTGGGTGCTCAATCAGCGTAGCGACCTTGCAAGATTCGAGCATCAGGACGGCAGCCAATCCAAGGCTTTGGGCGCCACCTATGGTTTGCATGTCACCTACGGACTGATGTTCAATCTGAACTTCATCGATGGAGAGTTGGGCCGGGACTTCGATCAAAGTGCCGGGGTCAACGGAACCTATCTGTATATCGAAGGTGTATATAGCTGGCTGGAAGATTTTGGAATCGGTGATTCGTGGGATCTGTCCTCCCATACCTTCATTGCTGGAATTCTGTTCGAGTTCTAAACGACGCAAACGTTCGTTTTTTTCTCAGTTTGTCGGCATTGTGACGATGAATAATTTTGGAATATTGGTTCGATTGTTCGGATCTAACCTGTATAATAGGTTTGTGTCACCAGCCTTCCAATACTGATCGATATCATTGAAGTTTCCCGCTTCAGTGATTTGGTCTTCAGGGGATAAGCAGGGCCAATGGATTGGGGGAGGTTGGTCATCAAAAGTTTCAAGCAGTTCGAAGGGGGCATTTTTCAATGATCGAACTGCCATTCTTCTAGATTATGGTCATGACATTGAGCCAGCCAAATAACTCGGCACAGATTCTGTTGGATGAAGCCAACATGAATCGGTGGACACTTTTGTTCAAATCGAAAACGACGGAAGAAGATTTTAACGAACAGCACCGAAGAAAATCGATTCGCCTGGCTCGCTTTATGGTTGGAACGGGGCTGGTTGTTGCCCTGATATTCTTAGGTATCAATCCTTTAATTATGCCGGACAGCGATTTTGTCGTGTGGCTGTCTTTTTTCGTTTCCTTTGCGGCGTTTTCGATTTTCCTCCTTGTTACAATGTATCTGCCTCGCATCGAGCGATATTTCCAGTTTCTCATGTCAAGTTATGCAATGGTCATGGGACTTGAAACGGTTTTTGCCACCGTTTATGCGCACACATTGGGAATTCATTCTTTTTACATTACAATAATTTTCGTGCTGTTTTTTTTATCCGGCTTGAGTCGCCTACGCTTCATTTATGTGTCGATAATCGGGGCGATGATGTTGATCGTCTACGCGATTCTTTCGTTTCAAGTACCGGAACTCTCAACCGAAGTTTTTATTCGTAACAATCTATTCCTTTTTGTTTGTTTTTGGGTAAGCGGCGCAACCAGTTACTCCATTGAGTTTTACATTCGTCGGGATTATATGAAGTCCCGCTATTTGGAACTGGAGCATCGATACATCAACGAAGAAATCCAGGAAAGACAGCGTGCAGAAGAAGAACTCGCCCAACATAAGAGCAACCTGGACAATATCGTCCGATTGAGAACGGAAGAGCTGGAACGTTCCAATAAAAAGCTTCGTATCGAAGTGATCGAACGAAAAATTGCCGAAAACGAATTTCTCAAGTTCAAATCCATTGCAGATTCAGCCAATTACGGCATGCTTTTGCTGGATTTTCACGGACGGGTCATTTACTGCAACGAGTATTATGCACGATTGCACGAATACGAGATCCAAGAAGTGCTCGGCATGGAAATGACGATGTTCTTCAGCGATGATCAAAAAGAAGAAGCCGAGCGTCTGTTTTCGCAAGCATGGAATGTCGGCAGCATCAAAGCTCAGGAAATTAGCCATACTACCAAAAGTGATCGTTCATTTCCTATGCTGATGAACTTCAAGTTGATTGCAGGTCGTACCGAGGAACAGCCTTCTTTTCTTGCTGTGACGGCTTTGGAAATCAGCGAACGAAAGAAAATGGAAGATGCGCTTCGCTACAATGAAAAACGTTTTCGAGCGCTGTTTGAAAATGCTTCCGATATGTTTGTTTTAGAAGATTCCAACCAACGAATCATCGATGCCAATCAGGCCGCCGAGAAATTGACGGGCTACACGCGTGAGCAGTTATGCTTGATGACTACACGAGAATTACGAGCAGATTCCGGAACATCGCTGGATATTTACGATAGAAACACGCCAGACGAGGATAAAAGTTTTCGACCTTATCAAATGATGATGAAACGTGCCAATGGCGATCCTGTTCCTGTTGAAATACTGATCAGACAACTCGATCTAAGCGGGAAACCGGTGTTTTTATCCTCAGTGCGAGATATGACGGAGCGATACCGTATGGAAATGGCTCTTCGACATGCTAAAGACATGGCTGAAGAGGCCACGATGGCAAAAGGTGAATTTTTAGCCAACATGAGCCATGAAATCCGTACACCGATGAACGGCGTGCTTGGAATGCTAGGGTTGTTACTGAAAACGGACCTGTCGGAAGCACAGCGCGAGTATGCGACTCTGGCTAAAAGCAGTGCAACCAGCATGATGTCGATTATCAACGAGATTCTAGACTTCTCGAAGCTTGAATCCGGCAATCTTAGGCTGGAAGAGATCGAATTCGATCTCGGCAAATTACTGGATGATGTAGGGCGTCTTTTTCAATCGGAGTGGGAGAAAAATCACCTTGGTTTCCATTTGGATATCGAAGATGATGTTCCGTGTCGGATTCAAAGCGACCCTCTTCGTTTGCGACAGGTTTTAACCAATTTGTTGTCCAACGCCGTCAAATTCACTTCAAAAGGTAATATTAGGATTCACGTCCAACAAAAAAAGTGGAACTCAAAGGGCACGGTGCTGTTTTTCGAAGTCCAAGACAGCGGTATCGGTATTCCCGAGGACCGTATCTCCACGTTGTTCGATCCATTTACGCAGGCTGATGCATCTACCACAAGACAGTTTGGTGGAACCGGGTTGGGACTGGCCATTGTCCGGCAGATCATCGAAGCCATGAATGGGCAAGTCGGTGCAAGAAATCACGAAGAGGGTGGGGCGGTATTCTGGTTCGAGATTCCCGTCCGATTGGAGGCGGTTGCCAAGCTGGAAACATTTGAATTTACAAAGGAAAAGGTCTTGCTCGTTTCTTCCGAAAATGAAGCGAAACCGGTATTTTTACCAAAGCTGGAATCGTCGAATCATCCTTTCGAGCGCGCCAGTAATTTTACAGAGGCAAGGGAAATTATATTTACAGACGATTCTGAGGAACCTTCCTTTAATTTGGTGTTGCTGGAACCGGGAGTTTCAAATGATGAAATGATGAAGTTTTCCCATTGCAACGCGAAAAACAAAGAAAAAATCAAGCTCTATAGTGCACGGTCATACGAAAAAGGCTCGGTGGTTCTGGATGTTCAAAAAGCCGATTTTTATGCAATTGGTTTGCAAAAGTTTATAGGCAAATCCTGTTCCGAGTTGGAAAAAGTCACAAAAGAAGTGTCTCCCCCTACACCTACAACGTATTCTTCCCCAGTCACAAAAAAACATCGGGTGTTGGTCGTAGAAGACGACGACATCAGTCGCCGGATCATGAGTATTGCGCTTTCGGAGGAAGGGTATCATGTAAAAGTAGTCGAAGACGGTTTGAAAGCCCTGGAATTGTTTGAAAAAGAGATCTTCGATATCGTTTTCATGGATATTCAGTTGCCCGGACTCAACGGCTTTGAAACTACGGAAAAATTAAGGGAAATCGAAAATAGAAACGATCGTCAGTCGGTACCGGTCATTGCCTTGACGGCGGATGTTTTCCAAAAAGACGACAAAGCCGGCAAACGTTCCCAAATTGATGATTTTGTACTGAAGCCGGTTCATGTAGAAGAGTTGCGAGGAGTGATCGAGCACTGGCTGCAACAATCCCTCACCAAGCAAGAAAACAAAGAACAAAACCTCGATTTCGAGCTTGAATCCGAGGAACTTTTCAGGAAAGATGAATTGCTCAATCGGCTTCATGGGAATGAAGACGTGATGAGGGAAATCGTGGAATTGTTTGTTGCCGAGACAACGAACCGCATTGTGGAGCTTCAGCAAGCGTATGAAGAGCGAACAACTGTTGATTTTACAAAAGTTGCCCATATGCTCAAGGGAGCTGCCGGGAACTTTGGTTCTCCACTAGATGCAGCAGCTTGCAAGTTATATTGAAATAGCGGGAAAAGAAGAGGATTGGGAAAAGGTTTCGGTGCTATTGGAACGGCTCGAACGCACTTTTAGGGATCTTCTGGAGCTTTTGGGTGTGGGATCAAGACAAAGAAAGTGAACTGACGCAATTAATGATAAGTATTGCTGGCAGAAGATGATTTTGTATCCAGACGGATTCTCGAAGTATCCTTGGAGGGTTGGGGATACGAAGTGATTTCCGTTGAAGATGGTTTGCAAGCCTGGAATGCCATGCAAGCTCCTGTACCTCCGTCCATTGTGATTATGGACTGGATGATGCCGAAACTCGATGGCTTGGAGGTTATCAAACTCATTCGGAACTGGGAACGACCCGGCAAAGCATCCTCTACGTACATCATTTTACTTACCACGAAAAATTCGAAACAAGATGTCGTCGAAGGGTTGGAATCGGGAGCGAACGACTACATTACCAAGCCCTACGATATGGACGAACTCAATGCCCGCATTCGTGTTGGAAGCCAGGTCGTTGAGCTGCAGGAGCGTTTTTACAAAGCATTTACCATCAACCCGACACCAATGCTGCTCAATCGACTAAACGACGGGGCTGTCATTGAAGTTAACGACAGTTTCTTATTTTTATTCGAAAAAAATCGCGAAAGCATCGTCGGCAACACATTTGAAACCATTGGTTTATTCGATTCGGAAAGAAGTGTACAACTTGTTGAGGAATTGACTGAAAAAGGTACGATTCAAAACGTGGAGCTACAGTATTCGCTTCCGAATGGACGGGAAATTATCGGGATGTTCTCGGCGGAAACCATGACCATCAGCGAGATTCCCTACATGATTTCCGTCGTAAACGATCTTACGGAACGCAAACGATTCGAACAAAGACTGAAAAACAGCGAACAACTGCTTCAAGGTATCATCAACGCCATTCCGGATCGTATGTGGGTGCTTGACAAATACAAACGTATCCAGTTTTGCAACAAAAAAACAAAGGAAATTTACGGCGAGAGTATTGTTGGAAGACATTGTTCCGAAATCAACCCAAGTTGCGATGAAAAGAACTGTCTCATCGATAAAACGTTGGAAACGGGAAAAATGGCTCAGAAGCCTCTCAAGCTTGTGGATCAAAATGGAGAGGAGCGCCATTTCCTTGGTAGTAGCAACCCGGTTGTTCTGGATGACAGCGGCAAACCCAAGCTCGTTGTTGAAGTTCTGAGAGATATTACGGACCTGAAAAAAGCCGATACCGAACGCCAACGTTTCAAAGAAAGACTTCGAGAAGCAAGACGTGTCGAAAGTATGGCTCACATGGCGGCGAGCATTGCTCATGATTTCAACAATCTAATGACCGGGATCATCGGTAACGTCGATTTGATCATGCTCGATCTTCCTGCCGGGAGTTCAGAGAACCAGATATTGCTGGATATTGAGCAAGCCGCGAAAAGAGCCTCGCAATTATCAAGGCAAATGCTTGCGTTTAGCGGGCGAGAACATTTGATCAAGCAAGAACTGGAACTGAATGAATGGCTCCGCAATACGGAAAAACAACTTGTTGCCAATACCCCGGAAGGTATTGAAACAACCGTTGAATTTTCTTCGAATTCGCTTCACATCGAAGGCGATGACAAGCAATTGCAACAGATGCTGGAAAATCTATACATTAATGCAATAGAAGCGATTGAAGAACCTCCCGGAAAGATTACGATTTCCACGAGTATGGATGAATGCCGATCAACGTTTTTTGCCAACACTCTTTTTCAGGAAAATGTAAAACCGGGACGATACGCCGTACTTTCCATCCGTGATGATGGTTGTGGAATCAATGACGCGATTCAGGACAAAATTTTCGATCCGTTTTTCACAACGAAGCAAACCGGTAGAGGATTGGGATTGGCCGAGGTATACGGTACACTTCGTGGACATCAAGGAACCCTGCGCTTGAAAAGTGACGCAGGAAATGGTGCTGCTTTCGAAGTCTACCTGCCGATTCATGATTCGGCGTCAAGTTCGTCGGAGTGGAGTCAGGGAAGTCTCACGATCCCCGCAGAAAAACCCAAAGGAACTATTCTTGTCATTGACGATGAAATGATCGTCTTACGTGTCGTGAAAAAAAGTCTAGAACGTTTCGGATATCGAGTATTTGCAGCTTCCAGCGGTATGGAAGGGCTGGAAACCTTTTCGGCGAAAATCAGTGACATCGATCTTGTGATCCTCGATTTGACGATGCCTCATATGGGAGGCGAGGAAACATTGGAGGAACTGAAAAAGATCGATCCCGAGGTCAAAGTACTTTTGGCAAGTGGGTACGCCGAAAACGATTTATCAAGCATTTTCGAGGACAAAGGTGCAACCGGGTTTTTGCAAAAACCCTTCCAGGTCAAAGAACTTGTGGGCAAAATCGTCGAAATTCTCAAGGAAGACGACGAGTCTGGTAATTAAAGCCATCCTAAAATTTACAACCGTGGATTTCGTGGCGAATTCGTCATTGACGAGACGCGGAAAACCGGCAGTTTTTCAGGTCAAGACCGACGGTGAAGTCGTCCGAAAATGTCCGAATGGCGACAGGAGGACTTTTTATGCCCCAAAATAAAAAAGCGAGGACGAGCCGGAAGGGTCGTCCTCGCGTAAAAGCTTCTTCAGCAGACTTTTACTCGCTGTATGGGTCGCAGGAAGTGCTTTGCGCCGTGCAACTGTTGGCATCGGCGTAAGGCATCGAGCATAAGCCAACCGTGGTTCCGTTAGGCATAGGATAGCCAATGCAAACGGTAGGACGCAAATATTCCGTTCCTCCCGCTGTTTCGGTCTCGTAGTCCGGGCAAATATCTTGTGCGATATCACAAGTTCTCACGCAGGTCGGGAAAAGGTAGGAACTGAAATCGACACAGGTATAGCCCGTGGGGCAAGGAAGAAGTGTGCAGTGCGTTTCCCCGTTAAGCCAGTTCGCCAAATCGCTATTGTTTTGGTAATTGATAACGCAACCACCACCATTTAGCACTTTGCGGCCTTCGTCGTCAGTTGACCAAAGATCCTGGCAGCGTTGGTTCTCCGCACAACTATGAGGCGCGAATGAACAGGGTTCATGACAACGGTTTCCCTCACCGGTTACGTTCGAATAACAGGTGCCTTCGCCGCTGATGCACTGGCAGGTAAGCATGTTGCAGTTCTGGCTACTGTTACAGAAGCCGAAATTGCCCATGTCGCACATTTCACCGGCTTCCAGTACCCCGTTGCCACAGACCGGCTCGCCAGGGGTTTTGCACTGGCAGGTCTCGGTGTCGCAGTATTGACGACTCAGGCAATCCCAATCGTGCTCGCATTCTTCGCTCAATTCGACATTTCCGTTTCCGCATTCAGGAGCTACACACTGGCAAGTCTGGTCGTGGCAGACGAATACGCCGCTGCACTGACTGTCTTGCTCGCAATCTTCGCCATCCTCGACAATGTTGTTGCCGCATTCGGAGACGTATTCACAAAAACAAGTGTTGCTGTTGCATTCCTGGTTGCTGCCGCATTCGTTCGTACCACTGGCAGGATCGCATTGCTCGTTACCCTGAACTCTACCGTCACCGCAAATCGTTCCGGTGCAGACACAGGCCGTTTCGTGACAAACGGAACCGGAAGGACAATCGCTGGCTTGGGAAATCGGCTCGCATTCTTCGTTGCCCTCTTTGGTACCATCTCCACAGACAGGACCGGAGCTTTCACACTTGCAAGTTACGTTATTGCAAGTTTCATTCGTATCGCAGTCTGTTGCCTGAGAAATCGGTTCGCATTCCTCCGTGCCTTCCTTGGTGCCATTCCCACATACGGGAGTCGTACTTCCACCTTCGCATTTGCAGGTAGTGGTGTTGCAGGTTTGTCCTGTCTCGCAGTCTGTGGCTTGAGAAACCGGCTCGCATTCCTCGGCTCCTTCTTTGGTGCCATCCCCGCAGATATCTCCGCCGGTATCGGTGATGCATTTGCAGGTAGAGGTGTGGCAGATTTCATCGGTGCCGCAATCGGTGGCTTGGGTTGCCGGTTCGCATTCTTCCGATCCCTCAACGGTATTGTTGCCACAAACAGCGTCGGAACTACCTGACTCTTCACACATACAGAAGTCTGTGTTGCAAGTATAATTCGGTGGACAATCGATGTCTTCGCTGGAGGGTTCGCAATCTTCGTTAGGTTCTTTTACACCGTTTCCACAATTCCTAACTGTGCTGTCTCCTTCACAAACGCAGTTCTGTGTTGTTCCATACCAGTCTACGCAACCTTTTACAGCTTTGTCACGGCAGACGGTCGAGCAGTCGATAGGCGTCCAGATCAATTCGTTGGCATTGCAGACGCACAGGGCAAAAGCGCCGGTTGTGGTGGTGCGGCACCATGCCTGGTCGGGAGTGGTACAATATCCACTACATGTAGTTCCTGCCGGCGTTACGTTGTCGTTACCGTACGGATTCGAGCCGCTCGATGGGTTCACTTCCGTGCATTGGTTGTTGATGGCACAGAATTCATCATCTTCGCAATCGGCGTTTTTTTGGCAAGGAGTCCCATTGCCGCTCTCGGTGGAAACGACACAAGACCCATTTGCACAATAACTCCCAAGGTCGCATTCGACGTTGAAACTACACTGGTCTTCGTCCGAACTCGAATCTCCAAAGCAGCCATTTAATAGTACGAAAGTGGCAACTAATACGGCCAAACGAACCCATAGTCTGCACATAGGCTTCTCCTGCAATCTCTAATCTGATAAAAACTACGGTAACAGAAGGTATGTATCTCTAAAAACCTGTTCAAATCAAGCAAAACATTCCCACAATTGTATTTTTATATAAAAAAACCCCTTCGGAAGTTTCCAAAGGGGTTCTAATAAAAGTGATTCTTTATTGGGAATCAGTCAAGCGGCTCGAAAACCGGGGTTTGCCAGGTACCGTTGACCTGTTTCCACGTCCATTGGCGTATCGAACCTTCGGTGTTGGCTTCGTCGATATCGATGGTGAACGAAGCGAAGTGATTTTGCAGGTCGTTGTGGTAGAATTTGACCGTCACTTCGGTGGAAATACGGCCAATACCCAGTGGACAACCTCCCATGTTCAAACCGCCCAACGGATCGGTGCAGTCTTCTATGTAATGTACGATGATCTGATAATCGCCGTTGGGAGGATTCATGTGGGTAACGGTTTCCTGATTTCCTTGTTCATAAGAAGAAACCGTACTCATCATAACCGAACCGTCTCCGGTAAGAACGGGACAATAGCCGTCCCGGATGCGGTCGTGATCGCAACGGACGCCACTGGGAAGTACCCAGGCCATGTCTACGTTGGTCGGACCTTCACCGGTAAATGACATCCGAACCTGAACCACCTGAGATTCACCGAGTGCAACGATGGTAACGGGGTAGGGTGTCGAGGCCAGGCCGTCGGCATCGTAAACGGTCAGACGAGTGGTATAGGTGCCGGTCGCGTCGAGCGTCAACGAAACCATGCTACCCAGAGTGCTGGCGAAACCACCCTCCGTGTCGTATCCTTTGAAAAGTGATGCCGTCGAGCCTTGCGGACGGTCCAGCGTCCACCCGAACTGGAGAGCTTCGCTGTTGCCATCCGGGTCGTTGCTTACGCCACCATACAATTCGATGGTTTCTCCTTGTTCGGAAGTGATCGAATCGGTAATGGGAGCTTCGTTCGAAGCCAGGGAAACCAAAGCGATCGGCGGGCGTCCCTGGGGAATTCCCGTAGCCGTTATCGGGATACGGTAGGCGAGACTGCCCTGAACATCCACCACCATTTCGCCTTCGTAGCTTTCTTCCTGATTCGGCGCGAAACGCAGGCTGAAGTTAAGGCCGTCACCGACTTCGATGGTGTGACCGATGATCGGACCTCCGGGGAATGTGAACACGTTGTCTCCGACGGCTTCGTCCAGACCTTCCAGACGCAACACGGGGATGTTCACCGGATTATCGCTGTTGTTGGCCAGCATGATGTTCACGTCTTTGAATTCCCCACGCACGACATTGCCGAAACTGATGGGATTCGGGCGTATGATCAAGTCGCCGTTGATGCCGGTCCCGACCAGAGGCAATTCCGCGATGGAAATGTTGGTTGCTCCCTGAGGACGGAAGGAAAAGAATATTTTATCCGTATATTGCACTTGGGCATAAGGGTTGAACGTGATCTGAAAAGCGACGGTCCCGGCCTTCGGCTCCAGAACAATCGGGTTGTTCGGGCTGACATCGCGGTAGGGTTTCGGAACGATGGAAAAAGCGCTCGAACCACCGAGAGTTTCCGATTCGATTTCCACGAGAATCAACTCGATGGTTCCGACATCACCTTCATTTCCTACGGAGACGAGATCGGGAGATACACGTCCGACAGCGATTTCACCGAAGTCGATGGATTCCCGGCTCATGTAGAAATCGGCCGGATCTACTTCCTGATATCCTTCCCCGGTCAGCGTGATTTCGATGGTTGCTGCGTTTTCGGAGTCGTTCTTTAAAATGTAGGTTGCTTCAAACTCGCCACTGGCCATCGGTTTGAAGTAGAATTTCAGGGAATACTGGGTTCCCGGCTGGACGGAATAGCCTGCAAAATTCGGATCGATGGAAAACGGGTTTTCTTCGGGAGCTTCTTTCCAGTGCTCGGGTAGCGGGTCCGACAGATTGACCACCTGGTTTCCCTTGTTGGTCACGATCAACGTGATTTCGGCTTCTTCTTCCACATTGACCTGACCGAATGCCAACTGCTGGGAGTCCAACTCGATCAGGTAGCTGTCTTCCGTCTGCAACTCGGTGCACAGACCGTTTTGACCGCAAAACTGATCGCTGGGACATTCGGCGTTGCTGAGGCACGCAGAGCCGGTGCCGTCGATGCCACCCGATACACAGGAACCGCCGGAGCAGTAATATCCCAGGTCACAATCGATGTTGCTATTGCAACCTGTGCCGGGGCCGGTGTTGTCATCGGGATTGCCGGTTGAGCCGCCGTCGTCACAGGCGGATGCCACCAAGAAAAGAATCAGGATCAAACTCCAAAAACCGGAAAGGTACGCTCGCATCGGATCTCCTCCGCTATCAGTCGAGACACTTGTTCATAACTTTTGGACGATTGTAGCGGCATGATGTATCGAAGGCAAATCCATCCTCAGAAAAAAACATCGTTGCGATGAAAACATGATTGCCGGATAATGGGTGCCATTCCATGTGAAGATGTTGAAAATGGCTGGGTGATAGAGAAAAAGGACCATTGGGAAAGAGTTGTCGAAAACGAGTATGGCATCGGAAATATTTAAAATTATCGGGGTGTTAGCTGTTGGTATAGTAGCAGTTATCGGTTTTGCGATGAAACCGGAGATGCCCTTTCCCGACGAAAACGACTTGAAAGAAATGCTGCCGGGTGCGGCCCGTTTTTCGATACTGAAACACGATCCGGTGGAACACTGGTTGGGATTCGATGAAAACAATCGTACCGTTGGAGCCATATTTTTGACGGATCGCGTACCTCCCGAGGTGCAAGGATACGGCGGAACGGTGCGTATCCTGGCGGGAGTTCGTGCGAATGGCGCACTCACAAGTGAAAAAATTTTGTGCCACACCGAGACACCCGCTTATTTCGCTCGTCTGCGCGAACAGGAATTTCTCAGTCATTTCGAAGAGATCCGATTGGACAATGCCGCGTCCTGGCAGAAAATCGATGCCGTTACCGGGGCAACGGTCAGCAGCGATGCCGTACGTGACGATTTGCTTTTATCCGGGAGAACCGTAGCAGGGCAGGTGTTCGGTTTGCCGTTTCCTGCTCCTCCTGCAAAAGCATTTCCATGGTTGCAAGTGTTTGGATTGCTTGGTGTTTTCGGTTTGTCGTTTCTGGCTTCGTATCGACGAGAACGGTTTTGGCACGGGGTAAGTCTTGCGGGTGGCTTTCTGGTTATCGGAGTGTGGCTCAACGCTTCATTCAGTTTGCAGCCTGTTGCGGGACTGCTTCAGGGGCGATTCCCAACTCTGGAAACGCCGATTCCGATGTTGATGTTGTTGTTTGTGCTTATCACCGGATTGACCCGAGGACGGCAGTATTGTCACACGCTTTGTCCTTATGGTGCCGTGCAAGAGACGCTTTCCGGCGTTTCGGCTCTGAAAATCGTAGCGCGTCCTAAAATGGCGCGTTGGTTGTCGAACCTGCCGTTTTTGTTGCTGTTTTTGTCACTATTGCTGTATTTGGCAAATCTTTTTCCCGAAGCCCTCGGCCTGGAACCGTTTCAACACCTTTTTGCGCCTTCCGTTACGGATTTCGCTACGTTAGGGTTTGCGCTCGGCGTGTTGGGACTCTCGCTGGTCAGTCCACGTTTTTGGTGTCGTTTTTTCTGTCCTTCGGGGGCTGCAATGGCATTGTGGGCACGGCTGCGTTTCTGGCGTAAGAGCAGACGACCTGAAGCCGAAGACATCGATTCAGGGAGACGTGATGGATAAGCGCAAGAAATCACGAAAGATTTTGCGGTCAAACGCATGGATTTCCGCGATGGTGCTTGCGGTGTTCCTTGGGATGGCGGCGTCTCTTTGGATGCAAAGCCGACAGTATACCGTGCAAAGACCGACGATGCGCACCGTTGATGTCGAGCAGATCGACATCGATATACGTGCAGGAAAACTCTCGGATGTTCCGGCTCGGCATTGGGTGACTATCGAGAAGGAGACACCGCGATGATGACCGTAGAATGCCGCTTGTGTCCCCATCGTTGTGTATTGGCTCCGAATGAGCGCGGAAAATGCAGAGTGCGATGGAACCGAAACGGCGAATTGAAAAGTCTCGTATACGGTCGTCCCTGTGCGATGCATGTCGATCCTGTCGAGAAAAAGCCGATGTTCCATTTTCGGCCCGGTTCCCGGATTTTTTCGATTGCCACCGCCGGGTGTAACCTGCGCTGCAAGTATTGTCAGAATTGGTCGATTTCCCAGGCCGACCCAGAAACCACTCGTAATGAATATTTGCCTCCCGAGGAATTGATTCCTACGGCTTTGGCCAACCGTTGTCGTTCTATCGCCTACACCTACACGGAGCCGATTGTTTATTACGAATACACCTTTGATTCCTGCGTGCGCGCCCATGAAGAAGGTATGGAAAACGTACTTGTTACGGCAGGTTACATTGAAGAAGCTCCGTTGAAAGAACTCCTGCCTCATGTGGATGGTGCCAACGTGGATCTGAAAGGATTTTCGGACGAATTCTATCGCGAGATGTGCGGTGGACGGCTCAAGCCGGTACTCAGAACGCTTGAAAAAATGGCCAATGCAAACATGGTGCTGGAAATTACCAACCTCGTTGTGCCAGGACACAATGACGATCCCAAAGAAATTCGGGCCATGTGTCAATGGATCGTTCAAACCCTCGGCCCGGATATTCCCCTGCATTTTTCAAGATTTCGACCCCACAATCAGTTGCAGCGGTTGCCTCCCACACCGGCATCGAGTTTGCGCCAGGCGGCGGATATCGCCAAGGCCGAAGGAATTCGATACGTATATTTGGGAAATTTGCGTGATTCGACCTACGAAAACACCTATTGCCCCACATGCGGAGCGGTGCTTGTCGAGCGTGACGGCTTTCGCATACGAAGCAATCGCTTGAACGGTGACCAATGTCCGAAATGCCAGACCAGAATTTACGGAAGATGGTGATGAAACGAATTCCGTCAGACAAGCGAAAATGTTCCTATTTTACGGTGAAGCGTAAAATCGACCTTCGGGGAAGTGGTCCGAGTATGACACGTCGAGGATTTTTATGGGGGATCGTTGCTTTGCCGTGGCTTTTGGCTTCGAAGAGAATTGTACGAACCTCGAAACACCGCCTCTATGGTGAAGGAAAGCATTTGGCAGGGTAGTTTCTCGATTTTCACATTAGTGCAGTGTTCGAACCAGTCGAAAACCGATGTTATCCATCTGATATCCAGGGTTTACATCGTGTCGATTTCCAAGGCGGCATTCTGCCGCCGGACTGCGATGTGCACCTCCCCGACATATTCTCGTTTCTCCGGCACAGGAATTTCCTGCCGGGTCCGTACCCATCTGGGTGTTGTCGGAGCAATAGCTGTCCCAGACCCATTCGAACACGTTTCCACTCATATCTACCAAACCGTAATTATTGGCTTCTTTTTCTCCGGCGGGATGAGGCATCTGACCGCTGGAGATGTCGGAGTTGGCGAAATACCAGGCGATATGCTCCAGATTCGCATCCGTATCCAACCCGGTGATGCTTCCATCGCAATTTTCGGAAAGATGAAATGCCGAGGATGCGCCTGCTCGCGCCGCAAATTCCCATTCGGCTTCCGTCGGGAGGCGATATCCGCTACATTGCTGTGGTTTGGCAACACCATCCGTGAGGGATACGACCGCCGAGACAATGCCTCCTGCAACTCCTTCGGAATCGTAACAGGATAGATAATCGGACCCTACTTCAGTGCCATTGCGACAGGTTACATTTGAAAATCCATAGCATGGTGTCAGGCTGTCCACTGTGGCCGAATAAGCGTTGGCGAAAGCAAGTGCATCGTACCAGGATACGGTTTCCACAGGACACTGGCCTGAACAGATCGTGCCGAAGCCATTCGGACCGTAGAAACTTGGATTCCAGCCCATGAGGGAGGTGTACTCGTTCTGCGTAACTTCGTGTATCTGTATTTCGAAAAAATAACTCAGGGGAACAAAATGCAGGGTTTCGTCGTCACCTCTACCAAGCTCAGACGTACAATCTCCAGAAAGCAGCGGGCAAGGATTCTCGCCGTTAGGCGAACCCATCCAGAATCCTTCGACAGACAATGCCGTGAAGTTTTGCGAAACGCACCATCCGTCTTGATCGCAGGAGAGGTATTCCGAGCAGGAACCGCAGGAGAAGCACCCCGAAGGTGAATCGCCACATTGGCGGTTTTCGCAATCGTTTTCTACGTTTTCTGCGATGCATTGCCCCGATCCGTCGCAGTGATCGATGGTGCAAACGTCATCATCGAAGGTACACGCTTGCGTATCGGGCATGTTTCCCCAGCCGTTGATGGATTCATCGCACCATTGACAACTGTTCTCTGGATTGACTTCCGAATGCTCGTAGCAGGCATTGTCAACGAGGCAAGAATTCTCAACTTGTATATGATTGCAAGAACCATCGCCGCTGCAACGATCTTCGGTACACCATAAACTGTCATTTAGACAGGGAGTATCGGTGTCGGGATACGCCAAAGTACATTGGTCGGTTCCGTTGCAACTTCGTTTCATTCCACAGGTTTCGGGATCGCTTTCGCAGTCGATGGAGGTTCCTACACAGACACCGGAACCCGTACATTTGTCCTCGTAGGAACATAGATTGCCATCGTTACAGGATTGGTTCATCGGTTCGAATTCAAAAGAACAGGTGTGACTGACGCTACCGCAGACACGGTCGGCGCATTGTTCATCTCTACCGTTCCATTGGAGATCTGAGCAACCGAAATCGGAGATGCAATCCAGGCATTCACCCTGTCCGTCGCATTGATCCGTTTCGTCACCAGTTCCACCAATTTGACAGGCCGTGCCAATCGATAGGTTCGTAAACGAACAAGTTTGAGAAAGACATTGAGTCAGCAGGCATTCGTCGTCTTTTCCATCAGGAATTTCCGTACATCCTGCAGCGTCTATACAGTCGGTGCAATTTCCATTGCCATCGCATTGATCGGAAAAATCAGAGGCTTCCACTCCTTCTTCCTGATCGCACATTTCCCCCCGTTCGACGAATTCGAAGGAACAGCTGTCGTTCATACAACGTGCTTCGGTACAGTCCTCATCTTTGCCGGTCCAATCAAGCTCGCTGCAACCGAAAGAATTGACACAATCGCGGCAACGACCGCTTTCGTCGCATTGGTCTGTTCCATCGCCAGTGCCGTCCGACTGACAGGTACTGGTAGTCGGAGCCAGGTTGAAAGTGCAACTCTTGCTGTTGTTGCAAACGATTTCCGCACATTCGTCGTCACGCACACCCAATGGAAGATCCCTGCAGCCATCTAGCGAGATGCAATCCTCGCAACGGCCCGCGCCATCGCATTGGTCCGTTCCATCGCCGGTACCATCCGACTGACAGGGGGTTTCCGGGTCGTGGAAGTAAAAATGGCACTCATGGTCGATGCAACGAGCTTCGGTACATTCGTCGTCTTTGTTGAGCCAGTTTAAATCATCGCAAGCTTGAGCGTCGAGGCAGTCGAGGCAGTATCCTTCACCATCACACTGGTCTGTCTGATCTCCGATGCCGTCCTTTTGACAACGGGTTTCCGATGGAAAAGCTTGAAAAAGGCAAATATTATCAAGGCATTGTACTTGAGCGCATTCCTCGTCTTTTTCTCCCCATTGCAATTCGTTGCATCCTTCGGTCGACGTGCAATCCAGGCAACGACCTTCGGCGTCGCATTGATCGCTATCGTCTCCTTCTCCGTCGCTTTGACAGGGAATTCCTGGTGTGGCCAGGTATTTGATTTCGCAGGTAAAGCTTTGAACATTGCAGCGAAAATCTATGCACTCGGTATCTTTTTGACTCCAAAGAAGTTCATCATGACATCCCGTGCCATCGTAACAATCATGACAGATACCTTCGACGCACTGGTCATCATCCTGGCAAACAGTTCCATCTTCTACATTGATGCACTGGCCGCTTCCGTCACAAGAACGGCATTCACCCTCGCAATTGGGACCATTTTCGCCTTCAGAAACATAATTTCCTTCGGAATTGCAACAGGTTGAGTCCGGCTGACAAATTACGCACAACCCATCGTTACAGGTTTTCTCACTGTCTTTGCCCCCGCAGGAATTTCCGTCCTCCTGGTTGATACAGGTACCTTCACCGTTACAAGCTCGGCATTCCCCATCGCAATTGGGACCGCTTTCATTCTCTTGGACGAATTCGCCCTCTTCGTCGCAGCACGTGGACTCGGGTACGCAGGCGAGGCATTTTCCATCCATACAACTTCGTGTAACCTCGCACATGCTGCCGTCATCACGCAGGATGCATTCGCCTTTGCCGTCGCATTGATAGCAGGGGTCCGTGCATTCGGAGCCGTACTGTCCGGCGGCAACATATTCACCTTCCGACGTGCAGCAAGTGGAACGAGGTACGCAACGATACAACGTTGTATCATCCTGATTTTCGGCGTTTTCTCCCTGATTGTCGGAGTCATCGTCCCCGGCTGGAACGCACAAGCCATCCAAACAAGTCAATCCTGCGTGGCAGTCATGGTCCTTACTGCATTCCGTACCTTCTTCGGCAAAAGTTTCCAGCTCGTACATATCGCAGGCAGAAACGGTAAACCCAACGGCATAAACGAAGAAAGAAACCAAAAATTTCCGTATCCACGTGTCGTTGTTTTGTTTTGTAAAGAAATATCTCAGAACCATCGGTGCCGCCTCCGTTACCACCGTTTCGAAAGTCCCACTGTCACTCCTTGATCATGCGGGACGAATCCAACGCTCACAGTATCGGAAGAAGAACCTGGTCCCGGATCGACAATCCAGAGAATGATTCCTGTGAGCATCAACGCGCCTCCTGCAGCATATGAAGCGATATTGACGGTTTTCCATGTCTCGAAGGAATTTTTCGAGGATTCGTTTGCCGCACGCGAATCCTCGAAAGCACTTTTTTCATCGAGCATTTTCCAGTGAGCGACACCTCCAGCGGCAGCCACAGCCAAGCCGGTGAAAAAAGTGGTATAGGCAGCAATGCTGTACCCACTCCTCGATCGTTCGGAAGATTCAATCACGGACCCATCTGCATTGAGAGATTCATCGTCGGAACGGCCCATCATGAGGAACGAACCGGACCCGTCACCAAACAATTCCGCAGCCATTTCCGGGAGGTTGTCGATCAGGTATTCCACTCCTCCTTTGACTTTGCGGCTGGTTCGCTTGATGACTTCCGCTTTGCGTACATTTATGCGGCGCAGGTTTAAAATCCAATACGTACCAACCCGATCCAGATCCCCCGAAATCGTTTCAGGGACTCCCAATGCCGCTCCGATTTCCGCCATACAGGAAACCGAACCGTCTACACCGCAACGTTGCTGAAGCTCGACACCCTGTAGAATCATTTTTACATCGGCGTCGGAAATGACTTTTAGCCCGGAACGTTTTTCGACTTCCGTGGCCAGATAAGCGGATAATGAGTTGGTATAACGCAATGCCGCCTTGGATTTGGCTTCGATTTGCCAGACAACGATACCTTCACGATTGTCCGATTCTGCAAAAACTGGCGAAATTGTCATGAAAAGGAAGACAAAAAAACAAAATTTGATAAAAGCCGACAAAACTACGTACGATTTACTCGTCCCGTTCATTTTGAAATTCCGTATTTCAGACTGCGAAGGAATAATAGCGTCACATCAAAACGAAGATTAGTTCCTTTTTATTGATAACTCAAGGAATAAAACCAACATCCCTGATATTGAAATGTATTGACCAATACAGGAAAAAGTACTGTTCCATAAAGGACTTCAATAAAATCATGCCAGTTTCATTTCAGATCATTTCGCAATTTTCCTTTTAAACGATCCGTTGACAAGCCAATTTCCTGTTTCCAATAGTTCATTGGAAATTTGAAGGTGCACAGGCACCCAAATAGAGAAAAAAGTTGCGCCTTTTGCTCTTGGGTGGTTAATTATCCAAGTAGTTTTATTAAATGAACCGTAATTGTTGAAAATGCATGATGATCTCGAAAACCATTGAATTTTAGGCAGGTTTTCGAGCGTTGCGTATCCGATGCGGTGCTTGTGCGAGTACGAAAAACGATGATGGTGGTCATTCGTAAGGCAAAAGATGACGATATCGATGCGATTACGTCGCTATGGGAAGAGTTGATGAATTTCCATGCGCATCTCGATCCGATTTTCTGTCCTTCACCTTCGGGAAAAGAGCATTACGCCTTATGGCTGGAGCGCAATCTTCATCAAGAGGACTCCATCGTCCTGGTCGCCGAGCACAAAGGGGTGATCGTCGGTTTCGTGTTGGCTCACTATCGTCACTTGCCACCTGTGATTCTCCACCGAGACATCGGCTTTATCTCGGATATGGCGATTTCCGAACAATTCCGCAACCATGGGATTGGGCGACAGCTCTATGGACGTGCTGAAGACATGCTGCGAAGTCTGGGGGCAACTCGTATCGAACTGAAAACTTCGACCCTCAACCCGCTGTCCAACCATTTCTGGGAAGATGTCTGCGGTTTCAAGGAATTCGTCAAATACCGCTACAAAGAATTCGATACCGATACGAAAACCGGCGAAAAAGATTAACAGCGCACTTTCGTAGATCACGGCCTCGAATTCTGTCCGTTTCCCTTGATTTCCCGTACGAAAACCCGCAATATGCAAGCGGAAACCATCACCCGAGACGCATTCAGGGATCATGAAACCGACTCGTGCGCCACATTGTACCTTTTTACGACTTCCTCCCTATTATGGGATGTTCGTATCGCATCCTCAGGAAAAACAGCTTCCTTTGTCGATGGCCAGTTGTGCGGCGCTTTTGGAAGAGCAGGGGTGGACCGTAGAAGTGTTGGACCTCTGGGCCAAAGAGGAACCTCAAAACCTGTTGCTTGAACGGCTGATTGGTTTGGATACCGACGTATTCGTCGTGCAAGTCGATTCGATGAATCGAGACGTAATGCTCGATGTCATCGCCCAACTGAAAGACCGAAAAGAACCTCCCTATCGTCTCGTGGCAATGGGGCAATATGCCGATGTTTTTCCCGAACAGTTGGTCGGTCCGTCGGGGCCGTTCGATGCCTGCGTGATCGGCGAGCCGGAACGAAGTCTGGCCGAACTTTTACAGATCATGAAAAACGGGGAAACCTATGGTCGCGCTCAAGGCGTGGCCTGGTGCGAGCCGGTAGGACGCACATTCGTGCGCAACGAGGATCGACCGCTTCTCGATAACCCCGACGACTTGCCATTGCCGGCTTACCACCTATTCGATCTGGATGCGTATGCCAAGCAATCGGCCTTCGTGCCTATTCACGGCCCTGTTCGCTGGGGGTGGATTCTCAGTAGCCGGGGATGTCCTTTCGGGTGCCTGTTTTGTTCGCCGACCTTGCGGAAATCCCACGGAAAAGCCTACCGTGTGCATTCCGTCGAGCGGGTGTTGGATATGGTGGAAACGCTGGTGCGTGATTTCGGCTGCAATGCGCTGGCTTTCGAAGACGACGTGTTCAGTCTTGATAAAAAGCGTATCAAGGCTATCTGCCGGGGGATGATCGACCGGAAATTGGACGTTTTCTGGACCGCTCAGACGCACCTTGGCACTTTGGATGACGAGCTGATCGAATGCCTTTACGAGGCGGGATGTCGTGGGCTGTGCATGGGGATCGAATCCGGCGACGATGCTTTGCGCGATAAAATCAAAGGCGGGTCTTTACCGCGTGAAAAACTGCTGAAAAACGTGTCGAAACTGCATGAAACAGGCATAAATCTTACATTGTATTTCATGATCGGTATTCCGGGAGAAACGCTGGAACAGATGCAAAAAACCTTGGATCTGGCGCTCGAACTCCGTCCGATGATGATTCAACTGGCCTATTTCACCCCCTATCCGGGATCACGTGCCTGGGACGAATACGTTTCGCCCGAAATGGAAGGCTCTGACGTATCGCATTACAATCGTTTCGAGATCAACCTGACGAAAGTTTCCACGGACGATGTTCGGCGGTTTTTCCGGCATTTTTACCGGCGTTTCTATCTCAATCCGGGATTTCTCTGGCGTTATGCTACCCGCCGCCTGCCGTACTCGATCCGTCAGAGTGAAGGCAAGGAATGGAAACTGCTGTTCCGTGCGGCGATGTTCTTCGCAAGTCCCGTTACCAGCTTCAAGCGTTCGAAATTGTGGAAGTAGAGATTTTAAACGGCAATCAAGTAGGTCGGGCAAATTTCTTGCCCGACATCTCCAATGTGTCGGGCAAGAAATTTGCCCGACCTACATAAGTCTCTGAAAAGATTGTTAAAAAGCTAGTTTGATCTCAATCGAGCGGTGGAACGATACATTGCCCGTTCGAGCATGTGTAGCCTTCCATACAGGCGGATTCGGGAAGCACATTGCCGCAAGCATCGACTCTGGCAGGAAAATCCCCATCGCAGATCGGCAATGAAAATCGATCGCATTCGAGACAAATCGGTAAAAATCCCAAACCGGCGGCTCCGTCGTTGCAGTCTGCGTACATTCCGAACGATTCACCATCGAAGGCGCAGTGCTCTATCGTGTTTCCGTTACCTCGAAATTGCGTGACCGGCAGGCAATAAGGCTCTTCCATTTCTTCTGGAAGATTTTGCAAAAGATCGAGCAGCAACAGGTGTCCCGTGTCGGGATGATGGAGCAGAAAGACATCTTCGTTGACGAAACGACTGGTGGTGTTGAATGTTGTAAACGGTAGGGAAGGGGTGTCGAAAAGATGATGGAACGATGCGACGGAAGTTTCGTGTAAATCGGTTAATTCTCCAGCAATTTCGAGTCGTTGGCTGTCGTGCACGAGGATATGAAGTTCCAGCGTTTCTCCATATGCGTTGAAGTAATAATTACAACCTTCGTCGTCTCCACACGCATCGGTAAATCGTCGTTTAAATTCTAGATTGTTGGAATCCAATTTGTAAATAAAGCAATCGTCGGTTCCGGCTGGATGAAGAACGATGTATTTCTTAACGAGATCGAAGCGCAAAGGAGCTGCTTCGGTGTCGAGACTGAGCATCAAATCGCCTCGCCAATCGTAGACCCTGAAAAAAGCGTCGGTTTCTCCGAGGTTTTCTGCTGCAACGATCAGGGAGTCTGTGACGGAAAGCCTTTCGGCGCCTCGTTCCAGTGTAAGAACATTTTCGGCTTTCTCGCTGAAACAGCGCAGACCATTTCCTTGTGTCAGGCAAAAGCGACCGCTTGGAGCGGCGACCATGCCATCGGCCACGACGGGAAAGCTCCAGCGGGTTTCTCCACTGGGCTTCATTCGGGTTACACTATCGTTCGCCAACAGCAGAAAATCGCGAGGTTCGATACCGCGTGCGGCAATAACAGGCCCATCGTAACCATCGAAAATCGTAGAATGTTCTATGGACCTGGGTAAGCGAGTCAATCCGGAAAGAACCGTAAAACGGCATGATTTGTCATCGGCACTACAGGTTTCGAGCAAAGCTCCTTTTTCGTTCACGGTGAGAATTCGTGTTGTTGTACCGTCGTCCGGGATGGAATCCGCCGCCCAATGTTGCATCAAAATGCCATCGGAATCGTAAAAAAAGGCAAAGGGATTTCCATCTCCCACGACAAGGTAGTTACCTGGAAGCCATTGTACGGGCAGATAGTTCGACAACTCCGAGCGTGGATTTTCCAGAGATGCCAGCGGAGGACGCCAGCGGACGAAATGCAGCGATGCGTCGTCCAAGGGGGAGGCGTCACCCAACGCAGGACGACAACCGCTTGCCCAAAAGGTCAGTGAAACGACGAACCCGATAAACGAAAGGACGAAGCAAGAAACCGGCATTTTCCCGCAGGGATGTCTTTCAGGATTTACGGGAATTTTTGCGGATCTTGTCATATTGGTTCGTTTGGTTGCGACCGTGTTCTTTGGAATAATAAAGGGCTTTGTCGGCCATTTCGATCAACTGTTCCCGGTGGCGTTCGTCTCCGGGATAGCTTGCGATGCCAGCCGATATCGTAACCTTAAAATTCCCTTCGTCGCAACTTAGTTCGAGATTGTCGATGCTTCTTCGCAGCATTTCGACTTTATCGAAGGTTTCTTTGGGATTGGTTTTATCGAGAACGATCAGAAATTCTTCACCTCCCCAACGGGCGATGAGATCCGAGCGGCGTAGCTTTTTCTTGAACAGTGCGGAAATGGTGCATAACACTTGATCGCCGACCTGGTGGCCGTACGTGTCGTTAATGTGCTTAAAATGGTCGATATCGCACATCACCACACCCATCGGATACTGGTAACGGTCGGCCCGGACCATCATTTCATCCATGCGATTCTGACAGAAACGGCGATTGTAAAGCCCGGTCAGCGGATCGGTCAGCGCCATTTTTTCGATTCGTCCGAACATACGAGCGTTTTCCAGACTCAACGCGGCCTGGTTGGCGGCAACTTCATAGACACGGGCGAGAATCTTGTTGAAAAAGCCGGGGCGTGAGGACAAAAACACCAGCGTTCCCATAATGGAACCTTTGGCGGCCAGCGGCACGATTAGAAGAGAATGCACGTCGTGCAGTCGCTCGTTGGGAGTGAAAACGGTGGGGACTTTCTCCAACTTGCTGAAATGCGAATGAAAGAGCGTCTTTTTCTGTCGAACGACGAGATCGACGAGGTTGTTTTTACCCGCAAAGCAGATATCTTTCAGACC
>CAXXVK010000065.1:0-22710 GCA_963676915.2 Myxococcota bacterium
GTCCCCGGAAACGCGATTGAATCCAGGAGGCGTCTTCCGAAAAATCCTGCCAACGCCACCATTTCACGAAGCGTCAAGGTCAGATCGTCGTTGAGGTAATCGAAGCGGTCCAACTCCAGCCGGTGAACGTCCAGAAAGCTGGATTTCCCGCCGCAGTCGGGCGAGAATCTCCTGCTTTCGTTCGTCGTTGCGGGCTTTGGCGAAACGGACGAGTTCGACGAAGAAATCAGCTTCACGGGTGTTGAGTTTCAACACCTTGGCCAGTTTCCGAGCCAATTCCTCGGACAAATGCCGGTCGCCATCCACCACCATTTTCAAATGGCTTTTGGAAGACAGCCCCAAACGATTGGCCAGGGACCGATAGGAGTACCTGCCGTTGCCGTCACCGTTTTTCAACTCCTCCAGCCGGTCTTTCAAAAAGGCCCGGTAGTCGGTGTATTCAAACAGGTTGTATTTTGTGGGCTTCATGTTTCAACCCTTCTTTCGCCCTTGTTTTTTATGGACGATGTTCATGTTTCGAGTGTGAGGGAAGGCGGGAACCAAAGCAAGGGAAAAACAAAGCGGAAACGCACAAAGTGTTCACAACTTGTGAACGTTTAAAAATATATAAAGTTTATATCTTATTGAATTTAATGGATTTTAAGCTATTTTGCTTTATGAATAATTGCTTCGTACGAGATTGTTTAGTGAACGTTTGAAGTGCGCAGGTCAGGCAAATTTCTTGTCTGTGAGATGGAGCAGGATTGCATCCTGTTTTTCATGTTTTGAATTGCTCACATGCTGCTATACTTACTCTGACTACCCATTTCCTGATAAGGTGCTGAAGTCATGAATGTTTGGACCAGGATACAATCCTGCTCCATCGTTGGGTCAGAGACTTTTCGTAGGTCGGACAAAAATTTAACCCGAGGATTTTTCTCGGACAATGAACGTTCATAACAAAAAAATCCCGGCAATTTCTGCCGGGATTTTTTACTATATTGGATGTTATCCGAGTAATACCTCAAGTGGTGAGTGAACTGAAATCCAGGTGGTGGTCGGCCTTGCCCATGATCGTCACGACTTTACGAAAAACTTCTTTGGACCACTTCAGCACGCCATCGACCATCAGCAGATCGTGGCGGATGGAGATACCGAAAAGTTCCTCATTGAGACGAAGATAGGGCCGGATGACGTTCCAGTCCTCCTGCTTGAAACGCATGAACGTCGCTCCGTTAAGCTGCGAAGGATGAATCGTATTATACGGGTCGTTGAGATAGCAGGCACCGCCGGAAGCCAGCGAAAACAGGTTGTTTCCGGGATATTTGGCTTCCATGCCGATCACCTCGCCCCGCTCGTCGAAGTCCAGTCCGTTGATCACCACGAAACCGCCGCCGACCTCGTTGCCTGCCATGAAACTCTCGGCGCAGTAGTCCAGGCAGGTGCCGTTGATGACGGCCCGGATGTCGCCTACGGCGTTGATCAGCGGACGCCCGGCCGCATTGCCCATAATGAAGGCTTCGCCACCCTTGGCTCCGTACAAAAACGTCTGGCCGACACCACCGAAAACAACGATACGTCCGGCTTTCAGAATCTGTCCGACCTGGTCCTGGGCATCGCCGTGCACGTAGATTTTCGCGCCATCCATGCCGGAACCCAGATAATCTCCGCTCGAACCGTAGACATCGATCCGTACGTCCGCCGAGTCCGGTCCCAGACCTACACCTAAAAAGCGATCGCCCTGGGTACGGTACACGATAAAGTGACGATACCCATCTTTTCGATAGGCTTCGACGATCCGCCGCGCCACCGAATGGTTGCCTTCGGGCGGAAAACCTCGGGCGTCGAGCACGAGGCTGCAATCCTTGTCTTCCGCTGTGGGAAGGGTTTCGTTCCATGCGTGTTCGTAATCGAGGCGAATGGCCTTGAACCCTGGTTTCTGTTCCATAAGAGGAATATCGTCGAGCAGTTGCGC
Organism: Myxococcota bacterium; assembly: GCA_963676915.2. Classification (GTDB taxonomy): domain Bacteria; phylum Myxococcota_A; class SURF-8; order SURF-8. The sequence continues at coordinate 1,955 of CAXXVK010000065.1, forward strand.
GATATTACGATCCAGATCAGCCAGAACCATCGAACGCCTCCGCTCGCCGGTATTCCAGCGGCGATCCCGGAGAAACGTTAGTATTTCCAGTGCGTTATCCCAGTGTTCCAGATTTGCTCCGGCCAGGTCGCGAACGGCGGTGGAAATGGTTTCCCTATCGCCGGATACAAGTTTGGCCGCCAAATCACGCACGGCTTTTCCACGATCCTTGAAAAACGGCGGTATGAAACGGTCGGACAGTCGCGAAGGATGATCCGGGTCCGCGCTCTTTGCGCTTTCGTCTTTTTTCCAGGCGTGTTGCAGTACGCTCGCCGTATTTTTCGAATCGGCTTTGGAACGTTTGCGGGTGACTTCGATAGCTTGGCCGAATTTGTCACGAACATCGAGGAACCTGCCGTCCTCGCCTGTCTTCACGGTGAAACTGAAGGCTCCGCCGTCGGTGCAACTACCGCCGCGTGCGTTCCAATAACGGTCCGCCACGGGAGAAACGCGGGGATCTTCGTCGGAAAGCTCTTCGAAAAAGGCGTCGATGGCCTGTTTTTCCGAAGCGATGGCGCCTACGTGGGTTTCGCCGCACTGAAGCGCGAAAACCTGGGGTCGTAGCATGGAAACGTCGGTAATTCCGATAAGTTGCGGTTCTCCCGTTTTCGGGTTCGCCCGAGCCACGATAAAGAACCACGGGCCGTCCGGGGAACCGTGAATGTGCGCGGCCTGAATGGCGCGGTAAATGCGCTGGCGGCGCTTGGTCAGTCGTTCGAAATCGCCTTCCGGTGTCGGAGCCAGTGCTTCGATGACGTATTCCAGCGGATAGTTGAGCACGCGGGAATAGAGGTCGAACATCAGTACCGAAACCTCGGTATCGGTCACGAACAGCGGTACTCGCCCTTGTTGCCGCAAATATTCGCTGGAGGCATGGTAGTTGGCGAAGTCGCCGTTATGCACCAGCGCTTCATGCAATCCGGCGAAGGGATGCGCCCCGCCCGGATGCCAGACGCGTCCTCGGGTGGGATAGCGCTGGTGGCCGATCCAGACGTTGGCTTTTTGCTCTTCCAGCCGGTAGTAGCGAGCGATCTGCTCGGCGTAGCCTACCGCCTTGAGAATCATCAGGTTGTGTCCGTGGGAAAGCACGAAAGCAGAAGGTTTGGGCGTGTCGGCGTAATACTTCAGGTTGAGCCGAAAACTGTTCTGATATACGCAATCGTCTTCGGCGGCCTGACGGTCCTCGATCCCGGTTTCCTTCATGAACTTGTCGAGAACCTTCTTTTTGACACGTACGAAGTAGCGTTTGACGGTCGGGGGCAGGATCTCCAACCCAACGGCGCGATGGTCGTCGATGGTCGGTAATTGCTCTTCGTGGGCGATGTCGAACACGGGTCGAACGAATTCGTCCTCTACCGCTTTCACGACTGCTTCGTCCAGATAGGCCATATGAAGGGCGTAGTGCTCTTTGAAATCGGGAAACAATCCCACTGCCGCCACGCCGCCACCCTTGCCGTTACCCCGGTTCTGCATCTGTTCGCAGGAACGGATGATCAACCGACCGGCCAGCGGGTCCGAACCGACGATGCCGATAACGCCGCAACCGCCTTCCATCGCCCGCTTGGGTTTGAGTTCCAACCCGCGAACCATGTCCCGGTGGGAACGGATAATCGCCCGCGCATCGCTTTCGCGGGAGGAAGTACGGGAAGAATTCGTGTTTTCAGCCATGTTCGTGTCTCGTTGTCAACGGCCAGTGGAAAAGTCTCCGGCCTCGTTCGAAATCTTTACTTATTTCACAGCCTTAAGCAGGTCTCGCCTTCCACGCAGGTGAGCCACCGAAGGAAGGTTCAGCGCCCGCAGGCGTTTTTCCATGTATTTCGCCCAGCTCTGGTACATGTTGACGATACGGTCCCGTACCCACTCGGATTCGAGTTGAGGCGCAAGATCGTGGTCGGTGGTGGCGATGCCGATCGGACAACCCCGGTCACGCTCGCAGTTTTTGCAGCGCACGCAGTTGATTGCTATCAACTCGGCGGTACCGATGACCACACCGTCCGCGCCCAGTGCAATGGCTTTGAGCACGTCCTCGGGCGACCGCACGCCGCCGGAAGCGATCAGCACCACCCGATCGCGGATGCCTTCCTTGCTCAGAAAGTCGTGGGCCTGGGAAACGCCGTATTCGATAGGCTGGGCAATGTTTTTCTTGGCGATATCCGGGGCTGCGCCTGTACCACCGTAGGCACCATCGAGATGCACGACATTCGCCCCGGCATAATAGCTACCCACCGCCACCATATCCACATCGCCCGGCGTCGAAACTTTCACGGAAATGATGATGTCGGGGTTGATCGTGCGAATCCAGTCCAGGTGTTTTTTGTGGTCCTCGACGGAATACACGCTGTGGAAGGGGAACGGCGAAAACAGGCTTGTTGCGGGAACCGCCTCGCGCATGGCCGCCACTTCCGGGGTGTTTTTCTCGCCCAGCAGGTGGCCGCCCAGTCCGGGTTTCGCTCCTTGCGCGTACTTGAATTCCATCATCCGACCGCATTGCAGGGTTTCTTCCCGCACACCGAACAATCCGGTAGCGACCTGCGTAATGACGTGGTCGGAATAGTCGAACAATTCCGGTGGGTAACCGCCTTCACCCGTGCTGGTGAACGTCCCGATTTCGCTGGCCGCCATGGCGCGTCCGCGCATGACTTGCAGGGAAATCGAGCCGTAGGACATTCCGCCGCCATACATCGGTAAGGGAATGCGCACCTGCTGGCCTTCTTCGCGCCGGTTCAGGGGAATCGAAAGATCCACGTCACCTTCCCAACATGTGCCGTCGGGCGATTTTTTAGCCAACTCCAGCAGATCGAATCCGCCTCCGCTGGCTCCGGTCTGGCACTCGGGACGATCGCTGGCGATATCGCCGGTTTTCGCCTGCCGCCAGGTTTCGGAAATCAGCCGCGCCGTCCAGCGTTTGTCGCCAAGGACGTTGCCGACCGAGCTTTCACGAATTGAAATTGCCTGCCAGGGACAGATTTTCGTGCAACACCAGTCGTTTTCCTCTTCGCAGATCGGTCCGAGGCATCGGGCATGAATCGGTTCTTCGAGTGCCGCCTTACCTTCGGTGCGTCGGTGGACGCCGGGACGGCAGCTTTCGACACAAAGACCACAATCGGTGCAGCGGCTGCGGTCGATCTCCACCCGCCAGCTTCCCAGGCTCGTGGGGAAGCGGTCTTTGGTCAACGGGGCGCTTCGTTCGAGCAACGCTTTCGTTGCTTCGGCATTGGATTCTACCGGCTCGGGCACGGTACCCAACGGTCCGGCGTCGAGGCGTTCGAGGAAATCTTTGCGTGCCCGGTCAGCGAACACCGCCCGGCCTTTCTCGCCACGCAGCCTTCGTACGTCGCGAATTCCCATCGCTCCCAGTACTTCCAGAAGCTGGTCGCGCCAGCAGAGCATCAGGTTGACCAGCCGTGTGGCGCCCCAGTCGTCTTTAACAGTGCCCAAGTCCCTGTGGCAATTCTCCATGCCCTTGCATTCGTCGCAAACCGTGCAACCCAAAGCAATCAGAAGAGGCATATCGACGAACACGCCGTCCGCGCCGGTAAGGATCGTTTTCGGTACGTGCTCGGCCCGTGCAACTCCGCCGCTGGCCAGTAAGGTGATACGGTCGCGCAGTCCTTCTTCGACGAGCCGTTCGTGGGTTTCGGCAAGAATATCGAGCAGTTCCACACCGTCGCGGCCCTTGCCGAACTCGTCGCAATACAAATGAATCGTTTCCCCTCCGCACCGCGCCAGCTCCAACACCGTGTCGGCAACGCCTTTGCGGGCCTGTACGGCCAGAATGGTCAGCAAGTGGGGATTGATCTCACGGGCTTTCTGAAACGCGCCGACCTGATCGCCGTCCTCGGTGATCTCGATAATGGTGGCCCATTGCAGGATATCGGTGCCCTGAGCGATCACTTGCGGATCGAGCCGTACGAGCAGATGATTGATGAACTCCGCGTAATCCGAGAAGTTTTCGGTATGATCCACGGTAACGTAGGTGTTCAGGCGGCTGGCTGCACGAGCCATGGAAAGTTTTACGTTTTTCCCCACGGGAAACGGCGATGTCCCAAACAGCATCGGCAACGGAATTTCCCGGTTGGGTGGAATCAACGATTCGAGGTTGCCGTCTTCATCGAAACGCATTCCGCACAAATCGCCCACCATGCGTCCGAGGTGGATGGTCGTGGAAATATGTTCGCGTCCGTGGATGCCGTCTCGGGTGGGACGAACGATTTCGGACATGTCGGTCCAGATGTTATCGAACCCTTTACCATCGAACGGCCCGTCATATCCTGCGCCGCTGACCGGGATTTTACCGCTGGTAGCCTGTTCCTGAATCGAAGAGATGACCATCGGCGGGTAGGTATCGTTGCCGGTGGACCAGTATTCCTCGTTGTCGTGCATGCTCAACGCGCCACGGGGGCATTTGAACACGCAGGCAAAGCAGTTACGACAGCAATTGATCTTGGGTTCTTCCATTTTGCGGGGGTCGTCGGCCTTGCGGTCGTGACAGTTGTAAATACAAGCGTCGATGCACTGCCCACAGTTGATGCAGCGGTCGGAACGGACGATTTTCCTCGGTTTCAAAATGGATTGGCGGGGCGGAGCCTCGATCGGAGCCAGTCGGTTGAATTCCTTCATCGCTCCCCTCCTTCCAGACGGGATACTTTCGGTATCGAACGGCGGGCCTCACCGGGTTTCCACTCGGGAAAATGCAGTCCGTACAGGGTCATGATCTCTTCACGGTGGTCGTCGAGTAGCCAGGTGAAACGCTCGATGGTGTCGTCCGGCGAACCGAAACGTCCACTGAGTTTCGCTTCCAGAATCAGGTAACAGTCGGTCAACGGCAAGCGGGTCTGACAGACTTCCTCGCACAGACCGCAACGCAGACATTGGAAGGGACTGAAGGCTTCGTCTTTGTCGGGAGCGTCTCCCTTCGAAAGTGCGGTAGCCATGCGCAGTTTGGCGCGGCCCGTAACCCGTTCGTCCTTTGTCAGGCGATACGCCGGACAGACCGAGACGCAGTTTCCACAAGATGTGCAACGTTGCGCCGTTTCACGCAAAAGCGCTTCACCTTGCTCCATATCGACTTCGGGTACCTGCCAGGTTTTCGGTGAGGAACCGGAGGTCAGCCGACAGGCCAGACCGAGCACCGTACCAACGGCTGTCGCCAATCCCAAACTCAGATCGAAAACCACCGGATGGAAAAACAATCCCGGAAGGTTGTAGATCCGTGTCTTCAAAGCGAAGAATTTCATTGGGTTGAGGCGGGTGGCGGGGTCGATCTTTTTCTTGATCCCCCGCAGGTGTTCGAGTCGTTTTTTACCGATGCGTTTTTGCACGAACGGCGTGTTCCACACGCCGATTCCGTAAGGTTTTCCACCGGCATGCACCGCCACACGGGTCAACAACTGCACGAGCAGAAGTTTCAGCATGTAGTTGATGGTTTTGCCGGCGTTGCAGGTAAATGTGGCGATTACCACGCAGTCCGAGTTGTCTCCCTCGTTCGTGACCAGGGTTTCCACCGCCGGATGCACCCCGAAACGCGCCGCCAATCGCTTCATGCGCCGCAGGTAGGTTGGAATCGAAAGCCGTGGCATCAGTACTTCGGCGGCCAGCAGGCTCGGCCCCAGGCGTTGACCCTTGAGAGGGAAGAAGCGCTCGGACCACAAAAAGCGGGCTTCGACCCGGTTCGCTTCGGCGTCGATGTCCTGGGTTTTCAGCCAGGCCGCGAAATCAGTGTCTTGGGATTCGTCGTCGAAGTGGAGCAACACGGCCGGATGTTCGCGAACGATCAGTTCCTTGAACCCCATCCGATCGCGGAACAGGCGGTTTTCCTCGTCCATGTAATGGGCATCGAAAACGGCGACATGCGACGGCTTGAATTTGCCTTCCACCAGTCGATCCACGAAATCGTATGCGGTCGGGTCGTCGTCGAAATATAATAGGTAAGGATGACTGAACGAAGAGAGCTTACGAACCTTCAGGGTTATTTCGGTAACGATACCCAATTGACCCTCGGTGCCGATGAAATCTCCGATTTTACCGTTTTCCTTAGAAATTTCAATAACATCTCCTGTAGGAAGCACGGCGCGGGCATGCAACAGAGCATCGGAAAACGGCCCGTAGCCGAAGGCGTCCATCCCCCAACCACCGGTCGCCATCCACCCTCCGAGGGTGGAAAAACGGCTGGACGGCGTGGTGACCGGCGCGAGTCCCTGCTTTTTCAATTCTTCGGCGAAATCGGCCCAGCGCAACCCCGGTTGCACGGTCGCTTGCAGGGTTTCGGCATCGATGGAAACAATGCGGTCGAACGGGGAGAGATCGATCACCAGCCCGTTGCGGGTCGGTTTGGCTCCACCGAAAGCGGACGAGGAAATCCCACGCGGAAACACGTGCACATTCTGCTCGCGGGCGAATCCGAAAGCCGCCTGGATGTCCTCTTCGTTTTGAGGTTGCAAAGCCAGATACGGTGTGGTGCGATGCAGAAAGCGTTCGAAAAACGAAGGCACCGTAGCCATGTCGAAACTGTAGTTCCGTCGTTCGAACGATCCCTGACAAATCCGGGCCTCAGGGGATACTTTTTCCCTTAGTTTTTCGGCCAGCCGCTCGATTTCCACCCGGCGATTCGGGGTGTCGCGGTCGCTTACATAGCGCCAGATCAAGCCGAACATGTCCCGAGGCGATCCGAAGAAGATGAAAAACAGCAGTTGCAGCGCCCCGAAAATACCCACTCGTTTCGGATCTCGCCGGATCAACGCATCGATCGGTCCCGGCGGTTCGAGTCCATAGGTTCGTTTCCGGCGCTTGGCCGCTGATCGTGCCTGTTCCTGTAAAAAGCGGAAACCGCCCATTGCATTCTACTCCTAGACGTTGACGGCAACACCAAAGCGAATTTCCAATCTCCCGTTCTCCATCCTTAATAAAGGAAAGAAACCGTGACCGGAAAGTCACCCACATCTTGCTGAAAGAAAACCTTTCGTCCTTCGGGAAGCGATCATCGAACCAGCTGTTTTCCCGCAGGAAAAGCCTACGAATACGCTTGAACGGGAACGAACGTCAAGAGAATACTATCAGCCGGCGGGGATTCAAAGGATTTTGCCCGGTTTGGCGTGAAAAAGAGTCGGATAGAGTACTTTAACAAGTGAGGTTCTTGCATATTTCGGAACTTCAACCTGGCGACAAGGTAGACTCGCCGTCACCGTAAAGCATTCATGGCTTCTTCGAGACCGTCGAGGCTTAGCGTATACATGGGGAACAGTTTTCGAATCATCTGAATCGACTGCCCCATCCAGAAACGTTCGGGCATCGGGTTGAGCCAGACCACTTTTCTAAAATGATGTACGAAGCGCTTGAGCCACCACAGGCCGGGTTGCTCGTTCCGGTGGTAATAGTAGATCGCTCCATATTTGGCCGCCAGTTCGTAGGGAGACATCGCGGCATCTCCTACGAAAATCACCCGCCAGTCGCTTTCGAGATCGCTCAACAGTTTGCCGGTGGCGGTGCGCTCGTCCAGTTCCATGTCGGTGAATACTTCCTCGTAGACACAGTTATGGAAGTAGTAGTAGCGGAACTGCTTGAAATGACTCATCTGGCTGGCGGCCGAGAACATGCGGGAGACGAGATCGGCGTAAGAGTCCATCGAACCACCGGCATCCATCAACAGCAACAGCTTGAAACGGTTTTTGCGCTCCGGTCGGAACACCAGGTCGATTTCTCCGCCGTCGCGGCAGGTTTTGTCGATGGAGGCATCCAGATCCAGTTCATCCGCTGCACCGACCCGTTCGAGCACTTTCAGCTTTTTCAACGCCATTTTCATCTGTCGCAGATCGAGTACGCGGTCCGAACGGTAATTGGCGAAACGCCGCTTCGTGGCCACCTGAATCGCTGTCCGGTTACCGCCTTGACCACCTACGCGAATTCCCTGGGGATTGTACCCTCCATGGCCGAATGGTGAGGTTCCCCCGGTGCCGATCCAGCGATTACCGCCGTCGTGGCGCTCGGTCTGCTCTTGCAGGCGTTTCTCGAATTCTTCCTGTAACTTATCGAAACCCCACTTTTCCAGCATCTCGCGTTCTTCGGGAGAAAGCTGAAGTGCGTCAATAGGTTGATTGAGCCACTCTTCCAGCTCTTCTTTGATGCTTGGAGCGAGTTCGACATCCTTGAAATAATGGGCGAACACGCGATCATAGGTATCGTAATGGGTGACATCCTTGACCAACAGGCTACGGGCCAGCGTATAGAGACGGTCGAGGCTTTCATCGGCCAGACCTTTGCCCAGCGCCTCCATGAAAATCATCCACTCCGTCACGGTGACGGGGACACGGTTGGCACGCAAAAGATAGAAAAAATCGGTCAACATCGCTTATTTCCACAACCTTTCCAATTGGTTTCTCTTTATAACCGTAGGTCCGAAATATCCGAACGCCAACGTTTTTTCATATTTTTACCGGAATCGGTCTGTTGAGACGCTAGTGAGACAAAAATCCGTGCATCCGAAAGATATTTTTATCTTAAAGCTGAAAAACCTGACATCCAACCTTCACCTGAACGGCAGGTTAAAGTATAATCGATAGATGGAAGTGCACGAATGAAAACGGAAAGGAGCGCATTCGATGAAGTGGAAGATCACCTATTGCACGTCTTGAAACTACAAACCCCGAGCCGACCGGGCGTCGGCAGAAATTCTGGAACAATTTCCCGGAGATGAAGTGGAACTGATCCGTGGTCGAGGTGGGATTTTCGAAGTGGTTCGCGAAGGAGAAACCCTGTTTTCGAAAGCCGCCGTCCAACGTTTTCCACATCCGGGGGAGTTAACCGAAAAAGCGAAAAAAGGCTAACGCAAACGGGAGGATGCATCCTCCCGTTTGCGTTAGCCAATACAATTCGTACGTTGCATCATTCGACATTATCGATAAGCATTCAAGGTTTGCGGACTTTTCGTTTCGTTCGCATCTGCCAATGGAGAATTTCCGAACGGTTGGCCACCCAACGTCCTCCCAGTTTCCAGATCAGGCGCCGCAATTCCTCGTCCTGGCCCATCCAACGCCGAAGACAATTGGGAGTCACCCCGATTTCCAAGGCGATGGCCTGCAACGACCAGATCAGTTCTTCATTGCTCGGTACTTTTGCGTCAAAAATCTCGTTCGACATGATATATCCTTTCTACATCAAGGTTCGACGACCATCCCGCCGGTCTCTCCCTCCGATTCCCGGCTTACCATCTCTTCCAGTACGTGCGAATATTTGAGAAAACGGCTCGAACGGCCGTTTCGATAGGCTGCCAGGCTTTTGAACCCGAGTTCCCGATACGAATGTTTCGCGTCGAGAATTTTTCGATCCCTCTCGGAAAATCCTGCGACTTCCAACGTTCGCGAAATTTTCCAGTACAAAGCCAACGGTTCGCCCCAACGCAGATCCATATCGTTCGCAGGAGTTTTCACTATTCGTTCGTGGCTGGGAAAGCGGCTTTCCAACAAGCTTGCGCGTTCCGGTTTCCAGGATAAAAACCAATTCAGTAGGGCACGTCCTTGTCGATGTTTCATAATAATTCTCCGGTGTAGCTAATTTTTTACCCTTACATACCATGATATATCCTGTAACGATTGAAAAATTACATTGATACCGAAGATATTCCAATCGTAATGCTTTTAAGGGTACGATTATTTTGCTTATAAATGTACCTTTCTGACTAATACAGAGCATAAAAGATAAATTTTTGTCTGTCAAATCATTTTCCCGCCTGTTAGCACTTTGGAACATTTTGACGCGGATTTGACGAAGTTTAAATATTTTGCTATTACTGGAACATGATGGAGAATCTTGATTTGAAAGTTTTGGGGGGACGCATACAAGGAATGCGGACGTCCAAGCGGGCCACACAAGAGGAAATGGCTGAAAAAACAGGGCTTTCCGTCAGTACCATTAAAAATATGGAGGCCGGGCGGGCTTCGTACAAGCTTTTGGATCTCGTGAAATTGGCTAAATATTTGGAGGTTCCGCTCGAAGAATTGATCGCTTCCAACGGAGATGAGGGAGAAGAAAATCCCCATCAACAGGATATATCCAAAAATTTCTACTATCTCGAAGATGCGGAACCCAGTCTGGAGCGGGTCATCCCCGTTTTGGCTTCGGATCCGTCGGTCGAGCTGTCGTCATCGACCCCCAAATACTTTGTACGCCCCCGTCCGGTACTTTCGCCGGAATCTTTCGGGCTCGAAGTGATCGACGACGCCATGCTGCCCATGTACCGACCCGGTGACGTGGTGATCGTCGATCCTCGTGCCACGTTGCATTCCGGTTGTCATGCCGTGATTCGAATGAAAAAAGCCAAGCATCTATTACTAGGTATCTGGAATGAGATGGACGAGCAGATTTTCTTTACTGCGCTAAATCCCTCACGAGACCCGATGATGGTCCCGAGACGCCAAATTCAGCGGGTCTATCCCGTTGTCGCCTATATTTGGAAAAGCAATGTGGACCGCTTTGAAGAAGACGAAATCGCCGGAAAGCCGGTGGTGGAAGAATCTCGGGAGAACGATCTCCTTCCCGGAAAAATCCAGGAACTCTCTTCTCGACTCAATTCCGTAGAAGGTTCGATGGAAGGCGTAATCGGCAAGTTCTCGGAAATGCTGGATTTTCTTGACAAAGTGCGGCAGATCGACCCGGACCGGCGTCCGAAGCATTCCTGAAAAACATCAGTAGGTCGGGCAAATTTCTTGCCCGACAAAACAAGAGTGTCGGGCTAGAAATTAGCCGCTACTCTCCTGTGCAAACCATTGAAAGCACAGCCTTCCGCGCTCTACGCGTAAGGCTATGGCACTTCGAAGTTAATAAAAGCCCGGCGGGTGTCATGGCAAACCGCAGGTTGCCCATGAAAAACGTTCGACCACGGGCAAGCAGACGTTTCACGTCGCTTTGCCCGTGCCACTCTCCCGAAAAAAATCCATGAAAATTCAGTGCTTTTGCGGCTTTCGACGCCGTAAAAGCAACCCTGCAACCAACAGCAGCACCAGTACGATACCCGCCGGGTGATGCATCGAAGAACAGCGATTGTCGGGGAGAATCGGCACGATAGTATCCTCTCCCGTAATGCTGGCTTCTCCGAACATGGTATAGGTCTGTTTCAATTTCCAGCCCACCGGTTTGAGGCGCATGTGATCCATCTGCAACACGCCCATGCTTTGGGTGCGTTGCTGGCTGGAAAACCAATCGAAAGCCCCCCACCAGACGGCGGAAAACACATACCCGTCTTCTTGGCGACGACCGGCATCGTCGGTCTGGAAATAGTCGATGGCGCCATCCCAGGTTTTTTCGAAGGCCAACCGCTGGCGGTCGCCTTCTTCGTCGGAAATATCCCAGACGTGGCCGAACTCGGTGATGACCAGAGGCTTGTTCGGCAAGGTTTCCTTGAAACTTTCGAGGAATTGCCGGGTCAGTTCCTCGGCATCTTCTCCGGCTCCACCTTCTCCCACATCGGATTCCACCAGATCGTAATCCAACTTGTAGCGTGTACCGAGATAACTGCTAACACCCGCCACATCGGCGGCACGCTCCAGCGCGTCATAGGCTGGGGCGCTGTCGTCACCCAACAACGTTTCGGCATCGAACGAGAGAGTCACAAGCGGTGGCGCACTGGAGAACGCTCCGAGATCCTCTTTCAATTCTTCAACGAATTCCACAAGTTGTCCGTCCGACCCCGGCTCGCTGTTCGAGGCGGCACCCAACATCACCACGGCGGCGCGATTGGCTACCGTGCGGTTCAGTTCACGCCAGCCTTGCAACGCCATCGGTCGGTTTTTCTGCTCGGTGTAGTGGGCTTCGGTGAGGTTCCAAGCGGGGATTTCCGTCAATACGGCCAGTCCCAGGCGATCGGCCAACATGTAGGTATAAGGGTGGTTGGGCGTCTGACCCGTTCGCAGGAAACGTACGCCCAAGGACTTGATTTGCTCCAGGTCGAATCGAATCGAGTCCCAATCCTGACTCCGACCGTCATAACCTTCTTCCTGACGACCGATACCAGGCCAGAACGGATACTCGCCGTTGAAAACCACCAATCCGTCTTCCACGGAAATGTGGCGCAAACCGAATTGGAAATACAACACGTCGAACTGGTCGCCTTCGTTGCGGCCATCCGAAAAGTCCAGCACCTCGACTTCGAGCCCGAACAATCGCGGCGCGTCGGGCGACCACAAACTGTTTTGTTGAATCTGGAAATCGATGGCTACGGCCCGCCGACCACCGGCTTCGATCGTCGTTTCGGCCTCGGCCAGACCCGTAATGGAAACTTCCTGTGTCAGCAACGGTTTGATTTCGGGTGAGGAAAAGTAAGAGGTGGAGGTGTTGTCCAGTTCGTGGGCGTGAACCTTGACTTTGATCTGTCGCGGCAGCGTTCCCAATTCCTCCACGACTGCAACCAGCCGTACATCCCCATTTTCACTGGTAGATACCGCATCCGCCCGCACGATACTGACTTTTTTCTCCTGGGGAAGGTATTCGATGGCAATATCCTGTGTGATTCCGGCATAATGCCACCAATCGGCCAGAATGACGGGAGGAAACATACCGGGACGCCATCCCGGCAGAGGATGATCCACGCGAATCAGCAGGTCCATTTGTTCGGCGTTGCGCATGGGAGAGGGAATTTCGAAGTATGCCGGCGTATAACCGCCCTCGTGCATCCCGATCCAGTAGTAGGACTCGGCTCCTTCCTCTTTGATCCAGACATCGGCGAGGGTCGCACAACCCGCCATTGCCAACCGCATTCGAGAGGTTCCGCCCGGTAGAGAAACCGTCGTGGTGTACCAGATTCCACCATAATAATGCTCGGGACTTCCGGTGTCGCCCAGTGCGCCCAAACCGTTTTCCACGGCGGGAAGGGTGATTTCTTCCCAGTCGTCGTTTTCGAAATAGTCTTCTCCACCGGTTCCGGCTTCGGTCAGCATTTGCTCGATGACCTCGGAATCTCTCGGAGCAAAGCTGAGATCGTGGTCCAACGCCTTGCGGATTTTACGCCACGGTCCCGAAATCGTCAGGCGTTCCCAGTTGTTATCTCCATAGGAAGGATACACTTGACCGTTTTGAAACAGCACCGGCAGATCGTCGACGGTCACCACTTCGACGGTGGGTTGCACCAGGGTTTCGCCGCTTTCCCATAACGAAGGAACGGCACGGACTTCAAACGGTACGGCCAGTACCGCGTCTTCGATGGTTTTACGCGCCACTGCCCGGAAAATTCCGGTGGTTTCGGGAGTCCAGGAAATGAGACCATCGGAGTCCACACTCATTCCGGCGCTCTCGGCTTCGGCGTCGAGGCTCCAGGTCGCTTCGGTATGGGCGTTGTATCCGGCGTGATAGGTCCAGGGTTGTCCCAATCGCGCCTGTTTCAACGGTTTGGTTTCGATGGGCGAAAAGCCGGTTTCGCTGATCAGCCTTCCTTCGTAGCTATGATCGTAAGCGGCTTGAAACAGCGGTGAAAAAGCTTTGTCAGCGGCATCTTGGGAACGGACGAGTTCTTCGTCTCGAAGTTGCGTAAGTTCCTGTTCCAGCAACACAAATCGCCCATCTTGACCCCAGGCCAGCGCTTGAATTCTGTTGACTGCGAGCATTCCGGCTCTCGTCTGGGCGCTGAATTTGTCGAGCGCTACGGCCAACTCGTCACGCAGAAACCGATTGCACAACGAGGAACGAAACGTTGCCGGGAAGCGGTAATAGGGGGTCAAGGTATCGATCAATGCGGAGGCCTCTATTCCCAACGTGGCGTTGTCCCAACTGGAAATCGTATCTAAAATGCGCTCGACCGCTTCGGAAATTTCCTCCAAGGCTACGTGTTTGGGTTTCAATTCGTCGTGACGAGCGAAAACCGTGCGCAGCCGTTCCCAGTCCTCGATCGCCACATCGGGGTCCATTTCGGCCACCGCTCGCTCGATCCAGGGCGAGGTTTCCGGATCGTAACCCGCCGGATCTTTTACAAGTTCGGCGTAGGACGCTAGGGTAAAAGTTCCGGCCTCGACCTGAATCATCGGGTTGGCGACAACACCGACTGACGAAGCCAATAGCGTGGCGGAACGACCTTCCACCGGGAAAAAGTGCAGATTGCGTCCCGGCAGCACGTTACTGTCGTCGTTGACGGCAAAATTGTCCCAGTAAAGCGGCGAACGCCCGATCAGGCTGGCGATAACCGCGAACTCGTCGTTTTCGACGCGGGTTGTAAAGCGCTCCGGTCCTTGCCAGGTAACGATCAAAGCCGGGTCGAGATCGTGAAGTTGCTTCAGGTATTCCCGATGGTCGTCGGACAGTCGTTCGGCCTCGCCGGTCTGAACGGCGGGAACGAGAATCAACGTAGCCGCCGGATCGAAACCTTTGAGCCAAGGCAGCATCTGTCCGGCCAAAAAGGCGTGATCCTCTCCCATCAAGGCATCGGCACGATCTTCCAAATTATCGAAAATCAAAGCGAAATTCGTAATTCCGGCATCGACCAGCGGTCGAAGCCGTTCTTGCAATGCAGAGACTTCGAGCGGATCGTCCGCGTCAATGGGCAGATCTCCCATCCCCGGATACAAGCCGTATACGAACTGCACCCCGAAAGCGTCGGCCCAAGTGTCGAGTTCGATCAACTCGTCAAGAGTTTCGCTATCCAAGGCATCGCGCCAGTCTTCGGTTCGTGTTGCGTCGCCGCGAGGAGCCTGTACATACAGATTGAGTCCCCAAACACCCAGCCGTTTGATCAACCGCTTGCGAACCTCCTGGCTCCACCCTGTGAAATCCGCTCCTTCCACGGCTCCGCCAAAGGTCAATCCCGTTGCGGCAGGCGGTTGGTAGGCATCCATCGTGAGATCGTCCGACCAGGACGAGGTCCGCCCGTCGAACCCCACGGCACGAACCCGCCAGCTTGTCGCGCCCGCTGCGGGGGGACGATCCCCTGTTTTCGTAAACGATGTGGTCCAGCGAACGGTGGTCGGGTCCAGCCCTGTGTCCCGCTCGACTTCGTAATGGTGGGCGTTGTCGGTGGCCTGCCAGCCGATTCCCACGGTGGCTCCGGCAACCTCTCCAAAGGCGGCAACAGGACGGCCCGGCAATGGCGTTTCGGTGGCATAAAGTCCCAGTTCGGCAAGTTTGAGGGTTCCGGAGATGAAATCGATCCGCACGAAACGCAGGTCTTCGGGCGCTCCGGCTTGCGGTGTAAGCACGGTACTTGTTTCGTTGTCCAACTCCCCGACGGCCCAGGTTCGCAGAGTCAACGGATCGCTTCCGGCACTGACCCGCAATTGGGACGGAGGGCGTCCCACCCACTGAAATTCGATGCGTTCCAGCGCAACATTGACCTGGGAATCATCGGGAGAGAGATCGATTTCGATCCAGGTCTGCCAGGGCGAGCTATCCGACGGTGGCTTCCAGTACGTGGACGGGTCGTCGTCGCGTAGTTTGGCCTGTCCCCACTCCAAATGTTTGGGGTAGCCTTCGACGCCGTCGTCATCGATACCGCTTAACGTGATGCGTGCATCGCGGACGAGGTTGAGCGTAGCGGCGTGCAAAGTCGAAGCCGCCAGCCAAAAAACGAGCCCAAACGCAAAAATTGATACCATACGACGTTGCACGGTTCGACACTCCTGCCGTTGTCGATCGATCCGGACCGGTCTAGGGCCACGGACGGTCTAGGGATTCATACGGTAGATTGTAGCAGGATCGCCAAGGGATTGTCTATAATTAATATATTATGGGCGGAAATAGGGGTGCATCACAAAATATAGCGACTTTCGTAAAATCCTCTTTTTTCGTAGCGGCGAGGCGTAAGCCCGCCGTTTTTGCCTTTTGAAAGTTGCTTTTATGCTCCCAATCTCCCTTTTCGGCGGGCTTACGCTTCGCCGCTACAACCCAATGAATGAATGCTTCAATATTATTGGGCCAATTCGCACCATTTTGTGATGCACCCGTGGAAATAGGCGACGAATTTTTGTGCGCAATATTGTAGGTCGGTTGCTTTTCTCCCGATAATTTTCGAAACGTGCTTACGAAAATCTACTGCGAAGCGCCGTTGCGGGTCAGAATCAGCGCATCGACCGCGACGAGGTTCCCTTTGTTGTCGAGGATCAGCGGGTTGATGTCCAACTCGACGATGTCGGGGCGTTCCAAAGCCAATTTTCCCACGCCGACGAGCGCTTTTTCCAGCAACTCGGGATTGACACCCTCCTGTCCGCGCAACGCGCCGAACAGACCGGAAGCTTTCAGAGAATCCGGCATGGAACGCGCTTCGTTAGGACTCAACGGCGCCAGGCGGAAGGTAATGTCGCGAATGGCTTCCGTGAACAATCCGCCGATTCCCAGCATGACGGCGGGACCGAAGCCCGGCGTTCGTTTCATACCGATGACGATTTCCCGATTTCCCGGAATCATGGGTGAAATCAGTTTCATGCATCCGTTGCAGCGGTGGTCGATTTTCTGCCAGGCATCGGCCAACTCGGACTGGCTCTGAATCCCGGCAACGACCAGACCTTCATCGCTTTTGTGCAACACGCCTTCGACCAGTCCCTTGAGCACTACCGGAAAGCCCAGACTCGCCCCGGAACGCAACGTTTCCTTCAAGGTCTGCACCGTCCGGAATTTTACGACCGGCACGCCGTATTGTTCCAGCAGGCTGAACGCTTTGTCGTCGTCCATCACCTGCGTGTCACCGTCCGTCTCGCTTTCCGTCACGGTCACGGGAGAGGAATCCCAGTCGTTCTCTCTCTTTTGGATTTTTCCGAAACGATACAACGCAGCCATCGCCAGGGCGGCTTCCTCGGGGTGATCGTAGACCGGCACGCCGCCGTCCACCAACTGGTCGGTGGCGCCGTCTTCCCGTAAAAACGTGGACGCCGCCAGCGGTTTGCCGGATTCCTTCAAGGCCGTGAGAAACGGCGTGAAATCCTGTTTGGCTCGTTCGAGAAACATCTCTTCGGGAAGTTTCAGAAAATCGCCGAGCACGACGTGGGCTTCTCGCGCCATCGACGTGTCCATCATACCGTGAAGCAATACGGCATCGACTTCTTCCGCTCCCAGGATGGTTTTCGGCAATCGACGGGCGAAGGCGTCGAAATCGAGGGAAAACGTAAGGTCGATGGGATTGCGGGTGGAACCCGTCGGGGGGATGTCCTCCCGAAGTTTTTCCTGTAATTCTTCACTTAATTCAGGCACTTGTAACCCGGAACGCTCGCAGGTATCGGCCATCGAAGTGGCGGGACCGCCCGAATGAGTCAGAATCGCCACTTTCAGACCGCGAGGTGGCGGCATGGTGGCCAGTGCGTGTCCCCACCCGAACAATTCGGCCGTGGAACGCGCTCGCAAAATTCCAGCCTGTGCGAATACGCCGTCTACCAGAGCATCTTCTCCACCCATCGAGCCGGTATGCGACAGGCCCGAGCGAGCACCCGCCTCGGTGCCGCCGATGTAGAGTGCAACAATCGGTTTGTGTCGTGTGATCTCGCGGGCGACTTCCATGAAGCGACGCCCTCGTGGCAATCCTTCGATATACAGCGCGATGGCGCGGGTTTCGTCGTCTTTTTCGAGGTATTCAAGGCAGTCCACGAGATCGAGATTCGTGGAGTTGCCGACGCTCAACGACTTCGACATCCGAATACCGCGTCCCTGGAGATACACCAGCGTCTGGGAAACGTACGTTCCGCTCTGGCTGACGAGACTCAGCCCGCCCGGTTTGTCCTTGTAAGGGAAAACCGTAAGATTTAAAGGAAGATGCGTATTGATGACCCCGATGCAGTTGGGACCGACGAAACGCATGTCGTATTTTTTGGCGATGTCCTTCAGGCGATTTTCGCGTTCGAATCCCACGCCGCGTACTTCTCGAAATCCCGCCGTGGTGATGACGGCATGACGCACACCGTTCTTACCGAGATCTTCCAGAATATCCAGGGAAACATCGGTGGGTGTGGTGATCAACGCCATGTCCGGTTTTTCGGGCAATTGCGCTACCTTCGGGGCAGCGGGACAGCCGAAGATTTGGGTTTCTTTCGGATGCAGGAACTGGATGGTTCCCGGAAAGCCTGCGTGCAGGGCGTTGGCAGCCTGCAACGATCCCATTTTCAATGGATTGCTGCTGGCTCCGGCGATGACGATGGATGTGGGGTGGAGAATCGATTCGAGCGGATGAGGATTTTGCATGGGGACTCCGGTGTACTTCCAACCATTCGAGACAGGAAAATATTCGAAATGTTTCGACTTCTACCGGCCATTTGCATCGAAAACGGCCACAATCACCAAAAGAATAACGTCCGGCTGTTCAGAACGTTTTCTACCTTCAAGCCGTACCATTTACCCAAAACGTTGTCAATGTCGTGAAAAATTGGGAAAAATCTGTTTGAATCTCCCGTTTGGTAACGTTGGGGTGCATCACAAAATGGTGCGAATTGGCCCAACAATATTGAAGCATTCATTCATTTGGTTGTAGCGGCGAGGCGTAAGCCCGCCGAAAAGGGAGATTGGGGGCATAAAAGCAACTTTCTAAAGGCAAAAACGGCGGGCTTACGCCTCGCCGCTACGAAAAAAGAGGATTTTACGAAAGTCGCTATATTTTGTGATGCACCCGTAACGCTGTTCTCTTATTGACCTGTACGTCGGAAACCGTTAGTCTACTTTGCATTGTTTTTTGCATAAATTCCCGTTGGTTGTTGACGCGTTTTCCTGGAGGCAGGCATGAAGAAAATCACCCCGTCCAAGCGTACCGAAGGCGTTCGTTACGCGATTCGCGACATCGCTGTTTTGGCCGGTAACGTTGCGAAAAGCGGTAAGAAAATGTACTGGCTCAACATCGGCGATCCTTCTCCTTACGGACACCGGACGCCCGATTGGATCGTCTCCGCCGCTACGGCGTCGATGATCGAGCAGCGCAACGGCTACGCGCCGTCGTTCGGGTACGACGAAGCGGTAGATTCCATTCGCCGCCGCTGCGAGGACCAGGGATTTCAATCGATTCAGGAAATCATTTGCAGTACGGGAGCCAGCGAAGCGATCGAAATCGCTTTGACCGCCCTACTCGATCCCGGTGACAACGTGTTGCTGCCCTACCCGGTATATCCGTTGTATACCGCCGTACTGGCGAAACTCGAATGCGAAGCCCGACCATATTATCTGCACGAAGAAAACGGCTGGCTACCGGATGTAGGCGAGATGGAAGCCGCCATCGACGAGCGCACCCGGGCCATGCTGATCTGTACGCCGAACAACCCCACCGGGGCGGTGTACCCGAAAGAATTGCTGGAAGAAGTTGCCGAATTCGCTCGGAGAGCCGGGATTCTGGTGATTGCCGACGAGATCTACGACCGCTTGACTTTTCGAAGAGGCCGAGCACCATTCCATCGCGACTCTAGCTCCCGATCTGCCGGTCGTGACTTGCAACGGGTTGTCGAAAAACTACCTTGTTCCGGGTTGGCGCTGTGGTTGGGGTATCTGGTCGGGCGATAAAGATATTATGGGCGATTACGTGGAAGCGGCGGGACGCTTGGCGCGTGCCCGACTGTGTTCCAACGTGACGGCCATGGCCGCGATTCCCGCCGCGCTGGATGGTCCTCAAACACACCTGCCGGAATTTTTAGCCGATGTGAAGCGTTCTCGCGATGCCGCCGTTCGGTGCGTCGAGCAGATCGACGAAATCAGCATGGTGACGCCGACCGGCTCGTTTTACGCCTTCCCGAGGCTGCATCTCGATGTGGACGACAACGAGTGGGTGAAAGGACTGATCGCCGAGACGGGCGTGGTGGTGGTTCCTGGTGGCGGATTCGGTCAAAAGCCGGGTACGGCGCATTTCCGTATCGTCATCCTGCCCAACGAAACGATTATCGAAGAAGCCTTCGACAAAATCGCGGGATACATCAAGAAAACGAAGTAATAGAAAGAAACGGGGGAACGAAATGATTTGGAAACACGGCTTGCGAATATGGGCAGTGATGGGCTGGCTATTGCTATCGGCAAGCTGCGCCTCCTCTGCGGAAAAAGCCGTTTCTTCCGAGCAATCACTGAAAGCTCAACCTTTTGAAATCAAAGATCAAAACGGCGTTTCGCACAGCCTTTCCGGTCTGACCGCCGATGGTCCGTTGGTACTCGTTTTCCTTCGGGGATTCGCCTGACCGTATTCCCGCAAGCATCTCGGGGAGATGCGCGACGACATCGAAAAATTCAAGCAACAAAACGCTACGATCGCGGTGGTGGTGCGCGACTCGGCCGAAAACGTCGCCGACTACTGGAAAAAGGAAAAACTACCGTATCTCGGTCTGCCGGACCCGGATGGCAACCTGGGGGAATTGTACGGACAACAGTGGAAGCTGTTCAAGTTGGGCTTGATGCCGGCCATGTTCATTGTTGCCAAGGACGGAACCGTCGTATTCAAGCATTTTAGCGGCAGTATGTCCGACATTCCGAAAAACACCAAAGTTTTGGAGGTGTTGCAAGGGTTGAAGTAACTTTTCGTCGGGTCTGATTCCATTAACGAAAAAAACTACTAGTTTGAAAGTTTTATGGGAGGGTTTCATAATTCCCGATTGTCGGGTATTATGACAAGTGGGCAAGTAATATTTCACTGGGAGGTTAAGTTATGAAAAGAATCGCTTTGTTCCTGTCTACGTTGATCCTGCTTCTGGCTGTTTTCGTTATTCCGAGTTGCGGTGGCGACGACGATTCTTCTTCGAACGGCGGTACGGGCACGGTCAAAGTGACGCTCCAGGACGCGGCTGGGGAGATCGAGAAACTGATGA
>CAXXVK010000066.1:0-4211 GCA_963676915.2 Myxococcota bacterium
GAAAAGACGCCGCCCTTGTTGGCTGTGCTGTCCTTGATGTGCTTGACGGCGGAGTGGGCCGCGATATGACGCCGCGCCGCATCGTCGAAAAAGACATTGGCGCCTTCGACGATAAAGGCCAGTTCCCGGAAGTTTTCCAGAAAGCCTTTGACATTGCCGTGATTGATCGTGTCCTTGAAACCGCCGCAAGGAATGAAGGCACGGATATCGGCCTCTTCGATATACCTGCGGTTTTCCGGATTCGTGAGAAAAGTCCGATGGAACAGCGCACCATCTTCGACCCAAGCACCATCCGGAAGGGTACACCGCTTCGCGGCCATCGGAACCATAAAACCCCTTGGGCCCAGTTTTTCAGGAGGGAAAGCCAACGAATTGGATCTGGGGCGGCTGTGTCGCTTGAACGCGATTTTTAACAACTCGTCGCGGTTCAACCCATCCGGATCGAAAAGGACCGAGCCGCCATCGACGATCAGGCAGATTTTTCCCTTGTAGCACTGAATCTGGTTGGCGCCCAAGTCGCCATCCGGGCCGCCGGTCATCATGAGATTCAAGTCCTCTTCCCGCTGGCCATAATGTTCGATCAGGGTGCGAAACGAAGTGACCACGGAAGTGGTGGTCATGCCGCTGGTATCGATTTTGCCGCCGATCCGTTCGCGGATTTCATCCATATCCAGGCTGGTCAAATCGGATTGACCCTCGACTTTCAATCCGGTGCCCTTGTCTCCGCAGTCAAACAGACCGAAAAGCGTGCCACCTTCAAGACGTCCGTAAGTGTCGTGGGGGATGCCGAAGCTCTTGCCGGTTGTAATCGTTCTCCAGTGTTTATATCCTCTTTCGCGGGCGCGGTAGGAAACCGCATCCATGAATGAAGCGGTGCCTTCATCGGGGCCGAAGAACAGCATCTCCGGTTTTTCGCAGTAATCGACGATCCCGTCCGTTTCAAGCATCAGGTCCATGATCCCCTCGGTGAAATCGAAAAGGGCATCCAGGCCATAGCCTGTGGCGTACAACGGGTGGGGAATGACCACCCCTTTGGCGCCGCTTTCACAGATATCCTTGTGTTTGAGGCGTTGCGCCTTGGGTCCCAAGGCGAAGTTGAGAAGCACCGCATTGTCCAGTTCGGCGGTGTGGTTTTCCGGGGTGGTCCGGATCATGCGCACCCCGCCCCTGGAAATGTCTTCCGCTCTGAGGTGGGTGCCGCGGGAATAATGGCCGTTGACAAAAAAGACACCGTAAACGGACTGATCGAAAACCAATGGATCCAGGACCCGGTTGTCCAGCCGGAAAGAAAAACTGCGCTTTTGCGGCTTGTAGAAGTTGGTTTTAAGCGTACCGGAGACAAACTTGAACATGAAGAGAAAAATGTCATAGCCCAAACGGAAATCGATGAATCGGCTGGCGATGGTTTTTCTGAACGCCTGGAATTCCTGTTCGATCCTCTTATCGGTCATTCGATTCCGGCGTGATGGATCGAACCGGTCGGCAAACATTCCGTAAAGCTCTTTGATTAGGTCCGGATTGGCCTTTACCGTTTCGATGATGATTTTAAAGCTGTAGGTGGATTTGTTGGATTTGTGGATCCTTGAAGCAAAGGCTTCCCGGTAATCCTGGCTGTCGAGACGTTGAAGGATTTCTCGATCCGTCCCGTTTTCGCGTTCCTGGAAAATGAACATGTGCGTGAAATCAACCGCATTGATGGCAAACAGCATTTCGTTGAAGGATAAATGCCTTTTGGCGTAGAGTTCGGTGATCCCATTGACGCTCAGCGACAAAAATGCGCCAAGATCCGTGAGCAGGGCGGCTTCTTTTTTCTGGGACAGTTCCCCCAGAAGGTAGATCGAGCAGATCGACGATGGGGTGCGGGCCTTGCCCAGGTATGGCTCCCAATAGGCCCGGTTCAGTTCGAAGCCGTGATCCTGGCAGATGTTTCGTAAAATGGCAATTTGAGGATCTTCAAAATCCGAATTGAACATCAACCGCGTTTCGCCCGTTTCGGGTAGGTTGAACACTTCGATGAAAGGTAAGGCCGACCGTTCCATTTCATCCAGAAACCTTTTATAGCGCATTCGTGTAGGTTCCGGTGTAGCGTGGTAATCCCCGGCCAGGTCAAAGAGAAAGCGGGACTTTTTGAACTCCTTCCGGTCGAAGTCGTTCACGGTTTCCGGGCGGGCAATGTACGTATAGTATTGGCTTTCGGGGTTGTAATAATATTCCCGGCGATGTCCGGATATGGACTCGTTCAGCATGGTTTCCATGCTGTCCCGGGTCTCCTGGGTGGCGATCCTGACTTTCTGCAGGGCATTTTCATGCTCCAGGGAAAAGTCGATGTTGGCGACCCGGCCGGTCAGAAAAACGCGGTCCTTGTTAACGGCCATGGAAGTCGCGATCGAGGCCAGCATGCCTTTCAGGGAGGTCTGCTGTAGATTCTCGAAAAAATAGTTAGGCAGTCCCAGATCCTTCAGCAGGATGCCGGCGGCCATATTGATGGCGCTGGAGGTAATCAGGCCTTCGGAGGCCAGATCGATCACCGCCTGGTAGAGACCGCGAATGTCCAAGTTGACCTGCTCCACCAGTTCGACAATTTGGGATCCCCGAGTCACTGAAAGGGCGCCATGGATATCGTTGGTTTGGGTTATCATATCACCTTTCCTCTGCCTGGAATGGATCGATCAGTCTTTTGGCCGTCAGCCGAGCATCCCCGGGCAGCTTGATGGTATTCTCATTGTCGTAGAGCGGATTCTCTACGCCTGAATAACCGGGCTTTTTCCTCCACATTGTAGACGATCACTTTTTTTGCTTCGTAGACTGTCAGGAGACGATACTTTCTGCTTATACAAGCGCTTGGACGGCAGTGTTTTGCAGGATATCGACTCCCATTACCAAATATCCTTAATCAACAATCAGATGAGCTATGAACCGCTATTCCAATACTTATTCGCTGCGGCTATCGTTTGAAAGTTGACTGCCACGACTTGTGATGCTGCAATCAAACTGTCGGCATTGTTGGCGTAATCTTCTCTTAATCTCTTTCTGATTTCATCGGAAGGTTGAGTGTACTTGACACCCATTCGAGACAGTTTAATTGCAAGTTCAAATCCTTCCTGGGGGGAATCTGTCTTCAGAGTACTGAGCCAAGTGTTTGACATAGGAACCTCCTTGTGTTTGTGAATTATTTCAATGACCCATCATGGACTAAAATTGACTCAAGAAAAGCCTTCAAGGCAACGGCCTGGTTGCAACGGGCATCCCTGGCAGAAAAAAGAAGTGTGATGGGTCCCTTTCGTGCAAGTTCCGAAAGCGTTGCCAACACCTCCGGTTGGTCCTTCAACTCCGCAAAATAACGCTCTTTAAATGCTTCCCATCTTGATCGGTCATGGGCGAACCATTTTCGAAGAGCGGTGCTCGGCGCGGCATCTTTCAGCCACAGATCGGCTTGGACCTTTTTCCTTAGACAGCCCCCTGGGCCACACCCGGTCCACAAGGACGCGGTTTCCATCGATCTTCTCGGCTGGATCGTAGACTCGTTTGGTTTGAATATTCATGCGATTGTTAATAGTCTTTATTCCATTGGTTGGTGCGTGTTTCTATATTCGTTCGACAAAACAGGTTCTACATTATTGTGATCACCGGACACTGCAATTCCAAGATTCGGTTGTGCTAAAGATGATAATCACCCGCGGCTTCAGGCTGGTAGAGTATCCTTTCAATCTTAAAGCAACGGTGTCCGGCTGGAACACGCCATTCAATAACGTCGCCCTCGGCGTGCCCGAGGATGGCTGTCCCGACTGGAGACAGGACGGACAACCTGCCCTTGTCAATGTCAGCATCCCTGGGAAAGGTCAGGGTGAAAATCATCGGCTTGTTTTCGTCAATGTCAATCAATGCCACCCGGGAATTCATGGTGACGACATTTGGAGGAACATTTTTGGAATCAACTAGGGTGCCTTCCTGGATTTCCGCTTCGAGCTCCTCCAGATCCAAACGATCCCGATAGCTGAATTCGCCAGCTGCAGCGAGAAGATCTTCAAGCCGTTCAAGGTCGAACTTGGTGATGTAAATCGTGCGGTTTTGCATAATCTTTTTTCCTTAAACACCGGTTAATGGTTGATTTATCCACTACATAGCGGAGACGATGCCACTTGAAAAAATATGTCTCTGCTCCTGTCATTTCCGATAATTGCGACTAAATCCCCAGGTTCTAAAACAAAGTC
>CAXXVK010000067.1:0-247911 GCA_963676915.2 Myxococcota bacterium
GTATTCAAGAGACGAAAGCCGAGGGAATCCCTCCCACGTTGTGGGCTTCTTTTGGGGTTGGAATACAGGTCAATATTTACAAAGCATTGAAATTGTACCTTTATCCGATTCAGAAACACCGCTATTGGAATCGGCTCGATGGCGAGTCGTCGATTTCAAGTGAAATGGGTATTGGATTCAATTTCAACCTCCTCCAATCTCCTCGATTGCCAATGTGACCGAAACGCGAAAAACCCGACAGCGACATAAGCGTTTTTTTTTACAAGGAATGGGGCCAGTGTTTCAACTAACAACGAAAAACGAAAGCACTTCAAAGAAAGACGATATCCGTGCAAAAGAAAACGTTGCACATTTTACCTTTTGTATTGGCCCTTGGACTATTTGTCGGGATGGTAAATTGCAATCCTACCTATTCGCCGCCAGTTCGTGGGTTGATGTATGGTTCTCCGGCTCGTTTCGAACAAGGAGATCTGGAATTCGATGCAGGTATTCAGTACCCTTTTGGAGGTCAATTTAGTTACGCTCCCATGGACTGGTATTTGCTTGAGGCGGGAGTATCGTTTGCCAGTGGAATCATGGGATATGCCGGACCTCGTTTCTCGCTTTGGCCCGTTACCAAACAGGATCACAATGTAAAACTGTTGGCCGAAGTAGAAATGGGTTTCGGTTTGGGAGCGGGAGGGGAATACTGCGGAAACGCCCCGAACAGCAGTTTAGGTTGCGATGGTCCTGGGAACAGTACATGGGAGTTGGACGATCCTCAAAAGGCGCAGAAGTCCTCTTGGAAACGGTTTGCTTATGGCGGATATGGCGGACTTGGATTGGGACTAGGAATTTACGACTGGGTGGATTTATTTGTGAAAGCTCGTATTCAGGAGACGAAAGCCAAAGGAATCCCTCCCACGTTATGGACTTCTGCTGGGCTTGGGATACAGGTCAATATCCACAAGTCATTGAAATTGTATGTCTATCCCCTCCAAAAATATCGCTATTGGAATCGGTTGGATGGCGAGTCGGAGTATATTTTGGAATTTGGTCTTGGTTTTAATCACAACCTGCTCAAGCTGTCTTCTTCACCGATGTAAGTTGATTTGTAAAATATCTTGGAAGGATTTTGTATTTATTGCCAATCACTTACTAAAAAGCCGGTACCCTTTTTCTTTTCCGAGCCATTGTCCCAGCACCGCTTCACGTTCTTGGGACGATTTTGGCCGCAGCCAGACGAAATGCCGGTTTTGCTCGCGTCGCGAGCAGTCGATGTTGATGCAGGGAGCCGACCAGAAACCGGTATTGAAATACTCGATATCTCCGAACATCGAATGCGAAGCTTCGTGCGTGTGCCCGTTGACGATTCGCCGTATCCCCGTGATTTTTTGAGCGGTTTTCAGCCGTTTTCTGCGAGCTACTTTGTACTGGCGCACCTTTGGGCGAATCGAGCGTGTGTAAAACACGAAAAACGGCAGGAAAATCAACAGCAGCGGGATCACACTCCATAACATTGGGACATCCAGCAGGATTTTCAGGGTTCCTCCGAACTGGAGAGCGACCGAGAGCACGAATAGCACGATCAACGCCCGATCCAACCAGAGTTCACGAAGGATTTTCATGGGGGAGAGCGTCGCCGGATGGACTTTAAGCAAGGCCAGTGACCGTGTGGCGCTTGGTGTGGCGTTGGCGTTTTTCGCAATGCGCTGGTTGTCTTTTTCGGCGGTCAGTGGATCGACGGGGTTGGGTAGCAGGCTCGTCCAGAACGAAACTCCCAACGTCGCCATAGAACTCCAGAACCAGGTCCACATCAACAATGGTTGGGTGCGAATCATGTATTTGAAGAAGAACCGCACGTATTCCGTAAACCCAAGCAAAAAGCTGGCTTCGACGTGTGGATTGAAGTAACCCATGCCATTGATCAGGTAGCGGCTTGTGAGATCACCGAAAGGCAACCGCAGGGTTTTGCGATGCCCGGTCAAGATGACCGGATGACTGGGGTTTTGCGACACGCAATAGGCGTCGTATTGGTTGCCGTGCTCGATTAACGTATCCGAATTGCTGATGTAGAACCAATCGCAGAAACGCACCTGTTTTCTTTGAGCTTTGTTCGTGCAAATCCGTTTCAGAATCAGGCTTTGCACTTTGGGCCAGAACAGTTCGATGTCGTGATTTCCTCGAATGAACACCACCCGGTGGCCCATGGCGATGAACTCTTTGAGTGTGTCGAACCACAACGAATGTTCGGTGATAATCACTCTCATCTTGAAATGAGATTTCTGCTCGTCCGGGTTGAGTCCCCGCCTTCTTTCGAGCCAGCCTATTCGGAAGGGCGGGTTTTCGGGAAGGGCGGTCACGGAATCGAAATCGAAAACATCGCCCGCCAGCACCAATTCGATAGGGCCGTCCATCTCGGAGGACAGCGTTTCCAGAAATGCGCGGAATTCTCCGTCGATGAACATGTCCCGCTGCTTCCAGCGCTTCCACAGCGGTTTTTTAGGATGCACCGGTTCGCCTTCGGTCAAGTGCAGGTCACTGACCACAATCGTATTACGAGCCGTTTTAAAATTGATCGACGGCACGGACGCCCCTTGAATGCAAGAATACGGTCACATGCCTACTATGCCCTTTATTCTTCGCAGTTGCAATAGCCGTCCGTTTGCCAGGGCCAACTTGAGGTCCGTTCGCAGAACCATCCGCTTCCGAGCGTGTCCTCGCAATAGGTATCTCCCGATCCGTCGTTGCTGGCAGTACAAGGAATCGTGCAGCGCCCGGATTCGGTCCAGCACGCGGCGTCGTCCGGCCATCCCATGTCCCGGCAATCGGAGCCGGACGTGCATTCGTCGCTGGGGCAAAGCGGCGTTTCCCCAGGATAACAGGCAGCACCATCAGGTGTCAGCCGGCAACTCCAGCCGTCTTCGCAATCCTGGATGTTGCGCCAGACCCCGTTTTCACAGAAATAGATCGAGTCGCTTCGGCATTCGGTATCGCCATTGGTGCACGGAGGGTCGCACAGGCAGAACATCGTTCCGCTGGACATGGTTTCGCAACTCCAGTTCGCCGCCTGGAAGTCGCTGACACAATCGGCAGTGGAGGTGCAGGGAACGGAACAGTAGTTCAGTGCGCCCGATCCTACGATGCATCGTGCCGCATCCGGCCAACCCAGGTTGTAGCAGTCGTTGCGGTCCGAGCACTGACCGCTGGGACATTCGAGGGCCTGAGCGGGGACGCAGACCGCTTCGCCGTTGATCTCATCGCAGAACCAGTTCTGTTCGCAGGTTTCCACGGCAGCGAAGGTTCCGTTTACGCATCGGTACACAATGTCGTCACGGCACTCGCTATCTCCGTCCTCGCACTCGGGAATCGCTTCGCAGAAGGAACCACCATCGGCGTCCACGCACTGGGTTCCCGACTCGCATTCCTTGTAAGAGATCCACAAGCCGTCCGTGGAGCAACGATAGATTTCGTTCTCTCGACACTCGGTGGCTCCCACATCGCAAGGCGGCTCACAGTAACAGACTTTTTGACCGCCGGTGATTTCGATGCAACCCCAGTTGGGTGCTTCGAAATACAGGGTGCAGTCGCTGTCCTGATCGCAGGGAATCGTGCAGTAGTTCAGTTCATCGCCTCCCGTGAGGCAGCCGCCGTTGTCGGGGAAGCCCAAGTCTTCCCGACATTGCGTGCCACTGCTGCATTGGCCCGTGGGACATTCGTAGGTGACGGGCGGATCTTGGTTGCAGACGCACAACGTTCCATTGCACTCGTAGGCTTCGGGACAATCGGCTGCCGTTGTGCAGGGCTTCGTGCATACGGTTTCGGAAAATCCATCGACCCGCGCACAAATCGAGAACCCGGAGGCCGTACATTCGTTGCTGTCCTGGCATAAAATCGTCTCGCATTCCGGCGGACGTTTCAATTCACAGAGGCAGCGGTCCTCGTAACAGAAATAATTGTCCGGGCAATCCGTATCCCAGGTGCATCCTCGGGTGCACATTTTATCGCCATCACCCAACGGATCTTCGCAGGCAGGCAGCGGATCGCGGCAGTCTCCGGTGTCCGTGCACGCCGCACATTCGGGAAGAGGCGTTTCGGAATCGTCGCAACCGCAACGACCTTCTTCGGTGCATTGGAAAGGCAATGGACAATCTGTATTGGAAGTGCAATCTTTCGTGCAACGCGCTGTGCCGAAGCCCTCGACAATACAAGAGAATCCCCAGGCTGGACACACATCGTCCACCGCCGGGTTGCAGGTTACGTCTGCACAGGTTCCGGCTTCGTTCGGTGTCGGGTCGCAAACATCGCCCCAGTCGTCGCCGTCCTGGTTGGCTTGATCTTCATTGGCGAAGGTGGGGCAGTTATCACAGGCATCGCCCGCGCCATCGTTATCAGAATCGGCCTGATTCTGGTTGGGAGTGTCGGGGCAGTTGTCCGTGGCATCGGCGATGGTGTCGTTGTCGCGGTCATTGGTTGGGTTTTCTTCTGTATTATCAGTGGTTTCAATGACTTCGGAGTCGCCGGGGATTTCGTTATCGGCGTCGGTGTTGTTGTCCGGGGTATCTACGTCCCCATCGGTTAATAGGCTGGGATCGGGAATGCACATACAGGCGTCAGTACAGATTTCTTCTTCACCGCACTCGGAATCCCAAGTGCACTCTCCACCTGGACAACTGCCGGTTGTGGGGGTGAAGCATTCGCCGTCGTCTCGGCAGAGCATTCCCGACGGGCAATCGTCATCGACGACGCAGCCGCCTTCGGGTAAGCAGATGCCATTTTGACAGATTTTGCCGTCTTCGCAGTCGGTGTTCGAAAGGCAACCGCTGTCCGAACCCAAAAAAGACGCTACGGTCGAGTTTGGGGGGGAACAGGATGTCGCCGAGATAGCAAGAATGATAAAACTCAGCAGAAAAATAACACGACTACGCATATCAACCTCCAGCTCTTAGCCCGATACGTATTTTTCTCGTCGAACTTTCGATGCAATTCTTTAAATGACCCCATCAAGATCATCCTATTCGACGTTACAAAGCAACGCAACTATCGAATCGATAAAATGCGCACCAAAAAGAGCAGATATTTCATTGTTAACAAATAAATAATAGAAAAAACGTGATTGTTTTCAAATGGTTTACAAAAAACCGCGAGCACCTGAAATTTTCCGAATCATGAAATCACGTTCTGGAAAGAAGCGAGATCCTAACACTACGATTCTTTTCGAGAATCCCAGTGGGAAGCCAGCCAGGCGAGGTTGTTGTGAGTTCCCTCATCCATTCGGCTATCGCGCAACAGGTCCGAGGCGATTCTATCCAGGCCGGAAAGGTCGTCCGGTGGAGGTCCGCCGCCTGCGAGATTCAGTTTCGGAGCCAGTTGGCGAATGTCGGCGTTTATCAGTTCCGGTTCTGCAAGTTTCCAGAATTTCCCGCTTTTTCGAACAAGGTGTTCGCGTGACATACGTTTCAGCAAATCTTGAATGATCTGGCTAACGGACGTTCCAGTCGCGTGGCGATATCCTTGACTTGCAGGGTCAGTTCCTCTTTCTGTGCCAAAAGAGAAAGAATCAGCAATGCCGTAACTTCGTCGTGGTGCGGGGAGAGATCCCGGTGGTGATACAGACCGCTGCGCCTCCGAGAACCGGCTTCGGCGAAGGAAAATTCCGCTCCGATCAGGAAAATCACCCAGCTCCACTGAATCCAGATCAAGGTAAACGGCAAGGTTGCCAAGGTCGAGTACACCATGCTGAGTTTGGCGACACCGACTTGCAACATGAAATACAGTTTTGTTCCCATTGTGAACAGCAACGCATTGACCAAACCACCGACGAAGGCGGCGCGCCAGGGAATCGCGGAATTCGGGAGCAGTTTGCAGACCCATGCTCCGGCGATGGAGGCCAGAATCACGGTGACGAGGCTGGTCCAACCGGTAATCTGGTGGATGCCCACCATTTCGAGCACCGGACCGAAGGCTTCTTTGTTGATCGCTTCGAGAAAAATCACCGCTCCCATCAATGTCGGAACGACCAGGAACAACAGCAGAATTCGCAATACTCGCGACAACGCACCGGATTTTTCCGGCACCTGCCAGACATCGTTCAGAGCCACTTCCATCTCAAGGACCATGTTATAGAGAGCCGTGAGGAGGAAGACGATACCCACGATTCCCAGGGCTTGGATATTGGCCGACTCGATGTGGTCGAGCACGGTGTCCAGGATTTTTGCCAGACCGGGAAATTCTCCTGTCACCAGAGGAAGATAGTGTTCTCGTACTTTGCCCCAGGCGTCGAATTTTTCCAGCACCATCAGGGCGATCATGCCAATGGGGATGATGGAAAGAATCGTCGAGTAGGTCAGTGCTCGCGCTCGGCGCAACTGATCGTTTTCGACCAATCCACGCAACAGCAGACTCAACGCACGCAGCAGCAATTCAACCCGGCTGTCTTCGGTGCCGCCCAGCCGTTTCCATGCAAGATTTTCCCGGGTTCGGACGGTCGTTTGGACCTTTTCGACGGATTCCGTGATCTGTTCCCGGATTTCAGTGATTTTCTGTACGATGGACGTGACGACCCCCTCGGGAAAAGCGGTTTTGTTTTTGCGGAATTTTAATCGTTCTTAGACGCCTTGGAAAGATTCCTTTTCAAAAAAACAAAAAAAAAACGGCGAAGACGGAAAGCGTCTTCGCCGAAACATTCTCGGATGAACGAGTTTAGTCGTCGCCGAACTTGATCCCCTGGGCCAGCGGAAGTTCTTTGGACCAGTTGATGGTGCAGGTCTGGCGGCGCATGTAGGATTTCCAGGAGTCCGAACCGGATTCGCGTCCGCCGCCGGTATCTTTTTCTCCACCGAAGGCTCCGCCGATTTCCGCGCCGGAGGTGCCGATATTCACGTTGGCGATGCCGCAATCCGAGCCTTTGTGGCTAAGGAAGGTTTCGGTTGCCCGCATGTGGGTGCTGAAAATCGCCGACGAAAGCCCTTGCGGGACTTCGTTCTGCCAGGCAATGGCGTCTTCGAGCTTGTCGTATTCGATCAAATAAAGAATCGGCGCAAACGTTTCTTCGTGGACCAGGCGCGTGTCGTGTTTGGTTTTCACGATGGTCGGTTGCACGAAATTTCTTCCGAGGTCCGCAGGTTTGCCCCCGGCGAGGATCTCCGCTCCACCTTCTTCAAGTTCTTTGACCACCGCCATCATGGTGTCCACGGCGTCCTTATCCACCAGCGGTCCCATCAGTGTGTCTTCGTCGAGTGGATCACCGATATGAACCTGTCGATAGGATTTGACGAGGCGGTTGGTCAGGTCTTCGGCGATCTTCGATTGCATGAAAATCCGCCGTGTCGAGGTACAGCGTTGTCCGGCTGTTCCTACGGCACCGAACAGAATCGCTCGCGTGGCCAGATCGAGATCGGCGGTTTCGTCTACGATAATCGCGTTGTTGCCACCCAACTCCAGAAGGGTGCGGCCCAGGCGTCCACCTACGACCGAGGCCACCCGCTTGCCCATCGCCACGCTTCCCGTCGCGGAAATCAGCGGCAAGCGCTTGTCGGCGATCATTTTTTCCCCGACATTCTGCCGGTTGCCGATGCACAGCGAGAAAATGCCGTGCAGACTGTTGTTTTCCATCACGCGATTCATGATGTTCTGTACCGCTACGCCGCACAGCGGAGCTTTGCTCGACGGCTTCCAGATGACGGTATCGCCGCAAATGGCGGCAATGGCGGCATTCCAGGCCCAGACCGCCACCGGGAAGTTGAACGCCGTAATTACGCCGATCGGTCCCATGGGATGCCATTGTTCGTACATCCGATGGCCCGGACGTTCGGAATGCATCGATAGGCCGTACAATTGGCGACTCAGACCCACGGCGAAATCACAGACATCGATCATTTCCTGAACTTCGCCCAATCCTTCTACGTAGATTTTGCCCATTTCCAGGGAAACGAGTTTTCCTAAAGGTTTCTTGTATTTGCGTAACTCTTCGCCGATCTGTCGCACGATTTCTCCCCGCACGGGAGCGGGAACCATACGCCAGGATTCGAAGGCGTTTTCTGCCTGGTGAATGACGTGCTCGTAATCGTCGGCATTTGCTTGAGCGATTTTTCCCAGTGGTT
Source organism: Myxococcota bacterium (assembly GCA_963676915.2). GTDB lineage: Bacteria > Myxococcota_A > SURF-8 > SURF-8. The sequence goes on from CAXXVK010000067.1 coordinate 8,082, forward strand.
CGCCGGTTGTCGGATTGTAGGAAACCAGTTCCTCCCGGTCTTCCGTTCCCGAACACCACCCGCCACCGGTGCAAGCGCCCGGATTGATTTCCGCCAAACCCAAGTCATCGAAAAGTTTTTGAATATCCACCGCCATGTCACCCTCCGAAAAAAAGATTTATCTCAACCCAAAATTCACCATCTACCAACAAGGACCATTGCAACGGGAATGAAGTCATATCCAAGGCAATTTTGCTATCACCACTGCTTCGGTCTATCGTTTGGAAAACATTTCCTCCAAATCTTGAACTTGCCCTAGTTTCGCACATCTCGTAGAATTCATCAATTCGCCAAGGAGGTTTTTTCATGAATTTGAGGATAACTAAAAAACACCGAAGATTATCGATGCTTGAAATCGTGGTTGTGTTCGGAATTCTTTGGTTTTTTCCAGTGCTTTCCTATGCCGCCGATCCACAGCTTTTTTCGTATGATGACGGTAGCGGAGAGGTGTTACTCACCAACGTCGAGGCCGGGTCGTGGCAGTCGGTGATGTTTTGGATGGAGCATCCCGCCGAAATCCACGAAATACAGGTGGCTTTTTCGGATGCCGGACCGGTCGAGTTGCATTTGTGGAAAGACGGTGGCGGTAACGATCCTCTCGGTGGTGATCTGACCGAACCCTACATCGCCGAAGCTCCCACGGGTGGGGGTATCGTCACCTGGGTGCTCGATCCACCCATTGACGCAAGGGACAAACCCGGTTACGTTCATGCCGGTGCGGTGGTGGTCGATGGCGGTCCGACAGTGGTCATCGACTCCAGCAGCGCCGATGTGAAAAAGTCGGCGTTTTACAGTCCGGACGAGCCGAGGGTGAAAAAGACCATTGCGGACGAAGACGGGAATAGTGTCGGGAACTTCATTGTGCGGATCAAAGCGGCCTACACCAGTGTGTTGACCGAATTTCCGTTCGAAGATGCGACCGAGGCGGCGGGGCTTGTCGGAGCGGGTCGCCCGGCTTGGGGAGACTACGACCGGGACGGCGACGACGACCTACTGGTCAATGGAAAACGGCTGTTCCGCAACGACGGTGGAACGTTTACGGAAGTTTCCGTCGAGGCCGGACTCGCCACCACCGATGGCGAAACCACAACCTATTTACCTTCTCATGGAGCGGTCTGGGGGGATTTCGACAACGACGGTTGCCTGGACTTCTTCGGTATCGTTTCGGCCACAGGTGAAACAGATGTGCTGATGCACAGCAACTGTGACGGGACGTTTACTCGTATTACCGATGGTGCGCCCGCCGATGAATACACGACCGAAGGCGCAGCCTGGGGAGATGCGAACGGAGACGGTTGGATCGATTTGTACGTGGCCAATTATCAAGATCCCGACGCAGAAACCATTTCCGAATGTTTTCCGCACAAGCTTTGGAAAAACAACGGCTTATGGGCTGATGGCAAAGGGGCTTTCGAGGATGTCAGCGAAGAATCCGGTCTCTACTATGACGCGATTTATCCCTATATGGTGCAATGTGGACGAGGTGTGGCCTGGGCGGATTACGACAACGACGGAGACCTGGATATTTTCGTAGCCAATTACAGGCTTGACGCCGACCGTCTTTGGGAAAACGATGGCACCGGCTATTTCTTCAACGTATCGTTTACAAAAGGGGTTTCGGGAACCAACGTCAACGGTTCGTTCGGTCACGGCATCGGGGCCGAGTGGGCGGATATCAACCACGACGGCTATTTGGATCTCGCCGTGGGGAACCTGGCTCATCCTCGCTTCATCGATTTCAGCGACCAGACTAGGATCTACATCAACCAGGGACCGCCCGATTTTACCTTCACCGACGTTCGAGAGGCGGCAGGCGTGACCTACAGCGAAACCCATTCCGATGTTTTGTGGTGGGATTACGACAACGATGGATGGGAAGACCTGTATATTACCGGAATTTATACGGAATATCCGAGCTTCCTGTATCGGCGCGACGGAGAAGCGGACGGCGTACCCCATTTCACTGACACGACCTATTCCACCGGATCGGTGATTTTCAATGGCTGGGGTGTGGCGATGGCGGACCCGGACCGGGACGGCGATCTCGACCTGATGACTCGCAGTTACCTTAAAAACAACGGTGCTGCGGGAGACAACCATTGGCTTCAGGTCAAATTGGTGGGAGGAAATTCTTCCAACACGAGTTGTATTGGATGTCGGGTTGTCGTGGAATTCGGAAGTGAGCGCGTGACCAAGCAGGTGGAAGGCGGCAAGGCGATGGCCGTGCAGAACAGTTTCGTCCAGCATTTCGGGCTGGGTGGGGAAACGACTGCCAAAGTTCAGGCTGTCTGGCAGGGTGGCAGCACGACCGAGTGGCAAGAAGTTTCTGCCGACCAAAGGCTTGTTTTGTGTGAAGAAGGAACGCCTTGTTCGGAAAACGAGCGAAGTTGTCTCAATGGTGACGTTGTGGAATGCTTTGAATGTTTTTGGCAGGTCGTGGAAGAATGTTCCGAAGATTGTCGGGAAGGTGTTTGCACGGCGTATGCCGAAGCGGACGGGGACGAAGACGATGTGTCTGAAAATGCAGAGGATTCGGACACGGTCGATACTACGGAAGAACCGGGCAAGGACGGCGGGTCTTCCGGCTCGGGATGCTCCGGCACCGGAGCGGGTGCGACACTGCTGTGGTTTTTCGTAGGATTTGCTTTGCTGAATCGAATGCGACGCTGTTTCCATTTCTCAAACTAGGAGAATTTTGGTGCTGTACGAACTCTCTCCCTTTGCGGTTAAGGAAACCCAAGGCCGAATTCATGGTGTGACGAATCAGGAGGATTTTCGTTCGCCCTGGCGGCGGGACGTGGGACGCATCCTGTATTCTCGTGCCTTTCGTCGATTGGCATTGAAAACACAGGTGTTTTCACCCATCGAAGGCGACCACTTTCGTAACCGGCTGACCCACACCCTGGAAACGACGCAGATTGCCACGCATATCGCCGAGCATTTGCGGCTCAATCGCGAGTTGACCGAAGCCATTGCTTTGGCACACGATCTCGGGCATCCTCCGTTCGGCCACCAGGGCGAGGAAATGCTGGATGAATTGATGAAGGAGCACGGCGGATTCGACCACAATTTCCAAAACATTCGCATTGTCACGCTGATCGAGATCAAATCGGACCATTATCCCGGTTTGAACCTGACCTGGGAGACGCTGGCGGGCATCGCGAAATCCGCATCCGCCAAAAAGTTTCTGGCCGAACTCTACCGCAGACCCATTGAAGACACGCAGCCGAGTCTTGAGGCACGCATCGCCGATCTCGCCGACGAAATGGCTTATACCGTGCATGACCTGGATGATTACGTCCGATACCATCGCATGGGATTTGCAGGGTTGAAGCAATTGGATCTCGCCATCGTCCAACGGAATCTTCCGCCTCGCAATGCATCGATCAAGGTTGCCATGGGGATATTGGTGCGCAACCTTGTCAATCTGCTGGTGACCTCGCTTTTGAAGCAGAGCCAAAAAGAATTCGAACGCGATCCTTTGCCGGAAACTCGGGAAGACGCTTTGAAATGCCTGACTTTTCCCGACGATATCGCCGAGGAATACCGCGAGCTTCGTCATTTTCTCCGTACCAACATGTATCACAACGAAAATCTCAAGGGGCAGACCGTGCGCGGCTGCCGGGTGCTGAAACTCGTTTTTGAACGGCTGATCGAGGAAAGAAACCTTCAACCGAACGACGAGCGAGGCTACCAAAAGCTTTGCGATTACGTCAGCGGCATGACCGACCGTTACCTGCTTCGGCTGTTCAAATCGATCTATCTGCCTCGGGAATGGGGCGAATAAGCCGGGTAAAACGGGTGTTTTGTAGGAAGAAAGGACGAAATATGAAAGTTTCCCGGCATCTGGCTTTCGATCTGGGCGCGACAAGCGGTCGGGCGATTCTGGGAACGTTCGACGGAGAACGGCTGGACCTTGAAGAGATTTCGCGTTTTCCCAATCCTATGGTTCCGATTCACGGTCATTTGCACTGGAACATCTTCGCACTCTACGAACATATTTTAGAAGGATTAAGGCGAGCGGCTCAACGAAAAGAACGGTTCGACTCAATCGGTATCGACACCTGGGGCGTGGATTTCGGCTTGTTGGTTCCCGATGGCAGTCTGTTGGGTTTGCCTCATACCTATCGCGATCCCTGCACCGATGGTGCGATGGAGCGTTTTTTTTCGAAAATGCCCAAAACGAGTGTTTATGAACGAACGGGTATCCAGTTTTTGCCGTTCAACACACTGTTCCAACTCGAAGCGATGAAGCGGGACGACTCCTCCCTGCTACGGGCTGCGAGTGATTTGCTGTTCATTCCCGATTTGTTGCACTACTTGTTGACGGGTGTGAAACAAACCGAGTTCACCTTTGCCACGACATCGCAGCTTTTCAATCCCATCACGAGAACCTGGGAGCCTGCATTGTTCGAAGCGCTGGAACTCGATCCTGCTCTCATGCAGAATATTGTTTCGCCGGGCACGGTGCTTGGTCCGTTGTTGCCCGATCTGGCTCGTCGAACCGGAATCGCTTCGGTTCCCGTCGTCGCAGTGGCGACCCACGACACCGGTTCGGCCATCGCTGCCGTTCCCGCCGAAGGAGAACGTTGGGCCTGCATCAGTTCGGGAACCTGGTCGCTGGTGGGCATCGAGTCGGAAAAACCTTTTCTCGATGACCGAAGCCTGTCGTTTAACCTTACCAACGAAGGTGGCGTCGGTGATCGTTACCGGGTGCTGAAAAACGTCACGGGTTTGTGGTTGCTCGAACAGTGCCGCGAGGCATGGGCCGGGGAAGGTCACGATACGTCGTTTGAATCTTTGCTTAACGAAGCCCGGCAGGCAAAGTCTTTGGTTTCTCTCATCGATCCCGACCATCCCGCGTTCGTGAACCCGCAAAACATGCCCGAGGCCATCGCCGCACGTTGCCGGGAAACCGGTGAGAACGTGCCGGAATCACCGGGGGAATTCGTCCGTTGCATTCTCGAAAGCCTCGCTCTGAAATCCCGTTACGTTCTGGAGCAACTCCGGGAGGCGACGGGGCGTGTTATCGATACGGTGCACGTTATCGGCGGAGGGTCGCAGAATACGTTTCTCTGCCAGTTCACCGCCGACGCCACGGGGCTTCCGGTCGTTGCCGGTCCCAAGGAAGCCACGGCTATCGGCAATTTGCTGGTGCAGGCCATGGCATTGGGACGACTAAGTGACTTGGACGCTTTGCGGGCGGTGGTACGTCAGACGGTAGAGCCTGTAACGTATCGACCGGAACGAACGGAACGTTGGAGTCAAAATGTCGAACGATTCGAAAAGCTCATGACATACTGATCCATTGGATGACAAAGGACATTTTATGACACACGATACGAAAAAAGCGTACGACATTGCAAAAGAACGCTACGCCGCTTTGGGTGTGGATACGGAAAAAGCGCTGGAAACCCTGGCCTCGGTATCGCTTTCGATTCACTGCTGGCAGGGAGACGACGTGGGCGGCTTCGAAACACCGGACGCTGCATTGGACGGCGGAGGCATCGCCGTTACCGGAAACTTTCCAGGTCGTGCACGAACCCTTGACGAGTTGAGGGCGGATGTCGAACGGGCGATGAGTTGCATTCCGGGGCGTCATCGCCTGAACCTTCACGCCATCTATGGTGATTTCGGTGGGAAAAAGGTGGATCGGGATGCTATCGGGCCGGAGCATTTCGCAAGCTGGATCGATTGGGCGAAAAGTCGCGGTGTCGGTCTGGATTTCAACGCCACGTTGTTTTCCCATCCCAAAGCCGCTGAAGGCTACACCCTGAGTCATCGAGACAAAACCGTGCGGGATTTCTGGAGCGAACACGTCCGGCGCTGTCGTGAGATCGGCGCTCACATGGGGCGGGAACTCGGGACGCCTTGCGTGCACAACCTGTGGATTCCCGATGGTTCGAAAGACCTGACGCCCAGTCGTCATGTTCATCGCCAGTGGTTGAAAGAAAGCCTCGATTCCATTTATGAAACGTCGTTTTCCTCAGATCAACTCAAAGATGCCGTCGAGTCGAAACTATTCGGTATCGGCTCGGAATCCTACGTGGTCGGTAGTCATGAGTTTTATTATGGCTGGGCCATGAAAAACGGCGTGATGGTTTGCCTCGACCTTGGCCATTTTCATCCTACCGAATCGGTCGCGGACAAACTTTCGGCGATGCTGCCGTTTTTCGACGAGTTGCTGCTGCATGTCTCGCGACCGGTGCGTTGGGACAGCGATCACGTCGTGATATTCTCCGACGATCTCCAGGCTGTAATGGAGGAGACGGTACGGGCCGACGCCTTGGGTCGGGTTCGAATGGCGCTGGACTTTTTCGACGCCGAACTCAACCGTGTAGGTGCCTGGAGCATCGGTTCTCGGGCCACCTTGCAAGCGTTGCTGAAAGCGCTTCTTGAACCCACCGAGACACTGCGGCAATACGAAGCGGAAAACAACAAGTTCGGTCGTCTCGCGTTGCTGGAAACGCTCAAAACGATGCCGTTCGGTGCGGTGTGGGATCACTATTGCGAACGTTGCGGGGTTCCCGTGGGTGCGGAATTGATCGATTCCGTGATGGATTACGAACGAAGCGTCCTTGTAAAGAGGGAAGGGTAAGGGTGCGTTTCATGCCTGATTTAAACAAGTTAGGTCGTTTTTTATCGTTTATGTGACTTTGTCTTCGTTTGAATTTCACAACTTTTACAGTTTCGTTTTTCAAAGAATTGCCAAAACGATCCAAACAATGCTATTTAGCTACAGTTCGAGAATGATCATGCAAACCAATGCTTGGGAGCAGAACCTATGAAAATATTGGAAGGCGAACTCAACGCACAAAATATGAAGGTCGCCATTGTCGTCGCTCGTTTTAACTCGTTTATTACGGATCGTCTGGTTGAGGGTGCAGTGGATACGCTCGTGCGCCTTGGTGCGGACGAAAACGACCTGACGCTGGTCAAAGTTCCCGGTGCCTGGGAAATTCCCGCGACCGTCAAGCGGTTGCTGGCCAAGAATGCGTTCGACGCCATCATCTGTCTGGGAGCGGTAATTCGCGGCGGTACCCCGCATTTCGATTACGTCGCCGCCGAGGTGTCCAAGGGCGTGGCTCATCTGGGTATGGACAGCGATATCCCCATCACGTTCGGCGTTTTGACCACCGACACGGTGGATCAGGCTATCGAACGTGCCGGAACGAAAGCCGGAAACAAGGGTGCCGAAGTGGCGCAAGCCGTCGTTGAAATGGCGAGACTCTATGCACGCATCTAAACTGCAAAAACATTTTCGCGGTGCACGTCGGCAGGCGAGAATCTGCGCCTTACAGGTGCAATACGCCTTGGATGTTCTTCCGCAGTCGTCGAATGAAGCCTTGCGTTACTATCGTACCGGTTTCATCGATCCGCTGTATACGCTGCACGAACTGCTTGGTCCGATGGATGACCAGACCCGCGCCGACCAGGAAGAAAAGCACGACGAATTGTTTGAATTCACGGAACGGCTCATCGAAGGCATCGAAGACAACAAAGAGCATCTCGACGAGTTGATCCAGTCCAGTTCCCGCAACTGGAAGCTGTCCCGCATGGCGATCGTGGACCGCAATATTCTGCGCATTGCCGCTTTCGAGTTGACCGAGTTGCCGGACATCCCCAAGCGTGTGTCGATCAACGAAGCCATCGAACTGGGCAAGCTTTTCGGTTCGCAGGATTCCGGTTCGTTCATCAACGGCGTGCTGGACAAAATCTCCCAAGGCGTCGGCAAGGAATGATCCCATGTCCTTCGAAGCGCTCCCGTTGACCCTTCAGACTCTCGATCACATGCGAGCGGACCTGCTGGTGCTTACGTTGTTCGAAGACGAGCGCCCGTTACGGGGACTCAACGGGTTGGTGGACTGGCGCTGGGACGGCAAGCTGAGTCGCTCGATCATGGCGGGAGAATTCAGTGGGAAAATGGGCGAACGCCTCTTGATGACCACCGATCGCTATTTGCCGATGAGACGGTTGGCGGTTTTCGGTATGGGACTTTCGAAGCAGTTCGATCAAGCCACCCTGACCCACGTTTGGGATACCGTCTGGAAAACCGTTCGGCAGCTTCGTCCCGAATCGTTGGTGATGTCCCTGCCGGGAGAGGTTCAAGCACCTCGACTACTAAAAAAACATGGTTCGAACCTTACGAAAAAGCTGAAAAATGAAGAGGGTTTGAACGTGTTTCTGATCGAAACCTCGGAACCCTCGATAAACAAGCGAAACTGACGCGAGAGGAACGAATGGCCTTCTCTCTTCCCGATACGGATCTGCTGGTCGTCGGCGGCGGGATCGTCGGTATGGCAACGGCGTGGACGCTCGCTAGCACCTCGGATCGATCCGTCACCTTGATCGAAGCTGAAAAAGAACCGGCTTTTCATCAGACGGGACATAACAGCGGTGTGATTCACTCGGGCCTGTATTACAAGCCCGGTTCGCTCAAAGCCTCCAATTGTGTCAAAGGCCGCGAAAAAATGTTCGCGTTTTGTCGCAAGCACGGCGTTCCTCATGAGCGGACAGGCAAACTTGTGGTCGCTACGGCGGAATCCCAGATTCCATATCTGGAGGAGTTGGAGCGCCGAGGTCGTGCCAATGGCTTGAAAGGTTTGCAGCGCATGACACTTGCCGAAATGCGCACCGTCGAGCCGAATGTGGGTGGCGTTGCAGGATTGTTCGTTCCCGAAACGGGAATTGTCGATTTCACGGCAGCGACTCGCGTCATGGCCGAAGAGTTTGCTTCCTCCGGCGGAAACCTGCATTTTCACTGCCGTTTTCTAGGTGTTCGTGAACGATCGGATCGGCTGGAAGTGTCTACGTCACAAGGGACGATCACCTGCCGGGCGCTGATCAACTGCGCCGGGTTGCAATGCGACCGAGTCGCCCGTGCCTGCGGAGTGGAACCCGGTGTGCGCATCGTGCCGTTCAAAGGTGAATATTACAGCCTTCCCAGCGGGGAAGACGCGCCGGTTCGTGGGTTGATCTACCCGGTGCCCGATCCATCCTATCCGTTTTTGGGCGTTCATTTCACTCGTCGGGTGTCGGGCGAAATCGAGGCCGGACCCAACGCGATACTTGCTCTCAAACGGGAAGGCTACGGAAGCTTCGAGTTGTCGTGGGACGACGCCTGCGACATCTTGAGTTACGGTGGGTTCTGGCGAATGGCATTGAAACACTGGAAAATGGGGATGGCCGAGCAATACCGTTCGTTTTGCAAACCGGCTTTCGTTCGAGAATTGCAGGCGCTGGTTCCCAGCGTCAAAAGTTCCGATCTCGTGTCGGGAGGTTGCGGTATTCGGGCACAGGCGGTTACGAAAAGCGGAGCGCTGTCCGACGATTTCATCATTGCTCATGGCCCGCGCTCGTTGCATGTTCTCAACGCGCCTTCTCCCGCTGCTACCGCCTCGTTGAACATTGGGGAAACCATTGCCACCCGTGCCATGAAAACATTCTTCGACGAAAACCAAAAGGCGTGACGAGGTTCGGAGCGTATTTTCTTTTTTGAAACGAATCGTGTAGACTTTTGCCGATTTTGTAGCCGTAATTATTTGGTTTTAGTAGGTCGGGCAAATTTCTTGCCCGACACTTTGGCAATGTCGGGCAAGAAATTTGCCCGACCTACTTTTGCTGCTATAACTTGTTTTTCAATGATTGAAACCGTTTTGCCGTGGAGAAGAAGCAAACATGACGCCGGACCCTAACAGCCCCCCCGAAAAAGACCGAGAGCGGCAGCCCGACGAATCCGGTGAGCGTGAGGAGATGTTGTCTTCTTCCGAAGCTTCCGATACACCACCCAAGCCACCGAAGCCGTATTCTTCGGAAGAACCTTTTGTCGTTCAGTTGAAAAAAGCCGCGAAGCGTCAGCCAAGACCTGTTTCCATAGAAGGCTGTTTTCAGGACGCTTTTCGGATTCTCAAGCGTTATCCCAACCGCATTTTTTTAATGACCCTGGCCATGGTGCTCGTAACGTTGCCCAGTTCCTTTACCATCGAAGCGGGTATGCGGCAGCTTCAGGAAAATCCCGATTCCCTTTCCGAAGCCTATAGGATGTTCAGTTGGGCGGCTGTTTTCAAACTGTCGGATTCTCTTTTCGAAATCGGTATGATTTTCGCCCTGACCTTGGTCTTGCGTGGCAAACCTTTGAAAATCCTAGGTCTTTTTTCAGGGTGGCGCTACGTTCACATTCTTCCGTTGCTGATCGTGATTTCCAACAGCGTGCTGCTGCTTGCCATGCTGATGATGGTTAGTCAGGATTCGATGGCCTTTTTCGGCCTGTTTCTTGTCATTCCGGGAATTTTCATCACCATCGGTTTTTCCCAGGCCGGTATCGTCCTTCTCGACCGCCGGTTGTCCTTCGGTTCTCTAAAAGAGTCCTGGCTTTTAATGCTGGGGCAGTTTTTTCCTTATATCCTTTTGAATATCCTGTTGCTGGTTTTTCAGGGCACGTTGATGTCCATAGCGATGCAAGTCATCGAAGAAACGGACATCGTGATCGACGGACTGTTGCGCATGGTGATTTACCCTGTGGAATTCAGCCTGTTTGCGGCCTTTTACGACCGCCTGATCCGTCCGCGTCCTCAACCCGCAACCCTTTGATTTCCCCTAGATTCGGAGAAACGCCATGATCGATTTCCACCCGGAAAAACACACCGATAAAGAAAAACACGCTCAATTGCTGGAGCGGCTCAAGGCACTGTCCTACATCGAAGGCGAGGTGACGCTTGCTTCCGGTAAAAAAAGCGATTTCTACATCGATTGCCGCCAGACTTCGTTGCACCCGGAAGGGGCGGCGCTGATCGGGGATCTGTGGTCGGATTGGGTGCTGGCTTTCCCGAAGGATGTGGAAGGCGTTGGCGGAATGACCCTCGGAGCCGACCCGCTTTCTACCGCTACTTCGGTTGCTCTGTATTACAAAAAATGCATCTGCCCGGCTTTTTTGGTGCGCAAAGAAGCCAAAGGGCATGGAACCGGGCGGCAGGTCGAAGGCCGAGCCAGCCTGCCGGACGGCTCGAAAGTGATCGTGCTCGAAGATGTGGTCACCACCGGTGGCAGCACCATCAAGGCGCTCAACGCCTGCCGTCGTGAAGGACTCGAACCGGTGGCGGTTTTCTGTCTGGTGGACCGCATGGAAGGCGGTAAGGCGAACATCGAAAACGAAGGTCTGCCGCTGTTTTCCCTGTTTACACGCAAAGATTTCAAGGGCGATAAATAGCACTTACCCAGCCGAGGCGTTGAATGGAATGGATTCTCTTAGCCTTCGGCTCGGGTGTGATTACCGCTGTCCAAGGGGTGGTCACCAAATTCCGACTGAAAAGCGGCAGTGTCCTGTTGCTTACCTGGGCGGCGTCGCTGTTCAGTTTGCCGTTTTTTGCGTTGGATTTGGTGCTTACATCCGGCCTTCCCACCGTGGAAGCGCCTGAATTTTATGCCGTTTTCGCATTGAATACCGCCCTTTTGATCCTGGCCAACAGCTTGTATTTCAAAGCTCTGCAATGCGGAGAACTCTCTCGGGATCTCGCCTTGTTATCCCTGACGCCGGTATTCATGCTGCTGACATCCTGGTTGCTCATCGATCAGCAAACCAGTCTTTTCGGTGTCCTGGCCATTGTGGCGATTGTCGTGGGTTGCCTGCTGGTACAGCGCAAAGCGGGTTTGCCGTTGTTTCGGGGGGGTGCACTTACCAAAGAAAAAGGCTCGCGGCTGATGCTTGTTGTAGCCTTGATTTATTCCGTGACCTCGAACCTCGACAAAATCTGTCTGACCCACGTTGGCGTCCATGCCTATCCTGCTTTGATGAACGTTTCGCTGGCGCTGTGCCTGACTCCTATGTTGAAGTTCAAAAGAGTACGTATTTTCAATGAATTGAAGCGTTTTTGGCTTCCGCTGCTTTTAATCGGTTTCTTGCAGGCGACTTTTTCGTTGTTGCAAATGGAAGCTGTGGAACTCTCGCCTCATGTGGGGTACGTCATCGCGCTGAAGCGTGGGGGCTTGCTGGTTTCAGGGCTGGTTTTCGGGGTGTTGCTATTCGGAGAACGTCACTTGGGCTGGCGAGTGCTGGGAGCTGCGGGTGTCATGGCGGGACTGGCGCTGTTGGCCTTCGAAGCGGCGAATTGAACCGGAAATTTAGAGGTTTTCCACTGTCCTTTCGTGACGGATTCTTGCTTTTCCGGGCGGAAGCGTTTACGGTACGGGCATCAGAGGATTGAATCGAAAAGAAAGTAACAGACGAGGGTGCCCGTGTCATTGTTCGATCACCGGATGCTGCTTTTCACCGGGAAAGGCGGTGTCGGAAAATCCACCGTAACGGCGGCCATGGGATTGCTGGCCCGAGAGCGAGGTCAGCGAGTATTGCTGGTTGAGGTCAATACCGAATCGGCGTTTCGAAAGCTGTTTGGCGTGTCCTACATCGGGTTCGAACCGCTCGAACTGGTGGATGGGATCTGGGCCATCAATATCGATCCTTTCGAAGCGCTGGAGGAGTACATCCTCGAACAGACCAAGATCAAACTCGTGGCGCGGATGATCTCCAACAACTCGGTTTTAAAGTACTTTTTCCGCACGGCTCCGGCTGTCAACGAGATTGCGACGATCCATAAAATCTGGAAACTCGAAGGCGAACGGGACGATATCGGCAACCGGCGTTATGACATGCTTCTCGTCGATCTTCCGGCGACCGGACATGCTCTGGCGATGCTGAAGATTCCGGCCATGATCGCGGGCCTGACCCGCATCGGTCCTTTATACAAAATGGTGCGGCGGTACCAGAATCTGTTGATCGATCCTCTGCGCTCCTGCATCAATCTCGTGACCTTGCCCGAGGATATGCCGGTCAACGAAACGATCGAGTTGGGACGCAAACTGGCCGATGAGGTGGGTATTCGGTTGGGGTACGTGTTCGCAAACCAGGTCGATCCCGAAACCCTCGATGACAAAGACCGCAAAACCCTGGCCGAGTTGCGCAAGGCGCTGCCGCCCGAAGTGCTCGAATCGTTCGAAAACTTTTTGGCTGCCGGGGAGCATCATTTCGAAAAACTGAAGCGAATACAAGGATATCTCGACTTGCTGCGCACGGAGTTGACCGAAAACCTCGTGTTGCTTCCTCGTCTTCTCGTGGCGCATCTGGATCGCGCCCAACTCGGCTTGCTGGCCGAATCTCTCGACTCCCAGGTGTAGGCATGGACGGTATGGAAAGTGCTTCGATATCCGAACGTATCGTGAACCGGCAGTTGATCGTCTGTGTAGGCTCCGGCGGTGTGGGCAAAACGACTACGGCGGCGGCGCTGGCGCTGCAAGCCGCCGTTCAGGGAAGCAAAGCGCTGGTGCTTACCATCGATCCGGCCCGACGCCTGGCCAACAGCCTTGGCTTGGATGGACTGAACAACGAGGAAAAGCGCGTCCCAGCGGAATTGCTCGAAAAACAGGGTGTCAAGATCAAAGGCGAATTGTATGCGGCGATGCTCGACACGAAGCAGAGTTTCGACGATCTGATCCGCCGCATCACCTCCAGCGAGCAGAGCGCGCAGAAAATCCTCAACAATTTCGTATACAAAGAGTTGTCCAATGCGCTCGCCGGTTCCCAGGAGTACATCGCCATGGAAGCGCTTGTACTACATTATGGAACAAGGCGGTTACGATCTGGTGGTGCTCGATACGCCACCGACCAAGAACGCGCTCGATTTTCTCCACGCACCCAATCGTATGGCGTCGTTTTTGGACGAAAACGTGATCAAATGGTTCCTTTTGCCCAATATCGGTAAAAGTTGGGGCATTGGAAACGTCGGTTCGGTGCTGTTCAAGCGCGGTTCGGATCTCGTCGTGAAACTATTGGGGTTGATCGTCGGTGAAGCGTTTGTGCGCGATCTGGTGGATTTTTTCCTGGAATTCAAGGATTTGATCGCCGGATTCCGCAGCCGTGCCGAGCAGGTGTATGCGTTGTTGCGGGATGAGCGCACCGCCTTCGTGCTGGTCACCTCGCCCGAAGTCAACACGCTGGACGAAGCCGCCTTCTTTCACCGCAAACTGCTGGAATTCGACATGCACCCCGGAGGCGGTGGTCATCAACCGTTCTTACTTGTTGCACGCCGATGATTCTGGCCGTGCAGATCCCGAAACCCTTCGATCTCACTTGAAAAATCACCCGGAGTTGTGGAAAAAGACGGGGCCACTGTTCGAGCGCCTGAACGAACTGCATCGCCGGGAATGCGCCTTAAACGATGTCTACCGCCGCAACATCGCCCAATTCCGAAAACGCACCGGTATCAAGCACCTGACTCAAGTGCCCATCCTCCCAAAAGACGTCCACGACGCCAGCGGCTTGACGATGATCGACCGGTATCTGTTCGGGGTGGAAGAGTAGGGGGGGGCAGGTGGCTATAGTTGATTTACCCAGATGGAGCAGGATTGTATCCTGCTCTAAACATTTATGCTAACAGATATTGGGTTATGATTCGGTATTCTTTGCTACACATGACATAGAAAAATTCAAAACGTGAGGAGCAGGATGCCAATCCTGCTCCATCTGGCATGGTTAATGATATGGTATTCCTCCAATCCAGATTCCAAGAATGGCTATTGCCCAAGGAATCCAATACTTTTTCCAATGTTTAAGCATGTGTTTGATCTCATGAATTCCCAGAAAAAATATATTAAATTCATCGTGTTCATCACTACCCTAAGTAGTTGTATAAGCATCCAATATGAACCGACCACCATTGCCACAAACCCGATAGAAAATATGTGTCCCTTGTCCAATAAATTATCTCAGACATTCCCTCTCCCTCACGGACAACCAGGGACGAAAACGAGAATTCTCCAGACTTCCGCCGCCGTATTCTCGGCCTCTGGTGTCGAATTTCAGTAGCCAGTCGCCTTCGGCGGGTTCTCCGGCGTTGGCAAAGTCCTGGATGTTTTCCGCGTACGAGGTTGATTTCGTAGGGTGGCGGGTCGGCGAATCCGGGGTGAGATCCAGGGTAAAGCCGTTCGGTCCCGAGAGGGTCACATCCACGATGGCGGACGGTGCTTCGCTCGTCGTCTTCGGCGTCGCTGTCGCCGTCGATGCCTTCTTCGCCATAGCTGTATTGCAGATAAATGAACACGTTACCCACATGCTCGGGACAGGCGGTGAATTCCGTGACGCGGAACGTCGTGATCTGGCCGTCCGGGAAGTCCTGCGGCAGAGTGTCGCCCAGGCATTCGCCCGACTGGCAGGTTTCGTTGATCGTCAGGTTGTTGGGATCGTTTTCGTCACGGCAGGAGGTGCCGTCCACCTTGTTTTCCGTGGTGCAGCCGATGGACGACTCGCAGATGCCTACGTGGCACATGTCGTCCATGTTCGAACAATCGACGGTTTCGCCCGTGGTCAGGCAGCGGCCGCCCTCGGTTTCGCATTCGTAGAACTGGCAGAGATCGCTACCGGTGCAGGAAGCTCCCTGGAGCTTGGGCTCGTCGGTGCGGGAATCGCACTGTCCGGTTTCTTCATAGCAGCTTCGTTCGTAGCAGGGCAGCGGGTGGGTGCAGGTCAACGGGTCGCCCACGCAGACGCCCTCGGAGCAGGTGTCGTTTTTGGTGCAATTTCCAGTACATGTGAGGGTTTCGTCCACCATGACGCAGATGTAATCGTCGCAGGTTTCCCCCCTTCACGCACGTTGGACCATCCATACGGCGTCGTCTTCCGGGAGATCCGTTGTGGACGCACATCGAGCAGGCCACGGAGGGATCGATCGAATCGCCGTTGGCGTCGGGTCGGGGGGGTGCCGTCCGAGACGCAGGAGAAGACGTTTTCCCTGTTCTTCAATCTTCGATCAGGCACCAGCCCACATCCACCGTAGTGTCACAGATCGGACTATCCACACCTTCGGAGCAGGAATGGGAGGTGCAGCCGTAGTCGTCGGTGCAGGGACCGGGATCGCTGAACCCGACACAGGCCATTTCTCCCGCGCACAACGAGGGATTTTCGCTGCAGTAGGAGGTACAGAAATCCTCCGGCAGACCTTCATCGCTGCAATGGTCTTCTACGACAAGGCAGACGTCGTCGATCGAACAATATTTCCTGTCGTTACAAAGGAGTTTCATCGGCCAGCGGTTCGGTGTAGCAAGTGCCTTCCGCAAGGTCCCGGGCGCATCAACAGGTCGTCTTCGCCCCGAGCGTTGCACACGCCGGTATAGCAGGGAAGGGATGTGGGACACACCTTGGGCGTGCCGCCCTGGCACAGACCGTCCTGACAGGATTGCTCCAACAGGCAGCTATCGGTATTGCAACCGGTTCCCGTTGGGTTGTGTCGTGGCTTGACCTCCGCCGGGCTGACGGCAGCCGGAATTGGGATCGCATACCCAGACGAGGCATGGGCGCTCGTTTCTATCGGCTTCGCAGGTTTCGGCGACGCCGCCCGCGCAGGACGGCTCCACTGCATTGAGGCAACGCCTGCCAGCAGCGGTTTGTCCGTATCGCAGGATTCGCCTTCCATGTAGGCTTCGTTCTGCTCGTTCAACAGCGGAGAAAAATGCGGTTTGGCTACGGTCGGGATCGCAAACGCCGCAATCCGGCGAACTCGGCGAAAGTGTGCCGGAAATATAGCATTCACCGCCAACGTCGCAATAGTTGTCATTGACGTCCAGCACGCAGGCATCGAGAACCTGATCGCAGTAGGGCTGTGAACACAGATCGTTGTAGACGAAAGCATCTTCGCAGTCCCTGAACCGGTCCGGTACAGACGGATTTGGTCGATCCGGACACCGGAGGCTGGCATTTCTCGTCGATGGTGCAGAAAACATCTTCGCCGTACATGGCTTCTTCATCGCAAGCAACACCCGATTTGCGAACTGATGGCTTCCCGAGACGCAACGCCATTGTCCTTCATCATCGATGCATTTGCCCCCGGTTGCAGAAATCGCCGGCGATGGAGCAATCCCGAGGCTGTCCGACGCATTCGCCGTTCGCGGTGCAGTGGTCGTCCTGTGTGCAGGGGAAGGTCGTCATCGCAGGAGGTGGTTTTCGGGGAGTTGCTCGAAGTCACAGCCAGAGATCGGATCGCAACTCCAGACGACGCAAGAGTTTTCGTCGTTCTCCCACAAGGAAGAACCGTTCCGACGCATTCGCCATCGGTGCAGAGGTCGGTTGCCGGTGCAAACGCTTTGATCGCTACAGGGTTGGTTGTTGAGAATCGGGTCTGTAACCGATACGCCAAACCGGCCTCGTTTCCGGTCCCTTCCTCGGCGATTTCTCCGTTATCGTCTTCGTCTCCTCCAGCGTTACCCGGTTCGCGGCATTCCCACATGCGGCATTGAGGCGCTTCCGCCGAAAGGAACAGAGCAATCGTAAGGTTCGGCAACACAATCGCCGTTGCTGTTGCAGCGATCGTTGATGGTGCAATACAACGAGTCATCGCAGACTTTACCTGCGATGGCCGGATGAATGCAGCCTTCGGTGCTGGAGCATTCGTCTCGTGTACAGGGGTTGCCGTCGTCCGGGCAGGGAACGACGGCCGTTTCTTCATCGGGAACACATTGGCCCGATTCACATATCGCACCGGAATAACAAAGGTTTCCGCTATCGCTGCACTCGGTTCCGTCCTCTGCGTTCCATTGGCAGAGATCATTTTCCTCGTCACAGCCGTACACGATGCATTCTTCGTTTCCGGGTTCGTCACAGGGAGGCGGTCCGTGACCCAGACAAACGCCGTCCTCGCAGGAATCCTGGGTCGTGCAGAATTTGCCGTCATTGCAGGTTTGGCCATTGGTGGCGAGTGGGAATTTGCATTCACCGTCGGTGGTATCACAAGCTGCGGGAAGGTGGCAGACGGGCGTGGGACCGAGGTCATTGCAGGTTTTGCGCGATCCTACGCACTCTCCCACCACGTTGCAGCGGTCGTTGAGCGTGCAGGGGTTTCCGTCGTTGCACTCCATGAATTCGTCGGGGGTTCCGGTGCAGACCAGGTTTTCGTCGCATCGGTCGTTAAGCGTACAGGAGTTTCCGTCGTTGCAGATCTGACCTTCTTCGGTGCAGTTCGTTACGATTTCTTCTTCGTCGGCTTCTTCCTCGATGTCGGTTTCATCCGATTCGTCCGAATCCTGATCGAGGTCTTCCGTGTCGATTTCTTCTTCGTCTTGATCGGTGGTCTGGTCGGTATCGTTATCTTCGTCGAAATCTCCTTCTTCTACTTCGTCGATTTGGTCTTCTTCGGTTTCTTCGCCGGGAATTTCCTCGAAATCGATTTCATCAAACTCGTATTCGATTTCTTCGTCCCCATCGACATTCTGCCGTAGATCGTGCTCGACTTGAAGGAGGATGTTGTTGCAATCGTTGGCACTTTTGATCAATATGGCGGAGGATTCCTCGATTTGGAATCCGCTTTTTTTACAGGCACTGACCAGTGCTTCGGCGTTTTCTTCCACGTATTGGGCGCAGACCATCGAAAACGCCGGATTCAGGCTGTATTCCTGGTCGGGCGAACAGCAGGCCTGGACTTTGGATACGGCTTTTTCGCACAAATCCTCGCCTTCGACCAGCTCGGTCAGGAAGTTCGCACCATCGCAACCTGTCAGTAGAAACAGCGAACAAAGCCAAAGCACTGACAACGGCGAGCGAAGCCGGAACCGGTTAGAATTCCTCGAAAAAAGCAAGGACGGTTGAGATTGTCCGACGCATGAGGGCATGATGGTCACCTGCTAAAAGTCCAGGGCGGCACCGATTCCCGCTCCCGTCGGCGTGACGGTCGGAAACAGGCTGACACCCGGTTCGGAAGTTTCGGAAGACGCTGGAGCGACTAAAGACTGGGAGGCATTTTCTGCGTTGCGGTATCCCATGACCGCCATGACCGTACCGGTCAGCAACATGGCTCCCATAGTTCCGTAGGCTACATAGGAAAGCGTGGCGTAGCGGTCTCTGAGATCGCGATAATCGGATCGTGTGGATGCCAGGTAGCTGGAATCGTCGGCTTTATCTCCATAGCGGGACGAAGCGAAGCTCAAAGCGCCACCCCCCACACCGACAAGTACACCTGTGGCCATAAGTCGAAATCCCCACTTGGAAAGCGTCGGTACTTTGGTTGCTGGATCGACGACTTCCTGTTTTTCTTCTTTTACGGTAACGCCACCGGCAATCAACTCTTCCGGCAATGAAATCTTTGCGGTTTTTCCCGTTTCGATATTGGCGAAATCATCCCAGACCTGCCCATTGGGAAGTTTGGCTTGCACGATGTATACGTTGGGATAAAATGCCACAACATCGGCGAAAGGGGATTTCCCATCGGACTCGTCGTTGAGTATGATTTCGGTTCCTGGAGGAAGGTTGGTATATTCGATGAAACCCACGTTGAGTTGACTGGCTAAATCCAACACCATTTGTCGACCCGCGTTTTGCGGTTCGGGCAATTCTCCGGCCCATTCTCCTTTGACGGCGGCCACGTTACGTCCGGTTTGTACGTCGATAAGACTCATTTCGATCGACCCGATTTGCATGCCATCATCGGGATCGAGGCTGTGTGTTCCCTGAATGTAAAACGCGTAGCGGGCTTTGGTGGTTTTGAGAAGCTGAGCGTAACAGGTCGATTGCTTGCAGTCGTTCAGGCGCATCACAGCATCGGAAGAAAGATGCACCATCAACTCCTGTTTTCCCCAACGAGATTCGAACAGTTTCAGCGATGAAAACGTGGAACGTACCTGTTCGTTGAAAGCGCGGGTTTCACGAACTCCCAGCGTTCCGTTTTCGGGAAGGTCAGAAATGGCGACAATTCCCATTTCCGGTCGCAAAGTTCCTTTGGGAATGGGCGGGGGTACCGTATCGTCCAATTCCAGTTCGAAAGTGGCGTAGATCGGACGATCGTTCGGCATGATGAATTCGATAGCGATGTCCTGATACCCTTCCTTTTCGACTCGGAATTTGTATTGTCCCGGTGGTGTCGCTTTCCTGTAGGGAGTGCGTCCCAGGTTTTGATTTCCACTGTAAAGTCGGGCATTTTCAGGTTGTGTAAACAGAGCAAGAGGGTAGGGGGGAGCGTAAAGCTTTTTCGCTTCTTCACGGATTTGTTTCCGAAGCTTCGAAATGCTGCATCGGCTGCAGGTGTTTTCGATCGTGCGTATGAAGTCCCGGCCCCGAACGTCGTAAAGCATGAGTTTGTAGCTGTAATCCAGTTGCGTTTTTCCCCGTTTTGGCGGGGATACGGTGACTTCTCCCGAAACGAGCAGATTGGCGTCCAAGGTTTTTGCGGCCTGATCCAGAATTTCGGCTTGGGTCAGGTCTTTTTTCGTCAGTTGCCGGAGGTTTTTCTCGGCAATCGGACTTGGCGTGAAACGGCATTCATCAAGGTTTTTAAAATGATTGCCTAGTTCATTTTCCAACATACGTCGATACTTGGTGTGAAGTTTTTTTCGCTTGATCGAACGAACCTGCAACGGCAACACTGCGGCTTTGACCAGCATCGGTGATTCGTCCGATGCCGGTGGCGGTGGAGCTACCTTTTTTTCCTGAAGTTCGAATTGGGCATACACGGGACGATCATCCGGCATAGCGAATTCGATAGCGATGGATTCGTAACCATCCATTTCTACAAGGATTTTGTGTTGTCCCGGTTTCAGTAGACGACGAACCGGTGTTCTTCCCCATTCCTCCGTACCGGAAGAGATCAGTGCACCGGAAGGTGTGGTATCGATTCCCAGCGGATAGGGAGGTGCAGCGAGCTTTTCGGCCTGGGTAACCAGCCAGGATTCCAGGGTTTCAGGCGAACAACTGTCGCACATTTCATCCACGGTACGGATCAGGCTTTGACCTTTGACGTCGTACAAACCGAAGGTAAAGAAATAGGTCGGTGGAGGTGGAGGGGCGTTCTCGTCCAAAGCGATTCCTGCCACCAAGGTCACTTTCGATGTTACCAGTAGTTCGGTGCCCAATTTTTCAGAAATATCGTTCAAGAAAGTGGTATCCGTCAAATCGCTGGACGGTGCGCCACCTAGTATTTTTCGGCATCGTTTAGCTGGAACAACCCGAAATTCTTGACGTTTTTCAAAAGGGGAGGCGAGCGAACGGTGCAAAATCGTATCGATTTCTTCCGATAGGGTTCCTTCATCGAGACTTTCGACCTGTACAGGCAAAATCGCCACGCTGGAAGCCATCTGGGCGTAGGCCGGAAGTACCGAAAGGAACAAAAACGAAAAAAACAGAACGAAATCAATCGTTCGAGTGAGGTGTTTCGAGGAAAACCGGGTCACATCCGTCTCCTATATGTTCAACCGCAGACCACCGAGTCCCATGAGTTTGACGAGTCCTCCGGAACCGGTCAGTCCACTTCCCAGAAACATGGATTCCATGCCGGCTTCGATGAAAAAACCGACGAACCGATGCGCATGTAGCAGCAGTCCGATACTTGCGGCGGCTCCCGAGTAATTCGGATTGAAGTTGATCACCGGTCCCAGTCGACCGAACACGGTGATGATTTCTCCGTTGGAATCGAACAGGAGATGGGGAATCATCGTGTATACCGCATCCTGTTCCATGGTCATTTCATTTCGTAGCCCGAAGCCGAACCAGTCGTACAGTTCGTACTCAAGATCAGCAGTCAATACGGCGGGGTAGCGCCGGTCGAAGGTGGTCGAGCCGGGTTTGTCCTCAACCGATCCGGTCAGGTACCCGGACCCGGCGGCAAGACCGAACCCCCAGTCTCCTTCTTTGGCGTAAGCCGTACCCGTCGCCAGGAAAAACACCCAGCACAGCGCCAACGCCGGAATGAAAAGCCTCATTCACTTCTCCCAATTATGCACGATGAAAACGTCACATAGGCCACAAGCGAACCAAACCGAAACCTTTGGTGGGTACCCCTCGTTTGCTTTCGGAATTTCTCCGTTTTCGCCTTGCGAGAAGCTTCCCCCGGAAGCATCGGATCGTCTGTTGAGGCCATGTGGAGCCTGGTCCAAATACACACTGGAAATCCCTGTGTTTTATCACCGTTACGATACCAGCAACGCCCTGCAAAGTCAACGAACGGCCAAGTTCCAAGAGGCAAAGCATCGGGTGACATCCTCGGTGTTTTCTTAGAGGTTTACGGTACTCGCAGGGGAAAGGGTACGTAGAGCGCTTTTGTACAAAATGAACGTAAATTTCGCTTTTTTTGCAAGGATTACGCAGGTTGTGCAACAGATAGGGAAAGAACGTTCGCTGCGTAAGAAAATCCAGTAAAAACATGAAGTTATAATCAAAATTGTGTTGGCAAGGCGGGGCGCAACATCAAGTGCCGAAGTGTCGATTTTCAACATTACCGGGGAGAAGTCCCTTTCTCCATCCGAAGGGAAGGGATGTTTCTGGAAATGGAAAACCAAACGAAACAAGGAAAAACCATGAATCCGAAATACCGTTATCGAATGGATATGATGAAAAAACACTTTCCAAGTTCCGGGAAATTGCTGGATGTAGGCTGTGGAAGTGGAACGTGGGCCAAGCGAGTGGGTAGGGCCTTTCAACTTGTTCCGTATGGAATCGATGTTGTCAACGGCAATCAGGAAGACATTGAGTTTCAGGTGTACGATGGATCGGTTTTACCTTTTGCCGATGGCTTTTTCGATGCCGCGCTGGTGATTCACGTTCTGCATCACGCCCATACTCCCGAGCGGCTAGTCGGGGAAATCGCTCGTGTCGTTCGTGCCAAGGGAAAGATCCTCATTCTTGAAGACATGGCTTCGTCTCGTTTACAAAACGTATTGACCAAACTGAGCGACCTGTATTTGAATCGGGTACGGAATTTCGTGATGGCGTTGCATGGAACGAGAAAATTCGAAATGACGAAAGTTCCGATGACCTACAAAATTCGAAGTTATCCCGAGTGGGTCCGAACGTTTTCCCGTCACGGGCTGGACGTGCTTGAAATGCGATCCGTTTCCCATTGTTATGTAGAGCACGGAGCCTTCGTTTTGCAGAAAAGGGGACGGGAAGGGTTTGAAGCATAAAGAAGATAAGGCAATAATATCAGCTTGTTAGAGAAATATTGGTATGTTCGTAAAAATCGAATGTATAAGGGTTTACTTGGTTGTCTGCTTAATGAATACAGGTGAACCAACGTGATCCACCTGCATAAGTGTATCTATTGTCCGCAGGTTTCGTTCGGTTCGGCCAGGATGGCGTCGAAATCTTCTTGGCTGATGTATTGCGGATCATAGCTGGCTTCCGACGAATCAAGCGCCGACGTGAATGATCGCAAGTGGTTTCGCGATCCGCATTGCAAGGATGAATACATGTTTAAAACGCTCTGGTCGGAGGTTCTCGACTTCATTTCCTCGATGTCTTTGATGTCCAGATCCTCGATCGTCGCTCCCACCTGCAAAGCTGCCGTTTCGGATTCCTCTCCAAATTCTACGAGATCCGAGTAAAGATCTCTGAGTTCGGCATTGACGAAGGCTCCGACGCTGTCATCTGCTACGGGGTCCGTAACTCCCAGCGATTCCATGATTGTTTTGACCTGGGTCATGTGGGTCTGTTCGGACGAGGCGATGTTGTTGTGAAGTGACAAGCCCCACTTGTCGTAAAGAGTCAGGTAAACATCCCGTGCCAGTTTCTCTTCTTCACGTAAAAACTGTAGATCTTCAGCCAGAGTCGGGTCCACGTTGTTACCGTCGTTTTCACCACTGTCGTCGTCGCCTCCGCAAGCTGTCAGGGCGAGCATTGCGAAAAGAACTAGAAAAATTATCCTACGAATTGTCATTTTTCCCCCTCGTCCTGTATGGTTGCCGTGTTGGATCGTGCTAAAATTATGGTAATTCAGGCAAAAGTTATTGCCGGATCAACCACGTGACTTCCCTTGGAGTCATGAAGTGAAAGGCTATATCCGGCTCAAACAGCGAAAGACCATCTAAATATTACCATAAAGCCGTTTTAGTGGCAATAATCGCGAAAAAGTTTACTTTGATTGGCATATAAACCAAGAAAAGGTACAGGAAAACCAACAGAATAAGCGACGACGAGCGAACCTTACAGCCTGCCGGTTCGGCTAAGCAGATTGGCCGCCGCGCCCACCATGCCACCTTCTTCCCACAAGATGCATGGCCGGATTTCGACATCTTTGGCCACTGCCGTGAAGGCGTAATCTCTGATGTTTTTCTCCATCTGAGGTCGGAAATGTTCCAAGGCTCTTGCAATACCACCGGCTACCAGAATGACTTTGACATTCAAGGTGTTGAGCAACCCGGCGGAGACGATTCCAAGCGCCTGTCCGAGGTCGTCCCAATATTGTTGTGCTTTGGAATGACCTTCTTTGGCCATTTCGGCCAGTGTAGCCGCCAGTCGGCTTTCATGACCTGCGCGTTCGA
The DNA here is from genome assembly GCA_963676915.2 of Myxococcota bacterium. Taxonomy (GTDB): domain Bacteria; phylum Myxococcota_A; class SURF-8; order SURF-8. The sequence goes on from CAXXVK010000067.1 coordinate 32,400, forward strand.
GGGCTTCGCTAAAGCTTTCGGCCTTGGCGCGGCGAAGCAAACCCGTTGAAGAGGCTATAGTTTCCAAACAACCACGAGAACCGCAACCGCAGGGTTCGCCTTCGGGAAAAACGTTGATGTGACCGATTTCTCCGGCCATGCCGTCCACGCCGTTCCACAGATCGCCGTTCAAAAAGACTGCCCCACCCAGTCCCGTACCGAGAGCCATGGCGAAAAAATGCCGTTCGTTGCGGCATGCGCCCTGCCAGGCTTCGCCACGGGCAATCGCGTTGACATCGTTTTCGATGGCAACAGGCCGCTGTAAACGCTCCGATAGACGTTTGGAAAACTCGAAATCGTGCCATTTCGGAAAGTTGGGAGACTCGGTGATAATTCCCTGGGCCGTATCGATCACGCCAGCGATACCCAATCCCACGCCAATCAGACCGTCCAGTGAAACATCGTTAGATTTCAAGATGTTGCTCACAATCGCTTCGGTCGCATCGAGGATTCCGGCTTCGGTTTTATCCGATTCTTCCAGTAAATATTTCTCGGTGGCAAGCAATTGACCGTTTTCGGTCAGCAAACCAGCCTTGAGATTCGTTCCGCCGATATCGATGCCGATGACGTGTGAGGGAGAAGACATGTTTCTTCCTTATTTCAACGTTTGAGACGTTTACGGGGAAAGCGCTCGTCCAAGATGACTTCCGAGACGTGTACGCCCAGTTTTCCTTTGGCCAGACGCACTTCAAGCGGCGATCCTTCGAGGATTCGCGAGGCGTCGGTCACGATATTCCCGTCAGGGGTGGTGGTCAGGCTGTATCCCCGATCCAGCACCCGAAGTGGGGAAAGGGCATCGAGCGAACGAGCCAGCCGAGCGAGGTTCTGCCGTTGCGTGGGAACGTTACCCAGCGCATGAAAACGTAGAGCCTGCGCCGCATAGTGAAGCCGTTTACGCAAATTATCGAGGTCGGCTTGCGGGCTTTGGCGTTCAAGTCGTCTCGAAGTACGAGCCAGGTTGTCGCGTCGATCGTGCAAAAGCGTTTGTATTCGACGAAGCAGGCGATGTTCCAGGTTGTCCAACGTCAACCGTTGATCCGCGAGGCGACGCTCCGGGGATTTCAGTTTTCCTTGAAGACGTTGCAGATCGAGCCGGAAACGAGCAACCCGATAACTTTGCGCCTTTTCCAGTCGGGCGAGCAGAGCGAAGAGGTCTTCCCGTTGATCTCGCAACGGTGGAACCGCCAACTCTCCCGCCATGGATGGCGTGGCGGCGCGAACGTCCGCAACGAAATCGCAAATGGTGAAATCGGTTTCGTGGCCTACCGCCGAAATCACCGGCAATGGGCAATTGGCCACGGCGCGGGCTACGATTTCCTCGTTGAAGGCCCAGAGATCCTCGATGGAACCACCGCCTCGACCGACGATAACCAGTTCGTGAGATGGATCTTTTCCGGCTTTTTCAAGGGCTTCGGCGATTTCTTCGGCAGCGCCTTCGCCCTGAACCCGAACGGGAATCAACCGTAGCAATGTGTGCGGATGGCGACGATGAATCACCCGGATGAGATCCCGTACGGCGGCTCCTCGTGGAGAAGTGATCAGTACGATGGTTCTCGGAAACGGTGGCAAAGGCTTTTTGCGCGTCGGGTCGAACAGACCTTCTTCTTCGAGTTTTCGCTTGAGTTGCTCGAACAATTCCCGAAGACGGCCCGTCCCTTTGTCCTCCATCGAACTTACGATGATCTGGTAGGAACCGCGAGGTTCGTACAAACCGATGCGCCCATGGATGACGACGGATTGACCTTCTCTGGGAACGAATCCCAGTCGGGATGCCTGACCTTTGAACATGACGCAGGAAATCTGCGAGCGTTCGTCTTTTAATGTAAAATAGACATGTCCCGAATGAGCCTGTGTAACATTGGACAACTCACCCTCGACCCATAGCGAGGGCCAGTTTGTTTCCAGAACGTTTTTGATTTGGGCCGTAAGTTGACGGACCGTGTAAATCTGGCGTTCGGTTTTGGCTCGATTTCGTTCATTCATGGGCGAATGCTATCACAAATGGACACAGGGTCGAAAAAAAAGCGAAGCCAAAAAGGCTTCGCTCGAAGGGGATGGATTAGGGGGCCCGGTTTTCGGTCTCTGGAAAGGGCAGGGAAACGTCGTTTTCATCGAACCATGGGCACGATGAACCCAAAAGGCTCCCGGACCGATTCCGGGTAGAAAAAGGATTTACCAGCTACCGTGAGATCCGTGAGATCCGTGAGAACCATGAGATCCATGGGAAGCATGGGAGCCATGCGAGCCGTGGGAGCCATGAGAACCATGGGAGCCGTGGGAGCCGTGCGAACCATGAGAGCCGTGGGAACCGTGCGAGCAGTGTCCGGCATGAAGCTGGCCGTCCTGGACATCCATATCGCTATGGTCGGGATTGAATTCCCCGGCTTCCGCCTCTGTGGCGTCCACGGTCTGTCCAAGGAGAAGGAGGGTCGTAGAAACGGTCAAAGCCTGTTTCTTCGTGATTTTTCCTTCTTCGCTCTGCAAAAACTGGGCTACCCGTTTTTTCAGTGTCGGTAGCTTTTTGGCGGAACTCATTGCTCACCCTCCTTCAAATGTGGAAAGGTTGGATTTCCACAAATCCTTTTCCTAATCATATGCACGTTTTATCAAGATTACCCATGAAAGTCAATAAAGCTTTCTTGTACGAACCGGCATAAAGTTCAGCAGTACTCAAATGATGCAAAAAACACGCCTTTTTCCAAGTTTGCGGCAGAAATACGAGAACGAAAACTGCTCCAAAATGATAAAACCGAACTCAACCCTTTGAAATTCAATGTATTTTTCTTGCCACGACCCTCGATTCTTAAGAATAAGACGAGCAAAACGCCAAAGTTTCCGATATTTCAAAAAAATTCTTTGTTTAATCGATCCTTTGGTTTTTTGTTAATCGTTCTCAGGATGAAATCCTGTATCTATTCAAGAATACAGAGAAATTCAGAAGTTGCAATGATAAATCACAGGTCGGTTCATCTTGCCGGATCTTTTGGCTCAATGTATCGAAAAAGGAAAATTTTTCGTACCTCGGCATTTTTTTCGTTGCGATGTTTCAGGATATCTCTGTCGTTTGTTGCAACGATACGTAGGCACAGGCTACGGCAACGAGGTAGCATAGTGCACCGACAACCGCTGTAAACGTGATGCCGAAGGCCAGAGACGCCACCACCGCCAGTACGGAGCCTACTACCGACATCGCTCCGTTGACGGCCCAGAGCCACGGTGTTTGTTCCGGTACGCGCCCGGCAGCAAGACCGATACCGATGGGAAATCCCATACCGAGTGTCAAGCCCATAAGGCCGACGACTCCAAGCGCCAGAGCCAGGCGAATCGGAACGGAGGTTCCGTGCAGGATTCCAAGCAAAGACGGTGTGGTCAGAGAAAGGACGATCTGCACGACGAACAGCACTCCGAGCGCTGCCAACGCGCTTTTGCGCACCTTTTCATTGTCGATGAAAACCCGTTGGGTCAGATAACTTCCGGCACCGGTAGCCAGCAAAATTCCGAACAGCACCACCGCGAGAGAATACACCGGATGCCCCAGGAAAATCGTCAATCGCTGAATGGCCGCCAACTCTACCAGAATGAATCCCAGGCCGATGGAGGCAAAATACAGACTATGTGGCAACAGGCGGAAGCGAGGCAGCGGAGCATGATGTCGTGAGGCCAGTTTCAGTGGCAACAATAGACCGCCGACGGCCAGGAGAATCACCATTCCCAAGCACATCAGAAGCACTACGACGGCGCGCATGTTGAAGCTGGTGACCCATTGGGCCTGACGGTCGGTGCGGAAGATGTCGGAAAATCGTAACGTCTGGAAAAAGAAGGGTTTATCGTCGGTTGAAGGGGTTACATCCAGTTGATAATTGGCGACGATACTTTCATGGGTTTCGGGTGACAGCACAAGTGCGAAGTCTTCGGGGTCGGACATTTCCCACGTATGCAACGGCGTGAACTTGTAGATTTTCATCACGTCGGCGAACGTGGCGAGATCTTTTGCCGTAAACGGTTTTTTGGAAATCAGAATGGTTCCCACACCGGTTTTGCTGCCTTCATGCTCGTCGAACTCCGTTGCGGCGATCAACACATGCTTGCGTGGTTCTTTGATGCCCATTTTTCGCAAAGCAGCATAAGCCAGGGAGGCGCAACGCAGCATTTCTCCTGGACGTTCCCGAACCCACCAGCGGGAAAACGTAATCACACCCCGATCGGTGGAATGGTTCAGAAATTCCACCCAGGCTTCTTGCGTGTACAGAGAATTCTCCGTCAGGGTGAAGGCTCCGGCTGCCGTAGCGGCCCAGGAATCGATCAGGCTGGCTTGTATGATGTCGAATCGCTCCCCCGAGCGCTCGATGTAGCTGCGTGCTTCGTCGTGAATGAAGCGGACTTTGGAATTCCGGGCCAAACGTCCGGTGAAATCGGCGAAATCGTACTCCAGCAAGTTCAGGATATCCTTGTTGATTTCCACGCCCGTGACCCTCGGTGCATTGAACAGCAGAGCGGTCACAATGTCCCGTCCACCGCCGACGCCGATCACCAGAGTGTCCGACTCGGGACGAAGATGATGCGCCAGAGACGTGATATCGTAGCGCAAATGTTCTACCTGCTCGGCTCGTTTGCCGTCCCATTGGGTGAACACCGTACCGGCGGCGGCATCGATGAACAGGAAAAGTTGTTTGGGATGGTTGTCCCCTTTGTAAACCGGTGACATTCCCCAACTGAACGCGCCTTGCGAAACATCTTTATGCACGGCGATGGCGGCGTGACTGTTCCAGCGTTCCACGAGCGGTTCGGAGGTCACCGGCTCGGCTGTGGGGAGTCCGAATACATTTTTAACGAATTGAAAGCGAAACGGTTTGGCGAACGGCTGGATGATCGTCAGAAAGAGCAATACCGCGCAAATCGCCCCGGCCACTTTTCGCCAGCGTTTCGATCCTGCCAATACCAGACCGGCGGCGGCGGCGAGGAAGGTTGAGGCCAGTACTACGCCCGGACCGGTCAACGGCGACATCAGGGCCAGTACCAGCAGGCAACCGAGCGCAGCTCCGACCAGATCGAAGGTATACAGCAGTCCCGAACGGGCGGGCCAGCGAGTCAGCAACAGGCACACCGCCACCCCGGAGAACAGAAACGGTACGAGCGCCAGCAGAAAGCTGGACAACACCGTTGCCAGACCGAAGACGGTCAACGTCGGGGAGAAGGGAATCCAGAGCAAAAGAGCCAGTCCCACACCACCGGTCACGGCCTGACCCACAGCCAGCAACGCAAGGCGGTCGTCGAGTTTTTCACGAGGGAACCAGCTTCCTTTGAGATACACTACCACCGCGCCGAAGCTCAGCCCGAAAAGAGCCAGACTGATCGCCATAAAGGCGTAATGATACCACATCGTGATGCTGAAAATGCGAGTCAATGCGATTTCAAGCATCAGGGTTGCACCGGTAAACAGGGAAATCCCGACAAAATGTTTAACGTGCGGTTTGCTGGCGGGGTCCGTCATGTTCTCGTTTCTTTCTCGTAACTTATGTCGTTATTTACGTCGTGAAATTCTTAAAAGAGTGACTTTTAGACGGCCTGAAAGCCTAGGTCTGTGTACACTATTTTGCAATAATTTGCGAAAAAGCACCCGGAATAGGATGAAAAAAGATTGAAAAATCCGAACTCGTACGCGAAGGATTCCGACCTAAAAAATCCCTGCAATTTCATACCCGCAAGAATCGCAACGGTTGCCGTCGAGGTTCAACGTATCTACCTGAAATCCCGTTCGCTCGATAAGCAACCGCCCGCAGGACGGGCAATGCGTCGAGCTGTGCCGGCTGTCACGCAGGTTTCCGGCGTATACGTAATGCAATCCGGCTTCTTTTCCGATTTCGCAGGCGTCGAGCACTCTTTTTGCACTCGTCGGTCCCCGATCCGTCATGCGATAATCCGGGTGAAAGGCCGAGACATGCCAGGGAAGATCCGGGCTTACGGATACGAGAAACTCGGCGATTTCACGAAGCTCCTCGTTCGTATCGTTGAAATCGGGCACGACGAGCGTTGTAGCTTCGACAAAGGTTCCGGCCTTCCACATTCTCTCGATCGTGTCGAGCACAGGTTGGAGCTTTCCTCCGCAAACCTTCCGGTAGTTTTCGTCCTGAAAGCTTTTCAGGTCGATATTCGCTGCGACCAACAGGCCATCGAACGCCTCGAACGCTTCCTCTGTGAGAAACCCGTTCGATACAAAAACCGACGCGATTCCCAGCCGTTGAGCTTCTTCGGCACAGTCGCGTGCCAACTCGAAGAACATTGTCGGTTCGTTGTAGGTGAATGCCACGGTGTCACAGTTCGCCCGCCGCGCTTGATGCGCCAGTTGGTCGGCTCTTAGATCGGATTGTGGCAGACGTTCGGGATTCCGAAGTCTCGGCATTTGCGACAAGTCGGCATTCTGGCAGAATTCACAGGTGAAATTGCATCCGAACGTCCCGAACGAATAGGCCAGCGTTCCAGGTTTTACATGGTATAAAGGCTTTTTCTCGATAGGATCGATGTTCCGGGCGATGACTCCTCCGTATGTTGCGGTATACAGGGTTCCGTTTCGATTGTATCGAACCTTGCATTTTCCCCGCTTTCCATCGTGGATCGTACAACGATGACTGCAAAGGGCGCACTGCACGGCTTGGTTGTCGAGTGTCCGGTACAGCTTCGCTTCTTTCTCCATCGTTCCGTCTTTCCCTTGCCTGCTTTTTTCGGAGCTTTTCCCGAACGATTCGTTCAATCTTCCGAAACGATGCGCTCCGGCCCGGCGTTTCCGGCGATGCGTTCGTATTTTCCCTTGCCTGCCTTGCGAAACGTGGTGAAACCTTTTTTCGCGGCGTTGTCGTAATCGATTTTGCCCGTAATGTTCAGATTGCTCCGAGTCTCGGCCGGTTTGGAGATAACCTTCGTCAATTCTCCATCTCCGGGCTTGCCTTCCATTTTGCAATCTCCCGCACAAAACTTTCGGACGGAGGCGGAATGGTGAATGATTTCAATGATTTTACCGCACTTTTGACACTTGTACTCATAGATCGGCATGACTTGTCCGCTTCCTGTGGAATTCGGTTTCTTAAACGTCTCGAACCGTACTTATTTTTCGTTTTCTTTATCGTTGTCGAATAGCAAACGATTGAACTTCGCTTCGTAGCGTTGCGCGTCCGAACCGATACCCAATTTCGATTTATAGTTGCGGATCGCTTCATCCACAACGAGATCGATCAGCGGGTCCAACTCGTCGCCGATTTTTTCCAGTATTTTCGCTTTGGCGCGTTCTTTGATGACTTCGTTCACGGCTTCGTCCGTGAGACGCTCCATCTGTTGACGCATTCGTGCCGGTTCGCTCTCTCCCGGAATGGTTCATTCTCGGCGGACCTTCTCTGTGGTTCCTGCCACCTCGGTCACCGTGATTTTCATCATGTCGCATCTCTGAGGGACGATCGAAACCGTCATGCGGAGAATGGCACCGGGGATCGTTCCATTGCGGTCCTCGATTCGGGCCTCGTCGGTCGTGTTCCATGCTGGGCCTCCTTCCTTAAAGCAAGGTTACCTTGCCAGAGGAATTTAAAAATCGTTGAAAACGCCCGGTTCGGGCGGCATTTCCCTGGTGCTGTCGCCACTCCATCGAGGTGTTGGGGCCAGTGGAGTCTACCGTCAGGCTGTAGACTCTCATATCGGAACTTACAGCGATCAGATCTCCCCATGGAGTCAGCAATACTGGGGCCAGTACACGTCCCGGCGTCGTATGATCGCCTTCCGTCTTGTAGCGCCAGCGGTCCCGAGCTGTGGAAATATCTTCGGGGTGAGCATCGATGGCTTGGATCACTCCGCGAGGGGTCAATCCTGTTCCGACGTACAAGCGATTTTCTGCGGATAGGGCAGGGGTTCCGATGACTTCGCCCTGAGTACGAATACGGAACAGTTCCTGGGGGATCTGGTCCGGGAACTGTGTGTTTGGGGCTTGCATGGCCATCAGATACGGAGCGGTTCCCGCAGTGGAAACCTCGGTGCCGGAAAAGTAAATTTTTCGGGGGGCGTCACCTTCTTCGGCAACCGGAATCGGTTGGGCCGTGTTCATGATATGGCTATTCATCGGAAATGGCGTGAAGCGTTCGAAATTTGTCTGATAGAGGTGAAGTTTGCTGATCGTGGAGAAGTAGACGATTCCTTCCTCGGAATCGATACCGAAGCCGCCACGGAAACGACTGTCCGAGGTCGAAGAGAAAGAATTTTGCCCCGCAACACCCCCCGTTTCAGGAATCAAACGGTAAAGTGTCGTATTGCTCGAAACCCACAAGCGGTTACGGGAAGCATCATAGGCCATCGAAATGCTGGTTACAATGCTGGTCGAACTGAATTTCTTTTCCATCGTCCAACCGTTGAGTTCCGGTTGGTTGGCATCATAAGAATAGGTTCCAAGATAAATATCGAAACCGTTGGAACGGATGGTGGCATAGACCATCTTGAGAGTGAATCCGTTCCCCAAATTTTCGCGAGAAACCAAAACGGGCGAACCGACAAGCTGCGCTCCCGCTTCGACGATCTCCGAGGCAATGCACGTTCCCCCTGTTTGATCCAGGCGAATCCAGGCTTTGCCGTCCTCGTCTCCCCAAACGATCGCCGTCGGCTGGCTTTCGTTGCCTTCGCTAACCATCGGTCCCGCCGTGATGCCGCCTTCTCCTTCGCAGGACCACAACGGCGTTCCTTCGGTGTCCAAAGCGGTTAGAGTGTCGTACAGCGGTGCGTACAGGTGACCGTTACTCGAAGCGGCGGGAGCCTGGTAGTTTTCGAACGATGGGAGCGGAGAAATCCCGGAATCGTAGCGCCACTTCAATCGATCCACGGCGACCACGCGGCAGAACGGATCTCCGGCGTTGCCGAGAAGATCTTTCGGGCCATGTTCGTCGTCTTCGCCGATGACCTGAATTTCAAGGTACAGAGGATAGTATTTTTCTCCGACCAGAATGTCGTCGAAGTGCTCGATTTCCAAAGGCAATTCATCGGTTGTATTGGTTCCGGCAAGAATCGTCGTGCTTCCTGCGCGATACGTCGAAAGGTCGAAAACGTCTACACCGGAGGGGTCTACGATGTCGATGGAAAACGCCTGATCGACACTCAAACTGGGCAGGCAATACCCACCGGAAATCCCGTTTCCGCAGTAATCATCCAAGGTTGCACATCGTTGTCCTTCGGGACAGTTTGAGTCTTCCACGCAGGCCGATCCTCCTTGAGACGAGGAGTCGAAACCCGAAATCCGCACTTCGGGAGCCGACGAATCGACCGTGAACTGAAGTTGATCCGGTTCGCTGTCTTTTCTTCCAAGCGCATCCACGCCCGTTAGCGTCAACGAGTGAGCGCCGGGAGAGAGTTCATCGACTCCGAACAGATCCAGCACCGGTTGTAAGTCGTCCGAATCCACATCCACCGGGTCAAGGTTCTGAAAATCCAATACCACTTCGATATGGTCCAGCCGGGAACCTTCTTCCACGGCAAGTTTTACCTCTATTCGTTCACCGAAATGATATTCCTTCGCGGGATCTTGTGGATTGGGTTCGGCAATCGTCAACGACGGAGCGCTGTGGTCGATCACAAACTCTCGTTCAGCCTCAATAATTTCGAGAGAAGAATTCCTGGCCAGGGCTTTCACGACAACATTGCCCTCGGCTTCGCCGCTCGTGTCCCATAGAAATTCCCAAGGTTCTTGTTGTAATACGGTCAGTTCGCGATCCCCGATGCGAAAGGAAACGTCGGCTACATCCATGTTCTGGATTTCGACCTTTAACAAAACGCTCTGATCGACCATTTCGTCTTCATCAGGTTGGAGAAATTCGACGGTAGCCACCGGAAGGTCTTCTTCTTCCTCTTCGATGACATCGATTTCGTCCTCGTCCGGTTCGAACTCCTCTTCATCCATTTCCTGGATTTCTTCTTCATCCGCTTCAGGCGGTTCCGGGTCGTTTTCGACAGGTTCGTCCACGTCCGGGTCTCCTGCCGAAACCTGGCAGATGTTTTTCTCCAGATCGCAGGTCATGCCATCGGGACAATTCTCGTCCGAAAAACAGGCAATGACGTTTTCCTCGTCGTTGTCTCCAACGGTATTTCCCGAGTTCGATGTCCCGCTACACGCGACCAGAAACAGCAACAATCCCAACAAACCGATCCGAATGCTCATGTCAACCTCTCCGCTTCCTTTGGAAACCGGATACGAGTTCGTACACTTTCCAGAATCCATAGAATATCAAAGAGAGTCCCGGACAGCAAGATGGAAACCATTAGCGGAGGCGCATCACAAAATAGTGCGACTTTCGTAAAATCCTCTTTTTTCGTAGCGGCGAGGCGTAAGCCCGCCGTTTTTGCCTTTTGAAAGTTGTTTTTATGCCCCCAATCTCCCTTTTCGGCGGGCTTACGCCTCGCCGCTACAACCAAATGAATGAATGCTTCAATATTATTGGGCCAATTCGCACCATTTTGTGATGCACCCCATTAGCGGATAAACGTTGTCAGTAGGATTTCGGGGAACTCGTTTCATGCTATACTTATCCGACACAGGAAAATCTGAAAAATGATGATTCGGTACGAATTTTTTTTCGTGGTGTGACACTTTGCCGAACTTTTGGTGTTGTTTCGACAGCAGGTGCGAAACCTTCGAACGAAGAACGCACCAGATATTTTACCGAATGTCGAGATGCAAAGGAATTTGATGATGAAAACGATCACGAAAACAGCATTTTGGATGGTTGTCCTGCCAATCCTGTTTCTCTCCCATCCAGTTAAGGCCGAATCCCTCCCTACGACGTCCGCTACTCATCCGCAGCCGCCTTCGATGACCGAAAGCGATTCCGAGGCGGTTGCGGATACCTCTTCCCGCGAAGAAGCCGCTCAGGTCATTCAAGCGGCGGAGATCGTAAACGAAGCGGCTGTGGAAACCGTCGAAAACGAGGTTGAGCTTGAGGAAATCAGCTCCGATCAACCAAAGGAAGGAGAAATCGTCGCCGACGAAACATCCTCGGAAGAGGCAGAGAAAACCGAAAAGAAATACACCGATGTTGCTTTCGATATCGGCCTGTTCCCGAGCGCCAATATCAATGAAGCTTTCGACGGTCCTATCCGAAACAACGTGTCTTTGGGGATTTTCGGAACCAAGCAGGATAAACTCAAAGGTTTCGGTGCCAGTTTGTTTTTGAACCGTCAGGATGACGAAATGGTTGGTATGACGGTAAGTTACGGCCTTAACCTCAGTTTGCGCCGAACCAAAGGTTTTCAAGCTGCCATGCTGATGAACTACAGCGGCGACGATATGGACGGTTTCCAGGCGGCAGCGATATACAACCATGTCGGTGGACGAAGCCGAGGCGTGCAGGCATCTGCGATCGCCAACGTGACCGTCGGGGATTTCTCGGGTGCTCAACTGGCCACGATCAGTTCTGTAACTGCTGGAAATTTCAAAGGATTGCAACTCAGTATCGCCTCGGTTACCGTGGGTGAAACCAAAGGTGTACAAGCCGGATTGGGAACCTACTCTAAAAACGTGGAAGGCGGCCAGTTGGGTTTGTTGAACATCCAGAACGGCGAATCCCTGAAAGGTTTTCAGTGGGGTCTGGTGGATTTGAGCATTTCCGAAACCTCCTACGGTCCTCAATTCGGACTGTTCAACCTCACGACAGGTTCCCACAAAGGCGTCCAGGCCGGATTACTCAACGTAGCGACCCGCAAGGTCAAGGGCGCTCAGATCGGTCTGTTCAACTATGCCGAGGAAGCCGACGCCCCCATCGGCCTGATCAGCATCGTGAAAAACGGAATGCTCCACGGTAATTTCTGGACCAGCGATACGGCTTTGATCAACGCCGGACTGAAATTCGGTGGCAAGTATGTGTACAACATCGTCAGTGCCGGAATTCAGCCGACCGCCGATTCTTTCACGATGTCGTTAGGTTGGGGCATTGGCGGCCACGCGCCGATCCACGAAAAATGGTTCATCGACTCGGACCTTATGTTCCACCGACAAAGCCGCATGAGCGATTTCAACGACTTCGCGATGGTCAACAAGCTGCGGGTAATGGCTGGATGGCAGCTTAGCGACGATGTAGCCCTGCTTTTCGGACCGACTCTCAACGTGATCGTTACCGAAGCGAAGAACATCGATGCCGGAGACGTAAGCTATATTTCCGATCTGAAAACGGAACGTTTCGACAACAACCGCCGGGCTATCAGCATCATGCCGGGATTCATGGCCGGTATTCAAATCTAAACCAACTCGGAACAGAAAACGAAAACACGGGTCAAGCTTCGCGCTTGGCCCGTGTTGTTTTTGCTTGGTGGTTTGTTACGAAATAGAGCGATTTAGAACGGGATGTCGTCCTCGGGGTTTTCGTCGTATTCCGGTCCGGGGAGGTCGTTGGGTTGGTTTTGGTTGGACTGCTGGGGCCGACGTTCGTATCCACCGCCTCCGCCGCCTTGATTGTAGCCGCCACCGCCACCACCATCCTGGTTGTAACGTTGTCCCGAGGATTGTCGATCTCCGCCGCTGAGGAAAACGATTTCACGGGCGACGATTTCGGTTACGTAGCGGTCCATTCCGTCGCGATCCTGATACTTGCGGGTCTGGATTCGTCCCTCGACATACACCTGTCGTCCCTTGGAGAGATACTGGCCGCACAATTCGGCAAGTTTTCCCCAGACGACGATTTTATGCCACTCGGTTTTTTCCTGGCGTTCCGGTCCTTGGCCCCAGGCTTCGGTGGTGGCAATGGTGAAATTGGCCACGGCACGTCCTCCCTGTGTGAAACGCACTTCAGGATCACGACCTAGATTTCCCAATAAAGTCACTTTGTTTACGCTATAAGCCATCGAAAAATACTCCCTTTTCGTGTGAAATCATGAAATGAGTCTACGAACTGTCGAACGAGGTGTCAAGACTTGAGCAAAAACGATTTTTCACGAAAACCAGTGTGGATCAGCAAAGGTCATCCACGGATTTTTTTAAGGCTTTCCTTGGCGTGCTCGACGACCCGATCCTGTCCCAGCATGGAATACACATGGATTCTCAGCATCTGTACGCGGGGATCGAAGGGGTTGATCGCCTCGGCCTCTTCCAGCGCCAACGCGGCCTGGTCCCATTGCTCCAACTCCGAGTAAGCGCGCGCCAGCCGAATGACGGTGCCTACGTAACTCGGATACAGTTCATGCACGTCCCGAAGGTTGTCGAGTGCGGCTTGCGGGTTTTCGAGCGTCAACGCGATTTCGGCAATCATGTTCTGCAAGGTGAGGTTGGATTTGGAGCCGATGAGTCGTTGGGCCTTCTCGAATTCGGTCAATGCGGCACGGGGGCGGTTGCGGTCTTTCAGCAATTTTCCCAACGTTACGAAATTACGTGCTTTTTCCTGCTCGATGGATTCCGGGTCATCGCCGATATCCTTGGCCGCCGGGTCGCTTACATCAATGAAGGCGTAATCTCTCGCTTTTCCGGCATGGGCGGGTAGTGTTTTTAAGCCCCATTTCGAAACTTCCAGTTTCCAGCGATCGAAAAGCTGTGAGAAACCGAAGCCGTAGACTTTGCGAAACGTGGTTTCCAGGTCGCCATCGGTGTCGCGCAGGGTGGTTAACAGACTATGGATGCTCTGTTTGCCGTTGCGGATTTTCAGCCAGTGGATGACGGTCTGTACCTCGGCGAAGGCGAGGGCGGTATGGTCCTGACTGGGAAGATAGGCCATGGATGGATGCATTTCATCGAAGGTAACGAAACTGTTTTCACGCAATGCGACGGCTAACAAATCTTCGGAACTCGGTTCCAGCGGTTTGCCCTCTTCGCTTCGCCAACGGATTTCGTGATACTTGGCCAATCCTTCGTGCAGCCAGATCGGAACGGTAGCGCGGCTGGCCCGGTTGATCACGAGATGCACGTATTCGTGGGAAGCGGTGTCCCGCCAGCGATAGCCCATCAGGGAGGCTCGCGGCGTGGTGATCATCAGCCGGTTGAACTTGCAAATTGCGATAACACCGCTGGTTTTCAGGTCTTTCACCGTCAACCCGGTGGCCTGGGCCAGGTGTTTCAGAGAAGGGTAGACTTCGAGGGCGATCCGGTCGGGCGGAGCATAGCCCATGTCTTCTCTGAGGGCTTCGTATTCTCGCTCCAGCGTTTCCAGGGCTTCATCGGCTAGTATTTCGTCTTCGGGATCGAGGGAACGAAATTCGAAATGTTCGCTCTTTTTCGAGAAATAATCGGTCATAAACGACGCAACCGCTTCAAGCTGGATCTCGAAACCGTGCTCGGGAACCTCGTATTTTCCCCGAATCGCTTCCAGATGCGTCATCGCCTCGGGATAATCGGCACGATTGAAGTAATATTCGGCCAGAAAGCGGCGTGTTGGGATGGTGTCGTACCCTTCATCAAGGATCGTGCTGGCGATTTCCGCCGCGTCTTCCATCTGCCAATCGCGAATGGCTTCGAATCCCTGTCTAGCGAGTTCTTCGGGGGAATCTTCGGCCAAAGCCTGACCCAACGGGAAGATCGAAAGGAGAAGAACAAAAACCACCAGTGATTTCAATCTATTGTGTTTCCCCAAGGGGATCTTTGCTTGCTTTGTCATCATGACCTGATCCTGAATGTCGATTTTCCAGAAAACAATCTTTACCATATAATAACACTTTAAAATAAAACCACAAGATACCGAAATTTTAGACAGCATGGACAGTGCGGCATCGCTTTGCAGTCCTGTAGTAGGTCGGGCAAATTTTTAGCCCGACACCTTGGCATTGTCGGGCAAGAAATTTGCCCGACCTACGCGAGATGTTTTTGATACCGGAAGCAACCTTGACAGGTTGTTGAGTAGTAAAAATCGCGAAACAAATGAAAGATCGAGAGTTTTCATGTCGTAGGTGATTCTTCATGAATTATCCGGGTTTAGGCTTATTGTTGCATCATCTCACGGTACCATGAGCGAATCTGTCCCTCGTACTGTTCCGGGGCTTTTTCACCCTGAGCTTTTTGGATTTCCAGCAAATCTTCGTTCGTATGTTTACCTTCGGGAATCGCCACTTTTTCGGGACTGAGCCGTCGCCCGGAATGGGTTCGGCCTTTTCCCGGTTTGTTTCCCGAGCGCATTTGTTGCATGGTCTGTTGGAGGCTTTCCTTCAGTTTTCCCAGTTGGTGTAGGGCTTCCTGTTGCCGTCCTCCGGCTGGAGAGGGCTGGAAGCGCTTCAGTTCTTCTCCGGCCTGATGCATGGCTTGATGGGCCTGACGCATCTGGTTTTCCGATTCGGGGTCCATCATCGGCAGTTTTTCCATCAACTCTTCCAGACTCCGGCGGGTTCCCATGGCTTCCTGGGAAAGTCGTTGCTGTTCGCCCCCGATCTGCTCCATAGCCTCGCGGCCCTTCTGTCCCATCAACTTTTCGGGCGTGGGCATCATCTCTTCGAGCTTTTGAACGATGTCTTCAACGTTCCCGGACGCTTGTTTCACCTTCGCGGCCCGTTGTTCCTGTTTCGCGTTTTTCGGCTGTCCCGGATCGGTGAACACGTCCAGCTCGGCGATGCGCCGTCCGGCCTCCCGTGCGGAATCGAGCGAAGTTCCGAAGTCATGGTTTTCTAAAAGCTGGGCCAGTTCGTCCAGTTTGTTCAAGGCGCTGGCCTTGCGTTCCTGCAACAGGCGGAAACGTCCCACGTCGAGGTCTTCGAGCAGCTTTTGCGATGCCCGCGCCTTTTTGGCGAGATCGTCGGAGAGCTTTTCGTACTCTTTTTGCATCAACTGTTCCAGCTTTTGGCGATACGCTTCTTCCTGGCGGTCGGTGTCGCCTTTGATTTCCTGCTGTTTGTTCTCCAACTGGGCGACTTGACGAGTGAATTCCTCCAACTCCTTCACCTGCTCACCGAAAAGATCCTCCTGCAATTCATCCGAGGTTTCCTGCATGTCGCTGAGCATCTCTTCCAGTTTCTGTTGCATCTGCTCCAGTTCCGCCAAGGCGTCGTCCAGGTTTCCTTGACGAATCATGTCTTCCACCTGCCCGAGATCGTTGAGTTGTTCCTCCTGCCGGGCTTTCATGTTGGTGAATTCCTCTGGCTTCATCTTGTTCATCTGGGCCAGTTGGTTCATCAAATCGGAAATTTTCTGCTTCATCTGAGCGATGCGTTCGAGCAGTTGTTTTTCGAGCGCTTTGTCTCCCGTGGCGGCGTACTCTTTCAGGAGTCGGTGCAACTCTTCCCGCATCTCGGACAGTCGTTCCGTTTCGGCCACCAGAGCGTCGTAGCGTTGTTTGTCGATCAGATCCTTAAGCGCGATGATGTGCGTTTCCAGGGTTTCTACCAGGTCTTTTTGATTGTAGACGGCCATATGCTGCTCGCCGTCGAAAGTCGTCATCCGCCTTTTGTACAACTCCAGATTTTGCAGGCGGCGGCGGAACTTTTTCAACAGTTCGTCAAAGCGCTCGGCGGCATTTTCCAGCAATGCCACCACACCCTTGGTGCTCAGCGGATCTTCGGTCATCTGTGCGGAAATTTCTCGTAGCGGCTCGACCAGACGCCGGTTGACCTCGGTTCCCGTCTCCGTATAGAACGTCGAGAGACTTTCGTAGGTCGGTTTCACCCATTCATCCGCCGGTTTTTCCAGGTTGTCTCCCAGGATATCGATCATCGATTCCCAGATTTCCTCCTGGCGGGCGATCAGTTTTTCGTGATGTTCGTAGATGGAAAAGATTTTGAGGTAATGGGTCGCCGAAACGCCACGTTTGGGACCGGAAACCGAGTCATTGTCCATCGCTTCGATGTAATAACTCACCTGATCCCCCGGTTGCCAGACCGTCCCGGCGAGATCCCACAAGGTGCTCCCCTGATAACTGCGGCGATTGTTTTTAAAACTTTCGACCGGCACCTGTACGTCTTTGCGACCTTTTCCCGTATCGTAACTATAAACAAGCTGGACACCGGTCAGGCCGAAATCGTCCTCGACGCGAAACGTTACGTCGATTTTGTCCGTATCCCGGACTTCCAACTCGGTTTCGGGAAAATCGATTGCGACTTGAGGTACCCGGTCGGCTATCAGCTTGATCGATTGACGGCGGGCGTCGGGTTCTCCGTCGAATACGAAACGGTAGCGGTCGGCCTCGTTGAGAATGAAGCTTCCTTCGAATTGCCGGTTGCCTTTGGGATTCAACGGAACCGCCTCGCCGTTTTCGCGTTCCAGCAAGGCTTCGTCGGCATCGATGGACGACGTAACCGCCAGCGTCACCCGCGTTCCCTTGTACGCCTCGATCGTGCCGGAAGAGTTTGAAAGTACCCGAGGTTCCAGGTTTGTATAAGCAGGGTAGGTGTAGGTCAGCCGAATATCTCCGGCCAGGAAACTGGCCATCGAATCCAAAAGATTAGAGTCACCGGAAGTCGAAGCAAGGCTCGCCCAGGCTCGTTGCCATCCTGCCGGCCAGGCAAGCCATACCGTTGCGGCGACAGCGACGGAAAGTGCCGTCATTGCAAAGGGTTTCAGAATGTTGCGCCACCCGGCGAATCCTTTGGTGCCAACGTGCTCCAACTCGGTGCCGAGATCATCCACGGTTCGGCGTGCCAGGGCGGCGGAATAGTCTTTTTCCCGCTCGTCTTGCAATTCGAGGGCGAGTTCCGTGGCGCTTAACAGTCGGTCGTGAAACGATGGCTTGTGTTGCTCGATCCAACCCGCGACGCGAATGGGGCGGCGGTACTCTCGGATCGGGTAGAACAGGTACCGAAGGAACAGATAACTTCCCCAAAGGAAGGGAGGCAAAAGGACGAGAGGTTTCAGCCAGGGATTTCCCACGCCGAAATGCACCAGCAGCACCGCCCAAAGTCCCGTGACCGATGCAGCGAGGATCGTCCCGAGAACGAAATGCAGGGCCAGCAGGTTCAGCAAACGCAGACGCACGCCTTCCAGCAGTTCGAAGATTCGTTCGTCATGGGAGTTTTTCATCAGGAGACTGCCTTACCGATGCCGTACTTTCGTTTCAGTGAGACGATGCGAGCGGCGCTTTTTTCGACGCGTTGGGCGGTGGTTTCATCCCTTTTGGCTTTTTCGACCAATGCCTTGCCGAGCTTTCGCGCCAAACTGTAGGTATGGCAGACCAGCCAGAGATCCACTTCGGCATCCAGCAGTTTTTCCGTCAGTTTCGCCGGAGAATAGCGCCCGGCGATGGCTTTCATTTCCAGATCGTCCGAAACAACCACGCCGTCGAAACCTAGTTCTTCACGTAAAATTCCGTGAAGAATGGTGCGCGACAACGTCGCCGGTTCGTTGGGGTCGATATTCGAGTACAGAACGTGGGCGCTCATAAGCATGTCAATGCCGCTATGGATCGCTTTTTGGAACGGCTTCAGCTCGATACCATCGAGTCGTTTTCTGTTGTGATTCCAGACGGGTAGCTCATGATGGCTGTCGGCCAGCGTGTCGCCATGGCCGGGAAAATGTTTTCCGCAGGGAATCACGCCCGCCTGTTGCAATCCTTTAAAAAACGCCACGCCGAATTTTTCCACCGGTCGGACGTGAGCACCGAAAGCCCTGTCGCCGATCACGGTGTTTTTCGGGTTGGTTGCTACGTCGAGTACCGGGGCAAAATCGCAGTTGATGCCCAATTCCAGCAATTTTTTCCCAAGACCGAAGGCCACTTTTTCGACTTCATTGGGCTTGAACATCCGGGCCATGGTTTTCGCAGGAGGTAGTTTGTATGGTGGCGAGGGCAGACGCATCACCCGCCCGCCTTCCTGGTCGATCCCTACAATGAGATCCCCACTAGCGAGTTCCTGGAGTTTTCCTACGAGATCCGCTGCCGCGTCGGGACTGGGGCAATTGCGAGCGAAGAGGATCACGCTACCGATCCGGCGTTCTTCGATCAGTCGGCGGAGTTCATCGTCAATTTCGGTTCCCGCGATCCCGCAACAAATCATCTGGCCTGCGTGTTCGAACATCTAGCCGTTTCCTCTCACTATTTCTTCCAACAACGAGCGGGCCTGTTGCATTCCCCTCGGCCAATTTATTTCTCGGCTGATGCGATAACTTTGCCGTACGAAAGCCGTAGCTTCTTTTTTGTGTTTCTGCCGCCAGGAGAAGCGCGCCAGGAAATGACTGAACACCGCCTTGGAATGTCGATCTCCGGTCAGGTCGGAGTTGGCAAGTCCCAACTGTGCGTATTTCATGGCGTTTTTCAGATCACCACGTCCGAAATACAACGAGGCCATACGGCTTAACGCGGGAAGCAGGTGGGTGGCGTCTTGATCTTTGGAGCTTTGTTTCGAAAGGCGCTTCAACAGGCTGTGCGCCGCTTCTTCCTGTCCTTGCGACAACAGCAGGTCGGCTTCGTCGAGGTAGATCGGCGAGGACCACCGCACGAGGCGGTCCAGGCGGTCTTCGGCGTTGCGGGCGATGGTCAAAGCCTCGGTAAGCTTCTGGTGAGCGTTGTTTTTTTCTCCCACCGCGCTGTAATAGCGTCCCCATTGGTGATTGACAAAGCTGACGAGCTTGGGATCTTTCGATTTGGCGGCTTCTTTTTGCGCCTTTTCCAAAACCTCCTGGACTTCTTTCCAGTTGTGGCTTTCCATCTCCAACTCGGCAATCGCGAGGAAACAATTCACAGCGGAATGCCGGGCTTGAAGATGTTCGACGGCGAACGTGATGCATTTTTGCAAAAGTTCTATCGCACGTTCGTGTTGTCCCATGGTTCTGCGACAACGTGCGGATTTTTGCATTAAATACAGCACTTTAAAATCGTAAATAGTTTTATCCGGGAACTTCTTCCGTAACGGTGTCAGGCAATTGGCCGCCTGTTCGTAAAATTCCGCCGCAATGGAGAATTGCAACTGATCGGCGAGCCGATCACCCTGGGATTCAAGCTTGCGAATACGCGCAGGAGTATCGACGGCGACCCAGGCTTCGTGATGCAACAGGGAAACTCCGGCAATGTAAGCGGGTTTGCTGCTTTGCAGCGATAAAAAACCCACCACCCGATTGTGTAAATGAAGCAGGGGAGTGGTGCCCGCCAGTTTCCAGATGGATTCCCGTTGGATTTCATAATGCAAGCGCACGAATTTACGGTCTTTTTCGGTAATAAGTCGAATCCAGCGCATGTCTTTCAGGAATTCAATATCCTCGTCGAATTTATCCGAGCGGGAATACAGCACCCCAAGTGCTTCGGGAGTAGCTTCGTCACCTAAAAGTGCAATCCAGCTTACCAACTCTTGCAACGGTTCGGAAAGACTGGAGAAACGTGTGGAGTTGACCTCTTCGGACGATTTTGGCCATGGAATGTTCGAAGCCACTTCCAACAGCCCCCACGAACCGTTTCGCTCGAACAGCATTCCTTGTTCTTCGAGATAGTCGATCAATAGTAACGCCAACTGGGGATTTCCGTCGCTCTCCTTGATAATCTGTCGTTTGATCGTGTCCGAAAAGCGAGTCGATCCCAGCCGGTTGGCCACGACGGCCAATAAAGCACGGGGATCCATTGGTTTTATCGTGATTTCGTTTGCGGAGGAGTCTTCCGGGACTGTCAAATCACCGGGACGAAATCCAACGACCATCATCGCTTTCAAATCCGAAAGGTTGATGGGTAAACGAGAAATCACGCGTTTCGACATGGTGTCCATGTACATCGGATGATCCACGAGAAAGGCTGCCGGAGTCTTTTTCGCCAATCCGACCATCAATTTAATGATGGCGCTTTCCAGTGTGGAAATGGCCGTTTCGTCGCGAATTTTCATTTTCGAGGCGTAGCCCTGGGACCAGGGAAGAAGCTGCCACAGGCTGCGGATATCCATTTTTTGAAGTCCGAAACCTCGAAGCACGTTCATTTTTGCGGCCAATGCGCGGTGATCGTCCTGTTGGGAAAACTGGCAGACTTCTTCGAGAATGGAAAGGAACGGTCCGAAATTCCACTTGTGGAGTTCGGGTACTCCCTCGATACGGTAAACCTTCAAACCCTGTGCGTGATAAAACGCCTGCAACTGATCGAGCAGATCGGTCTTGCCGAGGCCTGGCTCTCCCTGAATCCAGAGGGACTGCCCTTTGCCTTCCATTGCCTGATTCAAAAGGGGAGGGATGCGTTCGAGGATTTCCTTGCGACCGACGAAACCCGGACGGACATCGAAAGGGATCGTAATCGATCCGGAAGCCGAAACCGAGGGTTCTTCTTGCGCTTCGATTTTGTGTCCGCAGTTGGGACAGAATTTGGCATCGACGGGTATCGGGGTTCGGCAGCCCGGACAGGGTTTTTCCATTGTACTCATCATTCCAACCGGTTTGAAATGGGGTTGATATTTCCAAGGCGTATCGTACCTCAAGACGTGCCCGGACTTCAAGATGAATTCCCCGTTTTGCAAACGTGCGATTTTTTTATGAAAATCGTTGGTCAGCCAAGCTTTGCCTCACCATGGGGTCACGTGGGCTAATACATTTTTTCTAGCTTATTCATTTCTTCAATGCTTTTTAGAGAATCAGCGAATTCTCGATATTTTATTTCATGTTTCCGTTGGAATCCTTTTCGGTAACTCCGGTTTTTCTTGCGAAAACCACCCTCTGCGGGTAGGTTCATACCGCGATTTCGGAAGGCTTTGTTTCACCATTTTACGTTTTTTTCGACGTTTTCACATTCGGGGATCACCATGTCAACTGCAGATTTCATCGCTTATTCCATTGTTATCGGCGGAGTTCTCGCGTTTGCCGCGATTTTCTGGAGTTATTTCAAAGGACTGCGAAAATCTCCTCGCGACATGTGGTTCCTGTTCGGCTACAAATTCATCGAATATTCCGCCTACGGCGCGATGAATATGGCCATCATCCTCTGGTTGTCCAAAGACTGCGGCTTGGGGGATATCGTAGCGGGTAGCTACATTTCAGCCTGGTCGATGATGCTTTCGGTCATGGCGATGGTCGCCGGTGCGCTGGTCGATACCATCGGCATCAAACGAACATTGGTGATCAGCATCGTATTTTTGCTGATTTCCCGGTTCTTTATGGCCTTTGTCACCGATCCGGTCCTGGTTTTCTTCTTGGGATTTGTTCCGCTGGCGATCGGTTTTGCCATCGTCGGACCGCTTGTTTCGGTCGCGATCAAACGTTTCACGACAAAAGAAGGCGCCGCCCTGGGTTTCGGCTTGTTTTACGTGGTGATGAACATTGCTTACGCCGTCGGTGGCTGGTTGTTCGACTGGCTACGAGAAACTTTTGCAGAGCGCGATACTTTAGGCAAGATCATCAACGAAAACTTCGGTACCGAACTGATGGGAATGCATTTTACCACCTATCAGCTTTTCTTTGTCATGGGTTTCATTTTCACCCTGGGTAGCCTGTTCATCGCCATTTTCATTCGCGATGGCGTGGAAATGATGGATGACGGCGAGATCGTGGTTCATCCTAAAACCGAATATGGCAGTGGACTTGAGTCTATTCGCAATGCCGCCATTGAAACCGCCAAAATGATCAAATCGGTCATTACGGAAAGATATTTCTGGATTTTCTTGGGTATGTTGGCATTGACCCTGTTCGTTCGTTTTATTTTCTTCCATTTTCATTATACCTTCCCCAAATACGGCATTCGCGTCCTTGGCGAAGGAGCGAAAATCGGTTCGATTTACGGTGTCCTCAATCCGGTGCTAATCGTGTTTCTCGTGCCGCTGGTTGCCGCTTTTACGAAAAAAATCAGTTCGTACAAAATGATGATCGTGGGGTCGGTTATTTCGGCTGGTTCGTGTTTCATCGCGACCATCCCCGCAGAAAGCCTTGCTCATTTGACCGATTCCGTTCTAGGCGAGTTGATTTTCATTAAATGGCTGGGAATGGCCGATACCATGGAAGCCTTGCTGCAGAATCCTCCCGTTCCCGAATACTGGCCGTTGATTTTCTTCATTACAGTGTTCACTGTGGGTGAAGCCATCTGGTCACCACGCCTGATGCAATTTACGGCGGAAATCGCACCGAAAGGAAAAGAAGGAACCTATATCGCTTTATCGGTGCTTCCTTTCTTCTTCGCAAAATTTGTGGTCGGGCCGATGTCGGGTTTGTTGTTGGATAAGTACGTTCCGGTAGACGAAGCCGGAAAGGCTATGGCTCCCTATGCGGACCACCACATGGTGTGGATCTGGATCGGTGGCATGGCGATCTTCACTCCGATCGGGCTGCTGGTCTTCCGCAAGCTGTTCACACATAGCAACCCGGACGGCACCACAACGCTGTAACCTGTCGAGTTCCTTCGGCTTCGTTTACGCGAGGCCGAAGAAAATTCAGATGCATTGACGAAATCTTGGAATCAGTGAATCGGATACGTGATTTTCTCGGCTGATTCCGGCAGGTTGTCCAAAAACGTTCTGTTTCGCTCAACCCACTGAAAAAGCCTATCGAGTTCTTCTCCATTGAGGCGATACAAGGCGATGTCTACCTCTGGAATCCAGGGACCGAGGTTTTCGATGTATCCACCGTCCGAGTACCGCCGATTCACGAAATGCGATTGCACGACGGGCGGGGTTTTCGCCACACGGCGGACGGCTTCGCAGAGGGGATCGAGGTCCATGACTCGTGGGACGTGATAGCAACCCATTCCGAAATAAAAATAGACATCCTTGTAATTTCTAGGTTTTTCGAAGAATTTCCCGAAATCCGCGAGCAACAGTTTCTTTCCTTCGAGATACGCCGCCCCCTGCAAAAGGTCGGCTGTGCGGAACAGTCGCTCGGTCGTGACGATTCCGCCGGGTTGTCCCGAGTATCGGCTGTCTGAGATCAGCAGGTGGCTGTCATTGGGTAGGACTTCGACCATGCGTTGCACGAATTCCGTTTCATTCTGGATATTGTGCCGTGTATCGGCGGTGAAACGCCTGTGCGTGACCAACGGGGATAACAAACAAGCCGCCAGAGCTACGGCCAGCGCCGCACGCAAATGCCCTTTCAGAGGGAGATTTTCGAGGAAAAATGCTGCTCCGACTCCGACTGATACGCACAGCAGCACCAGATAGCTCAGTTGGTACCGCAATCCTTCGGCCAGAATCAAGCCCGACTGGATGAGAATCAGTTGCGTTCCAAAGCCTGGAAGCAGCAAAAGCAGTGGTAATGCCACGGGAATATTTCGTTGAGTTCCCAAGGCTTTCGGGAGCAAAGAAAGGAGCCATAACGGGAAAAACACGAGGGGATAAAGCCCCACATCCATCCAGTAATTCCAATACTCGCTTAACCATCCGTATTTTAGTCCGGTCGGCATATTGAAAGTTGTAACGAAAGGATACGGAACAAGTGGGTTGGGAGTTGCAACCAGCAACGGTCCTAGCCCCCGCGAGATCACAGCAAACAGCATCGTGGTCGTCAACGTGATGACGAATGCGATCCACAGCCAGCGACTGCGGGGCCATCGAGAAAATGCGGTGCGACTGGACAGCGCCAACAGACCGAATGCCGTACACGTCACGGCGAAACTCAGCAGAATGGAAAAGAAATGACGCCTCGTTTCGGGATCGACGGTGTTCAGGTCGTTCGTCATCAAATAAAGATGCGGGAAAAGAAACAGAATCGAAACGAGTAACAAAGGCCAGCGTTTCAACAGGCGTCCCAAGGCATTTCGTTCGAGAATCATGAAAAACTGAATCATCCCCGCCATCGCCGCCACGGTGGACGACTCTCCCCGACACTGCACGAACAGAAGCAGCGTGCAAAGAAACAAGGCAAGGTCCAGATTCTTGTCGCGCTCCAGCCAGGCGAGAAGATGCGCGAAACTCGCGGCCAACAACAGGCCCGCCATCGGACCGATCACAAGACCGTTGGAGAAGAAAATCAGCGGTGGAAAAGCCAGAACGGCCAGGGCGGAAAAACTGCCTCCCCAAACGGTTCCGCTCAAGCGCCGACCGGCGGCATACGCGGGAATCACAGCCAGCGCACCCACCACGGCGTTTGCGGTGAATACCAACCGGCTGGAAGGTCCGAAAAGCTGCATCAGCAGATACAACGGCAGACGATAGGTGGGTTTGTAGCCCTGCCCGAGGTATACGTCCCAACCCTCAAAAGTCCAGATCGCCATGTCTTTGAGGTGGGTGAAATCTCCATGCCCGGAACCAATCGGCAACCGTTCTGATGACAGTAGCCGAACCGCAAGTGCTGCCACGAAAAAGAAAGCCATTACGAGGAGTTCCCTCGTTTTTCCGTGCTTGATTCCACCTGCGAGAAGCCATGCAAGTCCCAATAGATAAAATGCCCAGACCGCCAGGATGACGATCTTGTTGACCAGAAACATCGGTTGATGATCGATGCCGTGATGGGGAAATGGCGTGAAAATGTTCTGTTCGTTCGGTTGCAGTCGTTTGCGAAGATCGGGGCGAAGATCGGCGATGTTGCGGGCTTGTGTCGTGACGAATTCCGGGCATTTGTACAAATGAGGATCTTCCCCGAGACGGTTCAACGTGTCCTGAATGGCCTGATCCCACCTTGTTTTGTCGGTCGCATTGGAAGTGATTTCCGAAGAGGTCGCCAAATCTTTGCTATCGAGAATTCCGAACCAGACCAATGCTTTGGGTGGTCCTTCGGTTTCTCCGAGCAAAAGAATGGCGCCTTCTTGCGCCTTTTCCACATGTTGAACCGGGAGGTTTCGTTCCTTCAGATGATCGGCCAGCGTCGAGAAATCGCAAGGAGATGTTGAATTCTGCGCCCAGGATTCTTGTGGCTGTGAAGCGATCGTTAGTAACAACGTTACCGCCAGCAACCAAAGGAATCCGAAGCGAAAAACGGGGAATTTGCTGCGATATTTCGCGTTTTTTCGCAACATCTCGGTCATGTCCGCCCTTTTTTCTTTGCCAGTTTTCCTTTGACGGCCCCGAATCGTCGTTTCAAACCGAAACGTTTCCGTTTTTCGCCTGTTGCTCGTGGATGTTCTCGCAGCCCGAGCCATTCCTGGTCCAGATTTCGGCATTTGCGCGGAAGTGGTCGCTCCAGACGTTCACCCTGGGCGACCATCTCCCGGACGGTCGCCAACAAGGCGTCCATCGCCTGTTTTACCTGTGCTTCGCTGATATTCGGCCCGAGATAAAGGCGAAGCGTTTCTCCCTTGAACGGTCCGTATCCACTCCCTATCGTAACGCGATTTTCCAGTCGTTCGCGCAGGCGGGATACTTCGATGTCTACCCCCAGCAGATGCGCCAGCACCCCGGAGCGATCCTCGACACGCTGTACCGCTTGCACGAGATGCGGCGTATTTTCGATGGCTTCTTGCACCACTTTCATTTTGCGTTCCGTCTCTTTTTGGATGGAACGCAAACCGCCTCGTTCGAGGTAGTCTTCCAACGCTTCACCCAGTTGGAGAATACCTCGTAAGTTATGGTAGTGACCGGCAAACTGCTCTTTCTCCATTTGAGGAAACGTTCGATAGACCATGGCGACATCTTCGGGGCTGCGTTCGCTTTCTCGTCGTCTGGCCACTTCCATCGCTTTCGGGGAAACGATCAGCACGCCCAACCCGGCGGGACAACCCATGAATTTCTGTACCGAGCCGAAATACACGTCGATGTCTTTCCATTCCCGTCGCAGATATCCGAATTCGCTGGTGCCGTCCACGATGAAGAGAAACGGATCTGTTGTGGCACGTTTTCGTTTGATTTTTCCTGGTTTATTCACCCGGTTGCGAATCGCCTGGATGAGTGCCCCAACATCGGTTTGTACCGCCGTGCTCGTTTCGTGTCCCGTGATGAAAAAACCGACGCTCCGGTCCGACCGCTTCAGATTGGACGCGGGAAGTTTGCTCAACATTTCCGAGGCGATGGACTGTAGCTGGCCGTTCTCACCTTCTCCCCAACGTAATCGTACCGATTTGACACGCCCCGTACCGAAACGGCGGGCGACATCCAGCATTCGTTCTCCGAACGCTCCTTTGACTCCCACGATTCCGAAATCCACATCGAGACTTTCGACCGTCTGTTCCATGGCCTGCGTGGCGGAACCGGTGAAGAAGATGCTGTAATTTTTCGGAAGATTCAGGTACTTGCGCAAGAGGCTTTCGACTTCCAAAGCGGCTTGTTTACGAGCTTCGGGTTGCCCGGTGAGATCTGCAAGGCGGCGCTCGGTTTCCATGCTGCGTTTAAGTATCCGCCGGTTGATTTGTGCCGGACCGGGGTTGAGCGTGAAAAAATCTTGCTGGTTCCGAAGCCGTTCTTTCGCCTTTTCAGGAGAGAGAGAAGATGTCTGTCCCAACGCCAGCGCCACGCGACATCCCAACTCGGCAATCGCCTGTATTTTGGGTGTTTCAAGCGTTTCGTGTGGGCGCTCGTCCATTTCGAGCAGAGAATGCATGTAACCGATTTGATTGCGGCTGGCGGTTTTTCGAGCCACTTCCAAAGTTTCGGCATGACAGACGAGCAGCCCCAGTTCTTCCTGCAGGCCGAAAAGCTCGCCCGAAAACACAAAGGCAGCCGCTTTACGACGCATCGCCGCCGAAGGACGTTCTAGAGTTTGCATGACCAGGATTTTGTGAATCTCGGTCCAGGCGGGATCGTCCAGAAGTTTTGGGTTGTTGGTTGCGACGGCTTGAACTTCGGCGGGGGGCTGGTGTTGTTCTTTGTCGCGCAAGTCCAACGCAACGCCGCCTTTTCGGCGATTGACCAACGCTTTGAAACAGGCGACCACCGCTTTTTCTGTCGAATCGGTGAAAAACACCCGTTCGTCGGGTTCCAGACCCAGCCATTCGCGCAGCAATCCCAGAGTTTCGGACAAGATTCGCATGCCTTCCGGGCTACGGTGAGAATGCTGGCACCATAGCAAAATCGAAGTATGCAACCGAGCGATAGCCGGTGCGGAGGTCGGTAGCGACGGGTCCGAGGCGAAAGCGTTGAGAATGCCATGCTCCAGGCGTGGCGGGTGTGCGTGCAGTTTCAAGCGACTCGTTGCGCCGAACGTCCTTCCTCCATAGGTTTGTGTGTACCGGTACAGTTCTTCGGTTCGTTCCGGGTCGCGTCGCTCCAGCCAGCGTGCATACGCTGTGGAAAGGTGTTTTTCACCCGGTTCGAACTCGATACCGAACTGTCCGTGCAGGCTTTCGAGGTGTTTTATGAGCGTTTTTTTGCGATCTTGCAGAAAAACGTAGGCTTCTGAGGCGCGCTTGCGGGTGTCCTCGTCCTCGCCTTCGAGAAAATATGTGGCACGAATGTGGGGATCGATTCCCCCGCTGACGGCTTCCTGCACCATGCCGGGATGAGCATGCCCGTAAATGTAGACACGGAACTGACGGTCCCGCAGATCCTGAACGTAGGCCCAGTACACTTCCATCACGGCCTTGTAGGCTCGTTCACGCAGGGCGGGATCGTCGCCGGTAATTCTGCAATTGAAGTCGGTTGAGGTGGTGAACCCCTTCCATTTCGAGGCTCGGGTCATCTCGGGAATGGCTTCGCGCATTCGTTTTAACGCACGCATTTCGCTGGGCAGGAAATACACGATATCTTCGTCCGCGTCGTCGTCGTGATCGTCCGAGCGGTAGATGTCCCGCCACTTCTGCAAACCGCGAATCGCGGCGAAAAGGTTGTCAGGTTCTTCACGACCTTCCGGCGGTTCTTCGAACAGCGCTTCGAGAAGGTCGATCATTTCGTCCTCGGACACGTCGGTGGTGCAGTTGACCAACAGCCCGATATGGCATTTCGCATCGCGCATGGTTTCCAATAGACTGCCGATGCGACCGCGTTCTTCGCTGTCTTCCCGCAAACTGCCATAGGTGGCGCGTAACTCGTCGCGGGTGATGATCTCGAATCCTTTGAGCAATACCTGTCCTCGTGCCGCGACCAGTTTTCGACCGTCGGGGGAGTCTTGAAACACGGCACGGGCGTAGGGATCGAGCACCGACATCACGCGGGGCAGATGGTTGACCATCCCCGCGTACTGTTTGCCGATACCACCGGGAAGCGGAATGAAAAAGCCGAATTCGTTGACACCCTCTCGAATGACTTCGAGCGTCACCTCCGTAACCAGTCCGGCGCTACCGCTTAGGCCGACTTGCATTTTCGCCTCGTCGCCTTTCAGACGGCGCACCATGCCGGAGCCGTCTACCAGCGTGACGGCATGCAGGTTGAAGCGGGCGTTGGCGCGTACCGGTCCCTGGCTGCCGTTGCAGACCACCGCGCCGATCTGGGCCTGGTTGAAGGTGGTCAGATCGAGAAAGACCGAATGACCCGCCCCCAGAATGTCCACTAGCGCTTCGTTGATTTCGGCGGGCGTCAATCCTGCCCAGGCACGTACGCGATGGTTGATCGACGGGTTGTGACTTCGGTATACGACCACTTTGTTTTTTAGAGTCGGTGAATCGGGAACGACGGCTTCGAACACTTCACTATCGACGGCATCTTGAAGGGAAACATTTTCCAAACGACCGTTGGGATGCACCAAAAGACCTACAAACCCTTTCAATCCGTGCAATTTCGCTTTTTTCTGCACCTGAAAAGCCCCGACCGCGCTTGTCAGACTGCCGATGGCTATGGCACCGAAATTTTCTTCATGGGCTATCGATACGGTTTTTTTTGCGTCTTCGGTGCTTTTGATACGAACCAGACAATGGCTTTCCACTGGCTTGCCGGAATCGTCGTACAGGTTTTCTTCATAGGGCGTGAAACCGGCCTGTCGATACAGGCTTTGTATCCGTTCCCAATCTCTATCATCTTCGAAAAGAAAGGGTTTCCCTGGCGTTCGTCGTTTGTGCGGCCGTAGTTTGGCCAGCCGGGTTTCCCATTTCGCCCATTGTTTTCGGCGCTTGTTCATACGTCTCCCCACTCGAACGAGATGATTTATCCCGCATGTTTCATGCTTCGTTCGAAAGTGTACTGTAAGCCACGGCTGGTGGTCCAATATCTTTTCGCCAAACTCGCCAAAAGAATGCACCGAAAAACACCAAAATGTTAAAAATTCGTTTGAAATTTTACCTTCTTTACCTTTATACTTAAACTTTAATGGTGTATATTAATTATAAATATAAATAGGTACACCACGTAGCCGGAGAAAATGCGGGTACGCATTGCTTTTTATTGACATTTAGGCTTGCCGTCATTATGCGTGCAGGAAAGTTGACCATGCCGGAATCCATCACAGAATTCAAGCATGAATCCATTCAGGATCGAAAATCCATCGTAAAATACTTGAAAACCCTCTGGGAAGGCATCGACAACGGCCGTATCGCTTTTCACAGCGAGGAAGACGAGATCGAACTCATTCCCCCGGACCTGATGAACCTCAAGCTTCGGGTCGTTCATGCCGAGGACCGCTCGAAAATCATTTTGCAAATCGGCTGGAAACCCAATGAAGGCAAAGAAAAGCCCGGCAACCTGATCGTCAGGACGTAACCCGCCATGCCTCCTTTACGTGCACTTAGAGAAAATTTCAGTCTGATGGTGGTCGAGGTCGGCAAGCAGGTCGAAGAAACCCGTTTCGCCTTGACCGACTGGGACGGCAGCCTCGGAGAAAGCATTCTCAATCGGGACGATTACATCGACCGCATGAAGGATTTCATCACCCGCAACGTGTTTCGCAAGCTGGCGGAATCGCGTGATTTCGACAAATCTGTGGTCAAAATTCTCCAGGCGGGAATCGTCATCGTCAACAACCTCGAAAACATCGCAGACTTTTGCACGAACATCGTCGGCCAGATTTGCCATCTTGGCGACCCGGATTTCCTGGATCGCTACGATTTCAAACTGCATTTTCATTATGTCAATAAAGCGTTGTCCATCGTCGAAAAGACACTGTTTACTCAGGATCTGGATGCGGCTCTGGAAATCTGCAAATGCGAATTTGCCTTGGATGATCTGTATAAAAAGGACTTTCAAAGCATTTTGCAACAGCTTCAAAACTGTTCGTCGGAAGATCCCAAAGAAAACCCTGCGCAAAAGCTGGTTACGGCTCTGTTGATTTTCCGTTATCTCGAACGAATGGGCGATTGTCTGCTGAATATCGGCGAGGCGATCATCGAATCCGTGATCGGAGAAAAGCTCAAAATTCACCAGTATTTAGCGCTGCGCAACAGTTTCGACGTCAGCAGCGACGCCTCCTCGCCGGGAATTCCTGTTCACCACACCCATTTCGAAACCATCGGCGAAACCCGATCGGGTTGTCGTATCGGGCGCGTTCGTCAACCCACCACGGATCAACACAGCCACTGGGCGATTTTCAAGGACGGAAATCTTGGAAAACTGACGCGGGAAAAGGAGAACATCGAAACTTGGGAACGCCTTTGTCCTGGCTTACCTCCGAAACTGTTCGGTTTTCAGCCGAAAGGCAACTATGCCTCGCTGTTGTTGGAATATTTGGGCGGCATCAATTTTCAGGAAATCATTCTGGAACCCGATTCCAACCTGCTGGCCGATGGCATGAACCAGTTGAAAAAACTGCTGGAAGTGCTTTGGGAGATGACCTGGCGGGACGAACCCGCTCAAGCCGGTTTCATGGAGCAGCTTCTCGACCGCCTGTCAAGCGTCTATCGGTTGCATCCTGCCTTCAATACCGCCACTGCCGGAATCAACGATTTGGAGTTGCCGTCGACGCATCGGTTGATACAGGAATTGAACGATATCGAGCGAACGCTTTTTGCGCCGTTTTCCGTTTTCATTCATGGGGATTTCAACATCGACAATATCCTGTACGACAGCAAGCAAAAGAAAATCAACTTCATCGATCTGAATCGCTCTACACAAACGGATTACGTGCAGGATATCTCCATTTTCCTCGTGTCGGCCTTTCGCTTGCCGCTTTTCGAAAACCGGCACCGCCTGCGCCTGAATTTCGTTTCCGACAGTTTGTATGATTTTTCCAAAGGATTTGCCGAACGTCACGGCGACGCGGAGTTCGATACCCGACTTGCGTTAGGGTTGATCCGTTCTTTCGTAACCTCCACCCGCTTCGTGGTGCACCCGCGTTTTGCCAAAGACATGTTTTTACGAGCGCAATTTCTGATGGAAAAACTGCTCGACCATCGGGGGCGTCCCTGGTCGGAATTTGTCCTGCCACGTTCCATTTTAGTGTACTGAGAGTTTCGAGAAAATTACCCGTAAATTTGAAAAAACTGGGATCTATCCTTTACCGACCGAAATAAATGCCGCATAATACGCCATTGATTTTTCGTCGTTTTTTCCATTTTCAAGCATGATCGTATTTATCGTCGAACGAGAGGACAGTATGCGAAATTATTTCATTTTGATGGTATGGGTCGTCGCTTTGGTATTTTCCGGCTGCGGTGGAGGAGACTCTAGCGGAACCACGGACAATCCCGGCGATCAGGATGTCCAGGAAAACGTCGATAACAACGATGATGTGGTCGCCGATCAGGACGAACCTCTCCCGGCCGATGAAGAGGAAATGGCTCCCGCCGACGAGGATAATATTGACGAAATCGAGGCTGAGGAAGAAATCGCGGACGAAGCGGAAATTGAGGAAGAAGTGGAAACCGGTCCCCGGCGCGGCAGCGTGGACGACTTGCCTGCCGACTCGATCAGCTGTTTCGATGCCTGCACGAAAATGGACGAATGCGGCCACCTGACGGCAGAGCCGCTCGAAAGTCTCGATGCTTGTTTGTATCTCTGCGAAGATGCCGACAACCTGCCGTTCTTCGGGGATTCCCAATCCAACGAGTATTTCCAGCGTTGTGCGAGTGTTGAAAACGACTGCGACGCTATCGAGTATTGCGGAGATTGGCTATTCGATCCTCGCACATACACGGCTTGCTGGGCCGTGGGAGAATGCTTAAGTGCCTATCTTGGAAAAACCGAGCAATCCCGGCACGTTGTAGCCTTGACTCCCGAGGGTATGACCCCCGCGCTTTCCCATGTTGTCGCCAGAAAACGGGCGTCGATAGATCTTCAGGGATTGCTTGACGCGTACGACGTTTCGGCTCAAATCGAAGCGAACGGCCGGTACGTCCGGTTGCGTTTCCTGTCCTCGGTCAGCGAGGAAGCGGCCAAAGCGCTGGAACAACAGTTGGAAATTCTGCCGACCTACCAGAACGCCTGGGGTGTCGTCGTGGCCGCGACGGGACGGTTGATCGTCAAAAGCGATTCGTTGTCCGTGGTCGAGCGGGACAAAGCTCTGACCGGTGCCGGTCTGGACGAGATCGAAACCCTGCATTGGACCGACCGCCTGTACGCCTACGCGAAATCACCGGTCAAAGCACTGGAAGCGTTGAAAACCCTCCGTCATGATGCTCGTTTCGAAGCGGATATGGACTGGGTACGGTTCTACGAAACCTACGATACCCCGGACGACCCGCTGTACCCGATGCAATGGCATCTGCGTAACACAGGCGAAAATGAGTCTGTGCGATACGCCGATAGCCGCGTATGGGAAGCCTGGGTCGTTACGGAAGGTTCGTCGGACGTGGTCGTGGGTGTCAACGACGATGGTTGCGACCTCAACCACGAGGAATTTGAAGGCAAAATGGCCGATACCTACGACTTCCCAGACGACTGGGAAAGTCGTCTTGATGGTACGAGCGGATTCGGTGGTCATGGTACTTGTGTGGCCGGTGTCGCCGCCGCCCAGGGATACAATGGTAAGGGCGTTGTGGGTGTTTGTCCCTATTGCGGTGTTCGTTGCTCGTGGACCATCGACACTTCCGATTCCGTTTCCAGCGGTCTGAGCGATGCCGAAATCGCCGAGAAATTCACCTGGCACACCGATCAGGGAACCGCAGTGGTCAACAATAGCTGGGGACCGTGGGGCGGAGATCCGGGTGTGGCGGGCGATACGCCGGGTATCCAGCCGATTCCGACGGTCATTGAAGATGCCTTCGAATATGCCGAATCCAATGGCCGCAACGGCAAGGGTATGGTTATCGTCTTCGCGTCGGGCAACTCCAACGAAGATGTCGCCGCCAGCCCGCTGGCCAACTACGAAAACAGCGTGGCGGTTGCCGCCGTGGATGACCAGGGACTGAAATCCTTCTATTCCAACTGGGGCGCTGGGATCGACATTGCCGCGCCGTCCAACGGCGGAATGAACGGCATCGTGACCGTTTCGCCGTCGGGAACGGTTGTCGATATCGAAGGACAACCGGGGTACACGAAGAGCTTCGGTGGCACGAGTTCCGCTTCGCCGTTCGTTTCCGGTGTTGTGGGTCTGATCATCTCGGCCAACCCGGACCTGACCGCCGCCGACGTGCGGGATATTCTCAAGCGCTCGGCTCGTAAAATCGACCCGCTCAACGGAGAATGGGACGAAAACAACCACAGCATCTATTACGGCTGGGGTATGGTGGATGCTTACGTGGCGGTGAAAATGGCCAGCGATCCGGCAACCTGCGTCAACCGTGAGGACTGCCTGAGTTATACGGATCAATGCACCCCGCGACGGGAGGGAGATTGCCAGAGTGGTGTTTGCGACGAATGCGCGAACGATTCCCAATGCGCTTCCGGCCATTGTCAGGCGTTGATCGAGTTGGGGATGCAAATCTGCGTCGAAACCTGTGAAAACGGTGAAACCTGCTCGGACGGAACGTTCTGTATGGGTGGTGTGTGTCTGCCTCCCAATGGCTTCCGTACCTATTGCGGAATGTGCGATAGCGAAGAAAGCGAAATCTGCAACGGACGCGACAACGATTGCGACGGAACGGTGGATAACGACGGTTGCACGGTGTGTCACGACGATTCTGCCTGCGATGAAAACACCCACTGTGCGTACTCGATGTTCGATGGCGCACGTATCTGCCGTACCGAGTGCGAAACCGCGTCCGATTGTCCGCAAGGATCGTCCATGCTTCCGCCAAGTTGCGTGGTTCCCACGTATCGGTATGGAGAGCAGGAAGGCGAGGAAATGATCTGCCTGATCGGAATTCCTCCTACGCGGCTGGAATGGGATGAAGTCTGCGGTGCGGGGCTGTCCGGCAGGGATGACCAGAGCATCGATTCCATCGTTCAATGTACCGAAGGGTATATCAACGGAATGCAGGTGGATTGCATGGGTATCGTGATGAACTGCCTGATGCGAATGACGAGATAACCGAAACGGATAGAATCCAAAGCGCCCCCGTTCAGGGGGCGTTTTTGTTCGGAGATGCTTGTTTTCGGTGGAAAAAGGTCTCATACTATAAGTCTTGATCGTGGCTTGCATTGGAGGGGCAGCAGGCTGGTTCCAAGATGTTTTCGAGGATGTATCATGCTGAAATTTCACCCATGGACGGTAACACGAAGAAAACTTCCGGTCGTTGTCTTGATCTGCCTGGCGGTTTTGACTGCGTGTTCGGAGAAAGCGCCTTCCGCTGTATCGGAACCGCCTGCCGAGCCTGCCCAACCGGTTGTTAACAAAGAGAAAACACCGAGTTCCCCGCTGGATATCGAGATGGTTCGTATCGAGGCTGGACGCTTCGAGATCGGAACCAACGAAAACGACCCGTATTTCATTCCGATGGAGCGCGGACATGCCGTTGTCATCGAAAAGCCGTTTTGGCTTGGGAAAACGGAAGTTACCCAGGCGCAATGGAATGCTGTGATGGGAAAAAATCCCAGTCATTTCAAGGAATGCGGGCCGAATTGCCCGGTGGAGAACGTGACCTGGTTCGAGATCGTGGATTTCGCCAACCGGTTGTCCGAGAAAAGCGGTTTGTCGAAGTGCTACGAAGGCAAGGGCGAATTGACACGAGTGGTTCCCGATTGCGAAGGCTACCGTCTTCCTACCGAGCAAGAATGGGAGTATGCCGCCCGTGCGGGGACGAAGGGGAGATTTTACACGGGAGATTGCCTAAGCGCCGAGCAGGCGAATTTCAACGCTACGTTTAGCGTTCCGGGCTGCGAAAAGGGAGTGTATCGAGAAAAAACGGTCGAAGTCGGTCGATTTCCTCCCAATCCGTGGAAGCTTTTCGACATTATCGGCAACGTTCAGGAATGGACCTGGAGCCGTTATCTGCCCTACCCGAAACCTGGCGAGAAAGTGGACGATACCCCGATTTTCAACGTCCATCGCACGGTGCGTGGTGGCGGTTGGAAAAACGGTATGTCTGCCTGTCGGGTGGCGAAAAGGGAAGGTTTTTCGCCGGTTTATCGAGATCCGAACATCGGTCTGAGGTTGGCACGATTTGCAAAATAACGATGTTTACGTTTTTTCACGAGAAGGGCGTTTTGCGAGAAAGCGCCCTTTTTTACTACTGGGTGTGGTTCTTTTTTACGTCGCTGACGTGAAAAATTAAAACATGTAGCGGCGCATGGAGACGTTCAGAAGCAATCCAACGCTGATGGCGCAAACGACCAGCGAGGTGCCGCCGTAGCTCATGAAGGGTAGGGTCATACCTACGACGGGAAGGATACCCAATACCATTCCGATATTGATCAGCATCTGCCAGAAGAGAATCGCCGTACAGCCGAGTGCAAGCAAAGCACCGAAACGCTCTCGTGCGCTCGATGAAATCTGCAAGCCGAAGAGAAATAGCGCGAAATAGAGCAACAAAAGCGCAAACGACCCGACAAAGCCGTGTTCTTCGGCCCAGACCGAGAAAATGAAATCGGTATGTTTTTCGGGCAGAAATTTCAATTGGGTTTGTGTGCCTTCCTGATAGCCTTTGCCGAATGTCTCGCCCGAACCGATGGCGATGATCGATTGGCGCCGGTGATAGCCGCTGCCCTTGATGTCCGCCTCGGGTTCCAGCAGATTGAGAATTCTCTGTTTCTGGTAGTCTTTGAGCACGAATTTCCAGGCCGGAAAGCTCACTAAAATCATGACGACCAAAACCAGCGCCAAGGATTTCCAGCGCACACGCACGAACAGAATAAGGGTTCCGCCGATGGCCAGAATCAGCAGCGAGGTGCCGAGGTCCGGTTCCATCAGTACGAGCAATGCGCAACTACCCAGAAGTGCAAGGGGAATTCGTAATTGTTTCAACGTATACGGACGGCTGCGGGCGTCGTCGTGGAACCAGCGAGCCAGAACGGCGACGATAGCCAGTTTGGCCAGTTCCGAAGGTTGTAATTTGAAAAACACCAGTGGAATCCAGCGTTTCGCTCCTCCGGCGGATGGAAAGAAAAAGACCGCCAGCAGCAGGAATACCACCAGGAAAAAATAGAAGTAGGCGAGGCGTTCGTGGATGCGGTAATCGATGAGTACAGCGAAGATCCCTGCGGCCAGTGCCAAGCCCATCCATGCCAATTGACTCATGAAATAGGGGGCTGAACCTGCGGAGGACGCGGAGTACAGGTTAAACAATCCGAGGATGCAGATCGTCAAGGATACGCCCAGCAACGGCAGATGAAAGTTGTCGATGGCTTTACGCGGGGTTGTCATCCGCCGGTACCTCTATGGTTGTGCGTCTACGTTTAGAATCCCGATGTACGGCAGGTTTCGATAGAGTTGCGCTGCGTCCAGGCCATAACCGATAACGAATTCGTCCGGCACTTGGAAGCCCAGGTAGTCGATGGGGATTTCGACTTTCTTGCATGCCGGTTTTTCCAGAAGCGAACAAAGCCGCAGACTTGCCGGATTACGGCTGCGGAGGTTGTCGAACAGATATTGCAGTGTCAAGCCGGTGTCCACGATGTCTTCGACCACGATCACATGCTTGTCCCGAATGGGGATACCGAGATCGCTGACCAGCCGAACCTGACCGGTGGACTTGGTTTCGTCGCCGTAACTCGATAGTGCGAGAAATCCCACCTTGAGCGGCAGATCAATGGCCCGGCAGAGATCGGCCATGAAAACGAACGATCCCTTCAACACCCCCACGATGAGGATTTCTTTCTTTTTATCCCGGTAATCGCTGGTAATCTGACGGCCCAGTTCCGCGACACGTTTGGCTATCTTTTTTTCGTCGAACAGTACTTTGATATCGCCCATGGTTCCCTCGGAAAATCTTAGTGAATGCCTAAGCTTGGATCATACCTTTTTTGCTCTGGGTTGCAATGGTCGTGTACCAAAATATCATGGAAAACGACACGTTCCTTGATAAGAGGCTGCATGACTTATTTGAAAGTGTTCCAAGAAAGGTTTTCGTAAGATTTCGTCGATCAGACGATGAAGGTTTTTCGTTTGTTCGATAGAAAGAAAGTGACTGGATCGTTGCCAAAAAGGTAAGGACCGGGACGAAAAACATCCCGGATTCTGAGGAATTATTCCTCGTCGTCTTCGAAAACGATTTCGCGTTCGTTGACGGCAATCCCTAATGCTTTCAGTATCTTACGTTTAGTAGAAACCCGACACTTGTATCCCCGCTCGATGCGATCGATGGTTACGGCAGAGACACCGGCCTGTCGGGCGAGTTCGAGTTTGGACAACAAACGATCTTTTCTAATTTTCTTTAACTTGCTCATTAACCCCAGCCTTTCCTTAATATTATAGGGGGTTAAATTATGTTTAATTACTTAAAATTTACTTAACTTGCGTCGGGCTGTCAAGGTTTCTCATGGGCTGCAACAGTCCTCATGACGGGATGAAAAATCCATAGGCTGTTATATAACCGAAAACGTTAACCATTTTCGAATCTTGATGATTTCTGTCACACCATTTTTTTTCGAAATTTTCTTTCCCGTCCGGCAGCCAAAACCACGACACCCTTGGACTAGATGATTCTCAATCGCATCCATATCGCATCCATAGTGCTGGAGGGGTGAAACGTTACCCTGTCGATCAATTACAATAAATACACAATGTTTTCAGGGGACGTCTTTTCTTTGCGGGTGTGGAAAGAAAACTTGACATACGTTGCGTTGTCAATTTTGAGGTCTATCTAACTGCTTGATTGTACGTGGTTTTTTTGCGTCGTTGATTTTTTGTGATTTTGGCCCGTTTCCTGCAGTTTTACAAAAGCAACCGAGCTCGAAGGTTTAGAGGAAAGAAAACATGTCACATTTTAAGACCATACAGGAAAAAGGAGTACCGATCATGATTCGAAAAAGCTGGATCATCCTGTCTTGTCTGTCTTTGCTGTTCTCTCTTGGTTGTCTGGAGGAAGACAGCTCGCAAGACGGCATTTTCCTGGGAGAACCCTCCCAAAGCGAATGCAAATCCCAAG
Source organism: Myxococcota bacterium (assembly GCA_963676915.2). Taxonomy (GTDB): domain Bacteria; phylum Myxococcota_A; class SURF-8; order SURF-8. The sequence continues at coordinate 71,366 of CAXXVK010000067.1, forward strand.
ACGACCAGTTGGTGCTTAAAGCGCTGGCCGATGATGCCGATCCTTCCGAGGCTGGAAGCTCCGACTTTTACATCGGAGCGCTCGACTATCGCACCGAAGGCACCGAGGTAACGGTCTATCATTTCGATAGCCTGCAAAACTGCTCGGCTGAAATGGCTTTCAACATGGAGCGCCGGGGTCAGGAAATCACACTGACCGAGATCAACACCTCCAGCGAAGACAGCCGCTGCACCTGCCGCATGGATCTGGAAGTCACTCTTCACAATCTCACCGATGGCGAAACCTATTTCATCGAGGTTTATAATGAGGATCATTCCACCTTTTACGGCCGTTTGACTGTGGAAGTGGGCGAGCCTTGCACGCTGGAATGCGTCGAGCCGGAGGATTGCTGGAATCTCGATATCGCCATCCCGGATTGCATCGGTGACTGGGCTTGCATCGAAAATACTTGCCAGTGGCATTGTGAGCAGGATTGGGAATGCGCCTCGGATAGCGACTGCCCCGAAGGCATGTTCTGCGACTACGTCTACCCGACCGACGTGGAACCGTTCTGCGACGAAGAAGGTGATTGCTGGGATCCGACCACCGGCACCCCCAATCCCGGCGTAGGTTTCTGCGCCTCCGGTGGCGATGAATGCCGCACCGATGCCGATTGCTACACGAACCCCAATGTTCCCCAACCCGACTGCGAAGGCTACTTCGTCTGCAACACGGGCTACTGCGATTTCATCAGCGAGCAATGGTACGAGTGCTTCGACGATGCCGACTGCCCTGAAGGTTACTTCTGCGCCGTCTACCCGATGGCGGATGACGAGGGAATGTATGACCTCGACGAAAACGGTGGAATGCCGTATCCCATGGGTGGCGAATGCATGCCCTACCAGGAAGAATGCACGTCCAACGCCGATTGCTGGGAATATTTGGAAAACGGCGAACTGATTTTGGACGATTGTGAAGGCAACCTTGCCTGCATCAATGGGATGTGTGTCTGGGAATGCACCCAGCCCGATGAATGCCGCACCGATGATGATTGCTGGGAACTTTTCGAGACGGGCGAGCTTGGAATCCCGGAATGTGAAGGCTACTTCCTTTGCATGGAAAACATGTGCCAGTGGGAGTGCTATGGTGGGGATGATTGCCGTTCCAACGCCGATTGCCCGGAAGGCATGATCTGTGAATTCGGACCGGAAGGTTACGGCCAGTGTGTTCCGAACGAAGAACCGATGATCTGCTTCGACGATCTCGACTGCCCGACGGGCTACTTCTGCGAGATCAATTGGGACGAGACCGGACATTGGAATGATCTGGACAGCAACGGTGCACGCTGCGGTGGAGCCGAGCGCTGCATCCCCGAGGGAATCTGCCAGCCCATCGAAACACCGGAAGAGTGCTGGTCTGATGCCGATTGCCCTGACGGCATGATCTGCGAACTTCCCGTGTTCGAAGGCGAAGAAGTCTGTGTAGAGTTGGATGACGGTTCTGTGGAATGCTACGGAAATTCCGATACTTGCTGGATGGACGAAAACGGCGAAGTGTTCTGCGAAGAACCGCCTTTCCCCGGTGTTTGCGTGGCTTTCAATGAGCCCGAGCCGGAATGCTATGTGGATGAGGACTGCCCCGAAGGAATGATCTGTGACTTCGTGAATGTTTACCCCGAAGAAGACTGCATCGTGCTGGATGACGGTACGGAAGAATGCTTCCCGGTTCCTGGTTACGTGGGTGGTGTGTGCATCCCGGCCCCGAATACGGAATGCAGCGACGATGCCGATTGCCCCGAAGGTATGGTTTGTTTCCTCGTGCGTACCCCTGCCGACCCTGACTACCCCTGCGATGCCGATGATCCCGCCAACTGCGAAGAATTCGTGACGGGTATCTGCGAATACCCATCGGTTCCTCCTGAGTTTTGTATGACCGATGCCGACTGCGGTGCGGACTATGTCTGCGAAGTGATGGGTGAAGAAGAAATTTGCATCGAACTGGATGACGGTACGATCGAATGCACGACCGATCCTTCCACCGGCATGTGTTGGGTTGACGAAGCTGGGAATGAATTCTGTGAATCCTATGGCATTTGCAGGCCCGCCGCTCCTACGCCCGAACCCTACCTTCCCTGCGAGGCGGACGACGACTGCCCCCAAGGCACGTTCTGCGCAGCCGTAGATTGCGTGGATGATCCTGATGCTGATTGCTTTGGCGGAAATATCTGTCTCCCCCTCGATTAATCCCTTCCCGCCCCTTGCGTCCTGCCCCGGTTTTTCGACCGGGGCATTTTATTTTGAAAGAAATGCATTTTGGAAAAAGATGGCAAAAGATCGAAAATACGGTTGAAAATCCTGCTTTTTCCGTTTATTCTAGATGTTATATAGTCTCCTGCCAAACAAGCGAATGGGAAAGGAGGGCTTTTCGCTTCGCGTTTTACTCACCCGAAATCGAAAGGAGCCTCATCATGCGTTGTTCAAGTCGACGTGGGGTGCCGGTCGGGTTGCTATTCGTGTTGTTGATACTGACCACTGTTTTTTCTCTCGCCTACGCCGCCACACGGTACAAGATCACCGAGCCGGTTGAAAACGAACCCGTCGTCATCGACCAGGACACGGGCCTTCAATGGGCGCTTACCTTCGCCGCGAAAAAAAGTTGGCAAGAAGCTAACGCCTATTGCGAAAAGCTTGAGTACGGGGGCGCCGATGACTGGCGTTTGCCGACCAAGTACGATCTGATGGGTTTGATCGGCGAGCCGGGGAATTTTCCGGTAACCGAGTTTCCCAAAATGCCTGAAAAAGTTTTTTGGTCCGATACACCCAAAGAAGACAGTGAAAAGCACGCTTTTTACGTGGATTTCTACAACGGGTTCATCGACTTCGACTACAAAGGCAATCGCTACTACGCTCGGTGTCTGCGTGGAGAAGAAGACCTCGATTTTGATTGAGGCATGAAAAGAACGGTCACCGGGGACGTTAAGCACGTTCCCGCCCCGGTAAGCCGGGAAACAAGTGGACGGGAATTCGCTTGTTACCGGGTTGATTTATTCGGAAACCATAGGGGGATTCTTACGGGTCAACTGTTTTCGTTTTCCTCGAACACGTCCCGTATATTGGTGCGTGTGAGATACCACACGATTCCTGCGTGTAACACTGCAAATAGCAGGACGATAGCCGTCCATCCAAGGTATAGATTTCGTTCAAGATTTCCCGTTTCGGCCATTCTCGAAGCGCCCATAGCTTTAGCAAATTCAACCGTTAACCGTCCGAATCCAGGGATCATCAGGTAGCCGTACAGCGCCGCAAAAAGCGTTGCTGCGATGATAAATCCGATTTCCAGCTTTCTTCCCCAGTCTTTTCGCTTGAACATCCCCACTGCCGCCGCCAACGCCACGATGGCGAACAGAAAATTCGCGGTTCGGTAGACTCCCGGCATGGGTACCAGGCTTTTCACTGATTCCATCAATTCTTCGATCCGTTCCAATAGCTCCGGGGATTGTCGAAACGTCGCAACGGCGTCTTTCTGCTCCGGGGTCAGTTCTCCTTCCACTCGCTCCAGCATTTCGGACAGGCTTTCGTCTGCGTGGTCGGACGAAAACCACGTTCCCATCTCCGAAGCGATGCCCACCACGCCGATAACCGCCCCGAACAGTGCAAGAAGGAACAAACCCATCGGCATGGGACGAGGACGTGAGGATTTTGGTGAAGATGGCATGATCTGACCCGATTGTAGAAAAAACGCAACCGAGTATAGCACTTCGATTCGGGAAAACGAAGTCTCTATTGTTCAGAGAAAGTCTTTCTTTTTCAAAAAGATTCAGAACTTGACACATTTCGTTGCTGGGTGGAAGATGACCGGAATTTGTAGGAAAAAACCAGATCGGTAGATTGTGCATCTCGGAGGCAGTTCGATGAATTCCGCGTGGTTTTTGACGTTTGCAAGTGCCTGGTTTTTGTTGGCGTATTTCGTATATGGTCGTTGGTTGTCCCGAAAAGTGTTTCGGCTGGATGATAAACGAACCACACCAGCGTGTGAAATCGACGATGGGAAGGATTACGTCCCAACCGATGCCAAGGTTGTTATGGGGCATCATTTCACGTCCATTGCGGGAGCGGGGCCGATTGTCGGACCGGCGATTGCCGTAATCTGGGGATGGATGCCCGCAGCGGTCTGGATCATTGTAGGTTCGGTGGTTGCCGGAGCGGTTCACGATTTCGGGGCGATGGTTCTAAGTTTGCGGTATGAGGGGAGAAATATCGGTTCGATTGCCGGAAACGTAGTATCTCCCGGTGCTCGAAGCGTTTTTTTGCTGATTATCGTGTTTTTGCTCTGGTTGGTAATCGCTGTATTCGCCTTGGTGATCGGCATCCTGTTCAAAATGTTTCCCGCTTCGGTTCTTCCCACCTGGTCCGTGATGTTTGTGGCCGTCGCTTTCGGGCTTGCCTATCGGAAAACCGGGCGTCTGGCCTTGACCGGCAGCGTAGCGACTCTCGTATTTATCGGATTGATTCTGCTCGGTACGCGGGTTCCCCTGTCCATGCCAAATCTTTTCGGTGTGGATAGCCTCATTTGGTGGGCGATCCTGCTGTTTTCATACTGTTATGTGGCTTCCATTCTGCCGGTGCAGTGGCTTTTACAGCCACGCGATTACATCAATTCCCACGTGCTGTATCTGGTTATGGTGTTGTTGGCGGTAGCGATTTTCAACGCCGCTCCGGATATCAACGTACCTGTATATGTAAAAAAACCGGCTGGCGCGCCTCCGCTTTTCCCGGTTTTGTTCATTACGGTGGCCTGTGGAGCGATTTCGGGGTTTCATTCGCTGGTCTCTTCCGGGACGAGTTCCAAACAACTCCAAAAGGAATCCTCTTCGCAACTTGTCGGCTACGGATCGATGTTGCTCGAAGGCTTATTGGCTCTGCTCGTTATCGTGGCTTGTACGGCGGGAATCGAAATGGGGATCGTCGGGAAAGACGGCGAAATTCTCCAAGGGATGGCGGCATTTTCCCATCATTATGCCGACTGGAATTCCGCTTCGGGACTTGGCGCGAAGGTTGGGGCGTTTATCGACGGTTCCGGGAACCTGCTGGCGGGAATCGGGCTGCCGTTGGCTTTCGCGAAAACGATTGTTGCCGTTACGGTCGTGGCGTTTGCGGCAACGACTCTGGACACAGCCACGCGACTTCAGCGGTACGCACTGAATGAATTGGGGCAGGATTTTCGCATCAAACCGTTGACCGGTATCCATTTGCCGACGTTTCTGGCCGTCGCCAGCGCTGCGGCGCTTTGTTTTTCGCAAGGTGGCGCAAAAGGCGGGATGGTGCTCTGGCCGGTCTTTGGAACGACCAATCAGCTTCTGGCCTTGCTGGGGTTGGCGGTTTTGAGCGTCTATCTTTATCGTATCAAGAAAGCGGTCTGGTATACCCTCGTTCCTGCCATTGCCATGACGGGAATCGTTACAAGTGCGATCGTCATGAATCTTATCCAGTTCGTCCAGAGCGGACGCTGGTTTCTCTTTTCCGTACAAATTGTGCTTTTGTTGCTCGAAGCGGCATTGTTGTTCGAAGTCGTTCGTTTTTGGCTCAAAGAACGAAAAGCACTTGTATCCAGTCGCTAAGGCTTCACCTTCTTTGAAGAAGAAAGCTGTTTTTTCAGTACTTGAACTAGCTCCTGTACAGCCTGCTTGGCGTTTTCCGATAACTGTTGTTCCGGTTCGAGGTTGATGGAAATCCGAACGGTTCCTTGGAGAACATACAGGTATTTCTTTCGAGGGTGTGTGAAAAGGGAAAGCGAAAGTTTCTCTTTTCCATCGAGAGAAACCAAATCGACGGTTCCATTGGTAGAAGACTGCTCGATGTTTTCCACGCGATAGGCCTCGTTGAAACGTTGACCTTTCAAAATCGATAAATTCAGCGCCTCGGGGAAGGGTTCGAGAAACGCCGTAATGGGTGCAAGCTTCAAATCCGGATCGATGACCTTTTGGAACGAACGAGGAATTTTGGCGTCTACGGCAAATTGGGCAATACTTTGGCGTAGTTCCTCGAAAGGGTGTTGTGAGTAGCTTCGTTTCGCTTCATCCAACGCCAGAATAAGGACCATTCGCAATACATAGGCGTTGAAATGGACGAAATCGAGATGGCGGCTCAAATCCTCATTGATCGTTGCATCCCCCTTGAAATGGTTTGCAAAAGCGGAAACCAATAAGTCTTCCCTAGGGAAGCTTTGTAGCAACGATGTCAGATTCAGGAACTTTGCCTCATGGTCGATCAGCACCTTTTCGACAGTGTTTATCAGAGGTGTCAGAGGATTCGGTTGCACACGATAATTGTATGGGAAAATCACGAAGACGGCTGGAACGTCGTGCCGTTTCAATAATTCGATGCTTTGTCCCAAGGCATCGAGATTTTCGCGGAATTCCTTGGTTTCGGATAGGGCCGTATAAAAAGGCTCCACCTCTTTGAAATCGAAATTAGCCTGTTCCCCGAGATGCCGGATCAAAGTGTCACGGTGTTTTTTTACCCAGGGATGATTGCTTTCAAGAAAAAGGGGAAGCCTGCCTTCTTGTAGCATTTCTTCTGAAACAGAAGTCGCCCAAGAATAGCGATGACGACCTTGGCCGAGATCGAGTTCCAACTCCCAAGGACCGAAATCGTTAAGGCAGATTCCGACGAGTACGAAATCGGGTTTGGGGGATTGTTCTAGTAATTCTTTGAGAATGCACTGTTCATCGACCTGGTTGTATCCTCCAAGGGAGGTATCGGTTACGAGACCCGAGGTGTTGCTTCTTTGCATTCCCATGAACAATGCGGAACCCAGGGCCATCGTTGAAACCGAATCCCCGATGATGGCGCCATGAAATCCTTCTCCCGTTCCATGGCGGTACCGAATCCAGCCGTTTTCATCTCTTCCTTCGATGGGTTTGTAGCGAAATCGTGGACAATCGCCGAATGTCATCTTTTGTTCCAGTTCGCTCGGTCCACCACGAAGAGGAATCCATCTCTGGATGCGGTCGCTCAAGGATTCGAGATCGAAAATCGCCAAGGTTGCACTGCCGATTGCAACCGGAAGCAGTCCTGCCGTACATCCAAGAAGCCAGCGTAAGGATTTCTTAGGCTTTTTCTCGATAAACCACCATAGAACGGCAGGAAATACAAGCAATAAGCCGAGTTGAAACCAGGCCGAGCCTTCGGACCAACTGAGAATTTCCACAAAAAGGACCAAAACCGTCAGGAGAACCCAGACGAGGTCGGTTTTCCGTGTCAACGGAATGGATGCATCGGTTGATTTCAAGTGAGACTCCCAAAATCGATGACGTATGCAGCGAAGAAAAAAGGCGAGGACTTGAATCCCCGCCTTTTTGTCATTCTGCAAAGATTTTACAAAAACGCGATGGATACCGCAACAAAGGAACCATAAAAAGATAGAGCAGAAGGGAGTTTACGGCTTTTCGCGCTGTTGACGTGACAAAAAAGAGGGGTGGGCGAAAAAAAAAACGATTTCAGATTCGATTTCGATAAAAGGCAGAGAGGCTTTTTTTCGTTTTTTCTTTGTGATGAAACGTTGGTAAAAGGAGTTGAAATATCAATAAAATTCACGCATTGGATTCGAAAAATGAATTACTGCTGCCGACGGAGGAGGTAGTCTTTGATCGCGGTTACTCTCTGGAGCTTGCCAAAGTTGGCTGTTTTGACATATAGTATCTTATATGCAGGATGACGAATCCTGTTTCCGCGTTCCCAATTGAACGCATGGGGGAATTCCAGTAGAGGTCGGTTCGATCCGCTGAAACCGGAACATTCATGAGGGCGTAAGCAGACTCTTCATGGAGTTTCCGGTTTGGTGCCGCTGGACAGAGATTCCGTCGCCTTCGGGTGTTCGTCGAAGTATCCAGGCTGGAGCGTACGAGCCGGTTTTTCCACAACGATATCGATTTGTCAGGCGAATACGGATGTTCGGATCGGCGTTGTGGTTTTTCATAACCAAGCCCATTGTCCTAATGGCTTGCGGAAAGAAAGGAGGAATGCAATGGAGAGGATTCAGCACTCATTGGGGATGGAACGAGATCGGAAAGATGTTCTCGATATCATTATGAAACGGCGTTCCATTCGGAAATTCACAGGTGAACCTGTGCATGAGGAGGATCTTGTCACGTTGCTCAAAGCTGGGATGTCGGCTCCTTCTTCGAACAATCGACGTCCGTGGCGTTACCTTGTGGTTACCGATCCGCAAAAAATACGCAAAATCAGTCAGGCCCATCCGTATGCACGATTTGCTGCGAAGGCGGGGGCAATTATCATCCCGTTCGGTGTTCCCGATCGTCGGCACTATTTTTTCCAGGATTTCGGTGCGAGCGTAGAAAACATTTTGATTGCTGCTGCCGGAATTGGCTTGGGAGCGACATGGTGCGGTATGAATCGTGAACGTCAGATGTTGTTGCGTTCCATCACCGGATTGCCCGAAAGGTACTGGCTTTTTGCCGTGATTCCGGTGGGATATCCCCGAGAAGGCAAACCACCAAGGACGCAATACGACGAGGCGAAAGTCTATTGGAATCGTTATGGGAAATAGATAACAGGATTTTTCCAGTAGTATTCAGCCGGACCTTTGATGGGCCCGGTTTTTTTTCGTCTTCAAAGAGGATATTCTTATTGGATTCATGAATAGTTTCGCTTCCTTCTTTGAAATACTTGTGTTTAATATTGTAAGTTGTTATAATAAAGATATGCTTAATTTTATTAAATTAGCTAAAAGAATGTAAAAAATGAAAACACTCTATAGCGCCTTTGGTTTCTCGGTATGGTTAGTGTTGTTGGTTTGTCTGATGTTACCAGTACCTGGAACTGCAAAAACGGTTAAGCGGGAAAGCGTCAAAGTACTGAAGTTAGGAACCGTCGCTCCCGAGCACACCCCTTGGGCGCAGTCCATGCAAAAACTGAAAGAAATGGTGGAAGGGCAGGGTAAGAGTGCAGTTCGTGTCAAACCGTTTATGGGTGGTCGCCTGGGAAATGAAACGTTCCTCCTCAAATCCTGCATGAAAGGTGAAATAGACATCGTGGCGGTTTCCGGGACGGTGGTTGCTGAAATCATCCCGGAGTTTGATGTTCTTGAATTCCCTTATCTTTTCGAGTCGGCGGAAGAAGCGGACTGGGTTATCGATACGATATTGACAAACAAGATTCTCAGCAAACTTGAAAAAAACGGTCTCGTACTGCTGGGTTGGGCGGAAAACGGTTTCATGGGTCTCGCTTCGACCGATAAAGCGATTCATCATCCCGATGATATGGCAGGGATGTCAATTCGAAGCCAGGAAAGCCGCGTTGCCATGGAAACATTGGCATCGTTTGGTACCAAACCCATGAAGCTCGGTGTTCGGGACGTAGCATTGTCGTTGAAGTCTGGCATTATTCATGGCTTTCAAGGCTCCGTAGTGTGGATCGGCGCTTCCGGGTGGTCCAAAGCCTCGAAATATTTTCTGAAAACCCGCCATGCTTATCAGCCGGCTTTGGTGATAGCTTCCAAAAAATCATTCGACAACTGGCCCAAAGCCGTTAAATCTTTATTTCGTCTTCCCAACGAAGAATTCACGCGCTTTTCTCGCGAAGTGATTCGACGTAGCGAAGATCAGTGGGAAGAAAAACTGAAAAAAGACGGAATGATCGTCTCTGAAGTCACTGAAGAACAGCACCAAGCATTTGCCAAGAGAACCGAAGTCGTGTACGCTCGCAAAAGTCAGATTCTGGGACTTTCCGGAGCCGAGTTACTCGACGAAGTGCTCCGGGCTTTAAAGCAACGACGTGCGGGAGGTGCTGATGCAGTGCGAGGAAAAGACGATCCGGGCCGCTGACGGCTATCAATTATACACTCAAAGTTTCGAACCCGAAAACCCCGTGGCCGCGCTGGTCATTTTTCATGGATACGGCGAGCATATCGACCGTTATCGTCATGTGGTCGCGCATTATTACGAAAAAGGTTATGCCTGTTATCTGCTCGATCATCGTGGGCACGGACGCTCTCAGGGGCGTCGTGGTCATGTGATGCAGTGGCGGGAATATCTGGATGACGCCGAATGCTTCTGGAATGAAATCGTGGCTCCGAAATGGGAAAACGGTCCGGTCTGGTTGCTGGGCCACTCCATGGGCGGATTGATTGCCGCATCCTACGTGCTGGACAAGAAGCCGGTTTTGAAAGGGCTGATTCTTTCCTCTCCGTTTTTCGGACTCAAAGCCAAAGTGAATATCGCGAAGTTGATCGCGGGACAGATCATGAGCAGGATCGTACCGACGCTTTCCCTCAAGACCGATATCGAGCCTGCTTTGCTGACCCACCAACAGGAATTCGTCCGGGAATACGAGGAAGATCCGCACGTGCACAAAGTGGCCAACGCTCGTTGGTTCACAGAGACGTTGAAGACCCAGGAGCATTGTCTCAAGGACGCCTCGTTGCTCGAAACACCCAACCTGCTCGTGGTTCAGGGTGGAGATGATCAGATCGTCGATCCGTCGGTCAGCCGGGCGTTTTACGACCGCGTGGCCGTTGAAGACAAGAAGTTCATCTTATACGAAGGTTTTTATCACGAAGTGCTCAACGAAACGGATCGGGAGCGGGTTTTTGTCGATCTCGACGCCTGGTTGGATGAAAGGGTGTAGGAATGGACCCCCAAAAATTGGAAAAACTCAATAAACTGAAGGATTCACGATCGGTCAAGGCGATTCGTCGTTCGAAAGGTCGCTATCTGGTTCCCAACGCGATTACGGCGCTCAGTTTGATTTTGGGTATCGTGTCGATCGTTATGGCTCTTAAAGGGAACCTCGTTCCCGCTGGTTGGACCATTCTGCTTTGTGCCATTCTCGATCGTCTGGACGGTCCGACGGCCCGTGCTCTGGATGCTTCCTCTGCGTTCGGTGGAGAGATGGACAGTTTTGCCGATTACACATCGTTCGGTGTGGCTCCGGCGATTCTCGTGTTTTCGTCGCTCGGTCCTTCGGCTCCGGCAGGATTTTCCCTCCAGGGCGGCGAGGAATATTTCCTTTACGCTACGGTGATTATCTGGGCGTTGTTTGCTGCCATGCGCCTTGCGCGTTTCAATATCACTTCATTACCCAACAATCCGTACATGATCGGTATGCCTGCCCCGGCGGCTGGGACGATTGTCATTACCATTCTGTTGATCGGATTGATGCGGCACGAGTATTCCTACGGACTGGCTCTTTTGGGTGTCATTCCTTATTTCATGCTGTTTTTCGCCTTGATGATGATTTCCCGCATCCCCAGTTTGAAAAATTCCAAAGGTCGTGGTTGGCACTCGGAAAAATTCGAGCGAGGAGCCAGTGTGGTGATTTTCTTCCTGGTGATTACCCGAATGCTTCCGGAGATTCTCTTTTTCCTTGCCATCGCCTACATTATATTGGCCTTCGGATGGCCCCTGTTCCATCGTGAACGAGTGCAGGAAGAGTTGAAAAACCTTGGAATGCAGCTTGAAACGGGGACACTTCAGGTAGAGGAAGTCGAGGAAGACCTCTACGAAGAGGATGACTCCGATGATGCGGAAGGCGATTCCGAAAAAAGCACGGACGGAAACGAAAAATGACGGTTGCGACGGGTCTGGATCGCTGGCTGAACGGTTCGGTTGACCTCCCGGGACACCGGGCCGCAGTATTGTGTCACGCCGCGAGTGTAGACCGTCGTCTGAGGCATATCGTCAATCTCATTGGTGAAGATTCCCGCCTGGAAATCGTTCGCATCCTGGGACCGGAACACGGGTTTCTGGGGGCGGCACAGGATATGGAGCCGGTTGAAGGCGGTTTCGTCTGGCGGGGCATTCCTGTCACCAGTCTTTATGGATTTACGGAAAAAGAACTAAAGCCGACGCCCGAGGATTTCGATGGGGCGGATTTCCTGCTTGTGGATTTGCAGGATGTCGGTTCTCGCTATTACACCTATGCCGCCACCATGGCTTTTTGCATGGAAACGGCGGCGGATATCGGCTTGCCGGTTGTCGTGTTGGACCGTCCCAATCCCATCGGGGGGCGCATCGAAGGTTTTTCCCTGGAGGAAGCATTTCGCTCTTTTGTGGGAATTTTGCCGGTCCCGACACGTCATGGCCTGACGATCGGTGAGTTGGCAAAGGTGGTCCATGGTGAAATGCGACCCGATGTGCAGCTTCAGGTCGTTGATATGGAGGGTTGGCAGCGCTCGATGTATTTCGAGCAAACCGGCTTGCCCTGGGTCATGCCTTCGCCCAATATGCCGACGGTGGACACGGCTGTGGTCTATCCGGGAGGTTGCCTGCTGGAAGGCACCAATCTGTCCGAGGGACGTGGCACTACCCGTCCGTTCGAACTGTTTGGCGCACCTTGGCTCGATGTAGATCGAATCTTGGCGAAATTGTCTGACGAGGATCTGCGAGGATGCGCGCTTCGGACGGTGGAGTTTCTTCCGACGTTCCAGAAATGGGCCGGGAAATCCTGCCGGGGATTTCAGCTTCATGTTACCGACCGAGAACGTTTCGACTCGATTCGCACCTATTTGGCGCTGCTTGTCGCGATTTTTCAGGTTCATTCTTCCTCTTTCGCTTGGCGCAACGACGAATACGAGTTCGTCGGCGACCGGCTCGCCTTCGATCTGCTGATCGGTCACGACCGGGTTCGTTCCCGCCTTGAGGCGGGAGAAGGAATCGAAGCGTTGCTTGAGTTGTCGAAAGCCACGGTCGAAGCGTTCGCCGAATCCCGCAACCGTTATCTGATCTATCCCGAATCATGAATTCCACCCGCAACGCGCCTGGCACCGGGAAGACTTTTGGCCCCTATCGACTCGTTCAGTTGCTGGGACAGGGAGGGATGGCCAAGGTCTGGATGGCGCAAAAAAACGAGGCTTCGGGAATGTTGCCTCGTTTCGCGGTGAAAGTCATTCACGACCATTTAAGCGGTCAGGAACGCTTCCAGGATCTCTTTCAGCGTGAGGCACGGATTCACGTCGGATTGAACCACCCGAACCTCGTCAAAGCGTTCGAAGTGGTGCGAGAAGGTGATCGGCTGGCGCTTGTCATGGAGCTGCTGGACGGCAGCCTCGATAACGTTACGGCGAAATGGACGCCGGAACAGGTTGCCGAAATGATTCGTCAGGCGGCCTTTGCACTGGATTACCTGCACCATCCGCCGGAGAAAGAGACACGTTCTCCCCTCATTCATCGGGATCTTTCACCTTCCAACCTGCTTCTCGATTGTTTCGGTACGTTGAAAATCGGGGATTTCGGGATTGCTCGGTTATCGTATAGCAGCGGACTGACTGCCTTTACTCCGGGAAAACCGTTTTACATGGCGCCGGAACAGTTCGAAGGTCAAGTAACCTCGGCGAGCGATATTTATTCCTTGGGCGTGGTCGCACTGGAGAAATGGAAGGGTAGGGAACTTTTTCGTGGAGAGCAAAAGCGAGAGACGCGACACGAACGTACCCTGGAGGCCCTGGAAAGTCTCACCGCGATACATGAAGAGTTGGTGGGTCTGCTTCGTGAGATGCTGCAAAACGATCCGAAGAGCCGTCCCACAGCAGCCCGGATCGTCGAGCGGTTGTCTGCACCTCATTGGAAAGGCGATGCATTGGCGCTAAAAGGGATGGTAGCGAAGCGTAATCGCTCGCTCACCACGCCTTCCGCCTCTCCGGTTTCTTCGACACCGGTTATGGGGATCGGCAAACCTCCCAAAATGGAAGCCCCCAAAAACGAGGTAACGCCGACAGGAAAACGGCTGCGTTTTCCGGTGCTCGGGCTTATCCTGGTGGTTGTAGCGTTCTTCCTGTTTCTTTCCGTGCGATGGGGACAGAATGAAAGCGAAGCACCTCTTACCGGCTTCGGATCGGTTGTGGAAACCGTGACGCCGGAAATGTACGACGCCCTTGTGGTCGTCTCGGCAAAGACCCGGCACGATGTTTTTCTGGACGGCAAACCCGTTGGGGTTACTCCTGTCAACCTGCGATTGCCCGTTGGGCGGCATGTGGTGGCTGTCCGCAAGGGAGATCAACCCATGCGGAGCAAAACGTTTGTTGCCGTTCGTGGGGCCAACGCAGAACTTTACTTCAAATAATTTTAGACGATTTTCGAGAAGAAGGCCGGAATGGAGTCTATTGAAGGTATAAAACAATGCTTAATACTGTAAAATAACACTTAATTAAATTTAATTTATATCAACTCTGCAAAATTGATTGACAAGCGATATTTTATGGTCTACAATCAGTGTAAACAAGTCAAGATAACCGAGAGGTGAGTGATGCCTGATCCTTTTACCAAAACCGAACTGAAAAAATTGTCGAGCGATTATCCCAATGGAATCTCCTCGCAGGAAATCGTTCAGCTTTTCCGTGAACGCGGATTCAAGTTCTCCGAAGCGACATTCCGCAAATACGTCCAGATGGGATTGGTCGAGCGCTGCCGCCGGGTCGGTCGTAAGGGCAAGCATCGGGGAAGCCGTGGTCTGTACCCGATTTCCACGATCGAACGGATCAATACGATCAAACGGATGATTTCGGGCGACATGACGTTGGAGCAGTTGCGAGGATCGTACTTCCAGCTTCGCCAGCGCGTGGAAGAGGTGGACCGCATCTTGATGGAAGTCCAACACGAAATCACCCGCCAGGAAGAGCAGAAGGAGCGTAAGGACCGCCAGGACGCCGCGATTCGTCGTGACGTGGAGCAAATCAGCAAAACGGTCCGACGCCTGATCCGCAAGCTTGAAACGCTGGAAAACGCTTACCTTCCCAGGCGCTAAGAACGGCTTGTCTTTCTCCGGAGAATGATATTCCTTACGTTTTCCGGAGAAGATACCCCAACTTATTGGAACATTTCGCTCCAAAAGGCTTGGTTTTCACACTTTTTTCACAAAACCGGGCAAATGGGGATTGACAATGTTGCGCCCATCCATTACTAAACCATCTTTGTGAATGGCTGAATGCCGATTGAAATCGATGGTTTATTGGGCGTGCCGTCCTCAGCTACTATGGAATACTATGTGTGCTTCTAGGGAGGGGAGATCGTGTCGAGAAAAAAAGCCAACATGAAGAAGCAGGAGTTGGAAGAATTACGTAGGCAAAATGCCGAGCCGGAAATGGCCCACTGGATCGATGTTGCCGATCACGTGCGGCCAACCGAGCGCAAGCAATGTATGAACGAAAAACGACCTTGCCTTTTTGTATCCTGCAAACATCATTTGTACCTGGATGTAAATCCTGAAACGGGATCGATCAAATTCAATTTCCCTGAAAAAGAAGTATGGGAAATGAAAGAAACCTGTTCTCTGGATGTGGCCGACCGTGGGGGAATCACCCTGGAGGAAGTCGGCGAAATTCTCAACCTGACGCGTGAACGTATCCGCCAGGTCGAGGTCAAGGGCTTGACCAAGCTCAAGCACCAATCCCGCAAAAACAATCTCAAGGATTTCATAAGCTAACGAAACTCCAGATTGTTTTTCAGGCCAAAACGCTAGCAAAGAAAATTGGTGGCGATTCTCGGGGGGAATCAGCGTCGTAGTGTGGCGATGAGCCGGAGTGGATCGAGAAGAAGATCCAGGCCGGTTTCAATGCTCGGTACTACTGCATCCGACGCCAGCAGAGCCGAGGAGGCTGCACCTTCGTTGGGACTTAGAATCGCTATTCCGATGGCGGCGTCTTGCAAGGCTCCGGCATCGTTGGCACCGTTGCCGAAAACGACGGTCCGGTCGGCTCCGAGGGTATGGAGAATTCTACGTTTGGCTTCAATGGCGTTTTCGCTGGCGTCGAGAATTTCCACCTGCGCACCCAATCGTTCCGCAATGGCGCGTCCCTTGCCCCGAGTATCGCTTGTGACAAGGTGAATCGTGAGTTTTTCCGAAAGTTTACGGACTTTCTCCACCGTCTCTTCCGAAATTTCGCCTAACTCCGCGAGCGTGCCGTTTACATCGAAAAAGGCGTGTTCCAGGGTCAGCGTTTTCCAACCGGGAATGTCGATTTTCATGGCGATGTCTCCATAAGTTCGTGAGATTTCAACCAAGAAAAAGTGCTGTCGAAAGGGTTAGCCCATCCAGCGCAACAAAAGCACTTCGGCGAAAAAGATCAGCAATATCAAACCCATCAACGATCCTGCCCACTCGCTTCGCAGGTTGGCGTCATGACCTTGACCCATGGGGCTAAGACTGCCGGACAATACGGCGAGATCGCCTGGTTCAACAGGCATCAAATCGGATTCTTCAGGCTCCAGACCGGCGGAGAATGTCGAGGTGTGGTTTTTATCTTGGATGCGCCAGATTCCCGGTTGATCGATAAACGGAATCAGCAGTTCGTCACCTGTCGGTTTGATTTCGGTTTTTGCGCCGTTGGGGGCGAAAACTTCGATGTTTCCTTCCAGATTGGAACCAACGATAACGTGCTTCGAACCTACCGTAGCCACTCGGGGGATTCGGCTGTCCGTGCGACCGGACAGGTAATGGGCAATTTCCTGCATAAGTGCCAAAAAGCCGGGTTGAATCGGTAGGTTGGTCCATTGGCGGTCCACAGTGGAGGTGTAAAGGATCGAACGACCGCTGCCATAAGGAACTTCCACCAAAGCCGGTTGGTGGTTCGTGTATCGGGCGAGGATGGTTTTTGATTTCGCCGGTTCCGGGTCGTAAAGATAGTAGTGATCGAAGGTCGCGTGATACAGGCTGGCGGCGGTTTCCTCGTTGAATACACGAAAGACGGGATGACCGAAGGCCAGTTGGGAGAGGTTCAGTGCGGCGGCGTTTTCCTCCGATGCCGTGGCGATTCTCGCCGCCTTGGCTCCCCGAAGTCGTCCGGGAAGCATGGGGCTAAGACCTTCGTTCAGGTCGTCCACCGCCAGTTTTTCGCCGGTACTGACGAACAACCCGCCGCCACCGTATACGAATTCCCTGATTCGCATGGCGGCGTCCAGCGGTAATAAGCTTAAATGGCAAAGGAAAATTACGTCGAAATCCTCGAACGTCATGCCGGGGAGCTGGTCTACCGTTATTTGTCGGACATGCACTTGGGAGCGACCATCTCCCCCCGGATCGAGGGCGCTGGCGAGGTAAAACGCTTCGTCTTTCAGGCGTATTGTGGATGGTTCCCCCGAGACGATCAGAGCGCGGACTTCTTTTCCTGTGTCGATAATCAGCGACCGTCGATTGTCTGGGGCAAGGGCGTCGTCGGGAAGACGAATCTCCAAGTTGACCAGTCCAGACGATGCGAAACCATGCACGAACTCTTTGACTTCTTTCGAACGCGGGGCAAGGTCCAAAAAGCCACCCGCTACCGTTTTGCCTTCGCTGAGCAGGCTGATGGGGTAGTTGTTGAGCGCAGTGGCTCCCCAGTTGGCGACGGTCGCTTGGATTGACCACACCGGTAGACCGCCGACGTACGTTTTTTCGGCGGTTATATCTTCCACCGAAACGTTAGGCAGCGGTTGTCTGTCGCGTACGTCCACCGGAACCAACAATGGATCGTCCGGGTTGCCGGGCAGGGGCGAGCTTTCGAGACGATAGCCCTTGGAAAAATCCCCTACAAGGTAGATCAATTTCATTTCCTGAGGAGAATCTCTCAGCAATGCCAGCGCTTTTTCGATACCCATGGAGAGATCCGTGGATAAAAAGCCGGGCGTGATGGTGTCGAGCGTGTTCAGCAAAAGACCACGGTCGAAGGTAAGCTCGGTGGCATCACGCGGTTCCGAGCGTGAAAACGGCACGATAGCCGCACGATCCGTGGTGGGAAAGCTCTGTACCAACTCGTAGCTTTTTTTCCTTGCCAGATCGAACAGACTGCGACCCTCGTGCATGGCCTGCATGCTCAAGGAGGTATCCAGCAGGATCACCCGGCTGGCGGGTTTATCTTGCAAGGCGGCGGTCTCTATGGCGTTTTCAGGTGCCGTGAATGGCCGAGAGACGATCAAAACGGCCAGAATAATCAGCAGAATTCGCAACAACAACAACAGGATTTGCTTGATTTTGATCGAACGTGCCAGCTTTTTGTTGGAAAGTTGCACGAAGCGGAACGCCGCAAAAGGAACGATGCGCGCCCGTCGGCGGTTGATCAAATGGATGATGATCGGCAGGGAAGCCAACAGCAATCCAGCCAGCAATCCCGGATGAAAGAACCCGAAATTCATCAGCCCCCCCTCGACAACAGAAAAGACAGCAACGTGCCTTCCACGGCGTCGTCCGTGCGTACGCGGCGATATTCGATGCCTCGGGAGCGGCAGTCCTTTGCCAACTGGTCGGCCCATCCAAGAAAGACTTTGAGGTATTCTTTGCGAATGGCTTCCGGGTCGGCCAGCAGGCGTTCGTCGCCCTCCATGTCCTCGAAAAGACTGAGATGTTCGAAACGGAAGTCCAACTCGTCCGGGTGCAGAACGTGAAACAGCACCACTTCGTTATGACGCGCTTTGAGTCGTGCAAGCATCTGTACGATGTCGGTTTCCGGGTCGAACAGGTCGCTGACCACGATGATCAGGTTGCGTCCGTGCACGGTTTCCGCCAGAAAACGCAGTGGGGTTTTAAGGTCGGTTTCGCCTTCGGGAGAAAGTTCCACGAGGGTGTGTAGCAATTCCTGAAAATGACTGCTGGCCGAACGTGGAGGCATGTAGCGCAACACGCGGTCATTGAAGCCGAGCAGTGCCGGAGAATCCTGTTGGCGGATCAGCAGAAACGCCAGGGCGGCGGTCATTACTCTCGCATATTCGAGTTTGTTCGTGTCGTCGCTTCCATATCCCATGGAACCGGAGGCGTCGATCAGCAGATAACCGCGCAGATTGGTTTCATCTTCGAATTTTTTGACATAAAACCGGTCGAAACGTCCGTATGCCTTCCAGTCGATGTGCCGGGTGTCGTCGCCCTGGGAATATTCCTTGTGTTCGGCGAATTCGATGGACGAGCCATGTTGGGGCGATTTGTGCAGTCCCGTCAACACGCCATCGACGACGCGGTTGGCCTTGAGTTGCAGATTCTGCAAGCGGGCCAGCAACTCGGGTGTGAGCAGCAATTGATCCTGCACCGGGGCGGTCATGGAGAGATCAGCCTTCCGGGATCGTTTCGAGCAGCCGAGCTATGATTTCCGGGGTGCGGATACCTTCGGCTTCGGCCTTGAAATTCTTGAGGATTCTGTGTTGCAGCACCGGAACGGCCAGCGCTCGGATGTCTTCGCGACTTACCGACGTGCGACCGTGCAGAATCGCTCGGGCTTTTCCTCCCAGCACGAGATATTGTCCGGCACGCGGTCCCGCTCCCCACTGGACCTGCTGCCGGATGAACTCGGGAGCGCCGCTTTCCAGGGGGCGAGTCGCCTGAACAAGCGATACCGCGTAGCGTACCACGTTGTCGGCCACGGGAACTTTTCGCACGAGGTTCTGGAGATCCAGGATGTTTTCCGCGTCGAGTTGCGGCGTCAGGTCCGCTTTTTTCGTCCCTGTCGTTTCACGTACAATCGTGATTTCTTCGTCGAAATCGGGGTAATTCACGTCGATCATGAACATGAAGCGGTCGAGTTGCGCCTCGGGAAGAGGGTAGGTGCCTTCCTGCTCGATGGGGTTCTGGGTAGCGAAAACCTGGAACGGCGCGGGTAGATCCAGCGTTTTTCCCGAGGCCGTGACCTGGCGTTCTTGCATGGCCTGCAACAAAGCCGCCTGGGTTTTCGGCGGTGTACGGTTGATTTCGTCGGCCAGCAGAATGTTGCAGAAAATCGGGCCTTTAAGGAAGCGGAATCCGCGTTTTCCCGTAGCGTGATCTTCTTCGAGAATGTCGGTACCGGTGATGTCCGAGGGCATCAGGTCGGGTGTGAACTGAATGCGCCGAAAACGCAGGTTCAGCACGTCGGCGAGGGTGGAAATCAGCAGGGTTTTTGCGAGTCCCGGCACGCCGACGAACAGGCTGTGTCCGTTGGCAAACAACGCAATCAAGAGCTGTTCGACGACGGTTTCCTGTCCGACGATGACTTTCGAAACCTCCCGTTTGATGTCGATGAAAGCGTCCGCAACTTTTTTCGCGGCCTGAAGATCGGCATCGTCGGGAAGGGCGGTGGTTTGAGCTTGACTTGTCACGGCTTTGTCCGTTCGTTTCGCGGTGGTTTCCTATAAGAAACGCACGACTTGTCGAAAATATTCCGGCATTGTAGTGCGGAATGTTTCTAGACGATAGAGCTTTTCACGTTTTTTTCGTTTTTTACACGAAACGCAAAAATTGGGGCGATTTTTCACGAAAAAACCGGAGCTAAAAAACTCCGGTTCGGAATGGTAACAAACGGGTTTGTATTACTCGCAGGGAAGGACTTCCTCCCGGATGCAGAGGTTGGGGGTGCCGTCGCAGTCTTCGTCTTCTTCGATGGTCTGGAGGTTACCCTCGTTGTCGTACGTATAGGTTTTGCATTCGATCCAGTTTGCCTGGCCGGTGGGGTCGCTACGGGAGGATAGCGGTCGTCCGGTATCGTCACGGATTTCCTCGTAAGTATCGGGAGTTCCGTTGCAATCTTCGTCACAGGAAATCAGTTCTGCCGTTCCGTCTTCATTGACGTAAAATGTACCGCATTTTTCATCTTGAATGAAATTAACTTCACATTCTTCCTCGCTTAAGCCTTCGCAGTCTGTGTCGAGTCCCAATGTAAGGATCGTTCCATCTTCAGAGTACTGGTAAACGAAAAATACACCATAATTACTGAATATTAATGGGCAATATGGCCCGTAAGCTTGTTCATTATAGAAGCTTGCATACAGACACGAGGAAATACCTAAACTGCAATCATTATTACCATGGCGTTTTGTAATAGTTAAGTCGTAATAAATTCGCAAAGATTTTGAAACTCCAGCAAAACAATAATCGGAATTGCCAAAGATGTATGGAAAATCAGTGTATCCATAGCTCTCACATTCGATTACCGTGCCGTCACAAAGCCTATCATTTTCCATTTGAATTATTCTGCCATTGCTGTCGTATTCATATGTGTAGCAGTATTCCCAATCGAAACCGTCACAATCTTGATCTAGCCGCTGACGAATTTTATTGCCAGATGTATTATATTCATATGCATAGCAATCTGTAGCCTCTTTGCATCCACTGCTCTTTGTTAACACGTTGCCTTGGCCGTCATAAGTATATACTGTGGCATAATCGCATTTTCCATTGCAATCGGTGTCCTGAATAAATGCTCGTTTGTTGTTTAATGCGTCGTATTCCTGCCAATGACAATTGCTATCGGGGCTTCCATTGCAATCTTCGTCTTTGTAGCCATACAATGTATTTCTATCGTCATCGAAAACTCTATAGAGGCAATCCGTATCGTGGACTTCGCCGGTGTTCCATGGTTCGGAGGCGCAGTTCCTTTGTTCCTTGGGGTAACCATTTTCGTCGTAAAGCGTAATCTGGCATTCGTTGGTTTTCCCATCGCAATTGGTGTCAGAAGCGGTTAAAATTTGCCTGCCTTGTTCGTCGAAAGCCGCATGAGTGCATTTAATGGTACTTCCATTGCAGTCGGGATCTTCGTGGGTGTAAATCACGTTACCGGCGGCATCGTATTCCTTGACTTCACACTGGCTGCGAGTCGTATTGTTGCACTGAGCATCCTGGTAGCGTAGAACCCGTCGGGCACACACGCCTTCCGGTTGGGGCGATGGTGTGAAAATGGGGATTCCAATCTCCGACCAATCCCATTCCTGTTCTTGGTCGTTATCTCCATCTACTTGTTGAGATTCATCACTATCGGTAGGGTCTTCATCTCCTACAGTTTGCTGGGAGCCATCGCTGTCGGTATCCCCATCCTGTGCGGTAGAGTCACTGTCCGCTGTGTAAAAAACACAGGTTCCGTTTTCGCAGATTCTTCCTTCACGACAATCGGTGTCTTTGGAGCATCCCGATCCATCGGCGTCTTCGTCAGAGCACCCGATGAAAACGACAAAGAGCAGAAAGAGAACAAACAGAGTTGGTTTCCAGGACACATACTGCATGGGGTTTCCTTCTCTATGTTGATGAAAACGGACAAAAACGGAGCAACGACAACAAGATGCGGATAGAGAAAGTGCGTTCGATTTGTTGTGTAACTCTCTTTTGAGGATTAAATCCTAATACATAGAGAAGATGTATACAACGTAAAGTTGAAGGAAATATTCTCTTTTGGCAGGAGTTTTCACGAAAAAACCGGAGCTAAAAAGCTCCGGTTCGGAATGGAAACAAACGGGTTTGGAGAACGTTTACTCCATGCCTTCTTCGGCCGCCTTGGAGGCTTCTTCGTACATGATGTCGGCGATCTTGTGGGAAGCGTTGGTCAACTCGATGAAACATTGTTTTGTTTCCTCGATGTCGCTTCCTTGAAGGGCTTTTTTCAGTGCGGCGATACCGATGTTGATGTCCTGCTTGTCGGATTCGGGAATCAGGTCCGAATATTCCTGCAAAGCGCGCCCGGTGGTGTACAGCAGGGTGTCCGCTTCGTTGCGTAACTCGGCGACCGACCGCTTGTAGGCGTCGTCCTCGCGGGAGGCTTCAGCGCTCATGATGATGTCTTCGATGGCATCTTCGCTCAGACCGCTCGACGGTGTGACGCGCACTTCCTGGGCACGACCGGTGCCGAGGTCGCGGGCGGAAACGCTCAGGATGCCGTTGGCGTCGATCGCGAAGGTTACTTCGATTTGCGGTACGCCACGTGGTGCGGGCGGAATACCGAGCAACTCGAAGCGGGCCAGAGATTTGTTGTCCGAGGCCATTTCGCGTTCACCCTGAAGGACGTGCACCGAGACCGCCGGTTGGTTGTCCATCGCGGTCGAGAACACCTGGCTTCGTGTGACAGGAACCGTGGTGTTGCGTTCGATCAACTTGGTGAACACGCCACCCAACGTTTCGATACCGAGAGACAACGGGCAGACGTCGAGCAGCAACACGTCCTGCATGTCTCCGGAAAGCACGCTTCCCTGAATCGCGGCGCCGATGGCGACCACTTCGTCCGGGTTGACGCCCTTGAACGGTGCTTTACCGAAGAATTCCTCGACCGTGGCCTGGATCTTCGGGATGCGGGTCATACCGCCGACGAGGATTACGTTGCTGATATCGGTTTTCTGTACTCCGGCATCTTGCAGCGCCATGCGGCAGGGTTCGATCGTCGCTTCGATCAGATCCCCCACCAACTCCTCGAATTTTCCCCGGGAAAGTTTGGCGTTGAAGTGCTTCGGACCGGTGGCGTCGGCGGAAATGAACGGCAGGTTGAT
Source organism: Myxococcota bacterium (assembly GCA_963676915.2). GTDB lineage: Bacteria > Myxococcota_A > SURF-8 > SURF-8. The sequence continues at coordinate 94,539 of CAXXVK010000067.1, forward strand.
GTCGGTTTCCAAGGTGCTGGACAACTCGATCTTGGCTTTTTCGGAGGCTTCTTTGAGTCTCTGAAGGGCCATGCGATCTTCCCGCAGGTCGATGTCGTGCTCTTCCTGGAACTGGTCGGCCATCCAATCGATGATGCGCTTGTCGAAGTCTTCGCCACCGAGGAAGGTATCGCCGTTGGTGCTGTTGACGTGGAACACGCCGTCACCGATTTCCAGGATGGAGATATCAAAGGTGCCGCCGCCCAAGTCGTAGACCGCGATCCGTTCGTTTTTCTCTTTATCCAGACCGTAGGCCAGGGCTGCCGCCGTAGGTTCGTTGATAATCCGCAGGACGTTCAACCCGGCGATTTTCCCGGCGTCTTTCGTCGCCTGGCGCTGGGAGTCGTCGAAGTATGCAGGCGTCGTGATCACGGCGTCTGTGACTTCCTCGCCAAGGTAATCTTCCGCCGTCTGCTTCATTTTTTGCAGAATCATGGCGGAAACCTCGGGCGGCGAAAGCTTTTTGCCTTGAACCTCGACCCAGGCGTCCTGATTGTCGGCGGGAACGATGCGGTACGATGAGGTTTCCAAAGCTTTTTGGATTTCATCGGAGCCGAATTTCCGGCCAATCAACCGTTTCACGGAATAAATGGTGCTTTCGGGATTCGTCACGGCTTGCCGTTTGGCAACCTGCCCCACCATGCGTTCCCCACTATCTTGGAAAGCCACGATGGATGGTGTCGTCCGCGCTCCTTCGGAGTTGGGAACGACAACCGCATCCGTGCCCTCGAAGATCGCCACACAGGAGTTGGTCGTACCGAGATCGATTCCAATTATCTTGGACATGTTATGCCCCCCTTTATCGATTTACCGATTGAGTTCGATCGCTCAATGGTTTCTGCTGTTCTTTTTGAAACAAACTAGTAACATATAGAATCATTTTACCATAATCCTAGTTGAAAATCGTACCCAAGTAAAAAAAATAATCGTTTTTTTTACTTAAAACCGTCATTCATTCTTGTCTGCTTCTGACATGTTTTCCGTTGAGTTCTCCTGGCTTCCATGAATATCGCTATCGTCCGTTTCCCGATCTTCTTCAGTTTCGGGCGTTTTTTCCGGGGCGGTCCTTTTCGAAACGATGACCAACGAGGGCCGCAACAGCTTGCTGTCGATCATATATCCTTTTTGAAAGACTTCAAGCACGGTGTTGGATGGGACATCGTTGTTAACGTAGACATCCATCGCTTCGTGCACGTTCGGATCGAAGGGAAGGTTCAGGGCTTCGACCGGAACGACGTTTCGGTTTTTAAGAATTTCGTTGAACTGGTTGAGAATCAACCGAAGCCCTTGCACGATACTGTCTTTTTCACCTTCTTCTTTTTCAGCGTTGAATAAGGCTCGCTCGAGATTATCGAGTACCGGCAAAAACTGTTTGAGTAAATTGTTGTGGAATTCGTCGAGCGCACGTTTTTTGTCGGTTTCGATGCGTCCACGATAAGAAAGATATTCTTTTCGAACGTTCGATAAGGCGTATTCGAGGTCTTCAATGCGTTTATTGGCCTCTTCCTCTTTCTTCTTTGCCTCCATCTCCTGTTTGCGTACGGCAGGGAGTTTGTGCCGCGGCATTCCGCGAAGCTGACTCGCCGGGATTTTGGAGGATTCAGGCAGCGAAGAAAGCTTTTCGTCCAGATCTTCGTCTTCGAACAGATCGTTGAGGCTGTCCAAAGCGTTTGGATCGACTTCCAACCCCGCGCTTTCCTTGTATTTTTTCGCCCGGTCGCCACCAAGTGCATCTTCCATGATGCCGGCAAGAGAGATTTCAACTTCTTCATCGTCGTCTTCATCGATAGATTCGGATTCCTCGTCTTCGATTTCGATGAAGAATTCTTCTTCCTCGTCAGCTTTGGCTTCTGATGCTTCTTGTTCCGGGTCGGTTTCTTCGGAAATATCCGTTTCTTGTTCTTCCGATTCGTCGGACTCCGACGGAGGGGGGGCTTTTGGCTTTTTGGGGCGATTCACGCTTTCCAAGGCATCTTCGAACGCACTGGATAGATCTTCTCCCAGGTCGAATTCTTCTTCCAGATCCCCCAGATCGATCACATTTTTGCGTGGCGTCACGTTGGACCTCCCAGAACGTGCCAAGCGCGAATAAAAACTATCATTTCAGGTAGGACGATCCATCGTCAAAAAATTGACGAAAAAAGAACATTTCGTTCCATAAAAAATCGCAATACCATCGTTATGAAAAGTACGTCCAATCAGTGTAATAAATTATCGCATTAATTTGTGCCTATGTCAAATAAATTACCAAAAAATGAATATTGTAAGTGCTTGTTTTTTTTAGCAATCCTTTGTGCCATGATGAGAACCTTCTAAAAAAACATCGTCAACGTTTCCATGGTCAGATTTCATTGTAAAAACGGCTCTCGAAATAGTGCTGTTCGAAGCGTTTCCATAATATCGCAAGAATGCTCGCCATTGGGACCGCCAGCAGAATTCCTGCAAAACCCATAATATGTCCGAAAAGAAGCAGGGCAATCAGTACCCAAACCGAACTAAGCCCCACCTGATTGCCCAGCACAAGCGGTACCACAACCCAGCCTTCCAGGAAATTCACCACGCCGATGGTGATTCCCATGCCGAGCAGCGCTCCCCATCCCTGCCAATTGAGCAATAAAACCAACAACGACAGAACGATGGCCGAAATCCAGCCGACGAACGGCATGAACGAACTGATTCCGGCGATAATTCCTATCGGTAGAGCCATGGGAACACCGGAAATGGCCAGTCCCAAGGAATATAGCCCGGCAAGGATCGTGCAAACCAACAACTGTCCCCGAATGAAATGGGACATCTTATCATCGATCTCGTGGTACAGACCACGAGCAAAGGACTGATATCGTTTGGGAATTCTAAAAATAACCCAGGCTTTGATCCGGTCGAAATCGATCAGGAAAAAAATCGAGAAAATTCCAACCAATACGGCTTGGAACATCAGCCCGAACACGCCGACGGTGTTCATCATCGTGGAAACGGCCTGTTTGTAGACCTTCGTCAGTTCTTCGCCTCCGACCGCTCCGGCCAGCAACGTCAGTTTTTCGCGGAACAGGAGTTGAACGTCTGCGAAATCCTTGCCGGTCCATTCTTCGAGTTTGGGCAAAAGCCAGTGTTGCGTTTTATCGATCATATTGGGCAGACGGCGCTGGAACGACGAAACCTGATCCACCATGGCGGGGACGATCAGCAGCACCAGAATCGCCAAAGCCAAAAGGAGTCCGGCAAGCAAAACGAGAATCGCCGGGATACGTCCAAGCTTTTTCGATTCAAGGTAGTCTACGATAGGATCGAGTACGTAGGCGATGAGAAAAGCGATGAGAATGGGAAGCAGCGCTTCGGCGAGCAGGATCACAAACAGGGAAAGCAGAATCGTTCCGATCAGAATCCATGTTTCCGGACGAGCGAACCATCGGCGCAGGTGTGTCATGACGATTTGGTTTCCTCATCGGTTGCGGGCGGATCGGCTGGAATACGAAACAGGCGGCAAATCGCCGCACCGATCCCGCGAGAAACCAGTTTCGCATTGGAGAAACCGAATATCAGAAAGCAAATCACGAGAATGATTGCGATTTCCATCGAATTCAACAGACGCCTCCTTGTTCCGTCGGGAGAATCAGTCCATCGGTTGTCCGATACTTTGGGATTCTTGTCAAGTCTTGATAAGCTTAGAACAATTTTTCCCGGAACTTACGAATTTGTCGGTGGATTGACGGGCAACGGAGTCAACTCTTCATCGCCGAATAATTCCAGGTATCCGGGTTGTGCGCCGAAACATCGGTCGAACAGTCTGCATCCACGGCAACGCTCGGTCTTTTTTCCCAAGTCCAGAGAGCCTTTTTCGAGACGAAACGTCGAGGTTGGTGTGGCGACCAATGCGTTTTCTTCGAGGGGGTGCCAGACGGCGGCTTCTTCATCCGGGAGAAAACAGTAGGGAATGTAGTAGGATCGGACGACGAAATCGTCTCCGAGGGTTCGTGCTGCCTGCAAGGCTTTTTGCACGGCCAACGCCGCCTCCGGGTAGCGAGGCACCAATTCCTCGGCACGAGATGCGGCCCGGCCTTCGGCAGCGATCATCCAGAGATTGAAGAATTGTACGCCCATGGAACCGAAAAGGGAAACGAGCCGTCCCAGGCCCGGCAACGTCGGGGTACAGAGAAGCACGTCGAGCTCCAAACGCAAATCCGGTTGAAAAGCGTTGGCTAACGTCACCGAACGTTTGGCTTTTGCGAAACTCCCCGGACTGTTTGTCAGTGCATCGTGAATCTCGGCCGTATCGCCTCGAACCGAAATGTTGAGTTTGTTCAAACCGTTATCCACGAGTTCGTGAAGATATTCCCTGTCGGCGGTTCGTTGTCCGTTGGTTTGGACTCCGATGGTTTCGAATCCCAAAGAGGCGGCGTAGTCGATCAGTTGGGGGAGATCGTCGCGTTCGGTGGGTTCCCCGCCCCCTAGTCGCAGGTCGCTGGGATCGTAGAGCATCGCGCGGCGGATTTTTTCTTTTGCCGCGTCGGTGGTCAAAACTTCCTGTTGCAGTTCGTCCGGGACCGCACAGAAGACGCAGCCCATCGAACAGGCATAGCCTGGAATCAGGTCCAACAGTTTGACTTTCCAGGAGTTTTCCCCGTTTTCTTGTTCTTCGAGGGGAGAATAATCCCAAAATCCCTGGCATAGGCTGTCGTAGCGGCAGTTGTCGCAAAGACCGTTTTTGAATCGCCGTTCGGCGAGGTAATCGGCCAGATTGACGTGCTCGCCCGTTACGAAACGCATGGTGCGCACCGTTTTATAAAAATCCTGGAGAGCGTAGGACTCGTAGCCCTCCAATAGACAAAACGGTAGGTTGACAACGTGAATCTTAAGGGATTCCGGGGAGTTGTCGATAGTTTTACGAACCTGTTGCGCCGTTTCCCAGGGATCGGCGGCAAACGCGGCGTCGATGTGACCGAATGGCGTATAGTATTGGATATTGAACGTATCGGCTCCAAGACGTGCCGCGAGACGACCCATGGCGGGAATCTGCTCTACATTGTCGGATACCACCGTCATGTTCACGCCCACTCGCTCGAAGCGTTTGCGGACGCGGACGATCCCGGCTACCGTTTGTTTCCATGCACCTGGAACCCGTACCAGCGAATCGTGGATTTCGGCTTCGGCTCCATGGAGCGAAACGAGGATGTCGAGCGGGTATCCTGCCAGTCGATCGAGGAATTCCGGCTCGTTGAATCGTCTCCCGTTGCTGGTGATGGTTACACGGTTGTACCCGGTTTCAAGGGCTGCATCCAGCAATTCGAAAAGGTGGGGATAAAGTGTCGGTTCCCCACCGTCGAGATCCAGGTTGCGTACTCCGCGTTCGTAGGCTTGTTCCAGGGAGGCGACGAGTTCCGACAGCGGAGCGTCTTTGCGTTCCCTATCGGCGACGGAACAGAAACGGCAGTTGTTGTTGCAGCGATAACTTACGTTCAGGATTAGTTTTTCCTGGTCGTTTCCACGGGTACGGAGCCGGAAGTTGTCGCGGGTTTCGGCGAGTGTATCCACGTCCAAAGGGCCATAAGCCGTGACAGGTCGTTCCTGCATGGCCTGCATGAGGTCGTATTCGGGCTCGAAATCGAACGCCTCGGGTGGCAGGGCGAATTCCACTTCGGGTTCAATGTTGTAGATTGAAGCGGCCTGAGCCAGCACCCGGAGCCAGACGTTGATTTCCGGTTGTCCGTCCGGTTCGTGTCCGATATCGGAAACGAGCACTTTTTCACCTTTTTGTGCGCACATGCGCAGCAAACCGGCTTCGAACCACTGAGGAAAGCGGTCGTCGGTCAAGAAAGAATTCCAGCCTTCGGGAAAACCGGGTTTCAAAGCAACTCTGAACGGTTCCGCAATGTTGGAAACCGGTGGCAAAACATCATCGGTTACGAGTTCGAACGGCAATGGATGAGCGAAGCGTACGTGCAGTTCCGCTTCGTTGACCAGTTCCATGAAGGCACGCAAGCGGTTATGGTCTTCAGTGCCGAAACGGTCCATCACCCAAAGTGTGTCGATGCCTAGTTTACGGTATTCACCCAAACGGAACCAGGCGCGGTCGTAGTCGAAATCCGTCGAAGAAGGGCAGACCAGACAGGGGAAAGCCCGTTCGTCTTTTTGACCGCTCAACCAGCCTTCATGACGAGCTTGAGAGAATAATTCACAATACGTTTCAACAAGTTCCGGGTCCAGGCGAGGTGGTTTTTCTTCGGAAGCTATGGAACCGCCGACCAGTTGCGCTTTCGAACCTATGCGCGATACCAGGCCGGGAGGTGCCAGACCTTCGCAGACCTGCAACAGTCCTTTCGCGGTGGCGTCCATCAACAGGCTTTCGACTTCGGGCAGACGGTCGAGCAACAAGAGCGGATCGAAACTTGTCGGATAGGGACCGGGACAGGATGGATCGAAAATGTGGATGCGAGTTCCCGCGTACGAAATGCGATGAATCAGTGTTTCGAGGCGTTCCAGCAGTCCCGGTTTCAGTCGATCAACCTTGCTGAAATGGATCAACGCGATTTCGGCTCCCGAATCGATCACCTTTGCCGCTACCGTTTCAGGGTCCGCACCGAGCAAAAAGCCGTCTTCGGTTTCACGTACCAGCGGACCCAGGCGAAGGGCATCGATCAATACGGCTTCCGTTTCATGGGCGAGATGCGCCACGGCGTCGAGACAAGGAAAGACATCGAGGATGCCGTTTTGGATCATCCCCCGATGAACGGAGGCGGTAGGATGTACGATCGCGATTCGGGTCATCTGAGTTTCCATCGCGTCAGTTGCAATAAAACCAAGCTAGCTCCGCCAAAAGCCAAAGTCAAAGGCGGACATCATACGAAGCCGGTTTTTCGCAAAAACGTTTCTTTTAAAGATGGATGCACCGAACTTGGAATAAAAAGGTACAAATCAGCCAATCGTGAGCACGTTTCCGATTTTCTCCTGGGTACGTTCGAACAATTGTTTCAGTCTGCGATGTTCGGGCTTTTCGAGATCGGGGTCCAGTTCGGTCAGTCTGAAGGCCGTGTTTTTAGCGAGAAGCAGCAAATCTTGATCTCTCGCAAGGTTGGCAAGCCCGAAGCCGTGATTTCCCCATTGACGGGTTCCGGTAACGTCGCCGGGACCGCGCAGTTCCATGTCTTTTTCGGCGATCAGGAAGCCGTCTTCGCTGGAGACGAGGGTTTCGAGCCTCTCGCGTCCGGCTGCGTCGTCGCCATGGCATAAAAAGCAGGTCGAAGCCTTCGTGCCACGGCCGATTCGCCCGCGAAGTTGGTGAAGCTGTGCCAGTCCGAAGCGTTCCGCGTTCTCGATCACCATCACCGTCGCGTTGGGAACATCCACGCCGACCTCGATGACCGTCGTTGCGACCAGAAGGCGTGTGGTTCCCTTCTGGAATTCGGCCATCACCTGGTCTTTTTCCTCGCTTTTCATTCGACCGTGAAGAAGACCCACGGGATAGTTTTGGAATCGTTTTCGGTGCCTGTCATATTCCTCAAGAGCGTTTTTCAACTCCAGCTTTTCGGATTCCTCGATCAACGGAAGCACGATATACGCCTGCCCGTCTCGTTCCAATTCCCGATGAACGGCGCGCCACATGGCGGGGCGTTGCTCTTCTTCAACAATGTGCGTGCGCACGGGGGAACGTCCGGCGGGTTTTTCGCGGATAATGGACAGGTCGAGGTCGCCGTACAGTGTCATGGACAACGAACGGGGAATGGGCGTGGCGGTCATAACCAGACTGTGAGGATGAACGCCTTTTTGCACGAGCGCACTTCGTTGGCGAACGCCGAAGCGGTGCTGTTCGTCTATAATGACGTAGGCGAGTTTGTGGAAGTCCACCGACTGTTGAATCAGGGCGTGGGTTCCGACCACAATGGCCGAATCGCCGTGCTTGATGCGTTTCTTGATGGCCTGTTTTTCCTTCTCTTTTTTGCCGCCGGTCAGCAAAACCGCCTCGATGCCTTCCGGCAGGTGTTTTAGCAGATTCCGATAGTGTTGCTCGGCGAGAATTTCGGTCGGAGCCATCAGAGCGACTTGATAGCCGTTCTCCACTACCAGCAGCGCCGAAAGAATGGCCACCACGGTTTTTCCGCTGCCCACATCGCCTTGAAGCATTCGACTCATCGGACTTGTGCCGCAAAGGTCTTCCACGATATCCAGCAGTGCTTGTTTCTGGTCGCCCGTCAGTTTGTATTTGAAATTTCGGTAAAAACGAGTTGCCAGACCGTTGAGCCGCTCCATTTGGATGCCTGCTTGTGTCTTGACATTTTTTCTTCGTTGGGCCAGGACGAGTTGCAAGGCGAAAAAATCGTCGAAAATCAAGCGTTTGTGAACGGCTCCGCGTTTGCGGTTCCATTCGCGCACGTCGGCGTTTTCCGGGGGACGATGGATTTGCAGCAGGGTGTCGCTCAGTGGTGAAAATCCAAGGGATTTTCTCAGTTTATCCGGCAGGTAATCGTCTACAAGTGGGGTGAATTCCTCTGCAATTTGCGCCATGCGCATCCGCAGCAATCGGGACGGAATACCGGCGATGTCCGGATAAACCGGCACGACGGCGGCCAGCCCGTCGGAAGGTTCGCCATGGATGGTGGCTTCCTGGTTTGTGCTATCGGCGGCGGTTTCGATATCGGGGTGGACGATCTGCTTGCGATCCCGGTACCACGAGATTTTTCCGCTGAAAATCACCTCATCGCCCACCTGAAAACGACGCGGAATGCTTTGAGCGCCGTAATGGAACCATGTCAACAGACACGAGCCGCTGGAGTCCTCGACCAGGATGGAATAGGGCCGCTTTTTTCCCCAGCGTCCCGGACGATTGTCCATGCCGACGATTTTCCCGGATGCTCGGCAGAATTCGCCCGGAACGGCTTCGGCGATTTTTGCTACCTGGGAACGATCTTCGTAACGTGTAGGGAAGAAACGCAAGAGATCCCCGATGGTTACGATTTGTCGCGCCGCCAGGGCTTCCGCCGCACGTCCCCCGATTCCTTTGATGATCTGCACGGATTGATCGAGAAGGATTTGTTTTCGTGTCGCTTCGAAATCCCTATCGGTTTCTTGTCCCGACTTCGAGAGGCAAGTTTGCAGAGAATCCAACAATTTCAAAGCGTTAAGAACCGCCCGCTGTTTTTCCTGCTCGTCCTGATTTTCCCAGTCCTCGAAACATCCGGCGAGTTTATCCCATTTCGCCAGACAACGGGCCGGTTGGGGAAGGGAGCGTGCCTGTTCGGTGCGTGATTGCACGTAATTGGAAAGCCCCGCCACGCGAGCCAAGGCGTGGAAATTCCCTCGTGCGGCATAGACCAACGGCTGGCGACAATCCTGTGCCACTTCCAGAGGTGTGACCTCGGTCGATTTTCGTGTTTTTTTCGAGCGTGACGTTTTCGTGCTCATCGAAAAGCCGCGTCAAAGGGCGAAGATCATGGAAAATATAGGAAAACGGGTCGTTCGTATCTCGTTATCTCATCAGATCGAGCCTCCCGAGGGCGAGGCTCGTTGATGGCTTATGAATATTCCACGTCCTCGATTTCGTACGTGCGAATTCCCTTGGGAGTTTTGATGCTTACTTCGTCCCCGATGCTTTTTCCGATCAGTTGCTTTGCCATGGGGGAGTCGAAGGAGATCATTTGTTTTTTCAGGTCCGCTTCGTCCACACCCACGATCCGATAGGAGACTTCCTCGTCGGTGTCCAGGTTGATCAGACTGACTTTCGCACCGAAAATCACCCGCTCCCCGGAAAGTTTCGAGGCGTCGATGACTTCGGCACGGGCGAGCTTGTCTTCCAATTCCCGGATTCTTGCTTCGAGCAGACCCTGAGATTGTTTTGCGGCGTCGTATTCGGCATTTTCAGAAAGATCGCCGTGGGCTCGGGCTTCCTCGATGGCTTGCACGATCTGAGGGCGAAGCACTTTTTTCGAGTGGCTTAGTTCCTCCTGCAACATCTTCTTCCCTTGGATCGTCATCGGTTCGCTTCTCATCTGGCGCTCTCCTTCAGTTTGCGAGCGAAAGGTTCGTTTCGTTCATGCAGCCATCGGGCTTTATCACCCAAAACGTTTTCGATTTCTTGAATGTTCAGACCGGCTTCCACCATCAGTTGCAGACCCATGGCGATGTCATCGATATGAACGGTTTCCTGTCGAATTCGGGCTTTGGCTTTTCCTTTGACCGGGGCCATATTGTGGTAATTCCCCAGGGGAAAGGCCATGGCTCCGGTTTTCCAACCCATGCTGACGAAAACCGCCGCTTCGCAGACACCACCATCCATTAGTTTACGCTGATATTTGAAGCCGCGCTTGTTTTTTTTCAGATTTTCTCCGCAGTTAGTCAGGTAGACACCGACCTCCGGGGAGTAGGTGGACATTTTATCGCCCAAACGCACGACCGGTCCGCCGCCCTGTTCGGCACCTGGAAGTTTTTTCGAGGTTTCGAGGGAGATCATCACCAGGCTTTTGGGCAGCTTTTTCGTTGCGGCCAACGCCAGTGCTCCGTTGAAACCGTTTTCTTCGGCTCGGGTAAAGACACACCAGACCTCGCATTCCGCCTTGGTTTTTACGAGTTCCTCCAGTAACGCCAGTTGCACCGCTACCGAGCACAGGTCGTCGGCGGCTCGGGTGTGGACGAGTCCGTCTTTGAGTTCGTAGCCTTTCAAGTCCCACTGGGCATAGGTCTCCCCAGGGATAACCTCCACCGGACGGGAGAGTTGGAGCACCGCCGTATCGACTCGTTGGAATTCCGGGGTTGATTTGGCGTCTTTTTTCGTGGAAACGACTTTTCCGGGTACGTCGTCCGGGTAGACGCGGACCTTGGTTCCTTCGAAATATTCTCTTTTTACGCCGCCCCACCATTTGGCGACCGCTTGTTTTCCCTCGCAGGAAAGCACTTCGAAGCCTGGATGGTCCATGTGGGCAATGTAGCAGATGCGCGGCTGTTTTCCCTTGACGCGCTCGCCGGAATGGTACACAACGATCCGGTTTCCGTAGCGGTCTTTTTCGGAGGTGAGCCCGAGTTTTTCCACGAAGGAATCCACGAAATCCATCACCGCGTATTCGTGAAACGGTGCGGTCGTGAGGTTGAGGACTTGTTCCAGAATGCGTTTGAGCCGATTTCGCTGCATAACGATCCTCAAAGCTTGAAACAATAAAACCCCCTTCAAGCGGGGGAAGCTCTCTATCTATCGTAAATTTCATCGAAAAACAACCGTTTTCCCATGAAAATCCGTGACGGTGAACAGGACGAAGACTTTTCGAGAAAAGAATATGGTGAAAAAGATTTGAACCGCAAGCGACGAAAATGGTACAAACCATGACATTGTTTATCGGATCGAATGGATTCCAAGGGAGGCGGGCCGCGTGAAGCCAGCAGCGAAAATCATCGCCGTTTCGAACCAGAAGGGCGGCGTCGGAAAAACGACCACGGCCGTCAGTCTTTGCGCCGCATTGGCTGCTTCCCGCGTATCGGTGTTGCTGGTCGATTTCGATCCCCAGGCCAATGCAACCTCCGGCCTGGGCGGTGATCCTTCTGAGATTCCGAACGTTTATCACCTGATGAATGGGGAAGCGGATCTCGATGAAGTGCTACGCAAGACCGAACTTCCCACGTTACAGTTGATCGGCGCCAGCCCGGATCTGGCGGGAGCCGAAATCGAAATGGCCGAGTTGGAAGACAGGCACCATCTCTTACGAGATGCCTTGCAACCGGCGCGTGAACGGTACGAGTTCATTTTTATCGATTGTCCCCCCTCTTTGTCTCTGTTGACTCTCAACGGGCTGGCGGCGGCGGACAGCGTGTTGATTCCCGTGCAGTCCGAATATTATGCGCTTGAAGGCGTGTCACGGCTGACACAAACGATTCAACTCGTGCAGGATAGCGTCAATTCCGAACTTGAAGTCGAGGGTTTGTTGTTGACGATGACGACCCGCACCAACCTGTCTTCCGATGTCGCCTACGAATTGCGCGGACACTTCCAATCGCTCGTTTTCGATACGGAAATTCCACGAAACGTGCGGTTGTCGGAAGCGCCATCCCACGGAAAGCCTATCATTACATATGATCTTGCATCCAAGGGAGCGGAAAGTTACCTGAAACTGGCCCGTGAGTTTCTCAAGCGCAACGGGAGAGGAAATTCATGAGCGCGAAAAAAGCTACCGGCAAAACCAAACGCGGTCTGGGACGGGGCATGTCAGCCCTGCTACCTTCTGCCTCTCCTGCCGTGAAAAGCGATAAAACACTGATCACCGTAGGTGTCGAAGAAATCTCTCCCATGCCGGGGCAGCCTCGCTACCATTTCGATCCCGAGGCCATCGAAGATCTCGCCCGTTCGATCAAGCGTCACGGTATTTTACAGCCGCTTTTGGTGCGAAAAACGGACGACGGATATCAACTCGTAGCCGGTGAGCGTCGCTGGCGTGCAGCCCAGCAGGCTGGATTGTCCAACGTTCCGGTAATCGTCAAACAGGTCGATGAAGACGAAGCGTTTCAGTGGGCGCTCGTCGAGAATATCCACCGTAAAGACCTCAATGCCATGGAAATCGCTCGGGCTTTCCAACGACTGGTCAAAGAGCACAAACTCAATCAGCAGGATATCGCCGAGCAGGTCGAGAAAGACCGTGCCTCGGTGGCCAATTACCTGCGCTTGCTGAAATTACCCAAGGAAATCCAAGACTTGGTGGAAGAAGGTCGTATTCCGTTCGGTCATGCTCGGGCGTTGGCCTCGCTCAACGGCGAAGAGATCAAGCAGATCAATTTCAAAGCACTGCTCGAAGGCAGACTTACCGTCCGGCAGATCGAGCACCGCGTGGCGGAAATCAAAAAGAGTCGGGAAAACCCCGATACTCCCCCAAAAAAAGCTCCCAAAGAGAGCGTACAGTTGCGCCACTTACGTGAATCGGTGGAACGCACGGTCGGGCTGAAAGTATCGCTCAAGGACAAAAAGGGAAAAGGCACGCTGAGTTTTCACTACACGAACCTGGACGAACTGGACAACATTCTCGAACGTCTGGGCGTCAAGCAGTAGGGTTCCGAAGAAGCTGCAAATCCTCGTGTTCCTTGTGTACTGCTTGAAAATACTAGCTTTTTCATTCCTTTATCGATCAAGTCATTTGAGAATCCAATCGATTCAAAGTTTGTTGGAATTCACTCCTCGACCTTGAATTTCTCGGCGAAATGTGTAAGGTAGTCACCGTTTATGCGGGTTGTTCTTCCTGTATGGAAAATTCGTGGCGTGTGACGAAGGGATTGTGACGATGAATCCGCGAATCAAGGCATCTCTCGTTTCCATCGTAGCCGATATCGTTTTGATTGCGACCAAAGGGACGCTGGCGTTTTTATCCGGCAGCGCTTCACTGTTGGCCGATGCCTACCATTCCCTTTCCGACCTGTTCGTCTCGTTCGCCGTGCTCACGGGCGCCGCGTCACGTACCTGGGTCGAAAAAAAGGCGAAAGAAAAGGAAAATTCCTTACAAAACGAATCGGAGCAGGAGCCTGGCGAAGGCGAGCGCGTTTCCGACGAAGTGGCGGAAAATCAAGAGATTGCGGAGGAAAAAAATCCGGCTTCCACGTCCGAACATTCTTCTGCACCCGGGTATTGGATCGAAGCCGGGATCGCTTATCTGGTATCCCTGATTATCCTCTATCTTCCCTACGAAATCATATCGACGGTTTCCACTCAGAAAAATCACGACCTGAAATATACCTGGGTTGCAGTCGTCGGCGTGATTGTCTGTATTATGATCGCCTATTTCATCTCCCGCTATAAAATGCTTGTGGGGCGAGAGTTGGATTCGCCTGCCCTGGTGGCCGATGGCTACCACAGCCGCATGGATATGTTTACGTCCATCGCCGTGCTTGCTTCATTGGTGGGGCAGATGATCGGTATCCGTCTGGACGCGCTGATGGCGGTGATCATTGCCGTGATGATCGGCATTGTTGGCTTGGAACTGTTCATAACCTCGATTGTCGGGTTTATCCGCAAAGCGGGACTCAAGCGCCTGTCCCTTCTCACATGGCTTCAACAGCGTATCGATGCAGGGTTGGCTTTCGTGTCGAAAAAAGCCCTGGGTCGAACCGTTGAGATGTCGGACCTTCGCCTGATCGAACGTCTGACCTCCGGAAGTCTGATCAATCGCCGACGTATGGCGCTGTTGTTCGTTCTCATTCTTATCGGTTACTTTTTGGGTGGTTTGACGATGATCCGGGTCGGGGAAACCGGGGTCAAGCTGCGTTTCGGAAAGATTGTTCAGGACGATATTCCACCCGGTCTGACGTACCGCCTGCCATGGCCGATCGAATCCATAGAACGTGTGCGAAAACAAGACGTTAAAAGGGTTGAGTTCGGTTTCAGAACGGCGGAAGATATTGTTGGAAGTATTTCCCCGACCTTGTGGGAAGCTACCCATATTGCCAAGGGATATAAAAAGGTAAAGGCCGAATCCGTCTCTCTGACGGGGGACGAGAACATCGTGGATATCAGTTTGGTGATGCACTATCGCCCCGTTGATCCGGTCAAAGCCGTGTTCCGAGTTCGCTCCGTTGACGAAGTGCTTCGCGGCCTGCTTGAGTCCGCCACTCGCAATGTGATTTCCATCGAAAAGGCCGACAAGCTGTTGGTCGAGGATCGCAAAGGGACGTTGGCGACCATTCGTCAAGCGGTAGAAAAGGATGTCGCTCGTCTGGATCTGGGCGTCGAAATTCTCGATGTGTTCTGTCACGATCTTCATCCCCCGACGGAGGTTGTCGGCGCGTATCGGGACGTATTTTCCGCTCGTGAGGAAAAAGTCCGTTTGTTGAACAAAGCCGAAACCCATCGCAACGAATCCTTGCCCAAGGCGCGCTCCGACAGTTTGCAAAACCTTTACGAAGCCGAGGCCGAATCGTTTGAAAAACGGGAACGGGCGACGGGAGATTCGGAGAAATTCCGTGTAACTTCAGAGGCTTATCGACGCTATCCCGATTTGACGGCGTACCGTCTGTTTATCGAAATGGCGGAAAACAGCCTCACCGGGAAAAAGAAAATCATCGCCGATCCCAAGGTCAATCGAGGCGGATATCGTATGTGGCTGTTTTCACCGGATAAAGGCGGACCTTTCATGGGATCTTCGAAAGGAGAGCGACTGTGAAAAAAGTGCTGGCGCTTTTCGGAATTCTCGTTATTTCGGGTTATCTCATCAATAGTTCCCTGGTGGTGCTGGATGAGACGGAACTCGGTATCGTCACGTTTTTCAACAAGCCGACGAGGGTGGTCAAGGAAGCGGGGTTGATCGTCAAATGGCCCGATCCGGTGCAGACGGTGATCCGGCTGGATCGCCGCCTCCAGGCATTGGATTCCAATCTGGGCGAATACCTGACGCGGGACAAAAAGAATCTCGTGGCCAGCAGTTTCGTTCTTTGGAGGGTGGACGATCCTCAGCGCTTCATTCAGAGTGTTCGTTCCCGGACGAACGCCGAAAAGCGGCTGGCCGATCTCGTAGGGTCGGAACTGGGTGTCGCTATCGGTGAACATCCGTTGCATGATTTTCTCACAACCGAGGAAAACGGCAGTAAAATCGGTGAGATATCCAATCAGGTGCTGGATCGGACCCGTGGGCCGGCGAAAACGGATTTTGGGGTCGAGTTGGTGGATGTACAGCTTCGACGGATCGGTTTTCCCAGTCAGAACCTTCGTTCGGTATATGACCGGATGCGTACCGAACGTGAACGGATCGCCAAAAAATACCGTGCCGAAGGCGAGGAGGAAGCCTCCAAAATCCGGTCGCAAACCGATAAAGAAGTTCGCGAATTGTTGGCCAATTCCTACCGCGATGCCCAAATTACGAGAGGTAAGGGGGAGGCGGAAGCGATTCGGATTTATGCCGAGGCATTTTCGAAAGATCCGGGATTTTACAAGTTGACCCGAACGTTGGAGGCGTATCGGAAGATGATCGACGAGGACACGACGTTGATTCTCTCTGCCGATTCTCCCCTTTTCCGTTACCTGGAAACCCCGCCGGACGGACGTTGATCATGCCGAACGAACCGATAGATAACGTTGCCCGGCACACGTTCCGGCACGTAGGAAAAATCTGTTGCGGAGCGCTTTTTCTGGTGCTGCTGGTCTATCTGGCCAGTGGAATCTACTCGATCAAGCCCGAGCAGACGGGCGTGGTCAAGCGTTTCGGTGTGATTGTCGCCGATGACGTGCCGCCGGGAATTCACTACCACTGGCCGTGGCCGATCGAAATGGTGGCGCGTCCGAACACCAAGGAAATCAAGGCGATAGAGCTGAAGTTCGACAAAACCTCGGCGTTGGGTCTGGATGCTTCCGGTGGTGCGCTGTTGACGGGGGACGAAAACCTGGTGCTTTTAACGCTGTTCGTGCAGTACACCATCGACAGTCCCCAAAAATACCTGACGGTCACGTCCCGACCGTCGGAGATGCTCGAACGTATGATTGAAGCGGCAAGTGTACGGCATTTTTCCCAAATTTCCGTGGACGATATCCTCACCACGGGAAGGAACGACATCCAAAGGAATCTCAAAAAAGAGGTGCAGGGGATGTCGGACACATTGGGGTTGGGACTGCGTATCCTGTCGATTCAGATTCAGCGCGTCGAGCCGCCCAAGACCGTCGCCCATGCTTTCAAAGATGTGGCGTCGGCGAGAGAAGACATGCACAAAGTGTTGCAGCGAGCCAATGGAGAACGCAACCGGCGACTCCCCGAAGCTCGGGCGAAAGCCGAACGGATGTTGCGGGAGGCTGAAGCCTATGCCAATGAAGCGGTGCAAATGGCCGAGGGCGATGCAGAGAAATTTCTCTCGACCTGGAAAGCCTATCGCAAAGCGAAAACCGTCACCGCTCACCGGATCTATCTCGAAACCATTGAAACCATCATGGCGAACGTGAACAAACAGATCGTCAATCCCGAGGCCGAGAAAAACGTTCGTTCGATGTCGCCGAGATGATGATTTAGCGAAATCTCAAAGAAATAGAGAGGTTACGGACCTTCGTTGTCGGAGCCATGCCATCGACAGGGAATCAGGAACGTAAAACGTAACGGAATGCCTTTCCAGCGGGCCGGTTCGAATGTGCTTTGACCGATCATGTCCCGGCACAGTTCGTCGAGGCTTTCGTCCACACCTTTCATGACTTTCAGTTGTGCAACGCTGCCGTCTTCGTCCAGATGAACGCGAACGATGGTTTCCTGCCCCTGTAAATGGAGCGGTACCTTGATCTTTTGATTCTGCATTCCCGAACGAATGAGCCGTGGTTGTTTGAACTGAGGAGCGTGTAGCCACCACGCTTTGGCCTGGGGAACGACGATTCGTTGGTTTTCGCCGGGTTCCGTTGGACCTACCGGCTTGAGATCCCCCAAGGAATTTTTACGAATCTCAAGAATATCGGTGACTTGCACGCGACTCTCCGAGTCGTCGGCTTTCATTAAACGATAATAGGGTAGGGCACTGGGGGGTGGGGCTTTGGACGAAGTCCCGACGTACTCCAACTCGTTTTCACTGTTTTTTGAGGAACCGGTGGAAGCGCATGAAAAACAGGCGAAAAGGAGAACGAAGAACGAAATTCCCCCCAATGTTTGAAGCCACCGAGAGATAACGACAGAAAAACTCCCGTAAGGAGCCGTCCCGATGTGACGAAACCGCATCGTCTTGCTTACTCCCCTTCGAATTCCACCAGGAAACGGTAGGGGTAGCCTTTGTCTTCGAGCGTTTTTCTGCCTCCGACCTCGGGGAGATCGATTACGAACAGCATCGCCGCGACGCTCGCTCCCATTTTTTCTACCAATCGCGCCGTGGCCAGCGTCGTGCCGCCGGTGGCCAACAGGTCATCGACGATCAGGATTTTTTCGTCGGGGAGAATGGAATCCCGGTGAATTTCCAGCGCGGCGGTGCCGTATTCGAGGGAATATTCCTCGGAAATCGTTTCCGCCGGAAGTTTTCCCGGTTTTCTGGCGATCACGAAAGGTTTTCCTGTTTCCTTTGCGAGAACCGAACCGAAAATGAACCCTCTGGATTCGATACCGAGCACACGGTCGAAGTCGAAATCCTGGGTTTTTTCAACCAAACGGCGGCAGGCTTCGGCAAAGCCTTCGGCGTCGTTCACCAAGGTGGTGATGTCGCGAAATTGGATGCCTGGTTTCGGCCAGTCGGGAATCGTGCGAATCAATGATTTCAGGTTCATGATACACTCACAAGCTGTTGATAATGGGACGGAAACAAGATGTACTTGAAAAATGGAGATAACGCAAGATTGCGACATGGGAAAGAACCTACCATAGCAATCATGTAATGTTTTATTACAATGATGTGATTTTGGTGTCTATTTCGTTCAAAAAGATGTCCCTCAATTTGCAATCGGGACGGAAAAAAACGATAATATGTCACAAGATTCAAGCGATTCCGTTTCTTGTGGCTTACGGTTGATTTTCAACGCTTCCGAGATGTCGGGGCTTCGGGGAGGATGATGATCGTTTTCGCGGTGCTGGGATTCGTTGTGGCGGCGTTGTTCTCGTTTTATCTCGTGCCGGTCATGCGCCGTGCCGCGATTCGTTGGGGCGTCGTGGACAAACCGGACGGCAGGTTGAAAAACCAACAGGAACCGGTTGCTTACCTGGGCGGTGTAGCGATCTACCTTGCCTTCCTGCTGGCGATGGTCCTGGTGTATGATTTCACGCCTCATGTGGTTGGATTGCTGTTGGGCGCGACAATTATCGTCCTGATCGGCCTTGTAGATGACTTCGGCGTTCTCAAACCCTACCAGAAATTTGCCGGACAACTTCTCGCCACCGTGGCTTTGTTGAAATCCGGAATCGTGATCGAACTGGAATTCTTTCCCGTATGGATCAATTACATGCTTTCGGCGTTTTGGCTATTGGCCACGTTGAACGCGCTGAACATTATCGACATCATGGATGGTTTAAGTAGCGGATTTACCTTTTTCGCGTTGCTTGCGTTGGCCGTGGTTGCGGTGATCGACGGGAACGAATCCATGCTGGTTCTGGCCGCGTGTCTGGCGGGAACGTTGCTTGGATTTCTTTATTTCAACTGGCATCCCGCCAAAATTTACCTGGGCGATGCGGGAAGCATGTTTTTGGGGTTGATGCTCGGGACGCTGGCCATGGAAGGCAGTTATTCAGGGCAGGGCAACGTGCTGGGGTACATCGCGCCTATATTGATTCTGGGCGTGCCGATTTTCGACACCTCTTTCGTGATGCTGGTGCGCATTCGCAAGGGAATTTCGCCATTTCTAGGTTCGCCTGACCACTTCGCCCTTCGTTTGAAACGCATCGGCTGGAGCGTTCCGGCGATCGTCGGATTCTGTTGCTTCGTGACGTTTTTACTAAGTGTCATGGCCATTTGGAACATGTTTCTCGCGCCGGAACAGTCTATTGTTTTTCTTTCCTGCATGTTTTTTCTCTGGCTTGGGTGTGTCGTGCTGTTCTGGCATGTCGGTAATCCGAAATGAAAGACACCGTTGTCTACGTGATCACTCATTTGGCACGGGGTGGGGCACAACGGGTGGTGTTGACCCTGGCCGAAGCCCTCGACCGCAACCGGTTCGATGTCGTACTGATTACCGGTCCGGGGGGAGAGTGGCAGGAGCGCGCCCGGCGGATCGAAGCGTTGGAACTGATTCAGATCCCGGAACTTGTCAGGGAAATCTCGCCGCGAAAAGACGCGATCGCATTTTGGAAATTGTTTCGTGAATTCAAACGGTTGAAAAAGAGATCTTCCGGTGGAGTTCTCGTACATACCCATGCGCCTAAACCCGGTTTGCTGGCTCGTCAGGCGGCTCGGGCGGCAGGCGTCAAGATTGTGCATACCTTGCATGGGCTGCCGTTCGATGTCTACCAGCCGCCACTCAAGCGCATGGCCTATAAGATTTTCGAACGTATCGGGTACCGATATCGCGAGCCGGTCGTGTCGGTCTGCCGAACGAATGCCGAGGTGTTGGTTGCGCGTTCATGGTCCGATCCGGCCGTGGTTCGGGTGATTTATCCCTGTACCGATGTGGATCGCTTCCAGCCGCTAAAGGGAGAGAGAAGCTACCTGACCCGGTTCGGAATCGGTGCTGAAGATCCGGTTGTAGGTATGGTGGCGTCGCTGAAACCTCCGAAAGATCCCTGGACCTTCCTGCGAGCCGCCAAAAAAGTTCACGAATCCCGGCCTGACGTGCATTTCGTATTGGCCGGAGGCGGGACGATGTTGCCGGAGTTGCAAGCCGAGGTCGAACGCTGGGGTCTGTCGTCTCACATTCATCTGCCGGGGTGGATCGCCGAGCCGGAGAGACTGATTCCCGAATTCGATCTGTTTGTATTGTCCAGTTTCAACGAAGGTCTGCCGCTGGTGTTGATCGAAGCGATGGCTTCGGGCGTCGTTGCCGTGTCCAGCAGGGTAGCCGGAGTGCCGGAATTGATCCGTGACGGAGAAACGGGATTCCTGTTTTCTCCCGGGAATCACGATGAACTGGCTGAAATCATGGAAAAAAGTCTTGAAAATCCAACGATGGGAATGACGATCATCTCCAAGGCGTTTTCGATGTTGGAATCTTTCCGACCGGAGACGATGGTTCGCGAGCATGAAACGTTCTATAATGAATTATTTAAGAGACGGAATTGAAGAACTAGAAGATCCATGATTCCGATACGAGATAACATTCCCACGCGCCGTTTTCCCTACGTCAACTATTCGTTGTTGGTCGTGAATGTCGTGGTGTTTATCTGGCAGTTGATCGTCGGGCTGGATGCGTCGATTGTCGGGTTTGGCCTGATTCCTTACAATGTTGTGGGATATTTTTCGGGGTTCGTGACCGCCGATGCGGCCTGGATACCGTTTTTCAGCGCTATGTTTTTGCATGGCGGTTTCATGCATCTGGCCTTCAATATGCTTTTCCTTCACATTTTCGGCGACAACGTGGAGGATTACTTCGGTCACGTGCTGTATATCGCTTTTTATGCGTTTTGTGGGCTTTTTGCCGCTACAGCGCATTTTGCTTTCAATTATAATTCCACGTTGCCGATGGTCGGCGCGTCCGGGGCGATTGCCGGAGTGATGGGTGCATACATGTTGTTGTATCCATCGGCTAAAGTTCGGGTGTTGCTTTGGGTGCTGTTTTTCGTAACGACCGTGGATTTGCCTGCTTTTTTATTTTTAGGGTTATGGTTTTTGATTCAGCTATATTCCGGATGGGGAGGTGGTGTCGGTGGTGGCGTGGCCTGGTGGGCGCACATCGGGGGCTTTGTCGCCGGAGTGGGCTGGGTGCTGCTTTTCCGTCGTTTCAAGCCGCCACCGCGTAAACCATTGCGAATGGCTGGATTTCGTAAAAGGGACTTTCACTGACGTTCCGTTTTTATTCGAACAAGAACGGATATCGAATACTAAAGGATTCAAGGAATGCCTTCGTTGACTTGGTACAAAGAGCGGTTGTCAATAATGCCGCTCGAAGAGATTCCATTCAGGATTATTCAACAAGTCCAGAATATTACGGGTCGTATTCGTCGCTGGCCCAAAGCCGAGGATCTCTCGCTGAAGTCGGTTTGCGGCGGTTCGTTGTCGGCGGTTGCCTTTCGGGAGGCAAAACGTCCGTTTCCCTGCAATTCGGATGCACCTGAAGGGTTTCAGGATCACGCTACTCTACTGGAAGATGCCGAACAACTGCTAGCCCATCGTTTCAGTTTTCACTCGTTTGTGAACGAGGATCTTGGAAAGGTGTTGAAATGGAATCGGGAATATAGCAAAGGGATCGATATCCCGTTGCGCTATGGTCCGAGTATCGATTTTCGCGACCCCGAGAAGGTCGGCGATGTGAAATATGCATGGTCGTTGGGTGGTGTAATGCGCCACCTGCCGAGATTGGCGCAGGCGTATAAAGTCACAGGGGACGAACGATATGCGCGGGAGGTAGTCGAGCAAATTACCTCATGGATCGAACAATGTCCGAACCGAATGGGAATCCAATGGGCCAGTCCGACGATTGCCGCCAAGCGTCTGATCGGTTGGGTGCTGGTGCTGGAGTGGATCAAGTTTTCTCCCGAATGCACCGATCATTTCTTGAATCTGGTGGTTCGAAGCGTATACCAGCATCTAGAATTCGTTGTCAGCAACATGTTGAAACATGGTTCGGTCAACAACCATTTTCTTGCTGAATTAACAGGTATTTACCTGGCTGCATCCTATTGGAAAGAGATCAAAAAGGCGTCGAAGTGGAAACGGATGGCAAAAAAGATGCTGGTCGAGCAATGCCAGCGTCAAAACGCTCCCGATGGTGTCAATTACGAACAATCTCTGAATTACCAGTACTTTGTATGGGACATGTTGTTGCTCCCGGCGCTTTGTGCCGAATCGGAAGGGCGTCCGTTTCCTGCTGTTTACTTGAAACGTTTGGAAAAAATGGCGGAATACATGGCATGGACCGCCGATTGCCATCACAATATTCCCAACGTAGGGGATGAAGATTGTGAAATGGCCTGTTGGATCGGTGACAAAGAAGCTCCCCGACCGATTTCCTTGCTGAACACGGCAGCGCTAATTTGGGATAAACCCGAGTACAAACATTGGGCGGGAGGAAGCCTGGACGAGAAAACATCCTGGCGACTTTCCGAAACGCTGGGACAGCGTTATCGTGACCTGGATTGCGGAGATCGTCTTCCGATTCGTTCCAATCGACTGTTTCCACAGGGTGGATACCTGGTTTTGCGCCACGGTCGATCCTCCGCCGATGAAGTAATGGTGCTGTTCGATCATGGTCCCATGGGATATGAAAGAGCATCTGCTCATGGACACTCTGACATGCTGGCCGTTTGCTTGCACTTGGCCGGAGAGCCGTTTTTAATCGATCCGGGGACATTCAGCTACCAGGAAACGGAATGGCGTCCGTATTTTCGTTCAGCGCTTGTACACAATACGTTGACGTTCGGTGACGAAAATCACTCCAAATACATCAATCGTTTTATCTGGGGGCAAAAAGGGCATGCCCAGTTGGAATTCTTCCAGGATACCGGCTTGTATACGGTGGCTCGGGCGTCGACCCGGTGGTGGACGAACGAATTTCATCAGCGGGAGTTGAAGTGGCATCCCAAGGCGGGAACGTTAACGATTTTCGATACGTGGGATTCCGAAAAAACGCCTGAGATTCACTTTACGTTGTCCCCGGATTTACGAGTGAAATTTGAGGATGGAACGTGCCATGTCGAAGGGAAACAGGCGATTTTGAGCATTGAAAATAACGAATGCGAGATGGATTTGGAACCGATGCAGGTGTCCCCTACCTGTTACCGTCTGGCCGATAGTCAAAGGCTGGTTATTCGTCCGAATAAAAACGTTCGTTCCACGTTAACCACGTTGAAATGGGAGTTTTCCGAGTGAAATTGGCGATATATACCATTTCGCTATCATGTATCGAAAACATCTCACGTAGGTCGGGTGATTTTCACCCGACAATTTTCGAAAAAGACACTTTGTGTCGGGTGAAATCACCCGACCTGCCGCTACTGACAGACCGCTAGCTTAGGTTATTCCGTTTCCAGGCGTTCAGTCGTTTTACAAACGCTTTGTATGCTTCACGTTTGAAGTCCACGATTCCATCGAGAAGCGCTTCCGGCTCCATCCATTGGAGAGACGAGAACTCGTCCGAAGTGGCACTGGAGAGGTCCGGGCCGTGTCCTTCACGGTATCGAACCACGAAAACCTCCTGCTCTTGTCCCGCCCAGTGTTGGGCAATAGGCTGATGGCGTAGCCAGTCCGGGAAACGGTACGAAAAGCCTTCGAAATGAGCCAGAATTTCCACCTCCGCACAACCGGTTTCCTCTTCGAATTCTCTCAACGCGGCGGCTTGAGCATTTTCTCCCTCATCGATGCCGCCCTGGGGAAGTTGCCACGCTCCGGGCAGTCCCTTGCGCTCCCCGGCCAGCACCCGACCTTGGTTGTCGAGGGCGGCTATAGCCACGTTGCGTCGCAGAGGACGTTCGAGCGGTTCGGTGATTCGGGCGTACAGTTCGGGGCGACGGTCGAAAAACAGGTGGTTGGTTCCAGCCACACGCTTTTCTCTGGCGCGTTGGATGTCGCATTCAGCCACAAGCAAGGCTTCGTCGTTTTCTCCGGCTTCCTGCAGCACCTCGCCGTTCGGGGAGATGATCCTACTCCTACCGATAAAGCGAAAATCGTGATGAGCATGTATTTCCCTTCCGATACGGTTGGCCGTGACGGTATACACACCGTTTTCCAAAGCACGGGTGACCATCGCTTCAGGGGCATGGGGCAGAACGAGATTGGACGGATGGGCCAGAATGTCGGCACCCTGTAATCCCAGGCAGCGGGCAGCTTCGGGGAAACGCCAGTCGAAACAGATCATCAGGCCGACGTTGAACCCGCCGCAATCCACTACGGGCCACGGTTCGGTTCCGCAGTCGAAAACCTGCTTTTCCGTGCCGAAAACGTGAATTTTGCGATAAACCGTGCTTTGTCCTTGCGGACCTGCAAGCACAGCGCTGTTATAAATTCTGTCGCCATCCGATTCGGCGAATCCGGCAACGATCCAGCTATCGTGACGCTTGGCCAGATCAAGGAACGTTCCAACGGTCGGACCATCCGCAGGCTCGGCCAATTGCGAGAGTTCCGTACGGTTCTCGAAGGCGTATCCTGTCGTACAAAGTTCAGGAAACACTACGAGATCGCAGGAATCGGGCATCAGAGAGGCGATGCGCTCAAGATTCCGGGGGACATCCCCGAAGACAGGTTGAAACTGAACGGCAGCAACGCGCATAGCTTATCCTGTTTTGTGAAATTCAGGCACAAATACGCATAGTTCCTCCTGTTTCTCATTGCTTAAAGCAGGAAAACGGAGAAATTATGCGGAAAGCTTGGAGTCTCAATAGATCTCGTCGGAGTCGAATTTCTTCTTCGCTTTCGCCTTTTTCGCTTTTTCTTTGGCTCGTTTGTAGAACTTGTGGTTTCCGGCCAACTGGAACATCTGAGCGGCGTTGGAAAAGTCCTCGATGAAGTAATACACCAACCCGGCCCGTTCGAAATCCTCGGCAGCCTTGTATTGCTCGATGGCGGCGCTCATGTTGTTCATTTCGAAGTAATATTGACCCAGAATACGAGCAGCGATAACTTCGTCTCCCATCGCCTCGGCTACGCGGGCCATACCGATTCGGTTGTCGATACGACGGTGCATAGCCAACGCCTGATCGAACTGCCGGTTGGCCATGTAGATTTCGGCAGCAAGATTGATACATTCTTCGCTTTCATCGGACATTTCGAATGCCTGGATGGCGTTGAGGTAATCCTTGCCACGGAAGAACGATTCCATTGCTTCTTTCCAGCGGGCGTGCTTGGCGTGATCGTGCCCCATCAGGATGTTGAAATCGTTGATGTATCCGGACTGGAAAAGGATCTGCGCTGCTTCGACGTAATGCCGTCCCTGAGTCAATTCCCAGGCGTGTTCGAGCGGATTGAGCAGGCGTTTGGCATACTTGTTGATGTACAGAAAACCGAAAATTCCGATCAATACGAACAAAAACGGAACAGCGATGTAGGCCTGATTGAACTGGTAGACTTCGAGGAAATCCAAATCTACTTCAGCCTGTGTTTCATACATTGTGTGCTCGTACACGTTATACATGTAGAGTGTCGGTTTGAGAGTTACAATCCCGTTGGCGCGGTCACGAACTTTCTTCGTGGTAATGATGAAAATGCTGTCGGCAAGTGCTGCCCGAGCCAGGTTCTCGAATTCCTTTTCCACGAAGGTATCTTGGCTTAAAATAGCTTTTTCCAATTCAGAGCGTGAAATGGGGATTTCGATGATTTCATAGCGACTGGACAGGGCTTGGGAAATCTCCGTGACGATTCGCTCGGGATCACGTTCCAGATAGGCGAACAGTTTGGAAAGCCATTGTTGCGATGTCGAAAAATACTGGTAGTCGCCGCCAATGACCATGGCTTTTTGCAGAGGAAGGATCTGATCGGATCCTTTACGACCGATAACCGGCATCGGCATAATAAGATTCTTGTAAACCTCTTCCAAAAGATGGCCTTCCGAAAGTTCGGGTTCTTTTACATCGCCCTTAATGAGCATCAGCTTGGCTTGACCGTCCCTTTCCAAAGAGGTATCACGCATGGCGCGACCTAGGAGTACGGATTCCTCCAGAATACGAATGTCGGCCGGATAGTCTTTGGAGGCTTTTTGCAAGGAAGCTTTGGCTTTTTTATACTTTTTATCTTTTCGATACCATTGAGCCCGCAGAAGGTTGAATTCCAGATCCAGACCGGGTTGACGCTTCATTCGCTTGATCAGCCGGTGGGCCTGGTTGTAATTTCCCAGATTTGCATTCAACTCTGCCTCAATCCATTCTTTGTTGCAGCAATTGGGAATTTTTTTCACCCAACTCTGGGCGGCGGCAAGGTTTTTGTTTTGATTGAGGAAAAACCAAGAAACCATCATGGGCCAGCTTTTGGTGTGTTTAGGATTATCTAGCGTGGCCTTGGCGACTTTGGCGAATTCGTCCCAGTTTTCCAGATGGAAATAGATTCGCCCGACTTTTTCCATAATGGTGAAAAGCTTTTCCTTGTAAGTGATCGTCGCGCTCGAAAGGATTTCTTTGAGTTTGTCGGTTTCCTCTAGGGAAAGCAGAGAAATCGGAACCAAGCGAATCAAGTCGATGTCGAACCAAGTCGCCAGTAGGGGTAATAGAGTTTGTTTCAGGCGAACGAAATGACCGGCTTCAGCCAATGCAACCGCATGTTTTTTCGCGGCTTTCAGAGTGTCGATCTGGGCTTTTTCCAGTGGTGAAAGTTTCGGTTTTCGACGCTTCTTCTTTTTGTTTTTCTTCTTTTGGTTCAAGTCGTCCACGGTTGGATTGGCCAGTCGTTCTTTGATTTCATCTTCGATTTTCTGGTTGACGAACCAGAGTTGACGGGTGCCTTCGATTTCCCACCCGGTTTTTTTCGAAAGCTGCGTGGCGAGTTTTTGAGCCGTTGTCCAATGTTCTTGCTTGATCTGCAGTTTGAGCATTCCTGAGATACCCCAGGCAGAATGCAGGGCTTTGTTGAAGTGTTTTTCAGCCTCCATCGTTCGGTTCAGCTTCAATTTTACTTCCCCGAGCAAGGCTTCCCTACGTGCGTATTCGTATTTCTGCGCTTTGAATTTTCCTTTCATTTCAAGAAAACGCAGAGCTTCACTGTAATTGGCGGTGATGAAATGAATTCTGGCCGTGTCGAAATGGTTTCCCGACTCTTTTTTCAGCAGTCGAGCGATGGATGGCATTGTTTGGATGTCTTTATAGAATTCTATGTTGTTGTGCCAAATCCATTCCAATTCGTCGATGGCATTGCCATACTTTTTCTTTTTGATATTCGAGATAAGAAGATCAAATCGTCTAAGTGATTCCGGCAAAAGACTTTTTGAGGGAGGACCATCCATCCATTCGGTTTTCTTGTATTGATTGAAGGCGGAGAGACCTTTGTGGATGATGGCTTCAAGGCGGTTTCGAATGCCTTGTAAGTCTTTCTCTTTGTATGGAACTTCCCCGTGAAGAACCGCAACTCCTGTAGCTCCGCTATAAACTCGAACGGTCCAGGTCCAGCCCAGGTAGTGAGCATTGGCCTGAATGAAGATCATAAAATCGCAGTCGATTTTGGTTTTGATGTCGAAGATTTCAAGCGGAGTGATCGGTTTCTTTTTGATGTCTTTCAGTTTTTCGGAGATTTCTCTGCTGTCTACAAATTCGTATTGATCCGCCAGACCTTTGCGGTGTTCCATATCCTGGCTTAAAAGGGTTTGCCATGCCTCAATTTCATCTTGATTCAGATGTGGGGCATAAAAGCCTACAATTGCCAGTTTCAGCTTTCCTTTGCCATCCGGTAGGGCTTTGATCACGCCTTGCGGTGGAATGTACGACGGACGGTCGGTACTTGCATGAGCGAAGGAAACCGTTCCGAAAACGAAAATCCAAGCCACCAGATAAAAATAGCCGAATTGTTTGACTAGCATCACCCTTCCCGTCTTCCTGCTAGGTCAAGAACCGCAATGCTCCGAATATACAGCAGCTTTTCGTCACGTTTCTACGGTTAGCCGCATTATTCCATCAGTTCAAGAAGTTCGTTCAAGCGTTCATTGGCTTTTTCGGCCATTGGAGAATCTTCTCCCACCAGTTCGATCAACTGCTTGTATTGCTTGATTGCCAAGTCTGGATCGATATTGGAGTTGTAGTTGGCCTGACTGAAAAGGCGCGTCGAATACCGTCCGAACTTGGACAGCTCTTCTTGGGCATCCTTGTTTTTGGCGTCGATTTCAAGTGCTTTGTTGAATTGATCCCGAGCTTCCAGGTATTTTTGCTGGCGCACAAGGTCTTTTCCGACGAGCACATGGGCTTTGGCGAATAGAGTCGGGAGTTCCTTTTTGTAATGGCTCTCGTCTTTGATTCCCAACTTGGCGCCTTCGCGAACGAGGTCTTCTTCGAGGATTTTAAGGTCTTGCAAGCTGTTGATCAGGCCTTTGCCGTCCTCATGCTTGACTTTGTCCTGAACGACCGTGTAGGCCGAGGAAAAGCGGTTGAGTTGAAGTTCGAGATCGCCGGCCTTCATGTCTGCGCGGCAATCGCAACGCTTGGCTCGGGCGTCACGGATTTTGGACAGGCTGGCACTCAGGTCACCGGCTACCCACAGCGAAAACGCTGCTTTGACCTTGGCAATGACTTCATCCGACGAAGCAAGATCTCTTCGAGGGCGGCGAGGAGGAAGGTCTTCCTCGACCTCTTCCTTTTCTTCATAGACTTCTTCTTTGACGACAACCAGCTTTTCGGGTTTTTCCAACAATTTGGTCGCCCATTCCGTCAACATTTGCTTGGGTGGTTTCGATGCGGGTTCGAAACGGAAGCGTTTTTGCCGTTTTTTCTCGCCAGCATCGATATTGAAAACGACGAACTTGGCTTCCCATTTGTTACCACGTTCGCGAACTTTTCCAGTGATGAACAGGGTATAGCCTTTTTTCAAAAGCCGACGACCGATCAGGCAATCGATATCGGTTCCACAGGCCAGAACTCTTCGAAGCTGTTTCGTTTTAAACTTCTTTTTGAAGTCGGTGGAATCGTCGACGATGAAGTATTCGTTTTTCTTTATGCTTTTCGAGAATTGCCGGTACACCGCATCGGCCTTGTCGTCCCATTGGTCTACGATGTCTTCATCGACGACAAAGGGGAGGAGCAGAACCTTCGGAGGTTTGGCTTGGGCGGTGGATGCGACGAAAAGAAAGATGATGACTGCCAGGATAGTTTTCACCGGGTACCGCGTAACCATAATTGTTTTACCTCCCATTGGGTCTGTAACAGGGAATATTTGTTGAAATGATAAAGGTGTCTGCTTCGAACACCAATGCAATTCAAGCGCCTAATTTTACAATTATCCCTTGCCAAGGCAAAAGAAATCAATCTTTTTATCTTTTTCCCCCGAATTGCCTAATAATTTTCCCCGTCAGTACGCTGCGATCAAATAAACGAGAATGCCTTTAAGCTGGCTTTTTGGGTCGCTCGCTCGTTGGACGCCTATAGCAACGGCCTTGGCTTCCGACTCGACGATTTCTTTCGCCGCTGTCGTCGTTTCCAATTGGCTGGCCTGATAAAGTGTTAGGACATGGAACGTCAAACGCCGCCCATCGTAGCCGTTATCTTCGATGGCTGCAAGTACTTCCCCCTGGAATTCCTTGATCATCGTAGGATTTTGCTGAATGTTTTCTGCAGCTTCCTGCGCAATGGACGTAAGCTCGGTACAATTTTTCAATGGAGAGCGGCCTGTGTGGTCTCTCATCGTATTGAGCGTTGTTAGCAGATCCTTGCGGATGCTGTTTTGATCCCTTTTGTCGAGGAAAACCGAGAATCCGCAGGAAAGGGCGTAATAATTCTGGTTATTGGTGCCGTTTTTCACCGTGACGGAGCAGCCCATGTGCGTCAAGTGTTCATTGGTAACGGTTTTGAGGGTTGTCGGGCTGCTTTCTACGCGATGTAGTAGAGCTAACATGGAGTAGTCTCCATCGATAAATCGCATGGAGGAGAGAGGTTCCAGACCGTTTTGGCGGATTTTTTGCGAAAATTTCAAGCCTTTGCGGTCGGTAAGTGCCGAATAATGGTGCTCCAGCATGTCGGCGGCGTGTTCTTGGGCGATCTTTTCCAGCACCGGATGTACTGCTACAGGGGCTTTTCGTCGCTCTCCACGGATTTCGTGAATGCTTTCATATAATAGCTTTGTACAGCTTGCTGTATCCGTGCAAGGCTCGGTGATCTCTTTGATATCGTATTTCAACGGTGGTTTCGTACGGCTGTACAGCGGGAATTCGGCCACGACCTTTGTTGCTCCGTTTTTGATTTCAGCAATCTCAAAGCGGTAAACAGCCCGTGCAGAGGGCATTTGGAACTCGGTTTTAAACGCTTTGTTGCGAATAGGAACTTCGGTTTCTAAAAGCGTTTCACCCAGAAATGTCAGAAAGACCTTTAGTTTGTCTGAATTCGTGGTGGTTGTGCCTTCGAGATAAAACCGGCTTTTCGGATCGATCTGCTTGGCAAGTGGTTTCAATTCCAATGTTTGTCGCGTCGCAAGAAGCGTTACGTAACTTAACTTGTTCTGGTTCGGGCTTTTTGTCTCGACGTGATACACGCCCAAACCGAATTTCGTAAGCGCTCCACGCTGGCCAACAACATCTGCCCATTGGGCCAATTGCTGCTTCAGGTCAGCGAAATCCGAATGGTCGATTTCATAGGAATAGTGAAGAAACTCCACGTTTGGATCGTAGCCGCCACTCCATTGAAGGGCGAAAGAGACGAAATCCGGTGGTGGTGGTGTTTGATTGAGCGCCGTGAAGCGGCTGAGTTCCCTTGCCGTTTGAACCAATACACCATCGGATGAAGGTAGGGAGGTGCCTGGAACGATTTTCAACGCTTGTCGCATGAATTCCGCAAGATAAAGTTCCTCTCCCGTCATTTCGACCGCCTCGACGGTGCTTCCAACGTAGGGTGAAGCGGGAAATGCCATATCCCAGTGCTTTGGTGGTGTTGGAGGAGGGGCCGGTTTTTCTTCTGTGGGTGTAAGGGGAGCAGGTGTTGGAAGTACTTGAGGCTTGGCGCAACCTGCCAGCACAAGAAAAATCGCGACGAAATAGAGAAGCTTCAAACGTGACATGGCGGTCTTTCCCTCGGTAGTGATTGGCACGAAAAGTTCAACTCTAGACCTTTTGGTGCCATCTGGCCCAATACAATAACGTTGTCTTCTTGGTTAAAAACTATAGCAAGCTTCGTGTTTCAAGGCAATGTGCCGGGGGACGACAAGGGACAAGAGAGCAACAAAGCGTCGGTTTTGCCTTGATTTGACGAGGGCTGCTTCCTTTGGAGGTTAAAAAAAAGAAGTATCCTTTATGTTTGATGATTGAGAAGTTGTTGAAATTACAAGCTGATTTTGTTTTTTTAAAATTTATTAAATTTTCATTGACTTCGAAGCGTCGTTTTAATAGAAACCCCCTCGCCGCTTACGAGTGGCAGCTTTGAAAACCTGAGATCGAAACTTTCCCCAACGCCGGGTTGCAGTGCGAACTTTAAATACTTATTCTCGCGCTCAGCCGCTAACGGGAAAGTGGTCTTGGGTTACCAAGGCACGGGTGATCGACTTTACGGTCAGTCACCACCGGACGGAATACGGTTCCTCCGGGAAGTGAAAAAAAAGAAAAAAAGAAGTTGACATTCTGGGCAAAAACTGGTTTATTCCGTCGCCCACGCCGAGGAAACAGTGACTGTCGAGTCACCAAGCCCACGGCGGAAGAAAGTGAAAAAAAGATGTTGACTTCACTGGCAAGATCGAATATAAAATGCGACTTGCCGATTTGATCCGGTCTTTGAAAACTAAACAGCAGAAAACTTGATGATTGGGTGCCCCAATCATTGAAATTGAGTTAAAGCTTTAGGCTACTATGTCTAGGCAAACTTATCCGATTTAAATTTAATTGGAGAGTTTGATCCTGGCTCAGAACGAACGCTGGCGGCGTGCTTAACACATGCAAGTCGAACGGGAAAGCTTCCTTCGGGAAGTGATTAGAGTGGCGAACGGGTGAGTAACACGTGGGTAACCTGCCTCGAGGTTGGGAATAACACTCCGAAAGGAGTGCTAATACCGAATGATATCACGATTACATAAGTAATTGTGGTCAAAGCTCCGGCGCCTTGAGATGGGCTCGCGGTCCATTAGGTAGTTGGTCGGGTAATGGCCTACCAAGCCGAAGATGGATAGCTGGTCTGAGAGGATGATCAGCCACACTGGAACTGAGACACGGTCCAGACTCCTACGGGAGGCAGCAGTGGGGAATATTGCGCAATGGGCGAAAGCCTGACGCAGCAACGCCGCGTGGGTGATGAAGGTCTGCGGATCGTAAAGCCCTGTCAGAGGGGAAGAAATGCCCGAAAGGGAGCTGACGGTACCCTCAAAGGAAGCACCGGCTAACTCCGTGCCAGCAGCCCGCGGTAATACGGGGGGTGCTAGCGTTGTTCGGAATTACTGGGCGTAAAGCGCGTGTAGGCGGTATAGTAAGTCAGATGTGAAATCCCACGGCTCAACCGTGGACGTGCATTTGAAACTGCTAAACTAGAGTGCGGGAGAGGGAAGGGGAATTCCCGGTGTAGAGGTGAAATTCGTAGATATCGGGAGGAATACCGGTGGCGAAGGCGCCTTCCTGGACCGACACTGACGCTGAGACGCGAAAGCGTGGGGAGCAAACAGGATTAGATACCCTGGTAGTCCACGCCGTAAACGATGAGCACTAGGTGTTGTGGGTATCGACCCCTACAGTGCCGCAGCTAACGCAGTAAGTGCTCCGCCTGGGGAGTACGGTCGCAAGATTAAAACTCAAAGGAATTGACGGGGGCCCGCACAAGCGGTGGAGTATGTGGTTTAATTCGATGCAACGCGAAGAACCTTACCCAGGTTTGACATCCCGGAAATCCCTGTGAAAGCAGGGCGTGCCCTTCGGGGAATCCGGTGACAGGTGCTGCATGGCTGTCGTCAGCTCGTGTCGTGAGATGTTGGGTTAAGTCCCGCAACGAGCGCAACCCTTGTCCTTAGTTACCATCATTCAGTTGGGGACTCTAAGGAGACTGCCGGTGTTAAACCGGAGGAAGGTGGGGATGACGTCAAGTCCTCATGGCCCTTACGCCTGGGGCTACACACGTACTACAATGGCCGGCACAAAGAGCAGCGAACTCGCGAGAGCAAGCCAATCTCAAAAAACCGGCCTCAGTTCGGATTGGAGTCTGCAACTCGACTCCATGAAGTCGGAATCGCTAGTAATCGCGTATCAGCATGACGCGGTGAATACGTTCCCGGGCCTTGTACACACCGCCCGTCACACCACGGAAGTCGATTGGACCTGAAAACGGTGCGCTAACCTTCGGGAGGTAGCCGTTTACGGTCTGGTTGGTAACTGGGGTGAAGTCGTAACAAGGTAGCCGTAGGGGAACCTGCGGCTGGATCACCTCCTTTCTAAGGAGTTTCCTTTTGGAAACACCAGGTCGATCACTCGATCATCCCGTTTTCGAACGGAGTCGGATTTCTGCTGTTTAGTTTTCTGGATCGGGTCACATTTTTGTGCTCTTTTTCAGATTTTGATCGGTTGAGGCGAGGGGCGACCTTCGAAGACTGCTTGCAAAGGGTTCACGCTCGTTGGTCAATCAGCGGTAGGGGCCTGTAGCTCAGTTGGTTAGAGCGCGCGCCTGATAAGCGCGAGGTCGGCAGTTCAAGTCTGCCCAGGCCCACCAAACTCGCTTAGCTGGCGTTTTTCCCACGGGGGATTAGCTCAGTTGGTAGAGCGCCTGCTTTGCACGCAGGAGGCCGCCGGTTCGATTCCGACATCCTCCACCAATTGCACGTATCATCCGTAAGGATGTTGAAAAGTTTCCGATCTTTGACAATCGAATAATACTGAAACGAGAATGAGGCATCCATGCATTCGAGAAGAATGTATGGCTGGCGAGACAGCGATAGAACGTATGTCGAACCTTGATCTGCGACACTTTTTAGTGGTCAAGCTACTAAGGGTGCATGGTGGATGCCTTGGCATCGGGAGGCGATGAAGGACGTGGATGGCTGCGATAAGCTTCGGGGAGCTGCTAAACAAGCTTCGATCCGGAGATTTCCGAATGGGGAAACCCGGCAGAGGTCATACTCTGTCATCGTGCACTGAATACATAGGTGTACGAGGCTAACGCGGAGAACTGAAACATCTAAGTATCCGCAGGAAAAGAAATCAATTGAGATTCCCTGAGTAGCGGTGAGCGAACGGGGAATAGCCCAAACCGTAGGTAAGCAATTACTTGCGGGGTTGTGGGACCCGCCATAACGGTGGACGTTTGGTTAGTTTAACGGTCTGGAAAGTCCGGCCAAAGAAGGTGACAGCCCTGTGAATGAAAATTAAACCAAACCGGTGGGTATCCCGAGTACCGCGGGACACGAGTAACCCTGTGGGAAGCTGGGAGGACCGTCTTCCAAGGCTAAATACTACCCGATGACCGATAGTGCACAAGTACCGTGAGGGAAAGGTGAAAAGTACCCCGGTGAGGGGAGTGAAATAGTACCTGAAACCATGTACCTACAAAGCAGTGGGAGCCCTATGCCCTTTTGGGAATGGGTGACCGCGTGCCTTTTGCATAATGAGACTGCGAGTTATTCTCTGTAGCGAGGTTAAGCCGTTAGGTGTAGCCGTAGCGAAAGCGAGTCTGAATAGGGCGACTTAGTTGCAGGGAGTAGACCCGAAACCGGGTGATCTATCCATGGTCAGGTTGAAGCGCGAGTAAAATCGCGTGGAGGACCGAACCCACTAAGGTTGAAAACTTAGGGGATGAACTGTGGATCGGAGTGAAAGGCTAATCAAACCCGGAAATAGCTGGTTCTCCCCGAAATATATTTAGGTATAGCCTCGTGTATTCAGTAATGGAGGTAGAGCACTGAATGGGCTAGGGGTCTTACCAGATTACCAACCCCAATCAAACTCCGAATGCCATTAACTGTTACCACGGGAGTCAGCCAGGGGGTGATAAGGTCCCTTGGCGAGAGGGAAAGAGCCCAGACCGCCAGCTAAGGTCCCTAAATTCACGCTAAGTGGAAAAGGATGTGGAAACACACCGACAACCAGGAGGTTGGCTTAGAAGCAGCCACCCTTTAAAGAAAGCGTAATAGCTCACTGGTCAAGTGAGTCTGCGCCGAAAATATAACGGGGCTAAGCGTGATACCGAAGCTGCGGGTTCTGAGGAGCGGTAGGGGAGCGTTCTGTACTGGCTGAAGGTCGACCGTAAGGACGGCTGGACGGTACAGAAGTGATCATGCAGTCATGAGTAGCGATAAGGAGTGTGAGAAACACTCCCGCCGTAAGCCTAAGGGTTCCTGGGCAAGGTTAATCCGCCCAGGGTTAGTCGGTTCCTAAGCCGAGGCCGAAAGGCGTAGGCGATGGGAAGCAGGTTAATATTCCTGCACCACCTTTGTGATTTTGATCTCAGGGCTGACGGAGAAGGATAGTCCATCCCTCAGATGGAATTGAGGGTTTAAGCCGGTAGGCGGTTTCCGTAGGATCAAACGCGGAAACTTAACGCCGAGAGGTTATGAGGAGGCTGCTTGCAGCCGTAAACTGGATTATTCCATGCTTCCTAGAAAAGGTCCGGAAGTAGTCACTTGGGTGACCGTACCGCAAACCGACACAGGTAGGCGGGGAGAGTATCCCAAGGCGCTTGTGTGAAAGCTGGTTAAGGAACTCGGCAAATTGACACCGTAACTTCGGGAGAAGGTGTGCCGGCAAATCGTGAAGAACCTTGCGTTCGGAGCGGGAGCCGGTTGCAGTGAAACGGGGGTGGCGACTGTTTACTAAAAACATAGGACTCTGCAAAATCGCAAGATGAAGTATAGGGTCTGACGCCTGCCCGGTGCCGGAAGGTTAAGGGGACTAGTTAGGGTAACCGAAGCTATGAACCGAAGCCCCGGTAAACGGCGGCCGTAACTATAACGGTCCTAAGGTAGCGAAATTCCTTGTCGGGTAAGTTCCGACCTGCACGAATGGCGTAACGACTTCCCCACTGTCTCAACCAGCTACACAGCGAAATTGAATTAGCGGTGCAGATGCCGTTTACCCGCGACTAGACGGAAAGACCCCGTGAACCTTTACTACAGCTTGACAGTGACATTCGGGCATATTTGTGTAGGATAGGTGGGAGGCTTTGAAGCTGGAGCGCTAGCTTCGGTGGAGCCATCCTTGAAATACCACCCTGATATGTTTGGATGTCTAACCGTGGCCCGTTATCCGGGTCCGGGACACTGTCTGGTGGGTAGTTTGACTGGGGCGGTCACCTCCTAAAGTGTAACGGAGGTGCGCGATGGTTCCCTCAGGCTGATTGGAAACCAGCCGTAGAGTGTAAACGCATAAGGGAGCTTGACTGCGAGACCGACGGGTCAAGCAGGTGGGAAACCAGGTGTTAGTGATCCGGTGGTCCTATACGGGAGGGCCATCGCTCAACGGATAAAAGGTACTCCGGGGATAACAGGCTGATCTCCCCCAAGAGTCCACATCGACGGGGAGGTTTGGCACCTCGATGTCGGCCCATCGCATCCTGGGGCTGGAGCCGGTCCCAAGGGTTTGGCTGTTCGCCAATTAAAGCGGTACGCGAGCTGGGTTTAGAACGTCGTGAGACAGTTCGGTCCCTATCTGTCGTGGGCGTAGGAGATTTGAAGGGAGCTGCCCCTAGTACGAGAGGACCGGGGTGGACGCACCTCTAGTGTGCCTGTTATCGCGCCAGCGGTATTGCAGGGTAGCTACGTGCGGACGGGATAACCGCTGAAGGCATCTAAGCGGGAAGCCCACCCTAAGACTAGATCTCCCTTTCTTCGGAAAATAAGGACCCTGGGAGACTACCAGGTTGATAGGCCAGATGTGAAAGGGTTGCAAGACCTTGAGCTTACTGGTACTAATTGTCCGAACGGCTTGACCACTTTTTCTGTGTGGCAGATCAAGGTTGGATGTGCGTTCTAGCATAGCCTCTGAAGTTTCAGATATTATTCGAAAGTTTTGCCCGGTGTTAATGGCGGAGGGGCCACACCCGATCCCATCCCGAACTCGATGGTAAAGTCCTCCAGCGCCGATGGTACTGCGTGGGAAACTGCGTGGGAGAGTAGGTCGATGCCGGGCATTTTAAATTTGAATCCCGATCGTTTATACGGTCGGGATTTTTAGTTGTTCAAAAAAATATATCCCAATACCTCTAAAAGCCCGTATAGGAGATCAGAGCAGGAAAGTTATAATGCTAGAAAGACGGAATGAAACCGGTAATTAGGTAAAGGAAGAAACAAGGTTAAACTTTTCCATTTTTTTGTATAAAAATGGAAAACCATAAAGGAAAGGTCAAAAAAATGCCGCGCTTAGAATTCTTTCAAAACGGAGATAAATTCATCCAATTGCAACTAGAGAACGAAGAAATCACCTTCGGACGTTCCAGTGATTGCGATGTCACTTTGGCCGGACCGAGTATTTCGAGAGTTCATGCCAAAATCGAACCGTTTGCGGATCAATGGAAGTTGGTCAATCTCGGGAGAAACGGGACACGAGTCAATGCAGAATTTATAGAAAAGGAAAAAAATCTTTCATTCGGCGATCGCATTTACATCGATCACTATACGGCAATGTTTGTCGATGACTCCTTTGGCGAGTCAACAGACACCGTTACATTAACGAAAATTCGTGTCGAAGACGTACAAAAAGCAGCAGAATAGAAAAAAATGGAAAAATAGAAAATATGAGCACGTTTTTGTTGGCTGGTTGAATTATTACCTCGATACCACGTGCAAAAATTTACCAATGAGCATCTTTGGGTGGGTGCATCAAAAAATAGTGCGACCTTCGTAAAATCCTCTTTTTTCGTAGCGGCGAGGCGCAAGCCCGCCGTTTTTGACTTTTGAAAGTTGCTTTTATGCCCCCAATCTCCCTTTTCGGCGGGCTTACGCCTCGCCGCTACAACCAAATGAATGAATGCTTCAATAGTATTGGGCCAATTCGCACCATTTTGTGATGCCCCCTCTTTTCGTTCCACATGAGAAATTACCTTGTCTGGAATTTCTTTAAGAGCTATACCTTTCGCACTTCGTTTCGGGAGGCAGAGCGTGGAAAACAGAGAATCCAAACCATCAACGGAACATTTCGAGACGGCAAAAGTTGCGGGAATTGGTGCGATTCATTTCGTCCATGACATCTATACCGCGCTGTTGTCGCCGATCTTGCCGGTGTTAATCGAAAAACTTTCCTTGAGCCTTGCCCAAGCCGGATCGTTAACGGTTTTCATGCAGTTTCCCTCTCTTTTCAACCCGTTTCTCGGAACATTGGCCGACCGGTATCGGCTCAATCGTCTCTTTCTGATCCTTTCGCCTTCCCTTACCGCCGTTTGTATGTGTCTTCTCGGAATGACCGGACATTTCGCCATCCTAGCGGTGATTTTGCTTGTGGCGGGAATCAGTGTGGCGACATTGCATGTATCCGCTCCTGTTATGGTGGCCCGTCTTTCAGGAAATCAGGTGGGACGAGGCATGGGCTTTTTCATGCTCGGTGGAGAACTGGCCCGTACGATGGGACCGTTGCTAGCCGTCTGGAGTGTCAGCACCCTGGGATTGGACGGCCTCTGGCCACTGGCTTCCGTCGGATTGACATCCTCCGTAATATTGTATTGGAAACTCAACCCCAATCTTCAGACCAAAAGCAAGCGGAATGTTTCTTTAAAGGCCATGGTCCGAACCATGAAGCCGATCATCACCGGCGTATCGGGAATTCTGATTGCCCGGGCCTTTCTCGCAGCGGCAACGACCACATTTCTACCAACCTACCTGTATCAGAACGGTCATAGCCTGTGGATCGCCGGAGCGGCGTTATCCATGGTGGAACTGGCTGGCGCGGCTGGAGTGTTTCTTTCGGGGACACTCTCGGACCGCTTCGGGCGCCGTCGGGTACTGTTTGCCGTAATTCTAACGGCTCCACTGATGCTGTTATGGGTGCAATTCAGTTCGGGCGTGTTGCTCATTATTGCTCTGTTGTTACTGGGGTTTACGACCATTTCCAGTGGTCCGGTTCTTATGGCCGTAATGCTGGAAAACGCCGGTGACAATCAGGCCGCCGCCAATGGCATGTATATGGCTATCAGCTTTGCATTTAGATCCTTCGTTGTGGTGATGGTCGGGTTGATGAGCGACGCATGGGGAATGCACACGGCTTTTCTCGTCTGCGCTTTCATGGCATTTGGCGGGCTACCCTTCATCCTTATGCTGCCGTCCAAATCGAAGGAAAACGTTTGATCAAACTTTCCGTGAAAAGCAAGTCATCGTTCCGCCATCAACGTCCCCAATTGAGTTTTTCCCGAAGAATTTCAAAGTAGTTGCGCCGCGATGATCGAATAATCAACGTAGCCGCTTTTCCACGTCGGACGGTGATGCGATCGTTTTGCTGGATTGCGATTCCTGCTCGTCCATCCAGCGAAAGAAATGAATCGCCCGAGGTCCGCGCCAGACGAATGCCCAGTTCCAGACGATCCGGGACCACAAAAGGACGCAAGGTAAGACTGTGGGGACAAATCGGTGTAATAATAAAGGATTCCAGCGTCGGATAGCAGATCGGTCCGCCCGCCGCCATATTGTAAGCGGTGGAACCGGTAGGAGTAGCCACGATCACGCCATCGGCTCGGAAGCGCGTTAAAAAATCCCCGGCAACGCTGATATCCATCCCGATCAGACCGCTATCGGGACCACGATTGACTACGGCATCGTTGAGTACCAGCTCGCTTT
This sequence comes from Myxococcota bacterium, assembly GCA_963676915.2. Taxonomy (GTDB): domain Bacteria; phylum Myxococcota_A; class SURF-8; order SURF-8. Next base: position 134,388 of record CAXXVK010000067.1, read on the forward strand.
GCAGACATTCTCCGTTACGTTCGAGTTCGACACGCAACATGCCTCGGCGGGTCGTCTGAAAATTCCCTTCCAGAATCGAGTCAAGGGCTTCGAAAAGCTCGGGCAACGGGTATTCGGTCATGAATCCGAGTGTTCCCATGTTGACGCCCAGAATCGGAACCTCCCGACCGTCGAGCAGACGAGCTGCTTTGATCAACGTACCGTCACCGCCCATCACGATGACGAGTTCCGCCTCCTGCATCACCTCGGCTTCTTCAGCAACGATTACGCCACCGGGCCAGTCTCCGTCGATGTCGATCCGCACTGTTTTTCCAAAAGCGACAAGGTGGCTGACCAACCTGAGAATATCGTCGCGATTTCCGTCGAATCCTTCACGGGTCACGATGCTGACTTTTCGAATGCCCATAGTCCTCCTCGAAGGCGCTTCACCTAATAAATTCCACTATTTCAGCCTCATTGACGGCTGTCCAGGAAAAAGACTTTCTTTCTTGCTTGGCTTGTCGCAAGACAATATGGTAGAAAATCGAAAATCTATTTTTCCCGGAGGCGCAAGTGCCGCAAAAATACGTCATTTTATCTATTGTTTCAACGATATGCGTTATTCTGGACCAGGTAACCAAACAACTGGCCGTTCCACTCAAACATCAGCCCGATGTCAAGATCATTCCAGGACTGTTCAGCTTCAAATATGCAGAAAACCACGGGGGCGCTTTCAGTTCCTTCGCCGACCTGGCGGACCCCTGGCGCACGGCTTTTTTCATTACGGTTAGCATCCTGGCATTCGTCTTCATTTTCGTGTTTTTCCGAAAAGTGAAGAACAATCAATACCTTCTGGTATTTGCCTTTTCGGTGATCATGGGAGGCGCACTCGGCAACTTCATCGATCGTGTTGCGTACAATTACGTGATCGATTTCGCTTTGCTGTATTACAAGAATTTCTATTGGCCGGTGTTTAACGTGGCGGATATTTTCATTACGGCGGGCGTGATCATGTTGGCGATCGAAATGCTTTTCGGGAAAAGCGAATTCAGCCTTTTCCAAAGAGAAGAAGACGACCTCGCCACCCCCCAAAGAATGACGATATTCCAATAAAATCAAGCGATTGCCTCCACCTTTTCGTGCGCTGTACCCATCGGGTGATCCGTTTGTCCGCCAAACGTTTTGTAGCTACTAGCTAACCTTTGGAATTTTCTACTCCTTTTGTTTTCTTCTCCTCTCCGATTCGGGTTCGGTTGCACGCAATCCATACGAATGCTAGTATGATTCCATTCGATGCTTACTGAAAAAACGAGGGACGCCCATGTTTCCCGCAAAAAAAATAAAAGAACAATCGCCGAAAACCTCCGATAAAAAATCGAAAAACAAAGAGCCAAAGGTTTTAGGATTGTTGTCTCGACTGTTTTTATTCCTGTTCGGCGGATGGATTGCGAAAATCCACTTTTACAAAAAGATTATCAAGCGCATTCAACAAGGAACCGAAGATGGATCGGTGGTGTTGGTGCTTCAGTTTTTCAGTCGCCTGGATTACCTGATTCTTTGCTGGTTTCTGCGCAGAGAAAAACTTCCTCTTCCCGCTTTTCCCCAAAAACCGAAACGAAAAAAGAAAAAACGTTCCAAATCCAAAAAAGATGCGTCAAACGTAACGCCTTTACCTGCTCCCATCCCGAAAGGCGAAGTGCGGTTGCTGTTTCTGCAACGCCGGAAAAATTTATTTTCGGATGGAAAACGTGATCTTATCGATCCTATCGCAGAATTGATCGAAATCCAGAAAGTCACCCGTCACCCAATTTATTTCTTACCGATCATCACGGTCTGGACCAAGCGCCCCATTACGTTGAGACGCTCGGTGATGGATGTCTTTTTCGGCAACAACCTGCAACCCGGTCCGATACGTAAGTTCGTGATTTTTCTGTACAACTGCAAGAATGCCTTTATCAAGAGCGGCAACCTGATCGATACCGTCCCCTGGACAGACCCGGATATTCTCGAACATGGCAAAGACCCGGTACGAGAAATCCGCTGGCGACTGTTCCAGTTTTTCAGCGAGGAACGTACCGCCATCGCGGGACCGGCCAGCAAACCACGCGCCTGGATTCTCGAATCCGTATTGCGCTCTCAAGCGATGCAACAAGCCATCGAACAGGTTTCACGTGAATCGGACCGCCCCATCGAAGAAGTACGGCAGGAGGCGGCGGAAAACCTGGACTGGATCGCGGCGGACTACCGTTTTTCATTTATCTGGCTGGCCGAAAAAGTTCTTAACCTGTTCCGCCGGATTTTCGACCGTTTCGTGCTTGACGAACAGGAATTCGAAAAACTGCGAGAATTGATGAAAAAAGGCCCGGTGGTTTTCATTCCTTCCCACAAATCCCATGTGGATTATCTGCTGGTTTCCTATGTAATGTTCAAACGGGCGTTGGTTGCTCCGCACATTATTGCAGGGGAAAACATGGGATTCTGGCCGATGGGATTCTTTTTCCGTCGTATGGGAGCCATTTTTATCCGGCGCTCGTTCAAGGGAGACTTGCTGTATTCCGTAGCGTTGAAAACCTACCTGCAACGAATTTTATGGGAGGGCTACTCCCTGGAATTCTACATCGAGGGCACGCGCTCACGCACCGGAAAAGTCCTGCTTCCAAAGCTGGGAATTCTATCCATTCTCGTCGATTCTTATCTGGCCAACCCTTCGAGGGATCTGGTTTTTCAGCCGTTGTCCATCGTTTACGGAAAACTGATCGAGCAGCAGAGCTATACCGATGAGTTGGTTGGCGGAACCAAAAAGAAAGAGTCGTTTACCGGTTTATTGAAAATTCTCAAGCTGTTACGTTTCCGTTTCGGTTCGATTTACGTGCGATTCGGTGAACCGATTTCATTCCGGGACTATCTGTCATCCCGTGATATCGACCCCAAAAACCTGCCGAAACCCTTGTATCGAAAGACCATTGAAGAGTTGGGTTCCGAAATCGTCTGGCGTATCAATTCCGCCGTGACGGCAACTCCGACTTCGGTGGTTAGCCTCGCCCTGATTTCTTCGACTCGCAAAGGCATTACCAAGAAAAAACTGCTGGATCGCATCGAGCGAATACTACGGTATTTGCGGAAAAATCAGGCCAAAGTCTCGGACGACATGGACCACTCCCTCTGGGCGGTGGTCGAAACCATCAACCGTTTCGTCAAAGAAGGTAAAATCCATCTTCACACCATTGGCAATGAAGAGATTTTCACCATCGACGAAAGCTCGCGAATGGCGTTGGATTACTACAAAAACCAGATTCTCCATTACTTCGTCCCTCCGGCGTTCATTGCTCTCGCCTATTCGTCGTTCAGCGACAGCAAAGCCCCCATCGAAGATGTCCGCTGCCGTGCGGAATTCCTTGCGGATCTTTTCCACCTGGAACTGAAATTCAGTCCCCAGGGATCGTTTGACGATGTATTCGACACCGCCCTGGACTACTTCAAAGAAGCAGGCTTCATTACTCTTGACGCCCATGGGAACATTCGTGCAACCTCGACTTCCGGTCGGGAGTTCACCCTGCTACGACTGATGCTCAACAATTACATCGAAAGTTATTGGGTGGTTGCTCTGGCATTGCCAATGTTGCTGGAAACGAACATGGAGGAAAAGGAATTCCTGAAGAGGGTCATGGAATATGGCCAGAAACTGCAACTGATCGGAAAAATCAACCAAGCCGAAGCTTTCTCGAAAAACAACTTCAACAATGCCATAAAGTATTTCATGTCACGAGGCATCTTGGATCACGACCGACCCCGTGAAGAAAATTCGATGACCGCACTTCCACCGGATATTCTGATTCACGAAGAGGAACTGAAGAAAAAGAAGAAAAAAATCCGCCGAGTTGCAAAAATCCACCTCGCCGAAACCTACCAGGATTATCAGAAACTTAAACCGGTGGCCGAGGAAATCGATCTCTATCGGATGAAATGACAGTCTGCCTGCCACCTCATCCCCTGCTGGGATTGCTTCTCCTGGCAATTCCGTTTGGTGCTTTTTGGGGAGCAAGTGTTCTCCTTTTTGTTCGATTTTCCGTAGTTTTGCACTTTTTCCGAAATCTCCAGCGTTGGGAAATCGCCTCGATGGCTGGCATGGTCATCGTTTTATCTGCGCTGGCCTATGGGCTATCTCCCCATGGTCCCGTGGTGTATTTCGATGAATTTCAACACGCCGAAGCCATGGCAAATACGATCGAAAAACTCGATCCCCACGGCTGTTGCGAATACCGGAACGGCGAGTGCTTGCAAGGTGGCCCGATGCTCTGGCCATTGACCAGCCACGTTGCGGCTTTGCCTTTCTGGTTCCTTGCATCCGATGACAATCCCGTACGCCGAGCGTTCAAAGCACGAACTTTCGCCAATATTCTGTGGATGGGACTTTCTCCGGCACTGATCACCCTCTGGCTGCTGCTGCTTTTCAAACGACCATCCCTTGCCCATGCGGGTGGCTGGCTCTGGGTGCTCAATCCCATTCCTGCGAAGTTGATGTTTTCGGCCTCGTTGATGCCGTCGGCGGTTGGATTGTCACTCCTGGCACTGATTGCTCTGGAACGCTGGCGAAATTCAGAAAAAGTTCTGGATTTTCTAGTGGTTACGTTTCTTCTGATAGCCACGATTCATACGCGCATGGAGATGGCGTTGATTGCCGTATGGTTGCCGTTCAGGTTGCGAACGTCCGGGACGAAACGCCTTTCATGGCTGCTTTTTTTCTTGTTGGTTGCTAGCGCATTACCGCTGGGATTCCTTTATTCCAATGGTGCCGCCGGGGGGGCGGCAGGATGGAACGAAACCCTTTCTCAAAGCTGGACCCACTTGCTTGTGCATCTTCCCGCGAACCTTGCATTTCTCGCCGGATCGTTCCATGTTCCCTTGCTTCTGCCTTTGGCTGTCATCGGGATTTTCTGCGAACGCAAGAACTCTCGAACCTTGGGATTGCTTCTGACAAGTCTCGGTTTTCTCTTGTTTTATTCCGCCTACCACATCGGTCGCTTCGATCTCGAGCAATCTTTCGATGGCTGGCGGTACAGCTCGATGGTCACCCTTTTTCTTCTTCCTCTCGCAGCGGTCGGATGGGATCGAGTGTGGCAAATTCCCCATTTTACCTCGCGCAAGATAGCCACCGGGACCATTGTTGTCGCGATGATCTGGATTCTTCTGGGACAGCAAAGCTTCCGGGCGGCACGTCATCCGCTGCACGCTTTGGACGAATGGATGCAACAACGTTTCGAGTCGGAAAAAGATAAGGAAACCGATCCCATAACCCTTCGATTTTACACGAAAGAAACCGCATACGTACGAGCTTTTTGCAAGCACGATATTTCCGAGTGGAACGTGGATCGCTATAAACGTGAAGCCCTGAAACGTCCTACTATCGAAAACCGCTACCTTCGCAGTTGGAACGAAGCTGTGCCCGAGGATCTTCCAGGTTTGCACTTCGAACCCATGGGAGCGTCGTCTCCCGATACAGGAAATGCCGTGGAATTTCGGATTATTGCTCACTAAAGAACAAGCTTTTCTCTTGACGCAAACAGCTCCACCCACAATACTTACCATTCCCGAAAAACGACGACGAGGAGAGAAACTATGCCAATGCTCAAGACACCAATACTCCTATTATTATGTGGAATTCTGATAGGTGGTCTTTCGGCCTGCAACGACGATGACAGCAGCAACGATCAGACTCCCGGTGATACGGATACGACAGAACAAACGGATACGGAAACCGGCGAAACCTCGGAAGGCCTCGTCACGCTGCCCGATACTCTCGACATCCAGTATTCTCGCGCCGATGTAGGAGAACCGCTGACCGAGGATGAAATCCGTGATTTCACGATGAAAGTGATGGGATTTCTGAAGAAAGTCCATTACTTCGACTACATCCTTTACACCACACACGGCGTCGATGCCTCTACCGGAATGAGTGACTGGCAGTTCTGGTACAATGAGCGTTTCCGCAAGGAAGGCGACAAGGTCGTATTCTATCATCCCGAAAATCTCACCGACGGTGGACACAACTTGCACATTCCGATGAGCCGGGTATTGGGTGACACACTCGCCGCATACATGTTGATCGGAGACGAAACCATGGGACTTGCCGCCGAAAAGCTGTGCAAGGGAATGTCCGCTTCGATGCTGGGTATGGTGCGCGATGAAGACGACCCGGTTCATCATTTGATGTCCCGCAACGTGGTCCCGGCTTTGGTTCAGGATGAGTTCCTTACCCACGACGGCAAAAAGAAGGGCGTGGACTGCAGCGGCTGGTTTTCTCCCTACGATCGTTGGAATTGCTATCGGTTCAAATACGAAAACAATCCTTATTGGGGAGCTATGTGGGTTACCAGCATGCGTTCCAAGGATGATGTACCGCATATTTTCCGGTTGATTCCCAACCTGCGTTATGCCGTCGCCGAAATCGAAGACGAAAACGTACAGACCGCTTGTGCCGAGACGCTGGAACTGCTCGAAGCCTTTGCTAAAGATATCGTCGATTCAGACTACCGCATCCGAACCAAGGACGAAAACGCAGATATTTACATCGCCGGGTACACGGATGACCAGGATTTGAACGAACAACAAGGCGATCTCTGCTCGTTTATCAACTACCGGGAATGGTTGCCGGAAGGCGAATGCAATGCCCGGCGCGGCGCGGAACTGATCGGTTACCATCATGCCATCAATGAAGATTGCGGTCGGGGCGAGCCAAACCCTTATGACATCATCGCTTACAACCTCAATCGGTACAACAAGCGAATCTGCCGCTATTTCCATTTGTCTCACCTTGCCAATGCGTTGGTAAATGGTGACAACGAAGCCGCATTGCAATTGATGGACGGCCTCGAAGAACGGATGGAACAGGAGAAAAATACACCGGCAGAAGATATGCAGTACCCATACCATGACTGGTGGCGCAATCTGGCTTTGTACTTCACCCAGAGTCATAGCTACGGTTATCCCCTGACCAGCGAGGAGACCCGAGTGATTCACGAGTATTACCTGAAAGCCATCGATGAGATGAAGGACTGGCCGTACTGGGATCTCTGGGACGATTCGGTTGCCGATGGCACAACGGGCGGGTACCGTCCCGCCAATTGCGTAACGACCGACGGAGAGACGGATTGTTGGTGGCGGGTCGAAGACCTGGGGCAGCTTTTCGAAAACTGCTGGTCTCCACTGGTCAACCCAACAAGCGCGAATTTTGTGGATTGCAGCATCGTACGCGATCCATCAAAATGGGACGAAGCCGCCGTGGATTAGTCTCAATTCTGCAAAACACCTCGACGGGAGCAAGCCACTGGGTTCGCTCCCGTTTTTTGTGTGTCATGCCGGTGACTAACCGCGTTGCCTGGTTTGTCGTTGATTTACTGTTTGCACGTACTGTCAACAGGGCCAGAGCACGTCGGTTTTTCTTCTGAACCGTTAACCCGGATGATTCATGAAGAATCTACTACGACTTGAAAATTCTCGATCTTTCACTCGTTTCCCGATTTTCATCCTCGACAGACTGTTCAGTATGCCTGCGGGTGAAAATCGTTCCAACTTCATGAAATATCATCGTTTTTCTACGTCTCGCTACGATCCTCATGAATAATCCGGGTTAAACGTTCTGATGGAGGTAAACTTGCGCTTCCTGTTGTCGCCGAAAAGGTGGAAACTAGAGGGATGCAAACAAGAAAAGCCAAGATAATCCATTATGAATCAATAAAAACGACGAAAAGTATCATCAGATAGTAAACATGAAATTATTTATGTCTTGTTTTGTGCAAGAATTTCTAAAAAAAGATGAGAAATCGTATTTCCCAGAAGTGCATTGTTTGTGGCTCCTGGTTTTCCGTTTGTCCTTGATCGTCCATGAATTGTTCTTAGAGCCAAGAGATAGAACCATGTGGAGACAAAAGCCGACTTCCGATGATTTCTAAGCAAAACAAAACCGAAACATTTTTATGGGCGGATGTTATCCGATCCGGCGCTATTGTATTGGTTATCGTCATCCATGTAGCGGATCTCGTGGTTCGAAAATGGCAGGATGTTCCCGATCTGTGGTGGCATACCGCCAACGTGTTCGGTTCGTTTGCAAGACCCGCCGTGCCGTTGTTTGTCATGCTGAGTGGCGCGTTGCTGCTCGGCCGACGGGAAACCTGGGACGTTTTCGTCAAGAAACGTCTGATGAGAATTCTGATTCCGCTATTGGCCTGGTCGGCCATTTTTTTTCTGTATCGCTATTTTTACCATAACCATACTTTTTCACTGGAATCGGTGCTGAAGGGCTTGTACAGCGGTCATGCGTATTTTCATTTATGGTATTTTTACATGCTGTTCGGTTTATACCTTTTGTTGCCGCTTCTTCGCATTCTTGTACAGCACGCAAGCAAACGTGAACTGATCTATATGATTTTACTGTGGTTTTTTGTGGTTTCTTTAAATGTCGTTACGCGAAAATATTTTGGATTCACCACCGGAATCGATCTGCTCAACATGGCAGGATATCTCGGGTTTTTTGTCGGCGGGTATGTAATCGTCAACTCGAAATTTTCCACCCGGTTTTTTATCTTGTCTCTGGTTATATTTTGGGTGGCATCTCTGGCGACGATTTTCGGAACGGCAGATATTGTTGAAGATGTAGAGAAATACAATGAATTTTTCTACAATTATCGTTCTTGGAACGTCGTGCTGGCGTCCTTTTCCTTTTTTATCGTCCTAAAATACGCAGCGGATCGCTGGGGAACTCTCCTCTCGAAACGGGGAGCTAGTCTTTTTGCAATAATTTCTTCTGCAAGTCTCGGCATGTATGTTTTTCATGTCATTCCGCTGGAAATGCTCAAGTACGGTAGCTTGGGATTCACGATGCATCCGGCGAAATCCCCTCCCTGGTTCATGATTCCGGCCATGGTAGCGGTGGTTTTCGTGTCGTCGCTGCTTGTCGCCATCGTGTTGAAAAATCTGCCACTCGTTCGGCGAATCGTTTAGGTGGCGGTCTTGGCAAGCAGGTAATTGACAAAAGCGGTGCAGGTTACAAGCATAAACTTTGCATCTTCAAATGGAACGTTAGAATTTTCAGACAAGGCATGTCGGATTCCATTGGAATTTGAAGTGTACCCGTAAATATTTCCGAAAGCAGTTTCCAAAGCAGGATGCAATACCATTGGATGCTTTGCTTTTAGAGATTTAAGGGCTGGTTTAATTCCGGAATGCCTTTCTGCTGTGATGATATTGAGTATACACTCGACTGCACTGATCGATTCTTTGATGCTATTTCGATAATCTGGATTTTTTCTATCTGAAAGCATTTTTAGAGCTTCAGAAAGATGTGTATGCACAGGGGAAAATTTTCCAGTGGAAGTTTCAGAGAGTCCTTGTTCGATAGCCTTTATTTCGGTTTTGTCTGTAAAGGGGACAAATATATTATTCTTAAATCGATATGCAGAATTTTCAATTTCTAAGTCATGATTCATTAAAAAAACACATCTTGTTCTTTCAATAGTTTTTATTTTATAGAAGCTGTTGATAAAAAACTCCATAAAATCATATATATGATGCCATTCTGCAGATGGTCCCCAAAACCAATTTCTAATATAAGCACTATAGTCGGAAACGAAATTTGGCATCTTATCTAAAGGTTCTATAAAGAAATATTTCCAAAGTGAATAAAAAGACTTTCTATTTGGGTGCTCATCACAAGTTAAGTGCAGATAATTTCTATCAAAAACGTCGCTTTGAATTCTATTCCATAGTTTTGTTTTAAGAGTATCATCCATTGATTCCAATTGAATTGCTTTTTTTAAATTTTCAAATCCCATACGCTTAGAAAAATGGCTCATTTGTATTATTTCCTTTGTCCAAATGTAAACAATTATATTTTGCTACAATAGATTCTTTGCGTCAAATTGAAACGCCTCCTGTCAAATTGCCGTTGCCAACCGTTTCCGGTTTCGGTACCATAGAGAAAAGCCTTGCAAGGAGGACAACCCATGCCAGACGCCAAGCCCAGGCTCGAAGAGATTTCCCAGCGGATCAAGGAACGGTTCGAATCGCGTCGCCAGATTCTTACGTTCGAACAATATATGGAGATGGTCTACGAGCACCCCGAGCGTTTCGTGCGGTCTTCGGTGCAATATCTGCTCGATATGATCGACTTTTTCGGTCGCCGTGACGGTAGCGACGGAAACGGTAAACGCGGTGGGTATAAAGTTTTCGACATGGAGTTTGCCGACCCCAATATGGCAATGGCAGGCGAAGAGCGTGTGCAGGAAGACGTGGTGCGTATTCTACGCGGTTTTGCCTCGGCGGGACGTGCCAACAAGCTGATTTTGATGCATGGTCCCAACGGGTCGAGCAAATCTACCTTCGTTTCCTGCTTGATGGCCGGTCTCGCGCATTATTCCCATACCGACGAAGGGGCTTTGTACCGTCTCAACTGGATTTTCCCGGAAGAAAAGCTGACTCGGGAGCGGATCGGCTTCAACAAGGAAAAAAACGAGCCGATTCCTTTGGGCGATTCCTACGCAACGCTACCCGAGGAACGCATCGCGGCAAAAATTCCCTGTGAGTTGCGAGATTCGCCGTTGTTGTTGTTCCCCAAAGATGAGCGGAACAAGATCTTTGAGGAACTTTTCGGCAAAGATCAGGAAAAATCGAAATGGCGGTTGCCGGCTACGTTGCTTGAAGGCAATCTGGCTCCGCGCAGCAAGGCGATTTTCGACGCCCTGTTGAGCGCGTACAAGGGTGATTTCTCCCGTGTGATGCAGCACGTTCAGGTGGAGCGCTGGAACATCTCCAGCCACTACAAGATCGGGGCCGTGACCATCGAGCCGGAAATGAGCGTGGACGCCGGGATGCGACAATTGACCATGGATCGCAGCCTGCAAAATCTGCCGCCGATCCTGCAAAATCTCTCTTTGTATCAGGCCGAAGGGCGACTCGTGGAAGCCAACCATGGGATCATTGAGTTTTCCGATATGCTAAAACGGCACCCGGAAAGCTTCAAGTACCTGCTGTCGGCGACCGAAAAAGGGACGGTCAACCTCGACGCCGCGTTGTTGCAACTGGATCTTGTGTTTATCGGTTCAACGAACGACAATTTCCTCGGGGCGTTCATTCAGGGGCACAAGGCCGAGTACATTTCTTATCTGGGGCGCTGGGAACTGGTACATGTTCCGTATCTGCTCGACTACCGGGACGAAAAGAAAATTTACGACAACCAATTGCTGTTGGAACGCCACGGACGGGAGCTGGCTCCCCATACGACCGAAATTGCAGCGCTTTTCGCGGTATTGACACGGCTCAAGCGCCCGAATCCCGAGCACTACCCGGAGGCGTTGCGCGATATCGTCGAGCGGATCAATCCTTTGGAAAAAGCGCTGTTCTATGCAGACGGTACGATTCCCGTCTGGGTGGACAACTCCAAGCGCAAGGAATTCAGCCGTATCCGACCGCGTATGATGGGAGAATTCAGTCGACGGGAAAACTACGAAGGAGAATCCGGCGCGTCTCCGAGAGAAATGAAAATCATGTTGCTCAATGCATCGCAGGGAAAAAGCGGCGGATGCATTACACCCGTTGCGGTTATGTCCGAGTTACGGCGGATGATCATGGACAAGTCGGTGTACGTGTTTCTCAATGAGGAAGCGGATGGCGATTACCACGATTTTACCAAAATCCTGTCCTATCTCGAAAAATATTACCTCGACATCCTCGACAGGGAAATCCGTTCGGGGCTGGATCTCGTCGCACCGGGTCAATACGCCGAAATCATTGCCCGATATGTGGAAAACGTCTCGGCCTGGGTGCAGAAACGTCGCCTTGTCGATCGGGTAACCGGACAGGAAAAAGATGTGGATCAAAGGTTCATGATTGACATCGAGCAGAAAATCGCCGGAGGAGACGATACCGAAAAATTCCGTCGCGACCTGATTTCACAGGTTGGTGCCTATGCTTTGGAGCATCCTGACGAAGAAGTCGATAACGTGATCCTTTTCGATAGGTATATCAAGCGCCTGGAAGATTTCTACTTCAACAAGAATCGCAAAAAAGTCTCGATCGCCGGTGAAAACCTGCTGAAATTCACCTCGGATAAAAAAGACGATATAAGCAAGGAAGATCAGGCTATTGTGGAAACGATGCTGGAGAAACTCTCCTCGGAACACGGATACTCCCCCGAGTGCACCAAGATCGTGTTTTCCTATCTATGGAATCGCCGCTATCGTGGACGGATGGAAACGGATGATTAAATAGTACGGAAAACAGGAGCTGATTCAGGGTATTTCGTCAGATGGCACGGCTTCTTCCGTCGTTGAAGCCTGTGCCAGTTGGGGAATCAGACGGATAGCGTTTTCGGCGTAGACTTTGCGCAGAACTTCCTTGGGCAGGTCGATGGCGTCGATCAGCCAGTCCCCCTGAATGGGTGTGGGATGTTCGATCCGGCGGTCATCGGTTTCCAGAAAACGCCAATGCCGATTGAAGAATTCCTCGGCGTCGTCCTTGGTTTTCGGTTTGCCGTCGGAAGACCCCAGGGTGAGGGATTGCGGGAAAATACCGATATCGGTGCCGAAGAGGATGCGATCCTGATGTTTGATGAACAGCGCCCGGAGTTTATCGGGATCGTGGCGACCGATTTCGGGGATGCGGGCGGCAATATCGACGTACAGGTTGGGGTAGGTATCCAACATGCGTTCCACGTTGCCGATGTCTTCCGGGTCGTTGCCGAAATGCACCCCGATAAAGCGCGTATTCTTGTGCTTTTTTACGACATTTTCGAATTGTTCGAGTAGAGTTTCCCGTTTGGGAAATCCCTGTCGGGCGAAACTCCAAGAGGGATGTTCTTTGAGTTCGGCGTATCGTTCGTTCTCCGGGGTGACCGGTTCCCAAAATGCTTTCGGGTCGCCCGTGTGAATGTAAACAGGAACGCCCAATTCTCCCGCTTTTTTCCATAAAGGGTCCATCAACGGGCTGTCGACCGGCAAAAACGTTTTGAAATCCGGTGGTTCTCCCCAGTACAACCCCAGTCCTTTGTTGATTTTCAAAGCTACGGCACCGTGCTGCTTGACATCTTCTTCCAGTAGGTTGGCGTTGTATTCCCCGAAATTTTTTTCGGGAAGGGCGGACCAATCGGGGTTGTGCGCCAACAGTACGCGGTCGGTATATTGACGGAAAGCCTCGGCACGGGCGACGAACTGTTCTCCGAATCCACCGGACAGATTGACGATACGATAAATTCCGTTGCGGTTCATGATGTCTAGGATGTCGGGAAGGGCGCGGGGACTGAGGTGGGAATGGGCATCGATCACCACAAAGCCGTTGTGGCGGATCGTCACCTCCGGCAACAGGGAGTCGTCTTCGGCGAACATGTCCATCACAAGATTCCCCAGCGACCAGACAAAGGGAACCAGGGTTAAAATTGCAGCGACAATGAAAAATACGCGGGCCTTCAACATGACAACTCCTCGTGAATGCTCACGGAGTATAGCACAATTCCAAAGGGGAAAACATGGTCCTAATCGTAGAAAACCGCAACAACTCGCTCCATGGTGGATCATGATTTCTATTCTTGTACATGAATTGCATTGAAGGATGTTTGCTTGGAAGGGGAGGGGAACTCTTCCACCGCCAGGCGAATGGTCTTGAGAACACGAGGAATACGGATCGATGATCTCGGTGTCTATTTCATCAGATTCAGTCGACTCTAGAATTGAATCACCCTGAAATACATTGCGTTTCCATTATGGGATTGGTATGATTTTACCTAGATAGAGGAAAAGATTTCCGAGTTTGACGTGGATCGCACGATTGTGGTTCCATGAGGAGGTAAATCGAAATGGCGATGATTGATCGTCCCGAAGCTGCCCGCAGACTGGCGCGTGCCATCGCTAGCGATCTGGCGCTTTACAATGAAGATAAAATCGTCCTTGGTCTGAAAAACGATACGTTTTTCAAGGAGATGGAAGAGGAGATCACCGAAGGTCGTGAACTGTACGAAGCTCGGGTTTCTCCCACTTTGCGGGCCGATACCAACTACTACGAGCGAGCCTTGATCGATATTATCATCAAGCCCAAATCCCACATCAAAACGCCGATCTGGTAGTCTTGTCTGCTACTATCACTCGTATTATCGTGAGCGAAAACGAAGCGGGGCAGCGTTTGGACCGCTTCGTTTCGGACAAAACCGGTGCGAGCCGAAATCGGGTCCAAAACCACATCCAAAAGAACTGTTGTTCGGTCAATGGGCGGATCGAAAAGCCTTCGTATAAGCTCAAATCCGGCGATGCGGTCGAGTACGCGCCTCCCGAGCCGGTGGCCACCGAAGTGATTCCTCAGGATATTCCGTTGAATGTGGTGTACGAAGACTCCGACGTGATTGTTATCAATAAACCGGCGGGGATGGTCGTGCACCCTGCCGCAGGAAACCCGGACGGAACGCTTGTCAATGCCCTGCTGTTTCATTGCAAAGATATGAAGGGAATCGGTGATGTCCAGCGTCCGGGGATTGTCCATCGGATCGACAAAGACACCTCCGGCCTGCTTGTGGTGGCGAAAAACGACGAAGCCCACGCGGGATTGTCCGAGCAGTTCGCCGTCCACGATATCGAGCGGGAATACCACCTGTTTTGCTTCGGCAGTCCCGACGACGATAAGGGAACGTTTAATCGCCCGATTTCCCGCCATCCCAACGACCGCAAACGGTTCACGTCGTTGCAGAACCGAGGAAAAACCGCCGTGACGCATTGGCACTGGCTGGCTCGCCTGGGATCGATAGGCTATGGCGTGGCGCGTCTGGAAACCGGCCGCACCCACCAGATTCGCGTGCATTTCAGCGACGCCGGACTTCCCATCGTAGGCGATCCGGTCTATACTCATCCCCGACGCGCGAAACATCTCACCGAACCCGATGTACGAATCGAAGTGCTGAAGATCAAACGGCAGGCGTTGCATGCGAAAACCTTGGGGTTCAGGCACCCCATTACGGGGGAAGCCCTACGATTTTCCTCGGCTTTGCCAGAGGATATGGACGAGTTGTTGCAGTTTTTGACGAAACGCTACGGATCTTTCGAGAATAACGAGGTATGACCCGATCTTTCGAAAACTCGTTCAGGCCAAGATTTCAACCGATGGTTGATCGCTACTGAAAAAGTTTGCTGGAAATCGATCGGAAATACCCGGGCGCGCAGTACTCCTAGGAATGCTTGATCAAGAGCATTTTTTATATTGGGATGGGTAATATATAAATTGCAATTAACTCCTTGTCAGAGGAACTCAAAATGATGGCTAACCCTAGAGATATTGAATCTACCCCCATTCAGCCTAAAATTTCTCTCGGGCGCATTTTCATAAGAAGCGCCGCTCTCTTTTTTCCTTTTATAGGGATTTTCGGCGGGCTGCTGTTCTGGATTTATTTTCAGCAGTACCAAGTGGAAATCAGCCGTCTGATAGAAAGAGAGCAAGCCGGTATCGACGTTGTTGAACGGGTGATTAAAAGAGATTTCAAGGCTGCGATCAAAGACTTGGTGAAGATCTCTCAAAATGACGATACAATTCACGCCGTATGCGACAAAGATTCAGAAGCCCAATCGCGAGTTGCTCATTATCTTTCCTCCGCCGTAGAACTACGTGGCATTTACGACCAGGCCAGGCTCATCGATAGCAACGGTGACGAAATTGTACGTGTGGACTTCCCTGATAACCGAGCAAAAATATATGCTCCCGAAGAATTACAGAACAAGCGGCTTCGAACGTATTTCAAGGAGACAAGAAAACTCCAAAAAGGTGAAGTTTATATTTCGCGTTTCGATCTGAATGTCGAGCACGGCCAAGTCGAACGACCGTTCAAGCCAGTCATTCGACTGGCTACCCCGGTTTTTAATCATAACGACGAGAAAATGGGGATCGTGGTCCTCAACTATCATGGAGACAATATTTTCAACGAGATGACGAACACAGAGCGGCGTCGCCTGAGCCGATTTCTACTTGTAAATAGTGAAGGTTTCTACCTGCGGGGATTCAATGACAACGACACATGGGGATTCCAACTAAAGGGACGGGCCGAAAAGCGTTTTCAAGTCAGGTTTCCATCTGAATGGGAGACCATACTAAAGGAACGTGACGGTAAACAATTTACCTCAGAAGGTTTGCTGATTTATCATTCCGTTCAGCCTAGTAAGGAAGCCGCAGCGATTTTGACGGAGTTGGGTTTTTCACAGACTTACAATGTTGCTCCAATCGGTGAAAAGGACTGGATTCTCGTTTCCTTCTTGCCGTCACAAACCTTGTTTGGCCAAGTCTCCACAACAATGAAAGTTTTTCGGGTATTTCTGATCCTGCTATTCTCCGTATTCGGTTTTCTTTTGTTTACAGGCTCGTTTTTTCTGGCATATTTTCGACTGCGTCAACTCGAATCACTTTCTATGGCTCGACAAATGGCGTTATTCCCCGAGTTCAACCCTGGTCCAACTATCCGGTTGAATAGCCAAGGGAGTGTGGTCGTGGCGAATCCGCAATCCCGCGCCCTATTTGGCATGAACCCGACGGGTCAATCATGGGACGCATTAAGAGAAAAGTATATTGATCGCGATAAGGCAATTCCTGGTGACTCCGGCGTTCAGGAAGAGTGGGTCATCGATGAACGCACGTTTCTCATGACCTACCGCCCAGATGAGGAATCCCAGGATGTTTACATTTACGGTCTGGATATTTCGGAGCGCAAAGCTTTTTCCAACCAGGTTCAGGAAAACGAAAAGCGTCTTCGAGCTATTATGGAGTTGGCGGCGGACGCGATCGTCACCATTGATGACAAGGGAGAAATACTCGATTTCAATCAAACCGCAGAAAAATATTTCGGATACACATCCAGCGAAATCATCGGTCGGAACGTTTCAATATTAACCCCAGAACCTTTTCGTAGCAACCACGATGAATATATCAAGCGTTATTTAGAAACCGGTCAAAGCCGAATCATCGGTCACCCACGAGAAGTCGAAGCAATAAGAAAAGATGGCTCGATTTTCCCCGGAGATCTTAGTATTACAGAGGTGAAACTTGAAGGGAAACGGCAGTTTACGGGTATTCTCAGAGATATCACGGGACGAAAAAAGTTTGAGCAAGATCTCCTTCTATTCCGTATGTTGTTGGAGCATTCAACGGATTCCATTTACATTGTTGATCCGCAAACGTCCATGGTTCTCGATGCCAACCGCACGGCTTGTGACAGTTTGGGGTATTTAGCCGAAGAATTGAAAACCAAACCAGTTACCGATATTGATACGCAGTACACCGATGCTAAATTCTGGCAAAAACACGTGGACGAACTCAAAGATATCGGATCATTGACGTTTGACGGATTTCATCGACGAAAGAATGGTAGCCTTTTACCGGTTGAAGTCAGTGTGCGCTATATCAAACTGGGAGAATATGATCGCATTCTCGCTATCGCTCGTGATATTACCGATCGGAAACGCACGGAACGGATGGTTACAAGACTGGGACGAATCCTTGACGGTTCATTGAATGAAGTGTTCATATTTGACTCCTCAACATTCCAGTTTATCCAAGTCAGCCAGGGGGCTATGCAAAATCTGGGTTACAGTTTGGAAGAGTTGCAAACGATGACCCCAATAGATATCAAGCCTGAGTACAGCCTGGAGCAATTCCACTTGCTAGTGGAACCGTTATTTAATGAAAAGGAACAACTCGTTGCTTTCGAAACGATCCATCGGCGCAAAGATGGCACCTATTACCCGGTGGATATTCGTCTGCAGTTATCCAGAAAAGAAGATCCGCCAGTGTTCATTGCCATTGTGCAGGATATAACGGAACGAAAGGAAGCGGAAAATCGGCTCAGAGACAGTGAGGAGCGTTATCGTCTGGCTCAGAAAGCCTCACGGATAGGAAGCTGGGAGTTCAATCTGGAAAACAATTCCATCAGTTGGTCACCGGAGGCGTATGCCATCTTTAGCGTTAAAAGGGAGGAATTCGAACTGACATATGATTCGTATAGGAGCCTGATTCACCCTGACGATATACAGTTAATTCAAGAGCGACTGGATACAACTCTGGAAACCGGTGTGGAATACGCTGTGGAGCACCGCATCGTTTGTATGGATGGTTCTGTTCGCTGGATATACAGTACAGGTGATATTTTCCGCGATGACAAAGGTGAAATAAAAAAACTTATTGGTGTCGTAATGGACATCAGCGAGCGGAAACGTTCTGAGGAAGCTTTACGCGCCAGTGAAAAATGGTTTTCGACCACTCTAGAAAGTATCGGTGACGCGGTTATTGGGACGGACGTTCATCAGCGCGTCACCTATATGAACCAGATCGCATGTGATCTGACGGGGTGGTCGATGGAAGACGCCCATGGAAAAAAAATCAGCGAGGTGATGGATCTTGTAAACAATGAGGATCGTAGTTTCGTGTTCAGCCCTGTAAAAAAAGCCCTCCAGGAAATGAAAAGTGTGAATCTAGAGGAAAATACACTGCTTGTTCGCAAAGATGGACAAGAGATACCAATTGATGACAGTGCTGCACCCATTCTGGTCAAAGATGGAGAATTGCTGGGTGCCGTGATGGTCTTCCGAGATGTAACAAAACGTAAAGAGGCTGAAGCGGAGATGATAAAAGCCAAGGAAACTGCCGAGTCTGCCAACCGGGCAAAAAGCATGTTTCTTGCCAATATGTCGCATGAGATTCGAACCCCACTCAACGCGATCCTAGGGTTTACTCAACTCCTCCATCGGGATAAAGATTTGACCCAAAGGCATCGTAAGGATGTGAGAACCATCCATCGTAGCGGCGAACACCTGCTGAACCTGATCAACGACATTTTGGAGATGTCCAAAATCGAAGCGGGCAAGGTGACTCTCAACCTCAAGACATTTAATCTACACAATCTGATCGAAGATTTAGGTTTGATGTTCCGCCCCAAAGCCGAAGCGAAAGGGTTGACATTCGTCGTTGAAAAAGCTGAAAACATCCCACTTTATGGGATAATGGACGAAGGCAAGTTACGCCAGATTATCATCAATTTGTTGGGAAATGCAGTTAAGTTTACTGAAACCGGCAGAATAACTTTGCGGGTTTCATATGAAAATCTGCAAGAAAAATCCGACTGGTTCCGCTTGGTAATTGAAGTCGATGATACAGGCCCCGGCATCTCCGAGGAGGAACGAAAAAATCTCTTTAAAAGCTTTCAGCAAGCCAAAGCCGGCCTTAAGGCTGGAGGTACTGGACTGGGGCTTGCAATAAGTCGTGAATTTGCACGCATGATGGGTGGAGACATCTCTGTGCGAAGTCAGGTTGGAAAAGGCAGCTGTTTTAGGTTTGAGATTGAAATGCAAACCGGCAAGGACATTGTGGATGAAAAGCAACATGAGTATCGGCATATCGCAAAAGTGACATCGGAATCCGGGCAGCCAAGAGCCTTGATTGTGGACGACCATGTGGATAATCGTGTTTTACTACGAGCGCTTCTTGGTCCGGTTGGATTTGAAATTGATGAAGCGGCCAACGGGTTGGAAGCTTTAGAGCTTTGGAAACGAACCTCTCCGGATGTTATTTTTATGGATATGCGTATGCCGGAAATGGACGGGTACGAAGCTACACGAAAAATCAAGGGAACAGCGGCAGGAAAAAATATTCCCATCATTGCTGTTACCGCCTCTGCCTTGGAAGAAGATGTTGATCAAGTGATGGAAGCCGGAGTGGATGCCTATATCCGTAAGCCTTTTCGTGAGGAGGAGATTTTCGAAGCTCTTGTGAGATTGCTGAACATTCATTTTATCTTCGAAAAAGAGGTGAGCGTCGAAATTTCCATTGATCCTGAAACGATGGTTTCGACACCAGAGGATTTGGATAAACTTCCCGAGGAGTTGATTCGCTCTATGAGAGAATCTTTGGAAGAAGGGGATATGGCCAGTTTTTCGGAAAAGATCAAACAAGCAGAGGATATTGCCCCTGAAATAGCCCTCTTTCTGAAAAAACTTGCCGATCAATATGATTACGGAAGTTTGGACGAGATTCTGAATCAAAAAAGAGGTCAAGAATGAGGTCCGAAAATCAGACATCGACCATTATGGTGGTTGACGATGTCCCAGCCAACTTGAAACTATTGGAAAGCATGTTGCAGGCGCAAAGCTATCGTGTCGTTGCCTTTCCCCGTGGAGCTCTCGCGCTCAAGGCTGCGGATAAAAATCCACCCGATTTGATCCTGTTGGATATCAATATGCCTGAAATGGACGGCTATGAAGTCTGTGAACGTTTAAAAGAAGACGAGCGGTTGAAGGATATCCCCGTGTTGTTTATCAGCGCACTTTCGGAGACTCTCGACAAGGTGAAGGCCTTCACTGCGGGTGGCGTGGACTATATCACCAAACCGTTTCAGTTCGAGGAGGTTCTTGCTCGAGTAGAAACGCACCTGCATTTAAGAAAACTTCAGCACGAACTGCAACGACACAATAAGCATCTGGGTGAACTCGTCGAGGAGCAGGTGAGGGAGATCTCCGATTCCCAGATGGCAACGATCTTCGCACTAGCCAAGCTCGCCGAGTCGCGGGATGACGATACCGGCCAGCACATTGAGCGAACGAGTATTTTTTGCAAACGGCTGGCTCAGACTCTACAAAAAAAATCCCAAATATGCCCATAAAATCGATGAAGTATACATCAACAATATCTATCACGCAGCACCACTCCACGATATCGGAAAGGTAGCGATAGCCGATAGCATCCTGCTGAAGCCGGGAAAACTCACCGACGAAGAGTTCCTCGTCATGAAAACCCATGTCGCGATCGGAGCGCAGACGCTGGAATCGGTTTACGTCCAATATCCACGAAACACCTTTCTTGAAGTCGGAATTACCATAGCCCGGTCGCATCACGAAAAATGGGACGGCAGCGGGTATCCGGAAGGTTTGAAGGGAGATGATATTCCGTTGAGCGGTCGCATTATGGCGCTGGCGGATGTCTACGACGCCCTGCGCTCGAAACGAGTCTATAAAGAAGCATTCAGCCACGAAAAAACGTGCAATATTCTGCGCGAAGGTTCCGGGACACACTTCGACCCGGCAGTCATCGACGCCTTTCTGAGCATTGAAGCCGAGTTCGCCGAGATCCGCGACAGAATGGACGACAACCAGTAGAAACAAAGGATCCAGACTGATGATGAATAAAAAAGCAACGATCATGGTGGTTGACGACGTCCCAGCCAACTTGAAACTATTGGAAAGCATGTTGCAAGCGCAAAACTATCGTGTCGTCGCTTTTCCCAAAGGCGCCCTCGCGCTCAAGGCTGCGCATAAGAATCCACCCGACCTGATCCTGTTGGATATCAATATGCCCGAAATGGACGGCTATGAAGTCTGTGAACGTTTAAAAGAAGACGAGCGGTTGAAAGATATCCCCGTGCTGTTTATCAGCGCACTGTCAGAGACGCTTGACAAGGTGAAAGCCTTCAACGCCGGTGGTGTGGACTATGTAACCAAACCATTTCAGTTCGAGGAGGTTCACGCTCGAGTTGAAACGCATTTGGAACTCTACTTGAAAAAGCATGAGCTTCAGGATGCCTACGATAAACTCAAAGAATTGGAAACAATGCGAGACAACTTGGTGCACATGATCGTTCACGATATGCGCACACCGCTCCAAGGTATTTCAGGATTTTTGGAATTGGCACAATTGTCTCCGCTGCCGGAAAAGGTGAATGGATATATCAATGTCTCTTTGGACTCGGCCAATGTGCTGCTTGATATGGTGACTTCTCTTCTCGATGTCAGCAAGATGGAGTCAGGACAAATGACACCTGATCTGTCTCCCAACGATATCGGAGTGATTCTGATGGAAATTTACCAGAAATTCGACCTTATCAAAGGTCAACGTACTATGCTTGTAAGCAAGCCAGATGAGGCAGTGATCGTGCCCTGCGATTCCAGCTTGATCCAACGTGTTGTTCAGAACCTGGTCAGTAACGCCTTCAAGTTCACAGATAAAGAAGATGGCGCTATAGAATTGAGCATTGAGCCAAAGGAAAAGACCGTTCGAGTTTCCATCTCTGATAACGGTGACGGCATTTCTGAAGAACATCAGAAGAATATATTTGACAAATTTTACCAGGTCGAAGCCCGCAAGCAGGGGAAGGCACACTCAACCGGACTTGGGTTGACCTTTTGTAAACTAGCCGTTGAAGCTCATGGTGGGAACATCGGTGTCAATAGCAAACCTCACCATGGAACGACCTTCTGGTTTGAGTTGCCTGTTTGACAAAAACTGTCCCTGTTGTCATGCCTGAAGGCTTGGCTATGGGTATGATGTCCACGTTGTAGAAATTGTGGGTTTATTGAATAGTGCCGAACGATAGCTTGAAGTCAAAGTGTCAATGGTTAAGGCAAATAGTTTTATCAGCTATCCAATACCTGCCTCACCTTTCTAGCCAATTGTGTGGGTTTGAACGGCTTCTGAATAAAATTTGTCCCTTTGTCAAGCACACCATGGTGTGCAATCGCATTTTCAGTATAGCCGGACATGTAAAGAACTTTTAGACTGGGATTGAACTTGATCAATCTTTCATATAGTTCCTTCCCGCCCATGGTAGGCATGACAACATCTGTCAAAAGCAGGTCGATCTGATCTTCGTATTCTTCAAATTTGACATAGGCCTTGCCGCCATTTTCAGCTTCGATTACTTTGTAGCCTTTCTCCTGCATAACACGCACCGCTAACTTTCGGACGATAGCTTGATCCTCAACTAAAAGAATCGTTTCTTTTCCCGATGTGTCGGTAAGTTCCTCAGGTTTTTGAATTGCTTCGGCTTTTTCGTGGACAATCGGCAAATATATTTTAAAGGTTGTCCCTTTGCCAAGTTCCGAGTAGACGTTGATGTGTCCTTTATTCTGATGGACGATGCCGTGAATCGTCGACAACCCCAGACCTGTGCCTTTTCCTCTTGCTTTCGTAGTGAAGAATGGCTCGAAAATGCTTTTTATGGTATCGGAGTCCATACCGCTACCGTCGTCGCTTACCGCGACCATGACAAAATCTCCCTCGATGGAATATCCACAGGTCTGACATTTCTTTTCATCAAGCGACACGCGTTTCGTTTCAATGGTAAGTTTGCCTCCTTTAGGCATTGCGTCTCTCGAATTTACAGCCAGATTAATCAGTACTTGATCGATTTGCCCTGTGTCGACTAAGACTTTTCCTATATTCTTATCCGGGACAAAAACGAAGTCTATATCCTCTCCGATAATCCTGCGTAGCATCCTTTCAGATTCAGAAACGATCTGATTCAAGTTTACGACTTTGGGTGAAATAATCTGCTTGCGCGAGAAAGCCAAAAGCTGGTTTGTCAAAGCCGCAGCGGTATCGGCAGCCTGCTGGATCTGGTTTACATCCTTTTTTAGAGGATCTTCCGGGCTTAACGAAGATTGAATGAATTCAGAAAACCCCGTAATTGCTGTCAGCAAGTTGTTAAAATCATGAGCGATTCCACCTGCAAGTCGACCGATGGATTCCATTTTCTGAGATTGCAGAAGTTGGGATTGAAGTTTGTCTTTTTCTACTTCTATTCGATGTCTTTCGACAATCTGTCCAATCATTTTAGCCATAGAATCGCATCGGTTTTTCGCCACATTTATGATGAATTCAGGGCGAGGTTTATATTGCTTGGATAGCTCACGAACATACTCGGGATCCATCTTGAATTTTTTGGCCAGTTCAGCGATTGTCTTCTCGTCTCTCGGCGGGTTGGAATAGCCGATATTCATTGCACCGATAACCTCTTCTCCCGCACGAATGGGAACTGCATAAAGTCTGATTCCACCGACGCATTCTATGTCGGTAGGTTCACCAGACTCTAACGCCGCTTTTGCAGAGTCCTGCCAACAGTTCTCATGACAAAGCCATTTTCCGCTCTCCAAAGCCTCTTTCGTATCGTTGCAATTACATAGCTTGAAAGAAGCATTGTCCATCGCCTGACACCAGGATGAGTGAAATGCACCATAGGCATAATCGCCATTGGCTTCGTATATCGCTACACAAGTGTCCATGAGAACAAGAATATCTTGTGCCATGAGGGCAAGCGATTCTTTTCCAACTCCATCAAGAATTACTCTCGAGGTATTCAAATTTACAGGATTTCTATACGCGGGGCGGAAAACATCATCAGAACCATTCAGCTTGGCTTTTTCCTTTTCTTGCAACCATTCGTAGCGACGTAGTTCTTTTTCCGCCAGTTTGCGCTTCGTGATATCCGCCGATACGATGGTGAAAAAGCTGCATTTGCCTTCATCGTTAAAAACCGGAATAATGCTATGATCCAGCCATACTGCGTTTCCTTCAGAATCGCATGCGCGCGATTCAAACTCCACAATATTTCCTGTAGTCTTGACTGCCGAAAGACCTTCGATCAACATTTTACGGGCTTTATCCGGAAAGAAATCAAATGGATAAGGCTTTCCGTAGAGGTCTTCAGTCTGTTCTAATTTAAATAATCGAAAGCCGTTAGCGCTCATGTATTGGAGGTTGAAATCAAGATCTATTTGTTTGTGGCATACCGGGGAATGGTCTATCAGAGACCGATAGCGCTTTTTCAAATCCCGTAATCTCTGTTCCGTTAATTTTTGCTCGGTGATATCCTGAGTTACACCCGTTCCACGTATGCATTCGCCATTAATATTGTACTCTAACTCAGCCTTTTCGCGAACCCATTTGACGTTTCCATTCACTAAAATGCGATGTTCAATGTCATATGGTTGTTTATCGAAGGCTGCTTTCCAGTGCTTGTCCACATATTCTCTGTCATCAGGATGAACGCAGCTAAGGAAAGTTTCGTATGTCAGCTTTGTACCGTTCGGGAGTCCAAATATCC
Organism: Myxococcota bacterium; assembly: GCA_963676915.2. Lineage (GTDB taxonomy): Bacteria > Myxococcota_A > SURF-8 > SURF-8. The sequence continues at coordinate 159,244 of CAXXVK010000067.1, forward strand.
GATAGTTTTCAGGGGTCCATGTTAGCTTGTTCTTCTTGATATCAAGTTCCCATGTGCCGATTTTTCCGATTTCCTGAGCTTTTGAAAGAAACATCCTTTCTTTTTGCAAGTCTTCTTCTGATTTCTTTTTCTGGGTAATGTCTTCAAAAACGACGCAAAATCTGTCATTCGTATTCCAGGGGCGGTATACATGGCAATGGTAAAGCTTTTCTGTTGGCTTGTGGAACAAATCAAAAACTTGGGATTCTCCTGTCACAGCGACATGACCATATTTTTCTATCCATTCCTGTTCGGTTTCAGGCCATACTTCAAAAACAGTTTTACCTCGCACATCCTCATGCTTTACTCCCGTAATGTCTTCATACGCCTTGTTGATATATTCGAAACGATAGCTGATGAAGTTTCCTGTTTCGTCAAATACAGATTTGAAAATAACAAAAGCGTTGATCATGCTTTTGAGTAGCCAAGATTGTTCTTTAGCAAGTTCCTTGATGCTGTTTTGGATTATATTTCTCTCAGTAACATCCTGGGTGAATCCTAGATAACGATTTTTCGAAAGCCTTACAGCGTCCACTTGCCAGGATCGCCTCTCTTGTTTCTTTGTTGTGAATGAAACATCACCAGATGAATATCCAGTCTCAATAAGGCGGGTGAAATGCTCTATGGCGGTGTCTTTATCTTCATCAGGTATCAAGTCTGATATGTGCATCGCTAGAAGTTCATCTTCTGTGTATCCTGTTATATTACAGGCAGCTCTGTTCACTTGGAGATATTTACCTTTTTCATTAGCTACAAAAACACCATATGGAGCGTTTTCAACATAGCTTCTAAAACGGCTCTCGCTTTTTGCTAGAGATACTTCAGCCTGTTTACGTTTGGTCACATCCTGGAATGTCCCGGTGAGTTTTATGGTCTTGCCATTTTCAACAACAGGAAAACAACGGGAATGAGTCCAAAGGGGTTTTCCTGTATGAGTGACAAAGCGTATTTCCAGATCAAAGGGTTCACCCTCATTTACAGCGTTGTCGATGGCATTTCTGAGTGTTGGTTGATCTTCGTGGTGAAAAAAGTTGATCGCACTATCCAGTTCCGGTTGATAGTCCTCCGGTACTTCGTGGATTTCGCGGGTGACCTGCGACCAGATGACAGTACGATGCTTTACGTCCACTTCCCAACCGCCAACTCTTGCCATGCGCCCGGTATTCAGAAGCAGTTCAGCATTTTTCTCAAGACTTTCTTCAGCAAGTTTTCTGTCGGTAATATCCTCACCTGAACTTAATGTCCCGACAATTTCACCTTCATCGTTATGAATCGTGCTATTTTTCCATAAAATCAGTCTCATCTCATTGTTTCTGGTAATGATTGCTTTTTCAACCGAATCGAATTGTGTCAATTTGCCGTTAACAATTTGTGCATGAATCTTTTTAATCTCCCGTTTTTCCGATTCAAGTAAAAATTTGTCGAACCAATTTTGCCCCAGAATTTCTGATTCTTCGTATCCTAGAACTTCACAACCCTTTTGGTTGACCATAGAAATATTTCCATCAAGATCAAGGGCGATGAGTATCACACCAGCAACGTCAAGGTACTGTTGAGCAAGCCTTTTTTCGTAATCCAAGGCTTTTTGAACCTGTTTTTGGTCTGTGATGTCAGTATGTGAGCCTAGAACTCTACAAGGTTTACCATGATCGTCAGTTAGAATGGAGGCTTGTGCAAGTATCCACCGGTAAGTGCCGTCCTTATGACGAAACCTGAACTCCACTTCATAGTTCTTGCGCTCTTCGGAGATGTTTTTATGAATTTGAGGTAAAACCTCTTTCAAATCGTCAGGATGAACACGATCTTTCCACTCTGAAAAATCATTGCTAATTTCATGATCCTCGCAACCGATCTGTTTTTTCCATTCCGTGGAATATTGAACTTTGTTCGTTTTTAGATTCCAGTCCCAAAAACCAATATTACCAGCCCGGATGGCCTCGCTTTGCCTTAAGGTAGCCTCGCGTAAATCCTCCTCAGCTAGTTTCAAATCTGCGACATCAAAACCAGAATTGACGAACATGTCATCACCCATTGGGATGCTGATCATTTGGAGATGCTGATGGGTATCCGGTAAGTGCATTTCCCAGACGTGTGGTTTTCCCTCTGTAAATATTTTTTCGACAATCGGCATGAACAGCTCTGTCACATTAGAGCTAGGAAAGATTTCATCCGTAGTCTTGCCGAAGACTTCAGTCAAGGATGTGTTCCAGGATTTCAACGCAGAGTGGTTGGCATCCACCAGTTTCCACGTCTTGATCTTGCCCTCTTCATCACGTACGAGTTTCCAAAGGTGAATCTCAGTTAGCATCTCGTCAAAGAGGTGCTTGTAAAGCGGGTATTTATCAACCTTTACTTCAATCAAAGAGCCGTCAGTCCCCCTGTCAGAGGTCTCTTGATCTGTATTTTCAAAAAGTGCCCTGGAATTATTCTCGATTTCAGCGGAGGATTCCTTAGAAGATCTGTTTTCCAATTTCTCAACGCGTGCACGTAGGTACTGAACTTCCTCGATGAGTTGAGCTCTTGTCTTACTCTGGTCATCCATGACAACCTCCAAAGAGGCAAAAATATGTTGTTAGAATGAGAATTCATTGTAAACCTATCATTATTTGTACTGTTTTCCAAATGCATGTCTGGGAACTATAGAAGTGCATAACCAGTAATGTTTGCTCAAAGCTACGTCCTTATCGTAGAAGGTAATGCCACATTCAAAGGTTTCACGGAGTAAAGAAATCATCCGACGTCGTTCCGGGTGCCGGATCGTAGCCGAAACTAAGATCCATGCACCCGAATCCGAGCGCCGAAACTTCCGCGAGATCCGAGTAACCGTGTTTGCATCGCCTTCTCTCAGAGCACCACGAGGTCGTATTGTGGACTCCCCATCTTCATAGTTTTCATATAGGTCAATTGATGGAGGCCTTCCCTCGTTTCGATACGTTCCCGCAGGTCGTGAAGCTCGGCTTTCGGCAGGGAGTACAGCATGTCGATGGATGCCTGTTCCAAGGCGAAGAGGTCGGTGGAAGCCAGAATTCCAAGATCCCTTGCCTTAACCGGTGCGGCGGCAACCCCTACACAGTCACAGTCAACCGACATATTTCGCAACACGTTGATGTAGACGATTTTCGGGCCGAAATGATCGACGATGGCTTTGGCCGATTCCACCATGTTTTCCTGAAAGGGCTTGCCGCGCAGCCACCTCGAGTAATCGATGTTGTCCGGTGCGGCGTGAACCATTTTCTTGCCGATAGGACCATCTACACAGCCGATGGCGATATTCTTTAACGAACCGCCATAGCCGCCCATGGCATGGCCCTTGAAGTGCGTAAGCACCACCATCGAGTCATAATCGAGCATGTGCTTGCCAACCGACATCTCTGAAAAATGTTTCCCACCTTCAACGGGGATCATCGCTGCACCATCCTCGTCCATAATGTCCACCGGGCAGAAAGTCCAGCCGTTGGTTTTGATGGTTTCGCGATGGTCTGCGGTCGTGTATCGCTTCCCTTTGTAATAGGTATTGGTTTCAACCAAATTACTATTGGGAATGCTTTGCTGGAGAGCCTGCACCCAGTCGCGAGGCAAGATGTTGGGACCGTTCGGCTCACCAGTGTGCAGCTTGATCGCTGTCTTTCCGGTAATGTTCCGATTGATCTTGGAGTACATGCCCAAAAGCCCACGAGCGCTGAGATCCTTGGTGAAATATACCGGAGCTTTGGCATGTTCAGAGATTGTGACTCTCTGGCCTGCGCAGGAAACGCTACCGACCGCAACCGTTCCAAATGTGGCAGCACCGGTTTTGAGAAAGGTTCGTCGTGAAATCAGTTTGGTCATAGCGTGGTCCTTTCCTAATTTCTATTCCGACTTTGCTTGGTATTGCTCATCGCTGACTTTTTCCAACCATTCAGTGGCCGGACGCGAGCCTTTTTCCAGAATGGCGATATGGGTCATAGGACTGTCCTGCGACGCACCGTGCCAATGTTTCTGGTACGGTGGAATCCAGACGACATCCCCTTCGCGGATTTCCTGAACCGGATCTCCCCAACGTTGCACCAGACCCACGCCCGACGTTACGATCAGCAGTTGTCCGAGATCGTGGGAATGCCAGGCCGTGCGCGAACCGGCTTCGAAGATGACTTCCGCCCCGAAAAGTGGGACGGAGCATCGGCTTTGAACGGCTTGGCGATTTTAACAGAACCGGTAAACCAGTCCGCCGGACCTTCTCGGGGCGGCTGTTTAGCTGTATGGGTCACGCTGATCTTTCGCACTTTGGGTTCGATTTGGCCGTTCCCAATCACTTCCGTTAACACCATAGCGGCTCTATCCGCCTGGTAGGTTCCAACCTTCGCTTCGATCACGGCGATCAGGTTTTTCAGTTGCGTCTTGCTCAAGCCGACATTCATGCTGATTCCGAAATGCGCTTTCAATTGGGGGATGACGCCTTCCATGTTGGCCAGAGCCGCCAAGGTGGCGATTTCTCTGCTTTTGAAATCCAGGTTGTCACGCCCGAAAATGGCGCCGAAGAGGTGCATTTTCAAAAACAGGTCGATGGCGGGAGAAAAGGTAAATAGTTTTCCCGTAACAGGCCGTCCCACGACCTGCGTCTGGATTTTCGTACCCTGTTTCAGTGTGTTTTGATTCGCCGGAATCGGAGTGGCGGTCGTGCCAATCTGGTCTTTAAGACCTTTCTGTTTCCGTTCTTCAACAACCGTCATAAAGGTACCGATGGCATTCAGGCTGCGTGGAAATCCGGCGTAGGCGTAGAGTTGAACCAATACTTCCTTGATTTCATTGACGGTCAGACCGGCTTCCAGACCGTCATTCAGAGCTTGTTTCAATGGATCGAGCTCGCCGCTCGCCGCAAATGCCGCAATGGGGACAATCGCTTCCTGCCGGGCATCGAGTCCACCGGTGTTGTTTCCGGCCTGTGCCGAGGGGATGGCAACGGCACAGCACATCACAATGACAAGAGCGATCAGAATGAAATGATATTTGAAAGTCATGATCGTGACTCCTTTGCCTACAGCGCCGAGCGTAGTACCTCTACGATATCGGCTTCGGTCATCGGCGGGACGGCGGGCAGGCGACCTTGACCGTCGTTCAATACAAGCATCGTGTCCTTGGCGTAGACATCGAGCTTGGAGTCGTCGATGCCGATTTCAGACAGGCGAGTGGGGCAACCGATGGATTTGAGGAAATCCTCGTATCGTTGAATGCCTTCGAGCGCACAATCCAGATCGTCCGGTCCGTTTCCTTTCAGTCCGAAAATACGTTCGGCGAATTGTACGAACTTGGCCGGATTTTTCTTGGCCGCAAAGCGCATCCAAGCAGGATTGACCACCGCCAGCCCCGCGCCATGAGTGACATCATGATGAGCCGAGAGCGTGTGTTCGATCATATGCGCCGGAGAGCCCGCCGCCGCAACACCGGCCTGCACCCAGCCGTTCAGAGCCACGATGGAAGCCCATTGCACCTGGGTGCGTGCTTCCAGGTCGCTTCCATCCGCTACAGCCTTGGGGCCATATTCCATTGCGGCGAGGATCGTTCCTTCGGCGAAGCGGTCTTGAATCGGCGTATTGTTCATGCCGTTGAAATAGGTTTCGGTGACGTGAACGATGAGATCGCAGACACCGTAGGCGGTCTGGTCTTTCGGTACGCTTACCGTCAATTCCGGATCGACCAGAGCCACCTTCGGATATAGACACGGACTCGCCATGAAGGACTTCATGGTTGTTTCTTCGTTGGTGATAACCGAGTTCATGTTCATCTCGGAACCGGTTGCCGCCAGCGTGGGAACAGTAATGATGGGTAGTGCTTCGGTCGGGAAGGTCGGCATCCCTTTACCCTGGAAAAACATCTCCCAGGGGTCGCCCTTGAAAAGAACCGCCGCCGCGATAGCCTTGGCCGCGTCCATTGCGCTGCCGCCGCCGATAGCGATGACCACATCACAGCCTTCTTCTTTGGCGGTGTTTATGCCACGCTTGACCGAGGCCAGACGCGGGTTGGGCTCGACGCCGGAGCATTCGGCGAACGACATCCCGGCTTCTTTCAGGCTGGCCACAGCCCGATCGAACGTGCCATTCTTCTTGACGCTGCCGCCACCGGTGACGATGAGAGCTTTTTTGCCGTAGGCGCTGGCCAACTCACCCAGACGAGAGAGGTTTCCGGCACCGAAAACGAGACGGGTTGGATTCTGAAATTCGAAGTTCATGGTGTTCTCCTTGTTACATTGTTCTTTAAATGTTGATTTTTGTTAACCTTGATACTGCTCGTCGCTGACTTTCTCCATCCACTCCACCGGGGAACCGTTCTGCTGCTCCTGAATGGCGATGTGGGTCATCGAGGATGTCGGTGATGCACCGTGCCAATGTTTTTCGTTCGGAAAAAAGCGAACGATATCTCCGGCGTGAATTTCCTCGATAGAGCCGCCATCGCGCTGCACGAGGCCGCTACCGCCCGTGACGATCAAAATCTGCCCCACCGGATGGGTATGCCAGGCCGTCCGTGCACCAGGTTCGAAGGTAACGGCTGCACCGCTGAAGCGTGAGGGTTCTTCGGCTGGAAAGAGCATGTCCACGTACACAGTCCCGGAAAAATAATCCTCCGGTCCGGGAACGGCACTTCGTGATTCGCTTCGTGAAATGTTCATGTCGATCTCCTTTCTCGATCTTGAACCTTCCGGTCCGTCTATGTTTTTCACTTTAAACGTTATTTTTCGATAAGTGGTAGACTGATTCTCTTGAATTCTTGCCTAATTCTACGAAAGTAAGATTTTTCTATTGTCAGTCTATAATAAGACTGCTAAAGTTAAAGTGGCTAAGAAAGGAAAATTATAATGCAAAAACAATTAGATAAGATCGAATCAAAGAATTCATACTCCATAGGACAGCTTGAAAAAATCGGAGACCATATTGCCCGATTAGCCACTCATGGCGAACCGTTTATGACAGCAGTGCCGGGTTTGTCTTTTCATCGCTATGATGAACCGGTCCAGGCGAATAGTGCGACCTACGAACCGAGTTTATGTCTGGCGGTGCAGGGATCAAAGCGTGTTCAGGTGGGGGACAAGTCCTTCACCTACGATGCAAGCCATTTTCTGATCACATCCGTTCATTTACCCACTTTTGTGGAAGTCTTGAAAGCAAATCCGGAAAAACCGTACCTTGGACTGGTGCTGCGCTTCGATCAACGCGAACTGTCACAATTGATGGTCGACAGCAATCTTCCTGCGCCCAGAGTTCAGAAATCCAGCCTGGGTATGTCCACAAGCCAATTGACCCCTGAGTTGCTTTCCGCCTTTCAGCGGTTGGTTGATCTACTCGATCAACCGGATGACATTCCTATTCTTGCTCCTATCATCAACAAGGAAATCCTTTACCGTTTGCTTATCGGTGACCAAGGTACACGCCTGCGCCAGATTGCCTCGATGGGGAGCCAAAGCCACCAGATTGCCCGAGCCATCGACTGGCTAAAAGGCAACTTCTTTCAATCGTTGCGGGTCGAAGATCTTGCCTCTGAAGTAAACATGAGCGTCTCGACTTTTCATCAGCATTTCCGCTTGATGACAGGGTTGAGTCCCTTGCAATATCAGAAACAGATTCGTTTGCACGAGGCCAGGATGATGATGCTTAACGAGCAGGTGGACGCAGCCACGGCGGCATTCAAGGTGGGTTACGAAAGTCCTTCCCAGTTCAGTCGTGAATACAAACGCATGTACGGTGCACCACCGCTACGGGATGTCAAGGAGTTGGGACAGGTCGGTCTCAGTAATTGATAAATCTACCGTTCGTATTGTTCCCCAGAACCGAAACACTGCCTGCTCGCATCCATTCACCGGAAAATGGCATCCGATTCAGCGTTGCGCCTGCAACTACCCTGTGTTAAGTTGCCCATGCAACCAGTTCGCTGATATGCCTCAACCATTCGAAACAAGGGAAGTAGAAGATAATGAGCCCGAAAGCCATCCAGTTGTTTTTTCTGGCATTTTTAATGATATCTCTTGGATTCGCTACCGCCTGTGATTCGGATGACTCAACCGACGGACAAGTGGACGGAGACCTGGATATCGATACGGTGGGTGTCGATGATGAACCGGTGGAATTCGACAAAGATCCTGTGGACGACGATGATGAACCGGTAGAAGTCGATAACGAGCCTGTGGAAGGTGACGATGAACCGGTCGATGGCGACAACGAGCTTGTGGACGGTGATGACGTACCGGTGGAGATCGATAACGATCCTGTGGACGCTGATGGCGAATCGGTGGAGATCGATGACGAGCCTGTGGATGGTGATGACGAACCGGTGGAGATCGATAACGAGCCTGTGGACGATGATGACGAGCAATCCACTGGGAGCTGGCTGGATACATCTTCTGGTCTCCTGTGGCAGAACCCACCCGCACCCACGGCAATGGGATGGAATGCGGGAAAACAATATTGTTCGAATTTGAACCTCGATGGATACGACGATTGGCGATTGCCGACCATTTCGGAGCTTCGCTCACTGGTTTGGGGCTGCCCGGACACGGAAACGGGTGGGGATTGCGGCGTAACGGACGCCTGTGCGTCCGGCTCCTGCAATGACGGTGGGGACTGCGAGACCTGCCCAATCGGTGATGGCCTATCGTACGATGGCTGTTATTGGTCGGACGAGGTACAAGGCTCTTGCGACTGGCATTGGTCGTCGTCACCCGTCACGGGCAACACCTTTTTTGCCTGGGGTATTCATTTCTATAGCGGCCGCTTGTATTACGACGATGTTAGCTACGATTACACGGTCCGCTGTGTGAGGTAGGTTCGTCTCCCTTTAGCCCACACCACGGCACTTGGGGTCTTTGCACTGATCTCATTGTGCGTCTTGTGAAATATTGTTGCATCTGCAACTATTTCGTGTTAAGTTGTCTATGCAACTAATTGAGGAACTGCCGATGGATGAATCCAGTTTTTTCGAAAGTCGCGAAGAATGTGAGGTCTCCTACGGGTATCATATCTCCGTTCTTCATCGTTTCTGGCGGATGTATATGGACCGCGCGTTGGCCCCACTGGGCTTCGGTTCCGGACAAGTTCCAATTCTGACCTACCTGTTCGAACGTGACGGAGTGCAACAGGCTGATATCGTGCGCCACCTACGCATGGACAAGGGTTCGATTGCCCGCACCATCCGAAAGCTTGTTGATCAAGGCTACATCGAGCGCTTACCCAGCGAAGACGACAGGCGCGCCTACCACATCCGCGTTACGGACAAGGGGCGATCGGTGCGCGAAGAATTGAACGCGATTCTTCTGGGCTGGAGCGAGACGCTTAGTCAGGATCTTTCGACAGAAGAGCGCACACACCTTTTCGACATGCTAACCCGCATGCGGTTTCGCGCTGGCGAAATGCTTCGTCGACGCATGGAGAACGACCAGTAGGAGGACGGGTATTTCCAGAATCCATGACAGGGTCGTTGATTTTATCATCCACGAAAGAAGGAGAAGGAGCCTGAAATGAAAAAAATGTCCCCGAAAGCACAGCGTTGGCTCAAGCTCGTTCATGTGTTTCTGGCTGCCCTCTGGTTGGCCTCGGCCATTATTCTGGTCGTTACGCCGATTTTCGTTCGGCTCGACCAGAACAACACCCTATACGGTGGTATGCTTGTCTTGAAATTCATCGACGATTTCATCATCATTCCCGCCGCCAACGGCTGCCTGTTGACTGGCCTTATCTACAGCATATGGACGAACTGGGGTTTTTTTCAAGCATCGATGGGTGACGATTAAGTGGATTGTAACGGCGTACGGCATGATTGTCGGTACCATCTGGCTGGGGCCGTGGATAAATTGGATGACTGCGACCGCCGGTGAAGTCGGTTCGGCTGCGCTTTCCGATCCTGAATACCTCAACATCCGTTTCCTGAATCTCTTTTGGGGTGGTATCCAGGCGACGACGCTAGTTATCGCCGTGGTTGTTTCCATCTTGAAACCCTGGAAAAAGCGAAGCAAAGCTGCATGAGGAAAAACAACTCATACGCAGATTTCGCCAAGGAATTCATGGAAGACTGAGCCAAGTCTCATGACTGGCCTTCAACCTTACGGGAGAAGGAAAAAATCATCCGGGTTTATCTTCTCCCGGCATTCGAGAAAAAGCGGGTAGATCATATAGCTGCCAAAGATGTAGACGTATGCGTCCGTAAAACTCTGAAGAAGGGCAAGGATTCCAACCTGAATTTCAAATCCATGTAGTGATCGAATGTTGGACGCTTACCGGGCAACTCCTGAACATGACCGACCTGGCACGGGATGCCGATGTTGCTCCGAATACGGCCAAGACCTGGCTATCCATCCTCCAAGCTTCGGGGGTGAGTGTACCATACGAATGTTACCAAACGGCTTGTGAAAACTCCCAAGCTTTACATGCTGGACACTGGTTTGTGTGCCTACCTGACGGAGTGGTCGAGTCCCAAAACCCTGGAGGCCGGGGCCATGTCCGGTGCAGTACTTGAGACGTGGATCATTGTGGAACTTCTGAAAAGCTACTGGTACAAAGGCTTGCAGGCTCCGTTCTACTACTACCGGGACAAAGACCAGAAAGAGGTTGACCTGCTGATCGTTCAGGCCGGGACGATGTACCCGGTTGAAATCAAAAAGACCGCCTTCTCCGGCAAGAAGGATGTCTGACATTTTCTGCCGGTCAGGGATGGTGGGATCATCTGCCTTGCAACCGAAGCATTTCCACTGACAGAATCGATCTGGTCGGTACCGGTGGGGATGCTATGAAGAATCTTCGAACACTTTTTCAGGGTACCCCTCTCACACACCGGGCTTTGTACAGGTTGAATACACAAAAAGCGAAACGCCTACAAATCCCAAACAACGAGACAATGAATCGTCAAGAAGATAGGAAAATAGCTATTTCAAGCTTAACAGAACACCATGAATAGAATGTTAGCCAAAGCTAAAACTTGCTAATATGGAATTTCCGTTTTAGGAATCAATACAGTAAAGGTGGTTCCTACTCCCACTTCGCTTTCGACGCGGATATAGCCTCCGTGTTTGCGAACAATCCCCTGGGAAACCGACAACCCCAATCCCGTTCCCTTTCCTTTCGTCGTAAAAAACGGTTCGAAAATTCGCTGCCGCGTATGCTCGGGTTATGCCGGGGCCGTTGTCGATGACATTGACCTTGACAAATCCTTTATCAGACTGGCCGTCCGCGTTGATACGGATCACCCCTTTTTCCGGTATGGCTTGAAGTGCGTTAAGGAGCAAATTCACGAAAACCTGGCAAAGAAGCTGTCCGTCTCCATGAATCGGGGGAAGGTTTTCCGGGATATCGACCTTCAAGCAAACTTTGGAAATTTTCATCTGGTTGGATACGAGTTGTGCGGATCGATGAACGACGTCCACAAGATTCAATGGCTCCAGATTGATTTCCTGCTCTTTTGCGAAATCGAGAAGATTCCGAACGATGCGCCTGGCTCGTTCGGCTTCGCCGATGATCTCTTCGATCATTTCGACTTTTTCGTCCTTATCGTAATCCTCGTAATCCTCCATGATCGTCGAAGCGGTTAACATGACGTTATTCAAAGGATTGTTGAGTTCGTGCGCCACTCCGGCCACCAAACTGCCGATGGCCCGGATCTTGTGACTTTCCACCATAATTTGATGACGATACTCCAGTTCGTCGATCATGTGGTTGAATGCATGGGCTAGTTGGGTAAATTCATCGCGATATTTGCGTCTTGGGGTAATGTGAGTGAAATCGCCCTTGCCGATACGGTCCGTGTACGACATAAAACGTGAAAGCGCGTTCAATAAAGGACGGGTAATCAGGATACTGATCGCCAGCATCATAACAAAAAGGATGCCTAAAAAAACGCGTGGAATATGGCGAATCAGTATAAAGGTCTGATCTACGGATTTTTTTTCCTGTGCCGAAAAATTTCCGGCAAAAGCAACCAACGTCGATCCATGTTCCCGCAACTGGTTCTCGATTTGTATTCGCACCTTGCCCGAAGGATGATTTCCCAGTTTTTGCAGCAAAACGTCGTATTCTGAAGTATGCTCCACAATCATCCGGTAATTTTCTTTTGAAACCACGTTGCTAACCATGGATTCATTGACATTTAGAAGTTTCCTGGCGTTTCCTACATGCTCTAGGGCATCTTCAAGATTTGTCCCATAAAGTAGATAATTCTTCTCGAAACGCCGCGCCTGCTGGATTTCGTTCATGTAACTGTCAGCGACTTCCAGAAAGTGGGTTTTGTTCTGAAGGACCGATAGGGTATAAATGATCCATATGTTGATAATTGCTGCAAAACCGAAAATGAAAAGAAAAGAAAGGATCAATCTAGTCCTGATCCCGAATTTCGGCCTTTCGAACAGATCCTGAGAATCTCTTTTCCTTGTAATCTGCGATCGTTCGCTTTTAGGCAAAGCGGAAGAAATGTTGTAGTCATCGCCGGGCATCTGGACCTTTCCAGATTCAACGGAAGGCTTCAAGTCTGCCTTCTAAGAAGTATTTTATATAGGTCTTCACGGTATCGTCGTTGGCAAGAATATAGTCGAGCTCACGCGCGCAGGCCATCAATCTTCCCAACGTTTCCAAGGCTTCTTCCGTCTCTTTTCTCGGGTGGAACCTGAACCATGCTGCTACGATATCTCCCCGACAGTCTACACTGAAACCGGATGATCGTTAAAACGACTTCAAGAAATTTAGCCCGTCGCTTTCGATTGGCCTCGGATGCCCCTCCTCCTTGGAAGCGAAATGTCACATAGTTTTTTTCAATTCCCGATCCTGCAACTGCATCCACCATCGCATAGTGGAATACGAAACGGGCATTGAAGTTCATGTAATCCTTTGCAATGATGAAATAATTCGTATCCGAAGGGCGACGCGGCCCTTTCGACCCACCCATCACCTGCTCGACAAAGTCTTTGGGAAGAGCTTCCAAAGCAGGATTCGAACGTCGTTCCCAAGCCACGGTAGCACTGGACAATCCTTGCCAAAACGCCTGGAAGGGGTGACTGAAGACTTTGGACGGGGATAACTTTTTTCCTTCCATCAAGGTTGAACCATCAAGATCGATCAATTTGGTTTTAATTTGGATGGGCGTTTCAATTGGAATTGCCCGCTGCCTCCAGATTCTGTTCTGTCGATCTCCCAAAGCAAACATCGACCGGACCGACATTTCATGAATATATCGAATCGTATCGTGGAGAGACTTGCAGTTTTTCGGTTTGAAATCCGACCGGTGCGGATCGTCGAGATTCAGCATCAGCACGGACTCGTGGAGCGGACCGGAAACTTTCTTGGGATTTCGCGACCGTATCCGCGCCAACATCCGATCGCGCAGGCCGGGCCACTTGGTTCCACGATAAATTCGCCTTTTCGTGGCATCCATGCTCACGACCGAACCCTGTCCGAGTTGCCATACGGCTTCTCCCACATTGAACAGGCAAGGGACGGCGAATTCACGAACGAGCGTTGCCAGATGTCCCACAGGGTTGCCTTCCTCCACAAGCAATCCGCCAATATGAGGAAGCAAGGGGGCAAGTTTGGGTGTTGCCTGGGCTACAACGACGATAGCGCCCTTTTTGCTGAGCGCCAATTCCCCTTTCTCCGAAAGATATTCCACGGGCCCTTCCGCTCTGCCAGGAAAAATCGTGACCCCCTGTTCCACGATCGGCATGGTTTCACGTTCGCGATATTTTTCCTGTTCCGTTGAGTCTCCCCGGTGCAATTTGCGCCCCTGTAGCAGCCAGATTGCATCGTCAGAATCAATGGCCCACTCCAGGTCCATGTCGTGCCCAATGGCTTTCGCGACGAAGAAGGCGAGTTTTCCAAGCTTTTCCAGCATCTCTTCCGGTATTCGCTTCGAATAAAGCGGAGTTTGCGAGGAAAGATCGATTGCCGGTTCCTGTCTCAAGAGACTCGGTTCCTCTTCTCTGGAAAGGAAAAATGTATCGGCGTTTTTTTCCCCACGAATCATGGTATCCGCCAAACCGGGAACCGCACTTGCCAGCATTCCTTGGGTTCCATCTTTTCCCAAGGCGTAGGTATACAATACACCTGCAAAACGAGGTTGAATGAGCGGCATGAACAATACGGCCATCGGTGTGTCGATTTCCCTGATTCCGTGATCGAGCCTGTAACGCATGGCTCGATGGGAAAAGCGACTCGCCAACACATCAATATAGGCGGATTCCAAACGATCGGCTTCGACCCCCAGAACGCTGTCGAATTGCCCGGCGAATGTGAATTCGTTATCTTCCAGAACGGAACTCGACCGAACGGCCCACTTGGTTTCCGCATCGTCGTTCATCGAGTTGGCGTGATCGGTAATCGCTTTGCGTATCGGTTCCGGCAACGCGGCAGATTTGAAAAGCTTCCGGGCGGCCTGCAACCGCGATCGGAACAGATCGGAATCTTCGACATGCGACAAATCATGAATTAAAGCGCGTATCCGCTCGTTCAGGCCGTTTTCCTTCATGAAGAGACGATAGGCTTCGGTCGTGATAATGAAACCGTCGGGGACGTGATCGGGTAATATTCTGCGTAAGCCTACCAATCCGGCAGCTTTTCCACCGATCAAAGGAGCGTTTTCGGAAGCCTCCGTGAGTTTCACGGACAGTACATGGGTTCGAGCATTGTTCAACTCATTGAAAATCGATCGAAGCCGGTTGTCGATGTCACTGATGGATCGATATAGGGCTTTGTGCCGGTCGCTGTCGAGGAGGTTCAACTCCTGAGCCATCAACAGAGTTTCATCAACGATTCTTCGGATGGGGCGCCGGATGCTTGCATAGGTGTAATCCATGAAATTCAGATCCGCTTCCAAATCCGCCATGAGTTGCAGAACCGAGCCGTTTTTTTTTCAACAAGGACCGAAAAGTTCTATAATGTCGGTACAATTCATGATTCACCGGTACCGGGGTGATTTCGGAGAGGTCCGTGGTCATGACGTTTTCTCCACTTCTACGCCTCTTCCTTTTCGGGCCTTGTCCGCTTTTTCGATAATCACTCGGAGGTCGCTGGGTTTGAACGGCTTGGCGATGAAATCGAAGGCACCTTTGACGAGGGCTTCGCGGGCAATTTCAACCGTGGCGTATCCCGTGATGATAATGACTTTCGTCTCTGGTGACTTCGCTTGAACGTGCTCCAGAACCTGGATTCCATCGATGTCATCCATTCGCACGTCCGTGACGACGATATCGAAAGCTTCTTGGTCCACTCGCTCGATGGCGGCCCTTCCGTCGCCAAAGACTTCCACCTCGTACCCTTTTTTCTCCAACGAGGGTTTAAGTCGCTTTCCAACAATTGCTTCGTCGTCCACAAGCATGATTTTCGTTTTCCGGTCCATTTATAGCGTCCTCCGTAATCAGGTGGGAGAGTGTTCTATACGGGTCGATTTCCCCCGTGCCAGAGATCTGGCGATTTTCCGTTTGTGTCGATAGGCTCTCAGCACGTTGAACAGGATGATGGCGCAGCCCGAAAGCCCTGCGGCAAAAAGAAGCACTTTGCTGGCTTGATTGAAATAAGGATCCCATTCCGAGTTGAGATCTATGAACCCTAGTTGTCTCAGGTACATCGGCATTGCAATGGCGCGACTGATGACGCAAAGAATAATGATTACGCCGGTGACGATTCGGATCACGATTTCCTTTACGACTTTCGTACCGTAGGTTCCAATGTAAATTCCTACAAGCGAGCCGCAATACAGCAAGAGAACCAATCGTATATCCACATAGCCTTGATAGACATAGTTCAGTGCACCGAACGCTCCCATGAACATCGCCATGAACAATTCCGTTCCGGCAGCCACAGCCGTCGGCATTCCAAATACATAGATCATCGCCGGAACGCCGATGAAACCTCCCACACCAATCGTTCCTGCCAAGTAGCCGGTCGCCAATCCGACGGCCAACAGCACCCACAGAGAAACCTTCACATCCGCAACGGGGAAGGAAATGATCGGGTACAGTTTGAACCGGTGCAGGAAATCAACGATTCGTGTGGAGGGTCCGCCGTTTCCGTCTTGGCTGCTCAAGGCATCTTTGAGCATGGAAATAGCGACAAGAGATAAAATAAAAACGAAAATGACCGAAATATAAAGGTCAGCAGCAGCTCCCTGGGCAGCTTCTCCATGTCCCCCGGCACCGCCTTCAAAAAGAGCCGTATTGATGACAACTGCGAGCCGAATGCCTAAAAATGCAGTTACCAACAGGAAAATACCCAGCTTTTTATCGACATTTCCAAGTTCGCCATGCTGCTTCGACCCCATCATGGCTTTTCCAAATTTATGCGTAATATTGCTTCCGACAGCCACGACACCAGGTACGCCTAAATTCATCATGCCCGGCGTCATGAAGAATGCACCTCCACTCCCGATAAAACCGGACAAAATGCCGCCGATAAAGCCGAGAATGGCGACCTGTATGCCGTTGGATAATGTAACGTTGATAAACAGATCACTTAGTTCCTGAGGAATCATTTTTTAACCTCTTTGCACCGATTGTTTCCCGTTTTCATAACAATTTTTCCATCGTTTATTCGATCCGCACCAATTTCAGCAGGGTTTTCGCAACGTTCCCATACAAAAACGCGTATAAGGGCACAAGAACAACCACAAACACTGCAGCGATAACTTTTCCCGATAACGTTGAGGCATGAACAAAGGAAAGCATGGTCCCTTGATGGGTAAGCACTGAAATGATAATCCCCATCGCAAACACGAGAAAGACAGCGAACTTAATCGCCTGTTTGAAAGTGAACATATACGTTTTTTCCAGTTCTTCCGCTTCCACAACCGGTGTATGCAGTTTGTCGCTCAATGAAGCGATCAGTTCACGCCTCATGCGAATCTGCGCCGCGTGTCCTTTTGTTGTAAATACATTTCCTATGGCCACCAGGTTGTATTTCACGTTACCATCCAGGGTATTGAGCAAATGTTTTGTTTCGGCCTCCACAGGAGAAATGCCGTCCCGCTACACCGTCCTTGGCCAGCATCGAGTACGTATCATTCAACCCCCCATCGTCCTGCCTGGCAGAAGCCGTATCCGGTGTATCATCTTCAATGCCACCGTTGTAATCAGTCGAACTCGGTACAATCGGTTGTGATTGGACGGCGTCCTCTGGTGGGTTGACCTGATTTTCAGTGGAATCAGGATTGTAGCGGATGAGCTCAACCGCTGCATTCCAGCGGTTAGCGATATCTACGACTTGATTATACGTTTCTTCCGAATCGGTAAAATTTTCCTGTATCCAGAGAATATGTGTGGCAGCCATCGTCGTGACCACATCTTTGATGCCATCGACATGACCTACGATGCCTGGAATCATCTCTGCAACCTGGGTATTGACGGGACGATAGGTCACCGTCGCGGTTCCATCGACGCATTCAATACGGAAAGAGGCGTTCGCTGTGTGCTTGTTTCGGGCCAAAGCGAGACGAGCCTGTGAAGCGAGCCAGAGGTTTTCAAGAACCTGTGTCGAAGCCGGAACCCCTTGGAACTCCGGAAGAGCTGCCAACGAACAAAGAGCTGTGGCGGCGTTGACGGTTGTCATGCTGTCAAAGTTCAATGTCATGTCATATTGTGAATGCTCGTTCCAATCCACTCCGTATAGGGTTTTTATCCAACGGTGAAGATCCTCGTTCACGTCTTCGATATATTTGATTCGCTTTTTCCCACGAAATATTCATTCGCGTCATAATCGAATGAATTTGCTGTTCGATATTTTCGATGACTTTGACACGCAAAATGTGCCGAATCCCCGGGAAAAGAAGATGCCCCGCCCGACCATGGTAAACGATATTCGATTGCAAGGCACGTTCGCATAGATAGGAGGTGGCGAATGCTTGGTAGTGTTCCTTGATAAGCAGAAGGCGATCATTGAAACGTCTCGGCTTAACGATCGCCGTTTCCATCTTTCCAACGGGAATACCGTCTTTGATTGCGGCTTCAACAAGCTCTTCCCGACTGATGCATAGGTGTCCGAGATTGCTCGCCAATGCTTCCGCAAGTTCTTTGCCTTTTTCGAAACTTCCTCTCGATATCGTCGTGATCTGCATGGTTCATTCACTGCCTTTTCAATTGGTTTTCAACACCATGTCTTTACGATTCCGCTTCTGCCTTACGTTTCGGGATAAGAACCGGACATCCCAATACTTTTTCAACCTGAGAAAGCCAGTGTCCGGTCCATAATCCCGACCGAACTTTGACCGTATGTTCGTTTCCTCCCCAAACTGCACTTTCGAAGGATGAATAATCGGACATGAATTTGTAGAACTCTGAAAGTGGATCGCCGATTTTAACGACGATCGACGAAGGAACCAAGGTTCCTACGAGGTTTTCCAAATGGTGCCCGAGCACGTCACGATATTGCGTTTTCAGGCGATCCGAATCCTCTGCCGATAAAGAATCGAACTTGAGCAAGAGAAGAAAAAGGATTTCAGCATTTGTTCTTTTGGCAAGTCCCACTGCGAAAAGGACCGCTTCTTTTCGGACTTCAAGATCTTCAAACAAAACGATGATTTTTCTGTGGCGGCTCATATTCGATTTTCCGGTTAATGAAACAGAAAAATCATTGAGCAAGATCCGTACCTAAAAATTGACAACGGGTTTGAACGTCAATTTATCTGAAGATCGTTCAAGCACTTTCTCAGACTTCTTCGACGGAAACGACCAGCAGTAACTCCAATGGATGACAAAAGATTTTTCGCCATGCACGTTGCACTCGCAGAAGCAAATCACAAGGGGTGAATGTGCCAGCTAACGGAAGGTACAAACTCAAACGATTTGATGGGAACCGATGGACTGATGAAGGACAGCCCACGTTGCAAATTGCGACACTTTTTTTCTGTATTAGGTTTTTACAAGTGGTTTCGGTGGGTTAGTTGCTGAGACGAATTTTTTGTAAATGTGTTGCAAAATGATACAACTTATAGATGCTGAATGGGTCTATTCCTTGAATTGAGCCTTTTTCAACTTGCGATACAAGGATGCACGATTGATCCCGAGCAATTCAGCAGCTTTGCTTTTGTTGTAATTGGTTTGCTCCAACACCCATGAAATGTAATCGTATTCCATTTCTTCTATGGATTGAATCGGAGACGAATGTTTTTGAAAGCGGAAAACCTCAATCTCTCTCAAATCATCGGGTAAATCCTCTGCTTCGATGAAATCAGACCGAGCCAAGACAGCAGATCGTTCGACAATGTTTTCCAATTCTCGCACATTGCCTGGATACTTATAGGAGATAAGAACAGACATGGCTTCCCGGGAAAATCCCAAGACCTTTTTTGCGGATCGCCGATTGAACCGGTCGAGAAAATGATTGGCAAGAGGTGAAATGTCGTCCTGTCGCTCGGCCAGTGTCGGAATGTGAATCGGAACCACGTTCAGCCGGTAGTAAAGATCCTCTCTAAACGTCCCCGATTCCATGGCTTTCTTCAGATTTTTATTGGTCGCCGCAATGATTCTCAAATCGACTGGAATCGCCTGAACGCCGCCGACACGAAGCAGTTCGCGTTCCTGGATAACACGTAAAAGCTTCGATTGCATACCGGAAGACATATCTCCCGCTTCATCGAAAAAAATCGTTCCGCCATTGGCACTTTCCAGCAATCCCGGTCGGGAAGTCGTAGCCCCGGTATAAGAGCCTTTTTCATGTCCAAACAACTCGTTGGACAACAAATCGTCTGCGAAGGAAGCACAGTTGATCGGCAAAAAACGTTTGGAAGCACGGGCGCTTAGACCATGAATGGCTGATGCGACCAACTCTTTTCCGGTTCCCGAATCACCCGTAATCAGGACATTGGAATCCGTGACTGCAATTTGCCGGATCAAACGTTTGATTTTCAAAATCTGTGGGCTTGTGCCGATAATGCGATCCAAGCCCTTACCGGCTTGCTTCTGAAGGTTGTCGATTTGGAGACGCAGTCGACGTTTTTCCAGGGCCTGTTCGGTAATATGCTTTACTTCCCCGGCACGTAAAGGTTTCGTAACATAATGAAATGCTTTGTTTTTTATCGCTTCGATGGCAGTTTCTACCGATCCGTATCCCGTGACGATAATGACCTCGGAATAAGGATCGAGATTTTTAGCGACCTGAAGAACCTCCAGACCATCCACATCGTCCATTCTCAGGTCGGTCAACACTACGCTGAACGACTCACGTTCAAGTAGTGCAATGGCGTCCCTGCCCGATCCTGCGGTGCGTATCTCGTAGGAATCATTGCGAAAAATTCGCCGTAAAGCCCGCCGCGTTACGGGGTCGTCATCGACAATAAGGATACGATCGAATGGATCGATTACATTTGCATGAGGTTGGTTTTCTTTAGTCATGTGCTCATTCTATGCGAGATGTTGCAAAATGCAACACGAAAAATGGCAAACTATTTGCAATTACCTCATTGGGAAAAACTCATCCACGCAAACACCGCGTGTTTTAAAGGAGATGTACATTGAATGAAAAACGCAAGGAAACAACTTCACAATGGTTGGCAAACGTGAGACGTCGCAAACTGTTGGAGAACGCACGCGCACTCATCGAGCTTTTAGATGACGGGAAAGAAAAGCTCCATGGAGAATTCATCTTCGATAAACGGTACAATTTTGCGTTGATCGAACGACTCATTGAAAAAAGCGGGGAAATGGTATTCGATGCCAGCATTATGGTTCCCGAAAAAAGCGATCGGTTATGGGGGATGCACAGCAAATTGAGTCAAACGGTGGAAAAGTTGTTCCCCGACAACCGATACTCGTCGGTGCAAGATTCCGAAGCGTTCGACGGTCTTCCAGAGCTTCAAATGTTGTCGGATATCCTCGAATGGGCGGAAGGTATACATGGTGACACCTCTATAATGAGTTTGATGAAACGGACTTTTGACAATGTGCATGACCTGCGAAACCAGAGGTCGATATCTTCGAACCTTCACAATTTATCGAAATTCACCCTGGGCCATGATACGGTTCATTTGATGGATTTCGGCGGAGGTTTTTCGACATTGAAACAACGCGAAACGGTTAAGATAGACGAGATTGTCTGTCCTCCCCTTCGATATTTAGCCAAGCCATTCTCCGATTCATCGGAAAGCAATCGTCGTAACGAACCTGCCGAAATTTTTGCAACTGTCTCAGATATTCATCTACACCTTCAGAATTTATCCGGCGATTCATCGTTTTTCTTAGATGCAACTTTTATGGGACACGGTGATTCCGATTTCATTTTTCTCTATTCGTCAGGAGAGCTGAATTCTCCTGAATTGTCAGATGATTTCCGTCTCGAAAAAACGAGAAATGGATGGATGGCATGGACCTATGGAATGGAGTCAAATGACCTAGCTAAGAAAATGGAACGTCTCAGTCAAATTCTTTTTCATTAAAAATAGGTATACCCACTGCTGTCCGGTTAATCGTTGAATAATTCCAGCTGGTTACCGATATACTCTTTTGTGGTATTGTAGTCTGGTGGTGTTAGAGCCTGTAAAAAAAAAGGGGTTCATCCGACTTTCGGACCCGTGCCACCCTTCGTCTTCAGGTGTTCCCATCGATAAAGCCAAATCATCACGGTTAAACAAGGTATCTCTCAAGATTTCGCACCTTTTTACTGTCCGCCCCAGGCGGCTGGCTTCTGTGTGAATTATAAGCCGGTTGCTTTTCCTCGACATTTTTCTGCATAAACAAAAGTGTTTTCTCGGGGGAAGAATTGCATGGCCTATCGGCGATTAGCCCCAAAAACGCGCCTTTCTCAATCCGCAAAAACGTGTAAAAGTTGATGAATTACGGAGAAAAGGGTAGGTTGTCGAAAACGAACCCAGCCTACAACGACGAACAGTGACACGGATCGAACATGGAAAAACGCACGTTGAACATTCTGATACTCGGCTTGGGAGGTGTCGGATATTACTTGGCCAAGCGACTGGCGAACGAAGGCTACAAGGTTACGGCCATCGAAGCCGATTCCGAGTTAATCCAGCGTGCCGATGGCGAACTGGATGCGCGGTTGATTCAGGGTAACGCCATGAGTTTCGACTGCTGGCAGGAAGCCAACGCCGAAAGCATGGATTACATGATTGCGGTGACCGATAACGACGCCGTAAACATTCTTGCGGCGTTGATCGCCGATCGTTGTGGAATTCGTAGGAAAATCGCCCGCGTGCGTTCTCTCGAATTGTGGCGTTCCAACCCACTGCTTTCGGCCAAAGACCTTCATATCGATCTGGTGATTCGCCCCGAAGAACTGACGGCCCGAGAAATCGTGCGATTGTTGAAAATGAGCGCCGGAAACATTCTCATCGATATCGCCGAAGGGGAAATGCAGGTCGTTGCGACGCGCATCGATGACGATTCGATACTGGTTCGACAAAAACTGATGGATATTTCACAGAAATATTCCGGGATCGATTTTCGTATCGTGTCCGTGGCTCGGGGAATCAATACCATCATTCCCGATGGCGATTTTGAAATTCTTCCGCAAGATCAGGTGTTTATCCTGGCTCGTAGCGAAGAGATCCCAAAATTGATGGAATTGCTGAAGATTTCGCAGACCCGAAGACATCGTGTGATGATCGTCGGTGGCGGGTTGATCGGTAGTCGCGTGGCCGAATTGCTGGAGGGATCGTTTCCCGTGCGATTGGTCGAGCGGAACGAGGCGCGAGCCGTGGAGTTGAACTACAAACTGCACCGGACGGAAGTCTTGCACGGGGATGGCGCCGACGCCGACACCCTGGACAAAGCCGGGCTGATCAACATGGACACGATCATCACGGCTACCGGCGACAACGAAACCAACATCATGACCAGCGTATTGGCCAAACACCTGATCAAAGAGCACTCCCGTTCCGCGAAAACGCCGGAAGGCAAGACGATTGCTCTCGTACAGAAAGAAGAGTACCTGGTGTTGGCCGCGACGATGGGTTCGGACATTGTGCTGAACAAGAAAGTGTTGGCCAGTAACGAGATTTACAAGTATATCCGCCGTGGAACGTTGCTGAGCGTGGCTCATTTGCACGGTCTGGAGGCGGAAGTTCACGAGCTTGTTGCGCTCGATGGCTCGCCGATTACGAAAAAGCCGCTGTATCAGGTGGGAGGCATGAAAGGAAAAATCATCATCGGCGGAATCTTCAAAAACGGTTCCTGGGAAATTGCCGTAGGACGGACCCAGGTTTCGCCCGGTGACAGAATCATCGCGGTTTGTGCATCAGCCCATCTCAAAGATCTTCAAAAACTGGTTCTCGCATGAAACCTCTGGATAATCTTCAACGTAATGATAGTGCTCCCCATTTTAGCGAGATAGCGGCATGAATCCACGTTCGATTGCCTATGTCATGGGATCGTTGCTGCTGATTACCGCAGGCGGTTTGCTGCTTCCCATTATCTGCACGCTGTTTTACGGAAATGAGGGCGATCGTCCGGCTCTGGTGATTTCCGCGCTGATTACGGCTGGGATCGGTTTGCCTCTGCGATTGCTGTTTTCCAAAAATCAGGACGATCTGGGCATGAAGGACGCGATTGCTATTGCGGCTTTCGGTTGGATTGTCGTCTCGGCGTTTTCGGCGCTGCCGTTTGTGATTCATGGCTCGATCCCTTCGTTTACGGATGCTTTTTTCGAGATGATGTCCGGTTACACTACCACCGGTTCGACCATTCTCGAAGATATCGAAGTCGTTCCCCACGGACTGTTATTTTGGAGAAGCACGACGCATCTGATCGGCGGCATGGGATTTCTGACGCTGACGATCCTGTTTTTGCCCCATGGAATGGGTGGATTGCGGATCTTCCGGGCCGAATCCAGTCCGGGACAGGTGATTACCAAGGAAAAGTTCGTGGCCCGTAATCGCGACGCCATGACCTATCTTTGGGGAATTTATCTGTTACTGAACGTATTGGAAGTACTGCTTTTATGTTTGGGCGGAATGTCGCTGTTCGACGCACTTTGTCACGCTTTCGGCACGGTTTCGACCTCCGGCTATTCTCCCTACAACGCAAGCGTAGGTCACTATAACAACGCCTATTTCGACTGGATCATTACCCTGTTCATGTTTCTCGGCGGCATGACGTTCATGTTGTTTTATCACATGGCACGTCGGGAGTGGCGTATTCTGACGATCAACACGGAGTTTCGTTGGTACGTGGGGTTCATTCTGTTTTTCTGTGGAATGGTGACCTGGATTCTTTACAAAGAAGGTACTTACGACTTCTTCGATTCCCTGCGTTACGGATCGTTCCAGGTGATGTCCATTCTCACCACGACAGGGTTTACCACGGCGGATTACGAACAGTGGCCGCAGGCGGCTCAGATGTTCCTTTACGCGGTTTGTTTCATCGGAGCCTGTGCCGGTTCGACGACCAGTGGCATCAAGGTGGTGCATTACGTCATTTTGGTCAAATTCATGATGTGTGCGATCAAAAAGATCTTTTTCCAACCCCTGGCGCTGGTAAGTGTACGTATCAACGACCGTCCCATCAGCCAAACCGTGGTTAATCTGGCGGTAAGTTATTTCGTCGTGAATATTTTCCTCGTTCTCGGAGGGGGATGTTTCATGGTGCTGGTCGATGATATGGATTACGTCACGGCGATGAGTTCGGTTATCGCGACGCTGATGAACATCGGTCCCGGCTTCGGCGAGATCGGTCCTTCGGAAAATTTCGCCCATATTTCGGATCTTGGCAAATGGTTTCTTGCCTACAACATGCTGATCGGTCGTTTGGAGATGTTTTCCGCTCTCGTGATTTTCTACCCGTCGTTTTGGAGCAAGTGATACTCTTTTGCCGTGCGGCTATTGTCAAATGAGAAGGTAAGATGGTTGATCAGCTCGAAAATAGTGAGAATAAAGTGAATGATAAAAGATTCCATTGGGTGGACAATCTTCGGAGTTTCATGGTGTTTCTTGTCGTCGTGGGACATGGAAGCGTTGTTTATGAGCGATACGCGATGGGGACCGATTGGTGGATCGTAGTCGATCCTGCGGGGAATGATTTTCCTGGAATTTTATATCTGATTTTGAATATTTTCGTTATTGCGACTCTTTTCTTTGTTTCTGGATTTCTGGCAATCCGTTCGCTAGAGCAGAAGATCGCTAGGGACTATATCTACGCCAAATTCAAACGTCTGATAATTCCTTGGTTTATTGCTGTTTTAACCTTGATTCCAATCTATAAGATGATTTTTTTATATTCGCGAGGGATGCCTCAGGAGAATTGGATAAACTATTTTCATTGGAATTCCATCTGGAGTCAAAATTGGCTTT
This sequence comes from Myxococcota bacterium, assembly GCA_963676915.2. Taxonomy (GTDB): domain Bacteria; phylum Myxococcota_A; class SURF-8; order SURF-8. The sequence continues at coordinate 184,510 of CAXXVK010000067.1, forward strand.
GGTTTCTACCTGTCCTGTTTTTATTCGATATCGTTTTTCTTGGTCTTTCAAAGCTTCCTGTCCAGTGGACCTGGGTAACAATGAGGCGTGGGATATGGATTGCCATCCTTTTGTGCGTGATGGTTAGTTTTTCCATGGACTTTTTGGGTCTGCACGGTTGGACAAAGACCATCCTTGTCGACTTCCAGAATGAACGATTATTCCTCTATTTCGTTGCTTATCTAATGGGAGCTTTAAGCTTTAAACAAAATGTATTTTGGGGGGATTGGAAACATAAAAAAATGGACCTTATTCTCCATTGTACGGGTTGGATTCCTATCAATCTGTATTTGTTCATGTTGATCTATTCACTGATAAAACCTGATTCGCCCCTTATTTCCCAGATGTTTGATACGCTACTCTTGAGGATAAACTTCGTCTTGGCGTTCGCCTATTTGATCTACGCAATGACGGTAAGTTTTAAACGGTATGTAGACAGAAAAGGAAGTATTTTAAACGAGATAAATGCAAATTCCTATGGTGTATACATCATTCACGTTGTTGTAATTGGTTTCATGGCGCTGGCTTTGCGGGATACAGGTCTTCCGTCTTTGATGAAATTGTTTCTGACGGTTGTCGTAACCTATTTGGTAAGTAATTTGTCTGTTTCTTTCTACAAGCGATTCATAGTGCGTACGTTTTCGTAAAGTCGGTCTATTTCAGCCCGACATCAGGCAATGTCGGGCAAGAAATAATATTCAAGCAAAACAACCTGAACAAACGAAAAACCGCGTCGGATCGTGGTTCCGACGCGGCTTCCCTGTTCGACTTCGGTATCGGAATCTACCATTCGATGCCGTTCGAACGTTCTCGTTACTCGCAGCCGATTTCGGCGGAGAAGTTGAACTCCATCGCCTCGAAATCGGTAATATAAACGCCACCCGTACCCGGCTTGTAGTTATAGCCCTTGGTGGCGACGAGTTCGCTGGTTCCATCGAAATAATAGATCGTATTGGAGCTTTGGCCGACCGGTTGAATGTCGGTTACGTCTGCCCCGTATTCATCGAGAGTGTCGGTGATGTAAGCCGCAATTGTGAGCTTGTACTGTTTCACACCGGCTTCTTCGGACGTGGGTTCGATCGCGTTGGGAGGAGCACCTTGCACGTGGACTTCGTAGGTTGTTTCTCCTTCATTGGTTACGGCATACGCCGAGGCGATGGCGATACGCTGGTTGTTACCCGTTCCGTAAAAAATCACGGCAAGGTTTTCGGTCTGTTGGTTGACCAGGCATCCACCCAGTTTTCCGCTGAACGTGAATTCATTGACGACCGTTTCGCTGTCGTCGCCACAGCCGAAACAAGAGATGATTCCCAACAACAGAACGAGCAATGAAAAGATGTGTCGTGGTTTCATGAAGTTCCTCCAATATTTCGATAGATCTTGAAGACTTAGATCGTTTCCGACCGTTGTGACATTTGCAAGCGCTTGTAGAGGTCCAGGCTTACTTCTTCCAGCATTTGAGCGCCGTTGCATCGGGGATCGTAATCCCAGATCGTTTGACCGTGACTCTGGGCTTCGTCGATACGCACGTTGATGCGTACCAGTGTATCCGCCGCTTCACGGGGAAAATGTGCTCGCAGGCGCTCGATGATTTCGTCCGCCAAGCGTGTGCGACGGTACATCATCGGAACCACCAGCGTCAACTTGGGTTTCGATTCGGGGTGTTTTTCGCGGGTTTCTCGAATGGTATCGAGGATTTCCGCGCATCCGTCGAGAGACAGATAGGTTGGTGCAACAGGCACCACGATATCGGTAGCCGCAACCATGATGTTGCGGGTTATCAACCCGAGCGATGGGGGAGAGTCGATAAAAACGTAATGATACTCAAGGGGTTTTAAGCGTTCGAGCAACTGTACGAGTTTCAGCTCCCGATCTTTGTAGCGTGCCATGCGTTCGGGATATTCGGACAGTTTTTTTCCCGCGCAGATGACATCCAAACCTTCCACATGGGTAGGCATCAGAGCTTCGGCTAGTTTCGAACGCTGGTTCATCAACAAATCGGCGGAAGTGGACTGCAACAGGCGGGTATTGAAGCCCAACGATTTACCGGCGTGCCCCTGGGAATCGAGATCCAGCAGCAGCACACGTTTCTTTTTGAACCGGGCGAAATAGGAACTGAAATTCACGGCAAGGGTGGTTTTTCCCGTTCCCCCTTTTTCGTTGATAATGGCGATGACGCGCATGGTTCGTGGTCCCCGTTTACGGTCCGAAGATCAGGATTTCTCCGGCGTGGCTTTGGTTTTGGCCTTGGTCTTGGTTTTTCGAACGGTTTTCGGTTTTCCCAGTTTGTCGAGTTTTTCCAGAACGAGATCGAGTTTTCCGTCCATTTCCGCCAGACGTTCTTCGATCGCGTAGAGTTGTTCGCCCAATTCCTCGTGCTCGGCTTGCAGTGTTTCCACATCTTCCTTGGCGGCGATGGGAAGGCGTTCCAAAGCATTTTGCAACTTGGATTCGAATTGATTCCTTGCTTCCAAGGAAGTCGTAATCACGCGCTGTACGCCGTTGCGAAAATGTTCGTTGCCCAGGAGCAGGGCTGCCATCGACCCGACCCATTCGGACGTGGCCTGAAAAACGTCGGAGTCGGACGACTTGTTGGAATCCATAGCACCACCATCAACAGGGAGTAAAAAATCGTGGGGAGTATGGCATTTTTTAAAAGGTGCGGCAAGGAAATTACGAGAATCGCCCGAACCGGCGGTGGAAAATTTAAAAACTTCGATATCTTACCTGTACCATTTGCAACATGTTGAAATAAAAGCTTTATTTCTCTCTTGGAGAAGAGAGGCAGAATGCGTGGGAAAGCGGTTGTTCGAACCTTCCTTTCCGATTCCCTGTTGCGTGATGGTTTCACGGAAGAGTAACGGAACAATCGGGGGGATTGGGAGCGGAAAGCTTCCAGCGACCTTTTACAGGGCGGATGAGGATCGAACCTTGCTCGTTGGTTTGCCAGAGACAGACGGAAAGACTGCGTAGAGTTTCGTGGGTTGCTTGGGGGATTTTGTATTCGGGGGTGCTGTTCGAAATTACAGCAACATGTTTTGCACCGGTTCGTTCGATAATGGCGCGAAAAGTTGCGCTATGGACCGGTTGTGTCAGCACGACAATCTCGGCCCGCACATTATCGGGGAGATGTTGCCAAAAGCGAACGTCTGTTCTTTCTGGGTGCGGCACGAAAAGCAGACCGTTGGTTTTCAACCCGAAACGGATGAGTCCTAGCCGGAGAGGGGGCGAGTCCGTGGGGTAAAATTCCACCTGCACGGTTGCTGGTGGCCACTTGGGAGTGATCTGCTGCCGACGGGTTTGTGTGCCTCCAAGGCTCAGAAATCCGGAGGGTATCTCTTCGAGCAGGGGTTCGGGGATGCCGTCCGGGGTTTGTGACAAAGAATACAGCCATCCGAGATTTCGAATTCCACGATGACGCAAGTAAGGGACGATCACACGCTCGTTTTCTTCCGTACTTGTTTCCACGAACAGCCAAGGAGGATCTTCGTGCCATTCTACAAAGACCGCCGCTCCGCTTCGCAAGTGCAGTAGGCGTAAGGAAGCAGAATCGGCACGGGGAAAACCGCGTCCCGAGGCAAGTCCCATCGTCAGGAAGGCTAAAGCGACAAAAGAGAGAACGGGACGCTGCAAAATGCTCCAAAACAGAAAAAGTACACCATACCAGAGGAAGACGAACCAATAAGGGATGGCCGGATGCCAACTGGAAGGCAGAACCTGCACCAGAGGTTCTTGCAACGTGATGGCTAGACGAACGGCTTCCGCTCCGATTTCGATCAGAGGAGCGGCGGTCGATCCGAACAGCATCCAGACGGTCAATCCAAGGGCGAACATTGGAAGCGCGGCCAGTGTGACCAGCGGTACGGCAATGAGGTTGGCGAGAACACCCACCAAGGGAATCATGCCGAAACGCCAGGCGATGATCGGCAAGGTAGCGAGAAAGCAGACGAACGAACTGATCAAAATGGACAAAAAATACGTTCGAACGCGCAAAAGCAGTCGTTTGGCGGGAGAGTCTGTCGCCATGGGTAACGAGAGCGCATACAAGCGCCGAGGGATCATGGTCAAGATGGCCAGCACCGAAACGAAACTGAGTTGAAACGAGAGATCGAAAAGAGCCGAAGCGTCGAAAATCAGTATGATAAAAGCGGCGAGAAACAGGCTGTTTAGAGCATCCGAGCGACGAAGCAGAAGTTTCGAAAGCAGGTACGTGGTGACCATCACGCCCGCTCGTAATGTGGAAAGATGAAACCCGGCCAACGCAGCGTAGGTCCACAAAATAGGCAAAGTTACTCCGGCTGAAAGACGGTCGGCTTCACAATACATCAGCAATCGAGGGGCGAAGCGTAAAGATTGTCGAACCAGCAGAAAAACGAACAATGCAACAATACCCAGATGCAATCCGCTGATGGCCAGCAGGTGTGCGGTTCCTGCACGGGAAAACAGTTGCCTTACTTCCGGGTCGATGAATTTACGCATTCCGACCGTAAGAGCCAGAACCCAGCCGACATCTTCGGGAGCGAATCGTTTTTCGATGAATCGTGCAAATTCGCTGCGTCGCTGTGTAAGGAACGAGGAAAAAGGAGCCGGTTGGGTGGTATGCAGGGACCGAGCATCGCGAATATAAGCGGTAGCGAAAATGTCGCGTCGGCCAAGATAAGAGGCGTAGTCGAATGCTCCCGGATTTCCTTCGCTGCGAACCGGCCGCAGGCGGGCATCGAAGCGGATGCGTTCGCCTCCCTTTTGCTCGGGTCCGGGAGATGCGACATACAAAAGCAATTTCCCATTGCATGGCGTGGGTCGGTTGTCTGAGAGGAAGCAGGTTTCGACATCGACAAGAACGTGCCAGCTTTTCCGGGCTTTTTCAGGAGAGCCGTTAATGCGGCCTTCCAGTGTCAGATGATCCCCATGGGAATCGAGACAATGGATGTAATGGTTCTCTTGTGGTGGAAGATGATGCAGCAATCCCAGTTCGAAACCGAACGCGAAACCAAACAGAGCCAACCAACCGAGCGCGGCGATTGTGCGGCGTTTTCGCAGGCCGAACGGAATGGCAAGAACCACCACCAACCCCAGGATTACCAGGGTTGGTGTGGAACTTTCGCAGCGGTCGCCTGCGACGATACCCGGGGCCATCGCCGAAACCAGTACGACGAGCGGGCGACCCGATAGAGATTGAAAACGGTTATGCCACGAAGACAGCGGCACGGCTTAGCAAGCTTTGCGTTTTCTCAGTACAAAGAATCCAAGACCAACAAGCCAAAGCAGTATCCATCCCGCATGTGAGGGATTTGAAGCGCTCTGACATCCTCCAGCGGCACCGGAGGAAGGTTCGTCCTGGTCGGCGGAAGGAGGCTCCCACTTATCGCTTTCGCCGATGACGGGGGCGTCGTATTCCGTCGCGGTTTCGAAGTCGCTGTCCAGGTCGATTTCTTCTTCGGCCAATTCTTCAACTTCTGCAGCGCTGTCTTCAAGCTCGGCGAGATCCTCTTCGGGTTCGTCAAGGTCGTTTTCTTTCTCGATTTCTTCGTTATCGAAGTCGATATCGTCGATTTCTTCTTCCTCGATGTCGATTTCGTCCTCATCGCCATCGATTTCTTCTTCCTCGACCTGGCATTCCTCGCGAGTGACGGATAGCACGTATCCTCCGATTTCACGGCGGGAACAGGCCGTGGATGATTTGGAGTCGACGACGAGCAGCAGGTTTTCTTCGGTGTACGGTCCTTCGATACGGAAAGATTCGGTGCTGTTGAGTACCCCATCGGAGTGGTATGGCTCGATGCAATCCGCTTCACAGGTTTCTGCGATAGCGTACAGCGCTAGATCGTTGGCCGAGTCCACCAAAAGACGGACGTCGTAACAATACCCACTCTCCAACGGCAAACGATAGAACACATCGTTTCCGGCTGTGGAACTTCGAGCACAGGGAACGTTGACTTCGATGTTGTTGGTATTATTGCATAAATGGCTGTCTTTCTGGAACGTTTGCGTAGCGTCATCGAAAATGACCAATGAGGGCGAGCTGCAGAGGTTTCCTGCAGAAGCCGCAATGCAGGTGCCGTTGTAACAGATCTTGCTCCCGGAAAGTTCCGGCTCGTCGCAGGGTTGACCGTTGGCTTTACTTTCTACAACACAGCCTGAAGACAGATCGCAATAGTAATTTGTCGTGCAGGGGTCGTCGTCCCGGCAGGCTTCGTCGTCGGGAACGTGCGTGACTTCTTCCAGATCCTCGTTGCATTCGTCGATCGTACAAGAGATACCGTCGGATACTTCTGGTGCAGGTTCGTGCAGGCAGCCTGTATCCGGGTTGCAGGTGTCCACTCCCGTACACCACAGCCCGTCGCTGCAACGAGCGTCGTCCGGTTCGTGCAGTACTGTGCCGAGGGTGTCGTCACATGAATCGATGGTGCAATAAATCTGGTCCGTGACTACGGGAACATCGATGTATTTTACGCAGCCTCGACCATCGGCGTCTGCGGAATCGAAATCACAGATCTCCAGTCCATTGCAATAGAGTCCGTCATCGCACCATTCATCAACGGGTAAATGCCGGAAGTGGGGAGATTCCGGGAAGCAACTGTCGTCGGTACAGGCGATACCGTCGTTTTCTACCGGTGGACGTCCCTGAACGCAGCCGGTGGCTAAAGCATTTTCGTTTGTCGGATCGCAGGTTTCCTGTCCGTCGCAATAGTTACGGTTATCGCAATAATCGTCGCGTGGAGTATTTAGAACGACATTGTTCGCTTCATCACATACATCATCCGTGCAGTCGAAACCATCATCCACTTGAGGAACGGTGCCGACCTGACATCCCAACAACTCGTCACAGTATTCGCTACCATCGCAAAATTGTCCGTTATTGCACACCGCGTGGTCCAGAATTCGACGGATTTCGTAGCCGGTTTCCGACGTGTCGGAGCGTACACAGATGTCCAATGTACAGTCTATGCCGTCATCGATGTCGTCGGGAGGGTCTATATTCAGGATGCAACCCGATTCCTCGTCATAATTTTCGGGGTCGAACTCATTGCTTTCGGGATAACTTGGGTCACATAGTTCACTGCCGTTGCAGGCGTTGTCATCGTCGCAATTGTCTTGATCATAAGGGACGTGAACCAGAACGTCGTTTTCTTCGTCGCAACTATCCCGTGTGCAGGACAATTCATCGTCGACAAAATCGCCTTCAAAGGCGATGCAACCGGCCGCATTGGCGAATTGGTCGGTTGGATCACAGATTTCCGGGCCATCGCAGAAGATTCCGTTGGAACAGTTTTCATCATTGTTGGAATGAAGAATCTGTCGGTCTTCCTCGACGCAGAAATCTTCCGTGCAATCCCATCCGTCGCTCATGTCCAGGGGGATTCCCGGCGTGCATCCCGCATCGTTGGCTTCTTCGGCTTCCGGGTCGCAGATTTCCGATCCGTTGCAGAACAGACCATCCTGGCAGGTTCGTGAGTCCGCTTCGTGTGTGATGATCTTGGCCGTTTCTTTACATGCGTCATACGTGCAGGAAAATCCGTCATCCAACTGTTGCGGGGGACCATCGATGCAGCCCAGAGAATCGTGACCATCTGCGTCCGGGTTGCAGCGCTCGTAGCCGTTGCAGAATACACCGTCGTAATTGATGCAATAAGTGTTGTTGGGTAAATGAACGACTTGCCCGTCTTCGTCCGGGGTTTCCACTCGGAGGTCGAACGTACAGGAAAATCCGTCGGAAAGCGTTGGTGGGGTATTGTTTTGGCACCCTGTCGTTGCACTGCAGGTTTCGACTCCGTTGGAATAGATTCCATCGTCGCAGATCGAGTCGTCCGGTTCGTGCTGACAGCCGTACCGTATATCGCAGCTGTCGATTGTGCAACGCTTGCCATCGTCGCAGGACAACGGATTGCCTGCTATGCAACCGTTTTCATCGGCGAATGGGCTGTCTTTGTTACAGCTTTCCGTTCCGTTGCATGGGTCATTGTCATCGCAGGTCCAGCGCGAACCGCTGACGCAGGACTCCTCCATTGCAAGTATCATTGAGAGTGCAAGGGTCGTCGTCGCTGCAACCGGGATTTCCCGGTGTAGCTTCCCCTCCCGAGCAAAGACCGAGACGGCAGGTTTCTCGGTAGGTACAGACATTGCTGTCGTCGCAGGCTTTTTCACAGTACTTGTTTCCTGCAATGCTTTTACAGTATTCATCGTCTCCGCAGTCCTCATCGGAATTGCAGGAGGGGGCGGATGTGCCGGAAGGGGCGGAGCTTCCCCGACACATTCCATCGATGCATTTGGTGTTTACCGTGCACGGGTTGTTGTCGTCGCAAACGGTATCGTTGGCCATGGCTGCTCCCGTGCATTCTCCTGCGTCGCAGGCATCGCCGGATGTGCAGGGATCGCCATCGTCGCAGGTCGTTCCCGTCATCGCTGTGCCTGTGCATTCGCCTTCGGAACAACTATCGTCGGATGTGCAGGGGTTGCCGTCATCACAGGAAGGAGAGCCATCTATGGGAGGGAATTCACAGCCGGTTTCCGTGCAGGTGTCCTGAGTGCAGGGGTTGAAGTCGTTGCACGTTGTCCCGCAGGCTTCGTACAGGCAGTCGGAAGGACAGTTGAGGAACGTTTCGCCGGGATCGCAGGTCGCATTTCCGCAAGGTTGAGCGAACGTAAGATCCATCACGAAAGATCCGGTGTTTTCAGTGCTGCGGCCATCGACGAGCAGGAAATACGTCGTTGCCGTTTCCGGGTCCAGCAATTGAGTCGAAAATCCCGAGGTGTGGCTTTGGTATTCGGCGTTTCCGCAAACCACTTCCGATCCGGGACAGTTTCCAGCCATCAGGTACAGTGCAGCGGGGAATCCGTCGAATGCGACTTCCACGGTGGTCAGTGTATCGATTTCGAAGGTGTACGCCAGATCCGGGGCTTCGGAGCCGCAGGACCACGAAAAATCGTTTGTGGCGCGTGATGTCCAATCGACGATGTGTTGTGTTCCCGGTTCGGCGGAAATTTCGAGTGCTCCACTACAACTATCCTGGGGTTGAGCGCAGCTTGGGCAGTCGGTTTCACACCAATAGCAATTTTCCGTGGGATCGCAGGTTCCATCGCCGCAGTAGCTTTCTTCGTTGGTGCAATCCGTGGGGCAACTCCAGTGATCTTCTCCCGTTTCGCAAAACGAGTTTCCGCACTGGGTGGGAACGAGTGTCCGCATCATTCAGTGTTTGTACGAGAAAACCGCTGGAAAGGAATAGATTCGATTCGCCCTCGGACGGTGCAGCGGCGGCTGTTGCGTCGATGGTGAGTGTCCACGTTCCCGAAGCCCACAATTCTCCGTTGAATACCGATAGATCCGCAGCCACATGATGACCGTACGTAGCTTTCAGGTGATAGCCTTCTCCTGCGAGGGGATCGAGGGAAATCGACGTTCCCGTGGGAGATTGCAGCGTAATCGACAGATTTTCGGGATCGGTGTGAAGCAGTTCCAATTCGAAGCGAAGATTCTGAATTTTTTTCGTTTCATCGTTACTTAGAACATCCAATTCGACGATCAGGGCTTCATCCGTGGGAATCACGAGACCGTTTGGAGAATCGAAGTGCTCGAATTCCGTCCACTGGGTGTCGTTCCAATCCTGAAGCCAAAGGTTCGATTGACGCCGGGTCACGACACTCGACCGTGTATCGTTTGTGGGGCGACCGCTCATGCGGAGAAACGACAAAAGAGACGTGGCGTCGCTCCAAGGTCCGCTGTCATCTCCGAGATACGCTGCCAGCGCTCCGGCTACGAATGCCGCCGCCTGGCTGGTTCCGGCGCGCATGACTTCCGGGTCGGTGGTGACGATGGCACCGGGTGCCCAGAGGTCGATCATGTTGCAGGCATTCGAGAACCCGCCGATATCTCCGACATCGAAATTGTTGTCCGTGTAGCTGGAGAAAAATCCGAACGATGGTCCTTTGAAATCGTAGGTTGCGCCAACGGCTACCGAACGTCGGGAGCAGGCCGGATAGGAAACCTGTGAAATGTCGGCCTGATTGCCGCTGGGTGTGACAACGGTAATGCCTTCATCGAACAGCGTTTGATCGATCAGGCTGGGAAGCGTCTGGTTTTCGCAGTATCCCGGATGAAAGCCGGATTCGTTGGAAGCTGCAAGCAGTACAATGCTGACATTGAGGTCTTCCTCGACTTTACGTCGCAAAACGTCGTTGAGGGCGATCTCGGGGGAGAAATCCCGGACGCTGTCCGTTTCGAAAATATCGTACGCGATGATTTCGGCTTCGGGAGCCATGTTGTGAACGATACCCGCCGTGCTGGTACCGTGCAGCAAGTTGTCCAACTGCCCGTCGGTGGCGGCTGTTTCATTCACATCCAGGACGGCGCAATTGCCGGTCGGCTTGCCGAATTCGTTCGATTCCTCGCAATTGAACGGGGCTTTTGTGAAATCCAGCCCGGTATCCAGTACGGCTACGACCATACCCGCGCCGCTGTGTTGCAAGGGTTGCTCTGGATCGGTTTCGACACCTTGGAAACGGGGCCAGTCGATGGCTTCGGAGCTTTCCGCCCAAGCAGGAGACAGATGGTAAGGAAGGTAAATTCCTTTGATTTCTGAAAAGTTCGCGGCCTGAACGAGAGCGAATGCAGAACCTTCAATCGCCAGCGCATCCAGATAAGGAAGAGAGTGGACGGTACGGATCCCCAATGTTTCCAGTTCAGGAATAAGCAACTTTTGTGTTTGTTGCATGGCTTGCCGACGCATCACACGAGCGGCTTGACGTGCTTTGATATCGTTTGGCGCAGTTTTGGACGATTTGGAAAGCCGGAAAGCGGTCAACGTTGATTGAGTCGTCAGGTTGACGGGGCGTTCGAGGACGATCACAGCCCTTTGGTTCTCGAAAGGATTTTCAAGTGCAGCTTTTTTAAGCTTTTCTCCCAGTTTGACGAAAACGAGATCGTGCGTTGCGGGATCGCTCTGGAGGGTTTCGGGCGGAGCGTCGGCAAAGGTACTCCAAGGTGCAAAGCTTAATACCGAAGCTGCGACAACGATTGCAACAATCGGAATCCATTGGGAATGCCTGATCATATTGAATTCTCCCACTACCCTTCGCAACGACGAACGGTTCAACGATCTGAGGAGTCCGGTTTTCCTTAAAACGTCTCCACCACCTATGGGATTGGACGTAGAAAGCACCATCGATTTTCCGCTCGAACAGACGGAATGGAACCTTTTTACCGGAAATGTGTTCCTTTTTCATTATAATTTACTCCAATGTCGTACAATGGTCAAAGGACGTTCAATAAGAAACGAAATCGAAGCGGGAATTCGTATGCAACCGATCAATCATGTGGAACTTGAAGCCGTCATTTCGGAGTTGAAACAACTGGCAGGCTCCATGTTGCAAGGCGTTCGTCAACCCGAAGCCAACGTCTTGATTCTTGAATTTCACCACCCGGAGCACGGTTCGAAAAAACTGCTGGTCAATGCCGACGATGATCGCAGCCGCCTGCATCTGGTTGAAAGACACCCTCGTTCTCCCGCTACTCCTTATGGTTTCTGTCAGTTGTTGCGCAATCGCTTGTTGCCATCGCGCCTTGTCGATATTGAGCAGGTGCCGAACGATCGAGTGGTGATCCTGACGGTACAGGTTCGGCAAGAGGACGGTTTGCAGACATTTCGGCTGGTAGCCGAACTGACGGCTCGTCACGCGAATCTCTTGTTGCTGGACGAACGGGATACGATTCATGGCTTGTTACGAGGCAATCGCTCGCGGAAAAGGCGTTTGACTCCCGGCCAGACCTACGAGCCGGTTCAACCGTTTGTTCCTTCCAAAACCATTGTGGCGCGCTTTGCTCCCGGTGATACCACGTCTCCTTTTGCCTGGAATGAGACGGCTGATGTCTGGTTCGGTATGGCCGAGCGTCATGTGCGGCAGGAAAGAGAATGGAACCGGCTGAAGAGGTTGTGGAAAACGTCGGTCAAAAAGCTGGAACGCAGCAGGCTTGCGTTGGAAAAAGACCGGAATAAAGCTTTAAAAGATGCGAATAGGCGACGTGATGCCGACCTGATGCAGATCCACTTTCAGCGTTTGGTAAAAGGGCAGAAGCAGATCGAAGTGGATGATATCATTGAAAATTCCGGGAAGGTTACGATTGCGTTGGATACATCGCTCACACCTCGGGAAAATATTGAGAAACTGTACCGAAAAGCCAAGAAAGCCGAGCGTGCAGGACCGTTGCTCGACCATCGGCAGAAAGAACTCGACGATCTGGAAGACCGTCTTTCCGGGATCGGTGAGCTTTTCGACCTGACACCTGACCGGGAGATTCTCCAGCGCTTACGGTCTCTTTTGGAACCTTCACAGCCTGCAACGAAGGTGAAGAAGACATCATCCGGAAAGGCGTTGCCTTTTAAAAGATTTCTTTCTGCGTCGGGACAGGAAATCTGGGTTGGTCGCAATGCCAAAGAAAACGACAGGCTCACCGTGCAAAGCAGCAAAGGGGATGATTTCTGGTACCACGCCAGGGGATGGGCCGGTTCCCACGTGTTGGTTCCCATGCGCCGAAACAAGGATCTCGATCCGCAGACACACCTCGATGCCGCAACGCTTGCCGCTCATTACAGCAAGGCTCGTGGAGAGTCGGCGGAAGTGATGTATACCCGCGCTCGGTATGTTAGAAAAACAAAAGGTGCACCTGCAGGTGAAGTTTTTGTTTCAAAAAGCAAAACAATCTATATAATTCCTGAAAAAGAGCGTCTTAAACGATTAAAGCGGTCACGTATCGACGAAAACCATTGATTTGATTTCGAACGCACCATCTTGCAGGATGCGAAAAGGTGCGGACCGATAAGTGACTTTGGGGGTGGGGGGTAAAGGAACGACAGTCCTAACGTTGTGTTTTGCCTGCGTTTGTACATTCTTTTATTTGGAGGCTTAGTCCCAGGAGTATGTTTCATGAAGTTAACTGCCCAGATTTCTTACGCTTTTGAAGCCCTGCTCGATATCGCTGAGCGTCATGGTGACCGAAAGCCCGTCAACTTGAAGGAAATTTCGAAGCGTCACAGTATTCCGGAAAAATACCTGCTGCAAGTGATGGTCAAGCTGAAAAAGAAGGTTTGGTCTATTCGCGTCGTGGATTGGGCGGCGGTTTCCGGCTGGCGGTCAATCCTGAAGAGATTTCCATGAAAGACGTTGTGAAGATTCTGGGGCATTCCCGGAATAACGGAAATCACACCCAACCGAAACTCGACACCATTTGGAATCGGGCCAACGAAGCGTTTATCAAGAGTTGTCCAATTACAACCTGAGCAATCTTATCGACAAACGGTAGGTTTTATCCTGTTTGTCGTTTGATGAATTCCCTGTGAATTCGTAGGGTTACCCGTATTTGTATCGGGGCTGGGTTATTGTGGGCTTATCGGTGGGGCGTGGCAACTTGATGGACAGTGGCAACAATTGCAACAACATATGCACGTCGAGCAATCCACATTTCTGCAAGAATCGGGATAATCCCAATTATATGTAGGATTCGTTCCAGGGTAAATTCTATGGATCTTCGGCGGTGTTTCCTCCCCTGTAACCGACATCTGATCGGTTGTGGATACGCCGGTTGCGTTGGGGGAGGGCGGTGTGCCTCCGCCGGTGTCGATGCCGCCGATTCTCGCACCCGTTGCAGACTGCTGGCCATGGTGGCGTCTGCTAACGTAAGGGTCTGGTGAAGGGCGTCGAGTGGGTCGCCTTGTTGACGGCTTTCCTCTTTTTGGGCTGTTTCATTTTGTTTTTTGGAGGATGTCTCTTCTGTTGCCGGTTCAGTTTCTATGAGAGGGCGAGAAAGTATCGCATAGGAAACCCGTGCCGTTTTTTCGAGGATGGCTTGATATTCCTCCATACATTGATCGTTTTTACAGTTTTTCAGCAAATTTCTGACGCGAATCAGCGCAAGTTTCAACTTTGTGAGTTTTTGCCACTCGTTTTTGTAGATTTTTTCTTTTTCGTCGTCTTTTTCTTCGGATAGCAGCTTTTGCAACTCGATGATCCGATCTTCCACGTCAAGCAGTTTGTGGTCGAGCGAGCTTTGCCATTCGGTTACTGAGGATGGTTGTTTCTTTTCTCTTTTCTCTTCCGCAAAAACGTTCGGAACTACGCCACTAGCCATAATGTGATGGCTAACAGCCCGAATGATACGATTCGATTGCACATCGTGACGCTCTCCTGTTTTCGATAAACCTTCCCCTCCGAAAATCCGGTGAATTTTCGCCCGATGATGCTGTGCGTATGTTCCGAAGGTCGTTTCCTCTGGTCATTGCGCCGATGATTCTCCGACGCATTGCCTTCCTGATATATTGGTGGGAAGGATGGGAAAAGCGGATGAAAATAACTGGGCCACTATTCAAGAAGATGAAAAAACGCATGGAGCAGGATACAATCCCAATGCAATTGACTTAGAGCCTATTAGCGGGTGCCACGGTCTTCGATTTGAAGAATCGATGGCCGTGCAACTTATTGGAATCTCACGGCCATTGCCCTGCGGGAAAAGACCGTGCCACCCACCTGAAAACAGTTTTTTCACTTAAGTCAACAGCATTGAGATACAATCCTGCTCCATGCGTTAGCGACATAAGAGTAGCGATTTTCCCGCTTTCGAAAACTACCAAGTCACATTATACAGTCCCTGGAAGCGGTCTTTCAGATACTCGGCGAAATAGACGGGATTGAGGGTTTCACCGCTGACGCGCACGGCCAGCTCGTCGGTGGTGTACCGTCGTCCGTGTCGGTGGATGTTTTCGTTCAACCACTTTTTGATGGGTGCGAATTCTCCTTTTTGAATCAAATCCTTGATATCCCCAAGCTCTTTCTGCATGGCGTGGGTCCACTGTGCGGCATAGAGGTTACCCAGCAGGTACGTAGGAAAATATCCGAACGACCCTAGCGACCAATGGATGTCCTGCAATACGCCGTCGGCATTGCATTGGGGGACGACTCCGAGGTATTCCTTCATTTTGCCGTTCCAGATCTCGGGCAGATCCTCGACCTTGGCGTTTCCGGCGAACAGGGCTTTTTCGATCTCGTAGCGAACGATCACATGCAGGTTGTAAGTTACTTCGTCGGCTTCAACGCGGATCAACGACGGTTCTACCGCATTGATGGCGAAATGAAACTCATCGAGCGACACGTTGTCGAGGTTTTCGGGGAACAGCTTTGCAATTCAGGGTAAAAATACGTCCAGAACTCCCGGCTTCGTCCGACCTGGTTTTCCCAGAAACGGGATTGCGATTCGTGGTAACCCAGAGACAGTGAATCGCCAAGCGGGGTTCCGGCGTATTTCACCGGCAAGCCTTGCTCGTACAAGGCATGTCCCGCCTCGTGAATCGTTCCGAAAAGGGACGAAGGAAGCCAGTTCACGCTATATCGCGTCGTAATACGCACGTCGCGAGGATCGAAACTGGAGGTGAACGGGTGGGCCGCTTCGTCGAGTCGTCCCGCCTGGAGGTCGTATCCCATCTGTTTGAGAATCTGGTAGCCGATCGCTTCTTGTTGCGGGGCCGGGTAGTTTTTCTTCAGGATTTCAACGTTCGGTTTCCGGTCGGAACCCTGAATCGCCTGGGTGGCCTTGACGGATTGTTCGCGGGCGACTTCGATGACCGGGTCCAGTTTCTTTGTGGTTGCGCCAGGTTCGTATTGGTCCAGCAATGCGTCGTAAGGAACACCGCCTTCGTCGAAACCGATGGCTTTAGCTTCCTGTTTTTTCAATTCGACCAGTTTTGCCAGCAAAGGAGCGAAGGCGCTGAAATCATCGTTCTTACGCGATTCAACCCACACGACGTGAGCGCGTCCCGCTGTTTCGGTGAGTTCGCGAACCAGTTCGAGCGGAAGTTTGACGCTACGGTCCCGGTCCCTTTTTGTTTCGCGAACGAGAGCTTTTTGCTCGTCGTTCAATTCCTGCGACTGGGACAGGTCGTCGAGCAGTTCACCCAATGCAGGATCGCAATGTTTTTCATGAGCCAGACCGGCCAATACGGCCATCTGGCGAGAACGGGCGTCGTTGCCTTTGGGGGGCATGTATGTTTGTTGGTCCCATCCCAATAATCCGGTGGCCTGGTGGATGTCGGCGATGTCTCGGATAATGGAGACGAGTTTGTCGTATTTTTCGGCGGTTTTCGCGCTCATGATGACCTCTTTTCCGTTTGAATTCATTTCAAGAACTGTAAAGCCGGAGATTCAAAAGATCAAGTATCATTGCTTCGGTGGTTGCAGATAGGGCTTTTAGATTCTGAGAATATTAAGAAAGTTCAATGGTTTGTGGGTTGAATCGGAGGTTGGGAGGGTGATTTTCTTTGTTTCGATTTCGTCTCTTGGGAAATTTGCTTTTCTTTCCCAACAGGCTGGCGTTATACTACGGATTGAATTTTTCCGATGGATTTCCGTTACCAAAGGAGTTCTTCGTGATTCTTTGTCCGAGATGTCACGCCGAAAATAAAGATGACGCACGATTTTGTGAACGATGCGGGGAAAATCTGGCGGCTTTATCTCAAAAAAGCCAGGACCCATTCATCGGTCGGATTCTTTCCGATAAATACCTGATCCTCGATCATCTCGGGGATGGTGGTATGGGGAAAGTCTACAAAGCCGAGCAGCTTTCGCTTTCGAAAAACATCGCCATCAAGATTTTGCACAAGGAACTGTTGAAAAACGATACTCAGGTCAAACGTTTTCAGCGCGAAGCTTTATTGGCGAGTCGTTTGGAACATCCCAATAGCATCAATATCATCGATTTCGGAAAGACCGAAGAAGGTGCGCACTTTCTGGCGATGGAAGCGCTTTCCGGCGTGGAATTGTCGGACGTGATCAAAAAAGAATTTCCGCTCGAATGCGAACGTACGGTGCATATTCTGATGCAGGTCTGCTCGGTGCTTGCCGAGGCTCATGCCAACACCATCGTTCACCGGGATCTGAAGCCCGAGAACATCATGTTGATCGACCGCATGGAAGATCCCAACTTCGTGAAAGTTCTGGACTTCGGCATTGCAAAACTGCACGAACGGGACGAAAACGAGCCTGCCATCACCATGCAGGGAATGGTTTGCGGAACTCCCGAATACATGTCGCCCGAACAGGCCATGGGCAAAGAACTCGATCCTCGGACGGACCTGTATTCCCTGGGTTGCGTTTTGTACGAAATGATGACGCAGCAGGTGCCGTTTAAAAATCCGAATCCTCAAGCCTTGTTGGCGATGCACATCAAGGATAAACCGATTCCACCCAGCCAGCTGCGCCCCGAATTGGATATCAACCCGGATCTTGAAAAAATCGCCCTGAAGGCGATGAAAAAGAAGGTGGAAAACCGCTATCAGTCCTCGTTGGATATGCGTCAAGCCTTCGAGGCGTTGTTGATCGATGCAGGAAAATTCCGCCCGACCTCCGCTTCTCAGCCGATACCTACTCCTCCACCGCAACCGCCGGAACCACCCCAAAGTGGAAAGCTGAACAACATTCCGACGCAGTTCAAAACCTCGGATACGTCATCGTCGTCCATGGTTCCCGATCCCTATCAGTCGCAGCAACGGGGAGAGCCGGCTTCTACGGCAGAAATGCTTCGAGGTGGGAAAAAGGGAAGCAATTACGCCAAGATGATGATAGGTGCGGTAGCCGCGCTCGTGTTGGTCATCGGTGCTGTATGGGTAATGGGCGGGGAAGGCGGTGAGAGTCAGCAACAGGTTCCCGAGCCAAAAACGGTTCAAGCGAAAACGGCCAAGATGCCGGTGCCGGCTTTGGTGCCTCCTTCGCCGGACGTAGAAAAGGAACCGATTGCCAACGCGCCGGAACCAAAGCGTGAAGTTCCGAAAAAGAAATTTTCTCGGCCTGCTCGCAGCACGACTCCTAGAACGGAGGAAAACGGAAAAAACTCCTCCGCCGAGTGTCGCCGCCGTTCAGCCGGAACCCGAGCCGGAACCGGAACCGAAAAAAACGGTCGTAAAAGAGAAAAAAGAACCGAAACTCGATGCTGCCACCCGAATGGAAAAAGCGCTCGAATATTACGAAAAAGGAAAAAAAGAATTTCGTAGCGGCAATGTCAGCGCTGCTATTCAAAATTACAAAAAATCCCTCAAATACAACCCGAGATCTTCACGGACGAACAAAATGCTTGGGCAGGCGTACCAGAGCCAGGGAAAAAACGCACTGGCCAAAAAGCATTTCAAATTGTACCTGCGGTACAATCCCAAAGCGCCGGATGCCGAGATCATCCAGAACTTGATCGATACTTTGTAAGCATTGCCCATGAACGCGATGATCGAATTTCTGGAAAGTATGGGATTGCTGGCGGTCGGTGTTGTCGTGGTCCTGGTTTTGCGTCGAATCCTGGCCGTGGAACCCCGCGAGGATGAGGAACTCAAGGCCGATCCCGAACAATGGGCCGGTGCTGAACGCATCCAACCGGAAGATCTCGAAGCCGGGAATTTACTGCTTCGAAGCGATGGGCTGGTGCTCCGCTATCTGCGTAAAGCCGAACCGAACGAGTATTCCGAGCGCGAGGAATGGTTGTTCGAGCCGATCGAAGATGGCAAAGCCATCGAATTGCACGTGGGGATTCCCCGAGACGAATTCGACGATATTCGCAGAATAGAAAATAACGAACAAAAAAGATGAGATCCCAAGCTGCATGTGTGGCTTACGGAGAAAAGCGATATGAAGGAAAAACGATACGAAGAATTGATAGAACGGCTGGAAAGCATCGTCGAACAGCTTGAAAAAGGTGAAAAGCCGCTGGATGAGTCACTGGAACTATTTCAGGAAGGTGTCGCCTTGGTGAAGACGGCGACGAAGCGCTTGGACGGCGTCGAGAAAAAAGTGGAAATCCTGGTCAAAGACATTCGCAACGACGAGCATTTCGAAGATTTCCCCGAGGAAGATCAGGAATAACAGCGACAAGCTTTTATCTGTATCGATAGTGCCAGCCGAAAGGAACGACGGCCCATTTTTCCCTCTCAAGACAAATGGAACACGTGGGTGCTCGATCACGCGCACGGACTGAGACGGTGGTTCCGAATCTCTTCCTTTGCGGCGCTGGCCTGTTTCCTGTTTCTGGTGTTGCGTATCCGTTCCGTTCTCGAATCCAGCCAGAGTCCTTATGCCGATCTCGTGATTCCGCTTTATCTCGATTTTGCGTTGGTTTTCGTGCTCTTGCTGGTGTATCCGAGGGTTCGAATTCTGCTGTACATTCTTTCCGCTCCCAAATGTGCCGCGTTATTTGCCGATGCGATTTTCTGGTGGAAATCTGCCGCCGAAAGTATGGATGCCGCCTCGTTGATTCTTCCGCTGGGGTGGGCGTTGGCGCAAGCTGCTTTCGGTTTTGCGTATGGATTGTTGCTGTTTTTCATGCTGATGGTATTGGAGCCGCTTGAAGCTCGTCCGCAGCGGACTTTGAAAGGCAATGGTGACCATTTTCCAGCGTATTGGAATCGCAAACTGGATTTCTGGCTGACCTTCGGTTTCGTGGCCATTTGGCTGGCGGTGGCGATGGCCAAGTGGTTGGGGGTGTGATGGCGAAAAGCGAGAAAATCCGCCTCGACGTGCTTGTGGCCGAACGTGGCCTGGCTCCCAGTCGACAGAGGGCGCAAGCGTTGATTCTCGCAGGTCAGGTTGTGGTTGGGGAGCACGTTCATACCAAGGCGGGTGAACGCTTCGCTTTGGACGTGCCGATTCGTCTAAAAGGCAATCCCAACCCCTATGTATCCCGTGGCGGATTGAAACTGAAAAGCGGTTTGGATCATTTCGGGGTGATTCCCGAAGATTTCGTGTGTCTGGATATCGGAGCCTCGACCGGTGGGTTTACCGACTGCTTGTTGAAGCACGGAGCGCGTAAAGTGTATGCGCTCGATGTCGGCACGAACCAACTCGATTATAAGCTTCGTAGTGATGACCGGGTCATTTGCTGGGAACAAACGCACGTCAAAGAACTAGGTTCCAAATCGATTGACGAACCTGTCGATCTGATCACCATAGATGTCAGCTTTATTGCAATGCGGCAGGTTTTGCCTCATCTTTTTCCTTTTTTGCACGATGGCGCCGGGCTGCTGGGGATGGTCAAGCCTCAATTCGAGGTAGGCCGGGAAAAAGTGGGGAAGGGCGGTGTCGTGCGCGATCCCAAAATCCAAGCCGAGGCGGTCGAGGCCGTTCGGGAGATGTTGCTTGGTGAAGGTTTTGCCTCGGAAGCGCCGTTTCCAAGTGCGGTCAAAGGTCCGAAAGGGAACCAGGAGTGGTTCGTTTTCGTCCCTCGAAAGATAAAAGAGTCAGTTTGATTTTCCTGCCTGTACCGCTTTGAATACTCGTACCGCGTTGAGTCCCAGAATTTTTCGAATCGTTTCCGGTTTGTGTCCTCGTTTCAACAGACCTGTGGTTAGTTGGGGCAGTCCCCGACAGTCGCGCAAGCCTTTGGGCAGAATCAGTCCCGAACCTTCCCAGTCGCTACCGATGGAAACGTAATCTTCTCCAATCGTTCGGATGATGTACTCGATATGATCAAGCACCGGTTCGATATCGATGAAAAACCGTCCGGCAAGGAATTTCGGGACGAAGATAATGCCCACCGTTCCGTTCGAATCGGCTACGGCTCGAAGCTGTTCGTTGTCGATATTGCGCCACAGATCGTATACGCCACAGACGCCGGTGTGCGAGACGAGCACCGGTGTTTTGGATCGGCGAGCGGCCTGCATGAAGGTCTTTTTGTTGACGTGAGCCAGATCGACGATGAACCCCAGATTGTTCAGGCGATCCACGAGTTCTTCTCCCCGTGGCGTCAGTCCGCGTCCGGGGTCGGTTCGCAATCCTTTCACGCAGGTTGCATATCGGTTGGAGGAAAAATGGGTCAACGTGACATACCGCACGCCCAAAGTATAGAATTCGGGCAGTTTGTCCAGGTGACCTCCCAGGCAATGCGCCCCTTCCAACCCCATGAAACCGGCTTTTCGACCCTTTAAATATTCCAGATCAAGTTCTTCTCCATCTTCGACGGCAAGAAATTTCCCTACGCTGTCATGAACGGCTTTTTGGAACAAAGACACCTGGTATAAGGCCGATTGCAGGCGCTTTTCTTCACTCGCCATAGGAGAACAGACGACGCCCAGCCCGGCGATGTCCAACCCGCCATCGGTCATGCGCGGAAGATCGATATGGGAAAGCATCGTGCCGAAAGGGAGATGCCGGTGTCGGCGTAGAAAATCGTAACCAACAAGAGAACTCCACATGAAGGCATCGATATGCCAGTCCACTGTCAGGCTGGAAAAGTGAAGATCCAAGGCTTCTTTACTGATCTCGCTCATGGTGCAAACCGAACTGTTGGAAGTTGAAAAGCTCAATAATACAAGGATGTAGCGTCATTGTATCGGTTTTGGTGGATCGTCCAATCTTTTTTCGTTCTTCAAATCTCGCTTGAAAACGCTGAAATAAAACCACTATGGACATTTGTCCCGCATGGACAAATGTCCCATGGGGTAAACCCTCGAAACGTGGTAGAGTTTGCTGTTTCTCTATTGAGTATCGGGACAATTGTCCATAGTGGTTTGGAGAGAGTTGTTGTGTTGGTAGAATGATGAATAATCTAGTAAAAACATGTAGATATGTTGGATGATAAAAATTGGCACGGTGATAGCAATAGTGAATGGGTGTCTGATGGAGGTTCAAAGAGGTTTTAAACGATAGGAACGGAACGAAATGAAGAAAGAGAAACACCAAGACCTGATTTTCGATCCAATCGAAGGAATGTTGCAGGAAATAACCTCCGACTTCGACGCTTACAACGGATTCGTCGATTGGCCAACGACGATGGATGACCCGTCGGCCCCTATGTCCCTTACCTTCATCCTTGAGGATCTCGTTCGGCAGTACGAGCTTCTCTACCCTTCCATCGCACAACTGTCAGGTAGATCGGACGGACTCCGCACCTCCGGACGGTCGCTCTCTTTTCTCCCTTCTGCTTTCGTTTTTCACAAGGAAACGGAGGATATCCATTAGCCGGGAAGCATAAGGTAGAGAAGGGAAACCACCTTGGGGAAGCTACATGGCTTCCCCTTTTCAATTGGGGAAAAATGACGTGTAGTTATAACTACTTGACGTTGTAGCTTTTCAGCTTTCGATGCAGTGTTTGCAGACCGATTTCCAATACGCGGGCGGCTTTGCTTTTGTTGCGCCCGACGGCATCGTACACCTTTAAAATGTGTTTTCGTTCGATTTCGGCGAGCGGCTCCAGGTTGCTATCCAGTTGTATGGTTCGTTTTTCCGATTTCTCTTTGAGAAGGTTGGGAAGTCGCAGGTGGTCGAGTTCGATCAATCCTTCCTGGGCGAGGTTCGAAGCGGCTTCCAGCACGCCGCGCAACTCTCGGACATTTCCCGGCCAATCGTGGTCGAGCAGGGCTTCTTCGGCGGCTTTGGAAAGACCGTTGACCGCCCGGTCGGATAAGCGAATGAAGTTGTCTGCCAGGAGCAGTATATCGTCCCCGCGCTGCTTCAAAGGAGGCAACACAAGGTGTGCGAATTGTAGGCGGTAGAAGAGATCCTTACGGAATTTTCCTTGTTCCACCTGTTTGACAAGATCTTGATTGGTTGCCGCGATAAAACGGATATCCGCCCGTTCGGGTGTGGTTTTTCCTACCGGTACGTATTCGCCTTCCTGAAGAATTCGCAGCAATTTTCCCTGGGTTTCCAGTGACAAATCCCCGATTTCGTCGAGGAACAGCGTTCCGCCTCCGGCACGTCCCATATAACCCGCTCGTTCACGTTCCGCCCCCGTGAAAGCTCCTTTGGCGTGGCCGAAGAATTCGGACTCGAATAGGCTGGGAGAAATGGCGATCATATTGACGGCCACGAACGGGCCTTCCCGCCGATGGCTTGCCAAATGTATCGCACGGGCGAGGAGTTCTTTTCCGACTCCCGTATCTCCGGTAATCAGGATGGGAATTTCGCTGGTGGCGTGTAGTTCGGCTTCGTGAAGAATGCGGAGCATTCTAGCGTTTCCTGTGATGACTTCCTTGAAAGCGTTGGGGTCGTCCAGCGAATCTTTGGTGGCGGCTTCAGAGCGCAGTTGCAACGAAGTCAGCAGCCATTTACGTTCCAGGGCGTGCTTGAGTGAAAGCACGAGCTGGTCCGGGGTGATCGGCTTGACGAGGTAATCGTATGCCCCCAGTTTCATGGCAGTAATGGCGGTAGTCACGTTTTCGTTGGCGGTGACCATCACACATTCTGTTGCAGGGCTTTTTTCCTTAATGATTTTAAGTAAATCGATCCCGTTGAGTCCCGGCATGGTGACGTCCAGAAAGGCCATATCGAAATCACTGTCTTCAAGCAATTCCGGCACTTTCGTTGGGTCGGCGACGGATGTTACGTCGTTGTACCCTTCCAGACGCAACATCCGTAACAACGCTGTCGAGAAACGCCTGCTCGTCATCTACGATCAGAATGGAGGTGTTCACGGCTCGGACTCCTTGTATTCGGGCAGGACTACCGTAAAGCGGCATCCCTTGCCTTTTTCACTGTTAACTATGATTTTGCCTTCATGTTCTTCGATGATTCGCTGGCTGATGGCAAGGCCGAGACCGGTTCCCGAGTCCCGGCTTTTGGTCGTAAAGAATGGATCGAAAATGTTGGCGATGATCTCTTCGGAAATGCCGATGCCGTTGTCTTCTACGGAGACTTCTATCCATCCTGGTTTGGAGGTGTGTTTTTGGGCTTTGAGGCGAACTTACGAATCCTCCCCGCTGGCGGCTTGTCCTGCGTTGATGACCAGGTTGATCAGGACTTGCTCTATTTTTCCGGCGTTCATCGCAACCGCTGGGAGGTTGTCTTCCACTTCCACTTCGAATCGTTTTACCTCTTTTTGGACTTGTTTTCCTACAAGGGTGACAACGTGATCCACCACTTCCCGAATGCTTCGAGGGAGGCGTTCCTCGGCGTCGTGGCTACGGATGTAATTTTTAAGATCCGAAACGATACCGGTGATACGCTTCGAGCCGTGCTCCATGTTGTCCAGCAACTTGAATACGTCGTCGAGGAAGGTTTCGTAAGGCATGTTGAGGATTTTCAGACCGGGAACGCGCTCGGTTTCACGGTCGAGAATCGGCCGGATAGCTTCGATGTACCGTTTGAGAATCGGCAAGTTGATGTAAATGAAATTGTTGGGGTTATTGATCTCGTGGGCGACACCCGCAACGATCTGCCCCAGCGCGGCCAGTTTTTGAGCACGGAAAATCTGTTTTTCGGCCCGTTTGGTTTCGGTGAGATCCAGAAACGAAGCGACTCGCTGCCTCGTTCCCGGAACGGTGCCCAGTGTCATGATCCCGTGGTGCTGTTTGCCGTCCCGGCTAAGGAGCCGTGTTTCGTAGTTTTTCGGGGGTAGTGGCGAGGCCGATTCGTGAATTTCCTGCATTTTCGGCATGGTTTCGAATTCGAAAAAAGGCGAACCATGGGAGGCGGTTTTCGATTTCGTCCCATTCATAACCTGACATCTTGGCGAACTCGGTGTTGGCCAACGTGATCTGGTCGTCTTCGCCGATCATGATCGTTGCCGTACCGGTGGTTTCGAAGATCGTACGGTAGGTGTTCTCCGATTCCTTGAGAGCATTTTCCGCCGTGCGGCGCTCGGTGATGTCGAAGCCTGTGAAAATCCAGGCTTTTTCTCCTTCCAGTTCATACGATGCGGTCGTTGTTTCGATCCATCGTTCGTTCTGGGTGGCGGTGATCAGTTTGAGTTCCAGATGGTCGGGGAAAGGCTCTTGTCGGGTATGAGCTACACGAGCCCGTTCGAAGAGCCGACCGGATGCTTTATCGAATAAATCCAGCGGATTCAGGTGAGAAAGTTCTTCCCAGGGATAACCGGAAATTTGCAATGCCGCTCGGTTGGCGTAAATAAAGCGTTCTCCCTGAAGAATGAAAATCGCAGCCGTCGTCGATTCGGCCAATACGCGGAATTTGTGCTCGCTGACCGTCAGTTGTTGCAGCGTTCGTTTTTCCTCGGTCGCTTCGGTGCCTACACCCTCCATGTAGCCTTCCGTTGCATACAGCCGGATGCCGAAACGCATCCAGAAGGGCGTGCCGTCTTTTTTGATGAACTGGCACTCGAACTTGTCGATGGCTCCTTCGTTGGCAAGAAGTTCTTGGTTCAAACGCTTCGCATCGCTGCGATCCATGAGGGATTTGCGGATGTTGAAGTGTTCCAGCATTTCTTGACGGCTACTATAGCCGAAAAGATCCACCATCGTCGGATTCGCTTCCAGAATGCGGGCGTCTTCGGTGCGTATTCGGAACAGCGCGACCTGGGCGTTTTCGAAGATGTTGCGGTATTTTTCCTCGGAATCTTTAAGTGCCAGCGTCGTTTCTTTTTCCTGCGTGATGTCCAGTCCCACACCGTCCATATAGCCTTTTTCCGGGAAGACTTTGGCAGAGAAACGCACCCAGAAGGTCGAACCGTCCTTTTTACGGAATCTTGTTTCGAAATTGCTGGCGACGCCTTTGTTGGCCATAAACTCGCGATACAGGCGTTCGCGCTCGGAAGGATAGACCCAGTTGGGTTCGATGTAATATTTATGGATGAACTCGTCGATGTCGTCGAAACCGAAAATTTCGGCCATGACCTGATTGGATTCAAGCACTTTTCCATCGCCGATACGCACCCGGAACATGCCGACCTGGGCGTTTTGGAAAATCGTGCGGTAGCGTTCTTCGCTTTCACTTAGTTGAAATTCCCGTTTCAGTAACCTGCTGGATAAAAGCGCTAGAAAAAGCGCCAACATAAGTCCCAAACCGAGTAGGAAATACTCCTCACGGGTCGTGACCTGACGCATCAGGCTGGTAGAAGGGGAGAGTGTCAAGCTCCAGGTTCTCGGACCTACACCGAGGTTGCTTGTGGCGCGTACATCGGCATCGAGGATCGCTTGCGGATCACTGGTACTGTACACTTGGCTGCTATGATCCAGAATCAGCAGATCGAAATTTTTTCGTACGCCCTTTCCAAGACAATCTTCGATCAGGGGGGCGAGTCGGAACACCACGTTTAGGTAACCTTCGACTTTATCTCCACGTAGCAAAGGATAAAACGCCACTACGCCTTCGCCGCCTTGGAATAGTTCGATCGGCGGTGTAATATCGAGAGATTGCGTACGGACCACTTCTCTGAACGTTTCCGCCGACTGCGGATGTTCGAACAGGTTTTTTCCTTTTGCGCTACGATTGGGGATTTCCGGCACAACCCAGCGGATTACTCCGTCCGGATCTATCCAGTTGATGGCCAATACACCACCGAAACTCTGTTGCAGATATGTGGCGTGTTGCGTGAAGGCTTCCTCGTCGTTGATCAGTTCTTTTTGCCAGTACCAGCGCATGGTGCTGATGATGTTCAGCCGAATATTGACGTACTCTTCCAATCGAATCGCAACCTGTTCGGCGGTCAATTGGGTTTTGATTCCAAGAGTTTCCATTCGCTGGTTGCCTGCGGCCATCCAGAAAACGAGAATGGCGGCAGAAATCAGGATAAACAAACCGGTCGGAATCAGGATGTTTTTTCGGATGAGAAAACGCATGGTGAACATCCGGTGAACAACAAACGAAATCCATAGCCAGGGGAAGGACTTCGAGGGCAAAAAAATGGGCAAAAAAACGCTTTGTGGGCGGTATGCTACTCCCGGATGCCGAAGAATGCCATTTTTCTTGACGCGAAATTTTGCAAAAAAATCCGGTTTAGAACTTCACGGAATATCCCAGCATGAAATGATGGTGTTTGTACCGTTGTTGCGCAGCTTTTTCGTTGCGGTAGATGTAATCGAACATCAGTTTGTGACGCCAGTTGATGCTCCAGGCCGCTCCTGCGAGGATGAAATAATAGTAATCGAGTTCTCCACGGCGGGGTTCGAGGTATTCCGTTTTGTCGCCTGCACCGCCACCAACGAAAAACGAGAGGAAATCCGTAGGGAAAATACCCAGTTTGAGCATTCCCGAGTGGGAGATGTCGCCTGCATCGTCGATGGACATGTAGTAGCGTGGATAAATCATGAACATACTGAAATAGTAGATCAAGCCCGGTGTAATGACGTGAATACCTTCGTTTTCGAACTGAATGCGCCAGTATTTAAGATACAGCTCCAAACCGAAATCGAAGATATAACCCGGCTCAATCTGTGCCGACCAGTTGGGGGAGAAATCGGGATCGATGGTGAAACCCAGCGCTCCGTACAGTGTCCAGCCTGACTTCCAGCGGTACGAACCGAATAATTCGTTGTAGACATCATCGACGATTTTTCCGTAATCTCGCTGACGATATTCG
This sequence comes from Myxococcota bacterium, assembly GCA_963676915.2. GTDB lineage: Bacteria > Myxococcota_A > SURF-8 > SURF-8. Next base: position 211,817 of record CAXXVK010000067.1, read on the forward strand.
GAACTTACCCCCACATGCAACGTATTCCAAACGCGAGCATCAAGTTTGGCAAGCGCATTCCAACCGTCGTTTCTCTTCTCGATAAAGACGTAGCCAGGTTGTAAAAGTAACTCGAAGCGGGCTTCGGATCTTTCGATGTCGTCGTCAAGGTCGCAGTTGCTTTTTCCCTGGAGTTTACACAACAGGATGAAATCCTGCCGAGCCAGTTCGTTGTTGCCGAGGTTTTTGTGAGCCATTCCCCGGTTTCTGAGGGCCAACTGGTCATCGGGAACGCGGAGCAGGTACAGGTCGTATCGTTCGACCGCATTTTTCCAGTCGCTACGCCAAAAGGCTATGTTGGCGACGAGTTTCGCCGTGTCCGGGTCGGAATAAGCACTGATTTCAAGACCTTGCGCTTCGGTCCAAGCGGCGTCCAGATCGCCTTTCCATGCCAGCACACGGACTCGTTGCGTTCGCATGTCGGAGTCATCGGGATATTTGGCTAAGACTTTGTCGATCCATTGCAGGGATTCGTCGTATTTTTTCTCGAAAGCCAGTGTGCGAGCCATCATTGCCCACAATTCGGCGTTTTCCGGGTCTTCGTTAAGGCACTCCCGAAGAAGGAATTCCGCCGTGAACCAGTCTTGTTGCTCGTAGGCGTGTTCACCGTCCGGGCAACTGGCAGCAAAGACCGTGGATGCCGATAAGATCGACAGGCAACTTATTAGCAAGGCGAGTAAGCGTTTCATTGGACCTCTGCTCGCAATTCGTGATATCCGCCGAACAGCGGGGCTGGTTCGCCGGTTCTCATTTCGCGTTCTAAAAATAGAAACCATAATGTTGGCGCGGCTGCCGGATGTGTTGGAAAATCCTTCAATTCCCGATTCGCATAGGGGATTCCCGGTCCGCCCAGACAGGAGAGTTCCATCGACATGTCCAACACGCGGTTGGCTATATCAGGCTTTTCCAGACGCCAGGCCGCAAGGGCCACACCCAACGAACCCTCGACGAAAATCAGTGACTCCCACTCCTTGGTCAAGGGGCCGTCGATGGGATCGAGATAGGGGCGATATCCGAACAAGCCACCGTCCTGCGTGGCAAATGCTTCGATCGTGTAATCCAGACTTTGTTTGGCCAGCTTGGGTTTTCCAATAGAATACAGCCACAACGCTCCCCAGCCGCCGGAAGCGTCGAGCGCTCGACCTTCGTCAATGTTTCGATGGGTGGCGGCCACGGCAAACCGCGATTTCTGTGGGAGCCAGAGAATGGAATTGATGTCACGTGCCAGGGTTTGGGCTCGTTCCGGTTCTGTCAGCGAAAACGCCATGTGACTATCGAACTGATGTTCCGAAATGGCGGGTAGAAATTCAATATTCGGGAAGAATACCAGATAGTTGGAGCTCCAACGTCCCCGGCCGCCACGAAGCAATCCTCGGTTGATGGCACCATCGTAGGTTTCGATTTGCGTGGAAAGATACATTGCAGACAATTCCGCCGACAGGTCAGCGGCATGATCGTTGTATTTTCGAGCGTAATAGGCCATGGCAAAAGAAGCCCAGGCAACAGCGCCGTTGCGAACGTATTCGGCGTTGTAGTAATTATCGTTCTGAGCATCGAAGCCGAAGCCCCAGCTGCCATCCGCGTTTTGCAGCAATACCAAGGTGTTGGCCAATCCTCTCGCCGTTTCTTCGTCTCCCTTCCAGGCAAACCAAAGCAAAGCCAAGGCGTCATCGTAAATGAAACTGCGGTTTTTCAGCCAAGGGTCGGGATGGTCGGGATAAGATAGAATCGCAAGATAGCGAGTGTCAGGTTGTCGATTGAGCGTACGGGTTTCTTTCGGAGTTGTTGCGTCGTATGTCGTTTCATTGGTGTATTCAACGATTTGCAGCCACCGTTCCGCCTCCAATCGGGTCGATTGCAGGCGTTCCGCCCGAGACCCCTTCGAGATGGTGCACTCGGGATGGTCGTGAAGCGATAACCGCTTGGACGCGCAGCCGCTCCCCAAAGATATCAGCAGAAGAAGGAACCAGATGAGACCGTGTGTGACCTTCATTCTTCGGCTATCCCATAGTTTTTTGTGTCGAAAATGTTCATCATCAAAGGAAGGTAACATTCCCAGAAAAAGCCACGTTGATCCGGGTAATGGTCGATCAGGCGCATGAAACGTTTATAATACAACGCCCATTCCATGTTGTACGGACCTTCGTCAACCTTGTTGTCCGAAAAATCCCCGGCAAAATAAATAGCCAGAGGTTTTTTTGTTGCGCGGATAATTGCGGGAAATTGATGGTAAATGTTGAATTTCTTTAGTTGTTCCTGGCCTTTATCCGTTACGAGCATATCGAAACGGGCTAAAACCTCCGAGCCTGGACGTGCATACACAATGTCGAACCAGTAGTAGAATGGAACGTCGGAAAGAACGTCTTTCATCAGTGGATCGTGCGGACGTACCACGGAAATCCGCATACCGCGAGGCTCGATGTCGATTTCTTCCTGAAGCACGAAGATACGGGTGTCCCAGTGGGTCATGAGGATTCCACGTCCTTCGAAATCCCATTCCTTTCCGTAATGCTTTTTGTAGTTGCGTCGTGCCCACTCGGGGATTTCGTCTTTATTGGACAGATCTTCGAAAAAACGCCCGGCCCAGCCGCTCCACTTGAGCCACAGCATTTTTTCAAGCATTCGCCTTGCTTTTCCATACGTAGGAGATGCGAAGGTGTTGAATTCAGCTATGAAATCACCGCCCCGGTCCACGAAATCCTTGATGGCTTTGACTTCTTTTTCCGTCATGCCACCGTAGATTTTTTCGCTGTAATCCAGCGCGGTGAGGTCTTCGTCCTGTCCCTCAAGATCAAGCCGATATACACCGTAGGAATCCGCGATGAACAACAGATCCTTGTCTTCCAAATGCTCGGGGGTTAGGTCTTCTGTCTCCGCCTTGTCGTTTTCATCCACCCGTTCGGGATAGTAGCCGATGTAGTCGATGTAATCTTTCCATGGACGGCTACGTCCCGGAGGCGAGGTTTTCAGGTGATTCAACGTCCAGGTCAACGAGGAATGTTCACGATATTCGTCGTTCGGGACCGACTTGTCGATCACCAATATCCGGTTGGCCAAGTCGTCTTTCAGAAACCAGAAAACAAAGGGAACCGAAAGGAAAAACAAGAAAATCAATAAGGATGTCAGGCACCCTCTTCTTGCGCGGTTTCTTTCTTTTCTTTCTTTTCCTTCTCGAACCCTTTTCTGCTCATCGTTCCCCATGATTTTTCACCAGTAATGAACTTGAATAATCCTCGAAGTCTATAAAAGAGCGTGATTTGTCGATAACCGAAATTTTCCAGCCAAGCCGCTAGAATCAACCCTGCACGCACTTTGGCTCCCTTGTAAATATTGAAGCTCAAGGCATCGAGAATGATGCTTTGGAGCGACAACAAGAAGCCGCCGCAAATCGCTACGATGAAGAACAGCAGGGTGAAATTCACATCGACCCCGCCAAATAGAAGGATGTAAATGAAGTAGATATAGCCGAACAGTTCCACGACCGGGCCGAGGAATTCGAAAAAGAAGTAGATAGGAAAAACAACGAGGCCGATATTTCCATAGGCCGGGTTGAATAGCATTTCCTTGTGACGCATCATCGTATCGCTCAACCCACGGTGCCAACGATCACGTTGCTTACCCAAAATCTTTAAGGATTCGGGGGCTTCCGTGTAACACACCGGGTCAGGAAGGAAAACGATGCGGTATTTTTCCTTCTTTTTGATCAGGCTTTTGTGTAAGCGCACCACAAGTTCCATATCTTCTCCGATGGAACCTTCCTGGTAAGCTCCTGCTTCTACGAGTTTGTCCCGTGCAAAAAGGCCGAAAGCACCTGAAATGATAAGGTTTCCTCCCAGGCGATTGTATCCCATACGCCCGAAAAGGAAGGCTCGCAGGTACTCGACGATTTGAAAGCGTGCCAGCCAGGATTTGGGAAGGGTGACTTCCTCGATAATGCCGTCTTTGACTTTGCAGCCATTGGCCAGGCGGACTGTTCCACCCACGGCGATTACCTGGTCATCGTAATACAGGAACGGCTCGATCATGCGTAGCAGGGCCTTGCGGTCCAGGATAGTGTCCGAGTCCACGCAACAAACCAGCGGAGATCGTGCCGCATTGATACCGACGTTCAGTGCGTCGGCTTTGCCGCCGTTTTCTTTGTCTACAACGATCAGTCGGCTTTCCACCGACGAATGATAAATCATTTTAACCGGTTGCGTCTGTACATCTCGCCGAACAACCAGATCGGTCGGTACCAGTTCGAAGCGTTCTTTCAGTCGTTGCAGGGTTTCATCCGTACTACCGTCGTTGATCACGATCACGTTGAGGCTGGGATAAATCAACTGCATCAGTGCACGAACGGAATCGACGATACTGGCTTCCTCGTTGAAGGCTGGGACAAGAATCGAAATCGGCGGGCTGCTTTCCTGCGAAAGGAAAATATTGTCGAACTCAGGTAGACGACTGGCCATTCTCGCGACCAATTCGTAGACGGACAGGCTGATCAGCATGCCGTAAACGAAGTTGAGCGCAAGAAAATACAGTAATACAAGGGTATCGATATAGGCGGTCATTGGACGGTATAACCTTCCCGGCGAATGAGAATATAGCGTTGCAACTCTTGTCTCGCCGTGTCGGCGGCAAAGGGATCTTTTCCGACGTATGCGGTTTTCTTGAGAATTTCGATGCCTTTTTCCCCCATCGAAGACAAGGCCGATGCGGCATTTTGACGAACCCAGAAGGATCTGTCGCCAAGGGCCGTTTCAAGGGCGCGGAAAGATTGCTCTTCTTTCCATTTCTTCAATACTCGAACCGCTTGGGCACGTACCTGCCATTCGGTGTCTTTGGCTAAAAACAGCAGCATGGGAAGGATATTAGAACCAGCCATTTCCCCTGCCGCGTTACAGGCTCCGATACGGATTTCGATCGAAGGATCGTTGGAAGCCACTCGCAACCATTTCACGCATTCTTCAGGAACCATACGAGCAGACGCGACGAGAAGAATCCGCCGGATTCGTGGACAGACGATGCGATCCCAATAGGACATCAACTCCGTCATTTTGGGAATCGAGAGGTTGTGAATCACAGCGTAGAGAGGTTCTTCCATCAAGCGGCTTTTTAAAATCAGATCCTGAAGCATCATGAAAAGTTCTTCCGCCGTACCGATATGGCTGATGGCGTTCGCCGCCAAGATTCGAACGGGATAGCGGTCGTTTCGGCGATCCAGGATGATTTTTTTTTCTTTGTCCGTGGCGATAACTGCCAGTCGCCGCATGGCTTTGATTCGTCGATGCAGAAGGGAAGAACGGGAGTCGGCGATATCCGCTTCCAGTAATCCCAGGTAGCGATAGAGCCGTGCGACTTTTGTTTTGTAAATGCCTGAAGTGGATGTGATGAAAGGTTCGATGAAACTTCGAATAACTTCCGTAGGATATTGAATCGCTTCATCAGCGAGCTGCTTGATGAGTTTGTCGTCTTCCAGTGCGGCGAAAAACTTTGCGCTGAGTTCGTTGTTGATTTTTTCTTCGAGGTGTTTCCTGTGCCGGTCTCGGATCGTGTGGATAATCAGCCAAAAGATCGTGATGAGAATAATGGCAATCTCAACGAGGATCGCCGTGGCAAGCATACGATAAAGTGGGTCCGCCCAGATTCTCTCCAGAAGATCATAAAGCAAATTACTTTCCTTACTGCTGGTGTTCCATGAACCGCTTCAAACGTGTAACGACGACTTCAGGATTGAACGGTTTTGGGATGAAATCGTCGGCTCCCATGGCAAAAGCCTGTTGCACAATGGTGTCCTGACTGTGCGCCGAGAGGATCACCACCTTGGCTTCGCCACGAGAACCGTTTTTTCCCATTTCCTTCAATACATCCAACCCACTGCGAAACGGCATGTGAATATCCAAGATGATGAAGTGGAAACTGTCTTCCTTGAGGGCTTTTTCCGCTTCTTCTCCGTCGTTGGCGACTTTGACGAACCACCCTTGCTGGCCAAAATGGAATTTGAGCAATTCAAGGATTGGAGGGTCGTCGTCCGCCACGAGAATTTTCACTGGACCTTTTTTAACTTCTACTTTTCTCTTTTGCTGAGCCATCAACACCGCTTTGGGAAGCCTGGGATTGGCTTTGGCTTCGGTAAGCGTGCGTTCGGTCGATTTCAAGTAGCGTTTCAATTCAATGCGAGAGCGAACCCTCCCGATCAGTTCCTCTGGAATATAGGGGAGTAGAATGAAATCATCGGCTCCCGAAGTATAAATGGCTTGGCGCTGTTCGAACGAACCGTTTTCGCAAAGCAGTATCACGAGGATGTCTGAAAAATGCTTGTCGTTTTTCAGACGGTTCGTAAATTGATAAATATTCACTTCCCGATTTTTTACATTGGAGATAATCAGGTCCGGTGCGGTTTTCATCCACTGTCGCTTGAGTTGGTCGTAAGTGGTGAAAGCGTAAACTCGAATGTCTTCTTTTGTAAGATCCTGCTTGATCTGTTGGAGAAGGCTTTCGTTCGATTCAAGGAGGAAAACGATCCCACGGGAAGGGGCGAGTTCGAGTTGAAGTTGATTGACTAGCGTCGAATAATCTTTGTAAGCGATATCTTGCGGTACAAATGATGTCGCTCCAGATTGCAGCATCTTGATGCGATCGATCATGCCGAGGTTTTCCACAATAACGATGACGGGAACCTTGTAAGTTCGCTCATTTTGGCGAATTTGCTTGATTCGTTTGATGGTTTCCGCGTTTTTGGCTTCGTTGTCGATCGCTATCGCAATGTAGCTTCGGGTCGTGATGTATTCACTGAGTTGTTTTTCATTTTCGGCGATATCGCAAAGCTCTTTGACTTTTTCCGGAATTTTCAACAGAAACTCGAAGCTGGGACGATTGGTGACAAACAACATGCGTCCCAAGGGAACGCCGGTTGGTTTGGGTTTTTCTCCAATACTATCCGCCAGGTCGCTACGCATTCCCTGTATGACTTCTTCGAGATGGTCGAGAAAATCTTTTTCTACCGGTTTGTTTTGCAAAATGTAGAGATTGCAACCCTCTTCGCCGCTTCGTGCCAGGCGGGACATGTTGGTAAAACCGTATGTTCCACCCGATCCCGCGATTTTATGAAATTCGTGCCTCAGTTGCTTGAGCGTGTCGAGATTGGCGGGATGTTGACGGAGTGTGTCCACGATTTTGGCGATGTGGTCCAGTCGAACGATGGTTTCCTTGGCAAACTTGGTTTGGATGACCATCAGTTTTTCATCAACGGAACTCATTGGTTTATGTGTCCCCTCAGATTAGAGAAAAGTACTCGTCGAGAAACGCTGTCGTTCGGTTTCAGCACTATTAGGCAGAAACCCCGTCTGTATCTGCCATAAACAACCATCTTGATCAATAGCATTCACTATAATACTTGAAAATAAACCTTGAGGAAAGAAAAACTCTGAATCTTAAGAAAAAAGAAGGGGTTAGCTCATAAAGATTGTTAGAAAACTGTAAAAGCAAACGCGATCATGTAAAAAGTATATACATGACATGCATTACATGTTAAGATGGATGAGTGATTGGTGGAGAAGTAACGTAAATTGGCTAAAAGTCACATCGTTGCTTTTCTTTGGCTGAAATGTGCCGATTGATACCACGAGGCGGACGTTTAGATCGTATCGCTTCGTCGGGTCTTTTTATGTCGTAGTGGATTGCAGTTTTTTCCTTTCCACTGGCGACATCGTTCTTTCTCAATTTCCTATCCAGGTTCGGATTTCATCAATAGTTAAAGCAAGTTCGATATCGGATTGCATGTTGGCATCAACCTCTAGCGAATGGGAAGTGTGTCATGAAACACGAGATCAAGTTACACAAGCACCAAGTGGATTCCTTGGAAGAATACCAAAGGATGTATCGGCTGAGTGTGGACGACCCCGTCGGGTTCTGGCGAAAGCAGGCGGAGCGGTTGTCCTGGTTTCATCCCTTTCACACGGTTCGAGATATCGACATGGATGAAATCGACTTCGGCTGGTATCTGGGTGGTCGTTTGAACGCTTGCTTCAATGCTGTTGATCGCCACATTGCTGAAAGAGGAGACAAGACCGCCATTATCTGGGCGAAAGACGAGCCGGGAGAATACGAGAAAATCACTTACAGAAAACTGAAACACCAGGTTTCACGTGTCGCGAACGTCTTGCTGAAACACGGTGTTCGCAAAAACGACACGGTGGCTATCTATATGCCGATGATTCCTGAAGCCGTGTATACGATGCTTGCCTGTGCCCGCATCGGTGCGGCGCATACCGTTGTATTTGCAGGGTTTTCCGGGGAAGCCTTGCGAGAGCGGATTATCGACGCCAAGGCCAGCGTGCTGGTCACGGCCGATCAAGGATTGCGGGGCGGACGTAAAGTGCACCTCAAAGCCATCGCCAATCGTGCGGTGGAAGGACTGGGGATCGTGAAATGTATCCTCGTTGCCAAGCGCACCGGGGCCGATGTCGAAATGAGAGCGGGTCGCGATTACTGGCTGAACGAAGAAATGGACCGTGAACGATCCACCTGTCCCATCGAGTGGATGTCCAGTGAGGCTCCGTTATTTGTTTTGTATACCAGTGGTTCGACCGGCAAACCTAAAGGTGTGTTGCATACAACGGGTGGATATCTGGTCTATGCTGCGACAACTCACCATTACGTCTTCGATCTCAAGCCCGACGACGTGTTTTTCTGCACGGCGGATATCGGTTGGATTACCGGTCACACTTATCTTGTGTACGGACCGCTTGTAAACGGCGCGACGACGGTATTGTTCGAATCCGTTCCGACATATCCCGATCCTGGGCGCTTTTGGCAGGTTGCACAAGATCTTGGGGTTACGACGCTGTATACCGCACCGACGGCGATTCGTTCTCTGGCCCGTGAATCGGATGAATACGTTACCAAGCACGATCTGTCTTCCCTGCGGATTCTCGGTACGGTAGGCGAGCCGATCAGTCCCGACGCATGGAACTGGTTCCACGATGTCGTGGGCGGCGGAAGATGTTCTATCGTCGATACCTACTGGCAGACCGAAACCGGCGGCATCGTGATTGCTCCGTTGCCGGGAGCGGTGCCGGCCAAGCCAGGATCGGCGACGCTACCGTTTTTCGGGATTTCGCCTGTCGTCAAAGACGACGATGGTAACACGCTGGAAGGCAACGACATCGAAGGCAACCTGTGTTTCGGTCGAACCTGGCCGGGCCATGCTCGGACGATCTGGGGCGATCACAGCCGGTTCAAAGATACGTATTTCTCCCATTTCCCAGGGATTTACTTCACTGGTGACGGTTGCCGTCGGGACGAGGAAGGTTATTACTGGGTCACGGGACGTGTGGATGACGTGCTCAACGTGTCGGGTCATCGCATTGGTTCGGCGGAAATCGAGTTCGCGCTCAACGAGCACGACTGCGTAAGCGAGTCTGCCGTCGTCGGGTTCAATCACGAAATCAAAGGTACGGGAATTTATGCCTACGTTCGTTTGACTGAAGACGCCTTGCAGGAAGACCGGGAAGAGGTGATCGGTGGGCTGAAACAGCAGGTTCGGCAGGTGATCGGACCTATTGCGACGCCGGATTACATCCAGATCGTACCGGATATCGTGAAAAACCGGTCAGGCAAGATGATGCGTCGCATTTTGCGCAAGGTGGCCATGAACAACTACACGGATTTCGGGGACATTTCCACGTTGCTTGATCCGAATGTCGTTGAGGATATTATCGAAGGTCATAAAGCGCTGATCGCCGAACGTGAAGCCTCTCAAAAGGGTAAGAAAACCGCGTAATTACAGTAATTATGGCTCTCCGCTTCAATTGCGGGGAGCCGTTAATTCTTTTGGTTCAATTCCGTCAGTCGTTCCAAATCGGCGGGCACACTACTATTTAGCCAATCGGTTCCACCGATGATTTTCCTGCGGACAACGCCGGAAGCATCCAGTAGAAAGCTGGAGGGTAGGGCGTCTACACCCCAGTGCTGCATTGCTTCGCCGGATGGGTCGAACCATAATTTGTAACTGTGCGATTGGCCAAGGCTTCTGAAAACTTCCTCCTGGCTGGAATAGTCTACGGCGACCACGACGGCAGCGACGGATTCGGGCAGTTGTCCGGCCATTCGTGCGAAAGGTTTCGATTCTTTCAGGCAGACACCGCACCAAGGCGCCCAGAACCGGACGATTGCCGGTTTCCCTTTCAAGTCGGAGATCTGTACCGTTTGCCCGCTAGCTTCTTTAAAGGCCGTATTCGGGGCCGGATGTCGCAAGTCGGGAGCGGAGGTGTTTTCAACCGGGCCGAGATCGAGATCCGTGGTTTTGTGGCGGGACATCGGCAAACTGGTTAACAAAACGTATGCCATGATAAACAGCGCCAAAGGTCGCCACAGATCCAACAGTGACTTTTTGCGTTCTTTAGGTTCTTTTGGGTTCATTGTGTAAAAAAACGGGGCGCGAAATGCGCCCCGCTGTGTTGTGGTAAAAAAGCTGTTGAATTACTTCGTGTCGCCACGGGCAAAGATCGATGCCACGTAGTTGAGAATATCGGTGGCTGACTGCTCGTTGTACCCGTAGTTTTTGATCAACCGTTGCTTGACGATATCGATTTTCTCTTGGGTTTCTTTGTCCACGACATCGGAAACCAACGTTGTCAACTTGATCGAATCCTTTCGGTCCTCGAACAGTTTTCGTTCCAAGGCTCGGTCGAGCCGTTCGTTGGAGCGATAGTCGAACTTCTTGCCCTCAAGAGCCAATGCGCCGATATAATTCATGATTTCACGACGGAAATCATCTTTGCGCGACTCGGGAATGTCGATTTTCTCTTCAATCGAGCGCATCAGTTGCTCGTCCGGTTCTTCGTAAGCGCCGGTGTAGATGTTTTTAACTTTTTCCTTCTGTGTGTACGCCTTGATATTGTCCACGTAGTTGGCACAGAGTTTCGAGATGGCGTCTTCGTCGGCGGTGATGGCGCGTTGCACCTCGTTCTTGATGATTTCTTCGTATTCCTGCCGTACCAGTCCCAAAAGTTCCCGGTAGCGATCCCGGTCCTTTTCGTTGGTAATCAGCGAGTGGTTCCGCAGCCCGGCTTCGAGCTGATTCATCACCATGAACGGGCTGATCTGGCCTTCCTCGGCGTAACGAACCAGCGAGTTGGAGATTTTATCCTGCACGTAGCGGGGAGAAATACCCTGCAATCCCTCTCTCAGTGCGGCTTTACGCAACTCCACAACGGTGTCTTCGGTATAGTCCGGAAGGGCTTTGCCGTCGTACAGTTTCAGTTTCTGCATAATGTTGATATTGCCGCTCGATTCCTCCAGCCGGGTGAGTACCGCCCACATGGCAGCGATTTCGAAGGTGTGGGGTGCGATGTGGATGTCCGTCTGTTTCGAACCGAAATCCTTTTCGTAGATTTTTTTCTCTTCCGAGTACCGGGTGATGTATGGAATATCCACCTTGACGGTACGATCCCGCAAGGCTTCCATGTACTCGTTATTTTGAAGTTTTTTGTATTCCGGCTCGTTGGTGTGGCCGATGATCACCTCGTCGATATCCGTCTGCGAGAATTTCTTTGGCTTGATTTTGTGTTCCTGGCTGGCTCCAAGAAGGTCGTACAGGAACGCTACGTCGAGTTTGAGCACTTCGACGAATTCGATCAACCCACGGTTGGCCACGTTGAATTCACCGTCGAAGTTGAAGGCGCGAGGGTCGGAGTCGGAACCGTAGATTGCGATTTTCCGGTAGTTGATATCACCGGTCAACTCGGTGGAATCCTGGTTCTTTTCGTCCTTGGGCTGGAACGTTCCGATACCGATGCGGTCCTGCTCGCTCATGATCAGTCGCCGGACCTGGATGTGCTTTTTCAGCACCTTGCTCCAATCGCCTTCGTACTGTTTCATGAACTCAGTATAATAGTAGCGGGATACGGGGCAGAGATCCCCTTGCACCAGGTAGCGGTACAGTTTTTCGCCTTTATGTTCCTCGTTGAGTTTGGCGAGGAATTCCTTGCGAATCTCGGGCGGAATCAGCAGCAGAGGTTCTTCGTGCATGGGGGAAGGAACGAACTCCTGCTCGCCGTTTTCCCCTTTCACGATCCAATCGAAGGTGTAGAGTTGGCCTTCTTCGGTCTGGCTGTAGGCTTCCAGCCCTTTTTTAAGCATTCGCACCACGGTGCTTTTCGAAGAACCCACCGGTCCGTGCAGCAGAAGCACGCGTTTTTCCGTTCCCAGGCCCTGGGCTGCCGAGCGGAAAAGATTGACCAGTTTCATCAACGGGATGTCCAGGCCGAATACCGCGTCTTTGCCGTCCTCAAAGGGATCGTCGAAGAAATTGTAGTGGACGATTTTCTTTTTGTTGTCTACGTATTCCTTGAACCCGTAGGAAATGACCATGTCGTACATTCTTTGAAAGGATGTACGAAGAACTGCCGGGTCTTTCTGGACGATATCCAGATACTCGGAAAACGAGCCTTGCCAGGACAGTTTCTTGTATTTTTCTTTGTCGATTTTTTCCGCGATGCTGTTGAGCAGTTGTTCGCCGAAAGACATTCTTCCCTCCTTGATGGACCGAAAATGTCAAGTAGCCGCTGAAAGATCCGTTTCTTTGCGTCCAAATCACCATTGAAAACCTTTCCGATTTCAAGATCGGCTGACCGTGTGGTTTTCATTCAAGCGGATACAGAACGCTACCTTCTAAGTGTATCACTTTTTTCCGCAAAAGAAAGCGCCGAAAAAGATCAAAAACGAAAAAAAAGCGTGGAAAAGGTAAGAATTTCAAAAAAATGAAAAAAAAGCACAAGAAAGTATTGCATACAAAGTTAGGCGAATTAAATTATTGGCAATAAATGAATAGGTTGTTTAGTGGGAATTTTTGTAGAAAGAAAAAACAAAGGAGACACCCATGACCACGAAAGAAAAAATCGAAAACCTGACCAATAACCTGAAGCGCTGGCAGAATATCGAAACGGCTTCCGTCGAGTTGGCGGAAGAATCGATGGGACGCATTCAAAATCCGCTGGTTCGTTCCGTGTTTCAGATTCTCAAACGAGATTCCGAGATGCACCATATTTTGCAGCAACTGGTGATTGATTCGCTGGAAAAGGAGTCGATTTCATTGACTCCCGAGGACGTGGCAGCCATCGACGATGCCATTACCCGTCACGATGAAGTGGAAAAAAACGTCGTGCAACTGGCACAGTACACCTTGGACGATCTCTCCGGTTCGGGCTATTCGATCCAGAAATTCTTGTTGAATTATCTGCTCGAAGACGAGAAAAAGCACGACAGACTGCTCGAAAACCTCAAAAACGTGAAAAGCTCGCTTTATCCCTATGGCTGAGAAATTGGCCAATCCCAAATGAAAAAAGCCCCGGCGATGGTCGGGGCTTTTTGTGTATTTGTTGGAAAAAGCTACAGGACTTCGATTCGAACGAGTTTCTGGCCGATGAGCATCAGTTCACCGGATTGCAGTCGAATCGGGCGGCGGATCGAAATGAACGTGCCGTTGCTGGAACCCAGGTCACGAAGATAAAACTCCCCATTTTGCAATTCCACTCGGGCATGACTGCCGGAAACATAGCCGTCGTATGGGAACGTCAGGTCGCCGACTTCGCGTCCGAACTGGAGGCTGCTTTTCGTTAGAAGGATGGATTCTCCCTGCATATTGTTTTCGTAAATTCTTACGATGCGACCCCACAAGCCTTTGTCGCTGCTGCCCCAGAATTTGGTGCTTTCTTCCGGGGATATCTCCTCAAACGCTTCGAAATCTTTGATCGAAAAGAATTGCAGCAACTGGCGACCTATGCGGAAGCGGTCGCCCGAAAGCATTTTTGCACGGTCCTGAACGCGCAGAAACGTTCCATTTTGTGAATCGGCATCCATTAGCAGGATTTTGTCTTTCGAAGTTACTTCGAAACGGCAGTGAGTGGGACTCATGAAAGGATCTTGAGAATGATGTCCGCGCCTTCGCTGCCACAGGTCACCGTTCCCCGGTGGAGATTGATGATAGCCGATTCCTTGCGAGTCGGTTCTAAAATCACCAGTCTCGCGATAGGTTCGCCTTCATCCAACCCTTCTTTCAGCGTGACCATCGGTCCCGAGGATGCTTCCGGCGACTCGGCAAGGATCGAATGCCCGAAAGGATCGAATCCTCAACGCTTTCACTGGGAGAAACATCTCGAAATGACTCGGAATGCCGTTTGCGGAATCTATAGGGAACATCGGTTCGCTCAAACCCTCAACAGGTGGATGAGTGCCGGAATCTGTGTTTTGAGGGGGATGTTCGTCTTTAGGTTGCATCACAAAGCTGATGGATTCCTGCTGGGATTCGTGGGAGGCATATCGGAAGCTTTGACCGGGTTTGTCCAGTCCGCCGCGAACGTATCTTCGCCAAGGTCTTCCGGGAGCAGTTCGAGGGAAGCATCGGCTCCGATACTTTCTTCAATCAGGCTATCAAGAGTCGAAGGTTCGTTGTCGATGTAAATGCTCCGCCGGTTCATCCACGGAGATATCGTCCAATTCAAGAGATGTGCTGCTTTCCGACTCTACGATGTCGGGCATGGAATCGTCGGTGAGTTTCACCTGTTCGAGCATCCGAGTAAGACCTTCATCCGTCGTGGTTTGGGATTCCACTCCGTTCGGATCGAGAGAAAAACCGGGTGAGGTTTCTCCTTCCAGACCCCTTCAGGCTTAAATCGGGGGTGGTGTCTTCATCCTCGAAACCGTCGTTCACCCCGATCGGGTACCCGCACTCCTTGCAGAATTTCGCCAGTTCCGTATTTTCCGTGGCGCACTGTGGGCACTTTTTCATCTACGTCCCTCGTTTGGAATCATAACGTTTGTCTATCACGGTTTCGGCGGTTTTTGCCAAGGGCTAAACGATTTACTATGGTTCTTTAACTGCGTCCCGGCCATCATTCCACAGAAGCCAAACGTGTGTCAAAGTCCTACGGACATCCACTCAATTATCTTATCACGTTATGGCAGTTTGTGCCAAATGGCGCGGAATTTTCTTGCAATAGTGGGAGTTTTCCGAAGAGAAAATTGCAAGATGAAGGGAGGGGGGGGATATGAAAAAATCTCCCCCGGTTGAAATCCAGGAGGAGATGGTTTCGTGATTGGAGGCGGTAGTGGAAACTATTCCTGGGTTGCCAGCCAGCGTTCAGCATCCAGAGCCGCCATGCATCCACTACCGGCGGCAGTAATGGCTTGACGGTACTTGTGGTCCTGCACGTCGCCGCAGGCGAAAACGCCCTCGACCGACGTAAGCGACGAGTCGCTTTGGGTGACAACGTAGCCTGTTTTATCCAGTTCCACCTGCCCTTGGAATATCTTCGTGTTCGGCGTATGTCCGATGGCAAGGAAGAAGCCTTCCGCTTCGATGTTCTTCGTTTCACCGGTTTTTACGTTTTTCACGATTGCACCGTTCACACCGCGTTCGTCCCCCAGAACTTCTATGGGCACCGAGTCCCAGACTACCTCGATTTTCGGATTTTCGAGCACGCGCTTTTGCATGATTTTGCTGGCCCTGAATTCGTCGCGTCGATGGATCAGGTAAATTTTTGAGCCGAATTTGGAAAGGTGCGAGGCTTCTTCCATGGCGGAATCGCCTCCGCCAACGACGATAATCGGAACGTCTTTATAGAACGGCGCGTCGCAGGTGGCACAGGCGCTGACGCCGAATCCCATAAACCTCTGCTCCGAATCGAGACCGAGGTAACGGGCCGAAGCTCCGGTGGAGATGATCACGGCATCTGCGGTGTAGTCCGTGCCGTCGGCCACCAGTTTGAAGGGGCGGGAGGAAAAGTCTACTTTTTCTACGAAACCAGGCAGTACGCGAGTGCCGAAACGCTCGGCCTGTTTGCGGAAAATGTCCATCATTTCCGTGCCTTGCACGCCATCGACGAAGCCCGGAAAGTTCTCCACTTCGCTGGTGGTGGTCAATTGGCCGCCGGGAATGTCGCCTTCGAAAAGGATCGGTTCCCAGGTTGGCTCGGGCAAGGTACAGGGCTGCGGTATATCCTGCGGGACCGGAACCGATGACGATCGTTTTGGCGTGGGTGGTTTCGCTCATATTTGCCTCCTCCATGGAATGGTTTGGATGGATTCACTTCTATCACTATAAGCATTCCTTGGCAATCGTCCACTTGGAGGATTGTTGGGTGCTCGAAAACGTGACAGTTTTACGGAGCCACAATCTTTCCGAAGGTCGCAAGGAAAACCGTTTTTGCTTCTTTACTTCAAAATCTCTTTGATCAACGCTTTCGTCAAAGCCAATCGTCTAGGATAGGAAGAAGCTTCCATAAATTCATTGTGACTATGCATTCCTCCTCCCCACGGTCCCAGTCCGACCAACACCTGCATGCCTGTCTGTGCCAGGTGGTTGGCATCGCTTCCGTACCCTACGTGACGGCCTTCCAGGGTTTCTCCCAGTCCTTTGGCGCAACGTTGGGCCATTTCGAAAAGCTTTTTCATCGGCTCCGGCGGAAGGCTTGGCAGATGGCCTTGTTCTTCGGTGATGCCATGGCAGGAGCGTCCGAGTGTTTCGTTGAAAATTCGTGGAGAATCGACGATGGAACGGATTTTTTCGAGCGTCTGTTGCAGATCCTGCGGATTGATGTAGCGGATATCGACTTCGATCATGGTTTTTTCACAAATGACGTTGTGCGCTGTTCCGCCGTGAATGACGTTCGGATTGACGGTCAACCCGCGTTTCGGGTCGTTCAAGTCATAGATTTGAGTGATGGCGTGGGCTGCCTCTGCGCAGGAATTCAGTCCAAGTTCCGGTTCAAGACCGGCATGGGCCGCTTTTCCTTGGATTTCGATCCGCAATACGTAAACCCCGGATTGAGACGTCATGACCGCAGAATCGGGAAATCCCGGTTCGAAAACCAGGCCGTAAGGAACGCCCCGTGAGAGTTCTTGAAGTTGTTTTTGAGAATGGACCGAGCCGATTTCCTCGTCATCGTTGAGCAACACTCGAATGCGTGGTAAAAGGGCAGGGTCATCCAACTCGGTCAGCGCTTGAAGTAGCAGGACGACGCCGCTTTTCATATCGACAATACCCGGACCGATAAGTTTATCGTCTTTTTCTGTAAGTGTTTGAAATTCAGAGGTTTTCGGAAATACCGTATCCAAATGTCCGCTAAGTACCAAATCCGGTTTGGAGTTTTCCAACGAGCACTCCAGGATACGATGTCCTTCGCCGACATCGTGGGTGACACAGTGGAAGCCCAGTTTTTCGAACTCGACGGTCAGAAGGTTTCGGACCTCTTGTGCGCCTTCGTAATTTCCGGTTCCGGTGTTGATATGAATCAGTTTCGATAAAAGCTCGAAATAGTATGGGGTGAAAAACGAGCTAGCTGTGGATATGGACATAAAAATTCTCCTATATGTTGAATTGTTTAGGTAAAAGAAAAACGAGGAAAAGCATGAATTCTCCTGTTTTTTCTTCATTTGTAGCGAATTTCATAGAGAATACAACGTTGTTTTTCTAACATCTACTTGTTATCTTGTGTTAAAGTTCTCCAAAAGACGAGGAAAACGTAGTTTTCCGTTTTAATGGCGGAGGAAATGGATGAGCGAAAAGAAAGATTCGACTCCGAAAGGATCGGGTCCGAGGCAGCACGTCAAAGAATTTTTGATCTCTCTGCTGGAACAAAAAGACTTTCTCACTCCTGACGATGTGAAAAAAATCGAGGAAGAACTTCGCCAACCCCAAAAATGGGGACCGAATTCCTTTCTTGAATTGCTCATCGACAGTTACAAAGCGCCGGACGTGCTTATTCGCGACGCCCTTGCCGAGTACTATAATCTTCCCGTTGTCAGTATGGAGGAAGTTCAAGCCAACGAGGCCGCTTCCAAGCAGATTGGCTATTCCATCTGCCGAAAATTCGCTCTGATTCCATTCAAAGTCGATCCTAAGTACGTACATTTGGCCGTTTTCAATCCGACAAACATTGAGGCCGAAGACAATATCCGTGCGATCACCAAGCGGATTCCTGTCAATCACATCGCATCGAGAAGCGAGATTCTCGAATCTATCAGCCAGACGTTTCGATCTTCCTCCATTCTGGAAAGCTATTTGGATAAACTCGGAGTCGATCGGCACGAGTTGGAAAGGAATCTGCAAAATTCCACAGATTTGGATACCAGCGCTTTTACTTCCACTTCTCCGCTGGTTCGGTTGGTTCAGAAAATTCTGGTGGATGGTGCGGATGCGAACGCCTCGGATATCCACTTCGAGGAAAACGAATACAGCCAGGTCGTTCGCTATCGTATCGACGGTGACCTTTCGCAGGTTTTGGTATTGCCCAAGCGATTTGCCTCCGCGACGGTGAGCCGTATCAAAGTCATGGCTCAGATGGACATTGCGGAAAGACGTCTCGCCCAGGACGGGCAAATGCGCATTGCCTTGGGGAAATCCGAGTTCATCGATGCCCGTGTTTCCTCTATGCCGACCGCTTACGGAGAGAAAATCGTTCTTCGTTTGCTCGATTCCAAAATGCCCCAAACCCCATTGAAACAGCTGGGGTTTTCGGAAAACAACATGGTCCGTTACAGGGCATCTCTGGATTTGACCTACGGTGTGATTATCGTGACCGGTCCTACCGGATCGGGAAAATCCACCACGCTGTATTCTACGCTGAACGATATCAATGAAGAACGGTTGAATATCGTAACGATTGAAGACCCTATCGAATACCGCCTGCCGGGTATCAACCAAGTACAGGTCAACTATAAAAAGGGATTGACGTTCGCCCACGTTCTTCGTTCGGTATTGCGTCAAGACCCGGATGTTATTCTTGTCGGTGAAATTCGTGATTTGGAAACCGCGAAAATCGCCGCGCAAGCCGCCCAGACCGGCCACTTGGTGTTGACGACTCTACATACCAACGATGCTCCTTCCGCCTCGGTTCGGTTGCTGAATCTTGGACTCGACAACCATCTGCTTGCCAGTTCGCTTCGAGCGGTCATCGCCCAGCGGTTGATCAAGAAAATCTGCCCCAAATGTATCCATGAAATTATTCCCAGCCAGAGGGATCGGGAATTGTTGGCTGCTTTGTGGCGTCAAGACGTACAGATGGTCAAAGAAGGATCTGGTTGCGCGTTTTGTCGACAGACCGGCTATCGGGGACGGGAGGCCATTCAGGAAGTCATGCTGATGACGCCCGAGTTGGCCGAAATCATCAATTCCGATCCGTCTCCAACTCGGATCACGGAACAGGCGTTGATCGATGGTATGATTCCCATGGTGGACGAAGCTTATCATAAAGCTTTGGGAGGAACTACCACCCTTACGGAAGCGTTTCGGGTGGTTGGTCCGCCACGAGCCAGCGATCAAATGGAGGCGTACGCTCCCGACGCTGGACAAGCTGCCGATTTTCAGGGGCAGGATGATTGGTTGATGCCATCTTCCGGTTCATCGATGCCTTCGGCTCCCGGTTCGAATTTCTCGAATGGAGGATTTCCTGCCGCTGACTCTAGCGACCAGGGAAGAGATTCCGTTGAATTATCAAGTGCTTATTCTGATCCACAAAATCAGGTATATCCTGTTTTCGAAGAGGAGAGTTCCGACCGCAACCCAACGGGTGATTTTTACGCATCACCGTTTTCGAACAATCCTTCCACTGTTGATATGATAGATGATGAACTTCTAGATTTCGATTCGTTGGACGAACCGGTCGTTCCGTTCGACGACCTGTTGCAGGAAGACGATATCAGCGATCCGTTCAACGCCAAAGCCGGGTCACAAGATGAAGATCTTGCTGATATGATGGCACTTGATAACCGCTCCATTTTAGATCCTACCGATGATCAGGCTGCCAATCCGGTTTTCAACGCGGATTGGGTTGAAAAACGGATGAAGACCAAAATTCTATCCGGCGGCGATTCGTCGAAGGATTTTTCTCCGGACGAAGATCGCCCCCAGAGGATTTTGATTTGCGACGATGACCGCTTCGTTCTCAAAGCTGCCGAACATGCTTTGAAAAATGCAGGGAATTTCGAAGTTGCGACCGTGGAAAACGGAGAAATAGCCATTTCTTCGATTCTTGAGTTCAAGCCGGATCTTGTTGTGTTGGATTTGGTGCTTCCCGGTTTGTCTGGATTTCATATCTTAAAGCAGTTGCGCTCCTTACCCAATTGCCAAAACCTTCCCGTAATGATTCTTACAGCCGAACAGGATCCATCGGACGAGATGTTGGGGTATTATATCGGGACCAACGATTACGTGAAAAAACCGATCGAAATGAAAGAATTCGTTGTTCGGATCAAGGCTTTGCTAGGAATTCAATAGCCAATTTCAGAGGGGTATCAGGGAGTTTTCGTTTTTTCCATCCGGGAGATTCCGGTATTTGGGGCGTTCTGTAAAGCCCCGAATTGCTGGTGGTTTGGAATTGCGAAAAGCTCGTTGAACGGGTTTGTTTTCTTCCTACTCCGATAATGACTGGGTTCTGGCAAAATCATTGCGTATGTGTATGAAATATGCCAGAATTCTTTAACGCACGTGTATGAAAGATGGGTAGAGGAGTACGTTCCCCGATGCAAAACTGTGAGTATCATCCCGATAAACCTGCAGTGGCCACCTGCAATATGTGTGGAGTTCCACTGTGTGGACATTGTGCTTCGCCCGATGAACACGGGCGTGTTATCTGCCGACGGTGTTTCAGTGAACGGTTGGTGAAAAGCGCCAACTCCGAACTGTTGGAAACGGAGACTGATCCGTATCTCAACAAATTTTCCAACTCAAAACGAAAAATCTTTTCGTCGATAAATATTTTTCTTGTCGTCGGAATTTTGCTGATTCTTGTCGAAGGGGTGTTGTATCTCTGCATGGATTCCAATAGCCTGAAAGACAAGCCGATGAATGCCCTAGACAACATAGAGGTTCCTTGTGCTCTTGTTCTTTCTGCTTTGAAACGATACCATACTAAATATGAGTTTTATCCAAAAGACCTGGACGAACTCAAGGATGGCTTTTTATCGAAGAAAGTGGATACATCTTCTTTGAAATACCGCAAAGATGAGCGGGGAGGGTTTGAGTTGTTACTATGGGATAAGCAACTTAAACGATATTTTTCCTATACGAAAAACGGCTGTTCGGTCAAAACCTTGCAGCAAGGAGATATTAAATGAAGCGTCATCAAAAAGGTTTTACTCTGCTGGAGATGGTTACCGTCTTGACGGTGATATGCATTCTCACAATGGGAGCTGTCCCATTGTATGAATTGTACTATTCCAGATCCAAGCGGGCCGAAATTTTCCTTATTAGCCAATACATCATCAAAACTCTGGATCTGCGCAGACACGAAACGGTAAACCGTTCCAAGGCCGAGCACGAAGACATTATTGAGTACGAAGGGGGAGGAGGTGTTTATGGCTGGGCGGAAGTTCAAGGCGGTGAGAGAAAGCATTGGGACGGTCTTAATATACGTTTCGATGGAAGTCAGCGCTACAGTTACCGGGTGGATTATTGGCAAATAACGTATCCGGGTGGCGAACAGAAAAATTCTATTGTGATCGAAGCAATAGCGGAAGGAAAATACGATATCGATCGTGACGATACACCCGATCAATGGGTGATAACCAATGATAACGGATATACTGCCACCAATGTCATCGACGACACCTCGGAGTAATTGCACATCCCGATTTTGATTGCGTTTCTTGGGAATATCCATTCCAACCTCATTTATAAGGATTGGTTTGAATCTATCTTCTTCGTGTGATCGCACTATTTATGCAGATCGTAGCGAGACGCCGAAAACCGAAAAATTTTCAAGGGGTTGGTGAGATGATTCCCTGCAGGAATTCTTTTTAGGATGGCTTCTAGTTTGTCGAGATTGAAAATCGGGAAACAAGTGAAAGATCAAGAGTTTTCACGTCACAGGCTACTCGGGATTCAAAGGAAGGCTCGGCTTGTATTCGATGGGTGCGTGTGGTATGTTTCGCGCTCAGCTTTTCCTTCCTGAACGCGCTGAACAGAGTGAACGATCGTGAGTGAATATCTGCATAAACATATGGGATCGCTTCTGTTTCTGCTATGCTTGCTGCTTTACAGTTTGTCTATGTATGGTGGTGCGCGCTCGCCAGATTCGGAAGCTGTACTTTATGCGGCTGAATCCCTTTTACAAAATGGAACGTTGGGTGCTCCTGAACATCCGATCTTGAGAAATGCAGGATTTGCGAAGGGGATTGATGGTCTATATTACCCAGTGTTCGGTCCTGCTCTGTCGGTTGTTTATGCTCCTATGCTTACAGTTGGACGAACGTTGGCGCAGGTTGTACCCAACGTCGTGGTCAACTCTGCCCCTGTCAACATTTACCTTACCAACGGTTTCGATGCCCGCTATGGACGTGCGCCGCTGGAGAATCCTCGTTCACATTGGGTTCGCTTGCCCGCTGCCTGGTTAAATGCCGTTTTCGCGGCATTGGCGGTCCTGATCTTTTGGAAAGCGTTGCTGTGGTTGGGGGGGGATCGTCGTTCGGTGGCTTTTGCCGTCGGTTTGCTGGCTTTCTCGGGTCCGTTGTGGCCTTATGCGGAAACGATGTTCTCCGAACCGCTGGCTCTTACCGCTACACTGGCTTCTTTTGCCGCCATAGCTCGCTTGAACGGATTTGGAGAAAACATGCCGCGGCCATTCGTTTGGGCGCTGGGATCGGGTCTGGCGCTTGGGTTGGCAACCATTACCCATCTATCCGCTATTCTGTTCGCACCGTTTTTCGCAGTTTGGCTTCTCGTTCAAAAAACGCCGAAGCGGTTGTTGTCTTTTCTTTGCTGGGTGATCGGATTTTGCACGTTTTTGCTGGTTCTCGGAATCCTAAACGATGCGAGATTCGGCAACGTTCTGGAAACTGGCCGTACGGTCGATGCGGAAGCCATGCGCTTGTACGGATACGGCAAATTCATCGCCCCTTGGAAAGGCTTGTACAATCTTCTCTTTTCAAGTGCCAAAGGGATGGTATGGTATGCACCGACGCTTCTGGCAGGATTGCTTCTATTGCCGAAAATAGGGAAGCGCTTCAAGGTCGTCACGGTGATTCTGTGGGCGGCTGTTGTGTTCAGACTGGTATTTATGGCTATGCGTAGCGACTGGCACGGCGGTTTTTCGCCTGGGCCACGATATCTCATGATGGCCTACCCGTTTTTACTGTTACCCGTTGCTTTCGTTTCCTGGCGCAATCTGAGCCGGTCTATGTTGCTGACAGTCTTGGTACTTGCTGTCTTGGGAATCGGGGTGCAAGCGCTCTTGGTTTCAGGCGATATCTTCGTTTTCTTTTTCATGGCCAAAGATTATCTGGTGCAATTGGGAGTAAGTCTTAACCAGATTTTCGAAGGTGCGACGCTCTACACTGATTGGCGGGTAGCCCCCCTGTTGAACATTCACGTTGCTCCGGTGGCTCCGTTGTTGGCACGTCTGTGCGGGTTGGGTTTCTGGACGACCTGGATGCTCTTGTTTGGGCTGGCCGGTGCTATGTTTTTTCTTTGGGTACGTGTGGCGTCTGGAATAGGAATGGAAAACCCAAACGAAAATTCTTCAGCAAGTGAAAAATAACATACAATTCCAATGAGTTGGATCGGTAGGGAGAGTTTCAGTCTTCCCATACGGGATAGGCGGTGACGTGCCAGTCCCGACCCACCGGGTAGGTGTGGCGGATGTCGAGTTGCAAAGCGTCTACGATTGTTTCCACCCCTGGACCACCGCAAAACGGCAGATCGCGTCCGCCGATGAGGATCGGCGCATAGACGAAATCGATTCGGTCCACGATTTTCGCTTCTAGAAACGATTGGATGATCCCGGAGCCGCCTTCCACCAATACCGAGGCGATGTGGCATTCCCTCATCTTTTCCAGCATTTCAGCTATAGGAACGTGACCTTGACTATCGGCTTCTATGACCCAAACTTCTCCACCAGCGTTTCGGATGCTTTCACGCCAAACCGGGGAGGAATGCTCGGTTGTAATCACCGTGGCCTTGTTAGTGCTATCCAACGTAAACATTCGGCTTTCAGGTGGGACAACGCCTTTGGCGTCCACTACGAAGCGCAGGGGATCGCGACCTTCTTCACCTTCGGGAAGTCGGCAAGTAAGACTCGGATCGTCGGCCAGCGCGGTTCCCGAACCGATCAGAATGGCGTCCAGTTCGTGACGTCGGCGATGCACCCAGGCGAAAGATTCAGCCGAGGAAATTCCGCCGGTCGTCTGTCCGGAATCTCCGGTGCGGGTGGCGATTTTTCCGTCCATGCTTAAAGCGGTCTTGATGTTCACAAACGGACGTTTCGAAGTGATGAATCGAATGAAGACTTCGTTGAGTTCCTGGCATTCCTTTTCCATGAAACCGGCTTCGGCTCCGATGCCCTTGTCTCGGAGATATTCCAGACCTTTTCCCGCCACCAGCGGATTCGGATCGACCATTCCCACGAAAGTCTGAACGATTCCGGCCCGTTCGATGGAATGCACACAGGGAGGAGTATGGCCGAAATGGCAGCACGGTTCGAGCGTCACATAAATGGCGCAGCCTTCGGCGTGGAAATCCAGTTTTTTCAGGGCGTCCACTTCGGCGTGGTCCTGGCCGTGGGCATGATGCCAGCCTTCGGCGATGATTTCATCGCCCTGGACGACAACAGCTCCAACCATGGGGTTGGGAGAAACGTAGCCTGCGCCACGTCGTGCGAGATCGAGGGCGCGTTGCATGAAAACCGGATTGTAGGCGTACGAAGGCATGGAAAGGTGACTCTACGTAAATGTGTAGGAATTACTTGGACTTGGAACGCTTGATTTCGAGGTTTTCAATGATGTTCTTGAAATCTTCCGAATCCTCGAACGCCATATAAACCGAAGCGAAACGAATGTAGGCTACAGGGTCGATATCGGCTAGTTGCCCCAACACGAGTTCGCCTATGCTGTCGCTGGGAACCTCGGCGGCGGACATTTCGTGAATGCTCCGCGTGATCTGCTTGGCGACTTCATCGAGTTTCTCACGGGAAACCGGGCGTTTTCCGCAGGCACGCACCAAACCTCGGATGATTTTGTCTTCGTCGAAGCGTTCGCGGCGACCGTCGCGTTTGACGATGGTGGGAAAGCGCTGTTCAGCCCGCTCATAGGTGGTGAAACGATGGGAACAACCGGGGCAATTCCGGCGGCGGCGGATCTCCGTGCCGTCTTTGATGACACGGGTTTCCGAAACGTTGGTGTCGTGGCCGCAAACCGGACAACGCATGGTTTCCTCCACCTTTTTAAACGGGAGTTACGCCTTAGTTGTGCATTCGCCGTATTTTATCGAGGCGAAGCATATGGCGTTCCGCACCGCTGAACGGAGTATCCAGCCAAGTGGATACGATATCACGGGCAATTTCTTTACCCACGATACGTGCTCCGAAGCACAGCACGTTGGCGTCGTTGTGCTCCCGTGCTAGTCGTGCCGTCGTACCGTTATGCACCAACGCTGCTCGGATGCCGGATACCTGGTTGGCGGCGATGGACATACCGATGCCTGTTCCGCAGATCAAGATGCCTTGGTCGGCTCTTCCTTCTGCGACGGCATCGGTTACGGCTTTGGCATAATCGGGATAATCTACGGATTGGCTGTCGTTCGGACCCAAGTCTTCGACTTCATAGCCTTTTTCCTGTAAAAGGCCAATGACGAAACTTTTCATCTCGACGGCAGCGTGATCTCCGGCGATAACGATCATATTTATCCTCCGAAGCGGAGTATTTGGCTATTCTTCTTCTTCCAGAGGCAGAACTTCTTTACCCTTGTAAAAGCCGCAGGACGGGCAAACGCGATGCAGGCGCATGGTTTCGCCACAGTTCGGGCAATCGATCAGGGCGGTGGTTTTCAGCGCGTGATGGGCGCGTCCCATATCACGTTTGGATCGGGATTTTTTCTTTTGCGGTACGGCCATGATATCCTCCGTTCGGTTCCTTTTTCAACGTATCTTATGTTTCGTTGCCGTAAAACAGGTGATTTCTACAGCAAAATCGGGAAGATGGCTACTATTTTTTTGACCATTCTTCTTTTAGTTTTTTCAATCCTTCGTTCCATTTCGGATTGGACGCCTTCGTGCCTTCGTCGAGAGGGGGCAATGTCGGTCTGGTTTTCGATCTCGGGAAGGGAGCATTCCTCGGGACAGTTAAGGACCATCGGCAGAGCCAGCAGGTGTTGTTCCAGCAGGTAGCGGCCCAGGTCGATTTCGTCATCATGGTAGAAAGAATTGATGAAATCCTCTTCCTCCAGATCTACTTCTTTATCGGTTGGAATTCGAAATTCCTCCGAAGGTAGAAACGCCTCTTTCAGAGTGATTTCCGTTACATAGTCGAGATCTTTGAGGCAGCGACCGCAACGGGTGATCCATTTCAGAGACGAAGTTCCTCGCAGCTCGACTTTGCGGACGGCCCGGACGAGGCGAAGGTCGAAATACAATGCGCCGTTCGGCAGGAATACGTCGTTCGAGTCGGTTTCCAGACCCTGGCGGACCCAGTGATCCTCTTGTTTTCCTTCCAGTTTTTTTCCGTCTTCCGAAATGTCCGAAACGCGAATTTTCATGACGAATTCCGTTTTCCGATCCACAGGAATCGATTTTGCAAGTCGAACAGGACAGGCAAACGACCCCTTACGTCAAAGGGAATGCATCATTAGTAAATTGGGCCGAAATGTCAAGTGGAAAAGCCTTAAATTCGCCAATTTGCATTTTCGAACGTTGGAAAAAAGTGAAACTTAGGAAAACATGATGCAATGGGGTTGTCACGATTTTGAGACAGTGTTACACAATGTGTAACGATTATGGTGGATTGGTTCGAACGCTTTTCGAGAAAGCAAACCGTTATGACGGAACTCGATACCCGGTTTTTTCCTTTGATTTTCAATTCGATTCCCCACGGAATTTTCACGATTGATTCCGAAGGCCGAATCACCGCTTTCAACAACGCAGCGGAAACGTTGACCGGATACTCCCGCGAGGAAGCCATAGGTAAGCGTTGTTACGAAATTTTTCGGGCGGACATCTGCCAGCAGGGCTGTCCTTTGAAGCAAAGCCTCGTTAGTCGCCAAGAGGAGGAGTTGCGCGAGGCAACAATCCTCACTCGGGACGGCATGGAGGTGCCGATTTCGATTTCCACCAATGCTCTCGTGGACGCCGACGGCAAGTTGATCGGCGGAGTCGAAATGTTTCGGGATTTGAGTCAGATCGTCGAATTACGTAAGAAAATCGAGGGGATGTATGTTTTCGAAGATATCGTGAGCAAGAACAGCCGGATGCTCTCGATCCTCGAACGCCTGCCACTTTTCGCTGCCTCCAATAGTTCCGTCTTGATCGAAGGGGCAAGTGGAACGGGAAAAGAACTCATCGCCCGCGCACTGCATTATTTGGGACCGCGCAGCCAAAAACCTTTCGTGGCCGTCAATTGCGCCGCCATTCCCGATAACCTGTTGGAATCCGAGCTGTTCGGCTACTCCAAGGGAGCCTTTACCGACGCCAGAAAAGACAAGCCTGGCCGCTTCAGTCGAGCGGATGGCGGTACGTTGTTTTTGGATGAAATCGGGGAAATTTCGCCCGCCATGCAGGTGAAATTGCTTCGAGTTCTTCAGGAAAAAGAGTTCGAACCTCTCGGGGCGATGCAATCGGTCAAGGTCGATGTGCGTATCGTGGCGGCAACCAACAAGATTTTATCCGAGGAAATTCATAAAGGAACGTTTCGGGAAGACCTCTACTATCGTCTGAATGTCATTCACATCGATGTTCCCCCGCTGTCTCGTCGACGCGAGGATATTCCGCTGCTGGCCAACCATTTTCGTAAGAGATTCAATACGTTGCAAGGACGGACCATTCAAAAGATCAGCGAAAACGCCATGGCTGCGTTGATGTCCGCGCCGTTTCCCGGGAACGTGAGGGAATTGGAAAACGCCATCGAACACGCCTTTGTCATGTGTCGGGGGGACGCGATCCTGCAACGAGATCTTCCCAGCGGTATTTCCGAAAATTACCAGATTCGTGCCGATGCCGAACCGGAAAATCCGTTGCATGCCGCAGAATCCGAGACGATTCGTCAGGTGTTGGAACGACACAGTGGGAATAGAACGAGAGCGGCGGAAGACCTGGGAATTTCCCGAAATACCTTGTGGAGAAAAATGAAAAAGTTCGGAATATCCTGATCGAAGAAACAAAGAAGGAGAACAGGAAAAAAGCGTTGGCATCGGTTTTGCTTAATTGCCCAACGGAAATAGCAAACGTTCGTCGATACACTTTGAATCGGCGACTTAACCAAAGGAAAGAATCATGAAAATAGCGATTACATCCAGTGGCGAAGGATTGCAGGCTCCCGTGGACGAACGTTTCGGACGGGCCAAAAATTTCGTGATCGTAGAAGTCAACGGCGACGAAAAGAACGTTCAGACCGTTCCCAATACGCAAAATCGGCAGGCCGCTCAGGGCGCAGGCATTCAGGCTGCCGAAACCGTGCATCGCAATGGGGCGGAAATTCTGCTGACCGGTCACGTCGGACCCAAGGCGTTTCGGGCGCTCGACGCGGCGAAGATTCAGATTTTCTCGGGAATCAAAGGAACCGTCGATGAGGCTCTGGATGATTACATTGCCGGTCGTTTGGATCAGGCCCATGGCGCAGATGTGGAGGGACACTGGTGAACCGTACAACCATCGCGATTGCCTCTGGAAAAGGAGGCACAGGGAAAACGACGCTCTCGGTCGCCCTGGCGCTGGCATTGTCCCGGCAGGGAGAGAAAGTGCGATTGATCGACGCGGACGCCGAAGAGCCGAACGACCATCTGTTTTTGGATGTCGAGCCGCAAGACCCGGAAGAAGTCACGATTCCGGTACCCACCGTAAACGAAGACCTCTGTAAGGGGCATGGTCGTTGCCGTGAAGTCTGCCGCTTCAACGCCATTGCCATCATGGGTGCCAAGCCCTTGATTTTCCCGGAACTTTGCCATGGTTGCGGGGCTTGTTCGCTGGCCTGCCCTGAAAAAGCCATCGAAGAAATGCCGAAAGTCGTGGGCTGGGTTGAAAGCGCACCGACGACAGGGTTTGAATTTTTACAGGGACGGTTGAAAATCGGGGAACCGATGGTTGTTCCGGTCATTGCGGAACTTCGTGAAAGAGAAGCGAAGCAAGGGTGGACGATCATCGATGCGCCGCCCGGCACCTCGTGCCCGGTAATCGAATCCTCCCGAGGGGTGGATCATCTTTTTCTCGTTACCGAACCGACGCCTTTTGGCCTGAACGATCTCGAACTGGCAGTGGGAATGGCTCGGGCGCTGGGGTTGACCTTCAGTGTCATCGTCAATCGAGCCGGTTTGGGAGAGCGCCGCGTATACGAGTTTTGTGAGGACGAAGGTATTGAAATCGCAATGGAAATTCCTTTCGATAAAAAAATTGCCTCCACCTACGCCCGAGGGGGCACGTTGCTCGATGCCGACGACCGTTGGGAAAGCCGATTGGTCGAACTGGCGCACAACGTGGCCAAGGAGGTGCGGTCATGAAGCAATTGCTCATACTCAGCGGTAAAGGTGGAACGGGCAAAACCAGCGTTGTGGCTTCGTTGGCGAAACTGGCGAAAAACGCCGTGTTCGTGGATGCCGACGTGGATGCTGCGGATCTCCATCTATTACTCCATCCCAAAATCCAGCATCGCGAAGATTTTACCTCCGGTTTCGTCGCCGAAATCGACTCGGAGCGCTGCATAGCATGCGGAACCTGCCGGGATCTCTGCCGTTTCGATGCCATAGACGAGACGTTCAAGGTTGATTCGTTCTCCTGTGAAGGTTGTGGCTTGTGCGAATGGAATTGTCCCGAACAGGCCATTACCCTCAAAGAAAATCTTAGCGGTGAATGGTTCATTTCCGAGACGGCCAATGGTCCGATGGTGCATGCCAAGTTGGGAATTGCAGCGGACAACTCCGGCAAACTGGTCAGTCTGATCCGGGAAAAATCCCGTGAAGTCGCCGAAGAAAAAGGAAGAGATTTGATCCTACTCGACGGTAGTCCGGGGCTGGGGTGTCCGGTGATTGCGTCCGTCAGCGGTGTGGACATGGCGCTGTTGATCGCCGAACCCACTCCCAGTGGACTGCACGACCTGGAACGATTGTTGGATTTGCTGAAACATTTCAGCGTTCCGGCTTTCGTTGTCGTGAACAAAGCGGACCTGGATGACACCATGGCAGAGAAAATCGAAGAGCGCTGCGCGGCGAAAGGTGTCAAAAGCCTCGGTCGCATTCCTTTCGACGAAGCGGTGGTCAAAGCCCTTGTCGCGGGTGAGGCGCTGGTGGACTATTCCGCCGGGGCGGCGGCGCAGGCTGTGAAAAAAATCTGGGATCGGTTGAAATTGGAGTTGAACCTGCTCGAAAACTGATTAGTTTGAAGCAGACGTTTTAAGGTTGTGACTTGTACAAAACCTTGAAGCGACGTGAAAAGTCGTGTAAGAAACCTGACTTGGTTTCTTTTGGAAACCGAGGGATCGAGATCCGGTGAGAGAAAACACCTCTCGACATCACCTCGAAACGAAGGATTATTTTTCGGCACGAAGGAGACATGATGAGTGCGAACCATGGTGGATGCGGCGGCGGTGGATGTGGTGAAGGCGGCGGCGGATGCGGCGGCCACGATCACGGTGTACCGGATGAACAAGCCCAAAAACAACAACTGAATTTCCGACTTTCCCAGATCAAAAACAAGATCCTCGTGCTTTCCGGCAAGGGCGGCGTAGGAAAAAGCACGGTGGCGGTCAACCTGGCGCTGGCTCTGGCTCGCGAAGGTAAAACCGTGGGTCTGCTCGATGTGGACGTTCACGGCCCGACCGTTCCCGTTATGCTGGGACTCGAAGACCAACGACCGGGAGCCGGTGAAGGAACCCTGATTCCTGTGGAAACCCAGGGAGTCAAAGTCATTTCGTTGGGATTCATGCTGCCTGACCACGACAGCCCTGTTATCTGGCGCGGACCGCTGAAAATGGGTGTTATCGAGCAGTTCCTGCGCGATGTCGAATGGGGTAAGCTGGATTACCTCGTTGTGGATGCTCCTCCCGGCACCGGTGACGAACCGTTATCCGTGGGTCAGCTTATCCCCGGCGCGAACGCCCTTGTTGTCACCACTCCGCAGCGCGTGGCGACCTTCGACGTTCGTAAGTCGATCCAGTTCTGCCGCCAGTTGAGCATGCCGGTGGCTGGTGTGGTCGAAAACATGAACGGCATGATCTGCCCCCATTGCGGTGAGCATATCAAGCTGTTTCCCGAAGGCGAAGTCAATCGCATGGCCCAGGATCTCGACGTGAAGGTGCTGGCAAGCCTGCCGATGTCGCCGAAAGTGTCCGAGTTTGCCGACAAAGGCGAGTCGATCGCCCACGATCCCGACAGCCCCATCGGAAAAGCGATGCAGCCCTTGGTCGAAGCCATGTTGGCTCTTGACGAAGCGAAAGAAGGCGATACGCCGAAAGTCGATACCGACAGCGACGCCAAAGAAGGCGTGGTTCGCTTCGCCATTCCTCTGGCAGATGGCATGCTGACCGCCCACTTCGGCCATTGCGAGAAATTCGCGGTGCTGGACGTGGAAGAGAAAACCGGAAAAGTGCTGGCTCGCGAAGACCTTACTCCTCCTGCACATGCTCCGGGCGTCATTCCCAAGTGGGTATCCGAGCAGGGCGTCAAAATGGTGCTCGCCGGGGGTATGGGTATCAAAGCCCAGGATATCTTCCGTGCCAACGGTGTGGATGTGAAGGTGGGTTGTCCCGCCGAAGCCCCTGAAAAGCTGGTCGAAGATTACTTCAAGGGTCAGCTCGTTACCGGCGAGAATCTCTGCGATCACTGATTCGGATTTCGCCTTTCGGCGAATGACATACGAATAGCCACGAAAAAACCCGCCATTTAAGGCGGGTTTTTTCGTGGTCTGATTTTTACGCGGTTTCTACAGAGGATAGATGTTCGTCCAGATGCCGTTTCTGCGCGAAATCACATAGGAATCCGTATCTCCTACACCCTCCAGGTTTCCACACATGTCTTGATCCGGGAAAAGTTCGGCACCACCACCGATGTTGGAGTCGGTGATCTCCAGACAATAATCCAAATCGGTATGTGAAGCACAGAAAGGTATTACGAAGATATCCACCCAGTCGTCGCAGTCGTCCGTCAGAACTGTGTCGATGATGTAATCTCCATTGACGGGGTTGTTTAGGCGTAACTCTTCGTAGCCGTTACGAACGCCGTTGGTAGGATTGTGCCATTTGGTGAACAGCACGGTACCCTCGCCGTTGGGGAAGGAACAGGTGCGGTTCATGTTAATGTTGTCGTCGCAGCAAGCGTAGCCCGATGGCGAAATCAGGCAAAGGTCGGGATCGACGTGGTTTTCCGACAACAGCATGTTGGTGCTGCTGTCGAAGTCCATGCGGACTCGAAGCCCTTCTTCGCCGTTGACATGCACTTTGATGCAGCGCGGCACGCATTCGGCGTTTTCGTTGTCGCGCACTTTCAGGCAGAATTCGTAGTCTCCCGCTTCGTCGAAGGTAATGAGAACATTATGGTATTCGGCGTTCAGCGGTGTGAACATCGCTTGCGATTCCTCGGGTTTTTCGACCCAGTACCATTCGAAATCGGTCATCTGGTGGTTGGAGTCCTCGTCGGTGGAAATTTCACCGTAGAATCCCAGACGTTCGCCTTGCTGGATGCCGGTGAGGTCTACAAGAATCGGTGCGCCGTGGGGTTGCGAAGCGATACGGCAAATCGGTGGTTCGTTGGGAGTTTTGGAGCGAGCACGTAACGGGAACGACGCAACGATTTCGTTGTTTGAATCTGCATCGTTAATGTCGTGCGTCTGGACAACCAATTTACAATCGGTATAGCTTTCCGGTTCACAGTATTCAGGATCAGTGGGGATAAACTGTGTGGTCAAGTAGGTCGATCCGGTATTGCCGTACGGTTCCAATTGTTTGCCAAGCATGGCTCCCACGGATGCCATTTCCAGGCTAAATGGGCTGCAAGCGTTACCAGTCGGCGATTGCAATGAAATCTGATCGATTTCAAGGTAATGCTGGGTTCCGTTGATGAACGTTACCGGCAGGTTGTATTCTCCACCGCACTCTTTGGTGCCGAAATCAATGGGGAAAGGGTAGCTGATCAGCGCGCCGCCACGGGCCACACCATACAGAGGAACATCCTTCGATTGTTCGATAATGGTTTCGGAATCGTTGATGATTTGGAGCGTGTTCGAAAATTCGATGTTTGTATTCATATAGTTGGTCACACCGTCCGGGACGACAGGGAAAAATGTGACTTCTA
The DNA here is from genome assembly GCA_963676915.2 of Myxococcota bacterium. Classification (GTDB taxonomy): domain Bacteria; phylum Myxococcota_A; class SURF-8; order SURF-8. Next base: position 245,097 of record CAXXVK010000067.1, read on the forward strand.
CATCGAAGCAAGCCTCGTGATCGTTTGAATGATCGTTCAGGCGTGGACTGAGAAGTATGGGAGAAAAACTACTTACATAGGTGTCTTTTGCGAAAATGGTGCTCGGATCGCGAAAACTGATTTTCTCAATAGTGAGCTGCTTGTTGCCTGTGGGATCGCCGCAATTGCAAACGGTGAGGGTTTGCGGTTCGTTCTCAACACCGAATACCGCTCCTTCCCATTCCAAAAAGCTTGGTTCCACACAGATTTCCCGTGTGCCTTTGAATTCGGAAATCAATTCGATCTTGGAAATGGGGGAATTGCAATCGTCCGTGGCGACGTGCAGCCAAGCGGTGTCGGCATAGCCGTCGGTCGGTTGGTAATGAATGGTCACGGCCAGAGAAAGTCCCGGTTCCAGGGCATAGGGAAGGGTGATTTCCTGGGCGCTTTCGTCAATGTCCGTTTCGGGGTCGTCTTCGATATACCAGGACCAGGAATACTCGGAGGTCTGGCTGGTATCGTAATAAACTTCGTAGACATTCAGGACTTCACCGTTGGTGGAACTATTCCTAATGTATAGGATGTCCGTCCGGGAGTGTCCTGCGACCACTGCACCGAAGTTGACTTCGCTCGTGCTGAAACTCACCGTGGGGCAAACCTGTGTCACGGGATCGACGCTCTCCGGGATTTCGAGATCGCTGGTTTCAACATCCGTATCGCTGTCTCCCGGATCTCCTACGGTAAGACACGAGGATTCGAAGCAGATCTGTCCCGAATCGCAGTCTTCGTCTTCAATGCAGAACTGTCCCTGGTTGTCGTTCGGGACACCGGCTGTACCGGAGTCGTCGCAGGCCAAGACGCCGAAACAGGCTGCAAAAAGAAGAAAAACGGGTAAATACGATGCTAATTTCATAACGAGTCCTTCATTAGGTGAACAAGAATACACTTATCCCTTTTCACATTAGACGAATCTTGAGCGAAAATTTACACGATTCGTTGAATTTTGGTAGTTCGGGACGTCAAACAGCTAAGGAATTGACAGAACCGAACCGAACTCATTATAATTGCTCTTGTGTCGCAAGACAACTTCTTTTCATGTATCGGGAGACTGGAAGGCCAAAATGGACGCGAAAAAAATGCTGAAAAGACCGATGAATGTCATGATGGCGGTGCTTGTTCTGACGTTGTCCTTTATGGGACTGGCCTGCGATGATGAATCCGGGGCATCCGGAACTGGAAATCAGAACATGGCCGGTTTGACTTGCCTCGATGATTCGGATTGCGGTGGTCTGAGCTGCCTGAATCTCGATGGGGATAACACCTGTACCCCGACCTGCGAGACGGACGAAGACTGCCCCGATAGTCTCCCTTGTTGCGGAACCGACATTTCGGCCTGTGTTCCTGATCTTCTTTGTGAAGAATTCAATACCGGCGTAGCGGCGGACGAAGACCAGTCGGCTGATGGCGATGTCCAGACAGAGGACGATAACAGCACGGACGAGCCGGTGAATGCCAACTGCGAATTCGACACGTACAAATGTGGAGAATCCACCGAAACCTATGGAAAAGTCCTGCGTTGCGCCAAAACCGCAACCGGTACCGAATGGCAAGTGGCCCGCAGCTGTGAAGAATGTTGTATCGATGGCCAGTGCATTACGGGTGACGACTGTGCCGAGGTGGACCCCCCGGAGGATGGTATCTGTATTCCCAACAGCTATCGTTGCCGTACGTGGTCCGAGATTCAGCAATGCTCCGAAGATGGCAAAAAATGGCAGTTTTACAGGGAATGTGCCGAGTTGGAAGATATGGTCTGCTACGAAGGAGCCTGCGTCCCGGCAGATCAGGTTGCCGACGAAGATGCTGAAACGGAAGAGGAATTCGATCCTCGGGTGGAGTGCTCCATGGAGGCCGGGTGCCAGCTTTCGGAAGACGAATATTGTTTCAATACCGATCCGGATGCCACCACCGGTCGTTGTTGGGTACGGTGCACCATCGACGGTGGTGATCGTTGCCCGCGTAGCCACGAATGCAACCTCGAAAATGGAGAATGCGAACCGATTCCTTCGTATTGTACCTCCGACATGGATTGCAACACCGATGAATTCTGCGACATGTTGGGTGGCTCTACATCCGATGGTTATTGCACCCGGTACTGCTTCAAGCTTGGTGCAAGTTGCGCGCTTCGAACCAAATGCGACACCGATCCGCAAAGCCTGAACTACGGAAAATGCATCCCCGATGAGGACTGCAAATCCTGTGATTACGATGGCATGTGCGACGCCGATTCTTATTGCTACGTTCCCCCCGGACAGGTGACGGGTTGTTGTATGTTGCGTTGCACGGATGACGACGGCGACTGTGAGGCACACGAAGTATGCTGTTACGGAAGTCTCGTTTGTGGAGATGACGGTAAATGTACGACTGGGAATCCGCAGTGCGACTGCGGTGGTGTTTGCCCACAGGGCTATATCTGCGACCAGATGTTCTGTCAGTGCGTGTTGAATTGTCCACCGTGCCCGCTGGATACCTGCTGCGACGCCACAAGTGCTCCTCAATGTACCGTCACAGGACCGGCTTGTCCCGAATGCGTCAATCCGGCGATTTGCGGTATTGCTTTGAAGCAATGTTGCCCCGGTTCTAATTGCAGCGTGTTCGCCTGGGCTTACGGATTGGTTGGATTCTGTGCCTAAACAATGGATCGTACTTCAAAAACCCCGGATACTTTCCGGGGTTTTTTTATGGAGAAAAAGCGTTTTTGAATGAAATTTCACGGAAATGGCTCGTGATTTCATTGTCGTTTTCGCGTCTAACTCTATTGACGAGAAGGTGCATGATC
>CAXXVK010000068.1:0-151209 GCA_963676915.2 Myxococcota bacterium
AACGAAACCAACACGTCGGCTCTGGAAACCGGCCAGAACATCTATATCCCGATTCTCGACGCGATAAACGATGGCGAAATGTCGATTCACCGCACCATGCACGCCGGGGAACTGGGAGATATCCGTAACGTGCGCGACGCGATGATCATGGGAGCCGAAAGGGTAGGGCACGGCGTGTTGTTATGGCAAGATCCGATCGGTCTGGAATACGCTCGGCGGGCGAGTTTGCCTATAGAAATCAACCTTTACAGCAATTATCGGCTTCAGGTGGAAGAGGACTTTTCCAAGCATCCCTTCCTGAGTTACCTGCGGATGGGAATGCCGGTTAGTCTTTCGACCGACGACGAGGGCATGTTCGTTACCGACATCGTAAACGAATGCGTCGTTGCCGTGACTTATACCGATATCACGCATGCGGAGGTCAAGCAGATGGCGTACAATTCGCTCCAGACCTCCTTTGCCGATGATACGTTGAAAACCAGCCTGATCGAAAAACTCGACACGGATTTCACCCAGTTCGAGTCCGATTGGTCCCAGTATACAACCGTGAAATAAAGCGTTTTATTCGTAGATTGTCGGGTAAATTGTTTGCCCGACAATACCAACGATGACCCACGGGGTCGATAGGCGGGTGGCACGGTCTTTGCCCGGAGGGCAATGGCCGTGAGATTCAAATAAGTTGCACGGCCATCGATTCTTCGAATCGAAGACCGTGGCACCCGCTAATAGGCTCTAAGTCAACTGCAATCCCCGTCCTTCGAGTTGGAGCAGGATAGAAAGCCCTATATCTTGTTTTACTCTAATCCAGCCGGTTTTTCGTTCCGGTTGACGACCCAGATCAAGGCCGGAAGGACCAGCAGATCCCCGATCAATCCGAATACGATGGCGCTTCCCGTCAACATGCCGAATTGCTCCAGTGGTGGGAAGTCGGCAAGGGCGAAGATCGAGAAACCGCAGAAAATCGTGGTTGTGGCCAGCACCAGCGCTCGACCGGTGATGTTCATTGTATGTCTCAAGGCATCTTCCATGCTGCTTTGTTTGTCGCGGCGCTTTTCGAGGAAGTGGTAGAGAAAGTGAATGGTGGCATCGACGCTGATCCCCAGCACGATGGTCGCCAGCAGAATCGTGCCGATCCCAAATTTCAATTGCATGACCCACATCTGGCAGAACATCAGGAAAATCGCGAACAACGATGGCACCATCGCCAGCAGGCTCAAGCGTATCGACCGAAACTGGAACAAAAACAGCACGAAAACGATCAGTAGTGTTCCACCGAAGCTTTGTACGAGCGTATCGGACATGTAGATGTTCACCTTGGCCAGCATGGGTGCGGTACCGGTGATCGTCGTTTTCACGTTTTTGAACGTTTCGTGTTGATCGGCGAACGCCTTCCATTCGTCCTCGAAACCTTTTTTGATTTTCATGAACGTTTGGAAATCCACCATTTTCGAAATCACGGATAATCGCAAGTGTGCGAAATCCTTGGTGACATAGGTTTTCCATACATCGCGCTGACTTAAGGCGGCGATCAGCGGGAACAGCCGGAAATTGGTAGTGGGAAACGTGTCTTTGCCATTGGCGATGTGGTTGGCGGTTTTGATCAACGTTGAGACGCTCAAGGTTCCCTGAATGTGCTCGTAGGTTTCCAGCTTGGTTTCCAGTTCGTGCAGGGCGCGCAGGTTTTCGGGTTTGGAAAAGAATCCTTCTTCCGCATCGAGCATCACTTCCAGGCTGCTCAGTCCCATCAAGTGTTCCTCGATGAACAACGAATCCTGTCGGGTGGCGCTTTTGGGACTGAGGTAGTTGATGGTGTTCGTCTCGATTTTCATGCCCTGAAACGCGACGATTCCCGCACCGACCAACACGGCTGCAACGGGTAGAATCACCCAGCGGTAACGATACGTGAACGAGGGAATGGCGTGCAAAACGGGGTCCATGGCGGTAAATCCCACCGTGGATTTGTCTTTGGCCGTCGGGGGATGCAAGCGGTCGATCAGAACCGGGAAAAAGGTAAAAGCTACGATGAAGCCGATGGCCAGCCCCATGGTGACCTGAACTCCCAGATCGTGAATCGGTTGGATACCCGAAAAAGAAAAGCTGGCGAAACCGACCATCGTTGTGAAAACCGCCATGAAACAGGCGGTTGTTTTGTTGGAAAGTACTTGAATCAGGTGGGTTTTGGAATCGGTGCCTTCCGGTTGTCTCACGTAACCCGAGTAGATATGCATCAGGGTTTCGAGCGAGATGATCATGACCATCAGCGGTAGAATGTTGGATAGCATGTTGAGGAACGAGCCGGTCAGTTCGACCGTTGCGACCGAGAATGCGACGACGACGCCGAAGGTGAGCAACACGGCGATCATGCCTCGGAACGAACGGTACAGGATGACGATCAACAGCGCCGAAAACAGAACGTACAACGGGAAAAACTGCGCTCCGATCTGCACGGAAACCCGGTCGATTTCATAACTTACGTAGGGTTGCCCCACTTTGCGGATGGCTTGGAACGGTGAATTTTCCTGCTTTTCGTACGGAAGCAGGCTGGCGTTGACGAATTCGACCACTTCCACCCGTTCTTTGGGTTCTTTGAACGACAATTGCAACACCAGAGAAAACAGCTTGTCCGGGGCGATCAGACCTTGTTTTTGGAAAAAAGGCGTACTTTTGGCAAATGTTTCCAACTCTTTGCAATCCCCTGGGGCGTGGGGATTGAACATCGGGTGAACTTCCCGATAGATCGAAATCAGCGAGCGGCTGGCTTTGAGGTGCGGGGTTTGCTCCAGCTTGTGTTCGATTTCATCGATAGTAGACAGAAAATCGGATGAAAACAGGTCTTTAGCCTCGAATCCGATCAGGATGAACTCGTCCGATCCGAAGCGCTCTTTGAGCAGATTCCAATCCTTGATCGCCGGATCGCTTTTTAGCAAAAGGCCCCCCTCCGTCGGTCGAATTGTCCACGCGTATTTGCGAGGCATAAAAGGCCGCAGGTCCGAGAAGGACGACAAACAGCAAAAGAACCAGCCACCAAGAACGAAGCAGGTTCGAAAAGACGGCCTGAAGCCAGCGTTCCATTCTTGCACCCTTTCCCTACCCAATCTTCTCTCTCGCCGCGTACCATATCGGATCGCAAGGGGAGAAGCAAGCTTCGGTCAAATCATCGAAAGAAATTTCGGAAGTGTGGATCATTGGTTGGAATTGCATAAAAACGACCCGTTCATCTGGAACAATGAACGGGCCGTTGTGAGGCGTTTTCATTTGAAAACGTAGACTATTCCGTACAAACGCCTTCTTCGCAGACTCCTGCCTCGTCGTTGCAAAGTGTCTGGTCGGGCAGAGAACAGGGTACACACTCCGAACCGTTGTAAAGATCTATCGTGCAATCGTTGTTGTCTTCGCAGATGGGACCGATACCGGTTACCTGAATCTGATCCAGCCAGGCACGGTCACGACCATCGGAGTCTTCGTAGTCCTTGATGTATCCCCAATCCAGGCTGTGGAAGCCGGGTTCCAGGTCATATTGTTGAAGTGTCCATTCGAGGTATCCCGACCACTGACCTTTCAGTTCGCCGTCCAGATAGAAAACGAAGAAGTCGCAGTCCGGCTCGCTTTCCACTTTGAATTGGAAAGAAGCCTGTCCGCTTTCGTTCAACGTAACGTTGAATCCGAGCCAGGTGGTCTGGTTGTCTCCGATAACACCGCTTGCGGCGGAGTAGTTGCCTTCGAAGACTCGTTGAGAGGAGGCTTCCCATGCCACGTTGCCGCCGGATTGCCAATTTGGATCGATATAGCCCGATTCGAAGTCTTCTTGCACGTTCGAACCGAATCCTCCGCAAACTCCGCCCGCACAATAACCTCCGTTGTGGCAGGGAGAGCAATCGTCTACAGCCTGTGGCGTACAGGAGCCGGATAGGCAGATGTCGTTGGTGCAATCCGCTGCATCTTCGTCGCAGGTTGTGCCGTCTGTGACCGTGGGATGCTCGCAGACACCGCCGGAGCATTGATCGGCGGTGCAGATGTTGCCGTCATCTTCGCAAGGTGTTTCGTCGGCGACGGGAGAGGTCTGGCAAAGACCGGAGCCGTCGCATTGGCCGGTCTGAGTGCAGGCGTTTCCATCTTCGCAGGCATGGCCTTGAGCGAAAGCGCAGAACACGCAGGTTTCGTCTCCGAGAAGATTGTCGGTGCAGGGGATCTCGTCATCGCAGGGAGACTCGGGAATTGCTTGAACCAGGATATCATCGATCCAGACCTTATCTCGTCCAACTGCTTCCACTTCGTCTTTGGAATAATTCCAATACAGGCTATGACTTCCTTCCTCGATCGGGAATTCCACTCGTGTCCAGTCTGTATCACCGCTCCAAGCCATAAGTCCGTATCCGTCGATGGCAAAACCCAACTCGTCTTGATTGGCTTCTGTGTCCGTTTTTACATAGAACGATACCGTGCCCGGTGTCTCGAGATACACGGAGTAGAGACGGAATTCGCTTTCTCTGCCATCCAAAAGATCCGGGCTGGCAAAGGATTTCGTTCCCGTGTGGCTTTCGTCTTCTGTAATGATCCAATTGGCATCGCCGCTCCAACCATAGCTGGAATGGCGGATACCGCCGGATTCGAAGGTTTCGTCACAAACCGTTGAAAGACCGCTACAGGTTCCTCCCGCACAGAATCGTTCGGCATTGCCTCCGCAGGACTCGCAATCTTCCTTGGTTCGTTCCGCCGAGCAGTAACCGTATTCCGAGCAGGTTTTTACCGTACAGTCGGAGGGGTCATCGTCGCAATCGGTTCCTTGAGGAAGAGGAGTATGCGAGCAGACTCCATCGAGGCAGGTATCCACCGTGCAGGGGTTGTCGTCATCGGTACAAGGCAGGTTGTTTTCCACCGGATTGTGGACACATTCTCCGTCCAGGCAGCTATCCGCCGTGCAGGGGTTGAAATCGTCTTCGCAGGCAAGGCCGTTGTCTAAGGGGTCGCCCGGTTGGCATTCGCCGTTCAGGCAGGTATCGTTTTGGGTGCATCCGCCGGATACGTTGCAGTCCCAGCCATCCGGCGAGACACATTCGACGCATTCTTCCTCACCTCCCCAGATGGACGTTCGGCAGTTGATTTCGTTGGCACAATAGTTGTTGTATTCGATTCGAATGTCGTCGATCCACGCCTGGTTACCTTCGAACGTGCCTGCGTCGTCGTATTCGAAATACCAATTCAGCTCGTGGTGACCTTCGTCAAGAATGTAAGACGCCTGCTGCCAATCAATCGTTGTATACCACCAGTCCCATGGACCGTTGGAACTCCAGAACTCCATATAGCTTTCCCGGTTCACGCTATCGACTTTGTACATGAAGGTGAGAGTCGCCTGATGTTCGAGATCGATAGTATAGGTCAATATACGGTATTCATACGTCTCTTCGGGAATAGCCGTTGCCGAGAAGCTTCCGCCATAGGCCAAATCTCCAGTGACGATCCAAGGGTACTCTTTACCGGTTTGCCATCCATCGGCCCATGCTCCGTTTTCGAAGCCGTACTCCAATATCGGAACACCGAAGCAGATGCCGTTTCCGCAAAGACCGCTTTCCTGGCAAACGGTGCAATTCGGCAGGTTTTGCGGCGTGCAGGTGTCTTCTACACAAGTGTCCGTGGTGCAGTCCGAAGCGTCCAGATCGCAGGATTGTCCGTCGCGGTCGCTGATCTGGCAGCTTCCTTGCTGGCATGTGCCGTCGGTGCATGGGTTATCTGCGTCGCATTCGGTGCCGTTTGCGGCAGGACAGGCAATGCAGGACGTGCCGTTGAACAGCGATGTGGCACATTCTTCCAATTCGTGGCAAGACGTGCCCGATACGTAGATCGAATCGAGGAAGAGCGTAATGGGATAATCCTCGTGATAGGAATAGTCGTTGCGGATTTCCCAAGTGATTTCATGGAGTCCCCGGCCTTCGACAGAGTGGGAATTTCTCGACCAATACGAACGATTGTAGTTCGTATTGTACATATTCTCACCATCAATATATACACTGAACGTGCCTCGGTAATTATAGCTGGCACCACAGTAGTACATGTGACGATAGGAAATGCTGGTGTAGGTATTTGTCGTGTAGAACCGCAAGGAAATCGAGGTACTGCCGTTTTCTTCGTCTACCCTGGCGAACAGACCGTAGGTATCGTCGTATGCGGAATATCCATGGTCGTTTTCTCTTCGGATGGTCCAGGGATTCTCATCGTTGTTGATCCAGGCGTACGAAGAATTGAAGCAGCCGTAATCAGGTGCGCAGGATTCGAATCCTTCATCGATATCCGATTGGATGCCTCCGCATTCACCTCCGGCACAGAAGTTGGTACCATCTTCGCCACAAGTGCTGCAGTCCGGCAGATCCGCGTCGATGCAATGGCCGTTGTCGCAGTATTGTTCTGCACAGTCGTTTGGATCTTCGTCGCAACTTGTACCGTCGTTCAGGTACATTCCCGGTCGGCATCCGAGGTCTGGATGACAGGTTTCCTCACCGTTGCATGGATCGCCATCGTTGCAGTAACTATTGTCCGCAACGTGTTCGATGGTGTCGGTTTCCTCGTTGCAGGTGTCGATGGTGCAGTCGTTGCCATCGCTCAGTTCCGGCGAGTCTCCACTCTGGCAGCCGTAATATTGGCTACAGGTTTCCACACCATTGCAGAACAATCCGTCGTCGCAATCGATCGGTGTGCCGAGACATTGCCCCAGTCCGTCGCATAGGTCGCTTTCGGTGCAATTGTCGTCGTCGTCGCACAGCGAGCCGAGATCCGTTGGAGGATGCGTGCAGGTGCCGGAGCCGTCGCAGATGTTCCGGGTGCAGTCGTTTCCGTCGCTGTTGCACGGAATTCCCGCTTCCAACATCACGTATTCGCAGGCGGGAACACCACGATCGTCGATGCAGATGTCATCGGTGCATTCGTTTTCGTCATCGCAACTGAAGGCTTCGTGTACGCAGCCCTGAACTTCGTCGCAGGAGTCCACCGTGCAGGGGTCGCCATCGTCGCAATTTTGTAGCTGACCGGTGACACAGACGCCTGAGAGACAGAAATCGTTGACCGTACAACTAGAGCCGTCGGCGTCGCAAGCGGTGCCGTCCGCTACGATGGTATTGCAAACACCGTCCAGGCATTCGTCCAGCGTGCATGGGTTGTCGTCTTGTTCGCAGGCGGTGCCGTTTTCGGAAGGTTCGATGTAGCATTCGCCGTTCCAGCCCTCTTTGGTACAGGGATCTTCATCCTTGCATTCGTCGTGGCGCTCGCAGGTATCTCCATTGCAGAAACCTCCGTGGCTGACACACAATGCAGCCCGATTGCACGAATAAATGTCGTCACCGCAACTCCAAAGGTTGTCGGGATCGCTATCTCCCGGCACCCAATAGTTTCCTACGCCATCCGGGCAGATGGACGTATTTACACCGGCGTTGGCGATGGTGTCGTACTGGTAATGAGGTTCGGTCCACCCGGCGGCGACAATGGCCAGGTATTCTTCATGCGTGATTAATTCCGCACCTTGGTCTTCGCACCATTGTTTGGCTGATTCACCGTAGCTAAGGCAGGGATCGGAAAGATGCGAGAGGCAGATGCCGCCATAGCTTCCCTCGGCGCATTCGTTCCATCCTCCGCATCGGGAGCCGAATGGTAGCGTTTCGTGCAGACATTCACCCGAACCGTTGCAGGTGTCACCGGTGCAGTCGTTGCCGTCATCGTTACAAGCACTTCCTTGCGGCAGATTTTCGTGTACGCATTCTCCAAGACCGTTGCAGGCGTCCGAGGTGCATTCGTTATCGTCCTCGCTGCACGGAGTGCCCTCTTCGAAATGGTCTGCCTGACAGATTCCGTCCTGGCAGGTGCCTTCTCCCGTGCATTCGGAGCCGTCCCAGCAGGATTGCCCGTTAGCGACCTGTGAAGTGGCTACACATTCGCCGGATTGACAGGTCGAGGCGTTGGTGCAGGAGTTTCCGTCGTCGCAGGATGTGGACTCCGCAAGGTCGCAGTAGTTGCATTCGCCATCGATGTCGAAATCGAGGGTGCAGCCGTTGCCGTCCGAGCAGGTGTCGTTCAGGAAAGTGATGTTGATGTCATCCAGCCAGATCCGGTTTTCCACCCCATCTTCGGGAATGCCTCGATAGAACCAATCCAACCAGAAACTACCGGGTTCCAGGTAGTATTCATGCATGGTCCAGTCGCTGGTTCCGGTCCACGAAACGTCAATATCGTTGCCGTTTCCTGTGAAGAAGCTAAGCACCTGACCGTTTACAACGTCCTGGCCCTCTCCATATTCCGCTTCACGGGTCTCTAACTTCTGCCACCAACTGATTTTCGCCGGTTGATCGATTTCGACGTGCATCCAGATTTCGGCGAAGAACTCTTCATTGCTTTGTGAAGAGGCGGAAAGTGAATAGCTGCCCTCCACGAAAGCGGATTCGTCGAAGGTCCACTCAGCGTTATCAGCCCACGTGTCCAAGGCATCGTTCATGCTGTTTTCGAAACCATCATGGAAGAATTTCAGCGGCAATTGACAGCTGCCATCGAAGCAGTAGCCCGATGTCAGGCCGCCGCCGTCGCAGGGGCTGCATTCTTCGACGTTGACCGTCTGGCAGGTGCCTTCGACACAGGTTCCCTCGATACAGTTGTTGGGGTCGTCGTCGCAGGATGCGCCCTCGTCGAGTGCTGTTCCCGGCTGACAGTCGAGAGTTGCGTCACAGGTTTCGATGCCGTTGCATGGCTCATCGTCATTGCAGTAGTCATCCATAGGATCATGCTGGACGCCCATTTCGGAGTCGCACCAGTCGTTTGTGCAATCCACTCCGTCATCGATTTCCAGCGGTGTGCCTTCCAGGCAACCGAGTTGCGCGTCGCAGATTTCCTCGCCGTCACAAATATCGTAATTGTTGCATCGTTCGTTGTCGGGTGTATGCAGGATCGTATCGGTTTCTTCATCGCAGGTGTCTACAGTGCACCAGAAGTCGTCTTCCATATCCGGTGCGTTACCTTCAACACAACCCAAGAATTCGTCGCAGGTTTCGATGCCGTTGCAATACAGGTCATCGTTGCAACGCTCGTCCATGGGATAGTGAACGGGCCTATCCAGTTCTTCGTCACATGCATCGTCCGTGCAAGCCAAACCGTCGTCGATCAATGGCTCTCCACCCGGCTGGCATTCGCCTTGATCGTCGCAAAGTTCCAGGCCGTTGCAATACACACCATCGCTGCAAGTTGTTCCTGCCGGAACCGGATCGTGGGTGCAGGTGTCGATCAGCCATGCATCGATGGTGCAGGGGTTGTCGTCGTCGCAGTCGGTTTCGATGCATTCACCGTCGAGGCAAACGAGGTCTTCTCCGCATGGCGTGTCGTTGGGTGCCAATTCCACTTCGCATTGGCCATTTACACAGCTTCCGATCGGCGCGGTGCAAGGATTGTCGTCGTCACAGGCAGAGCCGTCAGGGTAGGGACAATTGACGCAACTCGTACCACCTGAAAGGGTTTCGATGCAATCGACGGAATCCACGTTGGTGCAGATATTTCCTGTGATGCGGATGTCGTCCAGATAGAAGATAGGGGCGCGGTTCGCATAATTGTTATAAGTGAACGACAGGTTGCAGCGGAATTCATGCTCGCCGACTCCATCCACCTGAACCGTTTGTTGATACCAGTAGGAACTGTCGTAATACGAGTAGAATACCTGCGAATCATCGAGGTAGCAGTAAATATAGGCTGCGTAGTCGGTTAGGTTGTATCTCAGTTCGCGGAAGGAAAGCTCGGAATTCGGGTCGTTGGTGAAGAAGGTGAAGGAGATTTCCGTGCTCTGGTTGTATTCGAACACCTGGCCTTTGAGGGCGTAGTTGCCTTCGGCCTGTCTAGTAAGTCCCTCGATGCCTTCTTCTTCAAGATTTACGATCTGCCACGGAAGATTTTCGTCATTGTCCCAATTCGCAGCGGGATGGAAACAACCGTTTTGCGGACCGCAGAACTCGAATCCTTCGGCAAATTCTTCTCCGTAGCCTCCGCAGCTTCCGCCGGCACAAGTGAATTCCCCATCTTCTCCGCAAGCGCTGCAATCCGGTAGAGCTTCGGTATTGCATTGACCGTCCTGGCAGACCGAAAGCTTGCAATCGTAGGGATCGTCGTCACAGTCGCTGCCGTTGGGTTGATTGACGCCGCTGAGGCAGCCCAGAGTCAGGTGACAGCTTTCGACACCATTGCAAAACACGCCGTCGTCGCAGGCTTCATCCATCGGTGTGTGGAGAATGACATCGTTGTCTTCGTTGCAGGTGTCCTCGGTGCAATCCACGCCGTCATCAAGAGTTGGAGCTTCGCCCGTAACACATCCCACTCCCGATTCACAGACTTCCAGGCCGTTACAGAACAGGTCGTCGCTGCATTCCACGGCAGATCCCATACAGGTGCCGTTTCCGTCGCAGATGTCGTTTTCGGTGCAAATCTCTTCGTCGTCGCAGGAGGTTCCCAACGTTGCAAGTTCGTAGCGGCAGGCTCCGTCGCGCCATGTGTCTATCGTACATGGGTTGCCGTCGTCGCAGGGAACGTGCGGGACGCAGATGCCACCATCGCATGCGCCGACATCGTTGACGCAAAGGATACCGCGTCGGTAATTGTAGGTGTCACCGCAAGCATATAAACTTGTGGGGTTGCTGTAGCCTGGAGCATACATGTTGCATACGCCATCGCTGCAGTTGCTTGGGCAATTCTCGACGGGGACATTTCGATAATCCGTTGTCGGTCGGGTCCAACCGGCATCGGTGACGGCGATCCATTCGTCGTAAGTCAATAGACGGGAACCGCGTTCGGCGCACCAATCACGCGCACTACCGGAAATACCATATTCAGAAAGATCGGTCAGACAATATTCGGCGTACACACCTTCGTCACAGGATTCGGCGAAGCAGTTGGTGTCGTCGGGAGCTTCTTCCTCGGAGCATCCACCGGTACCATCGCAGGTGCCGATGAGGCATACATTGTCGGAGTCACCGCAGGGAGTGCCTTCAACGTAAGCCGGATGTCCGCAAGAGCCTGTGCCGTCGCAGATATCCTCGGTGCACTCGTTGCCTTCGTCCGAACAGGGGGTACCTTCGACCAAGGCCGGATGGACGCAGCTTCCCGAGTCGTTGCAGATGTCGTCGGTACATTCGAAGTCATCGTCCTGACAGGGAGTTCCTTCGAAAGAAGCTTCGTTGACCGTGCATTGTCCGGCAAGGCAGGTGTCGAAGGCCGAGCAGGCGTCGCCATCGTCGCATTCGGTACCATCGACGGCGTTGCAGGTAACGCAGCTTTCGGAGTCGAAAATCTCGGTGGTGCACATGTTGCCGTCATCTTCGCAAGGTTCTTCCAAACCGGTGATGCGTACGTCATCGACAAAGATGTAATAGTCGTAGTCGTAGTCATAAGTATGAGAAGCTACCCACCGGAAGGTATAGTGTCCTGGTTCAAGATTCACAAAGGAGCGTTCTTCCCATTGAGAAGAATAAGAGTCACTGAACTTCAAGGCGTCGTTGATGTAAAACAATAGGGTGTATGAATCACCGTAATTGTCGTGCCAGAAGGAAATCTCGCCTGTTTGTTTCAGATCCACTTCGAGTTCAAGCCAGGCACTCTGATACCCGGAGAATTGGCCAACGCCCACGGATTTTGTTCCTGAGCGTGAATAATCCGAATAAATCAACCATGGTTTATCCCCGCCGGTCTTCCAGGTTCCGTGAAGTACGCTGCCATCGAAACCCTCGTTGATTTCTGACGGATATCCGCCGCAAACACCGCCCACACACAGTTCGTTGTCTCCGCATTCGTCGCATTCATTGCGCTCGGTATTCTCGCAAGTGCCTGAAATGCATTGGTAATCCACACAATCGTGCTCGTTGCTGTCGCAAGAGGTGCCATCTACAAACGCATCGTGCTGACAGACACCGCTAGAACAGATATCCGACGTGCAGGGATTGTCATCGTCTGAGCACTGGGTACCGTCGTCTACACTAGATCCGCCGAGGCATTCGCCGGACTGGCAAAGCGTTTCGCTGGTGCAGGAGTTTCCGTCGTCGCAGGTAGTGTCGTCGGGTTCATTGCAGGTGATGCATGAAACACCGTCGTAAAGATCCGTTGTACAGTCGTTACCGTCGTTGCAACCGGAGGAAAGGTTGTTAATCGCTACATTGTCGATCCAAACGTACTCTTCCCCATTATAGACATATCGCTGGTAGTATCGCCACTCGATCGTTCGAATACCTGCATCCAGCGAGTAGTTGACTCGGGAATAAGAATCGGTATTGCCGTACCAGCTATTTACGATTTCTCCATCGATGAGGAGAAGGAAACGATTGTTGCTGTATTGCGTATGTATGCGGTAATCGAAACTCAGTGTTCCTGGTTTTTGCAATTCAACATTCAGTCGTAACCAAGTTGTTTGTAAAGCTTCAATATCCCCGCTACGGATAGAGTAATTGTCTCCTTCATTGTCGATTACCCAAACGGCGTCGCCGCCAGTAGTCCAACCTTGAGGGAATTCACCCGATTCGAAATCTTCTTCAAGAGTGAGAACCGGACCGTCGCAGTATCCACCGGCGCACAAGCCCTCACCGTTTTCACCACAGGCCTGACAATCGGGGTGCGGGATCGCTTCGCAAGTGCCCATCTGGCAGGTGTCGAACGTGCAATCCTGTTCGCTTTCGTCACAACTCGTTCCATCTTCCACGGGTGGGTGCGAGCAAGTGCCCGAAGAACAGAGGTCCGAAGTACATGGATTCTCGTCATCCGCACAGAGCAAGCCGTCCTCTTCGGCGGGATGGGTGCAGACGCCATCCGAGCAAATGTCCTGCGTGCAGTCGTTTTCGTCGCTAGAGCAGGATTCGCCGTTGGGTCGGTCGGAGTGGACGCAGGTTGGAACATTATCCACCAATTCGCAGCTATCGATGGTGCATTCTTTATCGTCGTCGCAATCGAGCGGTTCGTGGATGCAGCCTTGGTACAGGTCGCAGATATCCACGGTGCAGGGGTCGTCGTCGTCGCAATAGGTGTCGTCCGGGGTGTTGCTGCAACCTAGCACGGGATCGCATTCATCGATGGTGCATTCCACGGAATCGTTGCACGAAGAATGATCGGGATCGTGAAGAATCGTGCCACTCGATTCGTCGCAGGAATCGACCGTGCAGCTTACGCCGTCGTCGGTCCAGGGAACGTCGCCGGTCTGGCAGTCTTGCAGGTAGTCGCAGGTTTCGACTCCGTTGCAGTACAGTCCGTCGTCGCAGTTCGCGTCGTTTTCGGTATGAAGAATGATGTCGTTTTCTTCGTCGCAGAGGTCGTCCGTGCAGTCGACGCCGTCGCTTAACCATGGCGGAGTTCCTGCAACACAGGTGCCGGAGCCATCGCAAGTGTCGGTGCCATTGCAGAACAATCCGTCGTCGCAATTGAAGCCAACCGGTGCGTCGTCATTCGAACATTTCGTGCCATTCCACGAATCGATGGTGCAGGGGTTGGCGTCGTCGCAGTCCTCGTATTGGGTGCAGGTGCCGCTCGAGCAATGTCCTCCCATGGAGCAGGGGGTGCCGTCCGGTAAGTCATTGGATTGACAGACGCCGAACTGACAGGAACCGTTGCCATCGGTGCACTCGTTTCCATCGTTGCAAAGTGTGTCATCTTCAACCGGGCAGACGAGACATTGATCGCCGATGAATAACGTGTTCGTACAGTCTTCCGAATCGGCGCAGTCGTTTCCGTTGTAGGTGACGCTTTCCAGTGCAAAACACGGCGTGTAACTTGTGTTGTTGCCGGTGTTCGTGATGCTCCAACTCAGGGTGTGGATGCCAGGCTCTTCGATCACGACATCATAGTTTCTCATGTAAGAATAGGAGTATACCTCGGTCATGTATTCGTTGTCATCGACCGTCAGGAGAACCTCGTTGTAGGTCGAGTAATAGCTTCCATCGTAGTAGGCGTAATCGAAGTCAATCGCTGTGTTCTCTTGTGTTGTGTGGACTTTCAGTTGAATCGTTTGAGTCTCGCCGACTTCTTCGGCGCAGGCCATGACCATCATGTTGGAGGTCGAGTAGTTCCACGGCGTCGTTTTCGAGAACGTCCAGTTGTCCTCGTTGATCCAGTAGTAATCCGGATTAAAACAGCCTTCCTCACAGGTGTCGAAGGTTTCGTTTACAGCGCTGGTATATCCGCCGCATTCACCCTGATAGCAGTGCTGGGTGTCGTTCGTTCCGCAGGGGGTGCAATCGGGAAGGTCGTTGGTTTGGCAACTGCCGCTCAGACAAACGCTTGTAGAACAGTCGTTTTCGTCATCGTCGCAACTGGTTCCATCGACAATGTTGATGCCGGGTACGCAACCCAGGGATAGATCGCAGACTTCCTCTCCGTTGCAGAATAGGTCGTCGTCGCAGAAAGAATGATTCGCTTCATGGACGATTTCGTCGGAAGCTTCATCGCAGCGGTCTTGCGTGCAGTCGATACCGTCATCCAATTGAAGCGGTTCGCCCGCGATGCAGCCTTGCTCGGAGTCGCAGATTTCGGCACCGTTGCAGAACAGTCCGTCTTCGCAATCGATTGGCGTACCGATGCACAGGCCGCTGCCGTTGCATTGGTCGCGCATCGTGCAGATATCCGTGTCATTGCAGCGCAATCCCGCTTCCGCCGGAGGATGCGTGCAGTTTCCTGCTCCATCACAGATATCCGCCGTACAGTCCTTGTTGTCGGAAGTGCAGGACGATCCTTCATCGAGGGGAGGATAATTGCAGCCGGGTTGGCCGTTGTCGTCGAAGCATTCGCTACCCGTGCACGGATTGCCGTCATCGCAGGTAAACGGCGTCGAGCCGCAGCCTTCCACCGGATCGCAAGCATCGATGGTGCAGGGATCGCCGTCGGTGCAGTCCAGGTCGTCACCGGGTACGCAGACTCCGGAGGCACAGGCGTCGTTGCTTGTGCAAACGCTGCCGTCGGCATCGCAGGATTGTCCGTTGGAGACCGGGACATTACACATACCCTGAATGCAGAAATCATGGGTACATTCGTTGTCATCCGAAGGGCAGGGGGTGCCGTCCACATAGGTTTCGGTCTTGCATTCGCCTTCCCAGTAGTCGCGCGTGCAGGGATTGCCGTCATCGCAATCGTGGATGCCGCAGACGCCGGTTTCTTCGCAATAGCCGTCATCGCGGACGCAAAGAATTCCACGGCGGTAACTATACGTGTCGCCGCAGGCATAGACACTGGTGGGGCTTCCGTACGTCGGCGCGTACATGTTGCAGACTTCACCTTCCGAACAGGAAGAACAGCCCTCTACCGGTACGCTTCGATAGTAGGTGTTGGGTCGTATCCAGCCCGCATTCGTTACGGTTATCCATTCGTCGTAGGTCAGGAGGCGTGCGCCTCGTTCGGCGCAATACTCTCTTGCGCTACCTTCAAGGCTGTATTCGGACAGGTAAGCCAGGCAATACCCGGAATACGCTCCTTGATCGCAGGTTTCGAAACCGCGTGAGCAATCGAGTCCGAGTGTGTTTGGTACATGCTGGCAGGTTGCGGAGTCGTCGCATTGATCGATGGTGCAGTCGTTGTTGTCACTATCGCAGGCCAATCCTTCCGAAGCCGGAGGGTGATGGCAAATTCCAGAGGTGCCGCACAGATCCCTTGTGCAGGCGTTACCGTCGTCGGAGCAAGGCGTATTGACCGGCATTAACTCCGCATCGCACTGTCCAGAGTGGCAGATGCCCGTCGATTCGTGGCAATCCACTTCATCGTAACACGGAAGGTTTTCCATCGGTTCCTGACAGAAGACGCAACTTTCACTTCCCATATATCCGGCTGTACAGACGTTTCCGTCGTCGCAGGGGGAGACAGGCACAATAGAGAAGTCATCGATCCAGGCTTTGTCTTCTCCCGATGCGTTGGAGGAATTTTTACTGTACTTCCATTCCAAAACGTGGGTTCCCTCAGAAACCGTGGTCGAGAACAGTTCCCAGTCGGCACCGCAATGCCAGTAATCCTGAGAAGAAGAGTCGACGTAGAAATACATATAGTGATCCCAACAGTTTGTTGAGGCCGACACCCAGAACGAAACAGTGGATTCTCTGGGAAGATCGATTTCAAGACGCAGCCAGGTGTCGCTGCTGGAAGGAATGTTTCCTGAAACGGCTACAAACGAGCCGGACTGCGGATTGGTTTTTTCTTCGACGGTCCATGGAGCTGATCCGCCCGTGGACCATGTGCCATAACCACCGAAAGTTTCTCCTGAAGGCAGGATTCCCGATTCGAAATTATCGGATAACTCCAAAGGTCGCCCGCCGCACATGCCGTCGGCACAGAAGTTGTCGTCGCCACAAGCGGTACAATCGGCGAGATTTTGCGGAGTGCAGACACCGCTTTGGCAGGTGTTTGAAGTGCAATCCGTCGCATCGGTATCGCAAGAGGTATTGTCGGCCAATTCGTTGTGTTCACAGACGCCGGAAAGGCATACGTCATCGGTACAGGGGTTCTCGTCCGTTGCGCAGGGAGTCAGATCGTCGAGAGCTGAAGCTTGGCAAACACCGCCTTGGCAGGTTCCTGAAGATTCGGTGCAGGAGTTTCCATCGTCGCAAGCGGTATTATCGTCACCGGCGCAGGCGATACAGGAATTACCGTCGAACAGATTGCTGGTACAGGCATTTCCATCATCGCATTCACCGACCGCATTGGTGATCGAAATGTTGTCGATCCAAACCGTATCGTCATACGAGGAAGAACTTCCATCTTTGGTGTAGCGCCATTCGATGGTATGAATACCGGTGTCAAGCGATGTTTCGTAGTGAGTGTATTCGTTGAGATAGCCGCTCCAGCTCTCGACAATTTCATCATCGAGAACAAGACGCAGATAGTCATATCCACTTTCCGTCAGTACCCGATAATCGAAGCTTAAAACACCGGGGGTTTTCAGTTCGATCGGAAGCTTGAGCCATGAAGATTGATAATCGCTGATATCCCCATTGCCGATGGAATAATTCGCTCCCTCATTGAAGATTACCCACGAAGCGTCTCCTCCTGTAGTCCACCCTGCCGGAAATTCACCCGACTCGAAATCTTCAATTTTTATATAGTCTTTGCCGCCGCATGTTCCTCCAGCGCATAAATCCGTTCCGGTTTCACCACAGGCCGTGCAGTCATCGAAAGCTGTTTCTACACAAGTTCCTTCTTCGTTGCAGGCATAGGACAGGCAATCGTAGGGGTCATCTTCTGTGCCACAGGTTGATCCAGTGTCTTTTTGTTGGGCCGTGCAAACCTGTTCCTGACAGGTGTGTACGTAGCAGTCTTCAGGATCGGTATCGCAGGTTTCGTCATTTGCAATCGGTGTTCCTGCCTGGCAGCCGTCTCCTGGGTCTCCTTCGGCAACGCAGATTTCCGTGCCGTTGCAAGGTTCGAGGTCGTCGCAGTACGAGTTCTGTACATCGTGAACGATTTCATCGTTTTCTTCGTCGCACCAGTCGTTGGTGCAGTCGTAGTCATCTGCAACGGTCGGAGCATCTCCGGCGTTGCAACCCAACGGAGTTTCGCCGGAATCATCCGCATTGCACCATTCCGCTCCGTCGCACCACAAACCGTTGTCACACCATTCATTGAATGGGGTATGGGTGACTTCCGCATAATTGTCCGATAAATCCAAACCTTCGTCGCAAAGATCCTCGGTGCAATCGATGCTGTCGTCCGGGTCGATGGCCGTGCCGGGCAGACAACCGCGAACCGAATCGCAAGTTTCCGCGCCGTTGCAATAGAGGCCGTCCTGACAGAGATCATGATCGATTTCGTGAACGATACGGTCGTTTTCCTCGTCGCAGGAGTCGTTTGTACAAGAAACATTGTCCGAAAGGAACAAAGGAGTTCCCGCAACGCAAGTGCCCGTACCGTTGCAGACTTCCACACCGTTGCAGAAAAGCGCATCGGCGCAAGGCGTACCCTGGGCTAAAAACTCATACTGACATTCGCCGTTCCAGGTATCCACGGTGCAGGGGTTGCCGTCGTCACAGTCGGCATGACCCGTGCAAACTCCGGAATCGCAGTACCTTCCGGCGCTGCAAGGTGTGCCGTCCGGCAGGTTTTCGACGATACAGGCGCCGCTACCGCAACTGCCTGTTGAAGCTTTGCATTCTTCCTCTACGATACAAGCCTGTCCGTCGGGAAGATCGCAGTGTACGCACGCCGTTCCGTTGAAGATATCCGAGGTGCAACTCGATGTGTCGTCGCAATAGCCGTTCTCTCCGACGATGGTAACCGAGTCGATCCACACCCGGTGTTGTGCCGTGCTGCTGTCTTCCAGACGGGCGTAGGTCCATTTCAGTGAGTTCGAACCGGCAGAGAGCGGCCAGTTGACTTGTTGCCACATGCCGGGTTGACCGGTAAGGTCGTATACGAGTTCATCGTTGACATAAAAACGGAAAATCTCCTGCGGATCGTTCAAATCCACCAAAAGTTGGAACGAAATCGAAGCCGCACCTTCAAGCTCAACCGTTCTTTGCAAGGTCGAAACCTGTCCGACGGCGAGGGCTCCGCTTGCTATCGATTTTCCACCCTCATAATACTGACTTGTATCGAGGAGCCATGCGGCATCGCCGGAAGAGGTCCAGCCTTGGGGAACGTCTTCGGAGTCGAACCCTTCGTTTTCCACACTGGGTTCCAAACCATTGCAAGTGCTGGCGGCGCAGAAACTTCCATCGCCGCAGGCGGTGCATTCGGCGGCGGCGACATGGTCGCAGACGCCGGAGTCGTCGCATTGATCGACGGTACATTCGTTGCCATCGTCGGAACAGTCCGTTCCCGCAGGTTTGAATCCGCCTGAACATACACCTGACTGACACAGAGGCGTGCTGAGGCATTCGCCGCTTGGAGTGTCGCCGCACTCGGTGCCGTTTTCGACGTTGCAGCTTACACATCCGCCTCCACCATCTAGATTGAGTGTGCAGGGGTTGTCGTCGTTGCAGGCGCTGGAAGCGATACCCGAGACGCTTATGTCGTCGATCCATGCCGCATCGGTACCCGAATCTACGCTTTCATCCTTGGAATAGGTCCATACCAGTCTGTATTGACCTGCGGAAAGATCGGTGGAGTGTCTGGCCCAATTGACAGCACCACTCCAACTTGCCATGGAAAAGGGAACGATGATTTCAAACCATTCACCCAACACCTCGGTACGGGAGAAGACACGGAATAAAAGCGAGTCGGCATTGCGTTCGCTGTCGATTTTGTATGAAAAGGCAACGCCGCCGTCTTCTTGCAACGTGACGATAGTGCTTAAGGTCGTGCTTTCACCGGCTTCGATGCTTCCCGATTGTGCGGAGTACGTTCCCGTCGAAGCTTGATCCGAAGTAATCAGCCACTCTCGTTCACCTTCCGTGATCCAGAGCGCCGAGAGCGCGCCGGTTTCAAATCCTTCTTGCAGATCGGGCATTTGACAGGAGCCGTTGGCGCAAAGGCCGAACTCCGAAGCGCAGGTGGTGCAGTCGGAGAACACGTTATCCGTACAGATGCCGGATTGGCAGGTCGACTCTACGCAGTCTTGCGGATCGTCATCGCAGGAGGAACCTTCGTCCGGGACATCTCCGGCCAGACAGCCCGTGGTGCCGTCTGCTCCGAGGGAGGACGGTGAGCAGCTTTCCACGCCGTTGCATGGTTCGTCATCGAGACAGAGCGAATCGTCCGCATCGTTTTGACAACCCAACTCTATGTTGCAGGTATCCACCGTGCAGGAAAACGAATCGTTGCAGAGCGTGTCGTTCGGCGTGTACGTACAACCCGCTTCGGTGTCGCAGATATCTTCTGTACAATCGATGCCATCCGTGCAGACGGTATTATCGGGCGTATGGGTAACTCCGTCTGTTTCGTTGCATGCATCCACCGTACATGGAATTCCATCGTCGGTTTCCGGTGGTGTGCCGTTTTGGCAATCTTGCACCGGATCGCACCATTCCGCACCGTTGCAGAACTGGTTGTCGTCGCACTCGGCATCGAAAGCCAAATGCTCGACCGTGTCGTTTTCTTCGTTGCAGTAATCCAGCGTACAGGAAACGGCGTCATCGAGTACGGGGTCCGTGCCGTCGAGACAGTCGTTTGCAAGGTCGCAGGTTTCGGCACCTGTACACCACAATCCATCATCGCATACCGTGTCGTCGGCAGTATAGAGGCATCCACTTACAGGGTCGCCCGACAGCGGGTCGCAGGTGTCGATCGAGCAGGAGATGCCATCGTCACAATACTGGTGATCGTTGGTGGTTTCACAACCGGATGCAGGATTGCAGGATTCTACCGTGCACGCTACACCGTCGTTCGCGCACAAGGAATCGTTGGCTTCGTGAAGTACCTTGTCCTGGTCTTCGTCGCAGCTATCCTCGGTGCAGGCAATGCCGTCATCGATTTCGGGAGGCGTACCGGTAAGACAACCATCTCCGCCTGCTTCCGGGTCGCAGGTTTCCTCTCCATCGCAAAACAGCAGATTGTCACAATAGGCATCGTTCGCGAAATGCTGACAATCCGTTGTCGGGTTACAAGTATCGATCGTGCAGGCTACATCATCATTGCAGACGGTATTGTCTGGCGTGTGTGTAACTTGACCGATATTGTCTGTAGTATCGGCACCTTCGTCGCAGGCATCTGTAGTGCAGCTAACGCTATCGTCGATGACCACGGCAGTACCGTTTTGGCAGTCGTTTACGGCGTCGCAAGTTTCTGCACCGTTGCAGAATAGACCATCCTGACAGAGCGAGTCATCGGGTAGGAACTGGCAGTCGTTAACGAGATCGCATGTGTCTACCGTGCAACCTACGTTGTCATTGCAAACGGTATGATCGGGCGTGTGTGTGACTTGACCGATGTTGTCTGTAGTGTCTGTACCTTCGTCACAAGCGTCGGTGGTGCAGCTTACGCTATCATCGATGACCACGGCAGTGCCGTCCTGGCAGTCGTTGACGGCATCGCATGTTTCTGCACCGTTACAGAACAGACCATCCTGGCAGAGCGAGTCGTCGGGTAGGAACTGGCAGTCGTTGACGAGATCGCAAGTGTCTACGGTACAACTCACGTTGTCGTTGCAAACGGTATGATTGGGTGTGTGTGTGACTTTATCGTTGATTTCATCGCAGGCATCCGTGGTACACGCAACGTTATCGTCAATGACTGGCTCGTCGCCGTCTTTGCATCCAGTGGTAGCGTCGCCATTGGCCGGATCGCAGATTTCTTCTCCGTCACAGAACAAGTCATTGGAGCAGAGTCCATGATTCGGGGTAAACTGACAGTCGTTTGCTGTGTCGCAAGTATCCACGGTGCATCCCACGTTGTCGTTGCATAGAGAATCTTGCGGCGTATGTGTGACTTCCCCGATGTTGTCAGTGGTATCCGTGCCTTCGTCACAGGCGTCTTCGGTACAGGATATTTCGTCGTCGGTTGCTACGGCGGTACCGTCCTGGCAGTCGTTCACAGCATCGCATGTTTCCGCTCCGTTGCAGTAAAGACCGTCCTGGCATAGCTCGTCGTTGGGTGTGAACTGGCAGTCGTTTACGGCATCGCAGGTATCTACTGTGCAGCCTACGTTGTCGTTGCATAGGCTGTCTTGTGGCGTATGTGTGACTTCGCCGAGGTTGTCGGTGGTATCTGCGCCTTCATTGCAGGCGTCTTCGGTGCAGGAAATTTCGTCGTCGATGGCGATGGCTGTGCCGTCCTGGCAGTCGTTTACGGCGTCGCAGGTTTCTGCACCGTTGCAGTATAGACCGTCCTGGCATAGTTCGTCGTTGGGTGTGAACTGGCAGTCGTTCACGGCGTCGCAGGTATCTACCGTGCAACCCACGTTGTCGTTGCAGAGGGTATGATTGGGGTTGTGTGTGACTTTATCGTTGATTTCATCGCAGGCATCCGTGGTACACGCAACGTTATCGTCAATGACTGGCTCGTCGCCGTCTTTGCATCCGGTGGTAGCGTCGCCATTGGACGGATCGCAGATTTCTTCTCCGTCACAGAACAGGTCATTGGAGCAGAATCCATGATTTGGCGCGAACTGGCAGTCGTTCACGGCGTCGCAGGTATCTACGGTGCAGCCTACGTTATCGTTGCATAGACTGTCTTGAGGCGTGTGTGTGACTTCTCCAAGGTTATCGGTGGTATCCGTGCCTTCGTCGCAAACGTCCTCGGTGCAAGAGATTTCATCGTCGGTTGCCACGTCGGTGCCGTCCTGGCAGTCGTTTACGGCGTCGCATGTTTCTACACCGTTGCAGAATAGTCCATCCTGGCAGAGTTCGTCGTTGGGATTGAATTGGCAGTCGTTCACGGCGTCACAGGTATCCACGGTGCAACCGACGTTGTCGTTGCATAAGCTGTCTTGTGGCGTATGTGTGACTTCGCCTAGGTTGTCCGTGGTGTCGGTTCCTTCGTCGCAAACATCCTCGGTGCAGGAGATTTCATCGTCGGTTGCCACGGCGGAACCGTTCTGGCAGTCGTTTACGGCGTCGCATGTTTCTGCACCGTTGCAGAATAGTCCGTCCTGGCAGAGTTCGTCGTTTGGCGTGAACTGGCAGTTGTTTACGGCATCGCAGGTATCCACGGTGCAACCCACGTTGTCGTTGCATAGACTGTCTTGAGGCGTGTGTGTGACTTCTCCAAGGTTGTCGGTGGTATCCGTGCCTTCGTCGCAAACGTCCTCGGTGCAAGAGATTTCATCATCGGTTGCCACGGCGGAACCGTCCTGGCAGTCGTTTACGGCGTCGCATGTTTCTGCACCGTTGCAGAATAGTCCGTCCTGGCAGAGTTCGTCATTCGGCGTGAACTGGCAGTCGTTTACGAGATCGCAGGTGTCTACCGTGCAACTCACGTTGTCGTTACATAGGCTGTCTTGCGGCGTATGTGTGACTTCACCAATGTTGTCCGTGGTGTCGGTTCCTTCGTCGCAAAGGTCCTCGGTGCAAGAGATTTCGTCGTCGGTTGCCACGTCGGTGCCGTCCTGGCAGTCGTTTACGGCGTCGCATGTTTCTACACCGTTGCAGAATAGTCCGTCCTGGCATAGTTCGTCGTTTGGCGTGAACTGGCAGTCGTTAACGGCGTCGCAGGTATCCACGGTGCAGCCTACGTTGTCGTTGCATAGACTGTCTTGAGGCGTGTGTGTGACTTCTCCAAGGTTGTCGGTGGTATCCGTGCCTTCGTCGCAAACGTCCTCGGTGCAAGAGATTTCATCGTCGGTTGCCACGTCGGTGCCGTCCTGGCAGTCGTTTACGGCGTCGCAGGTTTCTGTGCCGTTGCAGTATAGTCCATCCTGGCATCGTTCGTCGTTTGGCGTGAACTGGCAGTCGTTGATGGCGTCGCAGGTATCCACGGTGCAGCCCACGTTGTCGTTGCATAGGCTGTCTTGCGGCGTATGTGTGACTTCACCAATGTTGTCCGTGGTGTCGGTTCCTTCGTCGCAAACGTCCTCGGTGCAAGAGATTTCATCGTCGGTTGCCACGTCGGTGCCGTCCTGGCAGTCGTTGACGGCGTCGCATGTTTCTACACCGTTGCAGAATAGGCCATCCTGGCAGAGTTCGTCGTTGGGATTGAATTGGCAGTCGTTTACGGCGTCGCAGGTATCCACGGTGCAGCCTACGTTATCGTTGCATAGGCTGTCTTGCGGCGTATGTGTGACTTCGCCTAGGTTGTCCGTGGTGTCGGTTCCTTCGTCGCAAACGTCCTCGGTGCAGGAGATTTCATCATCGGTTGCCACGGGGGTACCATCCTGGCAGTCGTTTACTGCGTCGCATGTTTCTGCACCGTTGCAGAATAGTCCGTCCTGGCATAGCTCGTCGTTTGGCGTGAACTGGCAATCGTTAACGGCGTCGCAGGTATCCACGGTGCAGCCTACGTTGTCGTTGCATAGGCTGTCTTGCGGCGTATGTGTGACTTCGCCTAGGTTGTCCGTGGTGTCGGTTCCTTCGTCGCAAACGTCCTCGGTGCAGGAGATTTCATCGTCGGTTGTCACGACGGAACCGTCCTGGCAGTCGTTCACGGCGTCGCAGGTTTCTGCACCGTTACAGTATAGACCATCCTGACAAAGTTCGTCGTTTGGTGTGAACTGGCAGTCGTTAACGGCGTCGCAGGTATCCAGGGTGCAACCCACGTTGTCGTTGCATAGGCTGTCTTGCGGTGTATGTGTGACTTCTCCGATGTTGTCCGTGGTGTCGGTTCCTTCGTCACAAACGTCCTCGGTGCAGGAGATTTCATCGTCGGTTGCCACGGGGGTACCGTCCTGGCAGTCGTTTACGGCGTCGCATGTTTCTGCACCGTTGCAGAATAGTCCGTCCTGGCATAGCTCGTCGTTTGGCGTATGAAGGATTTCTCCTTGATTATCGGTGGTGTCCGTGCCCTCGTCACAGGAGTCCACGGTACAGCTAACGTTGTCTTCAAGGACAACGGCGGTTCCATTTTGACAATCATTTACGGCATTGCAGGTTTCCACACCGTTGCAGTACAAGCCGTCCTGACAGAGTGAATCTGTTGGGACAAACTGGCAGTCGTTTACGACATCACAGGAATCCACGGTGCAGCTAACGTTATCGTTGCACAGGGAATCATTGGGCGTGTGGGTGATTTCACCTTGGTTGTCGGTGGTGTCCGTGCCTTCGTCACAGGTATCCACGGTACATCCGACGTTATCGGTTGTTGTCGGAGGTGTACCGGAGACGCATGTTCCTTCGCCATTGCATGTTTCCGCGCCATCGCAGAAAAGTCCGTTGTCGCAGGCGGTTCCTGCTTCCAATGGGCTTGCGACACAGGCTTCCTCATCTTCATCGCAGATGCCTTCGTTGCAAACGTCGTCGAAATCGCTGCAATCTCGTGCGGTTCCCGTACAGACGCCGCCTTGGCACTGATCGTTTTGAGTGCAGTACAGACCGTCGTTGCAGGTCGTTCCGTCTTCCACGGGCGGATGGATCACGTCTTTCGTTTCCGAGTCGCACAGGTCTTGCGTGCAGGGATCGCCATCATCCAAACCGGTAAGGCCATTGTCCACTTCACCGCTACAGTCGTTGTCATGACCGTCGCAACTGACTTCTGTTTCCTCGTAAAAATCCAGAAAATCCGCGTAGTTCGGCTCTTTCCAGCCACCGGCGACATCACAGATTTTTCGGATGCCTTCGCAGGGGCCGAGTTGCAGATCGGCCAGTGGCGCTTCGGGCAGGTTGTCGTCTACGATGCCGTTGCAGTCGTTGTCCTTGGCGTCGCAGGACTCGGAATTACCCGGGTACCTTTCCGCGTCGTCGTCCTGGCAGTCGGAGCCGCCGCAAGAGAGTTTCGCCACACCGTCGCGGTCTTGATCCACTTCGATCGTTACCGACTTCACCGGGTCGCTCACGCCGTTTTCGAATTCAGGATTCAAGGCGAGGATTTCGAAGGTGACGCTACCCACAAGGGTCTGTTCCGACAGTGGGAAGGTCAGTGTGCCTTGTTCTTCGATCTCGATGTCCCAGCGCTGGAGTTGTTCTCCCGCTTCATTGCGAGCGATGATCGCGTAGGACGCTGCGTTGATCTGGTTTCCGGCCTCGTATGTAGCGACGACGCCGTCTTCCGAGCAGACCAGTTCAAGGGTACCCTTGTCGATTTCGTCCTGTAGGATGTCGCTGACATCGGATAGGTCGTCGAAACAGCCTGTCGATCCAAGACCCGCCAACAGGAAGGCCAGTAGACCCAATCGGGCGGCTTGGAAAACATGAAATAGGCTTTGCGAGTAAGTCGGTTTGGCAACCATCTTGTCCTCACGATGTCAAAGAATCCGTAACGGGAAACAAATTTGCTTGTTTGGTGGGAATCAGAAGCGACCGCCGACACCCACGAACGTTCCTTCTTGTGCGACATTCACAATCGGCGTGATCTGCGCCGATTCCTTTACCTGGATATCGGTTTCGACGCCGGGCCGATTGACCACCTCGTCGTAAATGATGTAGGCCACCGAACCGACAGCCATGCCGATGCCGACGTAACCGACGATATTCCAGGCCAAGGCGCTTTTCTCGTTTTTATCGCGTTCCGAAATGTAATCTTCCCGGTCTGCGTCGCGTAGGGCGACATCGGCGCGGGCGTCGTTGGCGGCGGCTTTGTCTCCGTATTTGTCGCCAAGCACCAGACCCGTAACGCCAACCGCGGTGCCGATTCCGGCTCCGGCTACCGCAACCCAGAAGGGGGCGCGGGAGGGACGCTCTTTGACTTCCACCGGAGTCACTACGTTAGCCAGTGATTCTTTCGCCAATTGCTGACGGATATAGGATTCGAACTCTTCCTGGCTGGTTTTACGGCTGACGAGATCGTCCACTTTTTCTTCACTGAGCTTTTCGTTGAAACGGCGAGCGATTTCGGTGGTCATCGTGGTCAACAGGGCCATGAAGTCGTCGTTTTTGTCCTCTACCGAGAGGGTGAAGATGATCATTCCCGTGCGGACCTCCACGAAGCGGAGATCCACGCGGATTTTGGGTTCCTGATGGATCATGCTGCCCATCACGAGAAAGTCGGCGCTGATCTGCTGGCCCATCTGCAAGGCAGACTCGGTATCGAGCACCTGGCCGACTTCGCGTTCTTTCAGCAGGGCGTCGATTTTCGAGCGTTCCACCACGTTGAAATTCATTTTCGGTAGGTCCGAAGCCAGCGCCTCGCTGATACCTACGACCATCCAGACATCTTCGTTGTCACCGGTAACGTTGACGAAGGGAATGACTGCCAGCGTTGCGGAAACGTCTTTGAACTCGGTTTTCAGATCTTCGAAGAGATTGGCGTATTTGGGATCTTCCCGAATGGCTTTGGCGAAGAGCGCTTTGGCCTCGTTGGATTTCGTGCCCATCAACAGGCGAGCTTTCATAAGGTCGCGGACGGTTTCGGTTTTCGGGCTGTGAGCGACCACCATATCCTCATCGAACGACGTATCCGACCAGCCGAGGTCGTCGAACAGTTTCAGCATGAGTTTTCGGGCATCTTTGAACAGATTGTCGGGATGAACGTCTCCCGTTACCGAACCGAGAACTTTGGCATCCTGCGCATCGACAAGGCGCATGGTCAACATGCCTTTTTCTTTGCCGACTTTGTACGAACCCATCAGCAGGGAACCGGCTTCCAGCATTTTGCCGACTTCCACGGCCTGGCGGTCTTCGGTCACGCCTGCTTGAGCCAGAGACACTTCCCCCAGCACTTTCGCCAGTTGAGAACGCTCGACGATGTAGAGGTCGGTGTACTGGATCAGGTCGGCGGTGAGAACTTCGGAGAAACCGCCGGACAGCCAGTCCGTTTCCTTGTTTTTTTCAAGGTTTTTGAAAGGCAGAACCGCCAAGGGACGGGTGCGAACGGCATCGAGACGGTCGTCTCGACTATCGGTTTTCTTTTCACCTTCCTGCTCGATCTTCTCTTTGAGCTTTTGCAGATCGGTATCGGCTTCGATGCGTGCGAACCAGTCTACTGCCTGCGTATCATGACCCAATCGGTAGTGAGAGGCCGCCATGGTGTAGAAAAATTCGCGGTATAGATTCAAATAGTACGAACTTTTGGCATCTTTCACTTTTCCGAGGTTCTCCCTCTCGTCGATGACCACTCGGTCACCGTATGTTACGGCGGAGGCGTAATCTTTCTTTTCGTACGCCTGAATCAGGTTCAACATGGCGATCAGGTTGAGGTAGACGCGGTATTTTTTCTCTTTACCTGGCATGGTGAAAGGCTTGCCCGATTCGTATCGAGGTTTTTGTTTGTGGAATTTGTTCAACACCGGAAGGTTGGCTTTGGCGCGTTGTACCTCGCTTTTAAATTGTCGAGGTGTCAATTTTCGTAGTGTTTTCCCTTGTTTATTCAAGCGGATGACATTGTTGAAATAGCTCTCGTCGTACTCCATTTTCGAGAAAATGAAGCCCTTGAGATCGCTCAACGTTTGCACGCGAACCGGAGCTTTTTCCTCGGTGGCGGCTGCGCTTGCCGATGCAGGGAAAAACGTGGCAACCAGCAACAGCGTCATGGCGATAGCGGGCAGAATCCGACAGATACTTTGGAGAGTTTGGAGTCGAGCGGACATGGGAATCTCCTTTGGAAACGGTATCGTACCGAAAATATCGAATGTTTTTGCGTCTGTTTTTCGAGCGAAAGCGTGCAGCATGTCAAGAATAGATATCGTCCAACCGCATTCAAAACGATGGCTTTCGTCGAAATCGACGCATTTCATCAACTTTGAAGAGGTTAAAAATATCGCGCCCCTGTAAATTATTTTTACCTGATAAACGAAGCACCTGTGGAGGAAGGATTCCAAGCCAAAAAAATCGAGAAAAAAGCGGCGGTGCCAGTATCCGAAGTCTCCTTAAAACACGCGATGCGCATTTATCCTGTAAAAATACTTATATGATTGAAAATATAAGAAATGGCAGCAATTGTCAATTCGTTCCTCGACGAATATCGTTTCTGTTTCCTGAAAGGAGAAGGTGAGAAAAACACTGTGATTGCAAGTGTTTCGCCACAATTTGACGAAAAAACGGCGGCACAAGGCCGCCGTTTGAGAAGCAAAAAATCCGGAAAGCGAAGAATCAGACCACGCCCTGGGCCAACATGGCGTTGGCGACCTTCATGAAGCCGGCGATGTTCGCACCGTTGACCAGATTGCCCGGCGTGCCGTATTTCTCGGCAGCGGCGGCGCTGGCGTTGTATATGTTCGCCATAATGGTCTTCAGCCGCGCATCGGTTTCCTCGAAAGTCCAGCTCTGGCGCATGGAATTCTGGCTCATTTCGAGAGCGCTCGTGGCTACGCCGCCCGCGTTGGCCGCTTTGGCCGGTCCGAAGGAAACGTTGTTGGCGAGGAACACTTCGACGGCTTCCGGTTCGGAAGGCATATTCGCGCCTTCGCCCACGGCGATGCAGCCGTTTTTGGCCAGCGCTTCGGCGCTTTCTTTGCTGATTTCGTTCTGGGTCGCGCTGGGAAGAGCGATGTCACAAGGAATGGTCCAGATGCCTTGCCAGTCTTCGTGGAAGGTCGCGCCGGGAACCTCGTTGACGTACTCTTTGATGCGTTTGCGCTCTTTTTCCTTGAGGCGCTTGACGATGTCGAGCTTGCGGGTGTCGATGCCTTCGGGATCGTGGATGTATCCGCCGGAGTCCGACAGCGCCACGACTTTGCCGCCCAGTTCGATCACTTTTTCCACCGCGTAAATGGCGACGTTGCCGGAACCGGAAACCAGCACCGTTTTGCCCTTAAAGCTCTCGTCGCGGGCTTTGAGCATGTTGTCCACGAAGTACACCAGACCATAGCCGGTGGCTTCGGTGCGCACCAGCGAACCGCCGTAAGTCAGACCTTTGCCGGTCAATACGCCTTCGAAGCGATTGGAGAGTTTTTTATACTGGCCGAACAGGAATCCGATTTCCCGGCCACCCACGCCGATATCTCCGGCGGGAACGTCGGTGTCCGCACCGATGTGGCGGTACAGTTCACTCATGAAGCTCTGGCAGAAGCGCATGACTTCGGCGTCGCTCTTGCCCTTGGGATCGAAGTCCGATCCGCCCTTGCCGCCACCGATGGGCAGACCGGTCAGCGAGTTTTTGAACACTTGCTCGAAGCCCAGGAACTTGATGATGCTCAGGTTGACCGAGGGATGGAAGCGCAGTCCGCCTTTGTACGGGCCGATGGCGCTGTTGAATTCCACGCGGAAGCCGCGATTGATCTGGATTTCGCCTTTGTCGTCCATCCAGGGAACGCGGAACATCAACATTCGTTCCGGCTCGCAAATACGATCAAGCACTTTGGCGTCTCGGATTTCCGGTTCGGCATCGAGTACCGGTTCCAAAGATTCCGAGACTTCCTTGACGGCTTGGAGAAACTCCGGTTCATGAGGATTGCGACTCTGAACGGCATTAAAAATGGTTTCGGCCGTGGACATGGATCACTCCTTTTTCATTGAAAAAACAAACACTTCGAAAAAAAGCAAACCCTCTTGCCTCGAACGACTTCACCATACGAAATCCCTTGAAAAACACGTTCGAAACAAGCATTTACTATATGTTGACCAATTTACGAATCTGTCAACAAATTATTGATATGGTTTCACTTTTTGAGATGGAATTCTTTTTTCGAGAAATAGACCTAAATGTAACGCTCCAGTATTTCGCGGGTGTCGATGCAGGCTTTCCAGCGATTTAGCGTTCCGTACATCCCGGCTACGGTACGGTTGACGAACAGGATGTCTCGTGGAGGCTGGAAGTTCATGGTTTCCTTGTAGTATTTTCTCACCAGCTTTTGGATTCCCTCGTGTAGCGGGGTGGCTCCTATCGTATAGGGTTGGGGAGCCAATACGGGGTCTAAGATCAGCCTTGAGTATCCCTCGACCATTTCTTCGGGAAGTTCGTTTTTCCCTAGATAAACCAACCCCAGAGTTTCCACTGCTTCGATAATGGCTTTCGTGTCGAGTGTTAGAGAAACGCGCAGAGCGTTACGGGCGTTTTCCACAAACTCTTCGGGAAACGTTTTGACACAGCCGAAATCGTACATCACGATGGTGTCGTCACCACGAAAAGCGAAGTTGCCCAGATTCGGATCGGCGTGAAGCATTCTTTTGTTGAAGAATTGGTCGAACAACAACTCCACCCACATCGTTGCCAGACGATTGCGGCGTTCCTGGCTGATTTCCGGTTGCAGGAGGATAGGGCCGTCGTCACCTTCTTCACGCGTCATAACCAGTAACCCGGAAGTGCAGAATTCCTCGATCGGTTCGGGGATTACCACGTCGGGTCTGTCGGCGTAAGCCTTTGAATAAAGCTGGAGATTTCGCATTTCGTGCAGATAATCCAACTCTTCGGCCAGACGCTCGCGGACTTCTTCGAACAAGGGCACGAAATCGGTGTTGGAAACGGCGCGTCCCAGGGTGGCGGCGATCGAACGGAGGTTGTTCATATCGCTATCGACGGCTTCGGCGACACCGGGATATCGGATTTTGATGACGACTTTTCGGCCATCCGCCAACATGGCTTTGTGTACCTGACCGATGGATGCGGAAGCGATAGGACGCCGATCGATAGTTTTGAGGATGCGGCGGTAATCGGTGCCCCATTCCTCTCGCAGGCGGGATTGAATCAGCTTGAACTTTACCGGGGGAGCCTGTTTTTGCAAATCTGCAAGAATATCGGCTAGTTCCGGGGGGAGCAAGTCGGCTTGAAGCGAAAGCATCTGTCCGACTTTCATAACCGCGCCTTTCATCTCTCCCAACGTTTCCACAACACGACGGATGTTGGCGAGATTGCTGCGCTTCATGTCTTCATCGCGCTTTTCCTTGTTGGAAAACACGCCTTTGACTTTCGTTCCGAGATAGCTGGCGCTTACTTTTCCTGAAAGACCACCCAGCTTGGCCATACGTCCGGCGCGTCCCGTAACGAAATGTTTTTCTTCGGATTCTTCAGAGTGTTCCAACGTTTGTTCGGAAGTTTTTTTCTGTTTTGATTTGGAATCAGTATCTTTACTCACGTTGATCCACCTGTTTTAAAGATATGTTTTTTTACTATTGCCATTTCAGAGACAAACGCAAGGGAAGTCCAAGGATTGCTACGAATTTTTATCCACGATCTTGACCGGAAGACAAGAACGACTATAAAGACATCCGAAGTTGAGAGACGCATGGACTCTTCTCGATAAACCATTGGGTGGCTTATCGGTTTGTAACACAGAATGAATGGGCAAGAGAGAATAAACGAAAATCCTAAATAACTCTTCAATAATATTGACAATTTTCCAAAAGTTCGGTACAATTCAAAAATATATTGAAAGTATTTATTCGCGGCGTCTTTCTTCCGCATTTCACATAATCTAAAAAGGCTGGTCAGGCATGGATAACAGGCACATTTTCCGGGTGACGATCGAGGATATCTCGGCTTGTGACATCAACGACGCCGCAGATAGCATCACGACACTGGAAAAAGAGGCCGATGAAGGTTCGTTTCGGGAAAATCATTTAGTATTCGACTGTTCCGAGATTGAAGAGGAAAAAGGAGCCAACTGGTTTACGGACCCACAAGTACGAGAGTTTTTCGAAGCACTTGACCGGGAATTTCCACATATTCCCGTTTTTTTCGGTTCTTCGAACCAGTATAAAACCTACACGATGATTTTCGTGCCGTTTCACCTGGAAGGCCGCAAACCTCGCTTCGAACGACAAGAGTTGGAACGTTTTGCTCTGAAAAAGATCGAAGCTATCCAATATTTCTGCAAACAGCACGGTTTGAACTGCAAAGACGCGATTCGTGATTTTTGCAGTGAATTGGGATTGGACCTGCTCGTGGCCACCGAATCCAAAGGAACGGAGCAGGATTATCCATTCGATGCAGAGCGGGTTACTTCGGAATTTCTGCTGGAATTTTTCAAAACGAATTACTACTGCCACATGATCGACTCGTCGGACGAGCCCGTGCTTTTTTCACTGGTCGATGATCCGGCTGCGGCTTATTATGCGGATACCGATATTGAAATCGAGTTGTTTAAAGGGGATACCGCACCGGTGATCCTGCTGAATTTGAACGTTTACGATATCCCGGACAATCCGTTGAAAATGGCGTTTTTATACAATGTGGCCACTGATCGCCATATTGGAGAACTCAACGCTTACGCCGAGAAGAATTACATTACTCTCAATGTGCTGTTCAAAGATGAAAAAGAAGACCTCTGGTACGGATTTACTCGCATGATCGACCTGCCGGGGGCTTTGCGGGAACGCATTGGAGAAATTGTCAGCGAAGCATCGGAATACCTGTTGGAAATTCCGGAAGATAGCTTTGATTTCAATGCGGCGGTTCACCGGTATCTGATGGAAGAAGACGGCGAAGAATTCGACGACGAAGAGCCAGAAGATGAAAGCGACGTTCAAGAAGAGTTTTCTATAGTAGAAGAAGAAATCCCCGAAACTGCACCGGAAGATAGTGATGAAAAACCGGATCGGCCGGAACGTCCCGAGCGTCCTGAAAAACGGGAATCACAGGAATTCGAAGTCCGACGTAGCCCGAAGCCGACGAAACCCCGCCGGGACCGCTCTCAGCGGCTTAACCGGGTGTTGCTCAAACCGACACGTCGTCCTAGTCGCGATGTGACTGATCGGATGGCTGTCACCATGGGAGACAAACGTGTGGTGTCGCGGAACGAAGATCGCGTCGAGCGCCTCAGTCGTCGAGTGATTATTCTCGAAAATAAGCTGATGCAGAAAGAGCGGGAAAGCCTGCGTTTTCAAGAAGATTTACGCCTCGCCAAAGAACAGATCCGTTTTCTGGAGCAGGAAAATCTGGAGTTGGAAAAGCGCTGGTGGAAGTTCTGGAAATAAGACTCAAAACGACTTCATTTTGTCGTTTTGACGCGAAAAATCTTTTTTAGAAAAAGTTCTCTCATGAAACTCAAAGAATATACTGCGGCAAATCGTAAAGCCTGGAACGAGGTTATGCCGGTCCATCGGAAGCACCGCAAGATCGATTACGACGAGTTTTTTTCCGAGTCGGGCGCTTCGGTGCTTGATGATCTCGTAACGGCCAAAATCCGAACCATTGGGATCGAAGGACGAAACGTTGCGCATTATTGTTGCAACAATGGCGTGGAGTTGCTTTCTCTCGTCAATCTAGGCGGACATAAAGGAACCGGTTTCGATATCAGCGATGCAGCCATACAGGAGGCGCGGTCTTTTGCTGATAATGCCGGGATTGCCGCCGAATTCATCCGTACGGATCTTTATGATTTGGAACCCGGCCAATATCGCGGTTTCGACTTTGTATTTTTCACGATCGGTGGATTGTGCTGGCTGCCGGATCTTTCGAAAATCTTTGAAATCGTTGCGGAATCTATGGAAGAGGGTGGGGATCTGCTGATTTACGACATGCATCCCTTTCTCAATATGCTGGCGTTTCCCGATGAGGAGCTTTTCAAAGATCCGTATCGAGTGGAATATTCCTATTTCAAGCAAGATCCGTGGGTTTCGAGTGATGGAATCGATTACATCGGCGGCACGCGCTACGACGGTGAAACCCATTACGATTGGAGTCACAGCCTGTCCGATCTATTGAACGCGGCTATCGGAGCGGGTTGAACTTGCGTTCATTCGATGAATTCTCCCACGATATCTCCAACCTGTTTTCACATCTGAAGCCGGAAGACAGAATGATTCCAACGAGTTACATGGCGAATTTTCGGAAATAATACGGTTTACGGACGCACCGTGAAAATGTTGTATCCCCAAGCCTGTAATTCCAGATAAAGCCCACCGTTACGAATTTCCTCGCAGTCCCGGCGATAGTGTTCGAGGGACATCGTGTCCGTAAGTTGGACCGTTTCGCTTCGTCCCAGATCCCCAATTGCGAAAGCCTGCGATGGTGTGTCTGCTAGGTTGACCGCTACCAGCAGCCCGCCTCTGTGGTCGTTTTTCCAGAAATGCACGAACATTCGTCGGCAACTCTGATTGCCGGTCCACACCGGCTTGACTTCGAAGCGAATCCATTGTCCTTGTTGAAACGCCGGATTTTCCAGAGCGCGGAGGAGATCCGTGTAGAATTTTTCCACATCTCGTTGAGGTTTCTCATCGGCCCAGCGATTGAGTTGAACGGGATACTGGATTCGTCTTCCTTCTAGTTGTCCGTGATGAAACAACGTTAGACCGGGAATTGTGGATGTCAGGACCATCATGGCATTCTGACGTTCTCTTGGTTCTGCCATGGCGAGACGTGGTTCGTCGTGGTTTTCCAAAAAATGCACGCACCGTTCCAAGTAGTCCATGCTTCCGTTCAAGTGGGCGTCTATACCCTCGATATCGTTGGTAAATTGGCGATCGTACAACCGTTTGTCGTAAGCGTAGTTGAACCCCATCTGCAACAGATCGTATTCGCGTTCCCAATAGGCTTCGGCAATGAAGAGAAACAGCGGATGGTTCAATTTCACGGCTTGCAAAGCTTCCGGCCAGAATTGATAGCTGTCGGGGACCAGTCCAAGGCCGCTATTTTGTTCTCCCCAGGTTTTGTGAAAGACATCGGCCAGCAGCAGCATTGCCATATCGCAGCGCAATCCGTCACACATCTCTGCAATTTCACACAACTGCTTTTTCATGGCGGCGATGGCGCCCGGATGGCGGTAATTGATCTGAACCGTGTCGGTCCACGGGAGAAAATGGGGATCTTTGCCATGCATCAATCGATGCGTTTTCGTGTCGGTTTCTACGGTGAAAAACGCACCCGGATCGCTGCTTTCGGTAGCTGGAATAAAGTACTCCGGGTGAGTTCGGGTCCATGGATGATCGACGGAAAGATGGTTGGGTACGAAATCGAGTATCAGGCCGATTCCTCTGCGGGCGAGGCGCTCTCGAAACTCGGCCAGAGCCGCAGGACCACCTAGAGACGGTTCGACCGTGTATTCCGCAATGGCATAAGGAGAGCCTCCGATGTCATCCTGCGTGAAATCGGGTAAAATTTCACGGCATGTATCGAGCATCTCGGGGCAGTTCTCCGCGATTTCCCTTGCCAGAGGGCCGGTTTTCCAGACACCCATCAGCCAGATGAGATCGAAACCCAGAGAGGCGAGCCGGTCGATTTCTTTCCCCGGAACCTGATCGAGCGTAATGGTTTTCCCGTAGGTTCGGCTCAGTTCGTTCATCCAGACGCGGGTGTTGATTTCGTAAAGAACCGGATGAACGGTTTCGAGATGTCGCATAATTGGCTCCCAAAAGACTCGAAAATGCGAAAACAAACGTCACGGTACGAATCGAACTCGGTTAACTCGCTGTATACAACACATTTCCTTATCAGATTTCTCAAGCCATTGCCAATTTCCCATTTTGCAAATGACTTGGGATCTTATTCATGGCAATGACAATTGAAAAAAGCCGCGTTAGAAAGGAAATTTCCTTTAACGCAGTCAAGACTGACGTTGGATGTGGGGATCTAATGTATTGTTAGATAGTAATCGATTTCCAGCGTGTTTCCGTCGATGGTGGTCGAGGCCGTCCCGTTGGTAGCCGTGCAACAAGGCAGATCTATGTTGATCGTACCACTGCCCACGGTGTCGTCTCCCCCTGTGAAAAGTCCATCGTCGTTTTCCCAGAATTTGAAACTGTATTGAAGCGGGAATGTTCCCGTGCATCTACAACTCCCATCAACCCAATTGCTGTGATAAATATATCTTAGAGAACTGCCTGCCGAATCACTGAAACTATTTGAAATGGATGCCTCTACATACCCACCAGGAAAATAATCTTTTAGGATAGATTTTCCCGTGAATTCCATTTCATCAGGGCGGGAACCCCAAGGATCGTAGTCTTTGGTTTGTTTCCAGTAGATGTAACTATTTACATCAAATTGCACTCCGTTTTCCGGTGGATCGGAAATGTACTCAGGATCTTGGGTGATTGTAACTTCCTTTGCCTGGCTTTCTTTTCCTTCCGTATTGACCGCTTTGATGGAAAAAAGGTTTTCGCCTTCCATGAGATCAGCTTCGTAGTCCCATCGATAAAGGTCTTCGGAAATTTCCTCACCCAAATCTACGGTTTCTTCGTTAATGAGAACATGAGACGCCTGATAGGCCACTCCTGCAATCGTGAAGGTATCTTCCGCCGTCGTGGGTTGGTTATCCATGTCGATGTTGTCAATGTCCAAAATGGGAATGTTTTCAATTTCACGTGGACCTGAATCGAAGGCAGCCGGATCGTTGGAGTGGTCCTCGTCATCCCCTCCACATCCGACAAATGAAAGCGACACAAAGCAAAGTAGGAATGTGTAAACAATAGTGTTTTTACGGCTGGTTTTCATGAATTCTCCCCACGGATCGTAACCGTGATTAAAAAATCCTGTAAAAGCTTACTTTTACAGGATTTCCAAATGTTGTCAATACCTTACCGGTACTGGTCTTTTTATGTGGAAGCTCATTCCGTGGCTACGATCTTCCATTTTTTGTCGATTTTGCGGAATACGAAAAAATAACTGTCGGGAAAATAGACCTTGGCTTTGGTGCCGGAGCGATCTACCTTGGCGATTCCCATCCAGTCTCCTTTTTTCACGAACGGCTTGATGTCTTCCGCTCCGGGGAAGAAGTTCCATACCGGAATTTTCTTTTGGAACTGTTCGTAGGTCAGAATGAAAAATCGGTTGGGACGTTCGAAATCGAAAATCTGTGCCGGTTCGACTTTTTCCAGCGGCTGAGATGCGAAGGTTTTCTTTACCTGTGCGAGGTATTCTTCTTTATTTACGTGGGGTTCCTTGAATTCCAGCGTTCTCCCGACCAAATCCAGTTCATCGTCGAAATTCTTGGAGAATTTCTCCATATCTTCATCGAAATACTGCCCGATCACCTTTTGAAAATGCTTTTTCATTTTCTTGCGTTGACGCATTTTCCGATCGGCCTTGGTCAGCTTTCTTTTGGTTTTCTTTTTCTTGCCGATGCCGGTGAGAAGGTCGCGTTCGTGTTGTTCTTGTTCCAAGGCTTTTTGATTGCTCGAACATCCAAAAATCAGCATGGATGCGATGATCGAGATGGCCGCTACAAGTAAAAATCGCTTCATTCCAAGGCTCCTCGTATTGTAGATCGCTTTTCTATAATTTTGATATTTCAGGCTTTTCTCTCTTCTCGCTTGGTAAGCCAGGCAGAAACTTTCTCGGCGACGGCTTCTGCCGTGAAACCGAACTTTTCGGCCAGAACGTTTCCAGGGGCGGAGCGTCCGAAGCCGTCCATGCCGATGACCAGCCCGTGAGATCCGGCAATACGCCACCATCCGCCGGGAGAACCGGCTTCGACCACGGCTTTGGGCATTTTATGCGGAAGGACGCTGCGGCGGTATTCGGTGTCCTGTGCCATGAAAACTTCTCGGCAAGGCATGGAAACCACTCGGAACTTTCGGCCTTCTTTTTCCAGTTTTTTCGCGGCTTCGATGGCGATATGCACTTCCGAGCCCGTCGCCACGATGACGGCTTCCGGTCCGCCTTCCGGTTCCCACGCCGTGTAAGCGCCTTTGGAAATCAGGCTTTCATTTACGGAGGAAGGAAGTTCCAGCGCCGGGACTTTCTGCCGGGAGAACACTAAGGCACAGGGTCCGTCTTGCCGACGCAAGGCATGGGCATAGGCGGCGGC
The DNA here is from genome assembly GCA_963676915.2 of Myxococcota bacterium. GTDB lineage: Bacteria > Myxococcota_A > SURF-8 > SURF-8. The sequence continues at coordinate 38,048 of CAXXVK010000068.1, forward strand.
GACTTCCTCGCCGCATGCCGGACGCCACAGTTCGAGGTTGGGAATCAGGCGCATGGCCTCAAGGTGCTCGATCGGCTGGTGGGTGGGACCGTCTTCACCGACGTAGAACGAATCGTGGGTGTAGATGAACAGGCTGTTGAGTTTCATCAGAGCCGCGAGACGCACGGGAGGACGCATGAAGTCCGAAAACACGAAAAATGTGCCGCAATAACCGCGAAACGCTCCGTACAAATTGATACCGTTGGTGATGGCTCCCATTGCCAACTCACGAATGCCGAAACGCAGGTTGCGTCCAAGATAGCTTCCCGGACCGACATCCTCTGCCCCGGCGATTTCGGTTTTGTTCGAGGGTCCAAGATCAGCCGAACCACCAATGAGGCGCGGATGAAGTTTCGCCACAGCGTTAAGTGCTGCACCCGAAAGCTTTCGGGTCGGAGCTTCGGTTCCCGGCATGGCGGCGAGAATCTTTTCATACAGATCTTCCGGCCAGGGTTCCGGTTCGACATGTTGTTTCCAGATCTCATACAGGTCAGGGTTGCGCTCTTTCCAGCTATCGAATTGCGATTGCCAGATTTCATGTTCTCGCTGTCGTGGTTTAACGGCCTGACGGAAGAACTCCCGAACCTCGTCGGGAACGTGGAATTCGGGGTTGTCTTTCCAGCCGAGCACTTCTTTCGTCAGCGCGGCTTCTTCTTCTCCCAACGGAGCGCCGTGACAGTCAGGAGTATCCTGTTTGTTGGGGCTTCCCCAGCCGATATGCGTGCGTACCACGACGAGCTTGGGACGTTCCTCGTCTTCCATCACCTCTTGAATGGCCGCTTCCATCGAATCGTAGTCTCGACCGCTGCACTCGGCGACCTTCCATCCCAAAGCTTCGAAACGTTTGGGAATATCGTCGGAGAAGGTGAGGTTGGTGCTTCCTTCAATGGTGATGTCGTTGCTGTCGTAGAAGTAAAGGAGATTGTCGAGCTTGTGGTGTCCGGCAAACGAAGCGGCCTCTTCGGCGGCGCCTTCCATCAGATCCCCATCGCTGACGATACCGACGATTTTATGTCCTACGGGGTTCCATTCGTCATCCCGCTGAAGCCGTGCCTGGAGCATTTTCTCTGCCAACGCCATGCCGACACCATGGGCGAAACCCTGGCCAAGCGGACCGGTGGTCGTTTCGACTCCTGCCGTTTCACCGTATTCCGGGTGACCCGGTGTGCGGCTGCCCCATTGACGGAAGTTCTTGATATCTTTGATGGAAACATCGTATCCGCAAAGGTGCAGGAGGGAGTACAACAGCATGGAACCATGTCCTGCGGAGAGCACGAAGCGGTCCCGGTCACGCCAGGACGGGTCCGTCGGGTCGAAACGAAGATGGCGCGTGAAAAGATAGACGGCGGCCTTGGCCATACCCATCGGCATTCCCGGATGGCCCGAACGGGCTTTCTCGATAGCATCGATGGCGAGAAAACGAACCGTGTCGGCACTGAGATTGAGAAGTTGTTTGTTCAATGGCTTCATACCGGGCCTCCATGGGCAAGACATAAATCTTAAGCAAAAAACGGAATGCGCTACTATTCCACAGGCTGTTTCTCATGGCAAGAAAGTTGAAGCGACTTTCTTAGTCTGTTGTACGATTTGGAGCTCTTGAAAAAGGATCCAGTTGCATTGTATATTGAAAAGTAAATTATTTTGTGCGATCTTTGGGATTCACTTTAAAAATCCGCACAAAAATAGGTACAATCCCTGGTTCCTTCATTGCAGCGTAGTCCAGGTTTTGATTGTATTTTTTCTGAAAATAATGGTACATTAAATTTGAGCATATGCTTGGATTTTCTTGGGATTCCCGGAAGCATATACCGACTGTAAAGGGGGACAAGTGAGCGACCAAAGGCATGATCAGCAACGCGAAAACGCAGACGCCTGGCTGAAAAAGGAACTAGAGCAAGCTCGACAACGTATCCGGGAGTTGGAAGCCAAGCTGGCAGGTATTGATAACGAGATCCCTCCTCACTCCTCTTCTGTTCAGGGTAAAGCAAAGCGTTTCTCGGATGAAGTTCTCGACAATTTGCCGGGACTGGTATGCACCATTGATATGGGAAACCAGTTGGTTCGTTGGAACAAAGAAATGGAAACGGTTACTGGTTATTCGGCTGAAGAACTGGACGGAATGAACGTGATCGAGTTTTTTCTTGATGAAACAGATCAGAAACGCATCCAAGAGAAAATCAAAGAAACCTACGAGAAGGGTTATTCGAACGTCGAAGCGCATTTGACGACGAAGACTGGTGAAGAAATTCCGTACGTTTTCAATGGAAACCTAAAGGAACTCAACGGAGTATCTTACATTGTCGCTCATGGTGTCAACGTTTCCAGGCTTACCAAAATTTTGGATGACTTGAAACGTAGCGAACAAAACTACCGTAATTTCATCACCCATGCCAGCGAGGGAATTTACCGGGTAGACATTACGGAACCGATTCCAATTGATCTTCCGGACGAAAAAATTGTTGCATTGATCGATGAACGTTCCGTTGTCGGTGACGTCAATGCAGCTTTAGCAAAAATGTACGGTTTGACGCCGCTGGACATGATTGGCAAACCCACCATCAAGTTCGCACCGGGGTATGGTAAAAGAGCCTTGCTTGCTGTTCGAGCCGAACATTTCCTGGTCAATGGCCAGGAAACAGTCGATATAGACAAAGACGGTAACCCGCTTTATTTGTCCGAGTCGTATTCGGCGGCTGTCGAAAACGGGTATTTGACACGTATATGGGGAGCGCAACGCGATATTACTGCCACAAAGAAAGCAGACCAAAAGCTGAAAGAAAGTGAAGAGCACTACCGGATGCTTTTCGAGACAGCTCAGGATGCCATTATGGTGGCAGATCCTCATACCGGAATGATACTGGATTGCAATTCGAAAGCCGAAGAGTTGACAGGTTGGTCGAAAGCCGAACTGTTGACTATGCACCAAAGTCAGATTCATCCTCCTCAAACAAAGGAAGTCAACCAAGAAGGCTTCCAGAAAGCTGTTCACACTCCCGGTGCTATATATACTGAAATCGAAATTCAGTGTCGAGATGGAAGCATCATTCCGGTTGAAATCAGTTCCGGTGGAACAACTCGTATTGGGGAACAAGAATACCACATAGGTACTTTCCGTGATCTTTCGTACCGAAAAAGAGCAGATGAAGCTCTAAAGGAAAGTGAAGAAAAATATCGAACTTACGTTGAAAATGCACCTGAGGGGATTTTCATCGTCGATTCGGATGGTCACTATATCGATGTGAACACTAAAGCCTGTGAAATGACTGGATATTCAAGGAAAGAACTCCTGAATATGTCAGTTTCCAATCTCGCTCCACCCGATGCGCCTCCCGAAGCTACCCGTTCTTTTTCTGAATTGAAGAGTAATGGGCAGGTTCAAGCAGAAATAATACTGTGCAAAAAAGATGGTACCCGCTTTCCGGCATCTCTTAAAGCGGTGGAAATATCACCCAATCGATACATGGGATTCTGCGGAGATATCTCTGCGAAGAAGAAAGCCGAGGCGGAGTTACATTTACAAAGTCTCCTTCTCGATCAGATTCAGGATATGATCACCGGCACCGATCTCAATGGTATTATAACCTATGTCAATAAAGCGGAATGCTTGGCGTTTGACAATACACCCGAAGAAATTATTGGAAAAACGATTCATTCTTTCGGTGAAGATGAAATCCGAGGTGCAAGTCAACAAGAAATTCTTGAATCCACTCGAAAAAACGGTTCATGGTCCGGGGAAGTCGTGAATTTCACGAAAGACGGCAAAGAGATCATTCTTCTAGCCCGAACTCAAATGGTTTACGATGACCATCAGGTTCCCATTGGAATGGTTGGTATTTCTACGGATATCACAAAAAGAAAACGTACGGAAGAAGCCCTTCGTTTGAGTGAAGAACGGTTTCGTTTGCTTCTTAAAAATTCCAGCGATATCGTTGCAGTTATCGACGAAAACGCCAATGAACTGTTTGTTAGTGACTCGGTTGAACGGGTGACTGGTTATACGGTTGAGCAATATCTCGGAACCAATGGGTTCGATCACGTTCACCCCGAGGATCGTGCTTCCATGGCTGAGTCGATGGAAGCAGTCCTTAGCACTCCCGGAGCACAAGCTACCAATGTATACAGGCATCAAACCAAAAACGGAGAGTGGAGATACTTGGAAGCCATTGGCAGCAATTACCTCGATGATCCACGTATTGGTGGAATTATATTGAACATTCGAGATATCACGGACCGAAAAAAAGCCGAGGAAGCGATTCGGCACAGTGAAAAAATATTCCGCAAAGTGTTCGATATCCTCCCCGTGGGGCTTTGGCTGGCCGATCAAGATGGAACGCTTAAAAAAGGGAACATCGCTGGGGTGAAAATCTGGGGTGGTTCACCTTTGGTCCCACAGGAGAACTATGGTGTTTTCAAAGCAAGGAAGCTTCCCTCAGGCGAAGAAATCGCCCCTGAAGATTGGGCACTTGCCCATACTGTCAATGAAGGGGTTACCATTCTCAACGAGTTGTTGGAAATCGATGCTTTCGATGGCGTAAAACGTACGATTCTCAATTCGACGGCTCCCGTGCTGGACGATAACGGGGAAGTCATGGCTGCGATTGTCGTCAATAATGATATTACCCAACAGAAAGCTACAGAACAAAAGCTTGCCGAAGCCCTGGAAAAAACTCAAAAACTAGCCGAAGAAACTCATGTCTTTTTCAGTGCGGCCAAAAGTGTTCTGGAAGACAAAACCTTTGAAGAAACCGCTCGAAAACTTTTCGATGCCTGTCGCCAATTGACTGGAGCCGTGTCCGGGTATGTTGCCTTGACGACCAAAGGTGGAAAAGAATACGAAATTTTGTTTATAGAAGACGGTGGTTTGTCCTGTACGGTCAATCCCGATCTCCCCATGCCCGTTCGTGGCTTGAGAAAAGAAGCTTACGACACGAGAAAAACCGTATGGGACAACAATTTCAGCAATAGCGAGTGGATTAAATATCTGCCTGAAGGTCATGTTGCTTTGAAAAACGTGATGTTCGTTCCACTCAACGTGCAGGGAAAAGCCATAGGTTTGATCGGTTTAGCGAACAAACCCACGGATTTTGACGAGCACGATGCGCAACTGGCCCAAACTCTAGGGGATTTAGCCTCCATCGCTTTGGAAAGTTCTCGGACTAGAGAAACATTGGAGATCAGCGAAGCAAAAGCACGCAGTTATATAGAAAATGCGCCTTATGGTGTGCTGATTGTCAATCAAGAAGGCCAATGCATAGAGGCGAACAAAGCTGCCAGTACGATGTCCGGATACAGCAATGATGAGCTTTTAGAGCGCTCAATCCAGGATATAATGGCACCGGAATCGATAGAAGCCGGCAAGAAACAATTCATGGGTGTTCTTGAAAAAGGTCATTCCAGGGGTGAAGTGGCTTTCCTGACAAAAAACGGCGAGAAACGATACTGGTCCATTGATGCTGTCAAAATTTCAGACACCCGCTTTCTGGGCTTTGCTTCGGATGTAACGCAACGCATGGAAATTGAAAATGCGCTTCGTGAAAGTGAGGAAACGTTCCGAGCGCTGGCGGAGAATTCCATCGACACCATCATGCGTTTCGACCCTCAATTACGTCACTTGTACGTCAATCCCATCGTAAAAACTCTCACTGGTATCGATCATTGGGACTTTATCGGAAAAACGCACGAAGAGTTGGGGTTTCCCTCCGAGATGTGCGAATTCTGGGCGGAAGCGATTCAGTACGTTTTCGATACGGGAAAGGTGAATCGCGTGGAATTTTCTCTTCCGCACGGTTATTGGTTGGACTGGTTGTTGATGCCCGAGCTTGACAGCATGGGAAATGTCAAAGCCGTGATTACTTCGTCTCGTGATATCACCGAGCGTGTCGAATCCGAAAAACGATTGAAACTGGTAACCGAAGCCACTGCGGATCTGATTTATGAATGGGATATCGAAACTGGAAGTCTGACTTGGTTCGGCGATATCGACAAGCAATTGGGATATAAGACAGGAACGATAAAACCCACGATTGAAGCATGGGTCGAGTTGATTCACGAAAAAGATCGTGCTCAACTTGAAGACGCCATAGAACTTCACAAAAGATCCACGGAACCAATTCACTATGAATACCGCATCCGACGTGAAAACGGTACGTGGCGGTATTGGTCCGATTTCGGACAGCCGATTTTAGGAGACGATGGCAAGCCCATTAAATGGATTGGCGCTTGTACAGATATTACGGAGAAAAAGCATATCGAAGCTCAGCTCCGGCAATCCCAGAAAATGGAGTCCATCGGACGGCTGGCGGGTGGAGTGGCTCATGACTTCAACAACCTGTTGACGGGTATACAGGGTAATGTTTCGTTGGGTATGCTGGATATTTCTCCCGATCATCCACTTTATGACACGTTGGAAGAAATTTCATCCGCTGCCAAACGTGCCACCAAGTTGACCAAACAGTTGCTTGCATTTAGTCGAAAACAGATCATCGAGCCGAAGATCGTCAATGTTAACGAAATGATCGAGAGCTTAAGGAAACTATTGGAAAGGCTTATCGGCGAAGATATTTCCATTGTCTGGAAATTGGCGGAAAATCTTGGACATATTCGCGCCGATTCAGGTCAAATCGAGCAGGTTGTTGTCAATATGGTTGTCAACGCTCGCGACGCCATGTCTGATGGCGGCAAACTGACCATTGAAACAGATAATGTTCGACTGGATGAATCATATGTTGAGCAGCATATCCAAGTCGCTACAGGCGATTATGTGATGATCGCTGTCAGCGACAACGGTATCGGTATGGATGCGGATACCATAAGCAAAATCTTCGAGCCGTTTTTCACGACCAAGGATAAGGATCAAGGGACAGGACTCGGATTGGCCACCGCCTTCGGAATTATCAAGCAACATGGTGGAAATATTGAAGTTTATTCGGAGATCGACAAGGGGTCTACGTTCAAAGTTTTCCTGCCGATGGTCAAAGAAAAGGTGAAAGCCAAACGGAAACGAAAGATCCATAAAAATCTTCCGAGAGGTAGTGAAACCATTCTCGTCGTGGAAGACGAACCGATGGTACGAAACGTTGCCACACGTTTGCTGACTCGTCAGGGATACAAGGTCTTCGATGCCAATACCGGTCCCGAAGCGATCGAACTTGTTGAAAAGGAAAACCTACATCTCGATCTATTGATGACCGATATCGTCATGCCGAAAATGAATGGTCGTGAACTATCGGAGATTCTAACGGCGCGGCAGTCCAACTTGAAAACGCTGTTTACCTCTGGGTATACGGAAGAAGTGATCGCCCACCACGGGATTCTCGACAGCGGCCTTCAATTCATTGGCAAACCCTATGTGCCGGAAACATTGGCGATTAAAGTTCGCAAAGTTCTTGACGGCGAGGATGAGTAATTTGACAGAATTTTTTCGATCCTTGAGTGTTTTTCTCTCACTCGGGATTCCGTAATGTTAGGACAAGCCTCGTTGAATGCGAATGAATTTTCCTTCTCCATGTACTCGGGGAAGTTCCGCCACCTCGCGAACGGCGTCGCGAATCGCTTTCTCCTTCGATTGATGGACGATGATATCCAGGCGTCCGAGATCTTCGGCATTGGGAATCAACTCGGCGGTGATCGAAGAGACGGAGATTTTGTGCTTTCCTAAAATCGTAGCGATTTCTCCGATGATTCCGGGTTTGTCATCGATCGTGAAACAGATGTAATATTCGCTGGTTACTTCCATGGGATGCACGATGTTCAATGCTTCCTGACTGATTTCCGGTTCTGCCGAAGGATTTTGCGTGCGGGTGCAGATGTCAACGATATCGGCATAAACCGCGCTGGCGGTGGGGAAGGAACCGGCTCCACGTCCTGCGAGCATGATCTCCCCGACGGCATCCCCATTGAGAAATACGGCATTGAATTCATTGCGTACGCTGGCCAGCGGATGCAGTTTGGAGATCAGAGTCGGATGTACTCGCAATTCGATATCGTTTTCAAAACGTTGAGCCAGAGCCAGCAGTTTGATGGCGTAGTTGTGTTTTTTTGCAAACGTGAAATCGTGTTCATCGAGTCGGGTAATGCCTTCGCAGAGAATTTCGCCCTTCGGATATGTTCCACCGAGGATGTGTGCCGCAAGAATGCGTAGTTTCTGTTGGGCGTCGATGCCTTCTACATCCAGCGTGGGATCGGCTTCGGCAAATCCCATTTCTCCCGCCAGTTTCAGGGCTTCGTAATAACTCAAGCCTTCTTCCGCCATTTTGGTCAGAATGAAGTTCGTCGTTCCGTTGATGATTGCGGCAAGCGAGGTGATGCGGTTCGCCACCATGCTTTCTCGTAGCGTTTTCAGGATCGGCATTCCACCCCCGACGGCGGCTTCTGCGAAAAATGCCTGGTTGTGGGTTCGCGCCAGGGTCGTCAATTCCTGTCCGTGCTCCGCCAAAAGGGCTTTGTTGGCGCTGACGACCGGTCGGCCACTCTCCAAAGAACGACGTACGATGCGGTAAGCGTCCTCGGTGCCGCCGATCAGTTCCACCACAATGTCGATTTCTTTGTCTTCCAGGATCGATTCGTAACTCGTGGATACGTGAATGCCTTCGGTTTCACAGGAACGTTTTTTTGTAGGATTGCGCACGACGGCTTTCACCACGGACAACTCGATTCCGGCGCTTTGCATCAATCGCTGTTTCCGACGTTCGATGATGTTAACGAGTCCGCTACCGACAGTTCCCAGGCCGAAAAGCCCGATTCGGATCGATTTCCCCATGATGTTGTTTCCTCTCTATCGAAAAAAGTGATGCAGAATCGCGTTCAACGATTCGAATTCAATCAAAAAGCCGTCGTGGCCGTATTTGGAATGCAAACAGTCGTATTGTGCCGAAACACCATTCTTTTGAAATAGACGATAGGTTTGCTCGACTTCCTCGGCTGTGTACAAAATATCCGAATCAATGCCGAGAAACAGCATTTTTGCACGAATTTGTCGGATCGTTTTCGGCAGGTCCGGTCGATTGCGTGCAATATCGTGCTCGTTGAGTACCTGAAGCAGTTTTAGATAACAATTTGGATCGAAACGAAGCAGAAGTTTTTCGCCCTGATGATCCAGGTAGCTTTGCATTTCATAGTAGCGGTCGTCTTTTTCCAGGCTGAATGCCGTTTGACGCCCGAAACGCTCGGAGAATTCCGCCGGGCTGCGATAGGTGACCATCGCGACTTGACGAGCCAATGACAACGCTAGTTTGGGTTTCGGTCCCCCATAGTAGTGTCCACCTTTGAATTGCGGATCGAGATCGAAACAGCGTCGTTGAATGTGGTTGAAGGCGATGGCCTGGGCGCTCCCTGCCGCCGGTGCGGCGATCACCACGCAGTTTTCCGTAGGAATTTCATCAAGCAACGCCCATTCGAGAGCGATCATTCCTCCCATCGAACCGCCGATTACGCAAAACAGACGTTCGATTCCCAGGGCTTTGATCAAATCGGCGTGAATTCGAGCAAGATCACGAGAGGTGAGGGGAGGGAAATCCGGTCCCAATGGCTGGTTTTCTCCCACAGCTACCGATGTGGGACCGCTTGAGCCGTAGCAGCTTAACGGGTGGTTGGGGCAGATGACGCAGTATTTAGACACGTCGAGTGCACTACCGGACTGAAAGATGCCTTCCCACCAGCCCGAAGACCATCCGTCGCCGCTTCGATATCCCGCGCAGTTGGCGTCTCCCGTCAGAGCGTGAAAGACCAGCACGATGTTGTCACGTTGGGGATTGGGTCGCCCGAACACCCGGTAAGCTACCGTCAAGTTGGCGATGGTTTCTCCTGCGTCCGAAACGAATCGGTCGAAGACGTGTTTATGCAGGCAGTCGGGAGCGGTCTTTTGAGCAAATCCCAGTTTTTTTCCGGCTTTTTCAGCCGTCAGAACAAAATTACTCCGATGCATCGGTTAGACCCCGTTCGAGATCGGCCACGATATCCTCGAAATTCTCCAAACCTACGCTCATACGAATCAGTTCATCCGGAGCACCTGCCGCCAACCGTTGTTCGGGCGTCAAGGGTTCGTGGGACGTAGAGGCCGGATGGAGAATCAGAGTCTTCGTGTCTCCCAGATTGGCCAGATGATGAATCATCCGGCAGCCATCCACCAACCGTTTTCCGGCTGCGAAACCGCCTTTAAGGCCGAAGGAGAGCAAGGAGGAATATCCTGCTGGCAGGTATTTTTCGGCATTGTTTCGGCAGGGATAACCCGAAACCGTCGGATAATTCACGTATTCTACAGCCGGGTGACTGCTTAGAAAAGCCGCCAGCCTGGAAGCGTTGTCGCAATGGCGTTCCATTCGCAAGGCAAGTGTTTCCAGACCTTGTGCAAGCAAAAAGGCATTCATAGGGGCGAGGGCGCCGCCGAAGTCACGCAGGGTTTCCGCACGAATGGCCGAAATCACCGGAGATTCACCCTCTACGGCATAGGATTCCAGTGCGGGAAAACTTCGGGGCCAATCCAGCGATCCCCCGGATATCACGACACCTCCCAATGCCGCTCCGTGACCGCCGATATACTTGCTTGCCGAATGCACCACAAGATCGGCTCCATGCTCGAAAGGTCTGCACAGACAGGGAGTCGCCACGGTATTGTCCACGACGAGCGGAAGATTTCGGGCGTGGGCGATGTCGGCAAGCGCTTCAAGGTCCGGGACATCGATTTTCGGGTTCCCGATCGTCTCTACGTACAGCACTCGGGTTTTGTCTGTTATTGCCTTTTCGAAGGATTCGTAGTCCGTGCTTTCGACAAAATGCGTTCGGATGCCGAACCGGGCCAACGTTGTCGAAAACAGGTTGAATGTTCCGCCATACAACGAAGCTGAGGAGACGATTTCGTCTCCGGCGTGAACCAGGGCAAGCAGTGTCGAAGAAATCGCCGACATTCCTGACGCGAAGGCAACGGCGCAATCTCCCCCTTCGAGATTCGCCATGCGACGCTCGAAAACGTCAACTGTCGGATTGTTCAGGCGGGTGTAAATGTATCCAGGTTCTTCCATCTTGAACAGGCGGGCGGCGTGATCCGTATCGTTAAAGGTGTAGGCCGTCGTCTGGTAAATGGGAACGGCACGAGCGTTCCGATGCTGGTCGCTAGAAAAACCTGCATGGATGGCACGTGTATAAAATCCCCAGTTGGTAGATTTTCTGGACATTTGCAACCTCTACGATTGAACTTTGCAAAAGGATGCTGTATTCTATTCTTCGTGGCGTCTATCTTCCTTGACGGGATGATTCGACCCATTGAACCACAAAATTTCAAGGGAGGAAATCCGACGGTACGCCCCCGGTCGAATTTTTTTCGGACATTCGACCTTATTGAAGCGATTTTTCTACCAGAAAGCAATGATGAATTCAAGCAACGATACAACCGATATCCTGGATATCTTCAGTAATTTGGACGATGCGGTGATTACGACCGACGAGCGCTTCGTTGTGACATCGTGGAATCGTGCGGCGGAACGTTTGTATCGGTTGCCGTTCGATAAGGCTATGGGAGAAACGTTGCTGCATCTAATCGAAATTCCCGGCATGGACATACCATCGGATAGCTTGAGCTTTCTGTTGGAAGACAAAGGGAGTTGGCGTGGAGAAAGCCTCCATCATTGTATCAGTGGAGTGAGCATCTGGGTGGATTGGTCTCTGAGTCTGCTGGTTCTTCCCGGCGAAGGGCTTTCGGGAACGATTTCGATCATCAAAGATATTTCCGAAAGAAAAGAGGCAGAAGAAGCTTTGCGAGAAAGCGAGGAACGCTTTCGGAAACTCTCCCAGGCCGCTTTTGATGGGATACTGATCCACGAAAACGGTTATCTCATCGATGTAAACGAGCGATTTGCCACGATGTATGGTTTGGATAAAAGCCAGTTTCTCGGCAAGTCGATGTACGAAATGATTGCACCGGAATATCACGGTGTTTTTGCAAAAAAATGCAATACGATCGAAGAAGTTCCTTTCGAAGTCTCGGGAATTACTCCACAAGGTCAAAACCTATCCCTCGAGCTGGTTCAAAAGCGTTGTCGATATCACGGGCGGGACGTTTTCATTGCAGCCGTGCGTGATTTGACGGATCACAAAATCCACGAAAAAACCATTTTGGAAAACCAGCACCGCCTGAAAAAGCAAAACCGAGAACTTTTCGGGCTTGCGCAGCGCAACATTCACAACTTGGGGGATCTTGAATCGACGTTCAGCGATCTTACGCGGATGGTGGCGCATACTCTGGAAGTTCACCGAACCGGTGTGTGGATGTTCGAACAGGATGATTTCGTTCTAAAATGTGCAAAATGCTACAATCGTCAAGAGGCTCGTTTTTCAAGTGGAGAGACGATCCAATATTCCGATTGTCCCCGCTATTTCAAAGCATTGACCAATCAACGAACCCTCGCGGTGGATCAGGTGGATAACGACTCCCGGACGAGCGATCTCCAATCTTTCCGAGGAAACAATCCTACGCCGCTTTTTTCGATTCTCGATGCCCCCGTATATCTTCGGGGAAAGCAAGTAGGCATCGTTCACAACGAGTTTTACGGCTTCATCCGCAAATGGACCCTCGACGAGCAGAATTTCCTCGGGTCGGTGGCGGATTTCGTGGCGCTGTCGATCGAGACGATGGAACGGGATCAGTTCGAGCAATCCCTGAGGGAAAACCGCAAGTGGCTCTCTACGATATTGCACAGCGTCAGCGACGCGGTTTTAGCGACCGACAAAAACGGTATTTTGGTCTTTTTCAACCGTTCTGCACAGAACCTTCTTGAAAAAGAAACCGGTGAGCTGACTGGATCCAATGTAGAGAAAGTATTTGAAGTCGTTGATGAATTGACACTTGACCCGTTGGAAAACCCGGCCATGCAGGTGTTGAAGTCGTCCGATCCCTGTTTGATTGAAGAGGAAACCTTTTTCCGGCCCAATCGAAGCGAAGACCGCATTTTACCCGTTTCAATAATCTGCGCTCCGATGATTCCGGTAGAAGGAACCATCGAAGGATGTGTGCTCGTTTTGCGCGATCTTTCACAAAAGCGCGTGTTCGATGCTCGATTGCGGCAGCAGCAGAAACTGGAATCTTTGGGTACGTTAGCCAGTGGCGTTGCACATGAGATCAACAACCCGATCAATAGCATCATGAATTATGCGGAGTTGATACGGGAACGAGCCAAGGAAGATGACAGCGACTTTGAATATTCTACCGAAATCATTTCGGAAACCGAACGCGTGGCCGACATCGTTCGCAACCTTCTGGCCTTTGCCCGCCAGGAAAAAGAAACTTACGACGACTATCCCATTCAGGAATTGTTGACTTCAGTCCTAAAACTGATTGCCTCCAATTTGAAAAAGGACCGAATACAGGTCGAATTGGATTTTCCCGACAAAACGCTTTACGTCTATTGTCGTCGTCAACAGATCCAGCAGGTATTGCTCAATTTAATCACCAACGCCAAGGATGCATTGAATGAGCGGTACCCGGAAAGTCACGAAAACAAAAAGCTTACCATTCAAGCCCGATCTTTCGAAAAAGGTGAACAGGTTTGGGTTCGAATGACGTTTACGGATCACGGTGTGGGGATATCACCTAAACATCTCGGAAGAATATTTGACCCGTTTTTCACGACGAAACCGAAAGATGTGGGAACCGGGCTGGGATTATCGCTGAGTCATGGAATCGTTTCGGAACATGGGGGAGAATTGAGAGTGGAAAGCCGGATAAATGATTATACTCGTTTCATCCTGGAATTGCGAAATGGTGAAAAATAAATTATTCTGATTTTACTTGGATTTTCGAAAGTACCGCATTCATGGCCAGAATTTTTATCATCGACGACGAAAAAGGTATTCGTTTCACACTCCGCGAATTTTTGGTGGACGAGGGCCATGATGTCTCTACAGCGGAGGATGGAAAAGATGCCCTGGAGCAAATTAAAGACAAAACCTTCGATGTTGTCGTAACGGACCTGATTCTTCCCGATATCCATGGCGTGGACCTGCTCCGAAAAATTCGTGTGACCCAACCGGACGTTCAGGCGATCATCATAACGGGCGAACCCAATGTGGATACCGCCGTCGAGGCAGTACGTTTCAACGCTTTCGACTATCTTTACAAGCCGGTTACTCGACAAGCGATTTGCCGGGTGGTGCAAAATGCCGCAGAAGTCAAGCACTTAAGCGACGAAAACAAACGTCTGTTCGAGGAAAACGAGCGTCATCGACATGCATTGGAAGATCAGGTCAAGGATCGTACTCAAAAGCTTCATTATAGTGAAGAAATGTACCGGAATCTCGTCGAACTTGCCGACGACGGGATTTGTATCGTTCAAAACGGTGTAATTAGGTATGCCAATAGTTGTCTTTGTGAGATGCTTGGTTGTCCCATCGACGAACTGTTGGGTCGCTTTTATGTCGATTTCATTCATCCGGATCATCGCCACGCTGTTTCAAATATGCTGGAAAAACACCTTTCCGGTGAAAGAAATCTTGGGATTGTCGAACTGGAAATTGTAAGGGATGACGATTCGGTGGTTTACGCCGAATTGAGTTCGAGTCTCGTTCACCATGAAGGGAAAGAGGCCGAGCTTGTCATCGTTCGTGATATTTCCTTGCGGGTGATGTCTGACAACGCTCTTAGGGAAAGTGAAGAACGATACCGACAGCTTGTCATTAATGCTCCGGTAGGAATTTTATCCACGGACGTTCGCGGCGATATTGTCAGCCTGAACCCGAGGTTGCTTAAATTACTTGGCTCTCCTTCGGCTCATGCCACTCGAAACATCAATATGTTGACGTTCGAGCCGTTGGTGCAAGCCGGTATTTCGGCGGATTTCAAGCGTTGTCTCGATACCGGGGAGTCTTTTGTTGCCGAAAATCCCTATATCACGAAATGGGGGAAACGTACCCATTTGCGTTACCACATAACTCCGGTGAAAGATTCGGAAAATCAGATTGCCGGTATTCAAGCCATCGTCGAAGATATCTCCCAACAAAAAGAATCCGAATTGGAGCAAATCCGCCTGGAAAAACAACTGCGAAAAATCCAGAATTTCAAGGAAATCGGTAACATGGCGGCGGATGTGGCTCACGAATTCAACAACATTCTAACCAGTATCGCCGGGCATACGGAAATTCTTCAAATTTCCCTGGAAAGCGGTGACGATGTGCAGGGTGAGATCGATGAAATCAACCGTGCGCTTCGTCGAGCCATTTCTTTGACTCGCCAACTTCAAAGCTTCAATGTCCGTCCATCGTCTGAAAACGAAGACTCCATCGAAATCAACGAGAATCTTCTTGCCATGAAGCCTTCTCTTCGTAGCACTCTTGGGAGTCGTTGCGAACTGGAAATGGAACTCGATCCGCGTCCCTGTCACGTTGCTGTGGATGAAGGACAATTCAGCCAATTTCTTCTCAATATTGCCGGTACGGTAGCTAAAAGTATCTCGAAGAATGGAACATTCTGGATTCAAACAAGAATTCGGGATTTGTCCATCAAAAACAGTGAAGACGAAGATGTCATCGAAAACAAACCTGTTCCCGAATATCGGGTAGCGATTACATTGCGTGACAATGGAAAAGGGTTCTCCCCCAAGGAACTAAACAGTCTGTTCGATACCGATTCGTCAAAACCCGATCCGAAACGTCTTCGTGGTCTTGGGTTAGCTACGGCGAAATGGATCGTGCAGCACAACCACGGAGAGTTCGACGTTCAATCGATACCGAATGAAGGAACGACGGTAACTGTTTCATTTCCCTTGGTTTTTAAGGATGTCGAGTCTCTGCAACCTTTGGATTCTCCTGTTAAGGCTGAACGTCCGAAGACGATTCTGATGGTGGAGGATGACCCCACTGTGAGTAATCTTGTGAACCACGTTCTGGTAGATAGAGGATACAAAGTGCTGTTTGCGGACAATTCCCCTGACGCATTGGAACTCTCCGAAACGACAGAAGAAACCATTGACCTCTTGTTGACGGACGTGATGCTTCCGAATATCAACGGTATTGAACTCGCGAAAAAAATTCGTGAACGGCATCAAAAGATCAGTATCGTTTACATGTCCGGGTACAGTATTGAAAAATTCTTCGGAGATGAAGCGATTGGTAACGATGTTGATTTTTTGCAAAAACCCTTTTCTATCGAAAACCTCACTTCCACGATCCACCGTCTTCTTTTAAGTGCCTGATTTCTTCGATGGATTCTGTGAGGTAACCCGTCCAAATTCCCGAAAACAAAATCTGTAGGGATTGAAAAAAATCCCGAAACACGATAAAACGTGCAAAATAGAAGCACTTGGCCTATAATACATACTCTGTACATTATATTCGATTCGTTTTTACCTCATTCTTTCGGACGACAACGTTAATGAAGCCCCTTTTTATACTTGTGCTTTCCGTGCCGCATTTGTTGTTGGGAGCGATCACGCTTTTCGCGCTGTTCGACATGCCCGGCGTGCGTGCGGCCGATGGGCACACTGCGATCAATGAAAAAGTCATCGAAGAACCTGCAACCGTGGATCGTCTGGCTTCTGTTTCCGTACAGCAGGAAACACCCAACATCCCGAAATCTATAACGAAACGGGAAGCGATTACGCTTCCGTTGTCGCAGATTTCCACCCAGGCCGATTTTCATGACCGAGGGTTGTGGATCAAAGGTGGGACGGAAGAATTCGAAGCCCACATTCGTGGTGGCTGGAAAAACGGTTGGTCCTCGCCTAGAAAAGATAATGATGGAACGCTTTTCCATTCGACGACCGAGCATCATGCCATCATGGATGTTCACCTGCCTTGGCAGGAAACCCTACATGTGCGGATTCGTGCCCGATTGACTCGTGGCTATACCTCCGTAACTTTGAAGCTAAGAGGGGAAGATCCTGTAAAACTGTCCGCTCCGGCCGGAGAGGGCTGGCATATTCTGGAAGGTACACTGACCCCGGCTAATCGCCAATTGTACACTTCACTTTATGTTCAGACCCCAGGAGTGGAAGTGGATTGGTTGCATATCTATCCCGAATCGGAAAGCTCGATGAAAGAAGAGTTTCCCGATCATCCTCCTGTCTTTTTCCAGGACCGCCACGGAAGTCCCGCGCTCGAAATGCGTCCTGGCCGCAAAGCCGTATATTGGTTGGAACCGACCGAAAAATCTTTCTTGCGATGGTTACCGGTTTTCGAAGCCGATCCGAGTCACGAACCGGGAGCGTTGACGTTTTCCATTCGTATCGCTCCGATGGGTGGCGAAGAAACCTGGATTCTCTACTCATATGATCGTGGACAAGCCTCCCTGCCGTTTGCCCATCCGGAGGAAATCGATCTTTCCGGTTATGCCAACGACCTCGTTCGGGTGGAATTATCGATTGAAGGGGGTCATTCCAGGGATCGTCTATGGCTGGAAAAACCCGAATTCGGTCGTTACGAACCGGAACGTTTGGTATCGAAGTCCTGGGAACCGCCCAAACACGTTTTGGTTTATATTTCCGATACGTTACGGTGGGATAAAGTCCGAAGCTACAATCCCGATTCCAGGGTAAAAAGCGAGTTTTTCGACCAAACCGTTCGGAATGGAATTCTTTTCAAGCATGCCTATGTACAGGGGAATTCCTCGAAACCCAGCCAGGCCACACTTTTGACGGGCGGGTATCCCCAAAGCCTCAAAATGATTCGCCATGGCGATGTGCTGGATGACCGGCAGTTCCCGACGTTTCCGATGCTTGTGAAAGAGAAAAAGCCTGAAATCGTCACGACGATGCTTTCCAGCAACGGCTATGTGAGTACCCGCTTCGGTTTCGGAGGAGGGTGGAATTACAACGTCAATACGATTCGCGAAAGCCTTTGCAGTGATACGGAAAACCTCATCGATATTCTCGAAAACCGCTGGGATTCCTTGAAAATCAACGAAAGCGGCTCGATCAACTGGATGGTTACCATCGATCCACACGTGCCTTACAAGCCACCGACAGACATTCTGGCTCGCTACGATACGTTGGATTACAACGGGGCGATCAACCCGAATCGGACGGCCTGGTATCTATTGGATATCAAACGGAAAAAAGTGCATCCTTCCCCGCGTGACATGCGGCGTCTGACCGCTCTGTACGATGGTGAAGTGGATTACAACATCGAACAATACGGGCGTCTGCTCGATTACTATCGCAATCGGGAAATGCTGGACGATACGATGATCGTCATCACCTCGGATCATGGGGACGAGTTCCTCGAACACGGCAGTGCCGGGCACGGACATAGCCTTTATAACGAACTGGTGCGAGTGCCGTTGATCGTTTCCTATCCCAAATGCCTGCCCAAGGGTAAAGTTGTGGAAGAAGCGACCGAATTGGCAGGTTTAGTGCCTACGCTTTTGGAAGCTATGGGACTGCCGGTGCCCGCTTCGGTGGAGGGAAAAAGCTGGCTACCAAGGCTTCAAGGACAAATTGCGGAGCCTTTGAACGCACCTATTGCTCATTCGGCATTCATGGGTACGATGCGCATGGGAGCCTCGGCGCGTTGGAAGCTTATCGAACGCTCGAAACGTGATCCGTACCTGTTCGATATTGCTAACGATAAATATGAAGCACAAAACCTGATAAATGAGCGGCAAGATGCCGTCTACTATCTTAGAAAACGGATGGCTAAATGGCTGCGAGAAGAACATTGACGTTATGCGAAAACTAAAAGTCAGTGTAAAGATGGCGTTTTTTCGCGTTGATTTCAAATAGAACCTTGTTTATTGAATCGAACTGGTGCTAGGTTGAAAAAGTTAGAGTGGAAATGCTTCGTTAACCGTGAGTTGTGAACTGTAATCCATGAACGAGAAACTTGAAAAAACTCAATCCCTGGTCAGTCAGGGAAAAACCAGCGAAGCTATTCATTTGCTCAAAGAATGCGATACGGATTCCTGGACCGATCAGGAAATGATCGAGCGGTACAATCTTTGGGGAAATACTTTGCTCGACATGGACAAATCTCAGGAAGCTGTCAACGTTTTCAAGAGATCGATCGAGCTTTTTCCTGACGAACCGATTTTGCTTTCCAATTTCGGACTGGCGTTGTTGAACATCAAGGAATTTGATGAATCTCTTAAGCAATTACGGCAAGCCCAGCGTCTTGAGCCGAAAAATCCCAATTTTCAGTACAATTTAGGTTTTTATTTCGAAACGACAAACAATTGGGGAAGTGCAAGAGAGCGATACGAAGCCGCCATTCGTCGGGATAAAAATTTCGCTGCCGCTCATTACGGTGTTGCCCGTTGTGAAGAAGAACTTGGCGATTATGATGCCGCTTCAAAATCCTATGATCGTTATCTCGAACTCGATCCGAAACGGCTGAACATCTTGTTGGCTGCTGCCCGCGCTCATCATTTGGCGGGACATTCCGATACGGTCCGTTACTATCTGGACAAAGCCCTTGAAATCGCACCGGAGCGGCAGGACGTCCATTTCCATCGGATGGTCGGTTCCTATTACACCCATGATGTGGATCGTTTCGACGAAGAATTCGAATGGTTTCGCAAGCACGCACCGAATTCTCCAGACTACTTCATCGCTGCCAGTGCGTCTTCCATGCTCAGGGATGATTCGAAGCAAAGCATCGCCATGGGCTGGCAAGCGGTCAAGAACGTGATGGAAGTTACGGAAATCGATTGGGAAAAAGCAAATTTCGTACTTTGCTGGACCATGAGCCTCTGTACCCATTTAAAGGCCGATGACGAAGTGCAGGCATTGTACGAATACACGCTTCCTTACGGATTTCTTCCCGAAGCCTTTTTAAGCGATTACCGACATGCGACCAATGCACGAATGGATGAAGCTGTACAGGTCCATCTCGTGCTCGACGCTGCCGATTCGAAGTATTCAATCCGCTTTAGTCCTCGCTCGTCAAACGAAGAGGAACGCTATCTCAGATCCTATGTAATCAATGCCCGTGACGAACAGGAAGCTCGACTGATCGCGATTCGCACCGAATGGGAAATGCAGGGACGTGATGTAAGGGTGGAACGTGTCGTCAGCAATCGTGCCATGGTCAAAATCCATCCCGGATTGGTATACATTTCGGGAAAAATCCTCTACAACGAACAAAACTGAGCGTTTCGAATCGTCTTTTCGTTGCTTTGCATGTTACCCGCATCAAAACGTTACGATGATTCAAAACCCGATCGACATTCGAAAAGGAGTTCTCCCCATGGGTCGTTCGAACCTATTTTTGACCGTAGGAATCGTTTTTTTACTCTTTGCAGTGTTTATCGAGCCGGCTTTTGCTTTAACGGTCGGTGTTGCTCCTGCGACACGGAAAATCCTCTACGATACGCCGATGCCCGATGTTGCCGAAGCCGACCTTAAGGCTGCGCGCAACGAATGGGAAGGGTTTCAAATCGTCGTGCGGTCGGACGGACCCATTCAGGGGGTCAACGTTACGGTAAGTTCGCTCGAAGGTCCGAACGGTGCGACGATCCCCAGTGAAAACGCCACGTTATACCGAGAATGGTACGTCGAGATCGTCAACGATTCTCCGACTTCTTTGGAGGAGGATTACCCCCGCGACCTCGGTTTTTACCCGGACCCGCTGGTGCCGTTTTTCGATCCGTATTCCACAGAGACGAAAGCCGTCGGTGCGCCTTTCAACGTGGGGGATGGCGAAACCGGATTGGTTTTCGTGGACTGGCATGTACCGCTGGATGCCGCACCGGGAACTTATACCGGAAAAGCCACACTGACTGCCGAAGGTGAAACCGCAGTGGAGATTCCGATAACGCTGCTGGTTTGGGATTTCGATATCCCCCAGGAGCGCAGTTTCGGCACGGCGTTCGGTTTCTCGGATAACCTGCGCGATCACCACGGCGGTCCCAACGAAGAAGCAACCGATAATTATGAAGAAATCGTCAAACGTTACCATTGGGCGATGCATGATCATCGAATGGACCTTACGCACATCAAAGGTCAGGTAAGTTTCGAATTCGACGAAAACGGCGATCTGCTCCCCATCGACTGGACCGCCTACGACGCCTATGTCGGGCCGTTTCTTTCGGGTGAATACTTCCCGGACGGCATCCCAGTGGCTCGGTTCAACGTCGGTTATTTTCGTCCAGGTCGTGGATTGGGATCGATGACGGAGGACCAGTACGTCGAAGCTTCACAGGCTTTTGCAAAGCATTTGCAGGAAAAAGGATGGTTGGAAAAGGCGTACAACTATGCTGCGGACGAGCCTTGGATGGAAGAAGACGACCATGAGTACCAGCAGATTCGCACGGACGGAGAATTGTTGCTGAGAGAAAACGATCTATGGAAAGGGCGAATTCTCGTGACCAGCCCTTGGAACGAAATCATTCAGGATGTCATCGGTATCTGGTGCCCGGTGACGCCGATGTACGAAGAATGGTGGTGGCTGGAAAGCGGTATGGCCGGACGGGAAAAATACGCGGAATGCTTGGACGATGGTCAGAAGTTGTGGTTTTACGCCTGCAATGCCAACGTGCCGCCTTATGCCGGGTACGATATGGATACGAAGATCGGATACGAGCCGCGTATCATGAAATGGGGAACCTGGTATGAAAAAGCCAGCGGATTCCTGTATTGGCGGGTAAACTACTGGGTCAACGACGATCCGTGGAAAGAGTTTCTCAACGTCGAATCCTTCGGTGAGACCTTCGCTCGCAACGGTGACGGAAATCTTCTGTATCCCGGCGATCACAACGGCATCGCGGACGGCAAAGGCTCGCCCGATGGTATCGAAATCGATGGTCCTATCGTGTCCTACCGCATGAAGCAGATCCGCGATGGATTCGAAGACTGGGAAATGTTCATCCTGGCGTCCCAACTGGGAGCGGAGGATTTCGTTCGCGAGCAGGTGGAAAGAGCCTATACGAAGTTCGGTACCTGGTTGTTGGAAGACTGCAGTAATCCCGGTATGTATTGCGCCGATCATCCCCCATGGACTCGTGACGAAGACGTGTTGCTGGATGCCCGTGAGCAGGTGGCTTTGAAAGTCCAATACCTGTTGCATCCCGAAACCTACACCGATCCGGAAGGCGGAACGGTGACGGACGGCGATGTGGACGACGAAACCGGTACGGACACGGAAACTCCGGTTGTGTCGAAAAAGGACGACAGCGGTAGTTGCCGATCGGTTCCGATTGCCGGTTTGGGTGGAGCCGCATGGTTGTTGGCGGTTTTGGGGGTTCTACGGGTTCGGCGGCAACGACAGTAAAATCACGGAACGAATAGTGAAATTTACCCCGGAACATTCATGAAAAATCGAGAGTTTTCATGAATGTTCCGGGGTAGCGGGTGTTAATCTGGCACTTTGGTCCACCGACCCATCCAATAAGCCGACATGAAGCTAACGGCGGGAAGCATCTGGCTTCCGTCTCCACCACCGTTGGGAGTGTAGGGACAGCTTCGCCAATAGTAGTTGCTCGTCGGTCGTATATCGATCGGTACAGGTTTGTCACAGATAATCGTTCCTTTTCTACCGACATCTCCAAGATACGTGACCTGAGTGCCATCGTTCAATGTACAATCACCGGATTCCTGTTCTTGTTCATCGCAGTTTTCCACATAGAAATCGTACAGGGGTGCTTCAGGAATCTTTGTCAAGGTTTCCGTTCCACGCGATAAAGCCCCCGAATCCGGTGCTATTGTGGGTTCTGTAAATGCATTTCCCCCTGTTTTCGAGTAAGCATACACGTAGTCGAAGAAGCTCTGTTTTTGTTCGATTGGCTGTTGCATTACGGGAGAAGCGATCTCGGCAGGGGTGTCGTAGAGTTGAATTTCGATGGCCTGACGAATCGTATCGAGAGCATCGGCGTCGTTGATATAGCGTAAAGCAGCCCAGGCCGTTGTGAACGCCATGCTGTAGTTGGAGTAGTTCGTTTGTTCGAACATGTTGATGTAGATCATGTCTTCAAGAGCGATTTCAGGGAGTTTCCGCTTGTCGATCAATTCATCGTAAAGGTAGGATTGGTCGTCCGGGTTTCCTGAAGCATAGGCGAAAGAGGCGACGATTCCCAGCGCCATAATTGCATGGAAACCATTCTTGAATTCGGCGGTGTAGAAGGCTCGTTCCACACAATGTTCATTGAGATACCCATGGTAAGTGGTGCGACCGTCTGCGTCGGGAAATTCCAGATCGTATCCCCAAGGTTCACGGATTTTACGAAATTCGACGATCACATTATGAGAATCATCACGGATGCGTTGCTTGAGGTCGTCGGAAAAATTGGGGTCGTTTTCGATGACTTCCATGGATATCGCTGCTGCGACGGCCCAGCCACTCATCATGTCGCGACTGCAAGAATCTTCCCAGATGATATCCGGATGTTTGCCGGAGAAATCTTCACGCCACACGCCGTTGTTTTTTTCTTCCGGCAGGGGAGAGCCGTTTTCATCCGTCAGCGGAACGATTCTGGAGATATAATCCTGGCCATTTCCGGGGAAATTCTTTGCGGCAAATCCACGCGCAACCACACCAGGGACTCCAGGGAGTTCGAATGCCAGGTGCAGGGCATCGAGAGATTTTTTGGCATGATCCAAGGCCACTTCGATTTCTTCGCAATCCGCGCCCTGGTCACGCAGTACGGCGTAACGCATGAGATCGGATGCAATGCCCATGCCTCCGTAGAGACCTGCGACCTTTTCCCATCTATTGATGACATCCGTCACCTTCTTGCCTGCAAACTCTTCAAAATCCCAACCTTCCTGCTCCTGAATAAACTGGCGAATGAGTTCACGATCTTCACTCGCTTCCGGGTCCACGAAGCAGTCCATGCTAATGTTCAGTGGATAGGCATTGAACGTGTGCCACTGCCGTTCATAGGCCATGATGCGGTCTTCCAAGTCCTGGTCGAAGCCTGTTTCTCCCGGACCGGGTAGCATGTATTTTCCACGGTATACGCCACTGCCGCATTCAGGAAACGTCTCATCGAGTTCGTTTTCCGACTGTTCCGTCTGGTCCTCGTCACCGTTACTCGTACTGTCATCCGAGCTGCCACAACCCCACATGCAGTTCGCGAATAAAAACAATCCCGTAAAAAGAAAAAAATCCAATCGACGATGTTTGCCCAATCCCATGATGCCTCCTGATGTGAGCCAAAAAAAATTAGATCAGAAATGCAATGCAATTTTTCGAAGAATACTATGGTTTGCGGAAGGTAAGCTAGGATTATGCGCTTTTTTCTACTATTTCAATCGATTAACTCACCTTTGGGGGTGGTCGGGATATAGTCGTTCTGTACTTTTGCGATAGAAAGCCGAAGCCAGGGGTTGCCAAGGGGTTACCTACGACTAGTCTATGACACCTACCCCAAATACTGTTTATTCGTATGGTTTGTGTTTATCCATCATTCTTTGAAGTGCTTGTATTATGAGAAAAATGATCATATAATAGACTTCTACTTGATGATGGAGGTAGTCATGAGAACGACCATCAATGTGGATGAAGAAATCTTTCGGGACCTGATGAGCTTCACCAATGCCAAAACGAAAACAGAAGCCGTCAATCACGCTATAGTGGAATGGGTGCGGCGTAAGCGAATCGACCGTTTCCGGGCCAGGCGCGGCAAAATCGCCTGGGAGGGAGATCTGACCGAAATGCGTGCCATGGAAGACGAGGAAAGCGAGATCACCCATGGCTGACGTTCTTGTCGATACCTCGGTCTGGATCGATTTTTTTCGAAACGATAAGGGATCTGCGGGCGATAAACTGGACAGACTGTTAGCAGAAGATCGCGTATTACTGTGCGGAGTTATCGAGATGGAGATTTTCCAGGGCTTACGAAAAAATGAGTTGAAAGCCGTTCAATCCATTTTTCGCCTGATTCCATATGTCGATACCACTCGTGAAGATTTCATCGGAGCCGGAAAGCTTTGGCAGACTCTTCGCAAAAAAGGGAAGACCATCCCTTCCACGGATTGCTTGATCGCTGAGGTATGCCTAAAGCGAGATGTGTTTCTGTTTTCCCTTGATGCCCATTTCGATGAAATTCGTTCGCTGAAGCGAATTTAAACGAACTTGATCGATAAGGGGGGGGATTTTTTGTAGGGATACATCCTATTCCTGTTTCTTGCATTTTCGGTGCAATAATTGGCAGGATTCATCATTGAAAACAGATAATGTTGTGATTCTAAATAGTTACACGAAATATGATGGGGCAGGATTGTATCCTGCCCCCAAACGTTTCGGTTCAGGTTGAAAACCTGAACCAACGGATTTCGTGCGAGAAGTGCCATTCTTCCATTCTCGTCAGAATTTTCCTTCGAAGGTTTTCGCCGCGACTTCACCAATGGTCGTTGGCGAAAGCGCCGTAGGAACGCCACATTCGTTGAAGGTCGCGATTTTCTCTTTGGCGCTGCCGCCTTTTCCGGCGACGATGGCCCCGGCGTGTCCCATGCGTTTGCCCGGAGGTGCGTTTACACCTGTGACGTAAGCGACGAGCGGTTTCGTCATATGGTCACGGAAATAATACGCCGCTCGCTGTTCGGCGTCGCCGCCGATCTCGCCGATCAGCACCACGCCTTTCGTTTCGGGATCGTTCTCGAATTCTTCCAGAACGTCGATAAAGCCCATGCCCACCACCGGATCACCGCCGATACCCAGGCATGTCGAAGGGTAATAGCCGTTGGCGGCCAATTGAGCCACCGTTTCATAGGTCAGCGTTCCCGAACGGGAAATCACGCCTACGTTGCCCGGCTGGAAAATCGCCGGTGGTAGAATCCCCACACGAACTTTTGCCGCTGGGGAAATCACGCCGGGACAGTTGGGACCTACGAGGCGCGTATTGTTTCCAAGAGCTTTGATTGCCTGCTTGGTCTTGACCATATCCGCCGGGGGGATGCCCTCGGTAATCGTGACAACCAGTTCGACACCTGCCGCCGCCGCTTCGGTGATGGCATCCGCCGCCGCAGGAGGTGGAACGAAAACCACCGAGACGTTTCCGCCTGTTTGCTCTCGGGCTTCGGCCACTGTATCGAAGATCGGCACGCCCAGCACTTCTTCGCCACCACGTCCCGGCGTAACGCCTGCCACGATTTTCGTTCCGTATTGCTGCGATATTTCGGCATGAAACCGACCCGTTTTTCCGGTCAGACCCTGAACGATCAGTTTGCTGTTTTCATTGACAAGAATCATGAATTTTCCCCTTTATTCGCACAGTTCTGCGGCTTTTCGTGCTGCGTTTCCGAAACCGGTTACCGGTGTAATCTCCAAGCCACTTTCGGCAAGGATTTTCCGGCCTTCCTCGGCCTTCGTCCCTTCCAGTCGCACAACGATAGGGAAGGGTGGAGACGCCTTGCGGCAGGCATTGACGACACCCTCGGCGATGACATCGCAACGCATGATGCCGCCGAAGATATTGACCAGCGCGACTTTCACGTCTTTGTCCGCCATCAGCAGACGAAAGGCCTTTTCAACCTGCTCGGCATTCGCTCCGCCACCGACATCCAGGAAATTCGCAGGTTTGCGTCCCGTTTCGGCCAATGCGTCCACCGTGGCCATGGCCAATCCGGCTCCGTTGACCATGCAGCCGATCTCGCCTTCCAGTTTCACATAGCTGGCGCCGAAGGATGCTGCCGCCAGCGTACCGGGGTCTTCCTCGGTTTCGTCCATCCAATCGGCCAGGTCTTTTTGACGGAACATGGCGTTGTCTTCGATGGTCACTTTGGCATCGAGGGGAATTACGCCGTCAGGATCGGTCAAGGCCAGGGGGTTGACCTCGACCAGCGAACAATCGCGTTTCAGAAACAGTTGAGACAGTTTGATGAGGACGGCTGCACCCTTGAGCATGTCCTTTTTGGCAAAGCCAAGCCGTGAGGCGATCAAGCGAGCTTGATGAGGACGTAATCCGGCATCGGCGGAAAACTCCATCTTGCCGATTTTCTCCGGCGATGTCTCGGCCAATTCCTCGATTTCCATGCCACCTTCGGAGGAATAGATGCAAACCATCCGTTCCTCGGCACGATCCAGCAAGAAGGCTACATAGACTTCTTTGAGCACCTTTGTAGCCGGAGTTAGAAGTACCTGATTGACGACTTTCCCTTCCGGCCCGGTTTGCGGCGTAACCAATGGGTTTCCAAGGATTTTTTCGGCGGCGGCAACGGCTTCGTCCACCGATTTCGCAAATTTTACACCGCCGCCTTTTCCTCGACCACCGGCATGAATCTGGGCTTTGACCATCACGCCGGGACGATCCGAGTCGAGCAGTTCACCCGCGAATTGTCGGACTTCTTCCAGGGTGGTTGCCACCTTTCCGGGCGGTAGTTCGATGCCGGCTTCTTCGAAAAGCCGTTTGGCCTGGTACTCATGGAGTTTCATCGTCCATCCTCTCCTTTGAATGAAGGGAACACGTTCGAGGCGCGAAAATCGTGTTCGTTGTTTGCGTTTTTCAAAACATAAGAACGGACGAGATCGTTGTAAAGGATGTTTTTTAGGAAAACTTCGGCATAGTTAAATTTATAGGCGGAGAATTCAGGATAAATCGTCGTAGAACGAGGTTTTCAACGGAAATGTCAGACAAATTCCTGATCCGTCATTATAGGATTTTGGGTGCGCCTGTTTTGGGTTCTAATATGATCCAGCAACAGAACAACAAAGACAACATTGGATCGTAGAGGCTATTTTTCCCGTAAATAGCCCTTATCTTGGAAGGCTCGGATGCCCTTGAGAAGATACGTTCCCTGCCAGCAGAAAAATTCTCCGTGAACGAGACGTGCCTTGTCTTTCGGAAATTCGTTCAAGTGGGATTCTTGCCAGAGAAACGGTTCGTTCGGTAACAGATAAACTTCGGGATGGTGGCTTTCCAATTCATCCAGACTTGTGGAGGGATAACGGTCCTTCGCACCGGCCAGCACGTTTTCGAATCCGGCCAGTTCCATCATGTTGTGAATGTACGTATCGCAGCTGACTGTCATCAACGGATCACGCCAAATGACATAGGCCGCTTTCACGGGCTTTTTTGCCGCTTTTTCTTCTGCGAGAAGTTCAAGTTGATTGCGGCAGCTTTCTTCCCACATGTGGGCGGCTTCGTTGGCGTTGGTACGTTGTCCCAGTTCCAGAACCGTGGCGATGGCGTCCTCGGCAGTACGTGAATCATCCACGAACACGGGCCAGCGCTTCATGATGCTTTCGGCCTGTTTTTTGTCGTTTTCTTCCTTGCAGAGGACGACGAGATCGGGTTCCAGAGCATGTAACGTTTTCAGATCGACGCTTTTCGGTCCCCCGAGATCTTTGACACCGGGCATTTCGGGACAATACGATGTTTTTCCTACGATATCGAAGCTGCGTCCCAGATCGATCAAAGTTTGAGTCAAAGACGGTACGAGAGACACGATGCGCATTCAATCCTCCCTTGCTGGCATCCCGTAATCACTTATTCTTTTCTATTGCAGGCCAGAGCTTCAGGCCGGTGGTGTCGTCCTGTTGTCGGACCAACGGTTCTCCGCTGAATTCATACACGATGCATTCCGCTACGAAAACTTCGGCTTCGAACAGGTGCCCGCCCAAGGCGCGACCTTCCCGGTCGCCGACCATCAGATGCAAATGGGGAAACACGTCTCCATCCAGCATGGAAATATTACCCGTGCAATGAAGGATTTCGACTTCATCCGGCAGGATATGGTTTTCGTAGGCGGCTGTTTTCTGATTGTAAAATCCCATTTTCGCATTGCGCAGAGCACCGATGATCGAAATGGAACCGTTTTGAATCTTTTCACTCGCAAGCAGGTTTTTTACACCGGATAACAAGTCTTCTCCCGGTGGGATACGTCCCATGACAACCCGCTTGATTTCTCCTTGATACAGCATGTTTCATCTCCGAAAAAGAATCGATGGTCGAAATTGTACCGAAGTTATTGAAAATTTCAACCCCCCTCATTTTCCCAGGGGTTCCAACGTGCTCCGGGAGTCTTCCATTTTAAGTACTTAGAAGCCATCTTAAAAATATACTCCTGTCGTCTTTCGGATGCTTTCGGTCGATTTCGCCGCCGGTCTCGACTTGAAAGACTTCCGCTATTCCGCGTCTCGTCAACGACGAATTCGTCTCGAAATCACCTCGAAATCCTCGGTCGGTATTTTTAGCCCGGATAATTCATGAGAAATCGTCGCGAGACGCTGAAAACCGATGATATTTCAAGAAGTTGGAACTGTTTTTTAACGGAAGCAACCTTGACAGGATGTTGAGTATAAAGAATCGGGAAACGAGTGAAAGATCGAGGATTTTCAAGTCGCAGCAGGTTTTTCATGAATTTTCCGGGTTAGGATGACTTCTAGAAAAATTTCGTGGTAACTAACGTATTCTTGCTGTGAATTGTGCAATAAAACCAAGTTGGAAGTTTTACATAATTATTTCATAGGCTTATGGATTGTAAACAGCTAGAGCGAAAAAGTGTTGGGCAGAAAGACCCAAGCGTTTTCAGTGTCATCAGCGAGCTAACTACGTGAAGTAATTTGTAATTATGGAGATATGTAAACGTTAACAGGTTGGATAGGAAATTATCCGGCCAATTGATGTTTGAATCAAAAATTCTGAATTGGAGAAATTATTCCTTATTAAAAACTGGACGTTTTCGTTTGGCTATTGTAAATAGGAACCGGCTTGGAGAGCTGACCGAGTGGCCGAAGGTGCACGATTGGAAATCGTGTGTACCCGAGAGGGTACCGTGGGTTCGAATCCCACGCTCTCCGCCAGATTTTCCTGGTAAAACGGCGAGTTAGACAACTCGCCGTTTTTTTGTGCCCATATAGTGCCCAAAATTTTCCTGTCCAACACCCCACCGCTGCTTTTTTGTCACCAGGCGTAAGGTGAGAATAGCGTTCGGTCATGGTAATCGAGGCGTGCCCTAAAAGTTCCTGAACGACTTTCAGGGGAACACCTTTCATGACCAAGTGGCTGGCAAAGGTGTGTCGCAGCACGTGCCAGCCGATTTTTCTCATTCCCGCTCGTTTGCTCGCATTCCAAACCTGGGATTTGACTTGTTGCTCGGACCAGTGTTTGCCTTGGGCTGTGTCGAAAACGAACTCATTGGGTCGTAATCGACGAGTCGGCAAACAGGCCAGTGCCAAATCGTTGAGAGGAATCTCTCGTCACTTGCTGACTGGATCGTTGCGATTCATCCGGTTGCTTCTGCTCAATCTGTGCTTCTTTTGTGTTGCTGTAACACCTGTTTCCCTAAAAACATTTGCTCCAACGAATCGCTACGGCTATTGACTTCGTTACCAGTGTCGTTCGAAACACCGGTAAATTATGGGAAGTGTTGGAATTTGAGCAAAGGAATGCTTTGCAAAATCTACTTTTCCTGGATGGGTTGGAGTTTGATGGAGAGAAATTTGGAACCATAAAAACAAGAAAGGATTCCAATAACTTAGTTGGAATCCCAATCCTGTTTGAACGTTTGGCGGTCCCAGCGGGAATTGAACCCGCGTTTCAGGCTTGAGAGGCCCGCGTCCTAA
The DNA here is from genome assembly GCA_963676915.2 of Myxococcota bacterium. Classification (GTDB taxonomy): domain Bacteria; phylum Myxococcota_A; class SURF-8; order SURF-8. The sequence goes on from CAXXVK010000068.1 coordinate 68,504, forward strand.
CCCCTAGACGATGGGACCAAAAGAAAACCGGACACCGTGGTCCGGTTTTCAAAAAGTGGCTCGGGGACCAGGGGTCGAACCTGGATTAACGGGGCCAGAACCCGTCGTCCTGCCATTAGACGATCCCCGATGATTCTCGGTTATTTAAAAAGTGGCTCGGGGACCAGGATTCGAACCTGGATTGGCGGAACCAAAATCCGCAGTCCTGCCATTGAACGATCCCCGATCCCTAAAGAATCTTCGTTACGATCCGGGCGGTGGCGATGCATCGCGGGGGATAAACTGGATGTACACTCCCGTACGTATACGAGAAATGTTGATCCCCTGCCAGCGGTCTTTCAGCCGGTAGCTACGAAAATGCGTCAGCTTCACTCCGGGAAGCGAAACCGCTGTGAAATGCACCACATCCTTGATTCCACGAAACTTTTTCGTGAAAAATTTCACGGCATTGTGATGCATCATGCTCACCTTGTATCGATTTTCCCCGACCTGAACAGCAGAATGGGGAAGCCTCATGCCAAGGTGTTCCGCAGCCGATGCATGACCGGCCCAACAGCCGATAACAATGAAAAGAACGAATGGGAGAACCATGGTCTTCATGGGTGATCTCCAAAAATCGGGCTAAGTAATAGCCGAGAGTGTTAAGGTCGTCAAGATTTTTCTTCAAGGTGTTTCGGCGAATGCTCGGGAAAAGGAAAATTTCCGTTTGTGTAAGCGGAATATCGACCTCCCAAACGCCATGCTACCGAAATCAAACCCACACTATTGTATCTATTTTCACTTCGATAGAAACTTCTTTTTTCCCTAAAAGAGAACGTTAATTTAAATGGGGAGAAATTTGGAAAAACTCTTGTGTTGCATGAAAGCTGGTGGTTCAGGGTTTAACCTGAACCGAAACGTTTAGGGCGGGATTGAATCCCGCCCTGTCAATTCTTGTGTAACGTGTTGGAATTAAACCGTTATCTGTAGTCTAAAACGGTTCGATTGGAGCAAGTTGGATGCCGTAACGTCCATCTTTTGTAAGAAACTCCTTCACGTCCCCGGCTTCGGTGTAGATTAGCGCTGTGGCGTCGATATCCTGGTCCCGATTCTGTCGAAACGTCTGTCCCGCCGTGCCCGGTAGTTTGGGGCTGATCCAATGCAGACAAGCCACGGCAAGGGCGATGGACAGCAGGCCCATCGCCAGTTTGATCCAACGCATGGCCATCAGATCACCTCGCCGAACAGGATGCCGCCGAACGCCAGCCAGGCCGCAAAAAGTGTCAGGAAGATGTTGAAACTTTGTCCGATGATGTACAGAATGATCGGTTTTCCGCCAACGAGTTGACCTGCAAGATCGCGGAAATTCGATTCAAGTCCGATGCTTACAAACGCCAGACAGAAGAACCAGCCTCGGAAAACCTTCGACTGGTTGAGGATTTCGGAGACACCGTCACCACCGAGCATTGGCATCATGATAAAGCTGAACACTACGGAAGCCAGCACGAAACCGAGGATGAATTTCGGGAAACGGTACCAGATTTCCATCAGGCTCGGGCGAGGCGCGTCCGGGTCGCGGTCCACTTTCGTAACCCAGGCAATGGCGACCACAAACGCAACAAAGCCGATCAAAACATTCTGAATCATTTTGACCACAGCCGCCACTTTTTCGGCGTCCGGCCCCAAAAATGCTCCCGAAGCGACGACCGCCCCGGTGGAGTCGATGGTGCCGCCCAACCAGGCGCCGCCGACGGCGGGGGAAAGTCCGATGGCCTTGGCCAGCGCGGGCATTCCGACCATCATGATAACTGTGAAAATCATCGTCATGCCGACGGCCAGAGTGAGTTCTTCTTTCTTCGCTCGGCAGGCCGCCGCCGTGGCGATGGCTGCCGATACACCGCAAACGCTCGTAGCCGCAGCCACGATGATGACGAAAGGTTTGGAGGTCATTTTTAGAAAACGGGTGCCGAAATACCACATGAAAATGATGACCGTCGGGGTGACCATCCATGCAACAACCAGCCCTGGTCCACCAAGCTTGAGGATTTTCGAAAAGAGAATTTCAGCACCCAGCAGAACGAGTCCGGTTTTGATGAACATCTCCGAACGAGCGCCCGTCAATAACCATTTCGGTGTGCCGACCGTGTTGGAAATCAGCAAACCCAGTCCCAGCGCCCAAATGGCGTAACCGATACCCCAGGATTTGATCGTCGTTTGATGCGCTAGGAAGTACGAGAGTACGGCAATCAGGAAAATGACTGCAAATCCGGGGAGATAGGTCTTCCATTTCTCTTTCATGACCAAGACGCCCAGGGTCGTCATGATGGCAAGACCCGCGAGCAATATGACCAGGGGAAGGAAAAGTTCCGATGGAAAAGCATCCAGCGGGTTCGAGGTCCATTTTCCGATTTTCGGTACTTTATCGATCAATCCGATACTGATCAGAAAAATCAGGATTCCACCGAACCAGATCGCCCAGTAGTCTTCCTTCAACCAAAGATCCGTCCAGCCGCTTTTCTGCTCCTCCATCGTTTCGCCTCCTCTTGCGTGCTGTCCCGACCCTCCCAGAGCACCCGAGCCTACAGAAAAACCGCATGGCTCCAGCAAATTGTTCGTGTCGGGGAATGGATTTCCTCTTTCGGAACCTCACTTTACGCCTATCGTGTGGAGATTGCAATTCCAAATCAGGAATATACGAAAGGGTAGGGGTGTTTCTAAAAGCTGGTTTGTTCTGCATATTTCTTTGTATGGGCCATTATCGATCGAGATGAAAGAAAAAACATGGTTGTGTTTTTTTAGATCCGGTATGATAAGGTGAGTTATTTTGAAGACTGTGGTCAGGATAAGCCCGATGTTGAAAAGTGATCCAAGAAACCGCAAAGGGATGCCGGAATTGATGCAGCTTGAAGATGAAATCGACAAGCTGAAGCACAAGTTCGATTTGTATTTTGCTGGCATCGAAAATATCGATCCTCGGGACAAAAAAGTACGCGTTCAGCGCTTGATTGCCCGCCTGAACGACATTTCCCCGCGCAATCCGAATATCAAGTTTCGTTTCCAGTCGGCAGCGGCACGTTATGTTGCTCTTAACCAATACTGGACTCGTATTTGTCGGCAAATCGACGAAGGAACATACAAGCGCGATTTATTCAAAGCCAACATCAAGCGTCGGGAAGGAACGGAAGCTAAAACGTTTTTTGCCAAGGAAGCCGTACAGTTGCCAGCTTCCGAAGAAGGCGAAAACGCCGAGACTCCCGCTAAAAAAGAAACTCCCGCCGCCGCAGCTTCGGAAGCGTCTCGTCAGACACCTGCCACCTCTCAAGCGACCCGTCCGGCGTCTTCGCCGAAACCCGGAGCAAGCAAGGGTATGGATCTGCTCCTGGACAAGTACGTGGAACAGCGAAACAAAAACGGTGGTGGCACGGCCAATGTGGATCGGGAAGAACTGAAGAAAAAGCTTCGCAAACAAGCGGAACTACTGAAGAAAAAGCATGGGGCGAAAAGCGTGGGATTCAAAGTGGTGACGAGAGACGGCAAGACCTCGTTCCAACCCGTGCTCAAAAAATAACCCAACCTTACCTGTTGTTTTTCGTAGCGACCGGTTCATTGCAAACCGGTCGCTACGAGAATATTTATCCGTGAATCTGCCGTTTTTCCACCGCCATCGCAGCTTCTTTTAAAGCTTCCGACAGCGTAGGGTGTGCGTGCGAGGTGCGGGCGATGTCCTCGGAACTGGCGGAGAACTCCATTCCCAACGTGGCTTCGGCGATCAATTCGGAGGCGTGGGGGCCGACGATGTGTACGCCCAATACGCGGTCCGTTTCGGCGTCGGCTACGACTTTTACCAGCCCGCCGTCGTCGCCCATCGTTTTGGCTCGACCGTTGCCTTTGAAGTAGAATTTGCCGACTTTGACCGTATGTCCGTTTTCCTTGGCTTGGGTTTCCGTCCAGCCGACCTGAGCCAGTTCGGGGGATGTGTAAATCACGTTCGGAATGGCGTCGTAGTTGATATGACTCGGTTTTCCGGCGATGGCTTCCGCTACGGCGATGCCTTCTTCCTCGGCTTTATGCGCCAGCATCGGTCCGCGTACGATATCGCCGATGGCATAGATTCCTTCGACGGACGTTTGCAACTTTTCATCCACCGCGATTCGTCGTTTTTATCGGGTTCCAATCCGGCGTTTTTCAGTCCCAGACCTTCGAAATACGGACGCCGTCCTACGGCGACCAGCACTTTTTCACAGGCTAACGTTTCGGTTTCACCTTTATCGTTTTTCAGGGTCAACTGGACTGCTTCACTCTCATTTTCAGGGAGTTTCGCATCCGTTACTTTGGTTTTCAGTTTGAAATCCAGCCCTTGCGATTTCAGACCGCGAAGCAGGGCTTGGGAAAGCTGTTTGTCGGCAAAGGGAGCGATGCGGTCGAAGATCTCGATCACCGTAACCTCGCTGCCCAGTCTGGACCAGACGCTACCCAACTCCAACCCTACGGCTCCGGCGCCGATCACCGCCAGCGTTTTCGGTGGAGCATCGAAAGACAACGCCTCGGTGCTGGAAACAATGGATTTTCCGTTAAAAGGCATAAATGGGAGTTCCACGGGTGCGCTTCCGGTGGCCAACACGATCGATTCGGCTTCTAGCGTGGCGTCGCCGTCTTCGGTGACGACCTGCACGGTGCGGGTGTCTTTAAGGCTTGCTTTGCCTTGGAAGACCTTGATTTTATTCTTTTTCATCAGCATGCCGATGCCGCCGGTCAACTCCGAAACGATACCGCTTTTGCGTTGCATCGTTTTTTGCAGGTCGAGTCCAACGTTATCGACGGTTACGCCATGCTCGGCGAATTCGTGGGTGGCAGCCCGGTAGGCGTGACTGGATTCGAGCAGCGCTTTGGTGGGAATGCAGCCGACGTTCAGGCAGGTGCCGCCGAGTGCGGGATCTTTTTCCACGAGCGCCACCGTTTTTCCAAGCTGTGCCGAGCGAATCGCCGCGACGTATCCTCCCGGACCTCCTCCGATGACTACGACCTCGTACTGTTCCATCTTTATACCTCCAACAACATGCGTTCGGGATTGTCGATGCAGGACACGATCCGTTTCAGGAAGGTGACCGCTTCCGAACCGTCTACGATTCGGTGGTCGTAGCTTAACGCCAAATACATCATCGGTCGAGCCACAATTTCGTCATCCACCACCACTGGTCGCTTTTTGATGCCATGCATTCCCAAAATACCGCTTTGAGGAGGATTAAGGATGGGCGTGGACAGCAACGAGCCGTACACACCGCCATTGCTGATGGTGAAACATCCGCCCGCGAGGTCGTCGAGGGTGATGGTCCGCTTACGTACTTTTTCGGCCAAACGTCCGATTTCTTTTTCGATTTCGGCAAACGACAGTTGATCGGCGTCTCGTACGACGGGAACGACCAGACCTTTTTCGGAACCGACGGCAATGCCGATGTCGTAAAAATGGTTTTGGACGATTTCATCGCCTTGAATCTGTGCGTTGAGCTTGGGCACCGTTTTCAACGCATCCACGGCGGCTTTCACGAAAAACGACATAAATCCCAGGCCGACTCCGTGCTTGCTTTTGAATTCCTCTTTGTGGCGATTGCGCCAGGCCATGATCCGGCTCATATCCACTTCGTTGAACGTGGTCAGGATCGCGGCTTCGTGCTGGGCCATCACCAGACGTTCGGCGATGCGGTGACGCAACGGTGTCATCGTCGTACGTGTTTGACGAGGGGAATCCTCACCGGAGGCGATGGGTTGAGGCGATGGCGGCGGGGGAGAAGGTGTTTTCGGCTTGGGCGGTGCGGATGGAAAGGGTGGAGTTGGTGCGATTTTTTCAGGTTGTGAAGAATCTTTCTGCATATGGCGCACGACATCCTCTTTGGTGAGACGACCGTCCTTGCCGCTTGCCGGAATAGTCGAAGCCTCCAGACCGTGTTCGTCGAGCATTCGCCGCACGGCGGGAGAAAGCGGTCCGGCTGCATCGGGAGCGCCAATGATTTTCGCTTTGGCCTGTTCTACACCCGCTTCTGCGGAAATCGGTGGCTCGGGCGTGTTTGCTTTCGGGGGCTCGGCAGAAACCTCCGGTTGAGCCGCTGATGTGTCCTCAGACGGCGTAGCGGTGGCAGTTGCCTCGGTGTCGAGGGTTCCGACCACCTGTCCCACCTGGACCGTCGTTCCCGCTTCGACGAGTTGCTGGAGAACTCCCGACGTTAGCGCTGCCACCGACATTGTGACTTTATCCGTTTCCAGGTCGAACAGCGGCTCTTCTTCTTCGACGGATTCGCCGTTTTGTTTGAACCACTCCACGAGGATTCCCTCGGTAATGCTTTCACCGACCTCCGGAACTTTGATTTCTTCCTTCATGCCTACGCTCCTGTTCGGATCGAAAATTCAAAAAATGGGTTATTTCGTTTGAAAAGCTTCACGAACGAGTCGTTCCTGTTCTTTTTGATGGATCTTCATGTATCCCGTGGCCGAACTGGCCGAGGGTCGCCGTCCCACGTATCGCGGATGCATGCCGGGGAAGATCTCTTCGAGAACGTGGTGCGTGTAAGGCCATGCGCCTCGGTTCTTCGGCTCTTCCTGAACCCAGGTGATTGACTCGATGTTTCCGTATCGTCCGACGATCTCCCGCATCAGCGTTTCATTGAAGGGATACAACTGTTCGAAACGGATAATCGCGGCGTCTTCGATGTCGTGAGCTTCACGGTACTCCAAAAGGTCATAATAGACTTTTCCACTGCAAAACAGCAGATTCCGAGCGGTCTCCGGGGCTTCGGCGTCGTCGAGGATTTCGTGAAAACGTCCCGAAACAAGGTCGTCCACCGGCGATACGCAACGTTTGTGTCTCAACAGACTTTTCGGTGTCATCAGCACGAGCGGCAACCGGAATGGGCGCTTGACCTGTCGCCGCAGCGCGTGAAAATACTGGGCCGGGGTCGTCAGGTTGCAGACCTGGACGTTGTTCTCGGCGGCACCCGCAAGGTAGCGTTCGAGGTAGGCGTTGGAATGATCCGCGCCCTGTCCCTCGTACCCGTGAGGCAGGAGCATCACGAGACCGTTCGAACGTTCCCACTTGGCTTTCGAACCCATGACGAACTGATCGATGATCACCTGCGCTCCGTTGGCGAAATCGCCGAACTGGGCTTCCCAGAGCACCAGCATGTCCGGTTCCGCCAGAGCGTAGCCGAAATCGAATCCCAGAACGGCTGCTTCACTGAGCAAGCTATTGTAAACGCAGAACGTTTCCTGGTTGGCGTCGATGTGATTGAGCGGTTTGTACGCCTGCTGTGTTTCCATGTCGCGCCAGACGGAATGCCGCTGGGAGAACGTTCCTCGTGCGCTGTCCTGTCCACTGAGTCGCACGGGGATTTTTTCGAGCAGTAACGAACCGAAAGCCAGCGATTCGGCAAATGACCAGTCCACGGTTTTCATATCTTCTATCGCGTGGATTCGTGGGGGCAAAGCTCGTCCCACCTTGGGATTGATATGAAACCCCACCGGGATCGTCGTCAGCGCGTGGGTAATGGTTTTCAACCTGCCGTATGCAACGCCGGTTTCGACCGGATCGAAAGAAAACGGGCGGTCGAGGTTTTTCCAGATTCCCGTATATGAAAACACTTCGGAGGTTTTGGCTTCTTTTTTGGCGGAAGCGTGTGCGTTTTGCAGTTTTTGTTGAAATTGTTTCTTGAGTTCCACCGCCTGGTCTTCACTAAGCTCGCCGTTGTCAACCAATCGTTGCTGATACAGTTTTCGAACCGAGGGATGCTTTTTGATGGTGCGATACATAATCGGTTGGGTGAACTGCGGTTCGTCGCCCTCATTGTGACCGTGGCGTCGGTAGCAGATCATGTCGAGCACCACATCCTGGTGGAACTCCTGCCGGAAGCGAAGAGCCAGTTCCGCCGCGTAAACCACTGCGCAGGGATTATCCCCGTTGACGTGGAAAATCGGGGCTTCGATCATCTTCGCCACGTCGGTGGCGTAGGTGGAGGAACGGGCGTCTTCGGGATCTGTCGTAAAACCGATCTGGTTGTTGACGATAATATGCACCGTCCCGCCGGTACGGTAGCCTTCGAGTTTGGACAGGTTGAGCGTCTCGGCGACGAGTCCCTGTCCTGCGAAACCGGCGTCTCCGTGGATCAGCAGGGGAACGATGCGGCGGCGCTCCTGTTTGTCTCCGGCCCTTCGTTGCTTGGCGCGTGCCCGACCTTCGACCACGGGGTTGACCGCTTCGAGGTGGCTGGGATTCGAGGTCAGGCTGATATGCAGCGATTTGCCTTGTCGGTTGACGTGATCGCTGTTGTATCCGAGGTGGTATTTCACATCGCCGTTGCCATCGTCGGTATCTTCTGAGACAAAGCCCTCGAACTCACCGAAAATCATCGAATAGCTTTTGTCCAGAATATTGGCCAGCACGTTCAGTCGTCCACGATGAGCCATGCCCATCACGATTTCTTCAACCCCCAGCTCGGGAGCCATTTCAACGATCTCGTGAATGGCGGGAATCAACGATTCGGCTCCTTCGAGCGAGAAACGCTTGTGTCCGGGGTAGCGGTTCTGCAAAAAGTTTTCGAACACCTCGGCATCGATCAGCAATTCCATGATTTGCAGTTTGCGCGCCGTATCGAAGGATGGGCAGGAGCGCACCGGCTCGATTTGCTCCTGAAGCCAGCGGCGGATGTTCGGGTCTTGGATGTGCATGGTCTCAAAGCCGATCGGTCCGCAATACGTGGCGTTGAGCGAAGAAAGGATGTCCTGCAACGAGGCGCGGGGAAGGGCTAGAAAATCATTGGTGTCGAAGACCCGTTGAAGGTCGTTTTCGTCAAAGCCGAATGTTTTGGGCAGCAGTTCCGGGAGGGATTGCAGGTTGTGACCCAGGGGGTCGATCTGTGCCGCCAGATGTCCGTGACGTCGATAGGAGTCGATCAGACGAATGACGTTGGACTGAGCTTCGGCCTGTGTCGCCGCCACACAGGATCGGGGACACATCGCCATTTCGAATCCTTCGAAAAACAGATGCCAGGATTCGGGTAGCGAATCGGGCGAGTCCTTCCACTGTTGATACAAGGATTCGATGTAATCCGCGCTGGCCAGCGTGGAAAGGTGTTTGCCGTCCATGGGAGTGGGAGTGCGTGGCACGGGAAACCTCCTGGTTCGAACGTCAACGACACGAAACCGATACGACAACCCCCAAATGAGGGCATATCGCAAATCGTAAAGATTTTAAATAGTAAACACGATTCCTAAGTATACAACGAAAAAATCGACATGGGGGAGATTTTTCAAAAAGAACCCTATCCATTGAAAAAATAAGGAACACTTTTCCGGACTTGCGGGGTTGGTTGACTGAACGGAGCGATTTCAATGGGTTGTTGATTGAGAGTAAAAAAGCTTGACAGAGGAGTGAAAAGAAGTAGGATTCAGAATCTGAATACAGATTCAGAAGGCAAGTACGGCTTTCTGGGATTATTACAACGAAGGAAATAAACATCAAAGACGTGCAAAAGGAAGAGAGTTTAGGATGGTGAACGTTCAAATGAGCCGCAAGGAACGGGAAGATTGGGAACGTAAAAAATACATCATGGAAACGGCAGAGCATCTTTTCGCCCAAAACGGCTTCGCGCAGACTTCCGTTGCGGACATCGCCAAGGCGGCGGAATTCGGCGTGGGAACGCTTTACAAATATTTTAACGATAAAGAAACACTATTTCACTCTCTTATCGAGTATCGCATGGATAGATTTTTCGATAAGGCGGTGAAGGTCATGGAGTCCGACAAAGAACCCGTCGTCGTGTTGAAGCGTTATTTCAAGCTCTATCTGGATTTCATCGAGGAGCATTTCGATTTCCACAAACTCTATTTCGGCGTGGTTATGGCGGATGCCATTCAAGGAGACTGCTGGGAAAACAAATATCAGAACATCAATCACAAAAAAATGCAGTTTCTCGATAGCTATCTGAAGCTTTTTCAGGCGGCGATCCGGAAAAAGCAGATTGTCGAAATGGACCCCCAATTATCTGCTGTTTTCCATGACCGGTATGTGTGTCACGTTTTTTCACATGCTGGTGGCTCCGATTTTTCAGGAAAACGATGTTGAGGAAATGAAACGCAACGTAATGAAAATCTACTTCGAAAAGGTTCTTATAGAATCTTAGAAGGTTGAGGGATATCTAATGAATACGAAAAGTTTAGCTGTTTTGGTTTTATGGCTTGGGTTTGGCTGTTTCGGTCTGGCCTGCTCCGATGGCTCTCCCGTCAACGAGGCCAAGGCTTCGGAATCCAAGGAAGAGAAATTCGTGCCGATCAACGTGCTGGTTCAACCCGTGGCGTTGTCGAATCTGACCGAATCCATCACGCTCAGCGGGGAAACCGATGCGGACAAAAACGTGCTGTTTTCGGCAGAAAACCCCGGAAGGTTGGAGTATCTGTCCATCGATCTCGGGGACCGGGTGAAAAAGGGACAGATTCTGGCACGCGTGGATTCGGCGTCGTTGAAAGCGGCACTCGATCAAGCCCGAGCCAGCCACGACCTCGCTCAGAAAACGCACAAGCGTCTGACAGCCTTGCGTGAAGAGCAGTTGGCTAGCGATCAACAGTTGGATGAGGCGTTCGCCGCGATGCTGCAAAGCAAGGCTACGTTGGATATTGCGGAAATCAATTACAATAAAAGTGTGATCCGTTCCAGTGTCGATGGCTTCGTGGCGCGTAAAAACGTGGAGGTCGGCGAGTACCTCAATCCCGGTCAGGTCATCGTGCAAGTAGTTGATTTTTCGCAAGTTGTCGTCAAAGCGCAATTGCCGGAGATGAAGGTTTCCGCCGTCAAACGGGGCGATCCCGTCAAGGTATTCATTCCCGCTCTGAACGAAGAGGTAGAGGGCAAGGTCAAGGTTGTCGTCCCTGCCGCTCATCCGACGAGCAAAACCTACGAGGTGCGGGTGAATATCGACAATCCCGAGTTTCGCATTCTCGTTGGTATGTCGGTGTCGATGAAGATCGAGGTCGGTCATTACGAAGATGTGGTGGTAACACCACAGGACGTAATCGTCGAGGAATCGCAGAACCGTGTGGTTTTCGTAGAAAACGAAGGGAAAGCGGTGCGTAAAACCGTCGAACTCGGACCGGTCGAAGGCGCGAACGTTCTGGTGCGTTCCGGGTTGGATGTCGGGGACCGTCTGATTGTTGCCGGACATCGTGAACTCGTGGATGGCCAGCCGGTGAAAGTAATCGTTAATTAGCCGTTTTCAGTCCGACAGACTGCTAACCGTTTTTTTTTAATTTCTGCCTAATTTTTTTCTGCCCGATCTACGGGCCGTAGGAAAAGTTCATGAAAATTACCGAAACCGCACTGCGCTTCAAGACCACGGTGTATGTGCTGATTCTGTCGATCTTCATCGTTGGTATCAATTCCTATACATCGCTGCCGCTGGAGTCCTCTCCGGACGTGGAAATTCCGATCATCATCGTGTCCGTCGTGTATCCCGGAGTATCGCCGGAAGATATCGAAAAACTGGTGACGAACCCGATGGAACGGAAACTGAAGGAGTTGAAAAACGTCAAGGAAATGACCTCGACGAGTTCCGAAAGCGTGTCCATTGTTCAGATCGAATTCGAAACCGATATGGATATGGACGAAGCCTATCAGAAGGTTCGTGACAAGGTGGACCAGGCCAAGCCCGATATCCCTGACGACGTGGAAGACCCGGTGCTTACGGAGATCAACATTTCGGAATTTCCGATCATGCTGATCAACTTGTCCGGCGATTACGGCTTGGAGAAACTGAAGAAAGTCGGTGAAGACCTGGTAGACGCCATTGAACAGATTCCCGGAGTGCTCAACGTCGATCTCGTCGGTGGATTGGAGCGGGAAATCCAGGTGCAATTGGACCCCGTAAAGCTGGAATACTACAAGATCGGTGTGGGTCTGGTTATCAGCCGCATTCAAGAGGAGCATTTGACGACACCCGGCGGGAACATCGAGCTGGGTGGTTCGAAATACCTCGTGCGAATTCCCGGCGAATACCGCGACGTTTCGCAGATGAACGATATCGTGCTGAAAGCCATTGACGAACGACCGATCAAGATTTCCGATGTCGGTCGGGTCGTGGACGGCTACAAGGACCGGGAAAACCTGTCCCGTGTCAATGGCAGAGAGTGCGTGACGTTGCGTATCGAGAAACGTAGCGGAGAAAACATCATCGAAGTCGCCGACGCGGTACGCGAGATGATGAAAGATTTCGAAACGACATTTCCTACGGGTACGGAATGGATGATTCGTCAGGATCAGTCCAAGCACGTTCGGGATATGGTGAAGGATCTGGAAAACAGCATCATTTCCGGGCTGATTCTGGTACTCGCGGTGCTGTTTTTCTCGATGGGACTGCGTAACTCGTTTTTCGTCGCCATCGCGATTCCGATGTCCATGCTGATTACGTTCATTGTTCTACGCGCCATGGGGATCACGTTGAACATGGTGGTGCTGTTTTCCCTGATTCTCGCTCTGGGAATGCTGGTAGACAACTCTATCGTGGTCGTCGAAAACATCTTTCGGCATGCCTCCGAAGGTATGCCCCGTGGGAAAGCGGCCCTGACGGCGACGAAAGAGGTTGCGTGGCCCATTATTTCCTCGTCGGCCACGACCATCGCCTGTTTCGCGCCGATGATTTTCTGGCCGGGAATCATGGGCGATTTCATGAGTTTTCTACCGAAAACCGTCATTATCGCCCTGATCGCTTCCCTGTTTGTGGCGTTGGTGATCAATCCCGTGATTGCGGCGAATTTTCTGAGCAAGCGTTCGCAAAAACTGTTCGACGATTCCGGCGAGGCGACTTCCGGTGTTTTGGGACGCTATCAAAAAGCGCTCAACTGGAGCTTGAATTACCCCAAAACCGTTTTGATGATGGGTGTTTCGTTGTTGATCGGTGTATTCATTTTGTACGGACGCTTCGGGGCCGGTGTTGAGTTTTTCCCCTCAACCACACCGGAACGGGGACAGGTGAAAATCAAAGCTCCGCAGGGTACGGCGCTGGAAAAAACCGATGCCATGATGAAAGCCGTGGAAAAACACGTGCTTAATGAGGATAACCTTGAGGATATCATCGCGAACGTCGGTTTCGAGGGCGGTATGGTGATGCTCGACACCGGTGGCGGCAATACGCATCTGGCGGTTGCGGATCTGGAATTCAAGGATCGTCACGAGCGTACACATACCACCTGGGAAACCGTCGAGAGCATCCGCGAGGATCTCAAACGCTTCGCCGGAGCGGAATTCAGCTTCAAACTGGAGGAAATGGGACCGCCTACGGGTAATCCGGTGGAAGTGCAGATTTCCGGTCCCGATTACGAGGTCAGCAACCGCTATGCTCGTCTCGCCAAAGAAATTCTGGGTGGCGTCGAAGGGGTTGTGGATATCAAAGATGACTACGACGCCGGTAAGCCGGAAATCAAAATCGATATCGACCGGGAAAAAGCCAAAATCCGAAAACTGAGCACTTCGACGATTTCCCACGCCGTACGCACGGCTATCAACGGTACTGTCGCCAGCGTGCTTCGGGAAGGTGAGGATGAATACGATATCATCGTCCGGTACGAGTCCCAGGAGCGCGATTCCATGGAGGATCTGCTCAATATCGTAGTGACCGGCAAGGATGATCTTCAGGTGCCATTACGCGACGTAGCGAGCGTGCGCACGTCCGGCGGTCTCGGAAGTATCAAGCATATCGATCAAAAACGTACCATTCTCGTCAGTGCCGACGTGATGGGGCGTTCGTCTTCGGAAGTACTGATCGAGGTGAAGAAACTGTTTGAAGAAAAACTGAAACTTCCGGCGGGCTACACCTTCCATTTCGGTGGCGAAAGCGAAGAGCAGGACAAAGCCGCCGCCTTCCTCTCCGAAGCCTTCACCATTGGTATCATGCTGATGGCGCTGATTCTCATTACCCAGTTCAACTCGGTGCTGCGACCGTTCATCATTCTGTTTTCCGTGGTGATGTCGCTGATCGGCGTGTTTCTCGGGTTGTTGATAACACAGAATAAATTCGGGATCATGATGACCGGAATGGGGGTGATTTCCCTTGCGGGAGTGGTGGTGAACAATGCCATTGTGCTGATCGACTACACCAACCAATTGCGTGAAAAGCACGGATTTTCCTTGCGTGATTCCTTGTTGCGTGCGGGAATGGTGCGGTTTAGACCGGTCATGCTCACGGCGCTGACCACTGCATTGGGAATGTTGCCCATGGCGATAGGCGTCAGTATCGATTTCACAACGTTATCGGTGGATACCGGATCGTCGAGCGCCGAATGGTGGGGACCGATGGCCCAGGCCGTGATTTTCGGTCTGATTTTCGCCACCTTTTTGACATTGCTGCTGATTCCGGTCATGTATCAGTTGCAGGAGCAAATGACCGGATGGTTTTCCAGACTTTCCCGGCGATTGAGGGGACGATCGGGAACCATCGCCGAAGCTTCCGGCGAAGCGAGCGAATCATGAAACGCAGGAAAGGCAGAAGCATGAAAGCGTATCGAATCGGATGGCTGTTTGTCATGCTGGTGTGGATGCTTCCCGGCATACTGTCCGCCCAGGAGGCGAACGTACGGGAAGTCGATCTGGACACCGCTCACCGCATGGCGCTGGCGCAGAATCACGATATGAAAAACATCGCCGAGACGGTCAAACAGGCCGAGATATTGGTGTACAAAGCCTGGACCATTTTGATGCCCAACCTGATCGCTTCGGGCAGCCTCACGGTCAACGAAGAAGAAGTGGCGATGCAGATCCCCGGATCGGACGGTTCGGCGCGTAAAGTGGTGATGCAGGACAAAGTCCAGCAGCAGGTGGGAATCACGGCGAATATGGCGCTGTTCAATGCGCGCTCCATTCCTTTGATTCTCAATGCCTACGACAACCGACACATGTCGAGGATTACGGGGCGTCATCAGCGCAACGAACTGCTGTTCGTCGTTACGGCGGCTTATTACACCGTTGAGTCAAACAAAGAAGCTTTGAAGGTTGCCGAGGACGACCTGATCACCGCGCAGGAGTTCCTAAAACTTGCCGAATCCCGGCTGGCGGTGGGGCAGGGCGTGCGTATCGACGTGCTTCGAGCCGAGTTGGAAGTGGTCGAAGCGCAAAAACAGGTACAAAACGCGCAGGATGCCTTGAAACTGGCCAAGACGAGCCTTGCGTATCTTACGGGAATCAGAGGCGAGTTCGACATCGTGCCACCGGAATCTCCCGAGGCTGTGACCGGTGGGTTGGACGAATTGCATCAAAAAGCCATGAGGGATCGCCTGGACCTGAAAAGCGTTCGTATTCAGAAAAAAATGGCCTCTCGCGACAAAACCGAAACCTGGACCAAGTGGATTCCGCTGTTCGACGTAACCTATCAATGGAACTGGAATTCTGCGGCAGGATTCAGCGGGCAGAATGATAGCTGGCTGCTGGTTTTCGGTGCCAACTGGAATCTGTTCGAAGGCGGAATGAAATTCGCCGAATTGTCCGAACGCCGCTCCATCGACCGGCAGGCACGGAACCAGGTGAACAAGCTGATCCTCACCATCAAGGAAGACGTGGAAACCGCGCTGGTCGAGTTGGAAAAAAGCCGTCGCAACGTCAATATTGCAAAAAAACAGGCCGAGCTGGCCAACGAGCAATACCGGCTCGTGGAAAAGCAATACAAAATCGGCCTGGCCACCAGCCTGGATATGCGCGAAGCGACCACGGCGTTGTCGAAAGCCCGGTTGAATCAGGTGATCGAATCCCTGATGCACGATATGGCGATTCTTTCGCTCAACAAAACGGTGGGCGAGTATTATTCCCTGGCGGGAACGGCCGATCCCTGAACCGTTTGAACGAGGGCGAAACATTCCATTTCGATGGAACGTTTCGCATAATGGAGCATGAACGTCGGTTTTCATTCTTCGATCAGTTATCGATGCTACGACGATTTCGCCGTGTTGCTGGACCGTCACCGGATCGCTCGCCTCAATACCTCGGCGGGTAGATTGCTGGAAACCATCGACCGGGGATGGGAACCGGAAACGAAAGACGAAAAAGCTTTCGTCCAAGCTCTCGAAAAAGCGGGATTTTTACGGGATTCCGAAAAGTGTCTTTCGAAGGCATCTTCGCAAACCGGCCTTTGGGACGAGAGCGGAGTGTACGACGAACTCAATCGCTGGGCTTCTCGAAACCTTGTCCCTTTGCATGTGCATCTCGAATTGACCTGGCGTTGTGCACTGCGTTGTCGGCACTGCTATCTGGAGGGACTCGAACGCCGCCCCAAGGAAGAACTGACGCTGGTGGAAATCGAGCGATTTTTGCTGGAAGCGCGTAATTTAGGCGCACTTTTCCTGACGTTGAGTGGTGGCGAGCCGTTTATGCGCGATGATGTTGAGCAGATTGTGGAAATGGCGCGAGGGTTGCGGTTTTCCGTGGCCCTGCTGACATCCGGTTTTAGAACGCAAAAGAAAACGTTGGAGCGTTTTGCAGCGCTGGGACTGGATGGTCTTCAGGTGTCCCTATACGGTGCCGATGCCGCTTTGCACGATGGATTCACACGGCGCGATGGAGCGTTCGAGAAAGCCTGGAACACTTTGACGACCGCCAAAGAGCTTGGGTTGTCGGTACGGGTGGCGGTGGCTGTTACTCGCTGGAACCTTCACGGGATCGGCGCGTTGGTCCAAAAACTGAACGATGCGGACATCCCCTGGAATCCGGTGATGAACCTGTTTCCTCGTCGTGTGGATGGTCTGCTTCCCGAAAATTTGCAATTGGACGAAGCCCAGTTGAGAGAAAGTATGAAACTTCTGCCCGAGCGCAAACGCTTTCGTATGAGCGAACTTCGTCTCGACGATCCGCCGTGCAATGCGGGACGATCCATGGTGGCGGTCGGTCCCTATGGTGACGTTTTTCCCTGTACGACGTGGCCGCAGCAGGTCGGAAACCTTCGGGAAACGTCGTTCGAAGAACTGTGGAAAAACGCTCCGGTTCTGCGTGAAATGCGGAAATGGATGCTTTCCGACCTGAAAGACTGCCCGGACTGCTCTTATCGCTCTGCCTGCAACCGATGTCCCGGATTCTCAATGCTGACTGGATACGGATTTAATGGCCATTCTCCTCTTGACTGCTTTCAGGCAAAGGAGTATGGTGAAATTAAATAGGAACTAGTCCGTAGTCTAGGAGGTTTATGAAAGATGGAATCGCAACGCGAACTCGAAATCCTTGAACGGGAAACCACCAACGACAACGAAGCCCCTTGCATCGAGGCGATCGAGACAATGAACGTCGATCAAAACGGCGATGATTGTGCCTATTGTGCAGGGCGTCCAAGCTGCTGAATAAATCCCAAGTGCTGTTTTTCGTGCAATAAGGCGACTTGTTGCGCGTTTTTCTATTGTTCTGCAAAAACACGTACAAATTCTTATAGAATAAATGTCGTTTGGTTTTAACGATAGAGAACCGAAGCGAAGGGGCGCGGGTTCGCTTGCCCGTAAACGAAATATACTTATGGGTAACCTGTGGTTGATCTATGGTGTACATCGAATAACAATGATTTAAAGAAAATGACAACGGTTTTAATGTAGTGGGCTATTTTAATTTTTCCAAATGCCTACTCCCACGTAATGGGATATGTTGTTACTCTGATCATATAATGACAGGCTATTGGTTGTTCCAATACGCGGAACGTTGCATTTTTTCAGTTCATAGAAGCTATTCTTTGCAAGTCCGCTTTCGGCAACTACAGTAACCAGATATTCTTGTCCATCGGGGCAGGGATATTCCTCATACTCACGGAAAGCGTCCTTTCCCGTCAGGTCATAGTTCTTGGTAAGTTCGGAATATTCGCCACGATTACTAATGATTAAGGTAATTTTGCGCTCCAGATTGTTTGGGGAGGAGGGAATTTGCGACCAAGCTACACATAAGTCCAATCTGTTCGTCATCACGGAATCGTTTTCCGGTGGTTCCGGTGTGTAATCGGGGTCCAACGTCACGGTAGCGGTGAGCGGATCGCTTTCCCGACCTTTGGCATCTACAGCGATGATCGTAAAGCTGTTGTCCCCTTCTTCCAGAGAAATCTCGCTCGTCCAAAGAAAGAAATCCTCCAAAATGCTTTCTCCGGCTTCAGCCGGTACACCGTTGACCCTGACCTCCGTGGACAGATAAGCCGCGCCGGAAAGCGTATAGCTGCTTTCTGCCGTGATGAAGGCTTCCTCTTCCAAATTATCCACCCAAACCTGCACAACCCCTTCGTTTTTTTCGGAGTCGCCTTCGTCATCTGCGCAGCCCGAGAGGGAAAAGAGCAGGAAAAAGAGTGCCAGCAAGATAAAAAGGAGTTTTCGAGTCGGTTTCAAGGGTACCTCCTCCATGTTTCCGTATAAATGGATAGATTTTGGCTAAAGAGTATATCAGTTTTGAAAATTCTTGTCCAAGAAGAGTCTTTTGGTCAGAGTTTTAGTCGTAATTTTACACGTGGGAAAATCGGTATTTCAAACGGAAAACGTGGAGGAAAACGCAGGCCGGGTGATTTTACCTGCGAAAAAAAAACCGGACACGTTTTCTGTCCGGTTTTTCAGTTCGTAGATTGTTTCCTTGGAACTACGGTTCCTCTTCGATCTTGATGTCAGGGTGGGCTTTTTTGAAAGCCGCCAGTTCCTTTTCATCCACTACCGTGTCGATCAGCCAGACCTTTTTCAGATTTTTCAACTGATCCAAGGGTTTCAGAGATGCGAAGGTCGCGCCCGAGAGATCCAACTCCGTCAGCTTGTTCAGGTCTTTCAATAGGTTGAGATCCCCGATGGGCAATCCCCACAGCTTGAGCGTTTCGAGATTGCGGAAACGTTTCAACTCGCCGAAATCTCTCCATAAAACATTGCAGATGTCCAGATAGGTCAGACGCTCGGCGACCGGATAGAGCGGCGAGAGATCCTCGACCTTGGTGGAACAGATGAGAATCTCTTTCATTTTCTCGATACGAGCCAGCGGTGAAATATCTTGGATGGGGGTGCCGAGCAGGTCGATTTTTTCGAGGGACGCCATTTTTTCAAGAGGGCGGGCATCGATAATTTTCGTGGTGCGGGCGTTGATTTCCTTGAGTTTGTCCAACCCGACCAGGGGAGACAGATCCGCAATGGAGGTTCCCCAGATACTGAGAAATTCTAGATTTTTCAGGTTTTTCAACGGAGTGGCGTCTTTGATTTCCAGCGAAAAACGAATGTCCAGCCTTTTAAGCTGCGTCAGCTTCTCGAACGGTTTCAAGTCTTTCATCGGCAACCAGGCCACCAACATGTCGTCCAGGTGGGTGCATTGGGCAATAATGGACGGATCGACGGTCTTCATTTTTTTCGGGGTTTCGGTGAACCATGTTTCCCCTTTTTCCGGGTTGGCCATCCACCATTCGCGCCATTCCTGTTTTCCCCAAGGCGGCTCGAAGATTTTGCAGGCGGTCACGGCATCGACGGCCGGTTGATCTTTTGCCGGTTGGGTTTCTTTTTTCACCTCTTTTGTTGCGACAATTTCCTTCTTTGGCGCTTTTTTTACGGATTTTTCCGCTGTTTCGGTAGCGGTTTCACAGCCGCAAAAAGACAGAAGAAACAGAAGACCCACTAAGCTTGAAATCCATCCGATGCTCTGCCGCATGTTTTCCACCTTTCGTTTGATGACTCGAATTGGCTTCGTTTGGGGTTCTTTGGCGTTATCCTATCACTTCTTTCAGGTTCAGACGGAATAGATACTCCACGCCGTCGCTCGTCTGCTTGCTTTCGATGAAAAACCGTCCCTTGAGTTTGAGGACGATAACGCTTCGGTACAACTCTTCCCGATCGACCTTGAAGGGTTCACCTTCGGTTTGCACGTAGATCAAATCGGCCAGCGTGGGAGGATTGCAGAACACACAACCCGCCATCACCACTTTGGGATTGGCCAGCCAGAAACGTTTCATTTCACCGTCCGGTCCGGGAGAATCGATGGGCATGATTGCGCCGGAAACCTCTACTGCCGCACCGTGGAATAGAGGAAGACCGTCGCCGGAGAATGCCTTGTGCTTCCTGTAATACCGGTATTCTTTCGTCAGGACACGAAAGGTCAGCGTCTTGGGGGCGTCCCAGTTTGCCGGTTCGAGTTGCAGACCGGAAAGCTTGGTCATTTTGCTCGTTCCTTTGGCCCGGACGACATCCCCGACACCATGTTGTTTTTCGGTGGTTGGAGAAGGGAGGGCGGACGAATCGGATTTTGTAGGATCGGAAACGGATTCACAGGAGACGAAACAGAAAACCGTAAACAGCGACAGCAGCAACCACGAGAAAATTCGGTTCATTTCGGTCCTCAAACCCACATGGAAATTCCTAAAGGTGCACAACTCTAAGAACTTAGTTCTATTTCGATGGATTGACAAACATAATCCGGGAAAAAGATTACGATGCATTCGCGAACGTGCAAAAAACCGCTTTTTCATCTTGACGATCCATTGTTTCATGATACCTCTACGGTTTCTCAGGTTTTTGAATGGACTCGAGGCAGGAACCTATGATCGATTTACACGCGCCACTTACGATTCGCAACGTGACGATTCCCAACCGGCTGTTTCTCGCACCGGTGGACAGCGTGTTCGATCCTCCTTTTCGACGCACTTTGAAGCGAATCGGCAAGGTTGGCGTGACCTACAGCGAGGTTATCAACGCAACGGGTTTGTTTCATCGTGCGAAAAAGGCCCACCGGAAATCCCTGCGATTTCCCGATGAAGCTCCTTATGCGATTCAGCTTTCCGATTACCAGCCCGACGTGCTCGCCGATATGGCTGCACGCTTGCAAGATGAGAAATCCTGTGAATTCGTGGACTTGAATCTCGGTTGTCCCGCTCGTCGCACGGTCAACAGCCAATCGGGAGCATCGCTGCTGTTGCATCCCGACCGTATACAGGCCATCGTTGCGGCAATGCGAAACGTGTTGGATATTCCCCTGACCGCGAAAATCCGTATCGGCTGGGATGCGGAGCGTATCAACGGTGTTGAAGTGGTGAAAATTCTGGAAGGGGAGGGCGTCGATCTGGTGACGGTGCATGGCCGCACGCGTACGCAGGCATACGGTGGAACCTCGAATTGGGAGTACATTGGCAAGGTCAAGCAGGCTGTGAGTATTCCTGTGATTGCCAACGGGGATGCCGTGGACTGGGCCAGTGCGAAAAAAATGCTGGAAGTTACGGGGGCGGATGGCGTGATGGTGGCTCGTGCGGCTTTTGGAGATCCCTGGGCATTGAGGCGAATCTACGAGATGGACGACACGATTCGGCCCACCCCTGATGAAGTATTGGAAACGATGCTGGACCATCTGGATTTTCAATTGGATTTCTTTGCAGACGAGGAGAAGTCCCTGCCGCCGTTTCGGAAACATCTGCTTTGGTACGTCAAAGGCTATCCCGGAGCCGAAAATACCGCAAAGAGGTCGTGTGGATCGACAACCGCGACGAACTGGTGGATTATCTGAAAAATTATTTCGCGAACCTCCCGGAAGAAGCAAATTCTTGAAAATCGGTCTTGCAAGAATCTCTTTCTATTTGAAATAACTTGAGATTAGCCCAAAGCGTTAAACTTTTTGACAACATAGGGCCATGTGATAAACTATGGGAGATTCTGTCGGAAACTAACGGTCGTGAAATGATAGTGAAATAAAAATCAGGTCTTTTTCACGATGTGCAATGCTTTTCCGTGATTTCGTATGAAACGGAACCGGAGAGTGAGAAGAGGTTTGAAAAAATCAAAGTTTTCGTATGAATTTACCGGAAAGATGCCCTATTCATCTGGGTCGAACGAATGAAACCGTAAGGTCGTTGTATTCCGTAGCAACGGAAAACGATCGGAAAACAAGGATTCGCCTTGTCGTGAGAATCGGGGCGAGGGGGATCGTTTGCAAAAGACGGTTGATGCTTTGCTGGATTCGGATCGACAGGCAAACAAGCGTTTTCTCATCGATGGAGTATTCTTCATGAGGGTTCGGCGAATTGCTTCAATTTTAAGCATATTACTGTTTTTGTTGCCCTTCTCTATCGGCAATGCCGCCATGGTGGAAGGATCTCTGGTGTACGAGGAAATGACATTGCAGGAGTCCGACATTGCCTGCCCGTTTTTATTTTCTCACATGCCCGTCAATCGAAACTGTGAAACGGTGGTGGCTTTGGATGCCGGGGATGTGGGCAAACTCAAACCTCGTGAAGTTTTCGTTCGCCTTTCCGATATGAGTTTCGAAAACACGGTGACGCCTTTACCGGCGAACAGTCTCGTGACATTTTCCAATCAAACACCCAACAATCTCACGTTGCTGATTTCCAGATATCAGGAAGACCGTCGCGCAGGGGATGTCGTAGAGCGATTGGAAGTCAAAGCCAACAAGACCGTTTCGTGGAAAGCGATCGAGGGAGAGTTTCTGGTGCGAACCAAGGAATTTTCTCATCTTCAGACCAGTCTTCTCGTTCTTACTCACGGTCCGTATTCTTTCGTCAAAGACAGCACCGAGTTCAAGTTTGCCGACATCGAAGCAGCCAGTTACATCGTGCGTTTTTGGACTCGTTGTAGCGGGTGGCAAGATGGTGACGCGATCTTTTTCTACGACAAGGACGAGTATTCGGTGAAGGCAATCTTCTCCCCGGAACATAAGTTGACTTCTTTCGAGAAAAAGCGGACCAAAGCGGATTACGGGGAAGGGGAGCAAAATCTCGACGAGATGTTCGTTCCCAATTTCGTTCCTCCACCTCCACGTCGGAATCGTGAGGTGCCGGAACCGAAACAGCCGGTTGTACCCGAACCACCCAAACGAAAAAAGCCGAAACCCGGAATGTTTAAAATTACACCGGTGAAAAACGATTAAGCCAGCGGAGTTGACATGTTAAAAATCAGACTGATGCTCATCTTGGTGGTGGTGATTTTGATTGCGGGACTCGGAAGTTATTTCCTGTTGAGCCGAAACAATACGGAAACCATCCACGAGCAGATGAAGGAAACTTCGAGAATTGCGGTGCAATTCCTGCAACTTGAAGTGTCTTCCAGAATGCAGAAAACCACCCATCAACTGCTGGGACTTTCCAACAAAACGGAAATCAAGCAGTTTTTCAGAGCGTCGCAGCCTGTATCGCCTGGGGGGATTTCTCCTGCGCCGCCATCCATGAAAACGTTGGCGGATTTATGGAAAAACATGTCCCTGGATCTAATCTGGCTGATCGATAGCGAAGGGAAGATCCTTTATTCCTCGGGTGACGAGAAAGAAAAAGGCGAGTCCGTCTCTGGAATTCCAATCGTAGAAAAAGCTTTGAAAGGTGAATACGCCAACAGTACCAGTATTTTCAAGAACGTGCTGTTTACCCTTTCTGCCGTTCCGGTCTTTTCGGCGACCCAGGAACCGTTGGGTGTGTTGTTTGCCGGGAACAGCTTTACAGCGGCATGGCTACGAGACCGAAGCAAGCGCTTGGATACCCATTTGGCGCTGTTTTCGGAAAACTCCATTCGTTACCATACGTTGGACACGTTTTCTGCCAATCAGATCGGCATGTTGCTGAAGAAGGAAAAATTCGGTCAATTCAAGGATAATGTCAGTGCTTTCATGAAGGAATACGATGCGGGGAGCACGGTCAATATCCTCGGAATCGTGCCGTTCGGCGGTGAATTGCAGGATTATAACGTCGGTTTGATCGTTCACGACAAGCATGAAATTCTCGAGTTCCTGCCGTTTACCAACCCCAACGTTCAAGCCATCGCTTTGGGTGCGCTTGCATTGTTTGTTTTCGGTTTTCTCATCAGCCTCTGGATTCCTTTGAGTTTCAAATCCCAAAGTCGTAAACTGGCAGGTCAGATTGCAACCAATCTTTCCTATTCCGCTGAGGGAAGTCAGAAGGATTTCGATAAGTATATCAATGAGTTGAAACCCATTATTGAAACTATCATGCAGTATCTGGCACAGGACCGAAAGCGTTCGGAACTGACTCGAGAAACGTTGGGAATCGGGAACAACCTCACCGAACGTCTATTGGCCACTGTACCGCGCAAATCCACAAAGGAAATCAAGGAAGCCGTTGCGGAAGGAACTGTAGACACCGCAGCAAGCGGTGGTGTCGGATCGTTAGACGAGTTGGATTCCGTCGAGCTTCCCCCGGATAGTGAGAGCAACCCGGAAATTCCGGCGGATACCGTAAGTGAATCTCAAGAGTCCGCTCCGGAAAGCATTGAAGAAAAAGTCAAGAAAATCAAGAGTTTGTCTTCCAATGCAGCTCCTAGTACAGAAGAGGAGTTAGGGGAAGACGATACGTCCGTAGCCATGACGCAAACCATCGCAATCGGTGGCGGGCAGACGATTCCCGACGACGAGGATGTGTATTTCGACCAAGTGTACAATAAATTCCTCGATAAACGGGAGGAATTGGGAGAAACCGCCTCGATCAACAAAGAGAAATTCATCGGTTCACTCCGAGCGAATTCCAAGCGGATCAAAGACAAGTTCCTGTGTGAAAAGGTAAAATTCACGGTGTTCGAAAAAGCCGGTAAGGCTTCGGTAAAAGGCGCTCCCGTTCGAAAGTGACCGGCTTTTGGCGATTAATGCCCCGAAAGTTTTTTAAGAAATTCCGTGATCCTTTTCGTTGCCTCGTATCCCTGGGCATCGAAAATGTCCGTATGTCCCGCTCCTCGTAAAAACAGGCGGTCCGTAAGCGGTTGAGGTAGTGCGCGAGCAAGTTGCTTGCCCATGTTCACCGGGACGGTGAGATCGTCCTTCCCGTGAATCACGAGAACCGGAACGTGTATTCGTTCAACCATCGTTCGAGGATCGAACTGGCTGACTTCACAACCCGTTTTCTGTTCCATTCGTTCCTGAAAACCATGTACGAACCATGAAGCCAGTGTTTTTCCGCACGATGGTGTTAAGAAGTATTCGGAGATATCATCGAGGTTAACATAGGTCGAGACGAGAATTGCTCCACGGATTCGTTCGTCCAGACCGGTTAGTCGAAGGGCGGCGACTCCTCCCAGGCTGTGCCCTAAAACAGCTACAGGCGCTTGAAGTTGCGCCAGATCTTGAAGCTGGTCGAGGGCATCGCTCATGTCACTGGTTTCCCGACAACCCATGGTTCCCGATCCGCCGCTTTTTCCGTGGCCTCGCTGATCGAACAGAAACACCGCCCAGCCTGCTTTCAACCAGGGAAGCACGCGTTTTCTCCAGGGGAGACGGGAGTCGGCCCAGCCGTGAGAGACAATCAACGTCCCGGTGGTTTTTTCAGAAAGACGTACGAGTTCCCCGGACAGTCGAAGTCCGTCGCGGCTCTGCCATTCCAGCACCAGAACATTGGCTTCGTATTGGTTCCAAAAGCTTTCGGAGGATGGCGCTACCGTACGTGGCGGTTGAGTAAGCATCGTAACGGCGCGATCCAGAAACGAATCGTAGGCCAGATAGCCTCCCACAGCGAGTACAAGACTGGCGAAGCAAGAAAAAAGTGCTATGGTGCGGGTGCGGCGGCGCATAATTTATCCTTCAATGGAATGAAAACGAATAAAGGATGCCGGAAAATGACCGAACAAAGCAAGGAAAACCGGTGGATTCGAATGTGGTTCAAATCCAACAAAGCATACATCCTCTGTGACGACCAAGGAGAGCCGGTGATTGAAAACGGGCGAGCGCAAATGGTCTATCACCCC
Source organism: Myxococcota bacterium (assembly GCA_963676915.2). Taxonomy (GTDB): domain Bacteria; phylum Myxococcota_A; class SURF-8; order SURF-8. The sequence goes on from CAXXVK010000068.1 coordinate 94,160, forward strand.
GATGATTCTCGGGTTTACGCCATTTCATCCGCGAATGTCCGTCCTTTGGACGATCCTCCTCCCAAGCGGGAAAAACCGGCAAAACCTTCGGTATCGAAAAAGACATCTCCGGCTGACGAAAAACAAACCGATAGCCGCGCCATCGTGGTGTACACCGATGGCGCTTGCTCGGGAAATCCGGGTCCGGCGGGGTCGGGTGTCGTATTGATCTGGGGAAAGCACCGTAAGGAAATTTCCCGTTATCTGGGAACGGGAACGAACAATATCGCGGAGTTGGTCGCCATACAAATCGCGTTGGAAACCATCACCAACAAGAATCTTCCGGTGAAATTGCATACGGATTCGAGCTATTCCATCGGAGTACTCAAACAAGGATGGAAAGCGAAAAAGAATCAGGAATTGATCGAAAACATTCGTCAGTTGGTCGCGCAATATCCACGATTGGAGTTGATCAAAGTACGCGGTCACCACGGTGTTCCGGAGAACGAAAGGGCCGATGAACTGGCGAGAATGGCAGTAGAACGAAAGGCGGACGGACCATAAGGGGGCAAAAGGTTCTTAATCTTGCAAGAAATCTGAAATACTGTGTTGAATTGGTGTGTTAGACGATTTCGCGAGAAATGGATGTGTCGGGGATTGAAAAAGAAATCGCTTGGAATTCACCAACAAAATCTTGCAGTTGCTTCTTTAGTTGACAACTTATGGTATAGGGATGATAACATAGTATAGGTTTTACCTCTAATACTCGGTCGAAAACAATGGCGATGAACCAGTCAAGATCCTATGCACATGACTATGAAAATATAGCGCATTACCGCGTGCTGGAAAAAGTGGCCGAGGGGGCGATGGGTGCCGTGTTCAAAGCGGTGGACCCAAACCTGGAGATGCCCGTTGCCATTAAAGTGCTTTCTCCGAAAATCGCCAGCGATCCCGAAACGATGGTTCGTTTCGAACGCGAAGCCAAAGCGGCGGCCAAACTGCGCCATCCCAACATCGGTCATGTGTTTTTCATTGGCAAGACCTACGACAACCTGCCGTTTTACGCGATGGAGTTCATCGAGGGAGTTTCTCTGGATGACGTCATACATCGCCGGATGTGGGTGACCGGTGAACAGGTCATGCACATCATGACGCAGGTGGCCGAAGCGTTGCAACTTGCCGCCGAAAAAGGCATTTTGCATCGGGATGTCAAGCCGGGCAACATCATGATCACCAACGAGGGCAACGCCAAACTCGTGGATTTCGGCTTGGCCAAAACGATGGAGTCCACCGACGCCTCGTTGACTCGTTCCGGTGTGGCGATGGGAACGCCCAACTATCTCAGCCCCGAACAGGCCAAGGGTGAAGCCGCCGATTTCCGCGCCGACATGTATTCCCTGGGGATCACGTTTTTCGAGGTATTGACCGGCCATCTGCCGTACAAATCGGACACTCCCATGGGTGTGCTGATGAAGCACGTTCAAGATCCGATTCCGCAAATAACCGATTTCAATCAGCAATTTCCGAAACGGGTCGCCAAACTGATTTTGCGGATGATGTCCAAAAGCCCGCGAGACCGTTTTCCCGACTATCACGCCATTTTATCGGAAATCAAAGACATCGAAGCCGTCGAGCGAAGCTTCATTGCCAGTACCTGGGGGTTCTGCGAGAACGACCAGACGTACGTCATGGTCAGTAGCACCAAGGAATGTACGATTTGCGGCATGGAGCTTTCCGAGCAGGTCAGCAACGTGTATTATTCGATCCTGTTGACCGGTTTTCAGGATGACGAAGCCCGCGAAAAAGTGACCAAATACCTCGTACAATCCACCAAGAAAAACGCGGACGAAATCCGGCAGATTCTTTCCACGCTGCCGTTCGTAATGGCTCCGAAAGTAACGGCCAGCAAAGCCAAGGCGTTTCAGCAGAAATTCCTGAAAATGGGAGCGTTTCTGGAGTTGCGCAAGATACAGGCCAAGCGCTCGTCGCTGGGTCATCATCAGCGCCGGAGGGCCGGTTTGGATGCGCAACAGGGCCGATTGAATCCTTCAGCGAATGGTCCTTCAACGAATTCCGAATCGCAGTACACGAACGAAGAGGGCTTTTTCAAACGTAACAGTTTGAAATTGATCGTGATTTTGTCCGCACTGCTGATGATCGGACTCAACATTTTCATCTGGCTGAATTTTTCGTCTATCAACAACTGGCTCAAAGACGACATTCAGCCACCTCCAGCCAAAGTCGAAGGAGCGACACCGCCGACTCCGGTTCCCATTCCCGATAAACAAAAAGCGGAAGGGGCAAATCCCTAACGTTTCGAAAAAGCAGATTCGAAGGCCGGAAGTTTTTCCGGCCTTTTTTCGTCGTTGGCTTTAGTTCGTTGAGTGCGCTAGCGCGAAACATCCACCCGCTATGCGGGTGCAGAAACGAAAGTAATATGCAAAAATCACCTTTCGGTTGTTTTAGAGTTGTTCAGGCTACTAAAACAACCAAATGAAAGGTGATAGAATGGCGAACAAAGAAGGTAGGTCGGGTAAATTTTTTACCCGACACCTTTGCAATGTCGGGTAAGAAATTTACCCGACCTACTACCTGCTACCGTTTTCAACGTCGGTTTTGCCGGTCGAAAATGTGAACCACCAGCCCCGAACGCAGTTTCGGTTCGAACCAGGTCGATTTCGGGGGCATTACAGCATCGGCGTCGGAGATGTCCATCAGTTGTTCCACCGTTGTGGGGTACATGCCGAAGGCTACCTGATGCGATCCATCCAGGCAGATGCGCTCCAGCTCCTTGTTGCCTCGAATGCCGCCCACGAAATCGATACGTTCGTTGGTTCGTGGATCGTCGATGCCGAAGAGGTTATCCAGTACGTTGCGCTGAAGAATGGAAACGTCCAGGCATTCGATGGGGTCGTCCTCGTGGAGAATCCCGGCGTTTGCTTCGATTCGATACCACTGCTTGTCGAGGAACATATTGAACTGGTGCATGGCGAGTTCGGCCGGTTCGTCGATGGCTTCGACGGTAAAGTTTTCAGCCAGTTTTTCAAGCACTTGGGTGGGAGTCAAGCCGTTGAGATCTTTAACGGCGCGGTTGTAGGGGAGAATCTGTAGCTGGTCGTGGGGAAACAACACGGCCATGAAGAAATTGTACGCTTCCGTTCCATTATGATCGGGATTGGCGTTTTTACGCAGTTCCCGAACGCGAGAACCGCTTTTGGCTCGGTGGTGTCCGTCTGCGACGTAAGCGCAGGGAACGTTTTGCATGGAGCTTTGGACCTGGGCGATCCACTCGGTGTCGGCGACCTTCCAAAAAACGTGTCCGATACCGTCTTCACTGACGAAATCGATGTCCGCCGGTTTTTCGGTGATGGTGGCGATCAGTCGGTTCAGATCTTCCTGGGATCGGTAGGTCAAAAAGACCGGTCCCGCATTGCAGCCTGTTTCATGCACGTGGCGGGCGCGGTCGTCCTCTTTGACTTTGCGTGTTTTTTCGTGCTTTTTGATGCGGTTTTCGTCGTAGTCGTCCACGGCACAGACCGTCACGAGACCGGTTTGCTCGTGCTCGCCCATTTTTTGTCGGTACACATAAAGGCAAGGCGTAGAATCCTGGACGAGATAGCCTTTGTCGATCCAGAGATTGAGGTTCGAAACGGCCTTGGCATACACGTGATCGTCGTAGAGGCTGATCGACGGGTCAAGATCGATTTCCGGCTTGGTGATATGCAGGAAACTATAGGAATTGCCCTCGGCCATGACGCGGGCTTCGTCGGAGTTCATCACGTCGTAAGGCAGGGCTGCCACTTTTTCGGCTAGATCTACAGGGGGTCGGAATCCGGCAAACGGTTTGATCGTCAACATCGATGGACCTCCAATGTCAAACAGGTTTTCTTTCTGACCTAAACGGTCGAACGATGCAGTATTGCCACCGATTCCGGGATTCGTCAACCGTGGAACATTTTTTTCGTGAATGATCCGGGATAACGTGAAAAGGTAGGATTTGGGGAGGGAATAAGGGATTTTGCATGGACGTTCGGAAGCGGGTTGCGTTCGCGTGAAAACAGTGTCACGATACGTCTAACGAAAACAGGTGGGATTTGCGTAATTGGCAAAGGATGCGGAAATGGTTCGAAGTTTGAGCATCGTGACGGCACTGGTTGTTGGTTTGTGGCTTACAGGCTGCGTGAGGTCGTCTGCCTGCCCGGAAGGGTGGGTTGCCAACGCGACGGGCGATTGCATCCCGGTGGGGGACATGGATCTCGATGCAACCGACGGACTCGTGGATCGGGAGATCATCGGACCTTCCGCCGATACAGACCGCGATGTGGTCGAAACCGAATTACCGCCGGACGATGGGCAGTCCGATTGCCAGAGCCTGGAAGACTGCTATGTCGGCGAAACCTGCCACATGGTTTACAGCAACGGTGGCAAATGTGCGTTGAAATGTGAGAAAAAGAAAGATTGCCTGCAATTCGGAGACAATTATTACTGTGACCAGGAGCAAAGCTGTCGCATGGGAGATGAACCGACCTCCTGTCTTGAGACGGGGGATTGCTCCTACAGCATGATTTGTCACACCAAACCGGGGCTTTGCGAGATTCCTTGCTTTGATGAAGAAAGCACTTGGTGCCGGGATCGTTTCGGAGCCGAATACTATTGTTCCGGTCAGGGAACCTGCGAAAAAGGAACGCCGCAGACGACATGTGTAACGGATTCGGACTGCGAAAATCCGAAAGTCTGCCACGATCAATACGAAGGCGGCACATGCAAGGCTTTATGCCTGGATACCAGTGAATGCGGAGGCGAAGAGAGCGGGTATTACTGCAATTCTTCCCAACTCTGTGTCCCCGAACACAACAAGGAAAACTGCGAGGTCGACGACGATTGCCAGATTGGGAAGATCTGCCACCTTCAGGTGGATGGCGGCAAATGCATGAGTCCTTGCGACGAGTTGAGCGATTGCACGTCTTTGGGACATTTTCCACCGCTTTTCTGTAATGCGGAAAATCAATGCATTCCCGAGCGACCCGAAGCGGGATGCACAGAAGATGCGCATTGCCTGGTCAATACGATATGTCACGATCAACTGGAAAACGGCTTGGGTGCCTGCATCCCCGCATGTGAAAGCCATCTGGACTGCATGAATATGCTCAACCTGCGGGAAGTCAATTGCAATGCAATGGGAGAATGTATTCCCGTTACCCAGGGCGGAGACGATGACGAAGACGTCGATGACGATGTAGAGCATCAAGAAACCACCGGCAGCGGCTGCACGCCGATTTCCTCCGGGGGAACCTACCGGATCGAACTGGAAAATACGACCACGACCTTCCGCGTAACCTGGAAAGGTTCGCCGTGGGTGAATGAGGATCGTCCGGTGGAAATCCTGTTGACCGACACACGGACGGGGGTCCGATTCACTGCCGTTTCGTATATTACCGACGGCGGGAATATCGAACCGATCACGCTGCTCTCGGGAACCTACAGGATTTGGATTCAGAATTACTGGGGACAGAAAGCCCGCATCTACGATCAATACATCATAGAGGGAGAGCAGACCATCGAGTTGGAAGCGCCTTTTATTCGAATGACTATGGACGTCAAAAAGAACGGCGAAACTTTTCCCGTGCTCGATTCCGACTATCAAGGGCACCTTTACATGAAAGACAGCCTGACCTACCAGACGCGCAGTCTGGGTAAAGTCGGCTATCCCGAAAATGCGGACAATCACTTTTCCGAAGAGGTTTTCGCCACCAATTACACCCTGATTTTCGATGGTTATCTGGATAACAGTCCAGATAGTCGGCAGATTTACACCATTCGCAGCAACATGGCGGTGGAGTACGAGGAACCCTACGAAGTATCGTTGCTTCTTGACCTTTCCACGGTGGAAATCGAAGGTGAAGTGACAATCAATGGCGACGTTCCCGAAGAATCCGACGTGTCCAGAGGGGAAATCTGGGTGATCAATCCCCTGACATCGGACCGTTTTCGTTTCTTGCCGATGGGGGCTTCCGGCAGTGTAGAATTCAGCCGTGAAGTCGTCGCCGATCATTACCGGGTCGGATTTGCTCCGCCTGGGAACGATGGTGAGGATTACCTGTGGTTGGAGAGCGACTCAAGGGACTGGTTGACGGAACAAAGCGTGGAGATTGATCTTCCACGATACACCTGGACGGGAGAGGTGCTCAGTTGGGGGCAAAGCCTGCCCGATCATAGGTATCTCGACCGTGGCTCCATTTATGTCACCAATGAAGACACCAATGAGAAAACGCTGCTCACTCAATTGGGTTTTTCCGGAGATACGGATTTCGAGACCGAACTCGGTCCCGGAACCTACTCTCTTTATTTCGAAGGAAAACTGCTCGACGATCCTTTTTTCGTCGATCGCAGTTACCCTCGAACCGATCACCGATTGGTGTTTGAAGAAGGAATCGAAATCAGTGGAGATCTGAGCCGCGATATCGATCTTCCGATTGTTGAGTTGCCGACGACCCTCAAATTCAACGGCGACACACTGGCGTCCGACGATGTCAATGTCAACGAGTATGTCACCATGCGCCGGGGTGGGAGCTACGACGACATTCCCATCGTACATCTGGGGTCGTATGAGTCTTCTCCCTTCAATACCCGATTGTTTACGGGAACATACAAAGTGCTTTATGCCGGGGACGACCTGATGTGTGGGGAGTACCAGACGGCGACTCTCGCGGAAGATGTGGAAGTCAATGCCGAAACGACCGAGTTGGATTTCAACGTGCGGCACAATACGGTCGAATTGTCGTTTTTCGATGAAAGCGGCGAGAAAACGTTGCAGGAGATGCTTTCCGAATCCCGGTTCGACAGTGCGGAACTGTACGTAATCGATAATGTGCTACGAAGCCGAGATTTTGCAACGAACGATTACACGGACAACCGGTTTTCGTTTTGCCGTCCTCCTGGAAACTACACGTTCATTCTCCGGTTGAATTTGGGCAATTACTATCAGGAACATCCGGTCCTGAAAAAGCACGAATTGGTCGAAGACCTCGATGCTTCGATCAACTTGCCCTTTTTATCGATGTCGTTCGAAATGCTGTTGAACGGTGAAAGCATTCCCGATGATATCGCCGGGGCAGGCGAGTTCAGCCGTGGGGACATCCTGTTGCGGGGACGCGATCAGGAATTTTATCGGATGCTGAATCTCGAAATCGGAGCCATCGGGCCGGTGGATGGTGAAAACCGGCTGACCGTCGAACTTTTACCTCCCGATACGAACAATGGAAATCCCGCCAACTATTATCCCGTGTATGACGTGTATTTCTCTACCGGAAATACCGATGTTTTTCCCATCGTACAATGGGTGAGTATCGGGTGTATCGAAATCATCGAGTAGGCAACGGGACGAAGGCGCGTTCGATCCATGAGTTCCCCTGTTTGGAACCATTTCTGCTTTGTTTGGACATCCTTAACGACTATGCTATACTCCGAAAACGAATCGGGAAATAGCAAGGACGCCAGGAGTGTTTCATAAATTCTTGGACGTTGATGCTGGACTTTTGACGGGGAATTGGGCTATACCGTGTCAAAAGCAACCTTTTCGCTTCTGAATCGAAAAATGAATTAACGGGTTCGGCCCTCTCCCGAGAGCGGTCTTAGTCGGCGGGAACATCGGGTACATGATCAATCAAGTCAATTATCAGATCATCGATCAATTGATCAAGCGGGGAAATGTTCGGGAAGAAGCCGAGCCGATTTTGATCAAGTACCTTGAAGAGGAATCCGATCCTGGCCCCAATACTTTTCTCACGTCCCTCATTAAAAAATTCAGTGTCAAAGATGCAGATCTGAGAAATATTGTTTCGGCGCTTTATAAATTGCCCAAAGTCGAACTCAGTCGTGTGGAGCCTTCCCGAGAGGCACTGCGTTTGCTGACACATTCCGTCTGCAATAAATTCCTCATCGTGCCTTTCAATCTGGAGCACGACACGATTCACGTCGCGACCTTCAATCCCGGAAATCTAGAAGCGGATGATACCGTTCAGGCTCTTACGGGACGTCGCCCCGTCAATTTCGTGTGTTCCTACACCGAAATCAGGGATGCGATCAGCGAGCATTTTCGGATCGAGCAATCGTTTGCGAAATTTCTGGAAGAAGAAGCATTGGAGCAGTCCGCTATCGAGCCTGTCCTGAAACAGGCCGAAAACAATGAGCTTTTCAAGCCCGATCCCGCTTCCGAAGTCTCCCGATTGATTCAAAAGCTTATCACCAAAGGACTTCGTTCCAAAGCCAGCGAAATTCATTTCGAAACCCGCGAATCGGAAATGCTGGTCCGGTTGATGATCGACGGCGACTCGTACGATATCGTTTCGTTGCCTCAAAGGTTCAAGAAAGTCGTTCCCGGTCATTTGCTGGCTCTGGCCGGTATTATCGTGACCGATGTCGAAAGTCTGAGGCACCGAAATGTGAAAATTCAGATCGGTGGAAAAGGAGAGTTCACCGATGCCCGAATTTCCCATTTTTCCATGGGATTACGGGAACGTTGGGTGGTGCGTCTGCCGGAACCGAATGTCTGGAACAGATCCTTGTTCGAATTGGGATTCAGTAAATCGACTCTGACCAAATATTTAAGTGCCATCGTGAAGAAGCCGGGGTTGGTGCTTGTAACTTCTCCCAAGGGAACGGGAAAAACCACGACCCTTTATGCGACCATCAAGCACATTCAGGAGAAAAAAAATCCCACGATCGTCAGTGTGGAACAATACTTCGAATACCTGCTGGAAGATATCAACCAGTTTATCGTCAATGAAGCCAAAGGAAATTCCTATCCCAAGCTCATTCGCTCTTTGATCGAAGACAAGCCCGATTTCATGATGGTGGACAGCATCCACGACAAAGAGACGGTCGAACAGATTTTCGACGCGATTTCACAGGGGATTTCCGTCATTGCCGGGTTCGAGTGCGAATCCACTTCTCATGCGATTCCGTTGCTGGTTCGCATGGGATTCCCCAAGCAGTTGATTTCCTCCAACGTGCGAGGAGTCTTGGGGCAACGGTTGGTTAAAAGGATCTGTACCCATTGCGTTCGTGATTTCGAACCTTCTCAGAAAGAATACAACCTTCTCGAATCTCTGGGACGTACGGATTTGAAACAGGTTCGTGCGGGAATCGGTTGTGACAATTGCCGCCAGACCGGATATTTCGGACGTACCGGTGTATTTGAATTCATGAGGGCGTCTCAAGGAGTGCGTAAAGTCATTTTCAATTCTCCTGACCCGCAAACCATAGAAAATCAGGCGATTCAGGAAGGTATGAAAACCTCGGTTCATTATGCCTACTTGAAAGCCTTGAAAGGCTTGACGACGCTTAGCGAAGCGTTCAACGCCGTAGGTCCGTTTATCGGTCATACATCCACCGCCACTGACAACACTGTCATGATCGATATGGACAACAATCCCAACAACGAGACGGCAGCTATCGAAACGATACAGCCGGATAAACTCGAACCGGCACCCGATGGTATTGAGCTCGTTAGGGAAGATCCATTGGAGCAAAATCAATTGGTGCGTGGACCGGGCGGAGATGCCAAGCCCATCGAACGGAACACCCCTCCCAGCAATCAGGACATGGCCATCGCTTTCGAGCAAATCGTTGAGGTTGGTGGAAGTGACCCGGAGATTCCTTTAGGCGCACCTAATCCCTCCTATCCCGAGTTCCCCGTACCGGAACCTTATGGAAGCATGGATGTGGATGAAGAACCGCTGATGGATCTTGAACCGCTGGAAGAAGATTACGGCAACCAAACTCCTTATGCTGGCCTGCCGATCGTTGGGGATGATGACAATTACCAAAGCGGACAGATCGATGTTCTGCCGGAGGCGAAAGCCGATCGTTTGTATCGTGTGCTGACCTGCGACGAAGATCCGACCGTTCGTACCGCCATGAAGCAGATCCTTGAATCGACGGGGATGTTTGAAGTCTACGAAGCCGAAGACGGTTCGGAGGGATTGCACAAAGTTTTCAAGCTTGCACCCGATATTTTCATTCTAGAACTCGGCGTGCCCCACCTCTCGGGTTTCCAACTTCTCGAAATGATTCGAAACAACCAGGAATTGGAAAACATGCTGGTGGTCATCGTCACCAGCGATCCGGAAGAAAGCGACGAAGTGGCTGCATTCAATATCGGAGCGGATGAATACTTGCGAAAACCCGTTTCTCCCGATATCTTTCTAGCTAGAGTCAATCGACTGTTGAAACGGACCGGTAGCGGCTATTGAATTTTTCGGGAAAGGACAAAGCAATGGATCTGCCCGAGGAACTGATCCAGGAATACAAATCCGAGTGGCTGGAAATCTTGAACGACCTTTTTCAGCGCTACGAAAGTCAACCCAAAGATCCGCAGATTATCTCGGAGGTTCGGCATGCCGCGCACAAATTGGCGGGAACCGGGACGACGTACGGATTTGAGATGATCACCAAGCTTGCCAAACCTGTAGAGCTTGCTATCGATGGTGGGGAAGATCCAACCGAAGTGATTCGAAACTTGTATGAAATCAAAGACATCCTTTCGAAATAATCGCTTGCCGCACCCGGTTGTTCCATCGAATTCGGCCAAAGTGTTCATCGAATCGGGAGAGTATACCCCGAAAAATGGCACCGATGCTTTTGGGTGGTGTCAATCCTGCGAAAAAGGAAAAGTCGTTTGAATCGTTATCGAAACAGCTCGAAGGCTTTTGTTGGATCACGCTGGAGAATGCTTCTTGGGACGGGGCTTTTGGCTTGTCTGTTCTGTTTCCCAAGTGGCGTTGTTTTGGCGCAATCCGGCACGGATCTGCAACTCGCTCCTGTAGCCGAAGGCGGTTGGGACAACGAGGAATGGGACTCGGAAGACTGGGACGATAGCCCCCCGGATGTTCCTGCCGAGCAGATCTACACTTACGAACGCTGTCTCGAATTGGCCTTGCGGCAGAATCGTGAAATTCATGCCGCCGATTGGGAACTGAAAGTTGCCAAAGCCCAGAAAAGCGAAGGCTGGTGGAGTTGGTGGCCGCAGATCAAAATTCAGTTCGCCGTTTCGCCATCACCCGATTACGAAACGCCGTCCCTGGATGACGCCGACGCCTTTTTGCAATACGAAAAAAGCGAGTACAACCCCGGAATCCACGGGGCGACCATGGCGACGAAAGTGTCTATCGTTCAACCGCTGTACACGTTCGGAAAGTATAGCGCCGCCAAACGCATGGGCGAGCTGGCCTATGAGGCTCGCTATCGTCAGAAGCGGATGAAGAAGAACGAAATCGCCTATGAAGTGAAAAAGACCTACATTTCACTCGTTTTCGCCGAGCGGATGCTCGATATTCTCAAAGAGGGCAATGGGTACCTGAAAAAGATCGCCTCCAACCTGGAAGACATGCTTGCCGAGGAATCCGAGCAGGTTACGGAAATCGACGAATACGAGCTACACATCGCTCAAGCGGATTTCGAAGTACGCCAGCAGGAAGCATTGGCGATGAGGGATTTGTTGCGGAGTTCGTTGAAGCAGTTGGTTGGTCTGCCGGAAGATGCTCCTTTTTATCTGAACAGCCGAAGCATGAAGACCGATCCCGGATACGAGCGAGAGTTGGATGACCTGTTCCCCGTGATGATTGCGAACCGGCCTGATTTCAAGGCATTGAAAGCGTCCCTGAAACTGACCGAACAGCGTAAAAAGCTGGAATTCGCGCAGTTTTTCCCGGATTTCGTGTTCGGCTTCGACTGGAAGAACGTCTATTCTCCGACGATGGCCGACATCAAGCATCCCTACCTTTCCGATCCCTACAATTCCAACGGCTATGTGGCTTATCTCGGTGTGCAGTACATTTTCGATCTTCCTTTGCAACTCGCCCGTTATGACCAGGCAGCGGCACGTTTGGAAAAAGAGCGTGAGACCAAAAAGTTGCTGGAAGAAAAGATGGGCTTGCAACTCAAGCAAGCATATCTAAACTGGAAAAAGAACGAAGCCAGCATGGGTGCATTGACGACGGCCAAGCGTTCGGGAAAAAAATGGATCGTTTCGGAGATGTTATCCTACAGCGCGGGATTGTTGGAAACCGGCGATGTCATCAAGGCGCTGAAAAACTATTTCTCCAGTCAATTCAGCTACTTCAACGGGGTGTACAACCATAACGTTTCGTTGGCCAAACTGGATATGCTGCTTGGGGAAAAACTGCAAAGTTTCGATGAAACCCCGAAAAAGACGAACGATTTGTCAAAGGATCGTTCCTCTGAAAACAACCTATCGAATAGAGAGTAAGTGCTATCGATTTGCACAGATGAGGTCATGATGAAAACTGCCGTTCGTTTGTTGTCTGTAATGCTGCTTTTGGCTTTGGCCGGTTTCGGAGCTTTTGCAAACGCCGCCGAGGAAGCTGCTCCCGAAAAAGCCGCTGCAACGGAGTCCACCGCTTCGAAAATTCCCGAAGGAGCCGCCTTGCAGCTGCTCCGGGTCAAGGAACTGGAACTGCGGAAGATCCTCAGCGTTGCCACCAAGCCGAATACACCGGCTCATGAGGAAAAGAAGAAGAAAATCAAGAAGATGATCGACGAGCTTTTTGATTTCAACGAGTTGGGACGGCGTTCGCTCGGACGGCATTGGAAACCCCGTACGCCGGAAGAGCGGCAGGACTTTCTCGTTACCTTGCGGGCGCTTGTCGAGAAAAACTACCTGATGCGCATTGCCGATCAGACCACGTACACCGCTCAGTTTTTCGGTGAATTCCAGGGACGTTCCGGCCCTGAAGTCCGCCTGCGTGTGACCAGTGGCGTTCACAAATACAAAATGGAATATAAGCTTTTCGAACGGGACGGAAGATTGTATATTTATGATATGGTTATCGACGACGTATCCGTCGTGCGCAACTACCGTTCTCAGTTCAATCGGATCATCAAAAAGGAAGGTTTCCCGGTTCTGATGGAAAAGATGAAAAAGAAACTGACCGAGGAAGACGATCCAAAGAAAAAGGACGTGCACGACAAACTGTAATTCGTGGGAGGCCGATGGAGGGGGTTAAGCAAATCGCGACGACGGCTCTTTCGGAACTGTTTCTCGAAAACCATCCTCGTCATGGTCGGGTGATCTTCAAGCGAGCGCTCGAACATGCCTCTCATTCTTCCCTCGTCGCATTGTACTGGAAAAGAGAGTTCGACGCTCTGACCCGCTTTCGCCATCCGGGTATCCTTTCTTTGCTGGAGGCAGATCTCGACAGTTCACGACCGTGGTTGATGTTTCCGTATCTTGAAGCGGTGACGTTACGGGATTTGTTGCGAACGGACCGGCCACGAACGTTGAGTGCTCTGGAGTTTTTTCAGATTCTGGATCAACTCCTGAATGCTTTGGCTACGATTCACGGGGATCAAGCGCCAAGCGAGCGGAAAACAGCCTTTCTTCATGGAGATATCAACCCTCGTAATTTGCTGATCGATGCGGAAAACCACGTCACGTTGATCGATTTCGCCCTGTGTCGTCCATCTCCCGCACCGGCAGAGGAAAAGGGATTCGTCGGACCGGGTACGCCGGAATACATGAGTCCCAGTCGCCGCAGGGGAGGGGGGTACGATTGCAGGGACGATTTGTATGCTGTCGGTGTCATGGCCGCCAAGGCGTTGGGGATCGACTTTGAATCTTCGGATCGGTCTTTCACCCCTAAACCAAGCGCGATCGATATGCCTCCCGCCGTGGAAGTACGAACGATTGCCTGGATTCACGGCATGCTGGAAAGCCCGGAGAATCCCGAAGCCACCGCATCGGGAATGAGTTGGAAGCTTGCGAAAATCATAGGGAATTTGTAGTTCTTGCCGATCATGGAACGGAGTGAATCAATCAAATTGATGTTTGTATTTGTTTCGTTGTAACGGCGAGGCGTAAGCCCGCCGAAAAGGATAGGGTAGGTCGGGTGATTCACCCGACCTGCTATTTTTAAAATGGCTGATTGATTCATCTGCCATTGAAAAAATGGGAAATGTCTCCCGTATTTTGTCCTTGAATCCTTCTCAGGGGACGTTACAATAAATTCAACGTAAAAAGCTCGGTGGTTTCGAGGATGACTCGAATCGTTTGCCGAGAATCCATACTGTATCGGAAAGGATGCGATCATGAAGAAAGTCGCTGTCGTTTTATCGGGATGTGGAGTCAAGGACGGTTCGGAAATTCACGAAGCGACCCTTGCGTTGCTGCATATCTCCCAGGCTGGGGCGGAATATCGCTGCTTTGCGCCCAATCGTCCGTTGCCTGAAACGATCAACCACATTTCGGGACAATCCGGGGGCTACGAGCGCAACATGATGCTGGAATCGGCGCGAATTGCACGAGGAGAGATCGAACCGGTCGAAAACCTTAAGGTGGCCGATTTCGACGCTCTGATTTTTCCGGGTGGTCTTGGTGCGGCCAAAAATCTCAGTACGTGGTTTTCGAAGGGTGCCGAAGGCGAAGTCCTGCCGGAAGTCGCGCAGGTGATTCGAGATTTTAAAGATGCAGGCAAGCCGCAGGGATTTATCTGTATCGCTCCCAATCTTGCAGCGCTGGTTTTGGGGAAAGACCGGGTTCGCCTGACCATCGGCAACGACCCCGCGACAGCGCAGGCCATCGAGCAGACCGGAGCTGTACACGTGAATCAGGGTGTGAAGGATGTCGAAATCGATCGGAACCTCAAGGTTGTCAGCACTCCGGCCTACATGTTGGGGCCGACCATCGCCGACGTGAACGAAGGGATTGGCAAGCTGGTGCGAGCCGTATTGGAACTCGTGTAAAAACAACAGGTTAGGAGTGGCAATGGGTCGCTGGTACAGCCAGGTAGGGGAAGTGCTTGACGACTGGGGCGGAATGTTCCGGCGAAGTGGTCTTCCCACCGGTTTGTTGCCGGTGTGGGCCGAGGTTGTCGGCGAAGATGCCGCCGCCCATTGCCGTCCCGTTCGTTTGACGCGCAAAGGGGTTTTGACGATAGCGGTCAGCGATGGCGGCTGGAGCCAGGAATTGAGCTACCTACAGCCGGAAATCCTTACGAAATTGCAGGAGATTCAGGACAAACCCGTGGTTTCGTTACGATTTCATCTGGCGCCAAGAACGTTTCAATCGCATGAGCCGAAAAGAGAGCGAAACCGGACCAAAGCCGCCCTCCATCACGATGGAAGAATTCGAGAACGCTGCTCGTATCGCGACGACATTCAAGAACGGACGAATTCGCGATACCCTGCTTTCGGCGCTGATGCGGAGATTGAAGCCGGGAGGCTGGTAGATTTTTACTCCCGAACGGTTGTGTCTCAAGAAGGGTTCGAGTAAGATCCCGGACGGAAACGCGAATGGAAAGAAGGAAATAAGCGAGGCAAACTATGAAGCGATGGGTTAATGGAATCGGTGTTGTGGCGTTGGCGATGGTTTTTGCTTGGATGCCTCTTGCTATTGCCGGGAACGGAAAAGCCTGCAAACTCTACCGACACAAGTTACACCTTCGACATGACGGCCTCGAAGGCTGTGCAGAAAAAAGGTGAAATTCACCTGACGATCACAGCGTCGAAAGGCTATCAGATCAAGCCGCCCAGTCCGCTGAAAATCAAACTGCAACCTTCCAAAGGCGTTCAACTGGCCAAAACCAAACTCGGTTGGGATGACGCCAAGGTCGAGAAAAAGAAAAAAGTCGAAGTGAAAACCGGGTACACCCTCGAAACATCCGGAACCACCCAATCCACCGGTGCAGGCGAACATCCGTTTCGCGCTCTGCGACGACAAAGGCTGCTACCTGAAAAACGTCAAACACCAGGTGGTGATTCCGTAGAAGATCGTCTACATGTGCAAGATGTTTTCTTTTTTGGGGCAAAAAAAGCGTTAAATTTCCCTCATTCGTTCACGGAAACGTCAAAATATCCCCAGAGATTTCAGAGAAGTTCCCCAAATTAGGCACACCAAAGATGTGCAAAACAGGCTGCACCAATATAGGGGTTATAGGGGATGTTTGTTGGCGGTAGTATAATTTACTAGTGAGGCGAAAATATAACGCGCTGCGGCGATTTTCTGCCTGTGAGGCGAGAAATTTCGTTTGGAGAGTGCCAATTTTCCAGAAAAAGAGGCATATGTGGAACGACTTTTTATACTTTTATTGCGATTTTACGATCATTTTGTAAGTTCTTGAATATAGGAGTGAAAATATGCCTTATCTGCGTTGGAAGTGCTGATTATTCTCCGATATTTCGTCGGAATGATAAAAAAAATGTGAAAATTCCCAAAAAAAATGATAGGAACCCTAGATATGCGCAAGACGTTGTGTTAGTGTCTGACGCAACGCATCCTCATTTGGAAGTATGAAGTTATATGGATTGTTGAGGCACGAGGAGTAGACGGATTCGACGGCTGGGCACTCGCTTCAAAGCCGTTCCCATAAAGAAAATACTCAACCAATCGATACAACGGATGTTTTTGTCAAATGCACTGAATGAGGATTCATTCAGTCGGCCTGACACGAAGCGGACCCCGGAAGCATGGAGTAGAAAAAGATGATCGAACCAAACGTGACACTTGAAATCGGCCAGAGAAAGAGCGATTTGAAGTCGAAGGCCATGGCAATGCTGCCCGAGGGCGGCAACTTGGACCTCTGCTTCACCTGCGGAACCTGCACGAGCGGTTGTCCCGCCAGCGGTCTTTTCGGGATGGACCCCCGCAAATTCCTGCGGATGGTTCTGCTCGGCATGGACGAGGAAGTGATGCAGTCCCCCTGGATCTGGATCTGCACGATGTGCCAGCGCTGCATCAGCGCTTGTCCGATGAAAATCGACATTCCGCGCCTCGTGTTTTTACGCCCGGACTCAGGTTCCTCGTGAAGAACGCCCGCAAGGTATTCTGCAATCCTGCAACAAGCACCTCGAGTCCAAAGGCGGCGCGATGGGCATTCCGAAGGAAGACTTCGTGTACGTCGTGGAAGACGTGCTGGAGGAGACCCAGGAAGAGCAGCCGGAATTCGCGGACATGCTGGCTCCGATCGACAAAGAAGGCTCGCTGATCATGCTCAACCAGAACAGCCGCGAGCCGGTGCTGGGAACCGGAAGAAATGGTGCCGCTGTGGAAGATCCTCCACACGGTCGGCGCGGACTGGACGTATTCGAGCCACTTCTGGGGCGGTGAAAACTATTGCATGTTCCTGGCCGACGACACCAACTGGGAAGCGATCATTCGCGAGCAGGTTCGTATGGCCGATGAAGTGCTGGGCGTGAAATACTACGTCAACACCGAGTGTGGTCATAGCTTCTACGCGATCTGGGAAGCTCTCAGGAAATTCAAGATTCCCCACAAGTTCGAATTCAAACACATCGTGGAACTCTACGCCGAGTGGATGAAAGCCGGAAAACTCAAAGTCAGTTCCGATTGGAACAAAGAGTTGGGCATCAAGTTCACCTGCCAAGACCCCTGCCAGGCGACGCGCAAAACCTTGGGAGATTACTTCGCCCAGTGTCAACGCTACGTGATCAAGCAGTGTGTCGGCGAAGAAAACTTCATCGATATGGTTCCCAACAGTGTAGACAACTACTGCTGCGGTGGTGGTGGCGGAACCCTGCAAACCAACTTCACCAAGGAACGTCTGACTTACGGCAAGACCAAGTTCGATCAGATCGACGCGACCGGTGCTCAGTACTGTGTTACGCCTTGCCACAACTGCCACTCGCAGATTCACGAATTGCAGGAACATTTCGAAGGAAAATACAAAACCATCCATCTTTGGACTCTGGTCTGCCTGGCCATGGGCAAACTCGGCCCCAACGAGAGAACGTATCTTGGCCCGGACCTTGAGGAAGTCAATCTGCCGGCTTCGACGAACGAAGGAGAGTAACCCATGCCAGACAACGTGATTGGTTCCGTCATGGTGGCCGGTGGCGGCATTGCGGGAATTCAGGCGTCCCTGGATCTCGCGAACAGCGGCTACCATGTGTATTTGGTCGAGAAGAAAAGCTCCATCGGTGGTGTTATGGCCCAGTTGGACAAAACCTTCCCGACCAATGACTGCTCGATGTGCATCATGTCGCCGAAACTCGTGGAAGTCGGACGGCACAAGAACATCGAAATCATCACCCTTGCGGACATCGAGTCGATCGAAGGCGAAAAAGGGCATTTTCAGGTCAAATTGCTCCAAAAGCCCCGCTACGTCGATCCCGACAAATGTATTGCTTGCGGTGCCTGCACCGAAAAATGCCCGATGCGCCGAATCCCCGACGAATACAACGCCGGGCTTTCCAACCGTCGCGCCATTCATATCATGTATCCCCAGGCTGTTCCGCTCAAGTACGTCATCGACCCGGAATACTGCCTGAAGATCCGTAAGGACAAATGCGGCAAATGTGCGACCGTTTGTCCCAAAGACGCGATCAACTACAACGATACGGAAAAACATCTGCAACTCGATGTCGGTTCGATCATTCTCGCTCCCGGCTTCGAAGCCTTCGACGCCGAAGTGCTGCGTCCCTACCACTACGGGCGGCATAAAAACGTCGTTACCTCGGTCGAGTTCGAACGTATGCTCAGCGCTTCCGGTCCTACCGGTGGACACCTCAAGCGTGCGTCCGATGGCGCTGACCCGAAGAAAATCGCCTGGTTGCAGTGCGTCGGTTCGCGTGATATCAACCGCGCCAAGAACGCTCACTGCTCCTCGGTGTGCTGTATGTACGCCATCAAAGAAGCGATCATCGCCAAAGAGCACGCCGGAGATTCGCTCGACTGCTCGGTCTTCTTTATGGATATGCGTACCCATGGCAAAGACTTCGAAGCCTGTTACAACGACGCGAAGCACAAGCACGACATCGATTTCATCCGTACGCGGGTGCACTCGGTAACGCCGATTGACGACGATACGCTGGAGTTGGCCTATATTAATGACAACGGCGAGATGGAAAAAGACGTGTTCGATATCGTCGTGCTGTCCGTTGGCCTGCAAAGCAGCAAAGAAATGATCGACCTGGCCGGGAAAGCCGAGATCGACCTTACCCAAAGCAGCTTCTGCAAGACCGCTTCGTTCAGCCCCGTGAAATCTTCTCGCGACGGCATTTACGTCTGTGGCGCGTTCTCGGGTCCGAAAGACATTCCTCAATCGGTGATCGAAGCCTCTTCGGCGGCCCAATGTGCCGGTTCCGATCTGATCGAGGCACGCGGTTCCCAGGAAACCGAAGTCGAGCCGACGCCGCAACTGAACGTCTTCAACGAAAGCCCGCGTGTCGGCGTGTTCGTCTGCCACTGCGGAACCAACATCGGCGGTATCGTGGATGTCGAGTCCGTGGCCGAGTACGCCAAGACGCTGCCCAACGTGGAATACGCGACGACCAACATGTACACCTGCTCGCAGGATACCCAAGAGTTGATCGCCAACACCATCCGCGAACAGAAACTCAATCGTGTGGTCGTGGCCGCTTGTACGCCGAAGACCCACGAAGCCCTGTTCCAGGAGACGATGGAAGCGGCGGGACTGAACAAATACCTGTTCGAGTTCGCCAACATCCGTAACCACGTCTCGTGGGTACATAAAGACAATCCCGCGCTCGCCACGCAGAAATCCAACGATCTCGTGAAAATGGCGGTCGCCAAAGTGGCCTGCCTCGAACCGCTCGACGAACCGCCGAGCTGGAAATCGATCCTTCCGCCCTCGTCATCGGCGGCGGCGTGTCCGGTATGGCGGCGGCCCGTGGGTTGTCGGCTCAGGGATATCCCGTGCATCTCGTGGAACGGGAATCCGAACTCGGTGGACAGTCTCTCGACCTCTACAAAACCTGGCAGGGCGAGGACATTCAGCAGAGCGTTTCCAACCTGATCGACGAAGTGATGCGCGACGACCGGATCGTGGTTCATCTCGACACGACGCTGGAACACGTCGATGGTTTCGTGGGGAACTTCACCTCCACACTCAAGACCGGCGACGCGGAAAAACAGATCAAGCACGGTGTGACGATCATCGCCACCGGTGCCAAAGCCTACAAGCCCAACGAATATCTCTACGGTGAGGATCGGCGCGTCCTGACGCATCAGGAACTCGACCGCCGCTTCATCGAAGACGATCCGGAACTGGCCAAGGTTCAAACGGCCGTGTTCATTCAATGTGTCGGTTCCCGCGAGCCGCAACGGCCATATTGCTCCCGCGTTTGCTGTACGCATACGATGGAAAACGCCATCCAGCTCAAAAAACGCAATCCCGACATGAAGGTTTTCGTCCTGTATCGCGATATCCGCACTTACGGCGAACGCGAACGGCTGTACCAGAAAGCCCGCGAAATGGGTGTGATTTTCATCCGTTTCGGCCTGGAGAACAAGCCGGTGGTCGAGGCCAAAGAAGACGGCCTGGCCATCACCGTCGAAGATCACGTGCTCCACATGCCCGTCACCATCAAGGCCGACATGCTGGCCCTGGCAACGGCGATCCAGCCTCACAACAATACGAAGCTCGGACAGCAGTTCAAGGTGTCGGTCAATCAGGACGGTTTCTTCCTCGAATCCCACGTCAAACTCGCGCCTTCCGATTTCGCCACCGATGGCGTTTTCCTCTGCGGTATGGCGCATTATCCCAAGCCCATCGATGAAGCCATTGCCCAGGCGCAGGCGGCGTCCTCTCGGGCCACGACCCTTTTGGCTCGGCAGAAAATCTCCATCAGCGGCAATGTCCTCCTACGTCAAGCCGGAAGACTGCGCCGGATGCGGAACCTGCATCGACCAATGCCCCTACAACGCGGCAAGCTTCATCACCGAAGGTCCGTGGGCCGGACGTTCCCAGATCAATCCGATGCTCTGCAAGGGCTGCGGACTGTGCATGGCGTCCTGTCGGTCGGGTGCGATTCAGCTGAAGGGATTCGACGAGAACCAGGTCATGATTCAAATCGCGGAGGCATTGTAATTATGAATACCAATACCCAAGTGCAGAAACCGGATGCCCCTGACGCCACTGAGGCGTGGGAGCCGAAAATCGTAGCGTTTTTCTGCAACTGGTGCACCTACGGGGCCGCCGACCTCGCGGGGCGTCAACCGCTTGCAGTATCCGCCGAACTTCAAAGTGATTCGCGTGCCCTGTTCCGGCCGGATCAGCCCGAAACTGATTCTCCAGGCATTCCGCAACGGCGCGGACGGCGTGTGGATTTCCGGCTGTCACCCTGGAGATTGCCATTACATCGAAGGCAACCTCTACGCTCGGCGACGGTTCACGATGTTCCGTGAAATGCTGAAATACATCGGCATCGAAGAAAAACGCCTGAACTTCTCGTGGATCAGCGCGGCGGAAGGCACCAAGTTCGCCGAAGTGGCGAAGGAAGTCATCAACGATGTGAAAGCGCTGGGGCCGGCGCAGAAACTCATCAAGCGGAAGGCCGAGGTGGAATAATGCAACAATATACCGAAACCATTCGGGATATCGCGAAGAAACTGTTCGACGCCGGAGATATCGAAGCCTTCATCGGCTATCGAAAAGGCTCCGTGCCGATGACCAACCGCCCGGTGGCGATTCGCAAGGCCGAAGATGTCGAAACCCTGATCTGGGACAGCCATTGCGCGCTGAACCTCGCCAATTACGTGCGGGAGCACAAAGGCAAAATCGCCGTGCTGGCTACGGGCTGCAACTCTCGTAACCTCGTCATGCACTTGCAAGAGCACCAGGTCGAGCGCGAAAACCTGCACATCATCGGGATTCCCTGCACCGGCATGGTGGATCACCGAGCGATTAAAAAGGCGATTGGCGATAAAGATATTCTCGAAGTCAGCGAAGACGCGGACGGCGAGACGATCATCGTCAAGGGAAAAGATTTTGAAGAAAGCTTCAAAAAATCGGACGTTTTGCAACGAAACTGCAAAAGCTGCAAACATCCCAATCCCGTCATTTACGATGAACTGGTTGCCGAACTCGTGCCCGAACCGGAAAACGCCCCGGCCTGCGAAGATGTCGAGGCTGTGGAAAAGATGGAGCCGGAAGAGCGCTGGGCGCACTTCGAAGGCATGTTCGACAACTGCATCCGCTGCTATGCTTGTCGCAACGCCTGCCCGCTGTGCTACTGCCCGACCTGTTTTGTAGACGAAAACCGTCCCCAGTGGGTTGGAAAGAGCACGGACCCGACCGATACGATGACCTTCCACTTCCTCAGAGCTTTCCACATGGCCGGTCGCTGCACCGACTGCGGAGCTTGCGAGCGCGTTTGTCCGGTGGACATTCCACTGAAGTACTTGACGAACAAGCTCAACAAGGAAGCCTTGGCGATCTACGGTTATGAAGCGGGGATGGACCCTGAAGCCAAACCGCTGTTGGACAAGTACAAGATGACGGATCTCAACGATTTCATACGCTAAGGAACATCGGCATGACACGCAAAGTCTATACGAAAGAAGAATGGCAAAGCGCGGTGACCCGGCTCGCCGAGAACCGTCGCGTCTTCGCTCCGGCGAAAGAAAAGCAATATACGGCGTTCAAAAAGGTAAACGGCCAGAACGATTTCGACTTCGATACGCTCAAGACCCGGCTGTCGCCCAAAGGTGCCGTTTTCCCGCAATCGGAGCGCATGTTCGAATTTTCGCTGAATCCCCAGGATGCGGATTCCGGCATTATGCACGAAGCTCCCAAGGGTCACGAACCCCAGGTCGTTTTCGGTCTGCGTCCCTGTGACGCGATGTCGTTCAAGCTGGTTCAACCCAACTTCGACAACGCCGAGTACCGCGATCCCTGGTGGACGGACCGTTACGAAGCAACGACCTTCGTTGGATTGGGATGCAACCAACCTCGTCAGACCTGCTTCTGCACCAGCGTCGGTTCCGGTCCTTTCTCCGAAAAGGGTCTGGATGCCATCGCCTATGATCTGGGTGATGACATTCTCCTCAAGGCCGTTACGGAAAAAGGCGAAGAACTGCTGAAAACTCTGGAAGGTGGAAAAGAAGCCGCCGACGAAGCCGTCAAGGCTGCGGAACATTTGGCCCAGGAAGCGGAAAAGAACGTCCCCTCCGCCGTCGAAACGGACGGATTGAAGGATGTGGGCGAAAAGGCTCTGTTCGACGCCGATTTCTGGAAAGAAAACTTCGACGGTTGCATCAACTGTGGTGCTTGCACCTATGCCTGTCCCACCTGCTGGTGTTTCGACATTCAGGACGAAACCTACAAGGGTGACGGCCTTCGGATGCGCAACTGGGATTCCTGCATGTTCCCGCTGTTCACCAAACACGGCATGGGACACAATCCGCGTGGCGATAAATATATGCGCGTACGCCAGCGCTTTATGCATAAATTCAAGTACTACCTCGAAAAATACAACGAGGGACCGCTGTGCGTCGGTTGTGGCCGCTGTGTCGATGTATGCCCGGCCAATATCGATATTCGAGAAGCCGTTCGTCTGATGAACCACTATTCGAAACAAGGACATTGACATGGTTACGTTGACCCACAAGCATTGCCACTGCAAGTCGAATCCGTTTATGCCGTATCCGATGGAAATCGCGGAAGTGATCGACGAAACGGCGGATCGCAGCCTGAAGACCTTCAAGCTGACGTTCCGCAACGAAGAAGATCGCGAAAAGTTTTCCTTCATTCCCGGCCAGTTCGCGGAAATCTCCATTCCCGGACAGGGAGAAATCCCCATCGGTATCGCTTCTTCGCCGACCGAAGAAGGCTTTTTGTACTTCACCGTACAGAAAGTCGGTTCGGTAACCACCCACCTGCATAACATGAAGCCCGGTAGCGTGGTCGGTATTCGCGGTCCGTTGGGCAACTGGTACCCCTGGAAAGAGATGGAAGGCAAAAACGTCGTCATCATCGGTGGTGGCTGTGCGTTCTCGACCCTGCGTTCCAGCATCGTTTACATGCTCGACAAGGCCAACCGCTCGAAGTTCAAAGACATCCATGCCGTGTACGGTGCGCGTAGCCTGGGACACCTGATCTACCGTGACGAGATCACCGCCTGGACCGAGCGCGACGACATCAACATGCACATCACCGTGGATGCCATGGGTGAAAAAGACGAAGAGCCGGGTTGGCGTTGCAGCGTCGGATTCGTACCGACCATCGTCAAAGAGAAAATCACCGACGCCACCGATTCGATCGCAATCGTGTGCGGACCTCCGGCGATGATCCGCTTCACGCAGCCCGTGTTGAAGGCCGTGGGATTCCCGGACGATCGCATCATCCTTTCCCTGGAAAACCGGATGAAATGCGGTGTCGGCATGTGCGGTCGTTGCAACGTGGGCGACAAGCTCGTTTGCAAAGACGGCCCGGTCTTTTCGCTGGCCGAACTGGGAGAATTGCCCTCCGATTACTGAGATCAGAACGAATCTCGTTCCGATTGATCTTTCAAGCCGTCGGTTTCAACGGTAAACGTTGCAAATCGGCGGCTTTTTGCGTGTTTTCGAACCGGCTTGGTCTCCTGAGGGATGGACTTTCGAGAGCAAATCGGGTATACCTGCCGATGACGGGATGAAGGTTTGAGAAGGTCGATAGTAACATTTGCCAAGAAAGAGATTCCATCCGGATGAAACGACAGTTCGACGTAATCGTAATCGGAGGGGGCGTCAACGGCTGCGGCGTAGCTCGTGACCTGGCGTTGAGAGGCGTCAAGGTACTTTTGCTCGACAAAGGCGACTTGTCGATGGGTACGTCCTGGGCCAGTTCGGGAATGATTCACGGCGGCATTCGGTATTTGCTGTCCGATGTTTCCACAACGAAAAAATCCTGTACCGACGCCGGGTATATCATGCGGATCGCTCCGCATCTGATTTTCCGAATTCCCTTGGTTTATCCGGTACTTAAAGAAGAAGGTCTAGCAGGGCGCATCAAGCTTGAAGGTGCCACGGCGCTGTTTTCGGTGTACGACCATTTCCAGCCGCTCAAAGGCGGTCTGCCGCATCAACGGTTAAGCGTCGAGGAACTCAAGCGCATCGTGCCCGATGTCAACCCGGAAGTGATCGGCGGGGTGGTTACCGACGAATGGGGCATCGACGTTCCCCGGCTGTGTATCGCCAATGCTCTACATGCCGCCGAGTTGGGAGCGAAGATCCGAACATGGTCCGAAGTGACCAATCTGCTGATGGATGGCAAGAGCGTTACCGGCGTACGATGGAAAGACATCATTACCGGTCATATTCACGAAGCGGACTGTCGCTTGGTGATCAACTGCGCCGGACCGTGGGCGCCTAAGGTTGCCAAAATGGGCGGAGCCGAGGTGAAACTACGGCCTGCCAAGGGTGTCCATTTGGTGCTGGACCGTCGTATCAGCGATGTCGGAGTACTCGCCCAGGCCATCGATGGTCGTCAGGTGTTCGTGATCCCCCATGAAAACGTTTCGTTGATCGGTACCACCGACGACGATTACTATGGCGATCCCGATGAACTGATGGTTACCGAGGACGAAATCGCCTACCTGTTCCAGGCTTTGGAACGCTCCTTGCCGGGAATTCGGGCCGCTCGGGTGGTCAAGACCATAGCGGGGCTGCGTCCGACTTTGTTCGAAGCCG
Source organism: Myxococcota bacterium (assembly GCA_963676915.2). Lineage (GTDB taxonomy): Bacteria > Myxococcota_A > SURF-8 > SURF-8. The sequence goes on from CAXXVK010000068.1 coordinate 119,583, forward strand.
ACAAATACGAAGACGACCTCACCCGCGATCACCGTGTCTACGATCACCAGACGGGCGATGGCGTACGTAACTTCGTGACGCTGGCGGGTGGAAAGCTCGCGGCCTATCGGGTGATGGCCGAGGATACCGTGGATCTGGCCTGCCGCAAGTTGCGGGTCAGCGCTCGTTGTGTCACACACACCGTTCCGCTTCCCGGCGGGGGAGAGCAGCCGGATGCATTGGAGCTTGCCGAAGAGTTCGGACTCGATCCCTACGCTGTACGTCGGTTGATATTCCGCCAGGGTTCCCGAGCGCGGGATGTGCTGGAACTCGTCCGCGAAGATCCACGCAATGCGGCGTTGATCTGCGAATGCGAGCCGGTGATGGAGGCCGAAATCCGCTATTGTATCCGTCACGAAATGGTGCGCAGGCCGGTGGATCTCATCGGACGCTGTCGCTTGGGTGAAGGTCCGTGTCAGGGCTTCGGCTGTCTGGTTCAGGCGGCGATGATCTTCGGCGACGAGCGAGGGTTGTCCCATGCGGAGGTGATGAACGAGGCCGTATATATGTTGCAGGAAAAATGGAAATGGCGCAGGCCGGTGTTGACGGCGGCGCAACTTGCTGTGGAGGACCTGTATCGCATGGTACATCAGGCCGTGCTGAATCCCCAGAAGACGACCTCGAAGGAGGTGTTCTGATGGCGGGTAAGGTTGCGGTAATCGGAGGTGGACTGGCGGGAATCATGGCGTCGTTGAGCGCTCGCCGTGAGGGAAGCGAAGTGACGTTGTTGTCCCGCTCGTTGGGACGCACGGCGTTGTCTTCGGGACTTCTTGCGCTGGCGGATATTCCCGGACTGCGCTATAGCGCCGGAGATTTCGTCATCGATGATCTGGTGGCTTCGTTGCTCGAACTTCGTCCTCATCATCCCTATGCAAAGATCGAACGGCCCCGTTCCGACCTGCTTCGGGCGTTGTCGTTGTTGATCCGCGTGACCGGGGATTTGTATGCCTCGCCGGATGAAAACTTGCGGGTTCTGGATTTTCCCAACGAAATCGGGGCGTTGAGTCGCGCACAACTGGGACCGAAAGGTCGGTTGGCCGCGCGGGATCTTCAGGATGAGGGTTTGCATTTGAAAGTCGTGGGTTTCCACGGTTTTCCGCGTTTTCGACTGGGCTACATCGGCCAGCTTCTCGAGACGGTTGCCGGAAAAGACTGTCGCGTGGAGGAAGTGGAACTCAATATCTCGAACAATTTCGGGCTGTTTCCCACGCCGGTTTCGTTGGCGCGTTTTCTCGACGATGACGAAGGCTTGGGGCATCTGATCGACGAGTTGAAGCCGATTCAAGAATCTAGGAAGGCGGATATTCTCGTATTTCCGCCGATTTTGGGCTGGAAGCGAACGGATCTCGCCGAGCGGATTTCCGAGGAGGTCGGCGCGGACGTGTACGAGTTGTCTCCGGCACAGTTTTCCGTTCCCGGAATGCGTCTGGTCGATCGACTGCACGAAGCGCTCGACGCCGAAGGCGTGAAGCGCGTTTCGGCCAATATTACGGGATTTCAGGCGAATGACGAACGGTTGGCGGCGGTTGTCGGAGCAACGGACGAGGATGCCGAAAAGATTTTCGAAGCCGATGCTTTCGTGCTGGCTACCGGAAAATACCTGGCTGGAGGCATTCGTCATGGCTATGGACGCTTCGAAGAGGCGATTTTTGACCTTCCGGTGTGGGAATCTGAAACAATTATCGAGCGTCAGTTCGTCGAACGCCTGACGGATCGCGATTTTCTCGCGGCGCAACGTCTTTCAAGGATCGGCCTGCGTGTCGATCGATCGTGGCGACCGCTGAACCGGGATTTGCGTCCCGAGTACGACAATCTTTTTGCCGCAGGACATGTTTTGGGGGGCTTCGATCCATATTTGGACGGTTCCTCCCAAGGGGTGGATCTGGTAACCGGATTTCTGGCCGGACAAAAGGCCACGGAGGCGAAATGAAGAAGCTTTATGCACAAACCCTGATCGGTCTCTCGCTTCAAGCGACGCTGATCAAAAAGGCTGTACATGGGGTGATGGCCAAAATTCAGAATGTCCCCCGTCCCTGGGAGGAAGGGGTCAATAAATTTTTCCAAAAGTACAAAAAAGACCACATTCTTCCGACTCGTGAAAAATCGGCCTGGCTGGCACACCAGAGCGGATGCATTCGTTGTGGTTTGTGCGACCGATACGCCGAATACGACACCCAACGGCCTTCGTTGCTCGCTTCGACACATTTGCGGGATCTGACGCAACGGGAATATTCGCGTGGGTACATTGCCATGATCGACGGCGAGTTGTCGGAAGATACGGCGGCTTGGGTTTGTCCTGCGGGTGTGCAGCTTCGTAAGCGAGTGGATCTTGCGAAAAGGACGGTTCAACAGGATCACTAAGTATGTTTCGTGAAAAAAACGCACGATTTCTTATAGTTAAAAGTTACGTATTTCTTTGTTGCAACGTTAGATTTTCTTCTCGATAACTTCTCTTTGTATCGTGGTTGCAGGTTTCGACGATACTTTTACACATCACATAGACATGCACGAAGGTCGGGTGGTTTTACCTGGCACCAGACTGGTGACAAAGTCTTGATGGCCGGAGCTTGTTATTTTTCATGAATATCGAGTAGGTCGGGCAAATTTCTTGCCCGACAATGCCAAGGTGTCGGACTAATAATTAGCCTGACCTACGATTTTTCCTCCGTTTTTCGTTGGGAATAACGAGTTTTCTTCCCTATAAATTCATACTCGGAAAAATTCTCGAAAATGAAAAAACTTCGTCCGTTCGAAGTTTTTTTGACAGCTTCCATTGCAAAAAACACAAAAACTGTTAAAACTTGCTAAATCGTACCAATATATTTTTTGGACGGATATCATGGTATTATGTGGAAAGGGAACGACATGGAAAAATTCAAAGTAGCCAACCTCGACCTCGCCGAACAGGGACGCCTGAAGATCGAATGGGCGCGCACTCGCATGCCCGTCATGGCGCTGTTGAGGAAAAAATTCGGTGAAACGAAACCGCTGGCCGGGAAACGTATCGCCGGTTGTCTGCACGTCACCAAGGAAACCGCCGTATTGATCGAAACCCTGGCCGCCGCCGGTGCGGAGATCAGCTGGTCGGGTTGTAACCCGCTTTCGACCCAGGACGACATCGCCGCTGCACTCGCCGCCGATGGATATTCGATGTACGCATGGCACGGAATGAACACCGAGGAATTCTACTGGGCCATCGATCGTACGCTCGATTTCAAACCGACGATGACTCTCGACGACGGAGCTGACCTGATTTTCACGGTTCACAACAAATATCCCGAACTGGCCAAAACGCTGCTCGGTGGTACCGAAGAAACCACCACAGGCGTCCATCGTCTGCGGGCTATGGATCGCGCCGGGAAACTGCTGTACCCCGTGATCGCGGTTAACGACGCCGAAACCAAATGGGATTTCGACAACGTATACGGCACCGGACAATCCTCCATCGATGGCATTTTGCGCTCGACATCGATTCTGCTTGCCGGGAAAAACTTCGTTGTGGCCGGGTTCGGTCACTGTGGCAAAGGTTGTGCGATGCGCGCCAAAGGCATGGGCGCCAACGTTATCGTGACCGAAGTGGACGCCGTGCAGGCGCTCAAAGCCACCCTCGAAGGCTTCCGCGTGATGAAGATGGACGAAGCCGCTTCCATCGGCGACATTTTCATTACCGCTACCGGAATGAAAGACGTGATCGTGGATCGCCATTTCAAGGCAATGAAAGACGGCGCGGTGTTCTGCAATACCGGACATTACGATTGCGAAATCAACATTCCGCAATTGGAAGAATTGTCTACAGGGAAACGGCTGATTCGTGCCAACACCGAAGAATACACCATGCCCAACGGCAACAAGCTGTTCCTGTTGGCTCAGGGTCGGTTGATCAACCTCGCCGGAGCCGAAGGTCATCCCTCCGAAGTCATGGATATGAGCTTCGCCAACCAGTTCCTCTCCATGGTGAAAATCGCCGAGGAAGGCAAGGATCTGGAAGTCTGTATGCACGATATCAGCGAGGAACAGGACGCGGAAATCGCCGGGTACAAGCTGGAATCCATGGGAATCGACATCGATGAGTTGACCGAAGATCAGATCAACTACCGTGACGATTACGCCGCTGGAACCTGAAAAATGCAGGGTTGCGCGCAAATTTACGCGAAAACCGATACATTCGCTTTACAAGGCTGGTAGAGAGACTTACAGTTTCAGGGTTGATCCATCTGTATAGGGGACTATCGTTGTCACGTATCTGACGTGCGTAGCATGAAAGGGATTTGCGATGACCAGTGATTTCATTTTTACGTCCGAATCGGTGACCGAGGGTCATCCGGACAAAATCGCCGACCAGATTTCCGATGCCGTGCTTGACGGCCTGTTGGCGCAAGATTCCGAAAGCCGGGTAGCCTGCGAAACGCTGGTGAACACCGGAATGGCGGTGATCGCCGGGGAAATCACCACGGAAGCTTACGTGCACATGCCCGACGTGGTACGTTCGACCATCAAGAAAATCGGGTACGATGACGGCAAGTTGGGCCTCGACTGGGAGACCTGCTCGGTGATCGTTTCGATCGACCACCAATCCAAAGATATCGCGATTGGTGTTGACGAGAAGAAAAACAAGGAACAAGGCGCCGGGGATCAGGGCATGATGTTCGGATATGCCTGCGACGATACCCGCGACCTGATGCCGATGCCGATCGACCTTTCCCACCGTTTGACCAAAAGATTGGCCGAGGTTCGTAAGAAGAACATTCTCGGATATCTGGGACCGGATGGAAAATCCCAGGTTACGGTTCGGTACGAAAACTTCCAGCCGGTGGCTATCGATGCCGTGGTGATTTCCAGCCAGCATCTTGCTTCCGTGAAAAACAAAGAGCTTCGTGAAGGCATCATGGAAGAGGTCATCAAGGCGACGCTGCCCGAGAAACTTCTGCACAAAGGCACGAAATACCACATCAATCCCACCAGTCGGTTCGTCAAAGGCGGACCGCTGGCCGACTCCGGGTTGACCGGACGCAAAATCATCGTCGATACCTACGGCGGTTGGGGACGCCACGGTGGCGGCGCGTTTTCGGGCAAAGATCCCTCCAAAGTGGATCGCTCCGCCTGCTACATGGCGCGCCATATCGCCAAGAACGTCGTGGCCGCCAAACTGGCCAAGCGTTGCGAAGTACAACTGGCCTACGCCATCGGAGTCGCCGAGCCGGTCAGCGTGATGATCGATACCTTCGATACGGGAATCGTGGAAGAGCAAATGCTGTCGAAGCTGATTCGCGAACTCTTCCCGTTGCGCCCCAAAGGCATCATTGATTACCTCGATCTCAAGCGCCCGATCTATTCCAAAACAGCGGCTTATGGGCACTTCGGTTTCAATACCCGCTCCCTGCCGTGGGAAAGCACCAAGCCTGCCGCCAAACTCAAAGATATGGCGAAGGGATTGGGCTGAGTTCACTGAAAAGTGATCTTTTCGACCTCTCAAGGCTCTTGCGAATTCGTTTGCAAGAGCCTTTTTTAGTGGCGAATTTTCGGCGAGAATATTTCCATGTCGTTTCGCGCTATTTCGTTTTGAATCGTTTCGTTTCACGTCGATTCGGAGGAGATTGTGCAAAAACGTCCGGCAGATTCGGATCTGCTCGAACCCCCGAAAACGGCGGTTTTCTGTGATATGTTGCGGAATCTGTCATATATGACAGCACAAGGTGTGGCACAAAGGGAGGTTTTCGAGCACGAAACGGCACGAAACGACGCGGTTTGGATCGCACAGAGGCGACTCACAACGAGAAGGGACGAATTTGCGTTATCTCCTCCGATTCGACGTGATATTGCATAGGGGAATTCCTACGAAAAAGATTGACTTTACAGGGGGAGCCTTCATACATTGAAATGCCTTTAAATGTGTTGGAAATTTATAAAACGAGCGGAGTTCCGTGGGATCGTCGGAACAAATCATTCAGGAAATCAAGGATCGGGCGGGCATCGTAAACGTGGTGTCCCGGTACGTCGATCTGAAGCGAAAAAGCGGACGCTACTGGGGTCGTTGTCCGTTTCATGCGGAGAAAACCGCCTCGTTTTCGGTCAATGAAGAGAACCAGTTTTACTACTGTTTCGGTTGCCATGCCAAAGGAGATGTTTTCAGCTTTTTGCAGAACATCGAAGGCATTGGTTTCGGCGAAGCTCTTGAACGGCTCGCTGCCGAAACCGGAGTCGAGTTGCCGAAAAAGACCGACTTCAAGCAGGATCAGGAAAAGCAGTCGCTTCGGCAACGGATTCTCGAAATCAACGGTCTTGCACAAGACTGGTTCAAAAGATCGCTCACCCCGGATTCACCCGCGAAAAAATATCTGAAAAAACGAGGGGTTTCTCCTGAAATGGTCGAGCGCTTCTTGCTTGGTTTTGCACCGCCGGGTTGGGAGAATCTACAAAAAGAACTGGCTCGGCACAGCGTTGCATCGGTGGAAGTGGAACGCGCCGGGCTGGCCAAAGTCGGCCAAAAAGGCAATAGAATCGACAGATTCCGAAACCGTCTGATGTTTCCGATCGCCATGGAGCAACAACGGATCGTGGGTTTCGGAGGGCGAGCCATCGACCCGGAGGACAAAGGCCCGAAGTACCTCAACTCGCCGGAATCGGTGGCTTTTGACAAATCCAACTGCCTGTACGGATTCTTTCAGGCGCTTCAAGGAATTCGCAGGAAGAAACGCTGTCTGGTGGTCGAAGGTAACTTGGATGTCGTGATGATGCACCAAGGCGGTTTGGACGAGACCGTGGCGACCCTCGGAACGGCGATGACCGAAAAGCACGTTCGGCGACTAAAGCGGCTCGCCCCGGATCTGGTGCTGATTTACGACGGAGATGCGGCGGGTCGCAAAGCGGCTTTCAAATCGCTGTCTCTGTTTTTGGAGCAGGATGTTTCCGCTCGTGTGGTTCTTCTGCCTCCCGAGCACGACCCGGACAGCTTCATTCGGCAGTATGGCGCAGAAGAAATGGAAGCTTTGGTGGCGGCGGCTCCCTATCTGCTGGATGTTTGGTTGGACGACCTTTTGTCTCATCGTGCTCCGGGGCATCCCGGCGTGGCCGACTGTGTGGAAGCCGCTGTCCCGATGATCGGGAAGTTGCGCAACAGGGTGCTCAAAGAGCGCTACTTGGATGATCTTTCAACCCGGTTGCAATTGGATCGCAACCTTTTACGGGCCGAAATTCGACAGCATGCCGCGAAAAAAGGTAAGGATTCCAAACAGTTCAAGTTTTCAAACCTGTCTCTATCGGAAGTCTCCGGACCGGATCTCAAAGCCCATGAAGACCTGCTGCTGATGCTCTACCGTATCCCGGAAACCGTGGCGGAATGGTTCGAAGAAGACGAAGTGGTGGAGCGTCTGCCGCTCGATCCTTTTCCCGAAGTCGTTCAAACGCTTTTGGATGCGCGAAAAGAGGAAAAGAATCTCTCGGTTGTGGAACTGATCGGCTGCTTCGATGGGTCCGATTTGCAGGAACGGATGGTCGAACGATTGACGGGAACCAGTGAAAGGACCACGGTCTACACCGATATTTTCGTCCCAGAAACGGCTCGGACGATCTATTTGGATTGTCTCAACCAGTTGAATTTACAGGGGATTCGAAATGAACTGGCCGATTTGAACCTGGAAATCGACGAGGCGCGGAAATCGGGGGATCACGAACGTTTCGAGCAGTTGTTGTTGAAAAAGTGGGAACTTAACCGAGAATTATCACTGAACACCGAAAAAAACTTGCGTCTAATAGAAAATGGGGAGGACTAAAAGGTACGGTGGGTTTGTTGCAACCTATAGGTTAGTCGGATGATTTCTCTACCGACGGACTATTTTTTTCGTTCTTTGAGTTGAAGCAGCGTTCTTCGTTGGAGGAAGTCGGGAGAGAGTAGGTCGGGCTAATTTTTAGCCCGATACTTTGACAATGTCGGGCAAGAAATTTGCCCGACCTACTTCCTCTGCCGTTGGATCGGAAACCCGACGTGAAATGTGTGAAGACCGAAACCCATGGACGGAACAAAGTTTTTTCAACTTATATGGAAAAGATTCAGGTTTTCCCGACCGGAATCTTGCTTTTGGGACTCTAATCACTAGATTATCTACTGGAAAGGAGCGACAGGTCTTTTGCCGAAGGTGTCATTCGGCGGAAACAAAGGTGAAACAGGGTTCCCGGTGCGGGGAATCGCTGGTTTGAAAAGGTTAGGGTATCTGTCAATTCTGAAGGAGACACCATGAGTGAGGATCAGCCCCGGCAACATCCGGGGATGGAAAAACTGATCAAAAAGGGGAGAACGAAAGGTTTCGTCACTTACGACGAAATCAACAAGGCATTGACCACCGAAAAGGTTTCGACCGAAGATCTCGACGACTTGATGGTGATGATGGGAGATCTGGAAATCGAAGTGGTCGATAAAGAGTCCGATCTCGATCTGAAATCCGGCTCCAAAAAATCCTCGAAAGGGGATTCGGAGGAGGAGACGGCGGGTAAGGCGAGCGACCCGGTGCGTATGTACCTGCGAAAAATGGGTTCTGTCTCCCTACTGACACGCCAAGGTGAAGTAGAGATCGCCAAACGCATCGAGGCCGGAGAGCAGGCGATGCTCAACGTGATCCTCGAAAGTCCGTTGGCCATCAACGAAGTGGTTTCGCTGGCGGATAAAATCAAATCGGGCAACTCGCGTGTGATGGAACTGTTCCGTGATGCGGTGGACGAAGAGGAATTATCCGAGGATATTCAGGAAGATCGCATCATCGCCTTGATCGATAAAATCAAAAAACTCGATCGGGATCGCCACAGCCTGATGGACAAATTGAACCAACTCGCCGATGACGACGCCCACCGGGAAAAACTGATGGTGCTGGTCGAACAGAACAGCGATAAACTCAAGTCGATGCTGAAGGACGTGGTCCTCAACAAAAAGCAGATCGACCAGATTATCAATCGCTTGCAGTACTGCATTTCCTGTATCGACAATGCGCGGCGCGAACGTGCCAACATCGAGAGACGGTATCATGTCAATTACCAGGAATTCTGCCAGGACATGAAACGGTTCTATCGACGTCGGGCCGACGAGGCGAAAATTTTAGCCAAACTGGAAATCGATCGGGATCTGCTGTTCGAACTCGAAGACCGCTTCATTCAGGCCGAACAGCCGGCTTGGGAAGTCGAGCAGGAAACGAAACTTTCCCGTGACGATCTCTGCCGGACCTTCGATTCCATCATGTCGGGCAAGCGCCAGGCGGAACGCGCCAAAAGCGAACTCGTCGAAGCCAACCTGCGGCTGGTCGTTTCGATCGCCAAAAAATACACCAATCGCGGTCTGCAATTCCTCGATTTGATTCAGGAAGGCAACATCGGTCTGATGAAGGCCGTAGACAAGTTCGAGTACCAGCGCGGCTACAAATTCTCGACCTACGCCACGTGGTGGATTCGTCAGGCCATCACCCGAGCCATTGCCGATCAGGCACGGACCATCCGCATTCCCGTTCACATGATCGAAACCATCAACAAGCTGATCCGAACTTCCAGGCACCTGGTGCAGGAAATTGGTCGCGAGCCGACCCCGGAAGAGATCGGCGAGAAGATGGATCTTCCCGTGGACAAAGTGCGTAAGGTACTGAAAATCGCCAAGGAACCGATTTCTCTGGAAACGCCTATCGGTGAAGAGGAAGATTCCCATCTTGGCGATTTTATCGAGGACAAGCAGATTCTTTCACCCTCGGACGCGGTGATCAACCTCAACCTGAGCGAACAGACCCGCAAGGTGCTGTCCACGCTGACACCCCGAGAGGAAAAAGTCCTGCGGATGCGTTTCGGTATCGGCGAGCGCTCGGACCACACGCTGGAGGAAGTCGGCCAGAACTTCGAAGTCACGCGGGAGAGAATCCGCCAGATCGAAGCCAAAGCCTTGAAAAAACTTCGACATTCCAGCCGTTCCCAGAAACTGAAAAGCTTTTTGGAGAACTGACGCGGGGCATCTCGCAAGGAAGAGTATTTCTAACGGTCGGGCGTATGTCCGACCGTTTTTTTATGGTGTGATTACGAACAGTCTGCAGGGCAATCGGGATGACCCATCACCTGCAATATCCGGTAGGGATCGTTTTCAGACGAAGTGATTGTAGGGTTCTTGAAAACTCATTGAATTTGCAAAAACGTGGAAGTATCCGTCATTTCTCGTCTGAAAATCGACGGAGGGAGAATTTCATGCTTGCGGAAGGTAGCGAGCACCCGCTCGGTAACGTCCGACTCGAAAGCTTTCTCGTACACAACATCGAGCACGTAGGCTTTGGCCCGCAATCGAACCGCGATGAGATTCTCCTGGAAGACTTGACTTACCAACACTTTCCAAGGCTTTTCCTGGTAGACGTACCGTGAGCTGGTCAGACAGTTCCCCACCAGTCGTTTGGCCATTTCCACATCCTGGTCCTGCCCGATATAAAAATCCATCTGAACCAGCATGTCCAGCGCTCCCCAGTTACCTGAACTGACGACATCCGTAAGAAACTTGTTGTTGGGAATCGTAATGACGTTGTCATCGAGTGTCGTCATGCGAACCGAGCGCAATCCGATGGCTTTGATCTCTCCGTAACTTCCTGCGAAGGTGACGCGGTCGCCGACCTGAAAAGGCCGGTCCACAATAATGATGATGCCTGCAAGCACCGATGCTGCAAGATCTTTGAGAGCAAAGCCGATAGTCACGGCAGCGGTACCGGTGAGGGCCAGTATGACTTCTTTGGACAGGGTCAACGAAGACGTGATCGCCAGGACAATGCCAATGATGTAGATGGCAAAGCGTACCAATGTGGCAACCTGATTGATGACCAGACGTTTGTCGGCGAAACGATCGGCCAACCCGGACAGCGCCGAGCCGACGAGACGTCCGGTCAACCATGTCAGGAATAGGATGATGACGCCGGTAAGCAATCCACCAAAGCGTATCAACTCGATAATATTCAGGTTTCCTCCAGCTGTATCGGGCGGCATACGATGGCTCCTTTCTCAGCTGCGGATCAGATTTTTTCGGCGCAAATACCGATAGACCAACGGTGACCATTCGACGGTGACACCGTAGTCATGATCGCGAAATTCCAGCACACCCGACTCACGAAGTTTTCCAAGAGAGTCGCGACAGGCATAAAGCGGAAAACGTAACGATTCGGCGGCCTCTTCGGCGCTGATATGTTGATGCCAGAACACGCAGGCTAGCACGAATTTGTCGGTTTCGTCGCGTTCTTCAAGGACGGACATGTCGGGTTGGGAAAATAGCTGGATATCCATCGTTCGATTGCCTGCCGGAACCAGTGATTTTTTCCAATAGTGGATCACGGCCTGCGGCGCTCCCAGTGTGAAATCCCAGATCAATCGATTGAAATCTGCAGAAATTTCCGCGACTTGTGATTCGGTATACACCATGTGTCTGCCGGGGATCAGGTTGTCGTATCGAGGACGCCAGCCTGCGGCATCCATGCGCTTCGCCAGTAGTTCGCTTACGAGTTTTTCATCCCAGCCACGCAAAATCACACTGTCACGGAAAGCGTCATTGTCGTTACGTACCCAGGCGAGAAACTGATAGGCGTTTTGTGCGAAAGCCCCGAGCCAGAACAGGTGCCCGGACGTAGCCTCCATCAATCGGTTGAAAGCCCACCAGCCACGTATGGAATCCACGCCTCGCATAAACAGGTACTGCATGTTGTCCAGGACGATCAGACGACGTTCCCCCGCACGGATTCTCCGAGCCAGTTCCTCAATATTTTCGGGAAGTTCCTCGCCGGGAAGCAGTTCTTGCGAAAAAGCTTCCAGCACGTTTTCCGGTGTAATCAGCCTCTTTTTCAATGTGATGAAAAGCGAGGGAAAATCACCGACTCGCTTCACGCCTTCACGGAGCCATGTGGATTTGCCGTGTCCGGCCTTGCCGAGAACGAGAAAAGATCCCGTACGATCGCCCTTCTTCCATTTCTCGAACTGTGAGAGGAACGCGTCCATCTTGGGAAAATGGTCCAATAGCAGCGATTCAGGGATGTCGATACCTTCTCCAAAGACGTCTTCGATCTCAGAAGGCAGGGTGACGGCAATGAGTTCGCGGGTCTTTTCTTTTTGTTGTTCGAGCTTTTTCCTGAAAATATACGCCAAAACCTTCTGCGACAGATCGAAGCCTTGCATCAGGCGACGCAGCGAACCAACAATCCCGACACCGACAAGATAGAAAAATCCGACATATACGAGCAAAAGGGAATACCAGCGACCGGACGAGCGCTCCAGTTCGCGTGCAATACCGGAGTTGGGACGCAGGGCTACGATGTCGGAGGATATCTTCTTGCGCCACCAGAAAATCATTCCCGTCGTGATGGTGAACACACCGATAATGGTCACTCGAACCGCCAGATGATACAGGTACCCCTTTCCTAGAACGTAGGCGGCGATCATCAACAGGGCCATCATCCAGAAAATGAAGCGCGTGGCGATAAGCACGGTGCGCATCAGTTTTTCACGGCGCCGGGTGTCCAGAGGTCCGGTGTTGCTGCGGATCAGATCGAGAAGCAGGTTGAAGGTCGCCGCTTGGATCAGTCGGTAAAAACCGTAGATCAGCATCAGTCGATAAATCAACGTGATGGCGGATTGCTCGGCCGAAACGTTGGCAAACAGCGGCAAGGAAAAGACGAAAGCAAGAAACAGGAGTTCTCGGTAAAGAGCGCGGGCAATTCCTGAAAGGGTTCGTTTGATTCCATCGACCAGACCGAGATAGCGTATGCCGATGCTTCGGCTTCGATCCCGTTCGAAATAACGTTTCAGGACTTTGCGTAGCGTGAAATAGATTAAAATAAACAGCAACAATCCAAAGATCGGCAGGGCAATGGATAGAAACTGATAGGGATCTTTCAGTTGTTGCAGTTTTTCGTACGCCAGGCGTTCTCCTGCGTATTCCATCCAACGCAACACCAGACTGAAATGCACAAGTTCGCGACCGAACTGGGCGACGCCTTCAGGACCGAAACCAAGCAATTCCCCACGTTTGAAGGGAGAAATACGTTCAAGAAGAATCAAGCGTTGCAGGTTGAGAGCCTGCTCGAAATCCACCGTAGAGCGAACACGTTCCCAAGCGATTTCACGCATTTCCTGGTCCGAGTCGTTGGCTTCCGTTTCCAGTTTCATCGCATCGGCGATGAGATCCGCCTTTTCTTGCACCTGTTCCGGTGTGAAAACCTGCAATTCCGAGGGGTTGCCTTGAAAACGTGGCGCTTTCGGCAATTGTCCCGGAGCGCTGAGTTCGTCTTCGATACGGTTGCGGGCAAGCGTCAGGCGCTCCACGATGCTGTCGTACAAGTTGTCGGCTTCGGGGGAATGCAAACGAGCCGCACCCACAAGAGCGGTGGTTTCGGTCAACGATTGAGAGCGTTTTTCGTCCAGCGCGATCATTTCCTGGCGAGCGATGGCCAGACGCTTGCGATACTCGGCGAGTTCCCCTTTGGTTCCTTCCAATTTGGCGCGTTCAAGCGCCAGCGTACGTTCGGCGGCATTGGTGGCGGCTTCGGCACGTTCGAGCGCCAATTGCCGGGCTTCCTCGGCGATTCGTGCCTCTTCCTCGGCGCGCTTGCGGTCGGCTTCCTCTTTGGCCTTGAGTCGAGCCAGTCGCTCGGCTTCCTGTTCGGCCTCCAGAAGTACTTTGATTTCTTCGGGTTTGTGCGAAAGAAAAGCCTGTCTCAGATCAAGCAGGGTCAACTCGGCTTTTTCCAGGTCCAGCCGAGACGGAACGGGCGGTGGAGGAGGAGCCGACGGTTCTGTGGGTAGCGCTTCTTTCGTTTGAGTCGAGTCACTGGCAGGACCGGCAGGTAACTCCTTATTCTGATGGCTTTTTTCTTCGATTGCCTTCGCTTTGGCTTGTTCGATAAGGAAACGCACCACCCGCTTTTTCTCGGCGATGCGAGTACTAAGCTCCATGATTCGATGCGATACTGCTTCACCATCGTTCAAATCAATCGAAAAAAGCGCCGATACTTTGAACATGGTGGAAGGCTGCAAACGAACGAAGTCTCGTAAGGCCGTTGTTTCAAGCTGTACCGTTTTCAGTCGTGCGGCTATCTGATCGGGCGTGAGAAGTTGAATCTCGGGGGGTGGCTCTGGTGGTGGTGCAGGCGGTGGGGGCGGTGTCACCGGTTTGGGTACCAGAACCTCTGGAGGAACTCCTTCACCGAGGCGCGAATGAAACCCGGGCATCCAACCTTGTCGTTTGTCGGAAGTTTCAACGCGATACCAGCCAAAGCGGTCTTTTTCATGCAGAATCAGAGGGATATCCTTCGCGAGAGGCACCTTCGAAGCACTATAGGACGGCTTTTCGTACAAAGCGCTTTTTCGCAACGTGACGACCCAGTCGATGGGTTCCGGCTTCTTCGTCGGTGATTCGGAAACAACAGGTTTGTTTGCTGGAGTATTTGGGGTGGAAACACTTGGAGAAGTCGGTTTTTTTTCTTGAACCAAGGGCACGGCAGGTATGTTTGCCTGAGCTTCTTGCTTTGGCGACGCAGCGGGTTTCTGGGGTTCTTCCGGTTTGGGAGCCGGAGAGTCTGCCGATTCGTTCGGGGTGGCAGACTCCGTTGGTTTTGCTGCGGTTTCTTGTGATGTTGCAGGAGGTGACACCTGTGGTGGCGTGTCCGATTCGGGGGAGGAGGTTTGTATTGTCGGCTCATCTCCCGGTGTCGGCGCCATCGTGTCAGGCACCTGACTCCAGGAAAAAAGAGGCAACAAATACAGGAAAAGACCGACCCATACGGAAATCGGAAAGACAAGCAGGTTACGCCTGAAATGTTCGATCATGGGCGAAGTACCCCCAATATGGATGCTGGATGCTTCCTATTCAATACTTGTCAGGCTACTCTATCCTGGATCTTGGGTCAATTGTTGAAATCCATTCTGTGTTGCTAAAAATTAAATATAAATATGATTTGTTTTGAGGTTTCAACAGGTTGCGGTTAAAGTATCTCTTTAAAATGATTTTTAAAAAGAAACTTTTAGGGAATTGGATGTCCAGCTTGAGTAGGAGGCCTTATGGAATCTGTCAAAGCACTGATCCCCTATGCGGATAGCTTGCCCGTTCATTGGGTGTGGTTTTACATCCTGTTGCAGATTACCTTTCTGTTGCACATTCTAACGATGAATTTCATGCTTGGCGGTAGCCTGATTACGTTTTTCGAACGACTAAAGGGAGGTCATCCCCAAAAAGAGAGCAAGTTGACGCCCATTCTCATAGCCTTGGCGGTCAACCTGGGCGTTCCTCCGCTTCTGTTTGTCCAGGTTCTGTATGGACAGTTTTTTTACAGCAGCAGCGTGTTGATGGCGATCTACTGGATCAGCGTGATTCCCATTTTGATTCTGGCCTATTACAGTGCTTACATCGTGGCTTTCAAGGGAAAAGACAATCCGGGCCTGGCCAAGCTGTTCAACGGTATCAGCGCTCTTTTTCTACTGGTTATCGCCTTTTTCTTTGTCAATAACATGACGCTCATGCTGAACCCGCAAAACTGGTCGGCGTATTTCGATCATCCGGACGGTAGCTTGCTCAATCTCTCGGACCCTGTCATTTATCCGCGATTTCTGCATTTCGTTATCGGATCGGTGGCTATCGCTTATCTCGGACGGGTGGTTTTTTACAAAGTTTTAGATGTGCGACCAAGTTCGGATCACTCCGAGATGATTTCGAAAAGCCTCAAGAGTTTCGCGCTGTTCACTATACTAAATATCGTGGTCGGAATCTGGTTCCTCATCGCACAGCCTAAAGAAATCATGATGCTCTTTATGGGTGGCAATATCTTGTACACCCTTCTTCTCGTCGTGGGAATTCTTCTGACGCTGGCGCTTCTGCATTTTGCTTATAAAGGCAAATCGACGGCGGTACTCGGCGGAACCGTAGCGCTTTTGCTGTTGATGATTCTTCAACGCGATTTCGTGCGAAGCGCCACTCTGGGTCAATATTTTTCATTGGACGATCTGGAAGTCGTTAGCCAGTCCAGTCCGCTCATTGCATTTCTGATCGTGTTCATCCTCGGCCTGGGGCTTATCTTCATCATGCTCAAACAGGCTTTCGGTGTGAAAGGTGGTCAAGAATCATGAATTATCCATTCTGGACCATTCCATCTGTCGGCGGAGGTTTCCTGATTGCACTGATCGCCGTTCTTCATGTCTATATCGCGCATCTGGCTGTTGGCGGCGGACTGTTTTTAGTCTGGACCGAGCGCAAAGCCAGAAAAGAGAACGATAAGAATCTGCTGGCCTACGTGAAGAAGCACACACGCTTTTTTCTGCTGCTTACCATGGTTTTCGGTGGTATTTCCGGCGTAGGCATCTGGTTCATTATCGCGCTCGTTCAGCCCTCCGCAACGAGCGTATTGATTCATGCCTTTGTCTTCGGCTGGGCCATCGAATGGGTGTTCTTCATTCTCGAGATCACCGCGTTGCTTCTGTACTACTACCTGTTCGACAAAGCGGACGCCAAAACCCATATGTTCTGGGGATGGATTTACTTTGCGGCGGCGTTTTTATCGCTGGTGATCATCAATGGTATTCTTGCCTTTATGTTGACTCCCGGCGGCTGGCTTGAAACGAAAGGGTTTTGGACGGGATTCTTCAACCCAAGCTATTTTCCCACGCTGTTCCTTCGTACGGCTATGGCGCTTGTCATTGCCGGTATCTTCGGGCTTGTCACCGCGATTTTCACTGGCGATTCCGACTTTCGCACCAGACTGTTTCGCTATCTTGGCCGCTGGTTGACACTACCGTTTCTGCTGTTTGTCCTTTGCGGGTATTGGACGCTTCAGGTCGTCCCGAAAGAAGCTTTGGACAACGTGCTGATTTACAATCCGCTGGCACGTCAGTTCGTTCATCCGCTGATCATCGCCTGCATCGTCATTTTCGGCTGTGGTATCTTTGTCTTGCTGAAACTTCCCAAGAGTCTGTATGTCGCGGCGGCGGCGGCGATGGTTGTCACCGGTCTGGTGTGGATCGGCAGTTTCGAGTTCATTCGGGAAATAGCCCGAAAACCCTACGTGATTTACAATCATATGTATTCGACATCGATCCTCAAATCCGATGTCGCGAAAATAGAAAAAGCCGGATTTCTCTCCTCTGCCAAGTGGGTGCAAAACAAGAACGTTTCCGACAAGAATGTCATGGAAGCGGGCCAGGAACTTTTCACCCACCAGTGCCTGATCTGTCATACGGTGGGTGGGTACAATGACATCATGCCCTTAACAAAGAAATACTCGGAATTCGCCATGCAGGCTCAGTTGACCGGGCAAGGGTTTGTCAGTACCTATATGCCGCCTTTTGTCGGAACCCCTGCCGAGCGTGAAGCACTGGCGCATTACGTGGTGGTCGGACTGCACGACAGAAAACCCGACAAGCCGGACAATTACAAGATTCCGAAGATCAAGATGGAGATCCCACCCTTCGACAAAGAGAAGGACGACTACATCCTGCTCGCGAAAAATGATCTAGGAATGCATTGCATCACGGACGACGATTCGAACTTCGTCATCCTGCCGCCGGCCAACACCGTCCATGCTCAACTCATCAAGCGCGGTGAAATGCCCGAAATTGTTGGCGAAGGGTACCGCATCGAGTACGAAGCCGAGCCGGGACACAGGCACCCGGAGCAGGAGGTTGCCTTCTGGAAGTGGGCGCCCAAAATTTTCGGGGCGAATCTGTCCGACGGAGTAGGACTTTTCGGATTCGGTGTCAAAGGAGAACTGAAACTTCATCAGGAACATGGAGTTTTTACCGCCGAAGCCATTCCGGTGACGCCTTATCACAGCGACAAGAAAACCTACAATCCTTACCCGTATCTGAACCTGACGGCGAAAGACAAGGATGGCAATATTGTAGCCCAAACCAAAGTTGTTACGCCTACTTCCACCGAAATGGGGTGTCGTCGTTGTCATGGTGGAGGTTGGGGTAAGGATCATATTCCCAGCGGAGTCGGCGCGGAAACGTCCCGAGACATTCTGGCAGCTCACGATCGGTTGAGCGGTACCAATTTATTGGCGGAAGCCAAGGCGGGCAACCCTCGGCTCTGCCAGAGTTGCCATGAAGATCCGGCATTGGGAAGCAAGGGTGACGGCAAACGTCTGGCGATGTCGGCTTCGGTTCACGGCTGGCACGCCGCTTATATGCGCAATATGGGCGAGCAGGCTTGCAACACCTGCCATCCCAATCATGCGGACGGCATTACTCGCTGCCTGCGTGGTCGGCACAGGACGGATAGCGAATTGACCTGTGTGGATTGCCACGGCGTCATGCAGGATCATGCGCTTGCGCTTTTGCAATTCGAAAAAGGCAAAGGGAAAACCCGTGCCGAATCGCTGATGAAAAACCTGAAGCCCCAGGCGGTGGAGAGTGTGGATAAAATCAAGCCTCGCCAGAGTTGGTTGCAGGAACCGGACTGCCTGAGCTGTCATGTTGGATTTCAACCGCCGGAAGAGGCGAATTCCTTCAACAAGTGGGTGGCGTGCGGCAACGAATTGTTCCGCAATCGCACGGACCCCAGAGGTATTCGCTGCGCCATGTGCCACGGTGCGCCTCATGCCATCGTACCCGCTGCAAACGCTTATAGTGAAAATCGGGACAATATTCAGTCCATGCAATACCAAGGGAACCCGAATACCATCGGAAACGGAAACGCTTGTTTCGTCTGTCACAAGAAGCTGATGCGTGTCAACGCTCACCACAAAGGGATGCTTAAAGCGGATCTGCTTCCCATGGAGGACGACAAATAACCCGGAAAATTCATGAAGCTTGAAAACTCTTGATTCTTCACTCGTTCCGGCAATTTTCATATTTTAATCAGTGATGTACCGATTAAATAACTGCCTAAATAAGTTTGACTAAAAGGGCGGCGAGAAATCCTCCCAAGGTTGAAAGACCTACAACGGGTCCGCCTCCCTGTTCGAAAGCTTCGGGCAACATGGTTTCGGCGCGATCATGGTAAGCATTGCACCTCCGGCCAATCCCTCGATGCCGACTAAAAAATAATGCATCCACTGGTCCGGATGGGGCGGGAAAATCGCCGCTCCGATAAGTGCTCCAATTCCCGTCATAATGCATAAAGATAGCCACATGAGCATGATTTTGGATGTTTTCATTCCACCGTTTTTCATGGCGACGGCGCTACTCATGGCTTCTGGGAGATTGGCGAGAAAAACGCCGACGATGAAGGCAATGGACATCCCCGAGCCTTCCGAGAAGGCCGTAACCACCAACATTCCAATGACCAGTGATTCGGGAATGCCGTCTAGGGCGATACCCAACCAGATGGCCATTGCGGCGCCTCCACCATGGCTTGCTGCTTCCTGTTGAATGTCCTTATCCGTGGTGGGAATAGGCATTCGCTCGAACGATGCCATCGCTTGTTTTTCCCACTGCTTGGCTTCGTCGGGGTCTGTGTTCAGTTTGTTGGCAAGTTCCTGAATGCGCTGTCCCGCAATCTTCGAAATCGCGACGTCTAGGTCTGGCGATGTGTTGAGCAAACGCTTGGCATCGGAACGAAACAGTTCTAGGGTACGTACTTCTCCTTGTGCAATAGCGGTTGCCGTGCGGTTTTGGTCGCTGACAAGGGCGATTTCCCCAAACAGATCTCCCTTACCTAAAAGGGCAACGTCTTGCTCGGTACCATCAACAGTACGTGTAAGACGCACTTTTCCGGAAACGATGAAGTAGAGTCGGTCGCCACTTTCGCCTTCTTTGAACAGAACATGGTTGTTGGCATAATCTCCTTGGGTAAGGTGGGTCATCAACCCAACCACCTCCTCCGGTGGAAGAGGCTGTAAGAATTTGATTTTGCTGAGAGTTTTAAGCATCGAGCGGGCTTGTGCGGTTTTTTGTTTTCGGATGTATTTGCGGAGCAATGATCCGTGGCGCATAAAAGCGCCTTTGCTGTTTAACAGGTGATTGAGTCCCTGAAACAACAAACCTCCTACTGCGGCCGCACTTACGACAATAACTATCAGCAAATGGTCTTCGATATGACCGTGAGAACTAGCCTTATGCAAAGCATGTCCGAAAAGCTCGATACTCAAGGCAAACAGCAAAGCGCCACCACCGAAGGCCATTAAAGCCGAGTTTAATTTGCTCCCGATATGGGTGGTAAGTCCGATAACGGCACCCATGGGTAAAGAGACAGCGCTGATCAAACCCCACATCAAGCCCAATAGCAGGAGCTCCATTGCTTTTTCTCCTTTTACATAAAATCCCGATGCTTTCTCCTTTAAGTGTTTCCAGGCTAACCCATCTGGATCAACTTGTCCACGTCACGTATCAATGGGACCAACGCAAGTGCCCGTATTTCAAGACTTCCTGTTCTTTGAAACAGAAAATGAAAGTAGCTGTTTGAGGAAATCCGATTGCGTTGGACTACGATGAAAAATGCTATCTAGCAAACCCCGAACATTCATGAAGAATAACCTGCCACTTGAAAACTCTCGACTTTTTCATTTGTTTCCCGGTTTTGTTAAAAAACCAACTATTATGGTATTGTTAATATGTGATGTGTTTTCATCGAGGGGCAATACCATCTGAGGGGAAGCGTTGATGGTTTTAAATTCCTACATGTTTAGGGTTTTGCGTAAATTTTTGGGGTCTGTTGTTGTCGTCTTGACGTTTTTTATCGCATTCATGATCGTTCCGGTATTGGCTCATTCAAAAAACCAGAACATTCTTGTTCTCCACTCGTACCATAAAGGACTTTCCTGGACCGACAACCTTCATCAGGGAATTATTGACGGACTGGGGAATCATCCTGAGATTGAGATTTACACGGAATACCTCGATACGAAACGCCATTTTTCGACCGAGCAACTTGAAATATCGGCAGCGTATCTTCAGCAGAAATACAAAAGCATCCCACTTGATACTCTTGTCGTCAGCGATAACAACGCTCTAGCATTCGCACTCGAAAGACGTCAGGCTCTTTTCCCAAACGTTCCCCTTGTTTTTGCAGGCATCAACAATTTCACAGATGAATTGATCCGAGGACAGAACAACATTACGGGTGTTGTCGAAGTGACGGATTCGTTTGAAACCGTGCAAATCGCCCTCCAACTGCACCCTGAGGCCAAAACCATCCATGTGGTGCATGATCAGACGGCGACCTCTATTGCTGAAAGCAATAAACTGAAAGCGCAACTTGCCGGAAAGTTTACGGAAAAAGAATTTCGCTATCATACGAACCTGTCAACGAAAGATCTACTGAAAACACTCCGTGGTGTTCCTGCTTCGGATATCGTTCTATTGATTCTCTGGAACAAAGACGCTGTTGGAAAGTATTTCAGCTACGAGGAAAGTGCGGACCGCATTACTCAAGCGAGTGCCGCTCCCGTATACGGATTATGGGATTTCTATCTCGATCACGGTGTGGTTGGGGGAAAACTTGTTAGCGCACGAGCCCAGGGACTGTTTGCGGCTAAAATTATCCGAAGACTGGCTTCAGGGGAACCGGTATCCTCTATTCCAATCGAGCGGAAAAGCCCCAACCGGTTGCTTTTTGATTTTCGCAAATTGGTGCATTTTCAAATCGATCGGGAATCGCTGCCGGAAGGTAGCGTTGTCCTTTTCGACTCCGTTCATCACGATCTGATAAACCATGATACCACGCGTTCCGTTTATAAAATCGGTGTGTTGGCCAAGCGCGGTGAGCAAAAATGTCTGGAGCAATGGCAAGCGACGGCGGATTACCTTTCACGCCAGATTCCCGGCTCCATTTTTCAGATTGAACCGCTCGACTTCAATGAACTTCGAAAAGAAGTGGCCAACGCCCATGTCGATTTTGTTCTAACGAACTCATCCTATTACATCGAACTGGAAATCGAATACAAGGCCAATCGAATCGCCACCATGATCAACAAACTGGGTGATTTTCACTCGGTTCAATTCGGTGGGGTTGTTTTTACAAAATCCGAAAACAATGAGATTCAAACTTTTCAAGATCTTTCAGGCAGATCCTTCATGGCCGTGGATGAATCGTCTTTCGGCGGATGGCTCGCCGCACGAAAAGTCATGAAAGATCTTGGGATAAATCCAACCCAGGATTTCAAATCCCTACAATTTGCAGGAACTCATGATGCGGTTGTACATGCCGTACTGGAGGGTCGTGTCGACGTCGGAACCGTTCGAACGGATACACTGGAACGGATGGTTCAGGAAGGCAAGATTCGTATGGAGGAAGTCCGGATCATCCATGCCCTCAGGCAGGAAGGCTTTCCATATGTTCTTTCAACGGAACTCTATCCTGAGTGGCCGTTTGCGGCGATGCCGCAGGTTCCCGTAAAAGTGGCTTCCCGTGTCTCCGCCGCTCTTCTCAATATGGAAGAAAACAGTGAAGCCGCCGCGAATGCAAAGATCGCAGGTTGGACGGCTCCGCTTCCCTACGAGTCCGTTCGGCTAACCATGCAACAGCTACGTCATGGACCTTTTCGAGATTATGGGAAGGTAACCTTGGCTCAGTCCATACGTCAACACTGGACTTCCGTACTGCTCGGCGTTGCCTTGTTCATCATGCTGATCCTGTTCTCTGTTTGGTCCGCTTCTTCCAAAATAAAAATTCAGCAAGCAGCAAGAAGCCTGGAAAAGAGTCGCGAACAATTTTTGCTCGCCGCCAACGGCTCACAGGATGGAATGTGGGATTGGGATCTTCGCGACAACAGCCTGTTTCTCTCTGAAAACTGGAAGCGAATGTTGGGGTACCGAGATGATGAACTGCCCAATGTTTTTTCCTCTTTTGCTGACAATATTCACCCGGATGATTTTCATAGAGTGCAGACCAACCTGGACAACTATTTGAACGGTGATTTCGATCACTATTCGATCGAATTTCGGATGAAGCATAAAGATGGCCACGATGTGGACATCCTGGCACGTGGAGAAGCGATAAGAGATGAAAACGGCAAACCCATTCATATGGCTGGATCGCATACGGATATCACCGAAAGGAAAAAAGCGGAAGAGATCATTCTGAAAAACAACCATAATATGAGAATGGCTGCGGATGCCGCCGGATTCGGTATTTGGACTCTTGATCTAACCAAAAACAGATTGGAATGGGATGAGTGGATGTTCCGGCTTTACGGAGTCAAAGAAGATGATTTCGGAGGCGCTTACGAAGCATGGCAGGCCGGCGTTCATCCTGAGGATGTGGTTCGAAGCAATGAAGAAGTTGAACAGGCATTGTCGGGGGAAAAGGAATTCGATACCGAATTCCGCATTGTCCGTCCAAACGGAGAGATTCGCTACATAAAAGCGTACGCCAAGGTTCTACGCGATGAGCAAGGAACCCCCATTCGAATGACAGGGATAAACTACGACGTAACAAAGCGGAAACAGGCCGAATTGGAGTTATCTGAAAAAGAAGCGCGGCTAAGCGCTATCACGACTTCCGCACAAGACGCCATCATCATGATTGACAATTCGGGGGCTGTCTCTTTCTGGAATCCCGCCGCCGAGATCATTTTAGGGTATTCATCCGAAGAAATCCTTGGAAAGAATTTCCACGATGTCGTTGCGCCGAAAAGGTATATGGAGGCTCATCATAAAGCTTTCAGCGGGTTCAGGGAGACTGGCCAAGGAAATGCCGTGGGCAAGACGCTTGAGCTGGAAGCGAAACACAGAGATGGTCATGAACTGCCTGTTTCTCTTTCGCTATCGGCGGTAAAGATTGACGATAAATGGAACGCGATAGGTTTATTGCGGGATATTTCTGAAAAAAGACGGTCGGAAAAGCAACTTCTCGACACCAATCGACAACTGGAAAAAGCAACCGACCAAGCCCAAAAAATGGCCGTCCAGGCACAAGCCGCCAATGTCGCGAAAAGCCAGTTTTTAGCCAACATGAGCCACGAGATCCGCACGCCGATGAATGCTGTTGTAGGCATGTCGGACATATTGCTGGATATGGAGCTTTCAGACCGCCAGAGGGAATTCGTTACCGTTATTTCCAAAAGTGCAGACTCCTTGCTGGCACTGATCAATGATATACTGGATTATTCCAAAATCGAGGCGGATAAACTGGACATAGAAGACATTGATTTCGATCTTCGGATGCTTCTTGAAGATATCAGCGATGTGATAGCCCTTAAGGCGCATGAAAAAGGCCTGGAATTCGTTTGCTTCCTGCCTCCGGGTATCCCAACGCACTTGATCGGAGATCCGAGTCGCTTACGTCAGATCATCACCAATCTCGCCAACAATGCAGTGAAGTTCACGGATCGTGGAGAAGTGACCGTTCAGGTCGAACTCGTGGAATCCGGGGAAAACGATGCTTTGATCCGGTTTGAGGTAAAAGATACCGGAATAGGGCTTTCTTCCAAAGCGATGGAAATGCTCTTTCAACCCTTTACGCAAGCGGATTCATCCACGACGCGAAAATTTGGCGGGACCGGTTTGGGGCTTTCCATCTCCAAACGGTTGTCAGAGATGATGGGAGGAGAAATCGGCGTGGAAAGCCAGGAGGGAGAAGGCTCACGCTTCTGGTTTACCGTTCGTATGAAAATACAGTCTGCCCCTGAACTTTCGGAAATGGCGTCACTTCCCGGTGATATTCATGATGTTCGTATTCTTGCCGTGGATGACAACGAATCCAATCGCAAGGTGATATCCGCACTGCTGGAATCTTGGGATTGTCGTTTTACCGTGGCAAAAAACGGACAAGAAGCACTCGATATGTTCTTTGAAGCAGACAAGCAAAACGATCCATACGGTTTGGTGATTCTGGACATGAACATGCCGGACATGGATGGGGCAACCGTTGGTGAAAAAATCAAAATATCCGAGAAGATAGGAAACCCCGCACTGGTGATGTTGACCTCGGTCGGAAAAAAGGGAGAGGCGGGGCGACTGAGGGAAATCGGATTCGACGCCTATCTGACCAAGCCGATCAAGCAATCACAACTGTATGATTGTCTGGTGAAGGTTGTCGGTTCTTCTATCGGTTTCAAAATAACGAAAAAGAAAACCCGGCTCGATGCCAGCCGTCCTGTGTCTGCATTTCAAGCAAAAGGCAAGCGGGCTTTACTCGTGGAAGACAGTGTGTTCAATCAAATGGTGGCTCGGGAGATGCTGAAACATCTGGGCTTTTTGGTTGAAATTGCCAACAATGGCAAAATCGCCGTTGAAAGGCTGAGCCGGGAACGTTTCGATTTGGTATTTATGGACATGCAGATGCCGGAAATGGATGGTGTTGAAGCGACCGGCATCATTCGTGATTCATCTTCGGACGTTTTACAGCACGATGTGCCAATCATCGCCATGACCGCCAACGCCATGAAAGGTTATCGCAACGCTTGCCTGGATGCGGGAATGGATGATTATGTGGCCAAGCCGATAAAACAAGATGATCTGGAGCAGGTGATTTCCCGAGTTCCGAAAAAGAGCTCAAAGGTAAAAAACGTGGTGTTTGACAATGCCAACCAATCATTGTCGAAGGAAACGGCGGATGAAGTCGAGACCGGCGAATTCGCTTCCGATGGCAGGGATCGAGACTCCAAAGACATTTTAGGGACTGATGCCGAGAGTACGAAACACATCTTTTATCCCGATGCACTGCTTGAGAGACTAAGCGGCGATGAAAACCTATTGAAGACGATTCTCGTTGCATTCGTGGAGGATGTTGGTGGACAGATTGATATGCTAAAGAAAAGTCTCGACGCATCCGATCGTGAAACGGCGCAACGTCAAACGCACTACATCAAGGGTGCTGCAGGCAACGCTGGAGCATTTGCGTTGCAGGATGTTGCCTCGGAGATGGAAGAGCTTCTGAAAGCATCCGAATTCGACGAAGCCAACGGTTTGTATACCGGCCTGAGCAGACAATTCGACCTACTGGTTGAAACCCTGAAAGTGAAACAATTCATTGATGCCTGATACCGGGGTATTCAGTATGGTGGCAAAATCGCTGTTTCTCAGAAAAACACGGATTTTAGCTGCTGGAAGTATAAATCGGGCAGGTCGGGTGATTTTCACCCGACAATTTTGAAAAAGACTCTTTGTGTCGGGTGAAATCATCCGACCTACGATTTTCTTACAAAAAATCACACCCTCTCCCGTATCGAATTCAGCTTTCATTTGACTTTTATCTCCCCGACTTCTAAGATTATTTTGTCTTTGTGTGTTGCGGAGAAGGGAAGTTGGTGCGAATCCAACGCGGTCCCGCCGCCGTAAACGGGGACGAAACCGGCAAATAGCCCACTGGAAGTATTTCTGGGAAGGGGCCGGGAGTAGGACGAACCGTGAGCCGGAAAACCTGCCGTAACCATCTGAACGTATGATTCCCTCGCGGAAGGGGAATACGGCTGGTTTCTGTTTCCATCCCAAACTCCTTTCGCCCGTTGTTCCGTCTAATCTCCTATAGAGAGAGATGGATAAACGATTGCCGTTAATAATCGACGGCAGGCTGCATGAGCAACGTAAGTCGCCATGCTGAAACGGAGTGATCTGCAATGACGTCCAAGCTCTCCCGCTGCGTAGTAAATGTGAAAGCGATCTGTTTCCTTTTGATGGCTTTTTTGTGGAGTTTTAGCTTTTCCGCCTGTTTCGAAACGTCTTTGTCGGAACCTGGGGAGGGGGACAATGATACTACCGAAATCATGGGGGATTCCGGGGACGTAGAAGAATCCGAACCTTGCGCCGGTGTCGAATGCCCCGCGTTTGCTACCTGCCAGGCGGAAACCGGACAATGCCTCTGCGATGACGGATACGAAGCGCTCGGAGATCGATGTGTAGCGCAGAGTGCCGATGGAGATTGGGAGGAAGAGGACGAAATCCCGGAAGCCGAGGACGAAGAGGCCGAGTTGCAAGAAGAAATCGAATGGGAAGCCGAGGAGTTGGAGAT
The DNA here is from genome assembly GCA_963676915.2 of Myxococcota bacterium. Lineage (GTDB taxonomy): Bacteria > Myxococcota_A > SURF-8 > SURF-8. Next base: position 146,482 of record CAXXVK010000068.1, read on the forward strand.
CGAAGAGGAAAGCGACTCTTCCGAACAAGTCGAATCGGACGGTCTTTGTGCCGTTCCCCAGGCTCCGACCATGACCATTATACACCAAGGGGAGGTGCTGTATTTTTCCACTCCCTGGACGGGTGAATTGCAATTGGGTGTTTCGGACGATCCAACGGCGCAAGCACCGGCTGAATGGCAGAATCGAAGTTCCCTGACGTTGGATACGTTGGGACAGACGACGGTGTTTGCTCGCATCGTGGGTCTTTCCTGTCATCCTCAGTCTTTTGTATTTACCTACGATGTTCGAGAGCACTATTCGCCAGCCGCCGGTCAGGAAGGCTCGACGGCGGTTGCCATGGGTGATCCCTCGATTGTCGGTTGGGCTACGGCGGTAGAAAGCATCGTTTATGGCGAAGAAGTAGGCGATAGCTGGAAAAATCCCGACAAAGCGCTTGGGGCGGCAAACGGAACCTCTTTCGATATCGTAAGCCTGGGAAGGGGAGGGGAGATCGTCCTTTCGTTCGATCCGCCGATTGTCAACGGTGAAGGCTATGATTTCGCCGTATTCGAAAACGGTTTTTCGGATACGTTCCTCGAATTGGGCTTCGTCGAGGTCAGTTCGGACGGCGAGACGTTTTTACGTTTCGATGGCGCGTATTTAGGTGAATCCGAAATAGGAGGGTTCGGTAGTCTCGATACCACGCAAGTAGGATCTTTGGCGGGTAAATACAAACAGGGCTACGGAGATCCTTTTGATTTGGAGGTTTTCAAAAACCGTTCGGAAATGCTTTCCGGTTCGGTGGATCTTCAAAACATCCAGTATGTCAAAATCGTCGATATCATTGGCGATGGTAGTGAGACGGATTCCTTTGGACGAACCATTTACGATCCTTATCCCACCGTGGACAGTGCCGGATTCGATCTCGACGCCGTAGGCGTGTTGAATCATTAGGCATTTCACACCATGAAACGTTTTCCCTTCATTTTGATCCTATGCCTTGTGTGGAACGTTGCGTTTTTTGCACGGGCCGAGGAGGAGAAAACGTCCGAAACGGTGGAAAACGGCAAGGCTTCGGAAGAAGAGGATTCCGTACAAATCGATATGGAACTGGAAGCTTCGGAAGAACCCGCAGACACTACGGTGCTCACGCCGGTAACGGTACGGGGGGGCACGGGAATCCAGAGATCTGATGCAGGATCGGGCCGCTTCGGGGTCCGTTCTGCTCCCCGAGGATTTCGACGATGCCGGAGATACGTTGCCCGAAGTGCTGGACCAGGAGGCGGGGGTTCGTGTGACTCGGCTGGGAGGTCCGGCCTCGTTCTCGACGCTCTCCATTCGCGGTTCGACCTCCGATCAGGTTTTGGTGGTGCTCGATGGCGTTTCCCTCGATTCGGCGGCGGGAGGACCGGTGGATCTCTCCCGTATTCCTCTGGAAAACGTGGAGCGAATCGAAATCTACCGGGGCGTATCGCCGCTGGCCTTCGGTGCCAGTCCGATTGGTGGTGTGGTGTCCGTCTCGACGCGCACGCCGAGACAACGGCAGCTCACGCTTTCAGGTGGGGGCGGATCGTTTGCGTCTCGGGAAGCTCGCTTGTTTTACGCCGAACCACACGATACTTGGGAGGTTGGAGTCGGCCTGGATTACTCCGGTTGGGAGGGGGCGTTTCCCTACGTCAACGATAACGGAACCCCGCTTCGATTCCTCCGACGACAGCCGTGTCGTGCGCAGCAACAACGCCTATGACCAGATCAATCTTCTGGGGAAAGCTCGCCTGCATCTGGGAAACGACTGGACCTTGACCTTGATGGAGTGGTTTTTCTGGCGAGATCAGGGTGTTCCAGGGCTTGGACAATTCCAAACCGAAAAAAGCCGGTACGAGGTCTTCGATAGTCTGACTTCCTTGATGGTTCAGGGCCGAAACCTTGGAGACTTGGCCGATTGGACCTTGCAGGCGGCATTTCGGGCCACACAGTCGGCCTTCGATGATCCGTTGAATGAAATCGGTCTTGCGGCAAACGATGCCGAAGACCGTTCGTATGCGCCCTCGGCGTCGAGTTCCGTGGTGCTGCATCCGCTTTCCTGGTGGGGATATCACCGGCCGTGCAGGGTACCGTTACGAACGCTTCGTTCCCTCGAAAAGCAGCACTTCGGCGGCACGTTCGGACCGTCATTCCCTTTCGGCGGGGCTTGAAACGGGGGTAATGGTTGAAGCTCTCGACTTGCTGCTTCTGCCTTCCGGTCATGTGGAATGGACCGACAGCCGCCTGTCTCGCAAGGAAGCGGGTAGCGGAGACGATCCTTTGACATCGAATTCCAACCGGACGGAAGTTTCTTGGCGTGCGGCGTTGGTCAACCAGTCCATTCCCGATACGAAACTTACGGTTTCGGGCGGGCGGTCCGTGCGGCTGCCTTCGCTGTTCGAAGCTGTTCGGAAATTCGGGACGGGTGTTGGGGAATCCAGAGTTGAAAATCGGAATCGGCCATGAATCTCGATGGCGGAATCATTTACGATTCCAGCATGTTACCGCCTTCTTATCGTTTGCGACTGGAGTTTTACGGTTTTTACTCCGAAGTGAAAAACCTGATTCAATTCGTCCAGACGGCCCAGAACGTCGCCCGTGCCGAAAACGTGGACCGCGCCAGAATGTGGGGGCTCGAAGGCGGATTGCGAAGCGACCTGTTTCGTCATCTGCGACTGTATGGCAATTACACGTTTCTCGATGCGAAAAACACAGGTGACATTTCGGCGCGAAACGGAAATTCCCTACCGTTTCGACCGAAAAGCAAATGGTATGCGCGTGCCGAAGGTTATGCCCGGAACGTGCCGAATCTCGAAGAAATCTCCGTATTTACCGATATGGAATGGATTGCCGGGAACTTTCTCGACAACGCCAACCTCGTGGCTGTGTCGGACCGTTTTTATCTCAATGCCGGATTGGGTATCGAGCTAAAGCGTTCCGTTGCGGCATTGAGCTTTACGGCCAGCAACCTGACCTCGGAACGAACCTCCGACCTGACGGGTTATCCGCTGCCGGGGCGAAGTTTTCATTTTCTGTTGACGGTGAAGGTATTGTGATGAAACGCTACGGAATGACCTTCCTGCATGTATGGTCCGCTTTGTGGCTTATCTCCTTCTTGCTGTGTGCCTGTGTCGATGACACGAACGGCTTTTCCTCGTTGTTTGAAGGAGATACCGAGACGCCGGGACGATTGGATGGCGATGGGGATAACCCGCCGAACAATGAAGTGGTGAAAACGCACACCGCTTCGACTCACGAAGTCTCTCCGTGGGCCATTGCCGTTGTGGGAACCGATTACTATTCCACGTCGATTTCCATCATTGCACGAGAAAGCCAGTCGCTGTTTCGTGAAAACGTCGTACACTCCGGTTCGGTGTCGTCCGGCTTGTCGGTGGCGTTGTCCGGGGATGTGGTATTTCCTCGCACGCACAATCACAAAAAACTGGATTGTCCTGTTGGACCGCTATCCCAACAGTGTGCTGACGTTTGTCGATCCCAACGATTTCAATGTTATCGGGCAATTGTCGGTTGCTACCGGATTCGCTTCGAATCCTCACGATTTCCTTTGGTTGGAAGAAAACAAAGCCTACGTGACGCGCTACGAGAAAAATCCCACGTCCGGGACGCAACCCTACGACGGAGGGGACGATATTCTGATCGTCGATCCCATCGCCCGCGAAATCACGGGACGAATCGATCTTTCCTCCTACGCTGATACGGACTCGAACCCGGATCTTCAGTCCAGACCGGCGCGAATGGCGTATGCTGACGGTGTCGTCTGGACGACGCTGGACCACCTCAATTCCACTTTCGAAGAGGCCGGGGAAGGGCGTATCGTCGGGATCGATACCGCAACCGATAGCGTAATGGAGATGATTCGACTGGAAAACGTGACCAACTGTACGGGAATCGAATATGTGGCGAAAAAGAATTCCTTGTACGTTTCGTGTTGTGGATTGTTCGTTTCGGGAATCGAGAGCCAGCGGGAACATTCAGCCATCATTCGTATCGATCTGAATGGCGACGAGCCGGAGCTTTCCGTGCTGCACTCTGCCGACGACGATCGGGGAAGACCTTTCGGCTTCGATACCGATACGGTGGATGACCGCTGGCTATTGGCGACACGTTTCGGCGATCTGGAACAGGATATTCCCGACGTGCTGGTTGCCATCGATCTGGGAAACGGGTGAGGAAACGGTGGTTCACACCGCGAGTTCGGCCTATGGTTTGGGCGGATTTCTTGCAGACGACGCTACCGGCACGATCTATGTAGGGGAAGCCGATCCTTCGAATCCCGGCATTCACTTGTATCATGCAGGGGAGGATGGATTCGACTCGGCTGGCGTGATCGATTCTCACCCAAAAGTGGGATTGCCGCCTCGGCACATTCGTTTTTATTGATTGAAAGGTGAAACCGGACGTGATTTTGGATGAAAAAGCGTAGGTCGGGCAAATTTCTTGCCCGACAGGACAAGGTGTCGGGTGCCATAGCCTACCTCGCGGAGCGAGGAAGGCTGTGTTTTCCATGGTTTGCACAGCCTCCCGAACTCCGTTCCAGGAGATGCAGCAGGATTGCATCCTGCTCCTCACTGTTTGAATTTTTCCTTTTGCGACATAGGGTTCTATGTCTACTCAGACAATATCGAGCCGAATTCTTGTCGAAACCTTGGATTGTGAATATTTGGAACAGGATACAATCCTGCTCCATCGTTAGGATGAAAAAG
>CAXXVK010000069.1:0-5698 GCA_963676915.2 Myxococcota bacterium
AAGCGATGGGAATTTCATGGCTTTGGCTCATCGGGGATCCGGTCAAGGAAATTCCACGGACGCTCACGAACCTCGATGCGGCACAGTTAGTTACCGACTTCGATCCGCTCAAAATCAAACGCGCCTGGAAAACTGCCGTATGCAGGCGCGTTTCCGTGCCGGTCTACGAAGTGGATGCGCACAATGTCGTTCCGTGCTGGGTCGCTTCCGACAAACAAGAGTACGGAGCCTACACTCTTCGACCCAAAATCCATCGCTTGCTCGATGAATTTCTGGAGCCGTTTCCCCAATCGGGTCGACATCCTTTTGCTTTGAAAGGAGTACAAACATCCGTTTCTATGGAGGAAATCGGAAAGCATCTCAAGATGGACGAGAGCGTGCCGGAAGTCGAGCATCTTCAGCCGGGAGAAAAAGCGTCCCACGCTGCCATGAGGACATTTATAAAAAGGCGTCTGGACGTCTATCCTGAAAAACGCAACGATCCCAATGCTATGGGACAATCCGGCCTGTCGCCCTATTTGCATTTCGGGCAGCTTTCGGCACAAAGACTGGCTTTGGAAGTGTCCCGATCGGAAGCACATGACGATACCAAAGCGGAGTTTTTGGAAGAATTGATCGTTCGACGTGAGTTGGCGGACAATTTCTGTTTTTATAACGATTCATACGATTCGACGGAGGGCTTTCCCACTTGGGCCAAAACCACTCTACGGCAGCATACCGACGACCCGAGAGGCTATCTATATGCACGCGAAACCTTCGAACGGGCTGAAACCCACAACGACCTCTGGAATGCTGCTCAACGTCAGATGGTAAACACGGGAGTGATGCACGGTTACATGAGAATGTACTGGTGCAAAAAAATCCTCGAATGGAGTGCTACACCCGAAGACGCCATGCAGACCGCCATCGACCTGAATGATCGCTACAGCCTGGATGGTCGCGATCCCAACGGTTATGCGGGTATTGCCTGGAGCATTGGCGGTGTCCACGATCGGGCTTGGAAAGAGCGCGAAGTCTATGGAAAAATCCGTTACATGAACCGCAATGGCTGCCAAAGAAAATTCAACGTGGCTGCCTACATCAAGCTAAACCTTCCTCAATAATAAAATCAGGCAAAATAGCCAGTCCTCTACAGATGGTTGTTCACTTTCCGACCAACCTGGACAATTCTTGAAAAATCTGTTGCGATTTGAAAACTCTCGATTTTCATCCTCGACTGAGCCTGTGAGTGAAAATCATGCCGGAATTTCAAAACGATGGTTTACATTTGCACAATATCCGCTAATACTTGTTTCGACAGCCGAAACCAACGCGACAAACCAGTATTTTCCAATGCTTTCGGCCTAGGTGTATTTTGTTTTTGCGAAAACCGGACCCGACTCAAGGAGGCGAACGATGGCGAAAAAGAAAATGATTCACGAATTCATGCAGATGAAGCAGAGCGGCGAGAAAATCGCGTGGGTGACGTCGTACGATTATCCTTCGGCTACCTTTGCCGAGGCGGCGGGAATGGACATGATCCTCGTCGGCGATTCCTTGGGAATGTGCGTGTACGGTTATCCCGGAACGGTTCCGGTGACGATGGACCAATGCATCGTGCATTGCGAAGCCGTTCGTCGCGGCGCTCCGAATACTTTTGTTGTCGGTGACATGCCGTTCATGAGTTATCAAACCACCGACGAGACGGCGGTTATCAACGCCGGACGTTTTTTGAAAGAAGCGGGCTGCGACGCAATTAAATTGGAAGGCGGCAAGCGGATTATCGGACGGATCAAAGCCATTCTGGACGCCGGAATCGTGGTCATCGGACATATCGGCCTCACGCCGCAGAGTTCGGGCCAGTTGGGCGGTCACAAGGCTCAGGGACGAACGGTGGAGTCCGCACGGATGCTGATCGAAGATGCTTTGGCCATCGAAGAGGCCGGAGCGCAGATGCTGTTACTCGAAGCGGTGCCCCCGGAAGTCGGCGGGTTTATTACGAAAAAACTGAGCATTCCGGTGTTGTCGATCGGTGCGGGAATGAACTGCGACGGTCAGTTGCTGATCATTTCGGACCTGATCGGCCAGTTCCAGGCATTTACGCCAAAATTCGTCAAAAAATTCGCCAACGTGGCCAAAGTCACCACCGACGCCTTGAGCGCCTACGTGGAAGAAGTCAAATCCGGTGAATTCCCCAAGGACGAGCACTGCTATCACATGCTCAAGGGAGAAGACGAGAAATTCGAAAAGCTGATCAAAGAGTACGAATAGCTTTTCCTATTTCGTTCGAGGAGAGACGCGAACGGGAAATGAAAAGATGTGTGGGGTGGTGAGTTTTACCCGAAAAGAGCGGCAAGAAACTTGCACTGTATTCCATTGATTGGATATAGTAGGGGCGGTTTTCCTTGAAACGGAGTCCGGTGATGTCTCGAATATTCGTCCTGATTCTATGGGTTTGCGTCGTTTCGACTTTCTTCGCCTGCGAAGACAAAGCCGCAGTGAGCTACAACAACCTTTTTCCTCCGGCAGATCGGGATACAGGCGGTTCTACCGGTGACGAGGATGTAGTGGACCTCTCCGACAGCGACGGAGAACCCGACATCGAAAACGAAATTCCGGGGGATAGCGATCCGGAAGCGGACGAAATTCCTGGCGATGTGGACGAAATGGATTTCGTGGATGAGGCAGAGGTCGACGAGTCTCCTGAAACGGATGAAGAGGAAATCATCGACGTGGACAACCCCTGTTTCGGGGTGAATTGCGATGACGACAACCCTTGCACCGACGATTTCTGTTTTCCCGAAGAAGGCTGCCAGTACTTTGCCAACGATAATCTCTGTGACGATGGCGATGTCTGCACTCTGGGGGATTACTGCAAAGACGAGCAATGCATTTCGGGAAATGTAACCGATTGCGATGATGGAAATCTTTGCAACGGCTTGGAGTATTGCCACCCGGTGGAAGGCTGCAAGGATGGCGATCCATTGGACTGCAACGATGACAACGCCTGCACCGAGGATATTTGCGAACCATGGACCGGGTGCGAGTATGAAATCATAGATTGCGATGACGACAACCAGTGCACGACGGATTCCTGTGATCCGCTGGCAGGTTGCCAGTACGAAGATTTCGATTGCGACGATGGAAACAAGTGCAATGGTCTGGAAACCTGCGAACCATTGTTTGGATGTCAGGATGGCGAACCGTTGGATTGCGACGACGGAAACCCCTGCACCACCGACTACTGCCAGCCTATTCCGGGTTGCCGTACCGTGTGGAATCATGAAGACTGCGACGACGGTGATCCCTGCACCCTGGACGACTATTGTTCCGAAGGCGAATGCATGGCCGATGTGATCGATAGCTGCGACGACGGCAACGATTGGACCGAAGACCAATGCATCGAATTAGAAGGCTGCGAGCATGTAGATCCCCGTTGCGATGGAACCGCCTGGTTTACGCCGGGTAGAGATATCGAGGAATGCACCTGGCTGGACAGTCAGGGAGAGGATCTGACGGCGTCTTTCGATCCGCAGGAATCCTATCCGGCGGAATGCCACGATAAAACTGCCGAAAACAAAGCACTGGACGAAGACTGCCGGATCGTGTTTCCCGAAAATGCCTGCACCGTGGTCTGCAACCGTCCTCCCCAACGTTGCGCCGGAGACTGGATGGATGACGGGGTATGGCTAGGGTGTTCGCATCTGCCAGAACGGGAAAACATCGATTTCGGTTGTCGGGTGGATGGCGCCTGCGAACAAAGCACCGCCCTTTGTACCCCGGATTACCTCGATTCCGACATGGACGGCGTACGCGACGACGGAGATTTTTCGTGTCGGGCGGGGGATAACCTCTGTCTATCGGGAACGAATCGCAACTGCGACGACAACTGCCCCGGCACCCCCAATTCCGACCAGACGGACTCGGACGGCGATGGTGTGGGCGACGCCTGCCAGAACGAGCCGTAATACGTTCTGGGAAATGTAATTGAGAAGAGAGATTGAGAGTTTTCCAGTGGGTGCCACGGTCTTTGATTCGAAGAATCGATGGCCGTGCAAATTCTTGAAATCTCACGGCCATTACCCTCTGGGTAAAGACCGTGCCACCCACCTAAAAACGGGTTTTTTGTTTAAGAAAAGTCGGATAAAGAATTATCCGACCTGCGCTTTGAATCAACGCCTTGGAATCCAGTCTCCATCCCCAAGAACCCAGCCCCTATAGAAAGAGATACTTGCAGCGATGGAACAAACAATGTCGTTAAAAAATCTGCGATGGGAGGACCATCCCGACAACCCGTTGATCGGTCCGGAATTCCCGGATTGGATGATCGCCGATCCCTCGGTACTGACTCCCGATCAGACACCCGATGGTCGATGGCACCTGTTCGCCAATGCCATTTTACGAGGCATCCGGCATTTCGTTTCGGACGATGGCATCCATTGGAATGCTGTAGGAAAAGGTCTGTTTACGGGAATTCGTCCTTTCGTCGTGCGCCGCGAAGGACGTTACTATCTGTTTTACGAAAAACCAGCCTCGATTCGACGATCGGTCATCGCACTAAGACATTCGGAGGATCTTCTCCACTGGAGTCCGGCCCGAACGGTGCTTTCGCCGTCCCTTGACTGGGAAGGCAAGGGGTTGGTAACCAACGGGAATCCCTGCCTTATCGAGCACGAAGGGCGGTTCCGGCTGTACTTCAGTGCGGGATGGGTGTTTTTACCCGACTGCTTGTTCATCGAACCGCTCTATATCGGAGTCGCCGAGGCGGAGCACATCGAGGGTCCATATAAAAAACGGCACGAGCCGCTGATCGGTCCGTCGGACGATCCCGTCTGGCGACGCAACATGGGTGCGGGATCGATCAAGGTGCTGCCTCCAAAACCGGGAGCGTTATGGCAGGCTTTCACCAACAGCATTTTCCGCGATGAGCAGGGACATTCCCGCTCGGAAATCCGTTTGCTGCGCTCCACCGATGGCTACCACTGGGAAGTAGCCTCGAAAGAACCCATGCTTCGGTACGAGGATTCTGGGTGGAAACGGGCGCTGGTCTACGCCATGCACGGCGTGCACTACGAAGGCGAATGGCGGATGTACTACAATGCCCGAGACGGCTGGTTTATCGGCAAAGAGCGTATCGGGCTGGCGTTTGGGCGCTGATCGTTACTTGAAATAAAGCACGATTTCGTTGTCGTTTCGCGGCTCGCCCAGGTGGGCACGACCGACAAGCGAAAACAGCTTGGAAAATCCCCAGTCGGGATCGGTCGTGGCGCTGATCGTTGCCAGCCGGACGCTGAATTTCGTGCCGGATGTCAACTTTCCGGGCAGGAGTCGATCCGCTCGTTTGGAGGTCAGCGCGATCTGCTCTTCTTTTCCGCAAAGGCTAAAATTGCCTCGGGCCAATTGAGATAAAACGCCTAAATCCATCATCAGATACAAAGCGATTTCCTCGCCCGTGCCGTGCTGGGCGATTTCCACGGGAACGACCGCCTGATCGCTGTGGAACATCAGATCCACCACCACCCGTTTGTGGTCGGCCAGCGAAACGATCACGTCGCGACGATGAAACTGATAGATGCTGTTGCCGCTTTGTAGCGAGGTATGGCCGGTTTCGAAGATGGCGTCTATCAACTCGTCGTTTCCCCATAAATGGACCAGTTTGCGGCTACCGGCATCGAGAAAGGCCGGGGGGAGAAGATCGTACCAGGTGTAATGCATCAGG
>CAXXVK010000070.1:0-63941 GCA_963676915.2 Myxococcota bacterium
GACGCATGAAGTCGGACAAAAAACCGTGAATTACTGGGGGCTTGCCGATACCTGTGGAAACGTGATGGAATGGGTCTGGGACGGCTACCGCTCGGATTACGAGAACGACATCAGCACCGATCCCGAAGGATACGAGTCGAATAGCAATCGGGTGCGTCGCAGTTCGGATTATGCCGACTATTCCAGGTATTGTCGTTCGGCGTTTCGTACCGGCTATTCACGATTGTATCGTTCGAAAACTCTCGGATTCCGCATTGCCCGGACGACACCAACGACACCGTAATGGAGGTTTCCGAAACATCCCGCCGAAGGCTGTGATGTGAGCGAAAAACGAACGAAAAACAGCACTTTGAGGAAACTATACCCGATGAAGGGGGAGGCGGTTGTCCCCCCTCGGGTTTTATACGGCTTGGTCGTACTATTCATTCTATGTTTTGGAAGCGGTTCGTTTTTTTCCGTAATCGCTGCCGAATCCGGGGGCGAACAGTCCCCTCCTGACGGTCGCGTCGTTGCGGTTACCGGTGGGTGGGCCGTGCCGGATCTCGGTGCGGATGTTCTCGATACCTATTCGAAAAAACTGGCGAAACTCCTACCCGATGTATCCGAGCCGGGCGATGTGTCGGCGGATCGCGAGGTTCGTATCGGGCTGAAGACTCCGCACGGTTCGGTCACGCTTGCCATCGGGCCGCCGTCATCTGAAGGGGTCTGCAATGAAACGCATTGCTGCCGTTGGGTTTGGGAAAGCGCCGAGCCGGATTCCTCCCGAGTTACATGGGAAAAGCAAGCTTGCCGAGTTGTGCTGGAAACTCCGATATCCTGGAAATGGATCCAGGTGGCGACGGAGCACGTAGAAGATACGGGACAATGGCAAGGACCGCGACCTTTACCCAAGCAGAGCGTGGAGTCCGTAGGGGATCACTGGACCGCCCATATGATTTACAGAATCAATCTTGTGGTTGATTTTGTCGCGTTGATTTTGTTTCTGGTGGCATTTGCGTGGGTTCTCAGGCGTTGTGAACGATCTTCAAAAGGAGCAGGAGAGGTCGCCTATCTTCTTGTAGGTATCGGAGTTTTCGCGTTTCTTCTTCGTTGCGGACTGGGTGTTTGGGCCTACATGCACGATTTCAACCATGGTCCGACCCTGGTATTTAAAATGGCCAACCTGGACGAATTCTGGCGCAAACGTGCCTTATACGGACAGGTGGTGTTTTTGTTCCATTCTCTGTTTCTATGGATGGGCCTTTTCACCGGAACGCACGGTATTTGCGGTCAATGCGCTCGTGGATGCCTCGGTTGCGCCGTTGGTGGGATTGATCGCCCGCCGAATCTGGCCGGAATCGCCTTTGACGTGGGTTTTGGCTGCTTTGTGTTTCGCGCTGTTACCCGTGCATATTCGCTGTGCTTCGAGTGAAATCACCATGGCGGTGCATGGGTTTTTCACTGTGGTGACGCTGTACGCCTTCATTGTGTTGCGACAGGAAAAACGCTTGTCACTGCTGGCTTTTTTCGCCTTGACATTGTTTCTCGCCGTGCAGACGAGGGAAGACGCCAACTTGCTCGTCGTGGCGGCTGTGGCGGGGTTCTTGATGGTGCGTCCGGCCTGGGGGCGGTGGCGGGATATTCGAGGCTGGAAATGGATCGTTGCGGGGTTGGGAATCGCCTGGCTCCCCCACTTGGCCTTTTTATGCGTTCATACGTTGCCGCAGATCGCCGGGCAGCTTGGAGATTCCAACCGTCTGCTGGAGTTCGTGTTCCAGGAACCGCGACGGGGGAACATTCTCAACAACTTGTTTATAGATCCCAACGTGGCGTTTCCTTTTGTGCCGCTGATGGCTGTATTCGGGTTTTGGGGGTTGCTGCGCCGTGACGTTCGTTTCGGACTTTGGCTCGCGGGAACGTTGGCCGCAATGGTTGCGCTGGCCAGCCTGAAAACCTATACCGATGTGGATCGGGTGCTGTTTCACGGGCAATATCAATCGGTTCTGGCCTTGCTGGTAGGGGGAAGCGCCTCCCTGTTCTCTCTCCACATTTTCAAGGCGAGAAAGCGGTTGGCCGTAGCTTTGGCGATGTTGGCTTTGGCTTCGGTTTTGATTCAACCCTTGTGGGCCAGAGCATGGATCGGAGAAGAACGCCTGTTGCAGAGCGAATACCGCCTGGAGGGGAAAGCGAAACAGGCTGTGGATGAGCCATGCAAAGTTGTTGCATTTACGGGAAAAGACCTGTCGGATCAAGTCTTTCCGCCGGTAATGGCGTACTTGCCGACTTGGGCGTTGCTGGATCGGCGGATCGTTTCGCTGGACGAGTTTTTGGCGCGCAAAGAATCCGAAATCGATTCCGAAGAATGCATCCTGTTCTATCGTTCCTCGGCCTGTTATACGTATTCGTTCGATGAACTGGGGCTTTCAGAGGCTCAAACGCTCGTGGCGGCTTACGACCGTACGCGGGATTTATATAGAGATCGCGTGGAAGCGATGGAGCGTAACACCTGCCGCGAGATATTCCAGCGGTACGAAGCGAGTCCCGTTGTCGAGACGACGGTGGAGCGCCCCGACTGGGACGGCGGTAACATCCCCAGAAACGAATTGTGCTGGGATATTACAGGCTTGGAGCGGAGAAAAAGCCTTGAAAAGCCACAATACACAAAACGCCGAAAAGGGTCGGATTGCCAGCAGTGTTGTTGATGGTGTTTCGGCGGTTTTCGACGGTTTGGACCTTGTGGTTTCCCGCGCTCTGGGACGGACACCAAAATCCATGCCGCTGTTGTATATCGATCTGCTCCAGCGTTGCAACCTGCGTTGCGTACCTGCGGGTTCGCGTCGGATTATCCGGTTTCCAGGCAGGAAATGACGACGGAGCAGATTCGGAAAATCCTTGAGGAATCCCGGCAGTTGCACACCCGGATCGTCTCGTTCGGTGGTGGGGAGCCGTTCTTGAGGGACGATCTCGTCGAATTGATCGAAATCTGCGAAAACCTCGACTGGCGGCGCACGTCAATACGAACGGAACACGCCTGAATGAAGAAACCATTGAAAGGCTAAGGGATTTTCAGCGGTTGACCCTCGTTGTAAGTCTGGATCATCCCGATCCCGAACGGAACGACAGCATCCGAGGCCGTGGAGTGTTCGAGCGGGTACGGGACACGGTGGCTCGCCTGCGAGAGCGCGCTCCGAACGTGCATGTGGGAATCAACTGTGTGATCAGCCGGAAAAACGTTGCATCGTTGGAAGATATGGTGCGGCTGGCCGGTGGCTGGGGCGTCGATTCGATAAAGTTTACGCCATTTCATGACAACTTGAACCACCGTTGGCGTGAATACTCCGAAAAATTCAGGCTTTCTTCTCGGGATTTACCGGTGTTGTCGAGACAACTGGAAGCCGTGCCGAGCCTTGCCAAACGCTTCGGTATGATGACGAATTCCCGCGCATTTCTGGACGGTATCCTGGAATTCGTGGCGGGACGGGCTCCTAAAATTCCCTGTTATGCCGGATATTTGTATGGCAACATCGATCCATACGGTTTTCTGTTTCCCTGTTACGATCACCGCGAGCGGCTTGACGTGCTCGAATCGGGTCTTGTCGCTGCCTGGAAAAGTCCCACCATGCGGCGAATGCGTCGCCGGGTGCGAACGTGCTCGTCTCATTGCTGGAACACAGGCAACGCCGAGCCGTCGATACGAATGGATCCGATCGTGATGGGGCGATATCCAGGACAACTCTGGAAGATCTTCGTTTTTATCTTTTTTTGAGCGAAAAAAGGTAAAAAGCGGAACAAATATGGTAAAAATGGACAAAAGAGCCTTTTGCATAAATCAGGATTTTGATGGTTTTTAGAATACCCATGTGTGCCATAGTCTTACGCACGAAGCGTGGAAGGCTGTGTTTTCAATGGTTTGCACAGTCTCCCGGACCTTCCGGTTCGTGAGGCTATGGTACCCTGAAGATTTGTCTTCGGGATTTATGCAAGAGGCTCAAAATACAATGAATCGACAGAGCACGTTTTTTTTAACAATGAAATTTCAGGATATTCGAAGAGGTTGAGATCGTTTTTCTAAAATAAAATGGGGGTTGGCATGAAGTGCATACACAACAAAAACTGTACAAACTATTGCTAATTGGTGGCAGATTGGTTAACATTGTTTTCCAAATCTGCATCAGTGAACGATCCACGTTTGTCTTTTAGGGTTTTTGCGGAAGGATTGATGCCGCGAAACTGGCAACCATTCAGGAGCTACCGATGGCCAGAACAGTTGTATTTTTTCTTTTCATGATCGTAACGCTAACCTTTGCACCGATCATGGCACAGGCGGAAACCGCAGCGAAATCGGCTGCACCGGCGGGCGAGAAAGCGCAGGCGGATTCGCAAAAACAGTACGACGTGAAAATCAAACAGCTCGAAGAGAACATCTCCCAGCTGAAAGAGAAAATCTTTCGATCCAAGGCTCGTTTGCTGGTTCTCCAGGAAACGATCCTGAAGGGAGTCATCGCCGGCGCCAAGGCCGTGGTGGTTCACGAGGATCAACTCGGGGGGTTGTATTACCTCGAATCCGTCGCGTACTACCTGGATGGCAACCCATCTTCGGGCGTACGAACGAAAACGGTGAACTCAAGCCGGGGACGGATCTCCAGGTCTACGACGGCAACGTCAACCCCGGTAACCATATGTTGACCGTGTACATGGTTTACCGTGGTCAGTCTTCCGTGTTTTCGTACATCGAAGGCATCAAGGTGAAGCTGAAAGCGAATTACGTCTTCAAGGCGGAAGAAGGCAAAGTGACCCGCGTGGACGTGAAAGGATTCGACAAAGGCGGCGTGACGGCGCAGTTCGAAAAACGGCCGGGCGTCAAGTTCGATTCCAACTATCTCGACTTCACGGAAATCGGCACGACCGCCAACTGAGTCGAAGCGGTCGAACGTCCGGGTGTCTATCTCTGGAGTGAACCCTCGATGGGAGAAGCGTTTTGCGTAGCCTAATGAAATTGACCGTTTTTCTTACGGTTTCGGTCCTTCTAGCGGGGACTGTCGGCGCCGCCGAGCCGTCGAAGGAGAAAAAAGAAATCCTCCGGAAGCTCGATGTGATCGAAGCCGACCTCGCCGGTGTGGAAGAGGAAATCAACATCAATCAAGGTCGTTACGTACGGACTATCGCTCGCCCGGAAGGCGAACATTTCGAGGCGCGGTACGAATCGGCGAAATTCCACTATACCGAAGAAGACTATGCCACAGCCGCCATTATCTTTAACGACCTGATCGAGTTCGAGAACGTCAAAGAACGTCCTGAATACCATGAAGTCCGGTACCTTCTGGGGGATTGCCTGTTTCGGAATCGCAATTTCGCCTTGGCTGTGCCGCACTTGATGAAGACCGTTGCCGAAGACGAACCCGGCGAACGGCGGCAACTGGCGATTTTGAAGCTCGTAGACTGCTTTGTGAACCTGCGGCAATTCGAAAATGCCCAGAAATATTACGAAATGTTGAAAGGTGGAGGCGCGGGAAAAGATTTTTCCGAAATCCAGTTCGATTACGCTCGTGCCCTTTACAATCTCGGACAGTGGGATCGGGCGTTCAAGGTGTTTTCCAACGTTCCCGACGATGGAACCTATCGCTGGCAGGCCGAATATCACTTGGGTACGATCAAAGTTCAGCAAGCAAAGGCATTGATCGTTCAGCGAAATGAGGATGAAGCGTCCTCGTTGCTGATGGAAGCCATGATAATGTTCGATTCATTATTGGATCGTACGCCTGTTTCGAAGGAACAGCGCCTCATTCGGGAGCTGGCGATACTTGCCGGAGCGCGAATCCGCGTGCAACTGGAACTGCTCGACGATGCCATGTCGATGTACCGTCGAATCGATTCGCGTTCCCCGTTTTTCGATCAAGCGTTGTATGAAATCGCCTGGGTGTTGTTGAAACAGGATAAATTGCAGGAAGCCGAAAACGTCATCGAAGTGCTGTTGGTGACGGTTCCCGGAAGTATTTTCGTTCCCGAAGCGCACCTATTGAAGGCCAATATCCTGATGCGACGGGAAGAGTATTCCGAAGCGGAGTTGCAGTTCAAATCCATTATCGACCGCTATTTGGGTACGGTGGAAACGCTGGATCTGATGGTTGCCCAGTCCAAAGGGCAGTCGTCTGAAAAAATCCTGCAAATCCAAGCCTCGAAAAAGGGTGAGCTTTCCGTGACCGCCATGAACTGGCTGGGACATCGGACGAGTGTAGACCGCGCCGTTCGTTTGCAGGCGTTGATCGAGGAGGGGTACAAGGATACACAGCATTCTCAGCGTGTGATGGATGCTTTGGCTGTGCACTTGAATCAGAAAACAAGGCCAACATCTTTTCGAACCAACGTGAAGGTCGTGAAAAGGGCAAAGACGTGGAACATCGTCTTACCGGACTGGATCGTGACCTGTTGGACCTCACCGCGCTTGTTGCCGGAGCGAGGGATGAAAAGAAACTGCAGAAAGCTCGCGAAAATCGTAAAGAACTCGAAGCGAAATACGCCGCCGTCCGAAAACCGAGAAGGAACGCAGCAAACGACGTATGAACAACCTGCTTCGGCTCGACAATCTGCGGCGCTCGGCCGACGGTCTCGAAAAGAGATCGTCAACAACATGGACCCCGTGATCGAAGACGTGCGGCGTCGTTATCTCTTCTGGAAGAATCACCCGGATGCTTCCCCGAGAAGCTTGCTGCCATCGAAAAAGAGTTGAACGACCTGAGAACCCAGAGAAACGAAGCGTTTAAAGCGACACGCACGTCTCTGAAGAAGTCAGCAAGCAACGGGAAATTACCAAGATCGGCGATCAGGCTGAAAGCGAAGACGATAAAATTCGCAAGGATCTTGAAAAAGCTATCGAAGAAGAAAAGCGCCTTTTCGCGGCTCTTCCGGCAGGAGGAGCAACGGGGGAGATGATCGATCGTCTCAAGGAGCAGCGCAAACGTTTGGATCAGGCTAAAGAAGACAACAAAAAGTATCTGGCCGATCTGGAAGCGCTGGTCGCCGAACAGGCGGCTTACCTGGCCGATCGTGTCGGTAGGGAAGCGAAGATTCTGCAGGAATATTACGGGGATGTGGTCAAATATAGAGAATTGGC
The DNA here is from genome assembly GCA_963676915.2 of Myxococcota bacterium. Classification (GTDB taxonomy): domain Bacteria; phylum Myxococcota_A; class SURF-8; order SURF-8. The sequence goes on from CAXXVK010000070.1 coordinate 7,091, forward strand.
CAGAGAACTGGCTGCGGAAGTGGCATTCGATAATCTACTTCACGTACGCAACATGTTCCATGAAATCGTGTTGCGGGCCGATGTGGGAAATGTGGATATCGCCTGGGAAAAACGGGACCGCCTGAGAGCGAAAATAGACCAATTGCTCAATCAGCGGACTCAGGAACAACAAGTTCTGGACCGGGCTTTTGCAACAGGGCACTAGCGGGGCTTGCGATGAAACAAGGCGGCTTTACGTCGAATTCGACACGAATTTTTACAATTGTTCTGATTTGTTGGCTTGCTGTCGGCACCGCTTTCGCTCAGGGGAACCTGGGAGAAACTGCCGCAGATGACGCACTGCTGAAGTCCGTCGTCAAGAAAAGTCGACGGGTTCAGGCCGAACCGACCCAAGAGGATTTCGCTCAGGTCGAGGACGTCAAAAAACGTTTTGCCGAGCATGGAAAATCGTTTTACGAAGACATCCAAACCCGCATTCAAAACGAATATGATCGCAAAAAGAAAGAACTCGAAGAGCGATACGATCGTGAAGTCGAACTGCTCGAAACCAAGGAAATCGATGCCATTCTGGCGACCATCGAGCAGATCAAGAAGTTTCTCAAACGCTATCCCAACGAACCGAAATTCACGCCGGACGCTCTGTTCCGGTTGGCCGAACTATATTACCTGAAATCGAAAAAAGAATACGATCTCGACCGTCAAGGGGCGATTACACGCTACGAGCAGTCGCTGAGGGACTACGACAACGCCTTGGAAGAATACGACAAGGCGATGAACCGGTGGTTCGACGAAGGTGGAAAAGGCCCGGAGCCGCAGCCGCCTGCCCCGAGCCTGCTCCGCCCGGCCCTGATTTTACGAAAAGTCTTGCCCTGTACGACTTGATTATTAAAAAATTCAAAGATTACCGTTACATAGATGTTGTTTACTATCTGAAAGCTTTTGCCCATCAGGAGCGCGAGGAAACCGAGCAGGTGCGCTTGGCGATGAAAGCGCTGATCAAGGCACGACCGGACAGCCGCTATGTCGGTGAAGCCAACTTGCGTATCGGTGAAGCGTTTTTTTGCGGATTTCCAATACAAAGAAGCTTTAAAATATTTCAAAAATGCTCGGGAAATCGACGATCCCACGTTGCGTGACCAGGTTTTATACAAGCTGGCCAGCGCCTATTTCATTATCGGCGATTACGACAACGCGATCAAAACCTTCGGCGATCTCAACGATTACTCCGAAGTCATGAACGAAGATCCCGAGTACTTGCGGCATTCCTATTTCCGGGAAGAGTCGATCAAGTACATTGCCTATTGCTACCAGCAAGGCAAAGGATATTGGAAAAAATCCGGTATTCGCAACGCGATCCGTTATTTCGACAAGCTTGGTCCCAAGCCTTGGGTCGGTGAAGTTTTCAAGGCTTTGGGCGATTACTACAAAAACACCACGCGCTGGGATGATGCCGTTGCCGCCTATCGGCAGGCGATCAAACGAGATCCCTGGAACCCTGGAAATCCGCAGATCCAGGACCAGGTCATTCAGATGTATTTCCAGAAGAGCGACGAAAAAGGCCAGGCGCGGGAACGTCAGTTGCTGGCCGAGAGCTATTCTCCCTCCAGCGAGTGGGCCAAAAACAACGTAATGAATCCCGAAGCCGTGCAGGCGGCGCGGGAACTCGTGCAGGAATCGCTTAAAAATTCGGCGATGTACCAGCACTCTCAGGCGCAGATCGTTCGTGCCCAGGCCAAGGAAGCCACCGACGAAGGAGAAGAGGCGCGCCTGATGAGAGAAGCCAACGCTCTGTATCTCAAAGCGGCTTCATTGTATTACGATTACCTTGTCAACTATCCCAACGATAACGATTACTACGAACTACGCTATTTGATGGCGGATGCCTACTTCTACGCCGGAAAGTATCGGGAGTCGATTCAGGAATACAAGGTCGTTCGGGACAGCAAGTTGTCGCGAGAGCATTTTGAAGATGCCGTGTTCGGTATTCTGATGGCCTACGACAATCTGATTGCGATGAAAAGCAAGACCGGACAACTGGAGGCAACGAAGGAAGAAGAAGAACAAGCTTCCAAGGACGTGCGAGAAGGAAAAATCACCGAAACGCCGTTCAATGAAGACGAACAAGGTTACATCGATGCGGCGGACTACTATGCGATCCATGGAAAACCCGGTCAGGACAAGCACATCGATGAATTTGCCTACAATACCGCGTTTATGTATTTCGAGCACAAAAAGCTTGAAGAAGCACGTCGGCGCTTTGTCGAGTTCGTCGAAAAATTCCCCAAATCGCCACGGGCCGGTGATGCTGCCCGGAAGATCGTGGATACCTACATTCTTGTTCGCGATTGGGTGAAGGTGCAGGAATGGTCCCAGAAGCTGAGCGATCTAGAACTTGGCGAGGGCGACGAGAAACGCGAGCGCGTGCGCGGCGAGATGCAAAAAGTCCTGTCGCTGGCCATTGCCAAAAACGCCCAGGTCTTGCAGGAGCAAGGGAAATATCTCGAAGCCGCCGAAGCTTACTTGCGGGTGGTGGATCGTCAGAAGGACGATAAAGAAATCGCGGCGGCGGCCTTGTACAATGCAGCGATCATGTATGCCAAGGCCGATTCCCCGGCGAAGGCGATGGAGCTTTACAAGCGGATGGTGAAAGAATTTCCCGATGCTCCGTACGCGGCGACGGCACAATTCAACCTCGCCGATGCTGCCTATTCCAGTTACAACCTCGACGAAGCGGCGGTGGCTTTCCAGCGCTTGTACACCAAGTACCCCGTCAAAAAGGATGATCCTGACCGCGAAACCAATCTGAAGCGTAACTGCAACGCTCGGTATCTACATGCGGAGTTGATGGAATTCAATCACAAGTATTCCAAGGCGGCGGCGTTGTATGAAACCTATGTTGCCAAATGCGGCGATATGATGGAAGACGGCGCGGAAGTGCTGTTGAAGGCCGCCAAGCTGTATTCCAAGCTTGGCGATACCAAGCGGACCGACAGGATTTACAAGAAGTTCGTTTCCAAGTACAGCCGGGATAAAAAACAGCATCGCTGGGTGGTAGATGCCTATCGTCGCATGGGTGACATGTACTGGAAACGCAAGAAAACGACCGAGGCGAAAAAGTATTACAGCAAGGCGATCGAGTTTTTCCACGATCATCACCAACTGGCTGTAGATCCGCTGGCCAACGAGGCAGCGGCGGCATCCGAGTGGGTCTTTTTGGAGAAGGAATTCGACCGCTTCAAAGCGTACAAGATCCGCGCCAAACGGCAAGACAAGTTGATGAAAGAGTTCGAGACGAAGAGCAAAATGGCGTTGGAAATGGTGGATCGATACAAAACCATCTTCCAATACAAGTCGCCCGAACATATTCTCGCCGCGAAATTCCGTAGCGGTTTATGTCTCGAACTGTACGGAAATGCTCTTTTCGATGCTCCGGTTCCCCGCGACGTGGAACGCATGGGCGATGAAGCGATCTTCATTTATCAGGATCTGCTCAACGAAAAGACGCGACCGATCTACAACAGCGCCACTCAACAATATATGGCGACCCTGGAAGAAGCTCAGAAAGCGAAACTGTACGATTCAGTGTGGATGAAACGCCTGATCGAAGCGCTCAACCGGCCGAATCTCCAGGAGTTCGTGACAGGCGAGTTCAAAGCGCGCAAGCAGGAAAAGAGTTCGTTCAGAGAAACTGTAATGGTGCCCCTGCGGATGGATAACGGTAAGGAAGTCGTTCCGGCTTCTGCGCAGGAATCGGAACCGGAAGCCGAGTCCGCCGAACCCGGTGAAACAGAAGCTGTGGAAACCGAAGCGGTGGAGGGGGGCGAAGTCGCCGCCGCAAGCGAGAGCAGGGGTTGATGATGACGGGTAGGAATCAGATGCAAGACTGCCGTTTGCGTTGGGTCATTTCCCGGTCTCGGGGTTGTACGATGACAAAAGGTGTTTTGTTTCATACTGCAATGGTTGCTTTGTTGCTGTTCGTGGTCGTTTTGATGTCGTCTTGCGCAGGAAAGAGCGCCACGACGAAGACCGACGACGCCACCGCCGAAATGCTGGCCGTCGAACCGGTGGAAAGCCAACAACAACCCAGCGAGCCTGTGGAAGAAGCAGCTCCCGAACCCGCCGAACCGGAACCAGAGCCTGAAGCTGTGGAACCAACGGAGCCGGAAAGCGCCGAAGCTCCTGCCGAACCTGAAAAACAGAAGAAAAGTCACGTTGTTACAGGTGTTGGTGAACCGAAATTCCGGGAAGCCGTCGAAGCGGCTCCGACCGATCCCGACAAGGCAAAAATGCTGTTCTCGGAAGCCTTGCAAACGGATGAAAACCTTTACCAGGCCCACAACAACATCGGCGTGATCGAGATGTGGAAGGGGCAATATGCCCAGGCCCGGCAATCTTTCGGAAATGCGATTCGGTTGGAGCCGGAATACGAAGAACCTTACATCAACATGGCCTTTACCTGGACGCTTCAGGGCGACAGGGATTCGGCCTGTGGATATCTCGAACAACAGTCTCGGAAAACACCGGAACTGCTCGATGTTCGAGCGGCTTCTGCGCGGTGCATGGTCGAACAGGGACGCGTCCGTGACGGCATCGACGAAGCCAAGAAGATTTTGAAAGAAGACGAGCACAACGTTCGTGCGTTGCTGGCGATGGGGTGGGGATATTACGCCCAGGGCAAGCAGGAACTGGCCAACATGGTGTTCAACACCGTGAAAACGAAAGATCCGAACGAAGCGGAAGCCTATCACGGCATGGCGATCGTCGCTTTCAACGACAACCGACGTTCCGAAGCGAAAGCCTACTGGCAAAAAGCCGTTGAACTTCGACCGGATTTCCCGGAAGTTCATATCAATCTTGGTGTTTTTTACCTGGAAGATCAGGAGTTTGAACAGGCGCTGGCCAGTTTTGACAAAGCCCTGGCTTACAATCCTTTGCTTGTGGAAGCCTACCTGAATCGCGGAAACGCCTTGGCCGGTTTGAACCGGGAAAAAGAAGCGCTCGCGATGTACGACAAAGTGGAGCAGATGGACCCGGGTCGGGTGGAATTGCTGTTCAACCGTGGATTGATGAAACTTCAACTCGAACCTGTGCAGGAAGAAACGGCAACAGAGGGTGACAACACCGACGTAAACGAACTCGTGGCCCAGGTTGAAGGCAGCACGGAAAATGCCGAGCCGAAAGCGCCGGATCTTTCACGATTCGATGAAGAAATCAGTGAATTGAAGAAAAAGAATGCGCGCATCGAAGAAGGTATTGCGCTGTTGAAGGAATACAAAAGCAAAGCCGGTAACCTACCTGATGATGATCCGACGGATCAATACATCAAAGAAGCCGAGAGCAATATCAAGCGAAACGAACGCGAGATGATGGTTGCAGAAAAGAAAAAGCAACGTGAAATCAGGCGTTTCGAGGACGAGCAGGAAGAGGCTCGTTTGCGTGCCGAAGAGAATGCTCAACGGGCGGCTCAGGGTTTGCCGCCGTTGCCGGAACCTGGCAGTGAAGAAGAAATGATGGACGAAGGTCTGCCGCCCGAGGGTGGTGAGGCTATGCCGGAAGAGGGTGTCGATGAGGCGCCGATGGAAGAAGCTCCGGTAGAAGGAATGCCCGAAGAGGCTGCTCCGGTGGAAGATGCTCCCATGGAAGAGGCTGTTCCGGCGGAAGAAGTTCCGGCCGAAGAAGCGGTTGCCGCTCCTCCGGTAGAAGAAGCGCCAGCGGAAGAGGCTCCTGTTGCTGACGAAGAAGCTGCCGTTCCGCCTCCACCCGAAGCTGAAGAAGGTGCCGTACCGCCGCCTCCGGCGGAAGAAGCGGTTGAAGCACCTCCGGCTGAGGAAGTGCCCGAAGCAACGGAAGCACCCGTGGAAACTCCGGCGGAAGAGGCGGTAGAAGCTCCTGTTGAGGAGACGGTAGAGGCGCCACCGATGGAAGAGGCTGTGCCGCCTCCACCCGATACGGTTCCACCTCCACCGGAGGGAATGTAAACGGTTTATCGGTCGAATCCTCTTCGAATCCGAGGAACGTTTTTCGAAAGAGGATGGGGATTTAGTGGAAAGAGCGAGGTTTCTGTAAGAAAAAGCAGCGTTTTTTCCGGTATGGGGAAAGAAGATAATGGTTTTGGCGGAAAAAAACCTTGAATTCGTGAGGTTCCTGAAGTAGCATCCGCCATACCCGATACCTTGCGAGGTTTGGAATGAGAAAGTGGCTTTTCTTGCTTGCTCTGGTTGGGGGGATGGTCGTAGTGTCTTCGACTTCCGCTTTTTGTGCGGGCAAGATTCAACTGGAGGAAGGTAAAATCGAAGGCAAAATCGTTCGACCGGAAATGTCTTTGATTCTTCATCGGGCCAAGATCGATTACGATACGTTACGAACGGATTACGATTTTCTTGAAAAGGTCGTGGATGCAGTGGAAAAGGAAGACGTTCTTCGCTGAAAAGGGGAGAAATTTCAGGCCATTGCAAAAACGATTGAAATAAACGAGACAGTTTCAGGAAATTTTGGGAAATAGTGCGTCTTACGCACAAATTTTCGACTAGACAACTCTTAAGGAGGAAACAAATGGAATGGTTGGGTGGTATTCAGAAGTTTATGATGGACGGCGGAGCGTTTATGTGGATCATCGCCGTGGTTTCCGTTCTGGCGATCGGTGTCTCTCTTGAGCGCTTTTACTTCCTGTTCTTCCGTTTCAACATCAATGCGTCCCAATTCTGGACCAACGTGCAGAAACTGGTTATGGCGAACAACATCGACCGTGCGATCAAGCTTTGCAACGCCGCTGGCAATGCGTCGCTGCCCAAAGTCATCAAAGCCGGTCTGACCCGTGCCAACAAAGGTGAAATCGAAATCGCCAACGCGATCGAAGAAGCGACTCTGGAAGTTCTGCCGCAGTTGCAGAAGCGCACCAACAGCCTGTTGACTGCCGCTCAGATCGCCACTTACCTCGGACTGCTCGGAACCATCTTCGGTATGATCGCGGCCTTCGAAGCCGTGGCCAGCGCCGCCCCCGAACAGAAAGCGACCGCTCTGGCCAGCGCCATTTCTATCGCCATGAACACCACCGCTTTCGGTCTGATCGTCGCGATCCCGTCCCTGGCGGTGCACATGGTTCTGTCCGGTCTGACGCAGAAGATCATTCACGAAGTCGATCAGTACTCCGTGAAGCTCGAAAACCTGCTCGTTTCGCGCAGCAAGGGTAGCGCCGAATAAGATTTCACGCTCCGGTTCGAAAAACCTTCGATGAAAGACCGACCGGTTCTTTCATCGAAGGGCATCTATTAATTGCGTGAGAAATACTGGTTGGAACAACCCGGAGAGGCGACATGTCCAGGCGTTTAAACCGATACAAGAAACTTGCCGAAGGCAATGATATGAATCTCATCCCGATGATGAATCTCATTGCTCTTCTGATTCCGACTCTGATGATTTCGACAGAGTACCTGAAAATCGCAACGATCGCGGTTTCGTCTCCGCAGGTAGGACCGAAAAACACGGCTCCGGCAGATCCCAACAACGAAGAAAAAGAGAAACCTCTTCAGTTGACGTTGGGTGTGACGAGCATCGGCTTCTATCTCAAGTGCAATGTCGATGCCTGCAAGCCGCCCGAAGGCGTAGCGGCGACCGGTGGACAAGGCGCGGATATCGGCAAGGTTCCCGTAGATGTGTACAACACTCGTGAAGAATCCGGAATCACGAGGGAGGTGCTTCGCATCTGGAAAGGTGCGGACGGTAAAAAGTACATGTTGGGTGTCAAAGAAGTCGATGATGAAAAAATCGATGATGCGCTGAAATCCTACAGAGAAAGCGGAAATCTCATTTCCTCGAAAGCTCAGGATTTCGACTATCCAGCTCTGCACAAGCGTCTGCGTGAAATTTACAAGCAGGCTACCGAGCAGAACAAGCCGGACAAGAGCCAGATCATTCTTACGCCCGAACCGAAAATTCCTTTCCACAATCTCATTCGTATTATGGATGCCTCGCGATCCTATGTTGAAGTCGAAGGGGATGCGCCAAAGAAAAAGTTGATGTTCCCTCAGGTCGTCCTGAGTGCGGGTGTCGTGTAGTAGATTCCTTCAGCGCCTCTTCCTTGAAGGGGTGTGCCGTATTTGGCTGGAATTTTCTTCCGAGGAAAGAAAACGATGAGCGATCAGGAAAAGAAAGAATTGACCCAAGAGGAACTCGAAGCTATTCAAGACTTCGAGGCGATCAAGGCCAAAAGAAAAGCTAAGAAAGCCAATCGTGGCGGGGCTGCAGAAGGCAATCTGTCGATTGACTCCCTGTTGGACATCTTGACCATCCTCTTGGTCTTCCTTTTGATGAACTATTCTACGGACGTGACCAACGTTACGCCTACGGACGATCTTCAGCTCGTGAAATCCATCGAGATTGAAAAGACGCACAAGCAAATGGTTCCGATTGGAATCACCCGCGATTTCATCTTGGTCGATAACAAGCCTATCGTTCAGGTAAAAGACGGGCGCGTAAGCGCTTCCGCCAAGCGTGAAGGAGCTGACGGCTTCTTCATTACTCCGCTGTTCGACTCTTTGGAAGAAGAGGCGAAAAAGCAGCGAAAAATCGCTCAATACAACAGTTCCATCAAGTTCGAAGGTCAGATGATGGTGATTGTTGATGAGAATGTGCCGTATCGTTTACTTTCGGAAGTGCTGTATACGGCGGGACAAGCGGAATTCGCCCAGTACGAATTCGTTGTCCTGCGCAACGAGTAAACAGAAAAACCAGGGATCCAGGTCACTTTTTCGAAGGGGAAGCGCTCGGCTTGCGAATTGTAAAGGGTTGCGCGTTTGTTTGACAAAAAAGTTTCGCTGCCAGGAAATCCTGTGTTATATTATATGACACAGGATTATAGATTGAAGCAAACTAGCAACAACGCTCGTTCATTCGCTTTCAAGACCCGCGCCGCGTGAGAGGATCGTTTGATGGCTGAAAAGAGCCCTGAGAGAATTCTTCGGATAGGTATTATACAGAGCGGCAAAATCGTGGAAGAGCGCCTCATGAGGCGACGTTCTGCGGTAACGATCGGTACGTCGCCCAATGCTACGTTCATCGTTCCTTCCACGAGTGATAAATTCCCCAAATCTTTCTCGGTTTTCCAGGTACAAAAGGGAAGCTATTTCCTCGTTTTCAACGAGACCATGAAGGGTAAAGTCACCATCGGTGGTGAAATGCTCGAACTGGAAGCGTTACGAACGTCTGGGAAAGCGCACAAGTCCGGGAAAAATTTCCAGGTGCCGATTTCGGATACCTCTCGTGGTAAAATCACTATTGGAGATGCGACGTTATTGTACAATTTCGTCGCCGCTCCTCCGATACCTCCGAAGCCCCGGCTTCCTGCCTCTATTCGTGGTGGTTGGGTCAAAAGTATCGACTGGGTGTTTGCTGCGGTGGTTGTTGGATCATTTCTGGCGCACTCCGCATTGTTCGGAGCAGCTGCGATGGCTCCGACTCCTAAAAAAATGTCTTTAGAAAAAGTACCCGAACGTTTTGCAAAGTTCGTTGTCGAAAAAATGCCCGAACCCGAACCTCCTCAAGAAGAGGAAGTGGCCGTAGAAGAGGGGCCGGGCGATGCGGTTCTCGAAGAGAAACCGCAAAAGGTCGAAAAAGCCGAGCCTAAGAAAAAAATGACGGATGAGCAGCGGGCGGCGGCGGAAGCTGAACGGCGACGAAAGATCGCCGAGAAAGTTTCAAACACGGGTTTATTGCAATTATTGACTGCAAAGGGACCGGGTGGCAGCAATACCATGGGTGCCTTGGTCGATACTCTTTCCGATGGTCAACGAATGGGTTCGATTTCCGATGCCATGGAAGGTGTTTCGAAGCTGGCGGTTGCCGATGACGCAAGCAATCGTGCCAGGCGTGGCGTTGGTAGTGGTGGTGCTTCCGGCGGGACGCGAGATGTGGGTAACCTTGACGTAGCCGCAGGTGGTGGAAAGAAAACGACCAAACGCGCCGAGAAGAAAGTCAAAGCAAAGATGGCTTCCGGTCGTGCTGATATTATCGGTAGCTTCAACCAGGCCTCTTTGAAGCGTACGATTCGACGCTACGAGCCTTCCATTCGTAGTTGTTACGAACAGGAACTTCGGAGGAACCCGAAGCTTTCCGGTAAAGTCTACATCGATTTCACGATTGGTGTGACGGGTAAAGTTACGCGGGCTTCCGTAGGACGAAGCAGCCTGAAAAGTCGCGCTGTAGAGTCTTGTATTGTCGCTCGTGTGCGGGGTTGGAGATTCCCGAAACCGCCGGACGGAGAAGTTGAAATTACATATCCGATCGTTTTCAGTGCCGCTCGTTGACTTTCGTCAATATCGACTTAAGGTTCTAGAAAACGTGACGAAAGAAAAAAGTGTCACAAAAAAAGAAAAAAGTTAATTCGGTTGACAAAGCCTTGACACTGATATATATGTAATCTAAACTTAAGCACCAAGTGACGTTAACATAAAGAATTGATACTTTTACAAATTGAACGGGGATGGCAACGATAGGTTGTTGTGTTTCAAATCTAAGGTTTGAATGCAATAGCTTCCCAATTTGAACTTAAATCTATTCAGAGAATGAATAGGGGGAAAGAATGAAACGTTTGCACAAAATTTTACTTCTCGGCATGGTCGCGGCATTTTTGGCCGTAGTTGCTTTGCCTGCATCCAGTTCTTGGGCGCAGGAAAAGGATGCCATGAGCAAATCCAGTTCCGCTTCTGCTAAAAAGCTCGCGCAGAAGTCCAAGACGGAACTTGCTCAAATCAATGCTAAAATCAAAGCCTACCAGGCCAAAATCAACGATCCGAAAACTCCTGCTGCACAAAAGAAGGTGTATAAGGATAAGTTGAAAAACTTGAAAACCTATCGTGGCCTCATCGTGAAGACGATGAAAAATGCGGAAAAATGTAAAGATGATAGCTGCTACGAGCAAAATCTCGCTGTTTTGAATAAAGTGGGAGTTGCTGCGGATAAGGTTCCTGAGGCTGCTGCAGCTGACGCTGCGGCTACACCGCAGACTGCTATGGCCGCTGCATCAACCCCGGAAACTCAGGATACGCAAGCCACCAACAAAGGCGATGCTCTTCAGACTACGGTAGCCGATGCTACAGCCGCTTCCAGTGTGCAGACTGGTGGTCGTATCGGTGGTATCGATACCGGTGGTAGTGCTCCGCCTTCCGACCCGAATACAACAGGTACTTCGGCCACGGATCAGGCTTCGACTACCGGTGAGACCGGCGGCGGAGATTCTCCTGATGTCGCACCTCCTACAAGCCCGAACTAATCATGAAATCAAGCTGTCGGAAGATAAAAAACCGTCTTCCGGCAGCTTATGAATAATTTTGATAAAAATTAAAAAGGGGAACGTTATGAGAAGAATGAAGAAGGTAGGACTCTTGGCAAGCTTGCTCCTCGCGGGCTTGCTTTTCGCCTTGCCTGCTGCAAGTTTTGCACAGTCTGCTGCAGCAAAGGCAGATATCAAAAGCGGCGCCAACAATCAAGCCAAGGGTTTCAAGGTTGGCAAGCTCGTGATTCATCCTGGTATCAGTTTGCAGAATGTGTACGATACCAACGTGCAGGCCAAGCCTTCTGGAGAAGAGCTTAGCGACTACATCCTGCGAATCGTTGCTGGTCTAAAACTCAACTATCCCGATCCCGATGTCTCTTTCACATTGGATGCTAATGCCGGGTATGCTCATTATTTCGGCTTGGACGAAGATGATAGTGGTAATGATACCAGCGAACTTAGCAACATTACCGGTCAGGTTCGTGCGACGTTGACGCTGTTCCCCTCCAATACCGTCGGCGGCTGGATCAACAACAACTTCCGTCGTTTGGCCAGCCCGGAGCAGGTGGCGACATTGACCACCACGGATCGTATTTCCAATGTCGCCAACGCCGTGATGAGCATCAAACCCGGTGGTGGACAGCTTCGTTTCTTCATTGGGTACACCAACAGCCTTATGATTTACGAAGATACGGCTGCAGAAGAAAACAACTGGATCTCGCATAAAGCCAGCGTCCAGAGCGAATGGGAATTCCTTCCGGAAACCGCGGCCTTCGCAGATTTCAATTTCTCTTATCGTACGTACAATGATTTCAAAAAAATCGCTTATAACGGTTCCATCAATGGTGTAAATGAATCCGGGACAGCGGGTCTGTATACTCAAGAAGCTCCCGACGCCATGCCGATTCGTTTTAAACTCGGTCTGAAGAGCCGCTTTACGGATTGGTTCTCGATGACGGCGGCTGCCGGATACGGAAACACGATGTCGGTCAATGGAACCGATGATTTCAGCAGCGTGATTGCCAACCTCGAAGGTCGTTTTGATTTTACTCGAAACACCATGCTTCGTGTTGGTTTCACACGTGACTTTGCTCCTGCACCTACCTATTGGTACACGGCAAACAACAAAATTTACACCGAATTCAAGCAATTGTTGCTGAACGAGCAAATCACTCTTTACTTGTATGGTTCGTTCGACGCGATTCAATACGGTCAACCTTCCAGCGGTGCGCTCGCCAGCCTGACGAAATACACGGGTAGCGAGCGGGATCGTACGGATATGGTGGCTACCGTGGCTCCGTCGATCAAATACGCGCCGATTCCGTTTTTCCAGATGGAACTCGGTTATCGTATGAGCACGAAAATCACGGATTACGAACTGTATTCGGACGATAGCGACAAAGCGAATACGAATCCTTCCAAGTACGATTACATGAGGAACGAGATCTTCCTCAAGTTGGAATCGATCTACTAAGATTCGTTTGACCTAAGCATTAACGCCTGAGGGAAGGTTTTCCTTCAGGCGTTTTTTTTGGCAAAAGTTCGTCGTTTGCGGTAAAAATCGTACCGTCTTGTAAAAAACGACATAAGGGTAATGATATGAAAAAACAAAAGTACCTTTTTCTAAATGGAATATTGATTGCGTTGTTGTTGATAACGGGATGCGTTCATTCAAAGCAGGCAAACAGAGGTGAAGAAAGAGGGAAAAGCATAGGTTCAAGTGGGCAAAATCGTGAAGAAATGGGAACCCAAGGACCGAAAGATTTAATTAGTCAGGCGGTGTTAGGACCGTCAGACGTGATCGACATACAGGTCTTTAAAGAAAAGGACTTGAGTGGTGTCTATCGTATCAACAACGACGGTACCATCATCTTTCCGTTGATCGGTTCGATCGATGTGGACGGGAAGACCGCCAACATGGTCGCTACGGATTTGCAGGAAGGGTTGAAGACCTACTTGAAGAAGCCGTATGTTTCCGTTTTCGTAAAGGAATTCAATAGCAAAAAAGTCTATGTTTTCGGCCAGGTCAAGCGTCCGGGAACGTTTAAATTCGAAGAGCGGATGAACGTGGTTCAGGCTATCACACTTGCTGGTGGTTTTTCGGAACGCGCCGCTCGGGATTCGACAAGCGTTACGCGAATCGTCGAAGGTAAGGAAACGCGCATTACCGTCAAAGTCGATGAAATCGGGCACGGTAGAGCACCGAATTTCTTCCTGGAACCGGGCGATATCGTTTACATTCCCGAGGGCTTTTTCTAAACCTTTCGAAGGATTCGAAAGATCGGCGCTCCAAAAGGCAAGGCTAAAAGAGGGGGAAAAGCGACGTCGCCAAAGACGATCGATAAAGAAATTCTGTCCTGGAGGCAAGCCGATACGATTGTGGTTTGGAGCTTTTTCCTTGTTTCTGTGATCGTTTATGCCTTTTTGTCCTGTCGTGACATGCTTTGGAACGATTCGGCGGAGATCGTCGTTGCCGCGCGGACTCTTTCTGTTTTACATCCAAGTGGATATCCCTGGTACAGTCTGATGACCTCTGGGCTGTGGTTTCTTCTGGGTTCCTGGGGAGCATTTGCAGTCAATGCTTTCTCAGGAATCGGCGCTGCGGTCTGTGTTTTTCCCTTGTATGCTGCGGCTCGACGATGGACGAACTCCTCTTTGCTTAGTCTTTCCTTTGCGATTGTTTTGGTTTTCAGCCTGGAAATGCTGACCTTTGGAACGCTTGCCGAAGTGTATACCTGGCATGTGGTATTACAAGCGATCCTGTTTTACGGCTTCGTCCGATGGTTTTCCCTTACTCCCGCACAACGAGAAACCTCAAAAGAACGCCGCTGGCTGCTGTGTACGGTAGCCGGTGGTTTTGGGTTCGGGATGGCTCATCATCTCACCACCTCGTGGTGGATTCCCGTTTTCGTCGTGCTGGCAATCGTTTTTCGAAAAAAATTTCCCAAAGATTTTCGTTTTTGGATCACGGCTTGTCTCATCGCGGGAGTCGGACTTTGCAGTTACGCTATACTTCCGTGGCGATCCTCTGAGCAGCCCTTTCTTGATTACGGGGCGACTTCTGCAAGTTTCTTTCACTTCTTGTCGCACGTAACGGGGCAGATGTTCGGGTATCGGCTGGGATTCGCGGGGTGGGACGGTCTTGCGCGCAACGGCGGTATCTTTTTGGAGTCCCTAGGGAAAAACTGGCCATGGCCGTTGTTTGTCGGAGTCCTACCCGGACTTTTTCGACTTCGTGACCTTCGAAAAGAGGTCTTACTGACTTTAGGCGTTTGGTGGATTTGTGGCCTGTTGTTTTGCCTGTTGTATACCGTACCCGATCCGGAAGGGTATTATTTGGCGCTATACCTTCCTCTGGGGGGCGTGGCTCTCGTGGGGTGGGTGACCATCCTTCGGTGGGTGGTAGCGTCACGATGGAAGAAAGCGGAATGGCTGCTTCCGGTGGTTTGCGTGTTGCTGGTGCTTCCGCAGACCTTGCAGGCCGATCGCTCGGAAGACCATTCCTTGAGCGATCTCACCCGTCTTCTGTGGCAGGACACGCCGAAAGGAACCTTGTTGATCACTCAGGATCTCAGCCTGATGTTTTCGACGGTATCGATGCAGTTGGACAAAAAAATACCCAAGGAAAACCGTGTCGTGGCGGAATACCTGCTGCCTTTGCCCTGGTATCGGGAGCATCTTCGAACACAGTATCCCGATCTGAAATTTCCTCGGGATATCGAAAAAGACCTGATTCGCAGAGTAGAAGAAGCGAACGATATCCAAGGGAAAAAGCACGGTGATGCTATGCAGCGTCTGGCGGGAGAGATTGCACGTTCTCTGGCCGAGTGGAATCTCGATGAGAGAGACGTACGATTGTATCGAGCGGAAAACATGGACATTCCTGACCGTTGGGGAACGTGCTACCTGTTGGATCAAGGCTTGACGGCTCAGGTGTCGCGAACCAGGCGAAAGGCTCCGTTGTGGAATTGTAAGGTGCCTGAACGGTATCGAGAGCCGAACGGTTGGAGTCCTGGAGAAACGACAGTAGCAACCCGTCTGGCCACCTCCTGCAATCGTCTGGGAATCCGGTTGTATGAAAGCGGCAGAAATGCCGAAGCGCTTGCGGCGATCCGGCAAGCGGTGAAAATAGATCCCGAATACGATGCAGCATATAAAAACCTGGGTGTATTGTTGCTCAATCGCTTTCAGGACGAAGAGGGTGCGCGAGCGGCCTGGATTCGATACCGGGAGTTGGCGGGACATCGCATGGATGCAGCGATTCGAACATGGTTGGAGAGTCACAAGGAGTCCAATCCATGAGCTTCACTCGCAATTTGATGCTGGTATGGTCGTTTTTGTGCTTTGGGATTGTTTTATTACCGATACAAGGTTGGGCCGAAGAACCATCGGAGACTGAAAAAGAATCTGCCGTTTCTGCCTGGCGTCTGGAACCGATGGTCGGAGCGGGAGGACTTTTTTCGCGAGGAGCGAGCAATCCTGTCTTGTTGACCGATGTCAGATTTTCGTACGTTTTCGAGGATTTCTGGCGGCTTGGATTTATGCATTCCTCGCGTTCTCTGCCATGGAGGAAGGATCGAAGTTTCTTTCATATTCCCGGTGTCGAAAGCGAAATCCGCCCGTTATCCTGGCTGGGGTGCGGGGTGGGTGTCGGTCCTGCGCTCGCCACTTTGAAATCAGGGAAAAGCCGTGAATTCGCTACGGGATTCGGGTGGACGTTGCATGTTTCCACCGAATGGCTACCGACACGGCACGTTGGGATAGGCGCAAAAATCTTTTTGCAACAGATGCTTGTTCGTCGCTCGTTGTACTCGGCGGTCGGAGGTGTCGCCGGAGACCGGTGTTAGTCTGGTAATGTCTGCGTAGAGCGAAACCTGCGTTTATGGAGTGGTGAATTCCTGGATCTGGATGTTGTCGAGGTTCTCGATTCTTTCGTGATTGTAAATCGTTGTGTGAGAGCCGTTGACGGTGTGATACAGGTGGTCGTACAGTTCCATCAACGAAGCTTCTTGATTCTCCCGGGCAAAGCTGACGAATTTGTGGGCGAAGCGGTCGGCGGTCCATGCGCCGGTTTCGGGGTCGTATTCAGACCCCAGAGAGCTTTCATACCCATTGGCTCCACTGAAAAGCACAACGTCCGTCAGATTCCAGGATTCGTTTGCAAGCTCTTCCCCATGGCCCCGCCGTAGCAGGCTTCCAATTTGATCAAAACCTGACGAAATCGGTCGTTTTCCTGCATATTCAAAAACGTATCGGCCAGCAAAAACGGATCGAGCAAATCGTTTTCCCCGAGGAAGACGCCGTTGCGGCTTCCATGCCCTACGATGAAGACGTAAAGGTTGTCGGAGGCCGTGCTTTCGATCACTTTGGGAACTCGAATACTTGCCTCACCCGCGAGGATGTCCATAAGATCGAGAGCGGTGATATCCTCCAGCAGATAATCGATGGTAGCGTCTTTGTAGACGTTCGGGCCTTCTTTTTCGTTTCGAACCACACCGGGAAGCTTGTTGTCGGGATGGTTGGCGATATCGTCGGCAACAATCAGAATGATGTTGTCATCCGACAGGCCGAGGCTGCGCAGCATCTGATAGTCCGCCAGAGCATCGGCCTGATGGCGGTAGTTCTGCCAACCGGATGACGTAGCGATGACAAGCGCCCAGGTTCCCGTTTTTTCAGGGAGTTCGGAGCCTGTTCCACCCGAAAGGCTTTGCATGTTTTCATCGGAAGCGATGGATTTGAAGATGGCCTGTGTAGACTGCGATCCCGCGCTTTGACCGTCTTTCGACGATAGGTATTCTTTGACGACAAATTCACTGTCTTCGATTTCCCAGACCCCGAAAATGGATCGTACGAGGTCGGTGTGGTCTTCCTCGTCGTATTCCAGCGGTCCCGTCGCACCGGTGATGTCCGGTAAGGTTCCCTGTCGGATCGCTTCCATGGCTTGGATCATCCCGTCGCCATCCCATTCGGTTTTTTCCCCGCGAGCGTCTACGATCTCCATCATCGCGTCGGCTAAGGTTTCTCCTCCTTCGCCTTTCGATTGTTGAAGACCGTAGGCGATGATCGCCAGCGCGTCGTAACAGTTGGCGGCGTAGGCCGAGGGGATGTGACCGAAATGTTTCTTGTAGGCGTATTGAAAACCGCCGACGGGATCGAAGCCCATTCCCAGGCCGCGCAACCCTTCGGCTTTACCCGATGTTTCCGTTACGACCGAGGTATACGTGCCGCCATCGCTGAACAGCAATTGGGCCGTTCCCCCTTTTTGCTTGTAAGCGTCGTATTGTTCTACGATACAGATTGCCGTTTCCGGTCGGAAGGAACGGCGAAAATCATTTCGGGAGCGGCGGCCAGCAGACCCGCCATATGTGTATCGCAGGTTTCGTTTGCCTGGTCATATTGTTCGAGTCCCGCCACTTTCATGTCCATTTCCGTAGCGAAAAGCCGAACCAGTCGAAAAACGTCGCTCCGTAAGTGTCGGTGGAGGTAATCAGACCGACGGATTCCACTTCTTCCTTGGCGGCAACGATAAACATGGTGCGTAGCTGGGCCACATCCGATTCCAGCGTTCGCCAGATGTATTTCTGACCGGCGAAAGCTTTGAAGATCATGGCTGCCGTGGCGGCAGGTGTAACCAATACTTTTTTCTGTTGAATGAATTTTTCGGCGAGATTGAACGTGTCCGATGAGGAATCTGTACCGATCACCGCCACGATGTCATCATCGTCAAGTAGCTCCTGTGCCGCTTCTTCCACATCCATCTTGCCGATGTCTTTCCAGACGAGTTTCAAAGGGTGTCCGTCGATTCCACCGGCAGCATTGACGTTTTCTACGGCCCATTCCAGGGGTTCTTCATAGCCGAGTTCGGCAAGACCGGATTTCGGCAGAAGAACGCCCACTTCCACGGCACTGCCGGAAAGCTGTACCGAACCGTCGTTCGTGCAGTTCTCGGTTTTTTCGCAGTCGTTGCAGCCGGAGCAGGCAAACAGGTGGAACAGCATTGTTCCGAAGAGTATAAAAGTGGTGATTAGCGGTATTTTTCGTTCGGACATCGTACGGTACCTTGATCTCGAAGCGAAGGTGTTTCCCCCCAGTTGATCCAATGAACTGATAGTAAGTGATTATACCCGTTTTTTTGCAAGATACACTATACTTTCATGCTGGTGGTCCATTTCTCGAAATTCACAGTGAGCCGGTTCCATCCATTGATGGCGTTCGGCGGATTGTATCTCGAATCCATGGGTTTGGAACAGTGCTTCCGTCATTTCCCGTGACATAAAGCGGTAAAAATACTTGTCGCGGTACAGATATTCTCCCGCTCCCAGTGACGTCATGTCAATGGAGGCGATACCGTCTTTTTCGTCGGGAATGTTGCAGAGCAAAAGACCTCCCGGGGCGAGGACTCTGGAGATTTCACCCAAGGCAGCGTCGAGATCCGGCAAGGTTTCGGCGGTGTCCCAGAGAAGGACGAAAGAGAAAAAACCGTCGGAATACGGGAGTTTCGACAGGTTGCAGGAGACTGTCTCGACCTTCGACCGAATGGGGCCATCGATTTTATTCAACGCATGTTCGGAGGCATCGCAGGCATAGCAGCATCCCGGTAACGTCAGCAATGCCGCCAGATTCCTTCCTTCACCGGTCGCGGCGTCGAGAATGTTGGAATGCTCGTGCAGCGATGTGGCTATCCGTTCGAGGAAGTGCTCCAGGGCGGGAGTCGGAGAAAACCCCCATACGTAATCCGGGACTCGTGCGTACAAGTCGTCCCAAGCCTGAATGTTCTTGTTGTCGCGGTTCTTGCTCATGGAGAGGCATCATAGCATGGGATGGGTAAATTTCTGAAAATTTGATTGAAAATGGACGATTTTCAGCAAAATGGTGTGAGATAGCCTACTTGTGCTGTTGGCTGTTGTTTCTGACGATTCGGGCGTTTCGTTTCAGGCGTTGCAGATCGATGCGCATCAGTGCGGTTCCCTCGAAACGTTTTCTAAAAGCTTCATCGTTTTCCAGGGCGCCGATTTCGTCGAGCGGAAACCGTGCGGGAAGCTTTTCGATCGCGAAATCGGGAGTATTGGTGGGAGCGATGTCACGGTTGTAGGGACAGACCTGCTGGCAGGTGTCGCAGCCGAACAGTCGATTCCCCATGGTTCGTGCCAACTCTTCCGGGATGTCCCCTTTGTGCTCGATGGTCAGGTAATTGATGCAGCGCCGCGCATCGAGAACGTAAGGCTCCCGTAGCGCTCCGGTAGGGCAGACATCGAGGCAACGGCGGCAATCCTTGCAATCGATGTCTAGAGGGGCATCCTCGGGCCAGGAAAAGCTACTTACGACCGTGGCCAGGAACAGAAACGAGCCGTGTTCGGGGTGAATCAGGCAGGTGTTTTTCCCGATAAATCCCAAACCGCTCTGCTGAGCGTAGGCGCGCTCGAAAAGGGGGCGACTGTCCACCGTCGCGGTGTGGTTTCCACCGAAAGACGCCAGCCACGTCACCAGCTTTTTCAGCTTTTTACGAAAGACGTTGTGGTAGTTCCGGCCTCGTGCATAGCGCGAAATGACGCCGTAGGGAGCACTTGTTTCCGTGTTTTCAGGTTTTGTCGCGTAACTCAAGGCTAGGACCAGCACGCTTTTTGCATCGGGGAGCAGGTCGCGGGCTTCTCTGTGACGGTGATGCGGGGCGGTAATCCAGTCCATCCCGGCGTGCATTTCTTGCGAAAGCCACCGGTCGAAGGCTTCTTGATGGTTTGGAGGAAGGCTGGCCGGAGCAAAGCGCACGAAAGCGAATCCCAATTCTCCGGCCTTGGCGATCACGTCTTCGCGCAAAGGCGGAGGTGGAGACTCGGAACGATGGGACATGAAACACCCTGGGAAAATGAAAAAGCCTCCCCTTTCGGGGAGGCCGGAGAATCAGTTTTCCGGTCGGAAGGGATTGCTTAGGATGATGGTGCTGCCTCGTTGCGGTCCTAGTGAGATCAGCACGATAGGCGTGTCGGCGAGTTCTTCGATGCGCCGGAGGTAGGTCTTGACCTTATTGGGCAGATCTTCCCAGGTGCGGATTTCGCTAATGTCTTCCATCCAGCCGTCATGCTCTTCGTAGATCGGTTCGCAGTCGGTAAGAACCTCTGGGAAGCAGGGGAATTCTTCGAAGCGCTCGTTGCCTCGTTGATAACCCACGCAGATTTTGATTTTTTCCAGCTTGGAAAGCACGTCGAGCTTGGTCACGGCCAGACCTGTAAAGCCGTTGAGCCGCACCGCTCGGCGCAGGACGACGGCGTCGAGCCATCCGCAACGACGGGGGCGGCCCGTGGTCGCTCCGAATTCCTTGCCTTCCGCCTGAAGCATTTCACCCGTTTCGTCGTTCAGTTCCGTGGGGAACGGACCTTCGCCAACGCGGGTGGTGTAGGCTTTGGTGACGCCTACGACATCGTTGATTTTTCCCGGTCCGATGCCCAGCCCGCAGCAGGCGGCACCGGCCAGGGTGTTCGAGGACGTGACGAAAGGATAGGTGCCGTGGTCGATGTCGAGCATCGTTCCTTGTGCGCCTTCGAAAAGAATCTGGCGTCCCTGGTGAATGAAGTTATCGACATACAGGGCCGTGTCGTCCATGTACGGTCGCAGCAGGTTGCCCGATTCGAGGGCTTTGGGAAGGATTTCGTCCACTTCCATCGGAGTTTCGCCATAGTATTTTTCGATGACGAAGTTGTGGTATTCCAGCGCGAAACGGATCTTCTTTTCCAGAATTTCCGCGTCGAGCAGATCCCGCATTCGCAGTCCTCGCCGGGCGGCGCGGTCTTCGTAACAGGGACCGATACCACGGCCGGTGGTGCCGATTTTCAAGCCTTTTTCCCTCAGAGCGTCGAGCTTGCGGTGGTAGGGCATGATCACGCTGGCGTCGTAGCTCAGGCGCAGACGGTCGGTGTTTTTCAAGTAGCCATGTTGCCGCAGAAGCTGGATTTCCGACCACAGCACCTCGGCATCGACAACCAGGCCGGAGCCGATGACGCAGGTTTTTCCTTTGTGCAACACCCCGGAAGGAACGAGGTGAAGGATGGTTTTCTTGCCATCGACGACCAGGGTATGACCTGCGTTGTTGCCTCCCTGAAAACGAACGGTCGCATCGGCGAACGTACTAAGAATATCGACGACCTTGCCTTTTCCCTCGTCTCCCCATTGGGAGCCTACCACGACGACGTTTGCCAAAGCATGCCTTCCTTTGCCCTCCTTCCATTATGCAAAACCGGATAAATGGAAGTATTTACGGGCGGTTAATGATTATTTGAGCATCTCTTGGTTGACGATGTTCATTGCACGGTCCTCCAACAGGTAGGCGGCCACTTGATCGGCGGCAGCCACCGCGCAGTTATCCTGTGCTTCTTTCGTACTTGCCCCGAGATGCGGCGTACAGATCACGTTGGGATGCTGCACCAGCGGGTGATTCTCTCCGGGGGGCTCGGTGGCGAAAACGTCCACCGCCGCACCGGCGATTTTTCCTTCGTTCAGGGCTTCGAGAAGGGCGTCCTCGTCCACGATGCCACCACGGGCGGCGTGAATCAGGTACGTCCCGTTTTTCATTTTATGGAAAGCGGCCTTATCGATCAAGCCCCGAGTTTTTTCTCCCAATGGGACGTGAATCGTCAGGATGTCCGCCTCGGTCAGCAAGGTATCCCAGTCCACCGGTTTTACGCCGTTGCCGTAGATTTCGGCAGCGGAAAGAACCGGGTCGAAACCGATGACGTTCATGCGCAGACCCAAGGCGCGGTCCGCAACGATCCGGCCGACGCGGCCAAGACCCAGCACGCCCAGGGTTTTCCCGCAGATTTCATGGCCCAGAAGGCGGCTTTTGGCCCATTCACCGGCCTTGAGCGTCGCCGTTCCCTGGGGGATGTTGCGCATCAGAGACATCATCAGCGCGATGGCGTGTTCGGCGGTGGTGGTGGTGTTCTGACCGGGGGTGTTGCTGACACGGATTCCCAGCTCACCGGCTCGTTTTTTATCGATATTGTCCGTACCGGTTCCGGCGCGGGCGATGAACTTCAGCTTGGAAGCGTTGTCCAGGATCTCGCTCGTAACTTTGGTGGCGCTACGAACGACCAGTCCTTCGTACTCGCCGATGATTTTGGCCAGTTCTTCGGGGCTGAGTCCGGTATTGACATCCACATCCAGCCCTTTTTTACGCAAAAGGCTTTCGGCCAGAGGGGACATTTTGTCGCTGATCAGCACTTTCGGCATGATGTTTCCCCTTTTCAGCCGTTGAAGACTTTGGCGGCCGCACCGGCAGCCGTGCCCATGACCACATTATATCCGAACGACGCCAGACCTTTTTCGATGGCCGTCAGGGAGTTGTAGACATCCCATTCGCACAGATATCCCATGTGGGAGACGCGGAAGATTTTTCCTTTGTAGGGATCTTGTCCACCCGCTACGGCTACGCCGAGATCGTCGCGCATGGATTTGACGAACGCTTTGCCGTCGATGCCTTCGGGAACCCAGGCGCTCGTTACCGAGGCGGCGGGGGCATCCGGGGCGAACAGCTTGATGCCGATAGCTTCCAGTCCGGCGCGGGTGGCGGCGGCCATTTTTTCGGTGCGGGCAAAGAGGTTTTCCAGCCCTTCTTCCTGCATCAGACCGAGATTGTGGTTGAGTCCGATGATCAACGTAACGGCACTCGTGAAATTGGTGGTGTCGTTTTTGTAGTGTTTTTTGCGCTCTGTGGCCAGGTCGAAATAAAAATGCGGGCATGTGGCGGTTTCGTTGAGTTTCCAGGCTTTCTCGGAAACGCCGACGACGCTCAATCCCGGAGGCAGCATCAAGGCTTTTTGCGAGCCGGAAATCATCACGTCGATGCCCCATTTGTCCATCGGAACGTCGAACGCACCAAGCGCGGTGATGGCGTCCACCACGAGGATGGTGTTTTCACGCTGTGCGGTCAGTTTGGCGATGGCTTCGATGGGATGCGCTACGCCGGTGGAGGTTTCGCTGGCCTGAATGTAAACACCTTTGGCGTCGGGATGGTCGTCGAGGGCTTTTTGCACCACGGCGATGTCGATGGCTTGACCCCATTCGGCGGTCAATTCGATGCCTTCGATCCCGTAGGCTTTGAAAATTTTGTCCCAGCGTTCGCCGAATTTTCCAGCGTTGACGTAAATAGCCTTGTCACCGGGGGATAAAAAATTGGTGACGGAGGCTTCCATGCCGCCGGTACCGGTCGAAGCCATGACCAACACGTCGCCTTCAGTCTGGAACAACCATTTCAGTTTCTTCAACGTTTCGGCGAAAATGGCCGAGAATTGCGGCGTCCGATGGTGAATGATCGGATGAGCCATTTCCAAAAGGGTGGATTCCGGAATCATGACCGGACCCGGCGTATAAAGATACCGTTTCATGACGACTCCTTTTTCAAAAAAACAAATTCAATCTCTAAACCCAAAATACCCTGTTCTCGGATGGCTTTTCAGCCAAACTTGAGTGATGTACTTCGGGATGCAAACAATGTCAAGGGTGAGTGCGAATTCGCGAACCGTGGGGGAATAATCTATCACGAAACGGGGGAAGAATACCCGATGGTTTTGCTCGTCTTTTTGAACGTTTCCCATTTGGGTCCATCGCGGCGGTGAATTTTTTGTAAAAAAAATGGGTCGGGCTAATTTTTAGCCTGACCCATATCGAAGGACGGGGATTGTATCCCCGTCCACACGTTTGTCTTCTCATAGCAAAACGTGCGGAGCAGGATACAATCCTGCTCCATCGAGACACGTAAAATCCTTGTATTTCTAAGAAAACAGCGACTTTCCCACCATTCTGAATCACGCCCGTTCACCGTTGCGGATTTCGATTCTCTGGACAATCCACGAGCAGACGGTGGCGGTGACCAGCGCGAAAGTCAAGGTCCAGCCCAAGCGGTTGACCGGCAGCACCGGCACGATCTGGAGCGTAAGAAACGCCACAGCAAGTGTAAGCATGACTTTGCGCGAGGCTCTAAACGACGCCGCGAGGTCCGGTGCGCTTTTCGTGCGGACCTGGCTGACGATTACCCCGAGCGGCGGCAGCATCAAAAAGATCGCAATGGTCGTGGAATCGATCTGCAACCCGGTCAGGACGACGAACGCCAGCGTAGCGGCGGGGATCATCACGGCAGGTAGCAACGGTGTGATCCACTTCTTGTTTCCGGAGAGAATCAGGGGGAGCAGCGCACCGAACAGAATCAACAGGCAGGCCGCCAGACCCAGGAACAGGTAAATCATCTGCTCGCGTTCGATCGCCGGTTTTACGACGGGGAAGCCCGAAACTTTCGGTTCGAAGGTGACCGGAAGGCTGGAACCGTCCCGTTTTTGTTGGAGAAAATCGTACAGCAGACCTTCGATTCGTGAACGGATCACCGAAGCGTCCGGTCTCGATTCGGGAATGGGCAGCAGACCGGCAACGGTATGGACGTGGTGGGCTTCCTGTTTCTGGAGCGCCAGTGCGTGGAGCATGGAAACGATGGAATCGAGTGTATCCTCCTCGAAACCGTTTTCTTCATCGAGCGAGCGCAGAATCATTTTCAACTCGTCATCGCTCGCCCCGGCCAACAGACGTTGAGCCAGATGCAGACTCTGGGATGGATCGAAGTCCATGGGGGAAAGGTCGCTTTGCAGGTATTCGTCGACCTTTCGGCTGGCTTCGGTTTTCGTGGCGGTCGAGAACGGGCGGTCGGCTTCGCTGACGGCGCGGTCGAGGTTCGCATCGGCAAAGTCGAGTCGGTAGATCGATGCGATGTTCTTCAGCCGGTGACGGAGCCGAGCGTTCGGTGTGTCGAAATGCAACGTTTTGACGGCGTTTTTTGCTTTTTGAATCACGAAATCGAAATAGTTTTTCTGCTGCTTCGGATCGTCGAAGGTTTGGGGAACAATGCGGGCTACCACAAACGCCCGATCTCGTTCCGGGCTGACGAGCGGCAGAATATCTTCGTTCCCTTCGAGGAAAAACCACAGGTTTTTCAACTGTTCCCGTTCGGGAGGGATCTGGTCGCGGCGATTCATGGCGAGACTCAGATACCGCAGAATCTGGGCGATGCAGCGAACGTCCGAAATCTCATCCATCGCCATGATCTGTTCTTCGATTTCCTCCACCCGTTTGACGTTTGCCGGTTCGCGCATATCGGCGCTGAAATCCAATTGCAGGTAGGCCGACCCCCCGAAGTTACGGTCGAAAAAGCGGTTGGCCTGACGAGTGGGCGAATCGGGCCGGAAAAGCTCTTCCATGTCCGTATAGATATGCAGGGAAGGCAGGAAAACCGAGAAGCCGACGACGATGGCCACCACGATGACAAGGCTTTTTTTCGGGGAAAGGTGAACCGTGCGAATGGCTTTGTCCGTGATGGGCTTTCGTTGGACGTTTTTATCCAATACGGTCAACATCGGCAGGAAACCGATAGGAACGAAGAGCATCAGGCAGGCTAACCCGATAGCGCCGGAAAACGCGAAAGAGTTTAAATGTCCCAACGGCAAAAACGACAAAACCAGGAACATCGCCGCGCAAATCATTAACTTACCCATGTCCGCCGAGGGAAAAACGGGCTTGCCGGTGGTGGAACCTTCCTCTTTGAACCATTTGCGGGAGGCGCTCGCGAACGTGATGGCGCCGAACAGAATCAGCGGGATGGCCGCTGTACCGCTGGTAGAGTCCATCTCCATGTTCAGCAGTCCATGCAGTCCGAAACACCACAGCAGGGGAATACTTACTGCTACGGCCATGAGCGTCAACCGCCATTTGCGACCGCTCGTCCAAAACGTACCTGCAAGCAATACGATGGCAAAGATCGGAACCAGCCAGGGTAGGGCGTCGAGCACGCGCTTGACGATCTGCAACTGCACGAACGGTCCACCGAAATAGTAGGCTTTGAGAGGACCGCGTTCGGTCTCGGTGATTTTCATCACGATCTGAGCGACTCGATCCTGGTTGGCGCTGCTGTCGAGACGTACGATAATGCTGTAGGCTTTGAAATCCCGACTGACGAAACTGCCGGGGATCTGGCTGTCGGAAAGAATCCGTTTTTTCAAGAGTTCCGTTTCTCGCTGGGTGCGGGGAAATCGGCTGAGCATCAAATCGGCGTGCAGGATGCCGTCTTCGCCTTCACGGATCGTGCTGACGTTGGTCAGGCTCCGTGCCGTGCGAACGCCCAGCTTCTTGAGATCCTCGATTTTTGCCGTGATCGTTTTCAGCCGATGGAGGGTGTCTTCGTCCAGCAACGGTTCCTCGGGATCTTCCAGGCCGATGATCAACGTACGCAACGAGCCGGAATCTCTTGTAAAATTCAGCCAGTGGGCGACATCCGGGTTGCTTTCCGGGATGTAGGCGGTGGGGTCGTCGGTAAAGACGATGCGTCCCGTACCCCACAAGGAGTAGAGGGTAAGAACCAGAGTAAGTGCCAGAAAGAAATAGGGAAAGCGCTGGCACAAGGCCGCAATGCCTGACCACATCTCGTTGCAGTGTTCGAGAAACTGTTTCATGACGGACCTATCGAGGCTGGGAAGGATCGGAAAATACGGAGTTACTCCGCGTATTGGTCGATGATGGCCTCCAAGGCGGCGTTATCATCGGGTGAGGTGTCGCCGAGTGGCGGTTGAGGTGTCTTGGAGAACTCTATACCGTTTGCCTTGGAATTGGCAACAGAAGATTTTCCGGTTTTTTCCGATGATGTGGATTTTTGGGGAACGGCCTCGGGTTCCCCCGCACCATGGGTGGAACGCAAAACGCTGGAACCTTGTGGCAGATCGCGAGAATTCGCGATTTGTTTGCGGGCGTTTTGTTTCCGTTTGTGATGGTTTAGGGCGTTTTTCGACGTGTTTTTGCGATAATCTCCGGTTTGTCCGGCGATGTTCTGCAGACCGTCGCTTTGCTCGGACCGCTTGAAGCCGATCGAGCCGAGGATCCCGTCATAAAAGGGTTGAAGTTTCCGTATCCCGAACAGATGGTCTCCATGTTCGAGGGGCGTTTTGCCTTCGATGTGAAGCGCGCCCAAAGCCCAGATCACTCCCAGAACGGCAAAAACCTTCAGAACGCTCTTGGTCTTTTTCAGAAAATTCGCGAAAAAAGGCGAAGAGTTTTTTTTGGAAGATTTGGATTTACCGCGCTTTGCCATATCGATTCCGAAATGTGACCATGAAATTTATAGTCAGTATACTGATTTGAAAGCAAAATGCAAGTCTCAATCCAAACGGAATTTCGTTTTCGGCATAGAGGAGACTTTTAAGAAAGGCAGATTTGTGGACGCTTTGACACCTAGTAGCTAAGGTTAAGAGATTCTTTAGGAATTTGTTCATTTTAGGGGCGATCTTCGCTGGGATATTGTTCTGAAGTCGTCATGATGCATTTGACTTGTTCTCCCCTGAAACTAATGGTAATCTATTATTCGCATGGAGCCGATGCGTTCCAGCGATCCTTTTTTTCGGGGGTTCGGAATCTTTTTCCTGGGGTAATGCACGCCATATGCGTACGAATTTGTTTACAAGCGATGGCTTGGCCATCGATTTTCGGAAAATCGACGATCGGTTGAATGTCCGTCATTTGTCGGAAGTCACGATGGAAACCCTTCCGGGGGCTTCGTCGATCCTTTTGCTGAATCAGCAGGAATTCGAGCGTACGCCCTCCCGCGCCCTGATGCCTTTTATGCGTCGTGGGCTGCGCCTCATTGTGTTCAATACCGATTCTCCCGAACCACGGGTGCCGCCGGAGTTCAGCCGGGCGTTGCACGCCTGGATTCCCGTTATCGACGAAACCTCTCGCGATTTCCTGATTACCTCGCTGGTTCGCAATGCGGTCGATCAACTGATCCTGAGAGAAAACAACCTCCGGCTGAGTTCGGATCTGGGAGAAATGACCCGCGTCGGTGCGGCGCTTTCCAGCGAAAAAGACAACACCAAGCTGCTGGATTTGATCCTGCGGCGTTCCCGGCAATTGGCCCAGGCGGATGCCGGATCGATTTATCTTGTGGAAGAAGGCGAAAACGACGAGCGCCGCCTGCGGTTCAAGTACACGCAGAACGACTCGGTGCCGATCGAGATGTTCGAGTTCACGCTGCCGATCAACCGATCCTCCATCGCCGGATACGTTGCGATGACCGCCCGGCCGTTGATCATCAAAGATGCCTACGACATCGGCCGTGAGTATCCGTTCCAGCATCAGCGCTGGTTCGACAAAAACAACAATTATCGCACCATTTCGATTCTTACTGCCCCGATGATGAACCTCAAGGGCGAGGTGGTCGGTGTGTTGCAGTTGATCAACCGCAAGCGCGACGGCCAAGCCTTGCTGGTAGATCCGTATACGGCAATCACCATGGTGGAGCCGTTCGACGAGCAGGCTACAGCTGTGGTGGAATCGCTGGCCTCGCAGGCGGCGGTATCGCTCGAAAAAAACCTGCTGCACGAATCGATCAAAGACCTGTTCGAAGGCTTCGTCAAGGCGTCGGTAACCGCTATCGAATCTCGTGATCCAACCACCTCCGGTCACTCCGAGCGCGTGGCGCTTTTGACCGTCGAGTTGGCCAAAAAGGTGGACAAGGTTTCGAACGGCACCTACGCTCCGACCTTGTTTTCCCAGGAAGATTTGCAGGAACTGCGGTATTCCGCTTTGCTGCACGACTTCGGTAAAGTCGGCGTTCGCGAGCATATTCTGGTCAAAGCCGACAAGCTGCATCCGTGGCAGGCTTCCGCGATTCAGGGGCGCGAAAAGTACATTCGCAAATTGATGGAAGCCAACCTATGGCGAAAACGATTCGAACTGCTGAAAAACGCTGACCCGCGAGAGGTGGAACGCAGACTGGCGGAGCTGGACGACGAAGACCGCCGACTTATGACACAACTCGAAGAGTACATGTCGGTGATCTGGGAGTCGAACATGCCCAAGGTTCTGGAGGGTGGAAATTTTGAGAAACTCCAGGAAATCCAGAAGTTTACCGTGTTTGATGGAGATGAAGAAATCCATCTGCTCGAACAAGAGGAGACGGCGATTCTTTCGATTCCCAAAGGGTCGCTGACCGACGTGGAGCGGTTGGAAATCGAATCCCACGTCACGCATACCTATGAATTTTTAAAGAAAATCCCCTGGACCCGCGAACTTCGCCGGGTACCGGAAATCGCGTACGGACACCACGAACGACTCAACGGCACCGGATATCCACGAAACCTCGCGGCTCCGGAAATCCCCGTGCAATCCAAAATGATGGGCATTACCGATGTCTTCGACGCCCTGACGGCTTCGGATCGACCCTATAAAAAAGCGATGTCCCACGAGCGCGCGTTGCAGATTATCGGTTTCGAGGTCAAGGACGGCAAACTCGACGGCGAACTGTTCGATGTATTCCGTGAATCGGAAGCCTACCGCGTCGTGGAAGAGAACTCCTGAGAATCGTTTGGTTTTCGGTGTTTCTCAAACGATCCTCAGGAATTTCAGGTAAATAGATTGGGTACGGTTCAGTGCCTTCCGCCACCGCCGCCGCCGGGATTCATCATGGACTCGGTAAGCTCCGTGATGATTTCGCCGTTTACGGTTACAGTGCCGTCGTTCAACTCTCCCACACCATTAAAATCGAACGCCGAGTTGGCTTCGACATCTATCGTGCCGCCATTGATGTAAATGTCGCCGTTCGAATCGAACCCATCCGTGTCGCCACTTCCGACTTTCACATAGATCGTCCCGCCGTTGACCTCGATGACGACGCTGTAAGCCGAACTACCTTTTGAGGCGTTGATACCGTCATCCGTGGCGTAGATGTTGATGTCACCGTTGTTGATCTGAATAAAGGTTCCTTCGATTCCTTCGGTGCTGGTTTCGATGTCGATGATTCCACCGTTGATCTGGACATAACTGGTCCCTTGGATACCGTCATCCGCTGCGGAAATCTTCAGTGTTCCTCCTGCGATATAGATGAAACCGACAGAGTCGTCATCCTCGTTTTCGCTGTGAAGAGCATCTTTGCCACTGTTGATGGTCAACTCTCCGTCGTTGATACAAATGGAGTCGTTGGCCTCGATGCTGTCCAGAGCCGAGGTGATGACCAAAGAACCGCCCGTGATTTTCAAATCATCTTTGGATGAAATGCCGTTTCCTTGGGACGAGACGATCTCCAGGCTTCCCGTTCCGTTCAACACAAGGTCATCTTTGCTATAAATCACCGCGTCCAGGTTCGTGTCCCCGTCCGGCGTAAAGGTTCCGGAGACTTTCATGGTGTTGTCGCTGTATGTTGTCGTTAGGAAGACTTTATCCGCCTGTTTGACATAGATCACCGGTGAGTCTTCATTGGTCACGGACACGCCGTCCAAGACAAGCTGCACCTTCGCTTCGTCGTCCGTATCCACAACAACCGTGGCGTTCTCTACATTGCCACTGATAACGAAGACGCCTTCTTCGGTGATGGTCACCTCTTCGTCACTATTCAACTCGATGTACTCGGCTTCGGACGTATCGGCGGTTTGCTCCAGATCTCTGTCCGTGAACATTTCATCACTATCGTCGCTGATGCTGTCATAATTGTTGGTATTGGAACCACTGGAACCACTGTTGCTATCGTCGTTGACTTCGTCG
The DNA here is from genome assembly GCA_963676915.2 of Myxococcota bacterium. Lineage (GTDB taxonomy): Bacteria > Myxococcota_A > SURF-8 > SURF-8. Next base: position 37,914 of record CAXXVK010000070.1, read on the forward strand.
TTTGGATTCGTGGTATCGCCGGAATCACTCGATCCGCAACCCGATCCCGCCAAAGTGAACAGCAGTAAAAGGCTAAGAACTACAATGTATTTGGTGTTTTTCATCTGACTTTTCATTGTACATCCCTTTCTCTAAACCCTACGATTTGAACTCGTATCGTATCCCGAACCGAAGTTCCATCGACGAAAAACAGCACCAGAGGTGCGTAGCTTATTCAATCTAACCATATGAATCTTAAAGATTTCTTAAGGCGTTGATTTCATTGGATACGGACCCCTGCACGTCAAGAAACGAATTCCCCCGGTTTTCACTGGCTTCTCGTTGATTTTGCCCGGAAAATATGGTCTTATGAGAAAAGGGGGAGTTCCTATGTGCGGCCCGGAGGGAGTCGTTTGGGGTTCAAAGGCTCGCTGCGGGGAGGAACGATTCGCTTTTCAGGCTTGAAACGCGGGGAAAACAACGTACATTATTTGGAATTCGGATGATAAACGGCCTCAGAAGTCCGTGGATGAAAACGATTGGAAAAAGGACTTCGGGACCGAGGAAAGGATTGCGATTTTGAAACAGTCAAACAAGACGCTGATGCTTTGGATGGTGATGCTTGCCATGGGATTCATGGTATGGGCCATGCTCAAAGCGCAGCCGCACGGCACCAACGAGGTTTCATACAACGAGTTTCTCGGGCGCGTTCAGGATTTCGAAGAGGGCGACGAAGCGGAAATCCGGGAAGTGACGATCAAGGGGAACACCATCGAAGGTCGTTTTTCCAATGGCAAAACCTTTGTCACCACGGGACCGATTTCCGAAAAAACGCTGGAAAAACTGGTGGAACAAGGTTCGAAAATCCAATTCGTGGAGGAGGGCGAACGTTCGATCTGGCTCGACCTGATTCTTTCCATGCTGCCGATCATCGTGTTGTTCGGCATTTTCATCTTCTTCATGCGTCAGTTGCAATCGGGTGGCGGCAAGGCGATGTCGTTTGGGAAATCCCGAGCGCGTCTGCTCAATTCCCCGGAAAAGAAAATCACCTTCAAGGATGTTGCGGGTATTGAAGAGGCCAAGGAAGAGGTGGTCGAGATCATCGATTTCCTGAAAGATCCCAAGCGCTTCACTCGTTTGGGCGGCCGGATTCCCAAAGGTGTCTTGCTGGTCGGACCTCCCGGAACCGGTAAAACCCTGCTGGCGCGTGCCATCGCCGGAGAGGCCGGAGTTCCGTTCTTTACGATCTCCGGTTCGGATTTCGTCGAAATGTTCGTCGGTGTCGGTGCGAGTCGTGTGCGAGACCTGTTCGAGCAAGGGAAAAAGAACGCCCCGTGCATCATTTTCATCGACGAAATCGACGCCGTGGGACGCCATCGTGGTGCCGGACTGGGCGGAGGTCACGACGAGCGGGAACAGACCTTGAACCAGCTTCTCGTCGAGATGGACGGCTTCGAGTCCAACGAGGGCGTAATCCTGGTGTCCGCGACCAACCGCCCCGACGTGCTCGACCCGGCGTTGTTGCGTCCCGGACGTTTCGATCGCCGGGTGGTGGTGCCTCGCCCCGATCTGGCCGGACGGCTGGGGATTTTGAAGGTGCATTCGAAGGATTCACCGCTCAACCCGGATGTGGATCTCGAAGTCATCGCTCGTGGAACCCCTGGTTTTTCGGGTGCGGACCTGGAAAACCTGGTCAACGAAGCGGCGTTGCTGGCAGCGCGACGGGGTGGCGATCAGGTGGAAATGAAAGACTTCCTCTTTGCCAAAGACAAGGTGTTGCTGGGAGCCGAACGAAAGTCGATGATGATTTCCGACAAGGAAAAGAAAGTCACGGCGTATCACGAGGCCGGGCACGCCATTGTGGCGGCGGTGCTTTCGCGAACGGAAAAGTACGATCCGGTTCAGAAAGTGACCATCATTCCTCGGGGTATGGCGCTGGGCTTGACGCAGACTTTACCGGAGGAGGACAAATACACCCAGACGAAACGCTACATTCTGGCAACGATCAGCTACGCCATGGGTGGTCGGGCCGCCGAAGAGTTGATTTTCGACGAGCGAACCACTGGAGCGGGCAACGATATCGAACGTTCTACGGCACTGGCCCGCAAAATGGTCACCGAATGGGGTATGAGCGACAAAATGGGACCGCTGAATTTCGGTTCCCGTGAAGAGCACTTGTTCCTGGGTCGCGAAGTCGCCAAGCATCAGGATTACAGCGATAAAGTGGCCGAAGATATCGATACCGAGGTTCGCACCATCGTAGAAACCCAGTACGACCGTGCATTTAAAATTCTCGAAGAGTATCGCAGCCAACTCGATTCCCTGGCCGAACACTTGCTGAAATACGAAACCCTGGATGGGGACGAAATCATGCGGGTGATCGACGGCGAAATCATCGAGCGTCCCGTTTCCAGCGATGAGTCGGATTCCGACTCGGGCGCTTCCGGCGAAAAAAAGGGAAAAAGTCGTAAATCCTGGATCGGTTCGCTCAAAGACAGCGAGGAAACCTCGAATGCCTGAGTGTAAAGGAAGGTACTGATTTCGCTGGGATTTCGGGAAGGTAGCACGATGGGCGACAAGGAATACGACGGCATCTGGCGGTTTCGAAACGGTGAGATCGATTTTCGGCGACGGACGGCGATTATGGGAATCGTCAACGCCACGCCGGATTCTTTTTCGGATGGTGGGCAATTTTTCGACCGGGAACGTGCGGTCGAACAAGGGCTGAAGCTTGTGGAGGATGGCGCGGATATCCTCGATATCGGAGGGGAATCGACGCGTCCCGGCTCCGAAAGCGTTTCGGTCGAAGAAGAATTGCGACGAACCGTGCCGGTGATTCGTGATCTGGCTCGAAAAGTGTCGGTACCGATTTCCATCGACACCACGAAAGCTGTCGTGGCGCGGGAAGCGGTCGAAGCCGGGGCCGAGATCGTCAACGACATCTCCGCCGGAACGTTCGATCCGGAAATGGTCGAGGTGGTTCGGTCGTTCGACCATGTGAAGTTCGTATTGATGCATACGTTGGGAAATCCCAAGACGATGCAAAACGATCCCCGGTACGATGATGTCGTGTCCGAGGTTTTCCAGTTTTTGAAAGAGCGGGTGGAACTCGCCGAGAAAATGGGAATCCCGCGGGAGCGCATTGCCGTAGACCCGGGAATCGGTTTTGGAAAGACGCTGGAACACAATCTGTTGTTGCAGAGAAGGTTGAGTCATTTCAAAACATTGGGATGCCCGGTGTTGTTGGGTGCATCGCGTAAATCGTTTATCGGGTTGCTTACCGGTTTGCCGGTGGATCAGCGTTTGGAAGGCTCGTTGGCGAGTTTCGCATTGGGGGTTGCCAACGGAGCGGACATCATCCGGGTGCATGATGTGAAGGAAAGCCACGCGATGCGCCTTGTTGCGGATGCCATTGTTGGAAAAAGGTCGGAATTTTCATTGTAATTCAAAGAGTCGGTTCCTGAATCACGCACGGTGCAAAGCCATGGTCGCACCGTGATTTTGCGGGAGAATTCGAAACATGTTCGAAAGCCTGGTGGCCGATACAATCGGGAAAGCGCCCGCGCTCAAGATCGTCGCAACCGTCGCGGACCTGTTGATCATCTGGTACGTCATCTATCGCCTGGTGCTGGTGATTCGAGGGACCAAGGCGGTGCAGGCGTTGATCGGGTTGGTCCTGCTGTTGATGGCTTATCTGGCGGCTCGTGTGTTGAATTTGACGGCCTTTTACTTTTTGTTGGATAACTTTTTCAGCAATCTGCTGATTATTTTCATCGTCGTGTTTCATCAGGATATCCGCAAGCTGCTGTCCCAAATGGGGCAGAATCCGTTTTTTCGGCGAGTGGGTACGTTGGAGGAAGTGTTTTATATCGAAGAGCTGGTCAAAGCGGCCAGCACGTTGTCTTCGAAGAAGATCGGCGCGCTGATCGTCATCGAGCGCGGAGCGGATCTGACCGAATACTCCGAGGATGGCACGAGGATCGATGCCGCCGTCAGCAAAGAACTGATTCTGGCGATCATGCACACGACCTCGCCGATTCACGATGGGGCGATTCTCGTCCAGGACCGAATGATGACTTTCGCTGGTTGCGTCCTGCCGCTCACAACCAACCCCAGGCTTTCCCGAGAATTGGGTACCCGCCATCGGGCGGCGATCGGCATCAGTGAGGAAACTGACGCTTTGGTCGTGGTGGTCAGCGAGGAAACGGGGAAAATCTCCTTCGTTTCCGATGGCAAAATCACTCGTGACCTGACGCCTTCCATGCTGAAAAAAGTACTGCAACGCGCCTTGGGGATGGTCGGACCGGCGAGCTCTCAATGGAGCCCTGGTGAAAGCGACCCCGCCAAGCGTCGCACCACCGAGCAACGGCGCTCGATCAGCTCCACGATGATGACGAAAATCGCCGACGCTCAGAAAAAACGGGAAACCTCCACCGTCGAACAACAGCGGGTGGAGGATGCCTCATGAAATTTCACGTTCCCCGGCGAATCTATGCATTTTTGTTCGAAGCCCTGACCGAAAACATTGGCCTGAAGATATTCTCGTTCGTACTGGCCGTGATTTTCTGGTTGCTGATCATGGGCGTCGAGGACGAAATCCAGACCGTCACCTTGCCGATCAAATACCAGCTCCCGACCGATAAAGTCCTGCTGGAGGATTTGCCCGAAACCGTTACGGTTGTATTGCAGGGGAAACTCGTCGAATTGAAAACCTGGGATCCCCAAAAGGAAATCGTTGTCGATTTCACGAACGCCAAGCTTGGAAAAACCATCGAAAACCTGACCGACAGTCAATTCAAAGTGCCGCGAAGCATTGCGATCACGCGAATCAGTCCGGTACAGATAACCGCGCATTTCGCCACGAAAATTTCGAAATCGGTACCGGTCGAAGCGCGTTGGAAGAGCGTGCCTGAAAAAGGGTACAAACTCGCCGAGATCAAGATCGAGCCGGAAAAAGTGCTTGTGGAAGGTGAAGAAAGTGAGATCCGATTCCTACCGTCCATTAGTACGATGCCGATTGATTTGACGGGGAAAATGACAAGTTTTTCCGTCGATATCGGGTTGGAACGGGTAGGAAAAAACGTTTTTTTCCCTGGTCGTGAAACCGTGAAGGCGTACGTCAAATTGGAACGTATTCTTGTGGAACAGACGTTTACCGGCCTTCCGATTCGCTGGCGGGGAGAACTGACCGATCCGAGTTGGAAACTGGACCCGACTACCGTTTCGTTGACGTTCAAAGGACCGGAAGAAATTCTGAAGAAATTGACCCTCAAAGATCTGGTGTTGTTCGTCGATGTACAATTGGTCACCGAAAACTCGAAAGAGGGCGATATCGTTCAGCCGCAACTATGGCCGTTGCCGGATTGGGCGAAGGGACTGGTCGAGGTCCAAACACCGCTGCCGCAGGTAAAGCTCGATCGCTTGAAAACAACGCCATGATCGAAAAACTGTCCTGGAGGCCGACCGGCAAGGTAATGGAGAGCGATGTGTAAATTCGGAGCGAAGAACCTGTTGGGAGGCTGGACGGTTGCACTGCTTGGGTTGTGGCTTGTTTGTGGCTGGATCGGCCCGGTTTTCGCAGATGAGCCAAGCTTCGAGCGTCCATCTGAAAACGGATCGTCTTGTACCGAACTCCCGGACGGAGCCTCTTGGCGGGTGACACCCGAATGGCTCTGGTTTCTTGCCTTAGAAGAAGCGGAACGCCCCTCGGTCGAGGAGGCCGAAGCGTTCGATCGAAGCCAGAAAGTGTTTTTAGATCGGCTGTTTACGGCGTTGGACGCTCGTTTTACGACCTGGAACAAAAAGAATCCTCGCCTGGTCGGTGGCTTACAGAACCTGTTGGCGGATGTGGCGGCGATGGCTCGTTTGTACGATCCCACTCGGGAGTACAAGTTTTCCTTCCATAAATCGATTCAGTTGCGATTGCAGACCTTTTTGAAGTCTCGCCGTTTCGAGCGTACGGCCAAACGATTGACACCCGCTCCGGTACCGCCGGAGCCATCCTCCGATGCGCGAAAAGCAAGAGAATACGCACGGATGTATTCGATCAATCTCGCTCGTGAGGAAGGCTGGGTGCAGGCGGCGATTCTGCTGCACCTCGTTCGTAGCGAACCGGAGCTTCGGGAGGCTCTAGAAACGTATCACGACCACGCACGGGCACTTCACGATGCCTCGCCTCATTGGGATCGTCTGATCGAAGCTGGAAAAAGCCTGTCGTTCGCTTTGCCGCAGGATATCGAAAACGAAGAAAATCTAGAGGCGTTGCAACGTGCTTACGAAGCGAACGAAGGCGACCGAGTGCCGGGAACGCTTGGTGCTGGTGGTGGACCGGCGTGGAAGCCTTTTGCGGTTCTTACATTCGAAGGTGCCGATTTTACTCGGGATATTCCCGAGAGTTGGCAGGGGCGTCCCGGTCCTTGGAGCGGAGCGTTGTCGCTGTTGGCCGAAGCGGGGTATCGGCGTCTCGAATCCCGGCGTGAAATGGATCGCATCGGAAAAGCGCCTTTAGGCCACCCGGAAATCTGGGAGCCATGCTTGGGACTTGCAAAACTGGAAGAAGATTTCTCGCCTCAATCCGTGGCGGCCTGTTTCGTTCATCGAGTCTCGGTCGCTTCTCGAAACGGTGGGGATTCCGTGGGTGAGCAGCCGATGAAATTCGCGGCACGAGCGAAAACCTATGCTGCTTTGGCGGATTTGGCGCAAAAAGCTTCCGTGCTGGTTCCAAATCCCAAGCGCGATATCTGGTGGCGCTGGGCTGGACGATTTACCCAACTGGCCCGGCTTTCTCAGGAATCCGGCGGAGAGGATTTTGTGCCCCCTCCTTCTTTGGGATGGGAACCCGAGCGAAAACCGGATTTAGGCTTGCCGATGCTTTGGCGGATTTCCGGTGGTGGGAGTGGAGAAACGTCCTCGGCGCGTCTGGGGATGGCTTTCTGGCGTTGCCGAGTACGGTCTTTCGAGCCGGAGGCCGAAGAGATGGAAACTTCCCGCGCCGTGGAACTTTTCGTGGAATACGGCGAGAGTGGCGGTGGTTATCCACTAAAGGGGGGCAAAGCGATTTTTGAGACGTCCCGTTACCTTCCTTTACCTTACCTTAAGGATTAGCGGGTACGATGAATTCTGTGATGGAAATTTGTTGGTGTAAAAGCCGTAACCTCTCTGATATACCCGGGAAAGGTTGACTTTTTCTAAAAGTGGTATCATTATTATATAACCATGAAGCATACGAGATACAACCGAGCCGACATCCTTTCTAAAAAGCTGAAAACGATGAAGGCGTGCGAGAGACGCTCTCGCTTTTTTATGCCAGGAGGTGATTTTCAATGAGAATCAATCGGGAATTCGATCAAACCACTACGGACAGCATCGCCAGTTTGAAGCGTGAACACGAGGAATTGGATCGCAAACTGGAAGCGTTGAATGTCCGAGCTTATCTGACCCCGCAAGAGCAGGTCGAGCGCAAGCGCATCCAGAAACTGAAACTGTTGAAAAAAGACAAGATCGAAATGTTGCAGCGGCGCGGAAGCCACTGAGCTTTTTCACCCCGCCTTTCGGCGGGGTTTTTTAATGGCTATCTCTCCCCTCTTTTTTTCTACCCTTTCGAACCTGTTTCACGAAATATTACCGTTATTATAGCCGTTATTATTTGGTTTTGGTGTTCAAAGGGTGTGCCATAGGCCAACCGCAGGTTGCCCATGAATATTGTTTGTACACGGGCAAGCAGACGTTTCACGTCGCTTGGCCCGTGCCCCCCATCGTTTCCAGGAATCACTATTGTGAAAACCAAATAACAACCGCTATAAATCACCGAAAAAGAGTGAGTTTTTGTGGTTTAGTATGAAAGTGATCGAAAAATAATATTTAAGGAGTCTGGCTCCTGCGCTTTGCTGGGTAAAATATTATGCACAAACAGTGATGTGTAGGGATTTAAGAATTGAATGAAAGAGGGAGCCATGCCGAGACTGGTGCATTTGTCGGATATTCATGTGGGACTGAAATATCTGGACGGCGATTACGCCAACGACGCCAAGCTGTTCGAGTATATCAAAGCAAACCACGCCGGAGATACGATCCTGATTACGGGTGATCTTGTCGATAACGGCTGGAAAAGGGAATACGACCGGTTGGATAAGCTGCTGAAAGACGTGAAAAATCTCGTCGCCGTGCCGGGAAATCACGACTATGGAACCTTGGGGCTGAACTACTCCCTCAAGGCGCGTCATCGCTTCGCCGAACGCTTCGGAGTCCCTGACAAGACTTATCCGCTCGTCAAACGAATCATGAAAAAGCAGGTCGAACTGATTCTCCTGGATTCCGACGCCCGCAATTCCGAATTGCTGGCCCGAGGACGGATCAACAAGCCTCAACTCGCCCGCCTCGACGAGCATTTGACCAAACCGACGGCGGCCAAACGGGTGCTGCTGCTGCATCATCATCCCTGGGATCGTAATCTTGGAGAAGAACTGATCGACGGCGAGGCATTCTGCGACGTCGTCAAAGGTCGGGTGGATCTGATGCTTTTCGGACATCACCACAAAGCCAAGCAATGGGGAACGCGGTGGAATAACGAAAAGCTGAAGATTCCCGTCATTGCCGCTGCCGCAAAAACGCCGGATGCAAAATATTTCCACACCTACGAATGGGATAAAAACGGTACGTTGCACGTCGAAAAAGTGAAATATCGATAGGGATGATTGCCGATACGAGATTCCTATCCTTTTCGTAAGGGAGATCGTTCGTAGACGATTCACATTGCTTGGCCCGTGCCACCCCTCGTTTCCCCATGACATTAAACGTTTCGGATCAGGCTGAAAACCTGAACCGTCGGAGTTTTCGCGTAGGTTGCTTCGATCAGGATGGTGCGAGAAACAGCGTGAAACGACCCGTTGACTCTGGCGGTCGTCATGAATGTTCCCGGTTAACGTGCCATGCGATATTCGATGTTCACCAGCCTCCAGGAATTGTTGAAGCGCCGGACGATGATCTTGTGCGGAACCGGCTTTTCTTTGGAAAGAAGTTCCACGGCATAGGTCTGGTCTGGGCGTGCCTCGATCGTCGCTACTTTCATCGGCCATTCCAGGCGTTTGAACATTCTCATCGCTCGGCGGTGCAATTTTTCCTTGAGGCTTTTTTGCCCTTCCGGTGTTTTGATCAACTGCTGGTAGCCTTCTTTTTCTCTGGAGGGCAGACGCTTGGCGTGCAACTCCAGCCACTGGCGGGTATCGGCGAAGCTGTCGAGGTTTTTCCAACCGAGTTTCTGCACAGCCCGAATGTTACCGACCACAAAACGTTCGATGGTCTTGTGCAACTCCAAAGATACCTGCGATTCCGACTCTTTGCCTTCGATGGTTGTTTTTTCGATCGGGGAGGACGGTGATTCGCCTGCCGGTTTTTCAGGACTTTCAACTACCGGAGCCGAGCAAGCCGCTATCCACAGCACGAATGATAAACAAATACCTAGTGCTGCGGCAGATCGCCAAGCCGGTAAAATACGAAATATTGTTATTTTTCGAACCATTCCATTCCTTCTCGTTCAAGTTTGTGCCATTCGTCAAGTACCGTGCGCGGAACCAGGAGCGAAACATCTTTTCCCTGGCGCATCCTGCACCGGATCTCGGTACTGGAAACATCGGGGAACACGAGCTTGTCTTCTTCTGCCACGGCGTGGCCCAATCGCCCGAACCAGTGGATCGGCGTGGTGGCTTCGATAGCGTCCCAACGGTACCAGGACTTCGTTTCTTCCCGAATATCGCTACCCAATGCCAGTGAAAAACGATGCTCGGGATATTCCCGCCGAAGATGTTCCAAAGTGTGAAGCGTTCGCGATACCCCGCCGAGATCGTGTTCCACCCGGCTGATTTTCGCCCGTGGTTCCAGCGGTTCGATGAGTCGTTGGCATAGTCGAACCCGCGCCTCGAACGGCAACAACGCTTTGTCGAAAGCATGGTGCGAACAAGGCAACAACCACACTTCGTCCACCTCGCAGGTTTCCAAGAGCGCCAGCACGATCATCTGATGCACCACATGAGGAGGATTGAACGATCCGCCGTACAGCGCAATGGAACGAGGGGAGGTCATCGGCTCATTCTTCCTCGGGAATCGTCTCTTCGTTCATCTCATCGGGAGGAAGATCTTCGCTCGGTAGATCCTCCGGCGAAGTATCCTCAATATTTGCTGGAAGATCGCCGCTGGGAAGATCCTCTTCCGGTGGAGCGTTGTCCGGTGCCAGGTTATCTTCAACCGGCGCGAAGCGTTCCGGGGGTTCCATGGCACGCATGTCGTCGGACATTTGCTCGGGAGTGGGTGCCACGCCCTCGGTTTTGGGTAAAGGTGTCTCCTCGAAGGGACCATCCTCGCCATCGCCCGGTCCCGGTCCCGGTCCGGCAGGAACATATTGCTCGCTGGCGTCTCGACCTGCCCGATAATCTTCCAGCAGGTGTTTTTCGCAAATCTTTTGTCCGGGATGCACGATCGGTTCGAGCCGCCAGAAATGATTCTTTTCAGCCATTTTGGCATCCAGGGGCTTTCCGGTATCGCGAAGCGATTTCAGATGTTGAAACACCATGTAACGCTGAAGGTATGTTACCCGGTCGGTGGGGTCGTACTTGTTCGGACCGCCGTCGAAACCGAAATCCGTGCAGATATCCACGTATTCCTCGGGAAGTTTGTCACAGGTGAAGTTGTACGGGTCCACATCATTCTTCAATACGTATCGGGTCAACTGATACAGGGGAAAAAGCAGCCGTTGGGGAAGTGCAGGCGTTTCGGGAAACTCCAATTCCCGGATTAGGCGGCGCGCCTCGTCAGACGGAACGTCGTCCAGCAACAAATGCAGCATGAATCCTGTCAGCGAAAACGATAAACATTGGTCATACAATTCTTTGGCGGTCGGAATGGGGGACCGCAAAATCATTTGACACCAGCGAAGATCTTTCGTGTCGTAGGCTTTGCAAATACAATGTTGAATGAACAGTTCATCGATCATCGGAAACGGACTGCTGAAAAACGCCAGCATGTCTTTGTCATTGAAAGCCAGGCCGTCTTTGATGAGATTTCGAAGCACCATTTCCCGCTTGCCGAAATCCACTCCATCGAATTGGTACACACGTTTCCCGCTGGCCAACCGGGATCGGTCGATTTCATCCTGGGTTTGGGGCATATAGTCCACAACGACCTTTCGATCCACCACCAGTCGTCCGGTTTCCTGTTCCGTTTTTTGGGGAGGCGGCGGCAGAGGCGATTGGGTCGCCCTGAAATAGATTTCCATGCCGACGACCACAAGGGCCAGGCCGACAACGGTTCCGATCACTTTTTTCAGCACGGGTTTGCCTCCCAATGACGTATTTCGTAGACCACAATCGCTTCGGCCAAAATTTCCGGGATCGATTCCGCACCATCCCTCAACCTCTGCCGATTGTTCGCATTGTACCGAAAACAGCCGAGAATTCCAAGTCTCCAGGTTATCCGGCTAGTTCGCGGTACAATTCCAGGTATTGTCGGGCCATTCGTTCCGGATGGAAGCGGTCCAGCGTAGTTTCCCGAGCGGTATCCCCCAGTTTTTTACACGCTTCGTCGTCCAGCGAACGGACGGCCTTCCAGGCGGCGGCGGCGTCTCCCGCAGGGGTGACGATGCCGTTGGTTTCGTGCTCGACAGCTTCCGTCAGGGAAGGTAAATCCCCCACGATAACCGGTTTTCCGGCGGCCATCGCTTCGAGCAGCGCCAGCGGGATGTCCATTTTCGCAAACAGGGTTTCGACCGGAAACACGACGCCGTCGGCGGCATGAAGAAGGGCGGGTAGATCCTCGACTTCTCCTATGAAATCGATACGTTGCTTGATGTCAAGAGTCTCGGCAAGCTCTTGAAGTTTTCGCACGTTTTCAGGGGTTTCATGGGTCTTTTGCCGATAGGCCAGGGCTAGTTTCAAGCCGGATTCTTCAGCAGGAAAGGTTTCGATCAGGCGATGGGCCGCTTGGGAGTGTTCCACGTCTCCAGGGTACAGCCAGATCCGTTCGTCGTCTCGCCAACCCAGGCGTCGGCGCAATGTTCCGGCGTCTTCGTGCTCGGCGGGATCGAAAGGCGGGACGGCGGGACGCACCAACCGGATGTCCCGACCCGTTTCTTCGGCAAGTTTCCGCTGGGTGGCACGGCTGACGGCCACGTCGAGATCGGCGAACAAGCAAGACGCCGTAGGTGCCGCGCAGTGGGTATGCAACACCGGGTCATGGCCCCGCATTCCGACCGCCAATCGCACCAGACGCACGGTGGCGGGATTGGCCTGGAAAAAGAAATGCACGAGGTGGTTGGAATCGGGCTTGAAGATTCGCAAAAACAGCCGTGCCTTGTTCCAGGTTCCGAACCCGGCGTCGGGATAGATCGCTTCGGCCTTACCCAGGTTCGGATCGAACGACGCTCCCGCCGTCAGGAGGTTGGGACGAAAGCCCCGAGCCTGCACCGCCAACGTCCAGGCCAGACGCTGGGAGGCATTGCGCCATGGAGGCTCCAAAGGAGCCGTGGCGAATAGAATTTTTACAAGATCCGTATCGGTTTTCATGGTTGGTACCACTTCACAATGTTATTCGAAAGAGCAGGATTGTATCCTGCTCTTTGCGTTTTGCCTTGAAAAAAACGTACGGATGCAGATGCAATCCCCGTCCTTCAAAATGGTTTCCTGGTGGGTGCCACGGTCTTTACCCTGAGGGCAATGGTCGTGAGATTCCAATAGGTTGCACGACTATCGATTCTTCGAATCAAAGACCGTGGCACCCACTAATAAGCTTTAAGTAGGTCGGGTGATTTTCACCCGACAATTTTCGAAAAAGCCCCTTTGTGTCAGGTGAAATCACCCGACCACCTAGGATTTTTCCTACCAAAAAATTCACATCCGGATGCAATCCCCATCCATCAAGTTATTTCTCCGCCGGTTCGGAAGACCAGGTGGACGGATCGAGTAGACTTTCGCAATCAATGAACGTGGCCCCGGCAGGATCTTTCAAAGGGGAATAACAATACTCGAAAAGATCGACGATTTCGGTAATTCGTACGAAACTTTCCAGGATTTCACCGTTTTGATCGGTCGTGTTGCGATCCGGGATGTATTCGTATTCACCGTCCGAAATGTCGTCGTCCCATAAATCCCAGTACGTCACTTCGTTGTAATGCTTCGCTCCCTCGGCATAGTGTTTCTGTACGAGGCGAGCCTCTTCGTTTGTCAGAGGAAGCCCGTAAGCCGCAGCCAGAACCAGCCACTGGGCTACATCCGGCATCCACAACGACTCGTTTTCGGCGGCGGGATCGTGCACGATTTCGTCCGCCCGTGCGACAAGACCCGCCAGCAGGTTTTTCGCAGTCGAGGTGTCTCCCATCGTCAGCGCCAAAGACATCGCCGTGATGTGGTACCCCCAGATCATGTTCGAGGCCCAGAACTGCGCTCCAATCGCGACATCCTCGTAGCCACCGCCGTCACCCTGGCCGCAGTCGTTGTCGAGAGCGGTTCCCGTGGCAATGTAGGCTGTAGATATTTTCGCATTGCATTCGGCGTTGGGAAAAACAACTTCGAAATTGGTAAAGCTCGAAAAATCCTCAGGAAGTCCCGCGTCGGTCACAGGAAGAAACGGCTTGCCTTCGGAGTCCTTGGAACGGATCTGGTAGGCGTTCTCGACGATATCTCCCGTCATGCCGCGAAGTTGTCCCAACAGTTTTTCGGCGGCGGTCTTCAACTCGGCGTTCTGAGTCTCGTTCACCACGCGAATCAGCATCGGAACGCAGCGATATAAATAGGGAAAATCATCCTTCGAGCGCTTGTTGCGCACGTAGATATCACCCCATGTGGGATTGTCCGGGTTGTGCCAGGTGTCGTGACGGCGTTCCTCGATATCGTAGCGAACACTATCGTAATCGATCGCAGCAATGCGACCGCCATCCAGTTCGTATTGATGATTCCGATGGAAGATCGCCCGTGCCATGAGCGTATCTTCCACGGGGTCTTCGTCACCCCAGACATAGCCGTCGTACAAAGCCGACAACCCGCGAATCAAGTCCAGCGCCAATTCCCCGGCCGCTTCGTCGCCGGAGGTCATATACAGCGACAATGCCGGTACCAGCACACGTGTAACTTTGGCCGTGGAGTTGTCCGAAGGTCTATGCCAGCGGATGGTGACGACACCGTTTTCTTTCACTGCATAAGCGTTGGTCCACCAGATCCGGTATCCCGGTTGATTCCAGGGGTTGTCGTGGGCTAGTCCCAAACTATGCCGCCAGGCCCAGCGAAAATAGTCGCTATGCTTGAAAAAAGCGGTCATGGTCTGCGTGAAATCGCCAACCTCTTCCTCGCTCACGGCTTCGCCCGCCACGGGACGTTCGACCGTCACAGCCAGCGATTTCGGCGGAACGGGCCACTCGCCCGCTACGGTTTCGCTTTCTTGCTCGGAAATTTCCTCATCACCATTCCCTGTATGGGAGGTGTTGTCGTCCGAACCGCAGGCGGCAAAAACCAGACAAAACACGAAAAAAAGAATCATCGTGCGACGATTTGCTAGTAAACGAACGGCCATCATGAACTCCGGGTTTCGCAGATTGAACGAGGCGCTCCACTGTAGAACAAACTTCCTACTGAGGCGTATTTTCTTCGGTTTTCTCGGGTGGAACGTACGAGTCACCGTACAATTCCCACCACCGCTTGACGACTTTTTTCGCTACCGGCGCCGCTGCACCCGATCCCGATTCCCCATGCTCGATGACGACGATTACGGTGATTTGCGGGTTTTCCACCGGAGCGTACGCCGCGAATAATGCATGATCTTTCAAAAGATATTTGTCGCGGCGGCGACGGTTTTTGGGTAGACGGGCGACCTGCGCCGTTCCGGTTTTTCCGGCGAATTTCGGTTCCTCCAGCGCGGAAGAATGAGCCGTTCCCTTCGGGTGATTGACCACGCGGTCCAAACCTTGTCGGACGATATCCCAAGTGAAGTCGTCAGCTTCGACCTGCCAGCGGATGCTTGGAGAATACGTCTCCAATGGCTTTCCGTTGGAGGTGGAAAGTCCTTCGACGATCATCGGCTTGAAAATGTTCCCGCCGTTGGCAATGGCGGCATACAGCACTGCCAATTGCAGCGGCGTAGTTTTCGTATCTCCCTGTCCGATAACGTGGGACATTGTATCCCCGACGAACCAGCGGCGACGATGAACCCGCTTGTGGTATTCTAAGTCGGGAAGCACTCCTGCCGATTCGCGGTTGAATTCGATACCGGTGTGTTGACCCAAGCCGAAATTTTTCGCCCATTTCCAGATATTTTCCGCACCCAGCAACTCGCCGACTTCGTAGAAATACACGTCACAGGAATTCTGCAACGCCATCGGTAGCGATTGATACCCGTGTCCGCTGCGTTTCCAGCAGTGAAACACGCGATCACCAACGCTTCGGTAACCAGGACAATAGAAGATCGTTTTGGGTTCGACGACCTTTTCTTCCATCGCGGCGACGGCTGGAATCGGTTTGTAGGTGGAACCGGGATAGTAAGCCGCCTGAGAGACTTTATCCAGCATCGGGTCTAAAATCGAATCGTTGAGTCTGCGCCATTCGCTGCGTCCGAAGCCCCTTACGAACATATTCGGATCGAACGCAGGTTTCGAATAATACACGAGAATCCGTCCGGTGTTGACTTCCATCGCCACCACCGCGCCCGCTTCATGGTTAAAGGCATCTTGCGCGGCTTGTTGCAATTCGATGTCGATCGTCGTCCGCACCGTTTGTCCGACTTCCGGCTGAATTTCCTTCACCGGACCCACGATCAACTCGGTTTCTTTCAGACCTTTGACACGTCCTCGGGCATCGACCACGCGCATTTTCCGACCATCGCGACCCCGCAAGCGCGCTTCGTATTTCTTTTCCAGCCCCCATTTTCCGATTTTGTCGTTGCGGCTATACCCTTTGGACTTGAGAGACTCCAACTCCCGGTTGTTGATACGGGCGAGGTAGCCGGTCAGGTGGGCGGTCAACTCCCCATAGGGATAATGACGACCCGGAGCAGGCAAGACCTCGACGCCGGGAAGTTCCAGTTTCTCGGCGGCCAAAAGTGCGACTTGCTCTCGGCTGATGTCCACATCCAGCAACATTTGCTGATAGCGCGATGCTCCCCGGCTGCGCATCAACAGGTCTTCCAACTCGGCGACCTCGACGGGCGAGAGGTTCAACACGCCTTCCAACTTGACCACCGTTTCCTGCACCTGAGAAACAAACGCAGGGGTGATATACACGTTGTAGCTGGGACGGTCTCCGGCCAGAAGACGTCCTTTGCAGTCGAGAACCTCGCCTCGGATGGCGGGGAGCCTGCGTTCCTGGATATAATTGTCCTGGGAAAGGATGTTGTAGTATTCGCCTTTATTCAGTTGCAGATAGGCCAGGCGGAAGGTCAGCACGAAAAAGACCAATACCAGCACCAATACCGGCAACCAGTAGCGGCCTTTATACGTTTCCTTGTTGTTGAATCGCGATACCAGCCGCATTCAGCCGCCCCGTTTCTGGGGATGGAAGTTGTATGGCTCTCAAGCCCGGAATGCCAGGTCAGGGCTTGTCTGTCGAAGCCTCCTGTTTTTGCTCTTCTTCGGCCTTCTTCTCGGCATCGAGAATGCGCTTGAGTCCCTTGAGTTTGCTCTTCTGCTTGGCTTCATCCACCCAGAACAGCCGCAATTCGCTGGCGTCTTCTTTTTCCGGGCGTTTGGCGCCACGAACCAGCGGAGGAAGTTTTTCCATCATCATTTCGGCACGTTGGCGGAACTCGAACCCCGCTTTTTTCCAACCGGCAATCTGCTTGTAGACTTCCATCGCTTCTTCGTACAGGAACATGTCGTACAGGAATTTCGCATAGCGGTCACACAGGCGCGCCGTCTTGCGATCTTTCGAAAACAGCCAGGCGAACATCTCGCGGGTACGTTCGAAATCGCCGATCGGGATTTCATCCTGGTAGATTTTTTCCTGTTTTTTGTTGTTTTCGTCCGTTTCTTCGATGATTTCCTCGCGGACACGGATTTGTGGTTCGCCCATTTCGCAACCGGTGACCGCACAATACTTGGCAAGCGCCGGTGTATACGGTTTTTTGCGAGCCAGGTAGGCGATGAAATCGACGGTGGCTTTTTCGATCATCGGTTTCGTATCGATGCCGGGACATTTAAGAGCCTTGAACTCTTCCATCATCTTGTCCCAGGTCTCCAGGTCTTTCGAGTCGGCCAGCATCTGCACGAAGCTCTTGACCTGCGTCTCGCATTGCTCTTTTTTCTGTTGTTCTAGGCTTTTGCGCCAGCCAGCCAGCAACGTATCGGCGTTGGGAATTTTTCCCTCTTCTTTCACGCCTTTTTCAAGGAGTTGAATGGCACCCTCATAGTTTTCCAACGATGCTTCTTTCTGGGCTTTTTCCAATGCGGAAGGCTCGCAGCCCATGAGAAGCAATGCGAACAGAAAGGCAAACAACAGTCCAAAACGAGATATTTTCGGCATGATTGGCTCCAGTACAGTGGGATCGATTTTCCTATCTCGTTCGATACCATACCCTCAAGGGTTCGTCAAACCACCTCCGGTTCAGCGAAGTTTTCTTTTCGGTTTGGTTCGAATTTTCTCGATTTTGTTCTACATAGCTCCATTGTTCGCGCTTTTCAACCCTCCGTTCCCATGAAAAATCTTCGTTGGAACATGGGTCCGATCCTGCAATAAAAAACTCATTGGTAGTGGCTTTTGCATCAATCAGGGTTTTGATGGTTTTTATAAAACCCATGTGTGCCATAGTCTCACCCCGAAGATTTATCTTCGGGATGTATGCAAGAGGCTCGGTAGAAAATAAAAAGAGATCTTCTCTCGAAAGAATCTTCGTTTTGCTTAGGAGTCCTTTTTGTATTATGCTAGGAAAAAGCGATGGATGAAATGGCATAGCCCCCGAATCGGGGAACGAAAGGAGCCACGGCGTGTCGGATCAAAAGGAACGGATTCGCAAGGCCATCGATAAGGCGTTTCTTTTCGAAACGGTGGATTCGGATACCAAAGATACCCTTGCGAACATGGGCACGTTGCAGGAGTTTCAGCCGGGAGACGTGCTGATCCATCAGGGAGACGACGGAGACTGCTTTTATTACCTGATTGAAGGTCAAGTGCAGATCGCGGCGACCAAAGACAACCAGACCGCCGTACTGGCCAATCTGGGAGAAGGCAGTGTTTTGGGTGAAATCGCCCTTTTGACGGGTGAACCCCGCACGGCGAATGTCACGGCCATGGAACCGACCCAGGCCATCCGTTTTCCCGAAGAGGTTTTGACCGACACGCTCGACGATTTCCCGAAAGTCAAGGAATTGCTGGCTCGCGTTTTGGTGTATCGCGCCAAAAGCACCATCGTTAAATTTGCACGTCTTCGACAAAATCAGGCTTGAGAAGGAAACCCGGTATGAATACGGTGCGCTGGAAATGGCTTACAATGGGATTCCTGGCCATGTCGATGCTGGTCTTCTGGATCGCCTGCACGGAGGAATCCCTCAGTGATTGCGGACTGGGCCAGGAAAAAGTCAACGGTGTCTGTCAGGCATTGAACGTCTGTCAGGATGGCTATGTATTGAATTCTACAGGGAATTGCGTTCGTCAGGACGTGAATCAGAACCCGGACGACGATCTTACCCCCGACAGCCCGGACGACGCAATCGAAAACGATGAAGAAGACGATACGGATACGACCGTCATCGAAGGTGCGGGGAGTTGCGCCGACCCATATATCATGAACGGCGACTCGTTCGAGTTTCCTGAATCCCAAAGGGAATTCAAAGGAAATTATCTAAGTAATATCAACGGTGAAGACTGCCTTCCCGACACCCCCGGTGGTGTCAAAGGCTACGGCTACGAGGCTATCGTCAAGGTTCCGATGGAAAGCGGCGAGTCGATCCGCGCCGAGATGTATATGGCCGGTGAAGATGTGCTTTTGTACGTTCTGGAAGGCGGCTGCTACGATACCAGTGATTGTCTGGGGCACGAAGACAGCGGGCAGGACGATTTCATCGAATTTCTTTCCTTTACGGCTCCGAGAACCGCTGATTATTACGTGGTGTTCGATACTCACGAAATTACGAACGGGAATTTTTCGGGGATCATCGAACGAATCACCGAGACCGACGGCGACACCGACGAAGACGCCGAGGTCGTTCCGGCGCTGGTTACCAAATTGGAAATTCCCATTTCGGATCTGCTGGCGGACAAAGGTACGGACTGCGGATTCGAGACGTACCCGATTCAAGAACTGGCGATGAGTTTCCGTAATTTCCCCAATTCCGACACCTTCTTTTTCATGACCGACGCCGGGTATCTGTCAGCCACCTGGAACGGCGCATTTATGGAGAACTGGTCGGCTACCGCCAGCGCACTCAACGGTGAAGGAAACTGCAACGATCCGGCGTTCATCGTACGGGACCGCGACTTCAACGGCGGCGTCGAATTGAAATTGTACGAAAAAGCCGACGGTATCGACGGTGTGAGGCGTCTGACGGGAATCAACAATTGCGGAACCCTGACCAGCTACACCCTTCCAAGCACCTTGAACATCGATGAGACAAGCTGTCTGTTCAGTATCAATACGGGAATTCCCCGGTACTATATCTGCGACCGAGAAAATAGCTATATTTACGAATTTTCCTGCACGGACGATCCCGACAACACGGGAAGCAAAATCATCGCCCAGAGTCGAACGCTCGATGTGGGATTGATGGTAAGTGCTTTTACGGGAATAACCTACAGTGGCACGTTGGTTTCGGCCACCACGGACGGTGCGGGACGTGGCGACGGCATCAGCTATACCGGGAAAATCTGGGTTTTGATCGATTATGATCTGTACCAGGTGGTGTACCGCATTTCGACCGTCAACGCGATCCCGGAAATCCTGTACAGCGCTTCGGTAGACCAAAAACTGTCCGGGTTGCAATACCATCGGGAGGTCGAGGAACAGCGCTTTTACGGCGTCACCGGCGATGCGGAAGATCCGAATATCGTTATTTTCTCCAAAAACTCCGCCATCATTCGGTAGGAAAAAGGTTAAAACTACTGCAAATTCTAAGAATTGAGTTCCATGTCTCACTGCCTTAGACAGGGAGTCCGTGAAGCTTTTACACAGCCTTCCGGTTTTCCGTCGCGAGATGGTCCCAATAAGGGAAATTCGCAATAGTTTACATTGGAACAGGTTCATGCCGTCGGGTTGAAAACCGACGTGAAACGAAGGTCAAGGTCGGGAGACCTGAACCAACGGAACGGGCGACGAAATCGTTGATGGAAACGCAAGATACAAAAGAACGATTTCCGACTGTACTTTGTAACGTCCCCTGAATTCGATGACGGGATGGGTCGTGAAAATATCCATCGTTACCAAAATCTTCGCCCTTTTCGCTCTCGTCATTCTGATGTTTGCCGGGGTGTCGTTTTATGCGGTAAAGGAACTGCGTCACATCGGGCAATCGCTGTACGATGTCAACGAGGGTTTCGTACCCCTGACCCGTGTGATCGCCCGACTCGACACGGCACAGAAAAACCAGTCCATCGACATTCAAAAAGTGTTCGAAGCGCGAGAACCTTACGTTCGCGGTGTGCTGGTTCGGCTGGTTCTCAAATATTTTCCACAGGTTCTGCAACGGCAGATCGGCCAGTCCTTCGCTCACTGTACGCGCATGGAACTCGTTACCCGCGACCCCGAACGACTGGCCTTCGTTCGTCAGCTTCGTACACGCCTCAAATCGGTCGAAGCGCGGGAAAAGGAACTGGAGAGCATCGCCCAGGACGTGCTGGGCCGCATCAGCCGGGAAGAAGGCTGGATGCCGTCGGAGGAACAGGAACAGGCCGTGCGCCTGGCCGAACGAAATTTCGCCCGTGAAATCCAGCAGGTGGACGATTTCCTGGACCGGGAGATTTCCCGCAACGTCTCGCGTGTCGAGCAACAGGGAGATCGTGCGATGTGGGCGGCGACGATTCTAACCTTTGCGGCGCTGATCCTGGGATTGGCGCTGACGCTGTTGTCGTTGCTGACCCTGAAACCGATTCGCGGCCTGACGGCGGCGGCGCGGCGGATCGGAACCGGCGATTACAGCCAGCCGATCGAGGTGCGTTCCACCGACGAGTTGGGTGTTTTGGCGCAAGAATTCGATACCATGCGGAGAACGTTGCAACACCGTGAGCAGGTGCTTCAACAAAAACAGGAAGAGCTGTCCCGAACGCTGGACGATCTGCGTACCTTGACCATTCATTACCGTAACATCCTGAAAAACCTTTGGTTGGGTGTGCTTGTCACCGATGAAAAAGGTCATCTGCGAACCTTCAACCCTTCTTCCGCTCGCCTGTGGGAACGTGATCTCGAAACGTTTATGGGTCGTCCTGTCGGAGAGTTACCCCTGAAGGAACACCAAACGTTGGGAGAACGAATCGACATCGACCAGGCGCTTCGTGCACGTCGATCCATGACGCTGGAGGCCGTCGAGTTATCCGAAGAACGCCGGGTCGATCTCGCCGCCGTACCGTTTTTGGACGAAACAGGTGTATCCAAAGGAATGCTGTTGATCGTCGAGGACGTGACCCAACGCCTGATTACTGCCGAAAAGCTGTTGCATTCCGAGAGGTTGGCAGCCGTTGGACGTATCGCCGCCAGAATCACCCATGAAATCCGCAATCCGCTTTCGGCTTTGGGCTTGAACGTCGAGATGCTCGAAGACGAACTGGACGACTACTCCCGGCGCGACGATGTATTGCCGATGCTGCGGATCATCACCAAGGAAGTGGACCGGCTGCACCAGATCACCGAAGATTACCTGCATTTCGCTCGAACGCCCAACCGAAAACCCGCCATGGTGAATCTCGTGACGGTGATCGAAGAAACCGTGCGCCTGCTCAGTCCGGAATGCCAATCCCGAAATGTGGATTGCGAATTGAAGGTTACCGAAGCGGAGATGATGAGTTGGGCCGACGAAAACCAGGTGATTCAAGCCCTGCAAAACCTGATGCGCAACGCCATGGAAGCCATGCCCGACGGCGGCGAGTTGCGTGTTTCGATGGAAAGACAGGACGGCGAAATCGTCGTTTCGGTTGCGGACCGGGGACAGGCGATCCCCGAAAATTTGCGTGAAAAAATCTGGGAGCCGTTTTTCTCGACCAAAGAGACGGGAACGGGCCTGGGTCTGGCGATGACAAGGCAGATCGTGCAGGAGCACGGAGGACAGTTGACCTATCGTGCCCGTGAAGGCGGCGGTTCGATTCTTTCGATGAGTTTTCCAACGGTGGAGGAGACGAAAAAAGCATGAGCCAAAAACCGGAAAAAGACGACTCCTTCGCGCAAAAACTGATCGAAACGCTCGATCTCGTACCCTTGGAAGTCGAAGGCGGACTGTTCCACGAAACGTATCGCTCGACCGAAACCATTCCGAACGAAGCTCTACCGGAGCGCTACCGGGGAGAACGCTGTCACTGTACCGCGATCTACTACCTGTTGACGCCCGGCAAGGTATCGCGCTTGCACCGCTTGGCGTCGGATGAGATTTTTCACTTCTACCTGGGGCGTTCCATTACGTTTTTGCTGCTCTTCGAGGATGGCCGATCCCAGAGGGTGCGACTCGGAACCGACTTCGAACGCGGCGAGCGTCCCCAACTCATCGTGCCACGAGGCGTCTGGCAAGGAGCCTACCTGGAAGAAGATGAAGGTTTCGCCTTGATGGGAACCACGGTAGCCCCAGGCTTCGAGTACATCGATTTCGAAGTTGGAAATGCCGACGAACTGGCCACAATTTATCCCGACCGGGCAGAGATCATCCGAAAACTTTCGTGACAAGTGGTTCATATTGGAATGTGTTGAACTGTATTTTCCTGTAAAAACGGCGCCCATAAAGGCGCCGTGAAAAAGGGATGAGAGGATAGATTACCGGGCAGCGGCTCCGGTTCCTTTGATGTCGATTCGGACGAACGACGAATCGAAGGTAGTCGAAAGCGGACCGTTGTTGCTCATTTCGTGCTCGATGACGAGTTCATCCTCGACGAGACCTGCCGACGTCGGCGCGAAGCGTACGGTCAGCGTCGTGCTTTCACCGGGAGCAATGGAGTGCGGAAGCGCCTCGGCAACATCGTAGGTGAATGCGCTATTGGTCACTTCGACGCCTCTTCAAGACCCCAGCGGGAGCGTTTTCTCCCGCAATATTGCGAACCACGACCGAAAGAGTTTTTTCCGTACCGACGAGAACGGTTCCGAAATCCAATTGGGTCGGACCAACCCAAACCTGCGAGGATTCGCAATACGAACCGAGAAGGGCGCAAGTGGTTCCTTCGCTATTGATCACGCTGGATTCCGAGTCGCACCAGATGGAGCGTGGATTCGAGCAATCCAGCGGATCGAGCGGCAAAATGCTTCCGTCGCCATCCTGTGGATTGGGAAAAGAACTTGTCTCCGAAAGGGGGACCGTCTCGAACGTGACGTTCTCTTCTTCCGTCCAAACGACATCCGCCACTTTCCAAAGAATGCCAGCCGCCGTAAAGACCTGTTGCCACTGTTGGGTTCGTTGACCGTTTACGTAAACATTTACGGTCGCGGTTGCCGGGTTTTGTTCGGTAACGGATTCGTCCGGGTCCGAGAAGAAACGAACCACGATACGATATTTTCCCGGCGCGGGTTTGGGAATCTCGATCAGTTCCGGTCCCCAACCATCCACATCGTCGATGGTCATAACCGCATCGTCCAACGATTGTTCGGGATCCCCCCAGTTGGCGGTTGGGTTGATAAAACCGCAGGTGTCCTCCAAGCGTTCTTCCCAGGAAATATCCTCTTCGGACAGGTCGAACGAATAGGGGAACGGCGTTCCGTCTTGATAGCCGAACGTGCCATTGTCCGCAATAGCGAACTAGGAACAGATCGAAATCCGTATTGTTTCCCTGATCCCAAACCAGCTCCACGAAAAAGGAGGATTCATCGGTAGCGATGATTCGGCAACCCGATTCATCACAATAGCAGTTGGGTTCCCAGGGGAAACAGATTGTGTAAACCGCCGTGTCGCCTTGGGCGAGGGTGTTGTCTTCACCGGTTTCCTCATCGTCCGCTTGTCCGTTGTCGTTCATATCGGAAACCAGAAGGAAAGCCTCGCTGATGGTTTTTTCCAACAGGCCGTCCGAATCGACGTCGATCAGGTAGGAACCATCCGGCAGCGGCTCCAGGTTCGTCCAGTCCACAGCACCGTTCAGATCGACCAGGTTCAGCGCGACGACGAAGGCTTCCTCTTCTCCTTTGTTCCACTGCCAGACTCCGGTTTTCTTTTTCAGCGAAATCGCACCCCCCAAATCGGCCTCGAACCTCACCGGAGAGTCATTTCGGGTGCCGCTGGCGATAAACGGCGCTTCTCCGTCCTGTCCTTCCAGGATTAACGACAGCACGGAATAAGAACCCTCCGTCGGCAGGTAAGCTTTCAATCGGACCTCACCGGTATCGAACAATTCGAAAGTTTTGGGGCTGTCGAAAGTGAACGATTCCGTGGTTCCATCGTCCTCATTGTATAGCGCCAGTCCTCTGAGGCTCAGCTTCACCGATGTCCATACCGTCGGTTGCGCTCCGGCCCAAACCGGCACGAAGGCATCCCAACCCAAAACCACGATCGCCGGGTTGCCATCCGTGGAGCCGTTACCCAGCGTATGAAAGGACAAATTGGTCGGCTCGTCCGTAAGGCTGTCGCGATCTCCCGATGGTTCAGGCTGATAGGTTCCTGAGTCGCTTTCGCATCCGGCCACCAGCCAGATGCAGGCCAGCAGCATGGCCAGAATTTTTGGGAAAAGTTGTCTCATTTTTTCACTCCTTGCTCTGTTTTGTCGTTTGTTGTGGTCCGGGACTTCTTCCCCGGTCGTTCCCGACAAAGTTTGAATAATTGCAAATTGACTCTGAGAATTTCTTCGATGGGTTCATCTTCGGCGACGATTTCTTCTACCTGACTGAGGAAATCCTCAGCCAGCTCCCTGATTTTTTCGCTTTGGTTTTTCGAGAGTGCCAGCGTGCTGCCGACGACGAAACGATGGTCCTGAGACTGGCCGTCGATGGCTTCTTCGGCGAGTCGGATCATGGCTCGGTGATAGTTGCGAACGGCCAGCCGGGCCACCGGGTCGCGGTCCGTACGGTCTTCGGGTTGACCTATGAAAGGGTTGCTCTGAACGAGTTTCCCTTTAGAGTCTCGTTCAAGAAAGCCGAGATCCAAAAGTCGCTCGATTCCTTTTTCGGCCTGGTGAGGGGTGATTTTAGGAAACATTCGTTTGGCGATGCTTTTGGGGGCTTCCTCAAAATCATCGAGCGTGACCATGGCTCGAAGCGCGGGGAGATACCATTCCTCGTAGTATTCCCATCGAATGTCCGAACCGCTTTTTCGTTGTTTCGTCTCACGAAACTGACGCATCTGACGGAGGTACTCGTTGCGATCTTTATCGGATTTCGCCTGATTCATCGCCGACATCAGGGACAAGTATTGCGACTCCCGGCTGCTGAGTCCGAAAGCCCGTGCATACCGGGTTGCAGCCGTACGGCTCAGCGGTGAACGACCTTCGACGATCTGCCAGAAATGGTTGGACGTCGAACTGAATCCCGCTTTTCTCTGAATGAAACTGTAGGAGAAATTCCGATCCCGTTCGTTGCATTCTTCGTAAGCCGCTTTTAAGAACGACCGGTAATCGTTGAAATCGAACACGGAAACGTGAAGTTTGTGTTTTTTCATGGACTGTTACCTCCTGGTTTCAGGATAGAAGAATCCGTTTGGGAGTCAAGATTTACAAATTTTTTTCGTGTATAATTGCTACATGAAAAATTATCTTAAATAGGCTATAAATACATGAATTAACTTGTAATAAATTAATTTAAACAAAACAGTAAAGACTGTTTTAACAATAAAAATACTACGTGAATGATAGGTGAATGTTCGCGTAGGTCGGGCTAATTTTTAGCCCGACATCAGGCAATTGATCCCCCCCCTTTTTGAACAATTTTTCCGTCTGTAACTTATTGAAATTATTGAAGCTCAAAAACGACAAAATACCTTTG
>CAXXVK010000071.1:0-27156 GCA_963676915.2 Myxococcota bacterium
TTCTCGAACGGATTCTGGAAAAACGGCTATAACGTGAACGTAAATGTGAAATCCAACATACTTTGAGTCTGCAAAGTGTCCTGTCTATTGAAACCCAGTATTTTCGGCTACCTCTGGCATGGCATCCCACCCAACCCATAACCTCCGTTTCGCATTCACATAACCCTGCGGAACTAGAAGAGTTTTCAACGGAAAATCGTTCCAAAACCTTGATCAAACGCGAAAACGTGGCATAATCATCAGCGGAAAGGCCCAATACATTACCTTATTGCCGGAGAGCGAGATCGATGCGCATTCTCTTCCAAATCCTCGATTACCGTTTCGAGGCAGGCATGATCGCCTGGGTGATGCACCGGCTGACGGGCATCGCGCTGTTTTTCTATCTCATCCCCCATGTGGTCGTCACCGGACGGATGATCGCCGCCGCCCATATGGGTGACAAAGCCCAGGCGGTCGCCGCGTTCGAGGACATCTATGCGTTGTTGTCCGGCGATCTGGTGGTGCTGCTGGAAATTCTTCTGGCGGGCTGCGTTTTATTCCACGCCATCAATGGATTGAGAATTTTGTTGATCGACTTCACGAGCCTCGTGCGCCGGGATCAATGGCTGACCCGGTGGGCTTTCAGGCTGTGGGTGGTGTTTCGTTTGCCGTCGTCGCCGTACTGATGGCCTTGACGCATTGGGGGTGAACGACATGAGAAAGATCATCACGACCGAAGACTACCAAAAACGCTCCAGCGGTTCTTTAGGCTGGATCGCGCAACGGGTAACGGGATTTCTGCTGGCTTTCATTCTGCTGACCCACCTGTTCATGATGCACGTGCATCTGGGTGACGGTCCCGAGCCGGTCAGCGCCGAAGCGATGTGGGAGCGCTTTTCCACTCCGGGAATGCAGGCTTTTTACTTGATTTTCCTGTACTTGGCGGTCTGGCACGGCGCCAACGGCCTCAAGAACGTCCTCGACGACTACCTGCACGGTCCGGCGGCGCGCTGGTTCAAGACCGAGTTGGTCTGGCTGGTAGGGCTGGGAATCGCCGTGGCGGGGACGCTTTCCGTCTTCGCAAACTGAAACGAACCCGGAACGGTGAACGAAGGGATGTTTCCAGGGCTCCACCGTTCGATGATTTGAAAAGGGATTGCAAGATGATCCATCGCAATGACGTGGTTGTTATTGGGTTCCGGGATGGCCGGGCTGAGGGCGGCTTTGGAAGCCTCCGAAAGCCTGGATGTGGCTGTCCTTTCCAAGCTTTACGTGCCTCGCTCCCACTCCGGTGCGGCTCAAGGGGGTATCGCCGCCGCCATTGGGCAACCTCGAAGAGGACAACCCCGAGTGGCACATGTTCGACACGGTGAAAGGCTCGGATTACCTGGGAGATCAGGATGCCATCGAGGTGCTGACCCACGACGCGCCGGAAACCATCATCGAGCTGGAGCATTTCGGCGTGCCCTTCAATCGTCTGCCCAACGGTCACATCGCTCAGCGGCCTTTCGGGGGGCATACGCGGAATTTCGGTGAAGCGCCGGTCAAGCGCGCCTGCTATGCCGCCGACCGTACGGGTCATGCGATCCTGCACACCCTGTACGAACGCTGCATTTCCCGAAACGTCCGTTTTTTCGAGGAATTCCACGCTCTTGAACTGCTGTACGACGACCAACGTAACGCGCGTTTGCGGTGTCGTAGCCTACGAGTTGCAAACCGGCGAAAAGCATATTTTCCACACCAAAGCGGTGGTTATGGCGACCGGCGGTTATGGTCGTGCATGGTCCACGACGTCCAACGCCCACGCCTACACCGGCGACGGCATCGGCATGGTTTAACGACCGGGGATTGCCGCTGGAAGACCTGGAATTCATGCAGTTCCATCCCACCGGCCTGCACCCCATCGGTATTCTGATCTCCGAAGCGGCCCGTGGCGAAGGCGGTATTTTACGCAACGCCGACGGGGAACGCTTTATGGAGCGCTATGCTCCCAAAATCAAGGATCTCGCCCCCCGCGACATGGTGAGTCGCGCCATTATGATCGAAATTCTGGAAGGTCGCGGCGTTGAGGGCAAAGACTACCTGCACTTGGATCTCAGCCACCTCGATCCAAAAATATTGGACCAGAAACTACCTGAAATCACCGGGTTTGCCCGCGCCTTTCTAGGCATCGAACCCAAAGTTGACCCCATTCCGGTTTGCGCCGACCGCTCACTATGCCATGGGTGGAATTCCCACGAATATCCACGGCCAGGTGATTCGCAACGCACAGAACGAAGGCATCGACGGTTTTTATTCGGCCGGAGAGGCGGCCTGTGTTTCGGTGCATGGAGGCAACCGGCTGGGAACCAACTCGCTGCTCGATACGGTGGTTTTCGGGCGTCGCGCCGGAAAGCACATGCGCGAGGTGGTGCCGGAACTCGAATGGCTGCCGCTACCCAAAGATGCAGGTGAGCGGATGATGGATAAAATTTCCCGCGCACAGAAAGCGCCGGGAGAAACCACCGTCAAGGAAGTCCGCGACCGGATGCGCCGCACGATGATGGAACAACGTAGGCGTCTTCCGTACGGAAGAAAAAATGAAGCAAGCGCTCAAAGATCTCGACGAACTCAAGGCGATGTATCGCACGATCAAAGTTCGCGACGACGGAAAGATCATGAACACCGACCTTCTCGATGTGCTGGAGTTGGGTTTTCTGCTCGACATGGCGCAGGCGACGACGGTCAGTGCGTTGGCTAGAACGGAAAGCCGAGGCGGTCATGCCCGGGACGACTACCCGAACCGGGACGACGCCAACTGGCTGGTACATACGCTGGCTTTCAAGGAAGGCGAGGGCGTACGACTGGATCACGATAAAAAAAGTCACAGTGACCCGTTTCGAGCCTAAAGAAAGAGTCTACTGAAGTCTGCCGAATACGACGGACGTTTTGGAAAACGTTTCGGTATCTTAAGGAGTTGGAATCATGCTCGTGGAGTTTCGGATTCAACGTTTCAACCCGGAAAAAGACGTTAAACCGCACTGGCAGACCTTTTCGGTGGATGTTGCGAAAACCGACGCCATTTTGACCGTGCTCAATCGCATCAAGGACGAACAGGACGGAACGCTGACGTTCCGTAAATCCTGCGCCCACGGAATGTGCGGTTCTTGCGCGGTGGAGATCAACGGTCGCAATCAACTGGCCTGTATGACCGCTGGTACAGGACTGCAAAATGCCGATCAAGTTGGCTCCTTTGAAAGGTGCGTTGATCATCAAGGACTTGACCATCGATCAAGATCCTTTTTTCGACCGCTATCGGGCCATCATTCCCTATCTGGTCAACGACGATCCCATTCCCGACGGAGAGCGGCTGCAATCGCCCGAGGAGCATGCATTGATCGAGGAATCGACCCAAGTGCATTCTCTGTGGAGCCTGTACGCACTCCTGCCCCTCTTTCTGGGCAGATAATGACTACCTAGGTCCGGCGGCGCTTTTGAAGGCCTATCGTTTTGTGTTCGATAGCCGTGACACCGGCGCGGCGGCGCGTCTGAAAGTGCTGGACAACGCGAAGGGGCTGTTCAAGTGCTACACCATTTTCAACTGCGTGCGCGCCTGTCCCAAGGAAATCCACATCACCTCCCACATTGCCGCATTGAAGAGGAAACTGATGGTAACCAAGCTGTAACGAACTAGGTCTTCGGGAAAAATTTAGAAAAGCGCAGGCCGGATAAGGGTTTTATCCGGCCTGTTTGGTTTCTAAAACGTGCACGACGTAAACATCAGATCCGGTAATAAAAGTCTTATCCCCACTGCTGATAGACTACCGTAGCCAACAGCAGCACCAGCACCACGACCATCAGTGGTCGAATGATTTCTTTCGCCCTTTTTCAACGCGAGACTCGATCCCAGCGCACTTCCGGCAATACCACCCAGTGCCGTGAATAAACCCAATGGAAACAACACCTTGGAATGCAACAGAAATACCGCGAGCGCTCCGGCGTTGGAGGCGACGTTGGTCAGTCGGGCGGTGGCCGACGAGGAGACGAGATCTAGCCCGAGAATCCAGTAAAACGCCAGCGCTAAAAACGCCCCGGTGCCGGGACCGTAAAAGCCGTCGTAGGCTCCAACGATGCATCCGATCCCCAAGGATTTCAATGCGATAGCACCGGTTTCCGCTCCTGGAGTGCGAGACAGGCCCAGGCGATCCTGAAACAGGAAGAACACCAGCACCAGCGGCGTGAGGATCAGCACGACCGAGTGAATCACCGTTTCGCTCAACCAGAGCGCCAGTTGCGATCCTGCGGAGGAACCCACCAATGCGCCCGCCACGGCGACCAGACCAACGCGAAAGTTCAAACGTCGGGCCTTTCCGTAGCGAAGTGTCGCGGTCAGTGTTCCCAAAAATCCCGAAAACTTGTTGGTGGCGAGTGCGGAATGAGCGGGCAGTCCGGCGGCGAAATACGCGGGTAATGCGATTAAGCCGCCGCCACCCGCGATGGAATCGACAAATCCCGCCAGTGCGGCCGAAAAATACCAGAAATGCCGTGGTGGCAAGATCGATCTCCATTCGTCCGCCGAAGTCCTTCCGTCACGCATCGATGATGCATCGTGTATAAGTTCTATCCTACCGAAATTACAGGGTATTGCATTCTTTCAAAACAAAACGTGTGGAGCAGGATACAATCCCAATGCAGTTGACTTTGGGCCTATTGGCGGGTGCCACGGTCTTCGATTCGAAGAATCGATGGCCGTGCAACGTATTGGAATCTCACGGCCATTGCCCTCCTGGCAAAGACCGTGCCACCCACCTGAAAACAGTTTTTTCACGTAAGTCAATAGCATTAAAATACAAACCTGCTGCATCGAAGTGGATTTTCGAAGGACGGGGATTGTATCCCCGTCCGCACGTTTTCATTCAAAAGTAGCGCAAACCTTACCCCTTGATGCTCCTTGGCAACAGCATTTGATGATGCGGGCAGATCGATGCCGGATTCTGGTAAGCCGCCCCCGCGAAAGCTTCGAGATAGCCGCGTAGATCCTTCAAAAACACCAACTCGTCCACGAGTCCGTAACGGGCGCAGAACTGAGGCCGGGAATTGTCGTGATACTGCTGGGCCAGCTCGTTCATTTTTTCGACGACCGGTTCCAGCGGATTTCCCGCTTTCTTTTCCTTGACCAGTCGCCGCGAATACGTTGCTACCGCCGCCGTTTCTCCATGCATGACGTAGATTTCCGTTGCCGGAGTTCCCAGCGTGAAGGCATTGTGGCGGTTGGCGTTGGGACCGCCCATCACGTAATGGGCCGCCGCGCTTCCTTTACGCAGCACGACGAGCATCATCGGCAGATCCGTTTGCTGGATCGAATAGATCAGCGATTGTCCCAGGCCCAGCAATTCGGCTCGCTCGGCGTCGTCGCCTACGTCGATGCCGCTGGTGTCCTGGAACCAGACGATCGGCACCCGGTCACGACCACAGAGGGTGACGAATTCATTCATTTTAATCAATCCCTGCCGGTACAGCTTGCCGCCGATGCCGGGATAGTCGGCGTATTCCGGGTAGCCTTTTCCCAAATATCCCTGCCGGTTGCCGATACAGCCGATCAACTGGCCATCGACTTTCACCAGCCCGGTGTAAACCTCGGGACCGTAGTCCGGGCGAAACTCCATGTGCTCGCTGCCATCGACGAGCCGGGCGAGAATTTCCTCGAAAGAATAGACTTCCTTCTGATTGAACGGCAGCAGGGAATAGAGATCTTCGATGGGGAAACGCGGCGCTTTCGGTTCGGCGACACGGAAAATTTCCGGGTCGTAGGCCGGGAGTTTTTTCACATAGTCTTTGATCCCGTCGAGCACTTCCTCCTCTTTCTCGCAGACATGGCGGAAGAAGCCGGTTTCGTCGTAGTGAATTTCCGTGCGTCCCGGAGGCTTGACCTTGAATTCCATGGCTTTCTTGATGATTTCATCCACGGTTTCCAGATCGAAATGTCCTTTGGGCGCCATTCCCGACACGATACCCACACCGCCCACGGCGATGTTGGCGTCCTTATGGGCAATCAAAATAGTAGGACTGATACCCTGATAACCGCCCCCCGCCGGGTTGGTGCCGTAGATCCCCGCGAGGATCGGCACACCGGCCTGATTGAGTTCCGCGTGCCGGAAAAACGGCGTCCCGGAGCCGCGCCGGTTGGCGTAAAACTTCTCTTGTTCCGGCAACTTGGCCCCGCTGCAATTGACCAGCCACACCAGCGGAACACGCAGTCGTTTGGCCAGATCGGTGACGCGCAAAATATTTTCCGACTGCCCCGGCAACCAGGCACCGGCCATGACTTTGTTGTCGAAACCGACCACGACCACCCAACGTCCCTCGATTTTGGCCAGGCCATCGATCACGTTGGTGGTGCCTTCCTTGTTGTCCAGCGGGTTGTAAAGCATGTGCAGGGGGCGCCACGTTCCCGGGTCGATCAGGTATTCCAGGCGCTGCCAGATGGTCATCCAGCCCCGAGCGTTGATTTTTTCCGTAGGAAACCCGGCTTGTTCCACGGCATTTCGGGCTTCGACGATGGTTTGTTCCATCTCTTTGAGATGTTCGGCGCTTTCGGCGCTGCGTTTGATACGCCCCGGCTTCAATTCCTTGCCGAATTCCTGCATTTTTTCAAAATACGGTTTCATCGCATTTCTCCTGAAAAAAAAGACTTTGGGATCAAAATCGAAAATTCCCAGATAAAAAGAGTACCGTTTTTCGATCTGGATGTGAAGGGGAATCCTATGGAGTGTATACGGAAGGGATGTGAAGCAAGGTTGGGAGAAGGAGCTGGTCGGAGATTAGAAGTCATCCTAAAAAAACCGACCGAGGATTTCGAGGCGAAGTCGACCGAAAGCGTCCGAAAGGCGACAGGAGTGTATTTTTAGGATGGCTTCTATTGTATTCATAACCTTCCATGCATTCACAGTAAGCACCGTTTTTCCAATGCACTGTTTGTTGAGATTCAGTGACATCATAGATGAAAGATCGGTCTCCATTGCTTTTTCCAACCCAACTCTTTGGTCTGAGGATTTATGCAAGAGGCTCTGTAGAGTAGTAAATAATTCTCTAGGACTTGCATTCTCTAATCATTAATGAGAGGGTTCGGCTAAAATCAAACATCTCGGAATCTTCATCAAGAATAACTTTCGTCGCCAAAGTTCACCTGTTGGGAGGTGGCAATATGAACCGACAAGCATTCAAAAAAAAACAAATTTTTATTCTGACCGGATTTATCTGTTTTTTATTGCTGGTTCCATTTTTGTCGATGTCTCATGCAATCAGTTTTGATTATCCTCTATGCGACTCAGAGGTGGCTACTCGCCCTGAAGCCAAACTCTGCGACGTTGAGGAGAAACTCGATGGTGCGGGGTCGTGCCCGCAAGATATTTTCAAGGCATCGACGGTCGTTTGCAACCCCGGCTCCGGCGACATCTGCGATTCGGACGAAACC
This sequence comes from Myxococcota bacterium, assembly GCA_963676915.2. Classification (GTDB taxonomy): domain Bacteria; phylum Myxococcota_A; class SURF-8; order SURF-8. The sequence continues at coordinate 7,433 of CAXXVK010000071.1, forward strand.
TGCACGAACTCCAGTGCAGATTGCCCACAAGATAGATTTCAACCCCAAACTAAGGTTTTCCTAGCCGGTTCAGGCGATCCCTACGACCCGGACGAACGGTGTACGGGAAATGCGGGGGAGGCTTGTCCGGCGGAGGCTTACGAATACGACGAAACGGAATGCGATGACGGAAACCTTTGCACTTTCGACGACATCTTCACTTCCGGCGTATGTTCGGGAACACCCTATGCATGCAACGGACATGGAACCTGCCTTGGTGACGGCACATGCGAGTGCGACAGCGGTTGGAACGGCGACAAATGCGATACGGCCATTTGCTCCCCGGCTTGCGTCAACGGTTCTTGCACCATGCCCGATACGTGCTCTTGCGATTCTGGCTGGTACGGGGACGTATGCGACTCGGCGGGCGAGACGATCGTTGTAACCACAACCACCGACGAACTGGGTTCCGGCGAGGATTGTTCTTTGCGCGAAGCCATTCAGGCGGCAAACACCAATGCTGCCTACGGCGGATGCTCGACCGGTGGCGGAACAGAAATCATCATCATCCCGGCAGGAACTTACATGCTTACCCGCTACGGGAAAGGTGAAGACAGCAACGCGACCGGAGATCTGGATATCCGTAATAGCATGACGCTCGTTGGGGACGACGAAGGCGGCACCATAATAGACGGAGGTTACGGTACGATAGGTTCGCCGGACCGTGTCTTCCATGTCGTGTATTCAAGCTACGAGGTCGTCTTTCAGCATCTCACAATACAGAACGGAAGGCTGAACGGCACAAACGATGCGGGCGGTGGTATTCTGAATCAAGGTGAACTGACGCTGCAGTCTTGTATCGTTGAAAACAACTACGCCTACTTTGGTGGAGGTGGTCTGTACGGGAGCGATTATTATGCGATCCCCTCCTCGACCTATATTGAGGATTGCCGCTTCGAAGGCAACGCCACCCACGGGTACGGCGGCGCCCTCGGGATTACCTACAGTTCCGACGCGTATGTAACAAGCAGCTTTTTTACAAGCAACACAGCCACAAACGGTGCGGGAGCGATCCACAACTACACAGGCAGCCTGGAAATTGAAACAAGCTCTTTCGTGCAAAATACCGCTCCCAATGGCGGTGCTATCCTGTCCAATGGTTCACACGCCTATGTGGTTAACACCACCTTTAGCGGCAACGAAGCCACCTACCGTGGAGGTGCGTTTTACGGCGCTTCGGCGAACGGTGTCAAGCTTGCCATGGTAACGATATCCGACAACTATTCGGAGATTCTGGGTGGGGGGCTGTATTTGTCCGGCGGTTCGGCCACCTTGCACGGCTGCCTGATTTCGGGCAACCGCGCAACCAGCGGCCCGGACGTGTACGGCACATTGACCGCAGTCTCCGATTACAATCTGGTGAGCGACACGAGCAATGCAAGCGGGCTGGATTGTGCAACATTGCACAATGTCTGCGACCTGGCCACGGCCAACCTGACATCGCTTGATACAAGCGCCGATCTGCCTTTCTTCGGTCTGCTGCCAAGCTCGCCCGCGCTGGATGCGGGCGACTGCCTGGATTACAATGGCAATCCCGTTGCCACCGACCAGCGCGGGCGCACGCGACCGTTCCCGGTCTTGGGTCATTGCGACATCGGAGCCGTTGAGAATGGGTTCGCGTATGGCGATGATTGCGACAGCGATTCGGACTGCGACGGCATCGGGATTTGCACCGATAACGTGTGCTGTCCGCTTTGCACCGACAACGGGAGTTGCTCGATGGATACCGGCCTGTGCGCGTGCGACACTGGCTGGGCCGGAGTCCTATGCAATATCTGCGACGAAGGGTACTACGGCACCGACTGTGAATCCTGCCCCGCATGTTCCCACGGAAGCTGCAACGACGGTAACGAAGGTGACGGTGGTTGTACCTGTGACGTCGGCTGGGAAGGGGATCTGTGCGACTCGGCGATTTGCGATCTGACGTGCATCCATGGAAGTTGCACCGCTCCCGACACCTGCACCTGCCTCGAAGGCTACGATGGCGACACGTGCGAGGAATGCGCCGAGGGCTACAATAACTACCCGGATTGCGTGATGGACCCCTGCTATGATGCCGACTGCTCTGAATTCGACAGGGATTGCACGGAAGGCGTCTGCATCGACAACGGCGATGGTACCCATCGCTGTGAAGCAAACCCGATCAACGTGGGGTTGGACTGCGGCGATGGTCCGACGGAGTGCTCCGGTCAAGATACTTGTGACGGATCGGGTACATGCCAGCCGAACGATTTCGATACTTCCACGATGTGCGGTGACGCAGGTACGGAGTGCGTGAACCAGGACTATTGTGACGGCTCCGGTTCTTGTGCCGACCATGGTTTTGTTGCTGTCAACACGGCCTGTGGCAATAGTCCGACCGAGTGCTCTGGCCAGGATACTTGCGATGGATCCGGTACATGCCAAACCAATGATTTCGATACAAGCACGACCTGCGGTGATGACGGAACGGAATGCGTAAATCAGGACTACTGTGACGGCTCCGGTTCTTGTGCCGACCATGGCTTTGTTGCCGCCAACACGGCCTGTGGCAATAGTCCGACCGAGTGCTCCGGCCAGGATACTTGCGATGGAGCCGGTACATGCCAACCCAATGATTTCGATACAAGTACGACCTGCGGGGATGACGGAACGGAATGCGTAAATCAAGACTACTGTGACGGCTCCGGTTCTTGTGCCGACCATGGCTTTGTTGCTGTCAACACGGCCTGTGGCAATAGTCCGACCGAGTGTTCCGGGCAAGATACTTGTAACGGAGCCGGTACATGCCAAACCAATGATTTCGATACAAGTACGACCTGCGGAGACGATGGCAACGAATGCACCAATCAAGACTACTGTGACGGCTCCGGCTCTTGCGCCGACAACGGATTTGCCGAAAATGGAACGGAATGTGATGATAACAACCCGGATACCAGTAATGATCAATGTTTAGATGGAATCTGCCTTGGAGAAACTTGCACATGCGCGGAAGTGAATTCCTGTTGTGACGGTTGTTTCATCATCAACAACGGCGAATCGTGTACAAGTGACAATCTGGACTGTACGACGGATATTTGCGATGCAGGGGTCTGTACTCATCTACTGGTTGCCGATGTTTGCCTGATCGACAACCTTTGCATAGATACTGGTGCGTTGAACTCAGACAACGATTGTGAATCATGCCAGCCCGATCAACGTACAGACGCGTGGTCTTTCGTAGTGCAAGATACGCCTTGCGGTGAAGATCCGACGGATTGCTCAGGGCAGGACATATGTGACGGATTAGGTTCTTGTCAGCCGAATCACCTTGCTGAAAACACCCCGTGCGATGATTCAGATCTTTGCACGTATTCCGACCAATGCGATGGCGAGGGCTATTGTAACGGAATTCAACACCTCTGTGAACCGGGTATCTGCGAGGTAGAATCGAATTGTGACGGTATGGGCGGTTGCGAGATGGTTTATTCGGACAACGGCGTTTATTGCGATGTGGCCGAAGAGGGACAGGAGCGTTGCTACGATGGCCAATGCGTATCGATCAATGATGGTGAAGTCTGTGACATGCCAATTCAACTCCAGGTGGATTCTCCAGAGAACTTCACGACGGATGGGATGATTAACGTGTTCACTCCGGATGAGCCTTGCAGCGAAGAGGCGCTTTTTGGCCCGGACATATTCTTCGAAGTTGATTTGCAGCCCGGAATCTATTGGATAACCGTCGATCCTGAAGATACAGCAGACCTGGCGATAGTATTGATTGACTCCTGCGATCCTATTTCTTGTACCTACAGCCTCAATGGCGCTGGTCTTGGCGAAATGGAGTCCTATGGTCCAATCGTGGTGAATGGTGATCGCAACGAATCAACGGCTTTGTTCTCCATCGATTCTGTTTCCTATGAAACGGCTGGAAGCTTTGAGATTCTAGTTGAGAAGGAAGCCATCGTCGACGGAGACGAAGATTTGGACTTGGAACCGGAGCAGGATGCGGAGTTCGAAGACGATCTCGATTCGGAAGATGATCTTGATCTAGACGACGATTTCGACCTGGACGAGAATCTGGACGAACCGACGGAAGCGGATGTCCATGAAAGTAGTCCAGACGGTGATATCGAGGAGGACAGGGATAATACCCCCGATGGCGATCCAAACAATGAAGATATCGCCGATTTGGATGATGAAGCTAGTGTCTTCGGTGGTGGCGGTGGATGTCATACAACGGAGAATGTAGGCGTATTGCTTCTGGGGCTTCTCTTATGCTTTGTCTGGATTTACAGAAGGCAATGGAGATGAGTTTGAAAATGATTGCTGCATAAGGCTTCAAGTAAACGCTCTTGAACTTTTTCGATCCAAAGTAAAAGATCCTTTGCTTTGAGGTTGAGATAGTTAAGAATGTTTTACTAAAGGAGGTCGCTTGAAACGGGTGACTGGACGATACGAAGAAAGCAGTGTTGCGGGCGAGACGGTATCTTTGCTTCGTCGGGTCGCGGTCATGATCTATTTGCCCTATTCGTCAAGAGCTTTCCCACATGGCATTCTATAGTTGATCAATTCATGGATAGAAGCACAATCCTCTGCAAAATCGTCACAGATCAACGTCCGCGCAATTGAAAAACTTTACCTTGGTAACGCACTCGTTTGTTTTCAGGAATCTCGATTTCTTCAAGCTGCTCAACCCAAGGCGAATCGGCTAGTTTTTCCTTGATGCTTTCACTGACGAAAACGACATTATCGGTCTTTTTCGTCATTTTCGCAGCAAGTGAATAGAGTCCTGCCGCAGTATTGATATCTTTTCCGTATAACGCAGAGCGGTAGTGATACAAATCGCCATGATGGATGCCGATGGTTAAACGGTTTTTTTCATATTTGGGATCGCCCTTGCGGAATTCATCCCATAGCTTGTCAATATTCGCGATCGCCTCCATAGCCAATACGGTTTCGGGAAACGTCATGAAATAGCAATCGCCCATAATCAGCCGTATCGTTCCTCCGTGCTCCTGACAGGTTTGGGTATGCACACGATCCAGATTGTTGAGGATGTTTTCCACCTCGGAAACGCCATGTTCCAAGGAAAAAGTAGTGTAGTCGCTCATATCCGTAAATACAATGGCTTGATCTTTGACGATGCGGGTGCGGTGTTCTCGATTGATGCGGAAAATCCGTTCCGGTTTGTTGATGCCTTTCAGGTTGTATTCCCCTACAAAGCGGGTTTGCACTTCAGCACGGTTCAACGACATCCAGGCCGCTTCGGAAAGATATACTTCATCGGCAGGTGTGAGGCTCTCGATTCTGGCCGTCATATTGACCGTTTCGCCAAAAATATCTTCGTCGGCAAAAAGGATATCACCAGCCGTGATAACGATCCGTACGGCAAGTCTGTCTTCATCGCCACGTCCTGCCTGCTGAGCCAAAAGATCGTCCTGAATTTCAAGTGCACAAATCGCAGCCTTGGTCACACTGGAAAAGACGATCCAAAACGAATCGCCTTCTCCCTTGATGATCGAACCTTCATACGCTGCTACTTTTTCACTGATGAAAGCCTTGTGTTCTTTCAGCAACTTCCCAAGATCGAAGGCATTCATCATACCGACCTTGGTGGTATAGCCACGAATGTCGGTCTTCATGACGGCGGATAGTTTAAGGCTTTTCATGTTTTCTTTCCTCTCTTCAAGGATTGTTTACATGTAAGCGTTTGCTCTTTTTCTCCTTACTCTTCCACCATCGTAACAGCCATCACCTGTTGGAGTTTGTCGAAATCCGGTTGTACGGCCAATACGCCAGAGATTCTCTTGGTCAGTTATTTCTACAGCAAAGGACGCCCGCCACGTCATCGCTGATGTTTCCACAGCCGTTGGAAGAAGATCCTGTGATGTGTGTTTCTCCAGACCATAGACCGCTTTTGCAATCTCCTTCGCTAATATTGACTCCACATGCAATTGCTTCGGAACATGAATTATTAGTTAGACAACCGTAAGGTTCGGTATAGCTGCATGTGCCGCTCGTGCAATGGGAAGACGCCGCCGCGAAAACACCCTCTCCCGCTGTATCCGAATTGCAATCATCTGCCGAAATCCTGTCGCTTAGGTCCGCGCTTAGGCCGTTTTTCATGCAGATATGCCAGCCTTCGGCGCAGAGATCCTCGGCAGTCGGGCATATCACATCCAGGCTGTTTCCGCATGTCGTGTTGCTTCGTGTGGCGCGTAGGTTGCGATCGGTGAAATCTCCGGCGCAGGAGGCGATGCCCGGAAATTCCAATTCATTTACGAAACCTTCACGGGAGTTGTCGGAACAACCAGGATTAACCGCTGGAAAGATGATTTCAACCATCGGTTCTGCCTCTTCCAAGGGGCGCACATATATCCAATCTAGGTAGCATTCCGAATCCCATGGATTTCGGAATTCAATAGTTTGCCAGGGGCTTATCGCAGTCCAAGTTTTTGGCATAACTTTACCACTCAAACTATCATCCTCTGAACTGATAACATGGGTTTCGGTTTCGTAAAAGGCATATTCCAAGCCGTGCCAGGAGCCTTCCGATCCCGGTGGGGGAACCTCAGTAAAACTACAACCGAAGTCTGGGCATTCAGTGCCGTGCCAATCACCTTCATTATTTCCGGCGAGGAAGAAAACTGAAACATCATTGTTGCGAAGTTCGATCACGCAAGTAGTGTATCCATGTCCGCTGGTGTTTAATTGCTGTCGAAACTTTACAGCATTTCCAGGTACTTGCCATTCTGAAAAAGTGGTATATGCTCCCTCTGCGGCGGTCTGCGTTTCAATGGTTAATTGAGTATTTTCCGTATCGACCAACAGTCCACTGCTTACGTTGTCTAATGGCACCCACTCCCCGCTTGCCAGCACGTCCGTGTCGAAATCCTCGAAATAGGTAAAAATCGCTTCCGGGTTCGGAGAGATCACCCCGCCCGTATTCCACCATAAAAGGAATTCCGTGCCGGTTTCCTGCATTTCGGGCGGGAGACCAACCCACACGGCGAACCCGTGTTCCGTCTCCGAAATCGCCTCCACCCAATAATCCATCGATTCGCTGAGGGCGATGTCAGATTTATCTTCCGGTAGCGGTTCGTCCGGTTGCAGGAAGATTTCGAGGCGCACGGGATACACCGCCTCCTGGACCTCCATGCCACCGATCGCCACTTTCCGAGCCGGTTTGCATCCCTGTATCGTAGTGAATCCCAAGACCGATTCGAGCGTACAAGTCGTTCCAACATCGATACACGCATCTCCGATACCGTCGTGATCGAAATCCTCCTGTTCCGGGTTGGCCACCAGCGGGCAGTTGTCGTCGCAGTTTGTGTCTTCGGGACCATCGCACGGATGGTCGCCCGAGGCCAGCGAGCCGTCGCCGTCGTCGGGGATGCCGTCGCCGTCCGAGTCCAGCGGGTCGCCGCTTGGGTCGGTCAAGGCTCCCAACTGGTGGGACGCTAACGGGTAGTGCAGGAATTCGTCGGGGGCGAGGGCGCGGTTCATGATGCGGACGGAGTCGATGAGGCCATGGAAATGAAACGAATTTTCAACTTTTCCGAGATAAATGGGTGTTGTTGTGAAATCGGGTTCGCCAGATTCGATTTCGTACGTTTCCATGATGTGATCTGTCGAAAGATAAAACGTATTCTGTTGATATCCACCGGAAATTGTGTGTGGATCTGTGTCCAAGACTTCCGAATACTCCCTGAAATAATCGCCATCGCTTTCATCTTCGAATTGAGTACGCCATGCTCCGGTATTGTTTGTTGACAGCATATAATTTCTGTGTTCCGTGGAACTGGCCCATAGCCCTTTATGCAAAATAATACCAATATCATTCATGAATGATTCGATATCGATAGCTGCTTCCATATTGAACGCTTTGAGGTTCAAAGAATCATCATGTGAGATGATGACCCCATCATCCACCCCATCGAACTCCAGAGCCGTTCCTTCACGCCCTGCCACCCACTGGGGCGGGCCATCCGTGCCTTCGAGCGTCCCGTTATTTTTATTCGTGCTCGAATCTACGGCAATGGTCCCCGCCCCCTCGTTAAACCGCCACCAACCCGCGTAACCGGTGCATTCGGAGAGCAGGCCGGTGCAGGTTCGGAAATTTTCGCGGTAGGCGTGATGGGCGAGTTCCACCGGGCGCAGGCGGGCGTCGGGATCGGCCCAGTGCAGCGCATAACTCAGCCACGAAAAAGGCCCGTCGGAGCCACCTTGGGAGTCCAGAGGCTCCGTATGCGCCAGGAATCGCAGGGTCGGAAGGTTCGGGTGAGCGCGCCGGTAGATGTATTCCGGGGTTTTTGCAACCGAGTGGATGAGGAGATCGTCGATGGTTCCATGGAAATAATAACTATTAGTCGTTCTACAACCGATAGAAAAACGATCATCACTGATTAGTGGACCGGTTGGGTCACTACCGAGTATTGATTCCTCAGTTTCTAATAATTGTCCATCCAAATAAAGAATAAGATCGTTAAAATCAGTACGTACAAGCGCAACATGATGATAATGATTTTTTGAAAAGGTTATAGGATTTGAGTCAATCACTTTTTTGTTATTATCGGTATCTCTAAAACCTGCCGATAGGTATCCATTGTTATCGTAAAGTATAAACAAATTGGCTCCATTTACGGGTAAACCACGATAAACAAGATCTTGGCGATTTGCATTCAAATCGAGTGTTTCTTTTGGCGAAAAATACAACTCAACGGTAAATTCCGTTAGACCGTTCATGATGTTTCCATCTAGGCCAATCTTTGAGTATTGTCCGTCGAATCCCATTCCTCCATTTTTATCCCCAAATCTTCCGTAGGTAGCGACAGCGCCGACATTGGTTCCATCATGCTCATTTCCACTCGAATCGACCCCATCCCCATCCAGTTTCCAATACCCCACAACCCCGCACAAATCCTCGCGGTCGGCGATGTGAGGAATTTCCGCCGGGTCGAGGTCGTCGTATTCCGCCGGGCAAGGTGTGTCGGAATGCGGACGCGGGCCGAGGATTTCATGAGGGACCAAATGCTCGTCGCTGGCCGCTGGTAGCTGGTCGCTGGTTTCGGTGATACGGAGGTCGTCGAAGTCGTCCTGTGCGCCGGGAACGTGTTTCGTGCCGTAGGGGGCGCGGGAATCGTAGTAGGCGCGGATTTCGTCAGGAGAAAGGGCGCGGTTGAAGAGGAGGACTTCGTCGATGGAGCCGTCTAGAGGTTGAGTAGAATCTGTCTTGCCTATTTTAAATGATGGAATACTTTCAGTTTGATTTTGCAATGAAGAAAATTGGGCGAAATCTTTCTCAACCAAATTACCATTTACAAACCAGGATTGACTATTCTGATCTAGAATGACAGATATGTGATACCAGCGATTGAGTTCAAACTGATAACTTTCAACACCTACCTGAGTCCACTCAGCACAACCGTTATTACCAGAACAGTATCCAATTCCCAATTGAATTTCACCATTTGAAGAGAAGAACAGTAACTCAAACATTCCATTTCCTGGACTAGCACTTCCTAAAAGTGCCGCATACTCCGAGAAATCATTCAAAAATACCCATAAAGATATCGAAAGATTCGACAAACCAAGGAATGTTTCATATGAGATATTTGTATCTAAGTACGTTGATTCTCCATCAAACACCATCGCCCCATCCGTATCCCCAAACGCGCCCTCACTTGCCGTCGGAGCGGGATCGGACAAGGTTCCATCATTCCCATTCCCCGAATAATCCCGAGCCTCGCCGTTATCCAACTTCCAATACCCCACCACGGAATCGTCCAGAATCCCGTTGACGAGCGGCAGCTCCACCGGCTCGTTCGTGCGTCGCCAGGTGGAATTTTCTCCATTTTCCGAGAGTGTGACCGACCGTTGTGCGCCGAATTCCGCGCTATAGGTACTCCAGGCTTCGCAAAGACTCGGATCGTTGTCCGGGTTCCAGACGGTCGGGCAGGTGTCGGCTTCGACAGGGTCGCAGTCCGGCGAAAAACACACGCCGTCGTGGTCGTAATCGGGTTCGGCTTCCAGGCAGTTGCCGTCATGCACGAACAACCCGGCTTCGGTGTCGCAGACCTCGCACAGATCGCCCGACCAGCGGTGATCGCAGCCGCTGCAGGTGCCGTCACCCGCGCAGGTGCCGCCGTGTAGGCAGGTATAGGAGGCTCCCTCGCACACTCCGCCGGTGCCACAGGCGTCGTCGGTGCTGCACGAGTTACCATCGTCGCAAGGTCCGGTAGTCAGTACCGTCCAGGCATCGTTGCGGTTGATCGGCGTGCAGATCCGGCAGGAATCGTCACCCGACAAGCCTTGCAGCGCGTTTTGTTCAACACAGGCGGAATCGATATAACAGCCGGAAAGGATTTCGTCCACCACGCAAGCCCCGGACTCGCAGACTTCGGCGACGCAATCCGTTCCATCGGCATCGCAGGTGTTTTGGTCGTCGTTGAGTTCCACGCAGTCGTTTTCGACGCACGCAAGGCTCGTACAGGGATTTGCATCCTCGGTAACATCCTCGCAGCCCGTCTCATCGATGCAATCGACACACGCCCCGCTCAAGCATTGGTCCTGCGCTCCACAGGCGGTGCCGTCCTCGACGGGCGAACAGCCGTCCGGGCAGCAGGTCGAAACACCGGAACAGGCGCATTCCGGCTCGATTTCTTCCGTTAGGTCATCGAGGTCAGCATCTTGTTCCGTCGTGTCGTCGGAGTCGTCTTCCGTGGCGTCGTCGAGATCGGTATCCGGGATTTCGTTCACATCCAAATCCGTGTCGGCATCGCTTTCACCGGGATCATCGGTTTCGTCATCCAGGTTTTCCAAATCCACGTCACCGTCACCCATGCAGGATTCCAGGCAAACACCCTCGCAGCAGGTTAAAGTTCCGTTGCAGGTATCGTTGCCGAAACAGGGATCTCCCAGGCCACCGTAGTCGCCAAGGCTCCAGGAGTCGCATGCGCTGAAAACCAGAAGATGAACCAACAGTACACAACAGACGATCGAAGTACGCATAATCTACCAACTTCCCCATAAACAGACCGAAACACCGTTTTCCATGGGGGATGCCCCAAAGTGATAGGCTTGTTTCGCCTCTTTTTTCTTGCCCGTAGCCTCGACGATCCACAGCGTCACCCCTGTAGCCATCAGTGCGCCACCAAGCGCGTAGCCTGTTGCCGCCATCCCTTTCCAGGTTGTATGGCGGCTTTTGGCGTCGGACTCTCCGGCAGCGTAATCGTCACGGACCTGGTTCATTTGCCAATGGGCGACGCCGCCGAACAACGTCAGCCCCACACCCGTAAAAAATGTGGCGTAAGCCGCCGTTGTCATGTTCGAGGAAGGCTTTTTGAGCGACTTGTGAGCTTTGGGTGGGGTTTGTGCCGTTTCGGGAGATGTTTTCTCGAACAGCTCCGCAACCGCTGAGGGAATCGCTTCGATCAGTCGGTTGATGTCTCCTTTCAACTGCACGCCCGAACGGGAAATCACTTCCGCCGAGCGGACGTTGATCCGTCGTAGGTTCAGAATCCAGTATTCGCCCAGGCGCCCGAGGTCACCGGATATCGCTTCGGGAACTCCCAACGCCGCTCCGATCTCGGCAATGCAGCTTGCACTTTCCGCGCCGCATTTCTGGCGTTTTTCCTCACCCTGTAAAATGGTTAGAATATCCGCATCGGACAGCGCCGTACGACCGGAGCGCCGTTCGACTTCCAAGGTGATGAAACCGGAAATGGAGTCGATGTCTTCGATACTGACGCCGCTTTTCTTCTCCAGTTCCCACACCATGATGCCGGAACGTTCCTTTGTCTCGGCCATCGCCGGAGCGATCCATCCCGCCAGGAACGCGACCACAACAAAACCTGTCAGCCAAACGTACAATTTCATCGATATCAACCCTGTTCGTCTCCGAACGATCTTGAGAAGTAAGAATGCTGTTTTGTGCAATATCGCAATATGGTACGTCGAATATACCACAAAAGGGAAGGGCTTCAAGAAGATTCAGGCTCTAGTCAGCTTCAGGGAAATTTGCATAAAATGGTATATTCTCAGTTTTCTTGTGCTTTTTCCTCATTGGCACAACTTTTCGACGGTTCGCCCAGGCTTCCTGCAGGTCTTCGAGACCGAGGGGCGTATAGTGGCATTACCGACGCCGGAGACCATGAAATCACGGTGGAACACACGTTTTACGAGGATGGGAAAAAAGGACGCACCGAAATCATCTCTTTCGAAGTCGCTCGGGATGAACACGGCAAAGCTTACGCGTTGATGGGTCTTCCTCTGCTGATCGCGGGAAGGTCGTCGCCAACGACGAATTCGTCTCGAAATCACCTCGAAATCCTCGGTCGGTATTTTTAGGATGACTTCTAAACATTTTGAAATGCTTATCGCAGCTTTATTTTGCAGCAGTACATGAACCTTCTACACTCCATGAAGCGGGAGAACCATCCGGTGTATACTCGTCGTCCCATAGATATTTTTCAGCGTTTGAGTAGAATAAAATACTTGAGGTGTAGAGTGCATTCTCTGTGACAGGGAGAAATGTTATGTCAATTTCGTACGTCTCGCCTCGTTGTAGTATTAAATTCGGAAAAGGGTTCACTTCCTGAAAGGGTCTCTCAATGTTGTTAGGTGAAGCAGGCCCCCACGACATTGAACTGATATTCAATGGCATATCTCCACAGTTGCTAAGAGATAATGTTCGAGTTACCGGAGTATTCGGGGCTGTGTCGCCGAAATTGATACCAGGGCAGATCCCCAATCCCCAAAGACATGAAACATCTTCCAAGGGGAGTATTTGCAAACATGGCAGCAGTAATTCCGGGCAGTAGATTTCGGTCGAATCTAATGCTGCACTACCCGAGTACCCTCCCGTAATCGCAATGCATTTATCCGGCAGTAAACTTGCAGAATGAAGATATCGCGCCTGAAATAATGATCCCCCCTCCGACCAAGTGTTTGTTTCAGGATCGTAGATTTCACTTGATGCCAACGCCATCGACGACGATCTACCTCCGACAACCAACACACGATGATAAGGACTCTCCCATGCATACATCAATATCGTTGCGGTGTGACTGGCTCGGGCTTCGTTCATCGGTTGAACGGCAGTAAATGTGTTCGTTTCCACGTTGTACGTATCGCAAGAGGCCACAGGCGTATTCTGGGCTTCTAAGCCCCCACAAATCAGCACATCCCCATCCTGTAACAGCACTGTTGTATGCCCGGCTCTAGCATGCTGCATAGTACCCGGAACAAGGGTAATGGTTTCAGCCGTTGGATCGTACAGTTCACACGTGTCCAAATACGTACTGAAATCGCTCTGTCCGCCGCAAATCAGAACTTTTCCATTATGCAGCAAATTTAGGGTAGGCACTTTACGAGCAGTACTCAAGCTCGGTCCGGCGGAGAAAATCCCCGTCGTCGGATCGAAAAGTTCGGTAGATGCCAGGTAGTCTCCACCCCCTTGGGGTTGACCACCCACCACCCAGACGCTACCATTCTGCAACAAAACCGCGGCCTGGTTGAGTCTGTTTGTGGCAAGCGCTCCTGAAAATTGGGGATTCGTACCATTCTGATCCAGAATTTCCGCTCTGGCATCTGTCGATCCACCAACAACCAGCACCCGACCATCGGTCAGGAGGGTTGCGGTGTGAGCCGAGCGATCAGCGTTCAGGTTGGTCGCTGCCAGCTCCATATGTTCGAGTTTGGATGTATCCGATACTTCGTCCTCCCTACCTAAATCCTGGGCTTCATTCGTGCAGGCGAAAATTGTCATAATTGAAAACATACAAACGATTGTTTTCGTTGTTTTTTGAAACAATCCCATGGAATTCCTTCTCCTGTATCTACACTTGAGCAAATCACCCATTTGAGACCTAAGAAGGGTCGATTGTGCCATCAGGTATTATTTCTATGTTTTCCGTATCGATTACACGAATCCAGCCAGCATTCCAATGCATTCCAGGTTCAATACCGCTTACAGTGTGTGGTGGACCATAAAGCAATGTTGCCATCAGGTTTCCATGGATCCACACCTTTACCTTCGCTTGATCGTTGTAATTTATTGTGGAGTAATTTTCAACGGCAATCCGATAATCACCAGCCATCGCACCGGACATGATCATTACTTCAGGGCCGCTTCCTGAAATGTCGTCGAAAAGCAACATTGGGTCGTCAGACCGAAGACCTTGGATATTCCAATCGACGGCATTGAGAGGACCGGGGCATCCTCTTTCTGGGCAAGGCATTTCAGCCCCATTAGATGTATTGCAATTGCAATAATGACAATCGGAATCATTATTGTCACTGCAATCTCGCGAGAAGCTCCCCTCGGGTCGAATTAGGTGCAGATCGTAGTCACTGTTCGTCGACGTCCAGGTAAGCTGAATGTAAACATCTGGAACAGGAATTGCCTCAATAACAATTTCATCGGTGGTTGTTTCTTCACAACTGCCTACGAGATTACGTAACGTTAGTCTCAGTTCATATGTCCCTGGTGTTTCCGAATAAAAATGAATGTTTGAGTCACTTAGCCATTGACCCGCTACAGAATTGTTTTCTCCGTCTTGGATTATGGCCCTGTAAGCGTCATCCGGTTTGGTGATCCACTCCCATTTATATGCGATGTTTTCTTCACCCATATGAAAAAAACCTTGTTGATTGAGGTATATCGTTTTCAACGGTTCGACAATCTTGTCCTGTCCAGCATTTGCCACAGTACATCTGTTGAGTATCTCGACAGTAGCCAATCCGCCAGAACCAGAGTAACCTCCGGCAACCATTACTCGCCCATCGGACAACAAGCTTGCTGAATGCAAATATCTTGCCTGAGAAAGGGTACCGTCAGCTATCCAAATATTTTCAATCGGGTTGTAAACTTCACTCGATGTCAAGGCTGATGAGGACGAGCGTCCACCTGCAACAAGTACCTGGCCATCGCTTAACACCGTCGCTGTATGGCTTGCTCGGGCTTCGCTCATCGGCTGAACGGCAGTATAGTCATTCGTATCAGTGTTGTAACGATCGCAGGTTAACGCTGGCGTATTCTGGGCGACCATGCCCCCACAAATCAACACATTCCCATCTTGGAGCAACACCGCCGTATGCCCGGCTCGTGTATGCTGCATAGCACCCGGCACAAGAGTGATAGTTTCAGCCATTGGGTCGTATAGTTCACAGGTGTCCAAATACGTACTGAAATCGCTCTGCCCGCCGCAAATCAGAACGTTTCCATTTCTCAAGAGGTTCAGCGTTGGTGCCTTGCGAGCTACAGTCAAATTCGGTCCGGAAAAGAAGGCTTCCGTTGCCGGATTGTATAACTCGGTAGAGGCCAGGTAATTCCCGCCACTTTGAGGTTGACCACCGACCACCCATACCTTGCCGTTGGGCAGCAAAATAGCCGCGTGGTTGAGCCGGTTTGTAGCCAGCGCACCGGTGAACTGTTGGTTTTCACCTGCTTGATCCAGAATTTCCGCTCTGGCGTCTGTCGATCCACCGACAACCAGCACCCGACCATCGGTCAGGAGGGTTGCGGTATGTGCAGTTCGCCCGGCATTCATGTTCGTCGTCGACAGCACGAGCTGGTCCAGGTCCGTAGTATCATCGGTCTTTGCATCAAACGATGACTCTTGAGAACAAGACGAACAGCAAACGAGGACTAAAGCCAACACACTTGCGAAGATTTTATTTTTTACACGGTTCATATCTGAAACCATCAGTGAATGCTAATGTGAAGCTTTTTACGGGTAATGGCTAATCCCAACCCGAAAAGAACTATGAAAAGGAAGCTCACCCCCGAAGTACCTGAGGACTGGCAACCTCCGCCTCCGCCAACCGGCAAAACGTCTTCATCGCCATCCTGAGGGATTTCCTCATCAGCACCCGTAGAAGTATCTTCATCCGCTACCGGTTGATTTTCGCTTGTGTCATCGTCTGCATCAGCCAAATCTCTATCCGAAACGTCAATATCGTGATCAACATCGGCCATTTCTTCGTCCTCGACTTCCTCGTCACCATCTACACAGGCGCCTTCAACACCCAAGCACTCTCCAGTAGACGTACATGAATCTTCCGATGTACATGGGTCACCATCGTCACAGACAGTTCCTTCGACCTCCAGCACAACATCGCAACCGCCGACTCCATCGCAAGTCGCAGAGGCCACACAAGGCCCTTCCTGGCTTTGGCAGGAATACGAAGAACCGATGCAGTCTCCGTTGGCATCACATTGATCAAAGGTTGTACAAGGATCACTATCGTCACAGGCGGTTCCTTCGACTTCCAGTACGACGTCGCAACCACCAGCACCATCGCAGTCCGAGCTGATCACGCATTGCCGATCATCAGTGCAAGAATACCCGGTCCCAACACATAATCCGTTGTCGTCGCATTGGTCGTTGAACGTACAAAGACTCTCATCCGTGCAAGTGGTGCCGGTATCTGCCAACGGATAGGCACAAATGGGTTCTCCGGAATCCGGGTCGAAGGCAGGATAACCAGGCGTCAGACGGCAAGCAGCGCTGGGTTCCTGCAAGCAGTCCAATGAGATACCGCCGACGCATAACCCCGTAATCGGATCGCATCCGCTATCGCAGGGGTATTGATGCTCTGGATACTCACACTCTCCGACCTGAGGATCACATTCACCATGGGCCTCGAACAGACGCATGTTCACGTCATCCATGCAATTGGGAATCAATGGTGTTACACAAGGCTTGAGTTCACCTTCGCAAACGCCTTCTTCCATGCAAACATCGTAAATCGTACACAGGTTGCCATCGTTGCATTCTGTTCCCGTTTCTTTATATTCTCGAATACATCCTCCAAAACCATCGCATTGGGCTGAAATATCGCAGGTGCGTACCTCGCAAGCGTAGGTTGTACCCATACAAAGTCCAAAGCCGTCGCAGATATCGCTATGCGTGCAGGGATCTTCATCATCGCAGGCCGCGTCGAACGGCATGGGGGACCAGGCATATTGATTTTGACTGTCGGCACAAAGCTCGCATTGATTGTCTGGGTTTCTCGTACCATCATTAAAACAGACGCTTTGAATCAAGCAGGTGCCCGGCATCGCCTCATGGACACAGGCTCCTGACCCATTACAGACATCCGAAGTACAAGCGAGATCGTCTGTTGTACAAGCCTCTCCGTACGGCGTGTTGTCCGGTTCACATCCACCGGCTCCATCGCAATTGACGGCCAATTCACATTCTTCTGGATCTCTACAGGTATAGGTCGTGCCCTGGCAAACGCCTGCACCATCGCAGACATCCGTATGCGTGCAGGCTTCTCCATCATCACAGGAAAAGCCGCTCTCTTGATACGTCACAGTACAATCGCCAAGACCGTCACAGGTTACGGTGTCCTCGCATTGCGTTGGTTCCGGGCAGGTGTAACCTGTGCCAGCACAATTGCCGGCGCCATCGCATTCGTCCGTATGCGTACAGGTTGTTTCATCATTACAGGCGGTTCCGTTCGGCTGGTATTCTCTGTTGCAACCACCTTCGCCATCACATGTGACATTGATCTCGCACTGGTTTGGATCATCGCAAGTATAATTTGTTCCGGCGCAAACTCCTGCACCGTCGCAGATGTCCGAATGCGTGCAGTCCTCGCTATCGTCGCAAGTCGTGTCAACGGGTAAATTGCTCCAGGAAGAGTGGCTCTCGCTGGCTACACAGCCAATGCATTGCTCTCCTTGCTGGGCGGCACCATCGTCGTAGCAGGTATTGTCGATCAGACATTTGTTGAGCATCACAAGGTGCTCACAAGTCCCTGAACCGTTGCAGACGTCGTTGGTGCAGGAGAAGGCATCATTAGTACAGGCTGTGCCTTGTTCAAAGTCGCTCCAACCTTCCTGGGAGATCGCAGGAGCACAACCGACACATTCGTTGGTCGAGCTTTCCGCTCCGGATTCGTAGCAGGAACCATCGATCAAACATTTGTTCGTTTGGATTGGATGGGTGCAAGCCCCCATGCCATCACAGATATCGTTGGTACAAGAGAAACCGTCGTTCGTGCAACCCGTGTTCAGCGGCAAATTGCTCCAAGATTCTTGAGAATTTGCCGGGTTACAGCCGACACACTCATTGGTGGGGTTCGCCAAACCCGAAACGTAACAGGTATCATCGATCAGGCATTTGTCGTTTTGCAGGTTATGCGTACAGACCCCTGCACCATCACACACATCGTTCGTGCAAGATAAGTTATCGGACGTACATCCATAACCCTGTGGATGATACTGGTGATTGCAGCCACCGTTACCATCGCAAGTCACTGCATTCTCGCAATCGTTTGGCGCTTCACAGCTATAATCCGTACCGCCGCAGTTTCCAGCACCGTCGCATTGGTCCGTATGTGTGCACGAGTTTCCATCGTCGCACACGAAGCCATTTGATTTGTAAACCACCGTACAGTCCACACCATTGGGCGTCGAGCTTTCCTCGCATTGAGTAGGTGTACAGACATAGAAATCTCCTGCACATCCACCTTGACCGTCGCAACGGTCATTGCGGGTGTTGTTCAATCCGTCGTCGCAGGTGGCTCCATTCTCCTTGTATGTCACCGTGCATCCACCCAGTCCGTCGCATTCCACGCTTTCCTCGCACTGTGTCGGAGCTGGACAGGAGTACACCGTTGCACCCGCACAGATTCCCTCACCGTCGCAAATATCCCCGTAACTGCAGGCATTTCCATCGTCACAGCTATAACCGGCAGGTCGATTCAACCCTTCACAGTTTCCTGCGGAATCACAAGCCGTATCATAGGTACAGGCGTTCTGGTCGTCACAGACCGTTCCCACCGATTCCTGATCGTAACTGCAGGCACCTCCGGAACAGGTGCCGGTAGCCTCGAAGCAGAAAGTGTTCAGCGGTTCGTCGCAAACCACTCCACAACAGGGATCGCCGTTGCATAATCCTGTGATTTCATTGCAGCCACCACCGCAGCCCAGGGAGCAGTCCACTTCGTTGTATGTGTAATCGCATTCACCATCATTACGGTCGCAGATCCCGATAGTGTTGTGGACAATGGAGGTATTGGCGTCCTGGCAATAGGCGATCGGCGGGGTGTCACAAGCTTTCGGGGTTCCTACACACTGCCCACCGGAACATTCATCGGTGAGTGTGCATAGGTTGTCGTCATCGCAATCGGTTCCATCATCCACATTGGTAGGTGTACAACCTCCGAATCCGTTGCATTCGGAAGCTGTCTGGCATTGGTTGGGTTCACAGGTGTAATCCGTACCACCACACGTGCCATCGTCTTGACAGGTATCAAAATAGGTGCAATTTACATCATCATTGCAGAATCTTCCTTCAACTACCGTTGGATCGCAGATCCCTGCATTACATTCGCCATCAACATACCCTTCCATATATTCAGCGTTGTAGCAATTCCAATCTCCGAACTCATCAGTCCATTCTACAGAGCACTCTGTACCATTGTCCACTAAGGGGTATTCGCATTGTCCATCCAAACAAGTTCCATTTGCATCTCGACAAAAATACCGAGAAAAATTTGCATCCATTTGGCAAGCCTCATCGCAGGCACAGGCTTCCCCTTGACCGGCTCTCGTGATGGAAATCCCCTGCGTGTTGGAAAGCCCATGAACCGTCACGCCTAAAGAATAATAGTTGCTGAATTCGGTGTCGCAGGGAATCGTCACCTGAACGAAATCGTCATACCACATGACAGCAGGAAGGTAGATGGAAGGCTCGGCCTCGTAGCCC
>CAXXVK010000072.1:0-254358 GCA_963676915.2 Myxococcota bacterium
CCGAACCGGGTTCGATCGCTGCAAGGCAAACCGCCAACGCTTCGCAGGACATCGCCTGGAGCACGCAGGAGGCGAAATCCTCGCCGTAACGACCTTCCTCGCAGTCGGTCAGGCACGAGGAACTGGCGAAATCGGCGGAATCGTCACCGGACAGGCATTCTTCCCGCGAAATTCTCGAACACGCTTCCTCGCAGGCGGTCAGTTCGTTGAGCGCCGCGTCAAGATCTTCCTCGCCACAGGCAAGTATTCCGTAAGTGATGGATAAAATCGATAGGAAGAAAAGAAAGGTTTTGCAAGAGGATGCCACGGTTGAAAAGTCCTGTAATTTCTCAAACATAAAACACTTTAAGTATAACTGCTTTTTACGAAAAATGGCAAGTTTGCCGGAGAAAAGCCGGAAAAAGAAAACATCGAGACAAAAAACGGGTCGAGGCAGTAAGCCCCGACCCGTGACGCTTCGAAGAGATCGAAGATCAGAACTTGTAGCAGAAAGTGGTCTGGGCGCGATGGTCCACGGCCATTTCCTTCTTGGTCTTGACGGCTCCGCCGGTGCTGGCACCCACAGGACTGCTTTGAATCAGGCGGTATTCGGTGAAGAAGTAACCGTACTGGGCGGAAATCGAGAACCCGCCACCCAGGGTGAAGGTCGAGCGCAAGAAGCCAACGCCGGTCAACCAACGGGCGGCTTCATACTGGCTCTGGTTGGCCCAGACGATCTGGCCGTCTTTGACTTCGGATACGGGCTTGGGAAGATCGTTGTCTTCCGGGTCGTCCATGGCGAAACCGGCGGCCACTTTGAGCCACGTCAGCGGAGTGTAGGTCAGGTCGGCCCAGAAACCCATCGCCGCAATGGCTTCACCACTATAGGTGTTCACGCCTTGCAATGCGCCGCCGTAGATGTCTTTCAGGTTCACGCCGTAGAAAACTTCGCCGCGCAGCACGAGTTCGTCGATGATCGGCATGCTCAGTTCGCCGATGACGGACCAGGAATCGAAGCTGTCGTTTTTCTTCAGGCCGATCGGAGTCTGCGTTTGTTCTTGCTGATAGTGGCCGCTGATACCAACAACGAAGGATTTCTGGGTCCACAGGGGACGATCCACGGCCAAGCGCCATTGAATCTGCGGCATTCCGGCGTCTTCGCCGTCGTTGTTGCCGTCGCCGTCATTGTCGTGACCGCTCACGGTGCTCGGACGAGCTACGGCGATCTGGCCGATGAACACGCCCTGGTCATCGAATTTGGGCTTGAAGGTCAAGCGAGCCTGCGGACGACGACCACCGGTATTACCCATCCACCAAGTGGCACCGTTATCGATGCTGGCCGGGTACATCGGGGAGATTACGTCGAAGGTCTGACCGGCCAGGAATTCGAACCAGCCCCAATCCAGGGAGAAATACAGGTGACGCCAACGGGGCACGGCTTTCCAGTCACCGGTGGAGATGTCTCCGCCGAAGAAGTCGATTTCCGCTTTCGCCGAAATCTTCGCACCGATTTCCTTGATTTCCTGCCCTTTGAGGTTCAAACCAAGGCGGCTGGCGCGTGGGTTGACCTGGAATTCGTTGTCGTTTTTGTCGCCGGTCGGAACCACAGCCGCCGCATCATCGCTCCAGTGTTTTCCACCGTTGCGTTTGATGAACAGCGCCCAGTTGCCGGAGTTCGTCCGGGTGGTGTCGTAGATCAGGTCGAGATTGACGTTTCCGTAAATCTCGATGTATTTACCGGCCGAAGTAAACACATTGGCTTCGCGCTTGGGTTCGGGAGCGGCGGGTTTCGTGGATTGCTCTACCAGGACACCCAAATACTTCGGGGGCTCGACGGTTTTGGCCGGAGCCAGTTCCACGACTTCCGAAGCGGCGGGAGCGGCGGCTTCCTCGGGAGCAACGGCTTCCATGGGAGCGGGTTCCGGGGTTTCGGTGGCGTCTTCGGCGAGAGCCGACGATCCGAAACAAATCATCATAAACAGGGCCATCAGGGGGACGGATACGGCAAGTCTTTGGATTCTCTGCATGTTTCACTCCATTGTCTCGTGCAAAAAAAGCCCGTTCCTCAACCGGCTTCCCGGTTGGGGCTGATAAAAAACGGATTGAATTGTATCGTTTCGTTACGCTTTAGCTCCATCGATGACCTTTGTCATCTCCGAAGTTGTGTAAGCCCTTACTCCAATTGAACGGAAATCTCAAGAAACCTTTACGATTTTTCAAGAAAAATCACGATTCATCGCGTTTTTTCTACTTATTTTCCTTGTCTTTATCAAAAAAAACTCCCCGATCCGCTATCCATACGCGAAATCGGGGAGCACTTGGACGTTGTGTTGAAAGGGTAACGTATCGAATCCGGGTTCCTACTTACTCGACGCGTAAATACTGCACGGAAGGCGTCAGTGTGATGTTCAATGTTCCCTCGGCGCTTTCGCTGCCGATTTCCGAGCCGTCGATGCCGTAGATCGTCACGGTGGAATACCCATCGGGGAGCGTCAATTCCCAATCGTAGGAGGTATCTTCACCACCCACGTCGTCGGTACCATCCTCGAAGCGGTCGGGAACGTCCCGGCCATCCCAGGCGGCGATCGTCAACAGTCCGTCATCCTCCACAAATGCGTAGGCATACACGTCATTGGGCAATCCCAACAGCGGCGAAAGATCCCGTGCGAAGCGAGACTGTCCCAGCATGTCAGCCACACCTTTCATGGCTTCCCAGGATGGCTTGGTGCGTCGTACGGTGCCATCCTCACCTCGATAACCGAAGAGACCGAAATTGGATTCCTGGGGTCGTGAACCACCGCGAGGAGCGGTGTCCCAGAACGTGTACCAGAAATAGGCTTCCACTTCGTCGGCGGCGGCAATCAGAATGCTTCGAGCCAGATATCGTCCTTGGTTTTCCTCGCTGATAGAGTAGCTAGGCCAGCCCATCTCGGTGTACCACAGAGGCCGGTCAGGACAACCGATGGCTTCGAGCTGTTCGCGGGCAAGGCGGGTCATCCAGGATTGACCCTCGTAGTGAATCTCGTCCGTCAAGTAGTAATCCTGCTCCGACGGGGGATTTTGATTGAGCGTGTACGGGTGCATGCCGAACACGTCGAAATAGTCGCAGATATCCGGGTGAGCTTCCGCCGTTTCACGCAAAAAGGCCCAGCGTTCCAGAGGCCAGGTTTCGTCCCACGAACTGCAACCTCCGAACAGCACTTGTGCATCCGGGCAGGCCGCTTTGATTTCGGTATAGGCGGCTTTCAGCATTTTTCCATAATGGTCCGGGTCCGGTACCGGTTTCCAGAAACGGTAAAGGTTGGGTTCGTTCCAGATTTCGTAATGTTTGAGGTCGTCGCAGAATCGTTCGGCGACTTTCCCGGCATACTCGCCGTATTCGGCGGGATCGATGGTGCTATACTCACCGTCGGTAATGGCCCAGTCCACGGTATAGGCCAGCATCGCCAGAATGGACATGTCTCTCTCTTTGGCCATTGCCACCTGAGTGGCTACGGCGTCCATATTCCATTCGTCGTCGGCAGGCTCGATTTTATGCCAGTGATAATCCTCGCGAATACGGATGCCGCCCAGTTCCACGTAGTGTTCGAATTCGAAATCGCGGTGGGCGTTTTCTCCCTCGCTTTGCTGCATATGCGTGGAAACCCCAAGGATATCCACAATTTTGGAAGCACGACCCTCCAAGCCTTCCCAGGGATCGACGGCCGCTTCTTGCTCGTCTTCCACATCTACTTCGGCTTCCAATTCCGTGTCGGAATCGCCTTGGGGAAGCTCATCGTTTGCGTCATTGTCATCCCCGCAACCGACTGCCATCAACGAAAATATTGCAAAAAGAATCACCCAATGTTTCATTATGAATTCTCCCAAGTTACCAAAACCGTGATTGTTTTCTTTTAGAGAAACAATATTTTGGTACTGTATAGCTTAGGAGAAGGAGGAATCGCAACTCTTTGGTTTTTTTGCTTTGTACATGGTAAAAGATAGACAAATTAGATACACTCGACTCAAAATTGTTTAAATTATATCCCCAATCCGAACAGGCCGAACATGCTTAATGAATCGCAACGTCAGGAAATCCAGGATCGACTGGGCAACGAAACACGCTCTCTGAATTTGTTGCTCGAATTCAATGGGGAAAGCCAAGAGCTCAACAACCGGCTTTGCGAGTTGACCAGCGATCTCAGCAGACTGGTACCGGCGATTTCCAGCCGCGAACAGGCCGTAGCCAAGCATTTGTCCTGGATCGAAATCGTCGCGGAACAAGCACGAGGCGTGTATTATTCGACCACACCGTTAAAAGGAGAATGGCCGCCGTTTCTGCGAACCCTCGAACGGGCGGTACAGGGGGAAAGGCTTTCGTTGAAACCGAGCCAACTGGCCGATATCACGACCGAACCCATTCGCCTGGATGTTTACGTGATGCCGGAATGCGTCCACTGTCCCAAGGTGGTCGAACGCTGCAATCAACTGGCGATCGGTCTGGAAAACGTGGAAAGCTGGATCATCGACGCTACGATGGTGCCGGAAAAAGCGCGGGAGTTGGGTATTCGCTCGACGCCGACGATTGTTATCGACAACAAAATCCGTTGGGTAGGCGATGCTACATTGGATCAGTTGCTGGGTTTGCTCAAGCCGGTCGAAAATCCCTGGCCCGCCGTCCTAAAATCTCAAATCATGATCGGAGCGTACGAAGATATCGTCGAGCAGGTTTTGAACGACCCGGAAGCGGCGGAAGCTTTGCCGCAATTGTTGGAATCTCCAGAGTTTTCCCTGCACCTTGCCGTGACTCGTATTGTGGAAGAAGCCGCCGCGAAAGACCCTGAAAAAGCAAGGCATCTGGCCGAACCGTTGTGTCGGCGTCTGAAACATCCCGATGCACAGGTCCGTGGCGATGCCGCTTATGGGTTGGGCTTATTAGGTATCAAAGATGTTCGGCAAAAATTGAAAGACTGCCTCGACGATCCGGACGAAGACGTACGCGAAACCGTCGAAGAAGCTTTGGAAATGCTCGACGATCTCGACAACTGAAACGGAACATACCATCAGGCAGGTAGAACTTTTCCTTCGGAAACCTGCCAGCCTTCGAGTTTCAATAACCTGATTTTATTCTCGATTCCGCTGCTGAAACCTCCCAGCCCGTTCCCGGAAGCTACCACGCGATGACAGGGAACGAACAACGGTAGCGGGTTGGCTCCCACCGCTTGACCCACAGGACGCGCCGAACGGCAACCGATTCGCTGGGCAATATCGCCGTAGCTTCGCAGCTCTCCGTAGGGAATCTCCTGCAACGCTTTCCACACCCGCTCTCGAAACGCCGTTCCACAAAAAGCTGGAATCATTGGAAACGTACCGGGATCGCGACCCTCATGATACGTTTCCAGCCATCGGTGCAAGGGAGACGAAAACGGAGCCTCTTCAAGCATCACATCGGGATAAATGGTATGAATTCTTTGGGAAAATTCGTCGAGCGTCTGTGTCAAAGACGAGGCCAGCACCGTATTTTCCTTCCAGCACACAGCAAGATTTCCATGATCCGAAATCCAGTGAGACAGGAAAAGAAGATTTTTCATGCTAGCCTTGACCGCCTTTATTTTTCGGGATTGTCAGGATCGGAGCCTTTGAACAGCTTGATGTAATCCAGTCCGATCGCATATCCCTGCGACATGGCGGTTTTTCCCGAGACACGAAGCCGCAACAGGTGCTCGCCTTCTTCCAGACAAATCATTTCATACTGGATCGGTCCAACGATTTCGGCGTCGTTGGTGTCCCAAAGATTCATGTGCAGGCTGATGGTATCGTCTTTAGGTTGCGTGCTGTCCTCGTGGGAAAGTGGCTGCTCGTAGTCATCGAGATAGACCTGAACTTCTCCGAAATTCGTCGATCCTACAAACTCGAACGCCAGGATGTAGTAATACGTGAAGTCCACGTCGATTTTGAACACGAGTTCGAGCGGCTCCGTTGCGGTGGCGTAATCGTCGGGAGTGATATCGAGCTTGGCGTATTCTCCGATGCCGATGTTGTTCGAAGTCACTCGCACCGCCTTGCCGATCGGGTTGGACATCGCTTGCATGAACACCGTTTCTTCCGTGGCACTCGAGTTATAAACTCGTTCGATGTACCCCACCATGTCGGGATCGTATTCACAGGTGAGCGGCAGATCGTCGGCTATCTCTTCCTCTTCTTCGGCGATGTCTTCGTCGTCATCGTCTCCATCGATGGGATTCTCGCAGAAGCAGCAGTCAAGCTCCTGGTCCACGATCATCTGATAGCCCACCGTCGTTTTGCACAGGTCGTTGCAATCGACGGCCAACCAGCCTTCGGTAGCATCGCAGACACGCACGGATTCGAAACCTTCGATGCATTTGGCTTCCCCGGCATTCGCCGCCGTGCAGACCAGAGAATTATCCGGTTCCTCGCAGGAACAACAATCCAACTCGGCTGAGGAAATCAGGGTTTTGAAACTGCTGCAGCCCTTGGCGCAGGTCATTCCTTCCCAGTTTTCGTTGATACAGACTTCGATTTCACTTGGAGGAGACGCACATTGCACTTCCCCCGCCCGGCATCCGCCATCACCGTTGTTGGATTTGGAATCGTCGCAAGCGATTCCCCAAGACACGATTCCAATAGCTATTATTACGATCCAAGACAACTTCCGCATGTTTTTTCTCTTTGTCGATGACACGATAGTTCCCCGTTTCAGATCTTCTTTAGGATTGGACGAAACGAAGAATGGATTTTTCACGCCTTTTCTATGTTCTCAAGTGTTCCTGAAAAGAAACAATCGCTTTTTATTGTATCAAAATCCACCGTTCGAGTCCATTTCGGTACTTTTCGGGTGTAAATCACTCGGGAATCAGTTCGATATCCAGGCTATCATTGGACAACCCAACCGTATAACCGTTCGATGCCGCATTTTTCCCCGTCACGCGGAAGCGTAGAAGATGTTCTCCCGCTTCCAGGCAAACGCTTTCGTAACCCGCCGAATCGCTGAGCAACACATCCCGACCGCCCAAGGCTCCCTCGGGAACGTACAGATCGATGTACTCCCAGTCTCCGCTTTCACTGCTGGTACGCAGGATTCGCTCGGGGCGATCGTCAATATACAACGACACCTGACCCCAATCGCTCGAACGGATATAGCGTAAACGAAGCACGTAATTGAAATCGTGGCTGACCGTCGCTTTGAGAACGATTTCGGCATTCTCGGTCTGCGAAAATTCCGTGGGCGTCAGGGAAAGCCTAATGTATTCGCCCACATCTTCGTTCGTCGCTTCGACAATCGAGACGTTGCTTGTCGGATGAGAGTTGCTCAGGTCCGTCAGGTCGATGTCCCATTGCACGTCTCCCGCTTGGACACTTGTATCCGGCGTGCAGGGTAGGGCTTCGGGATCGCCGTCCGAAACGTCGGTCTGATCGACAAGATCGTTCTCAATGGTTTCGTCGGCTTCGGGATCGTTATCGGTCGTGTCCTGATCGACGGTTTCGGTCGTGTCGAGATCCTCATCCGTGTCGAGAATATCCGTGTCGCCACCGTCCACGAAATCGTTGTCGGCGGGTTCCACTGTTTCCTCGTCTTCGTCGCCTGTGGTGGTTCCACCTGCACCCGTTTCCGCTTCTTTGCAAACGTCGCCGACACAGACTTCCACGATAGGCTCATGTCCGGCCCCGCAATCCACGGCGCGAATCTCCAGGGCATCCACTTCGTAATTATCGAAAACGAAATGATATTCGGGCCACTCGTTGGGAAGAATGGCGTAGACTCTGAAGCGTGCGGTCAACTCGATTTGAGGCAGACCGGCCAAGTGAAACACCTGACCTTCTTCGAACGCCACCTTGGCTTCGTAGTCGGTATTGTCAATCTCGAACAGTACGAAGTTGAGGTAATCGCAAGAAGTATCTTCTTCGGAAGAACTACTCGAAGGAGCCGATGTTTCCTCATTTGCCGTCTCTTCGACCACTGCATCTTCGTCGCCGTCAAGCAACTTGGCGGAAGAAGACGTTCCAGCCGGAGACTTGTAGAGCGTCACCACTACATCGAGGTCCGAGGGATCTACGTCGTAGCTCAACACGCAACCTGCAACAGCTGACGCGATGACCAGAGCCGAAACGATCAAGAAGGCACGAAGACGAGCCGTGAAAACAAACGGCAGGAAATGCCTGTTCGCCTCTTCTTTTCCTAAAGTATCGATTTTATTGTTAAAATTCATAGCGCACCGTCGCATTCACGGCTCTCGGAGCTACCCACGCTCCGACTTGAACCGGGTTCGGTTTGTATTCTCCCACGTTAAAGCCGTCGATGAAAAACATCGTGACCGACGTTGCCAGGATCGCTCCCGAAACGGCGTAGGCGATGTTGGTTCCCATGGCCAGAGAATCGGCCTCATCCTTCAACGAGGATTTGATCGTTCGCTTGTTTTTCCAGGCGTCGTTGTAATCGTCCTGTTTTTGTTGTGCAAGAAAGCCCAGAGCCACAGCGGTTCCGATTCCGGCCAATCCTACGCCCAGCGTTGTCCATTTGGTGATGTCGTAGGCGGGATTCTCGTTGTAGTCGGAATAATCGGCCACATCCTGCACCGAATCTGCAGAAGTCACACGGCCTTGCAGCAGATCGATAGCCACCACCGCCGCCAGTTTCGGCAGGTCGGCTTCATCGAGTTCCTCCACCCAGTCGGAGGCTTCTCGGATAACGTTTTCCGTGGCCATATCCACAAGTTTCAAATGAAGCGTTTGTTTTCCGTCGGCAGTAAGAATGTCGCCCTGAATCAGGTAATCCGCTCCGGCCAAAGACGCTTTATGGATGGCACATTCCAAACGAAAACAAGGGGTTGCGTCTTCTTCTTCCGTTCCGGCGAGAGCTTGACGCAACTCTTTGGGACGCATCACCCGCCGATAACCTTCCTTCCCGATGCGGCGCAGGATCGCACCCGTGGATTTGATTCGCCATTCCTTCGTGGCTTCCAACCCGTCGATGCGTTCCACTGCAATCGTCGCTCGGACATCCACCGACTCGTTCGGTGACAATACCGTTGACGTGAAGTTTTCGGTTGAAACTTCATTTTCATCAGTGTTTACAGGGTTTTGGCTTTCTTCCGCTATGGCATCCTCGGCGGGTTCTTCCTCGGGTTCCACAGGGGGTTCCTCGTCAGCCTCGGCGGGTGTATCGTCGGTTGCCTCCGGCGATGCCTCGGCAGGAGCGTTTTCAACGGCTTCCGAATCCACCTCTGCGGGGGCGTCCTCGGCGAAGGCCGTACTCCACAGAAGAAGCAAAAAGATTCCTAAAATCCAACGGTTCGATCTCCCCGGAGCATGGCCCGGTTCCCGTCGTCCTATCGTGCACATCGGCATCTCTTTTCTCGTCCGAAACCAACTCATGATTGCCATTGGACGTTGGCAAGCGTAAAAAATCGACCGACATCCGATTCGTACCGTAATAGAGATTGAAATAAACGACACACCACCTCCCATTTTCCGGTTCCGTATTTCGAATGTCTGGTTATTCTTACCTCGAAACGGGATAACAGGCAAATCCGGTGTTCTTCTCTTAAAAGACAAGAAAACCTTCCAGCTTGCCCATAATCTGTCCCTGTGGTATTTTCCCGGTGTGGGAGACGGGTTCCGAAGGGAACCCCTTTGCAATGCTATCGGGGGAATGACGATTCCGACGTAGGGAAAGTATGATGTTGTTTGTTTTTCAAACCGTTGAAAGACAACGACACGGGAGAGTACCAAACGTGGTCGAAGCCGAAAACAACGTGCAGCATACGATCGTAATCGACAATGCCTCCGTGCTGGTCGAAATCGTAGGCAGCGCCAATCGCAACCTGAAAATCATCGCCGCCAAAACGGAAGCCAGTCTCGACCTGCGCGGCAACGAACTTTCGGTCTCGGGTGAAGCCGCCGCCGTTGCGCTGACCGTAACCATTCTGGACCAGTTTTCTCAACTGGTACGAAAAGGATTCGATCTGGGCGAGGAAGAAGTCCGCCGAGGTGTGGCGATTCTGCAACGGGACCGCAACGCTTCCCTGACAAACATTTTCCTCGATTCGATTCCTCTGGCCGGAGGCAAACGTAACGTTGCGCCGAAATCCCCCAATCAGCAACGATACATCCACGCCATGCGCGACAACGACGTGGTGCTGGGTATCGGTCCTGCGGGTACCGGCAAAACCTACCTGGCGATGGCGATGGCGGTGCATTTTCTCTACAAAAAGCAGATCAAGCGAATCGTGCTGACGCGTCCCGCCGTGGAAGCCGGTGAAAAACTGGGGTTTCTACCCGGCGATATCGCAGAAAAAGTGAATCCTTATCTTCGCCCTCTTTACGATGCGCTGCACGATCTCGTCCCGATAGAGACGGTGCAACGGTGGATGTCCGGGGGCGTGGTCGAGGTTGCGCCGTTGGCATTCATGCGCGGACGCAGTTTGAACGACAGTTTCATCATTCTGGACGAAGCCCAGAATACCACTACGGAACAAATGAAAATGTTCCTCACCCGAATGGGTTTCGGATCGAAGACGGTCG
Organism: Myxococcota bacterium; assembly: GCA_963676915.2. Taxonomy (GTDB): domain Bacteria; phylum Myxococcota_A; class SURF-8; order SURF-8. The sequence goes on from CAXXVK010000072.1 coordinate 10,501, forward strand.
TCAACGGAGATGTTACCCAAATCGATCTTCCACCGGGACAGATGTCCGGGTTGGTACAGGCGGAGCGGGTGTTGCAGGGAGTCGAAGGTATCGGTCGTTGTCGTTTTCAAGAGGAAGACGTGGTGCGTCATCCCCTGGTACGGCGGATCGTCCAAGCTTATGAAAAAGCCGAGATGAAACGAAATGGTGCCACGACCCCGGAGACGGAAAAACCACTGGAGGAATCCGATGGCTAAAGAACCGACAGACCAGGAACAAAAAGATACCGTGGTCTTTTCCAGCCGATCGGGAACACCCACCGATTCGGACACCACGAAGAAAAACAATATTCTTTCCAGGATTTTCGGCAGTTGGGAGGACTACGAAACCACAGGAAGTAAAATCCTTCTGGCCGTGGCATTCTCCATCGTGCTCGGAGGAGCCTTGTTGCCTCGTTTCGACTCCAGCGTGGTGATCGAAGATGCCAAGGTCGGCCTGATCGCGCCCTACGATGTACGTGCCCCAGCCGACATGCAGGTCAAAGACCCGGATACCACCAAACTCAAACGGGAGGAGTCCGCTTCGTCGGTTCGACCCGTGTATGTGTATCGAGCCGAACTGGCAATAGAGACGGTACAGAAAATCGACCGTGCTTTCAAACAGTTGCGCCAGGATCTGGTCCAATGGATGGTGGAACATCAGGTTTCTCTTGAGGAAACCCAACCCGAGAAAAAAGGAAATAAAAAAGCCGTTGGTGACGAAAAAGAGGAAAGCTCTCCCCCCCCGACTCGTGAGACCATGGCGAATGTATTGGATCAATACATGGATACTGTGTTTCGCAATGGCGAGTTGAAATCCGCCCTTGATGCGGAGTTTTCCACATTCAACCTGTCTTTCGGGAGAAACCTCGGCGTTGTATTGCCCGATCACGAATTTGCCAAACTCGTCCGCCAAGGCGTTCCGCAACGTCTTCAAGAAGAACTGATGCGGGTGGTCGGCAAACTGATGGGATATCGTCTCGTTACGAACCTCAACCTTATCGAAACCGGTAAAGACGACCGTGTGTTCGTCCACATCATGGACCCGCACACCGGACCGGCGGAGTATCTGCAGCGCCTGGATCGCTCGTTTCTGGAAATCAATCAGATTCATAAGAATATCTGGGCTTTCGTCGCCCCGCCCGATGGTTGGTCCAAAAAAGATCGAGAGTTTCTTGTTTCGGTGGCACTGCAACTGATTCAACCCAATTTCACCTACGATGGCCAGTTGACCGAAGCCTATCGACAACGCGCCCGTGAGGAAGTCAAATCGGTGGTGATTCCTCTTAAAAAGGGGGAAGTCATCGTTCGCAACGGCGAACCGCTGACTCTTCGGCACTTGCTGATTTTCAAAACGATGGAGCAAGAGCTTTCGTTCTGGACACTTGGAATGGTGTTTTTGGGTAAAACGTTCATTTTGTTGCTCTGTTTCGTACTTTTGTACCGTTTCGGACGAAAAAGCATTTCGAAATTCAGCTACCGCACCCGTGACCTGATGATGATGGGAAGCTTGTTGTTAGGATTCACTCTGCTGACTCGCTTGGTAGCCTATCTCGGGGGCATCGTCGAGCATTCCGCGTCCTGGCCGGAAGGTTTCTACTATTACTTGGTCCCGGTGGCCGTCGCTCCGGCAGTTGTAAGGATCATCCTCAACAGCGAAACCGCCATTTTGTACACGTTGTTATGGACTCTGATCTTCAGTCAGATGACCAACGATCCGATCATTCACAGTTTTTACTGCCTGTTCGCCGGTATCGTCGGCTCCCATGCCTTCTCGAAGATGAAAAGCCGAAAAACCGTTTTCCTTTCAGGCTTTTACGTCATGCTGTTGGGAATCGGCATCGTTGCGTTGTCTCAGTTGATGCAGGGGGAATTTAACCTTCGGCAAATGTCCAGCGTCCTGATCGCGGTGGTTATCGGTGGATTGGCCATGGGACCGCTGATCCTGCTGATCATCACCATCGTGGAATCGATTTTCGACTACACCACGGATCTCGGCCTGTTGGAGTTGGCCAACCTGAACCATCCGTTGCTCAAACAACTGATCGTCCAGGCTCCCGGCACCTACCATCACTGCATCATTGTAGGTTCGATGGTCGAAGCCGCCGCCGAATCGATTCGTGCCAATCCGCTTTTGGCTCGGGTCGGGGCGTTTTATCATGACGTGGGAAAAATCAAGACCCCCCAGTACTTCGGTGAAAACCTTGCCGGAGGGCGCAACAACCCCCACGACAAAACCAGCCCGAACATGAGCGCAAAAATTCTGCAAGGCCACGTAAAATACGGCGTTGAGTTGGCGAAAGAACACAAATTGGGACGAGTCATTACCGACCTGATCACCCAACACCACGGAACCAGCCTGATACAGTTCTTCTACGTTAAAGCCCAGAAGCAGGCGGAAAACGACCCCAAAGCCCAACCTTTGCAAGAACACGATTTTCGCTACCCCGGACCCAAACCCCAGACCCGCGAAGCGGCGTTGATCATGCTGGCCGATTCCTGCGAGGCCGCCAGTCGAAGTCTACAGGACGCCTCCCCCGAGCGGATCAAAGGGCTGGTGCAAAAAATCATCAATAAACTGTTCAGAGACGGACAATTCGACGAATGCGACCTTACGTTGAGAGATTTGCACAACATTGCACGATCTTTCACACATACTCTTAGCGGAATGCACCACCACCGGCCCAGCTATCCCGACCTGAAAAAGGAAAGCAACCCGGACAATCGCGAAACCGCTGCTATTCAACGCCCCAAAACGACGGAAAACGGTACAGAGGATCACAAAAATGGAAACGCTGGTGCTCAATCGACAAAGAAAGACCCCACTGAATCGACAGAAGTGGATCTCGAAGACGATTCAGATCTTAAACGTCTTGGCATGTGAGGATTCCGACCGGGTAACGCTCGTTTTCGTGTCGGACCGGAAAATCCGTGAACTCAACCGCGATTTCCGCGAAAAAAACATGCCTACGGATGTTCTTTCTTTTCCCGGCGACCGAGATCCCATTACCGGCGATCCCGATCATTTGGGCGACGTGATCATCAGTGTGGAAACCGCTCAACGGCAGGCCGACGAAGCAGATGTGACGCTCGACGAGGAAATCTTGCGGCTGCTCATCCATGGACTGCTGCACCTCAACGGCTATCGTCACGACAACCCTGCCGACCGAAAGAAAATGCGCGCCAAAGAACGCCGAATCTTCGACAGGGTTTCCAAAGGGGAGGACGCGTAAATGCTGCAATCCTTCTGGGGCGCGGTCGTGCTGGCTCATCTCAGCGGCTTGTTGCTATCCCTCTCCCACCCCACCGCTTTGCCGCTGATTTCCGTGGACGAGGGCTACCTGCTGCATGACGGCTGGCAGTGGGCATTGGCTTTTGTGGGAATGATTCCGTTTCTGTATTCGATCGAAAACCTCAAAGGAATCAAGCGTTTCGTTATCGCCATGGTTATGGCGGCCAGTTATTTTTATTACGGTATTTACTGGATCAACATTTCACTCAACATCTACGGCATGCTTCCGCTGGTTCTTTCGGTTGCGGTTTGCCTGGTGCTGGTGCTGTACATTTCGTTGTATTGGGCGGCGGCGTTTCATCTTTCCGCCTGGATTTCCGAGCGTTTGCGTTTGCGGGTGTCGGTCACGTTACCGGTCTGTCTAACCGCCATGGAAATCCTGAGAAATTACGTGTTTACAGGGTTTTCCTGGCATAACATCGCATACAGTCAGTACAACAATCCTCCGCTTTTACAAAGCGCGAGCCTTTGGGGCGTTTACGGTCTGACGTTTCTGATCGCCCTTGTCAACGCCGTGCTGTATGAACTCTGGCGAATGCGTGACACAAAAGATCTGCGCCCGGTGAAAATTCCCTTGGTACCGGCAGCAATTCTCTTGGGACTTACGCTTGGTTACGGCGGCTGGCGACTGGCCACCCAGGAAGACCGCGAGGCCGGGGCCGAATCCCTCGACGTTGCCGTTGTACAGGGGAACATCGAACAGGGCATCAAAAACCTGTCCGCGCAACATGCCGATGCCATTCGGGAAATCTACATTCGGCTGTCCGATCAGGTACCCGAAGACGTAGACCTCGTGATCTGGCCCGAAGCGGCCTATCCCTGGTCGATTCCCTACAACACACCGAACATGCGCGTTTATCTCGACTGGCCCGAGCGCAAAGATCTGCCGTGGCGAATGATCGTCGGCGTGCCGGTTTACAAGCGGCTGACCTCTCGTTCGGAACGGGAGGACTGGGGAGACGATACCAAATACTACAACTCGGCCATGCTCATCGACCGCAATTACGATACGATGGGCTTGTTCAAAAAAAGCCACCTCGTTCCGTTTAGCGAGTATGTACCGCGATTTTTCAAGCACACGCTGGGTATCAAGAAAATCATCCCCAACACCGGCAGTTTCGAAAACGGCCAGCCGGGATCGACGTTGGATTGGGACGGCGTTCGTGCGGGAATATTGATCTGTTTCGAAGGTGTTTTCCCCGAAGTTACCCGCGCCTATGCCGGTGACAAAGCGGATTTCCTGATCAACCTGACCAACGATGCCTGGTTCGGTGCGAGTTCGATGCTGCACCAGCATCTGGCGATGTACGCTTTTCGGGCGGTGGAGTCGGGAAAATATCTCGTGCGTGGAGCCAATACCGGCGTAACGGCGTTTTTCTCTGCCACGGGTGAACTTTATGCCGAAACGCAACCCTATAAACGCACGTTTTTACGGGCCAACGTCAAGCGGTTGAACGACAATACCGTCTATGGCGTCGTGGGCGACCTTCCCGCCTGGGGATGTTGCCTGATAATGGCGGCGTGGCTCGGGTTGGCATGGCGTCGGCGCAAATAAACCGGTTCAGACATCAGAAGTGACAGCGGAAAATTTTAGGGAAGTTCACATTGTCCCGTGTGCATGTTGCAGATGTAATTCGACAAACTGTTCTCGTTTTTCAGGCAATACTGCGAATCTTCATCACAGGTGTATTCGTAGGTAACACAGTCGCTTTCAATGGTTGGCCAGATGTTGTCCCGATTGCGGCAGGTCGTCGCCGGGCAATCTATGGTAGTGGACGGTGTACACGTCCCGGCACCGGCACAATCGCTTGTGCAATTGCAACGGTTTTCGTAGAGTTCGCAGACGCCGTTTCCACAATTCGTGCAAAGAAACGTTCCGTCCGTACCGGATTCACAGCCTCCGGCATTGCCTGGATAACGGTTTTCGATACGCACCGATCCTTCACAGCAAGAATCTCCCTGAGCCTCTACACCGATACGTCCCTCGGCAATACATCCCGATTCCATGGGAGTACAGCACCAGAGCCAGGATTGCTCGCAACCCCGAGGCGATTCATCGGGGAAAAAACCCGGATTGCATGGGTAGGCCAGAGATCGTTCCCAGTCTCCCGTCATGCAATAACCACCTGATTCCAAGCAGGTTGGCGGGGTATCCGACTCTTCTTCGTGTTCCGATTCTTGTTCTAGGATGTCGTCTTCCATCGCGTCGGGTTCCTGGTCCATCTCAGTCGCTTCGGGTTCGTTGTCGAAATTTTCAAACGAATCGGCGTTTTCCTCTTCGGTGACATCGGGGTCTGCATCCGCGATGAAATCGCTTTCGGCAGGATCTACATCCGCCGTATCCACAAGGTCCGTGTCATCATCCATCGTTTCGGCGTCGTCATCGGATCGAACGTAGGGGTTGTTGTTGGGATAGTCGCCGCTAACCGTTGCATCGGTGCAGGAAAAAAACAGCACCGGCAACAAAAGCCCCCAAAGAAGTTTTTGTCGTTTCATGACACACCTTTTTGGCATTTGTATCGTTTATGAGAGAAATTCTTCAAATGTCAGTTTTTTATAGTTTACAGGTCGTCCGGTGAAAATCGCACGGTTCGTGGTGAATCGTAGCACAAGCATTTACATGTTTTCCATGTTTAATAAAAGTCGAATAATGGTCGGGATATAGAAGTGCCATATCTTACGAACACTGCGGGACTATTCCTCCATTTTTTTATTCAAATCACGACCACCTGCCCATTCGCTTGCGCACGATAAAGGCAATTTTTTGAATGAAAATAAGTATATTTAATATCTTTATAGATTTCCTTTTTATAGTGCCTTATAAAATATATTTAGTATCTATAAATAGCCCCTGAATTATCTTAACTATTAGATATTATTTATAAAAAAAGATTTTTGTGAGAATATTCACAATTGTTATTCAAATATGCTTGACAGTCTGTTTTTTGTGCCTAAAATATATGCAGATGATGAAGGTGATGGAGAGGGAGACTGAACCATGAAAGAAGATCATATCAACTTGAGTTTTAGAGCCCTAAAGGAAGAACGAGAACACTTGGAAAAAGTGATAGCTGAGCTCGATACGCAGATTCTTGAGATTCTTGATAAGCAGCAACAGATAAATCAAAGAATCGGTGCCGTAAATTCAATTCTCGACACGTACAAAAAAATCTTTGATACAGGCAACCAAGATTCATCGTTTCAAATTGAACTTGCTCAGAAATTTACTGCTCGTGGAAGAATATCTGTTTCAAAAGCTGTCATGGATTATCTTGAGAAAAAATCACCAGAATGGCTAACGCCAGCAGAGATTCGTGATTATCTTTTTCAGAATTACTTTCCAGAAAAAGATCTTGAAAAACTCGGAAGAGCAGTTCACTCAGCGCTATTATACAATAAAAAAAAGAACAGGATTGAATTAAGAATCTCTTACGTTTCTCAGGGAAAAACACAAAATGAGTATAGGTTTCCAGAGAATTCAACTCAACAAAAAGTACAGTTGAAATCTAAAGAACTGAACAACAATTCGCGGGAGGAATAGTTTGAAAAAGTGTAAAGCCGAGGCAGGCACCTCGGCTTTACGTTACTCGCAATTTTGCCTACAGTGTGAGTAATGTAGACATAAAATTGAGAAAAACGTCCCTATTATTATAGGTTTTCTCAGGACAATGTCAATATAAGTTATTGTGGGCAGAAAGGATTTGCCATCATGGTAAATCATGTTGAGAGCGCAGAAGCGCTCAAAAAGAAGCGGTTGATTTTCAGACCGTGGATTTGTCATTTTAAAATTGGAATCGTCATCTGGATGAAATGGTTCGGGAAGGTAGTCTTCCTCTTCATTATCATTCATGATTCTTCCAATTAGGATGACAGGGGCATGAATTCTTGCCCACAATCGTTACGGTCCGCTGAATTTTTCAGCGGACCGCGCTTTGGCTGACGAGTGACCTGGACATATATGTGTTATAATCTCAAGAACGGAGTTTAATAGGCTGTGTGCTTTCTCAATGTCAAAGCTCCATTCAAAATTTTAAATGTGTTTTTCACCAAAGGTTTTCGTTTTTATATTAAGACCATTTTAGTGCGATACAGCGGTGTCCGGGATCGAGTTTCAGGGTTTTGACGTGTTTTTCGTCTCGGAACAGTTCCAGCCGATCGGGTAGAATCTCCACTCGGTTCGCCTGTCGTATCGTTTGAACGATGTCGGCATGGAAACACCGTAGCGCCGCCGTGGAAAACCGACGGTCGCGGCGCTCGTGACTGCCGAAGTCGTGGAAGGTCAGCACCTGCCGGTAACGGATCGTGTTGCCTTCGGGTTCGCCATCGAACACGAGGTACCGGAAGAAATCCCAATACAGGATCGGCCATTTCAGATGTTTGTCCAGGTTGTCAAGGAGTCCTTGTAATCCTTCGTTTGTGCGGTATTTTTTCGGGACGATTTCCGGCAGCTTCGTAGGAAGAAACCGGCGCAGGGCATCCAAGTGCCTTTGGGCCATTTTCGCTGTGGCTTCACAGCCGTAGGAATGGGGAAAATGCCCGATCAGCCGATGAGGTAAAAAGTTATTGCATGGCCACAACGCTTCGGTTCGCGTATTGCGAGCCGTGGCGTTTTTAAACAGCGCCGAGACATCCTGATTCTCGGCCCGAATGAAGAATTCGACACAGCAGCGCGGATAGTCCAGCAATTCCCCCGTGCGACGGATCACGGCTTCCTGTTCTCGTCGGTTAAGGGTTTCGGCAGAGCGTTTTTCCAACTGAGACAGCTCTTTCGCCACCTGGGCTTCGCGGGCGATAAAAGCCGTGGCGAAACGAGTGCCCGGAATGCGGCGCATGTGGTTATCCAGGTCGAAATGCTCGCCTGTTTCGGCATGAACTCCGGCCTTTTCCGCACGGTGGAGAATGTCCTCGATCTGCCGGGCATCGCGGTTTTCGAACGTGGCGGCGGGCAAGGCTCCGGCTTCGAATAGCGCCGTGTTGAGGTCGATCCAATCGGTAAACAGTGGTACCCGTTGAGAATCCTCGAAGGGATCTTTGGTGTTGACGGGGTGGGAGCCGGGATCGACGCGGCAGGCTCCAGCCAGATAGCGTTCCCATGCAAGAGCTTGGTTTTCTTCATGAAACGCCGTTTCCAACTCGGGATTTTCGATCGCTGCGATATCCGCCCGGTTTCGTCGCTTGAAGATGTCGTCGAGGATTTTTTCGCGTACATCGGCGAGGGTCGCGGCTTGTTTCGGCGAAAATCCCGGTTTGTGCGGGGTTTGTCGTCCCCAACGGGCGATGTCTGACGCCAGTGTTTCCGTTGCGGGAATTTCGGCGATTCTCAGAGGTTTGGCGTTGTGGGAAACGCGAAGAGTCAGCGAAAAAACACCTTCCGGCGGACGAGAAAGCCGTAACGTACCGCGCTCGAAACGGGCTTCTACCCAATCCTGGTTCCCGCGATGTTCTGCTTGTCCGTAGTGCAGGTGGACCGGCAAAGGACCGAAACGGAGATCGGTACGTAGGCAGGCCAGGCGCAGGTCATTTCCATCGCCATAGGTGCGGATTTCGTCCGGCGTTTCAAACCCCAGGCTCGAAAGAACCGCCAGATCTTCATGCAGGAAGCGGTCGATCATCGTCAGGTCATGATAGGTGAAGGCATCGTAATAACGGTCGAGCACTTCGATGGGGCGTGCGTCGCGTACGAAGGTCAACTCCAGCAGGTTTCCCAATCGCTGTTTCCGGCTTTCCTCGATGAACCGTAACGTATGGGGATCGGCGAGAGCAGGAGAGAACCAACGGGTGTCGAGGTTGTTTTCTTTCGAGATTTCAACGACTTGTTGCCATTGCCAGGAGGGAGCGAGAGCGTCGCCGACCAGCGCCAGCCGATGGTTTTGGGGCAGGTCTTCGACGAGGTCGTCCAAGGCTTCGAAACAGGTGCGGAGTTCTGCAACGTGCAACGTCGCTCCATCGTCTTTCAAAACACCTTGCTGACGGGTCAACTCGTCGATCACGCCTAGTTCGTCGTTTCGTTTTTCACAAAACCGCAGTGGCGGAAAACGCCGGGCCTGGGTTTCGCGGTCCGGGCGAACGAGGTAAGGACCGATCACCAGAGCATCCAAACCCATGTGCAGAAAAGACGCCACCGCTTGAGCCGGAGTCGTAACGATGGGTTCGTTTCGATGATTGAACGAGGTATTGAGCACCATGGGAACGTCCGTGAGGTGCTCGAAATGTTCGATCAGCCGATGATAGAGCGGCAGAACGTCTCGTTCGACACCTTGCGGGCGGGCGCTGCCGTCTACGTGAGTGATGGCGGGAACGATGGTGCGTTTCTCGGGTCGGGTGTCGAAAGCGATCAGCATGAAACGGGACGGTCGCCAGTCCGAAAACCACTCGTCCGCTCGCTCCATCAATACCGAAGGCGCAAGCGGTCGCCAGGATTCCCGTCCTTTGAGGCGGTTCACACCGTCACGGTTTTCCGTTTTGCGCGGGTCCGCCAGCAAGCTGCGGTTTCCTAAGGCGCGTGGTCCCCATTCCATGCGTCCCTGAAACCAGCCGATTACTTCGCCTCGGGCGATGTGTTCGGCTGCATCCCGAGCAGGATCGTCCAAGCGCTCGAAGTCTACGAGATGTTTTTTGGCAGCATTGTCAAGCACTTGCTCGATGTCGTTTTCCGAAAACTTTGGTCCCCAGGCGGCATGTTTCATCGGCTGGATGGTTTGTCCATGTACCCAAGCGGCACGCCAGGCCAAACCCAGCGCCGTGCCGGGATCGGCGGCGTTGGGTTGGATGAACAACCGCCGCACGAAAGGAAGGCGAGCGATACGGCCGTTGAGCGAGCAGTTGAGGAACACGCCTCCGGCGAGACAGAGATTTTCCGAACCGGTTTCCTCGTAGGCCAATCGGACCAGCCGGAGGATGCTTTCCTCGAAGGCATTTTGCAGCGTTGCGGCAAGGTTTTGGTGTTCGGGACGAATCGGTTCGCTCGGAGTTCTTCGAATGGCTCGGAAACGATTGTGAAAATTCGTGAAATAATCGGACGAAACGTGCTCGAAATCCTGGATATCGAGCAGGTCGTGCCCGTTTTCGAGGAAGGTTCCATAAGGAGCGAGTCCCATGACTTTGCCTTGGCCGAATTCACCGAAGCCCAGTTGGTGGCTGATGTTTTCGTAGACGCCACCGATGCGCACCGGATCTTTGCCAATGGCCCGCCGTCGCTCGATGCGTCCCGAATGGCCATGGAAGAAAACAGCCGTGTCGTTGTCGCCCATAGCATCGACGGTCAGGATGTTGGATTCATCGAAACCCGAGGCATAATAGGCACTTGCAGCGTGTCCGAGATGGTGTTCGCCGAAGCGTTCCTCTTCGTGCAGGTCGGAATGCACGGGCGGGTTCGGAAGTGGTGGGGGAGAGACGATTTCCCTCCCCATGTGTCGGTAGATGTCCTCGCGGGAAAGCTGCCCAACAACAAGGTGGACATCGTCCAGCGTGATTCCCGCCGTAGCGAGACAGCTTTCGACGGCGCGTTTCGGGAATCCTCCGTAATGTTTGATGCGGATGAAGCGTTCCTCATCGGCTGCCGCCACCAACTCCCCGTTTTTTATGAGGCAAGCGGCGCTGTCCTTGTCGAACAGGTTCAAACCGAGAATGAATAGCGGGCTGAGGCTCATTCGTCGATATCCACCCATTCGTTATTCGTAAACAGGAATGCTTTTCCTTCTTCCTCGTTGAAAACGACCATGCCTTCCTCCGGGTCGGTGTAGAGCCAGCGTTCGCCGTCCCATTCGGCGATGCCGTTGGGATGAGACGCCCATTCGCCGGTCGGTCGGTCGAGAATCCCTATCCGAAGTCCTTTGACGGGATGGGGTACCGGGTCGTTGTCGTCGCGAACCACGGGAGGATGGGTTTGTTTCATGTTCAACCTCGATAACCAAATAATTTACCGATAATTTCCTCAATAAAAGTTCAAAAAAGACAGAACTTGGTTCATGTCGGGTTTTTTCGTTTGCCGAAAAGTTTTACATGCTCAATTTCGATACAGATTACAAAAATATGGACATTTCTACTCGTATCTCTACAATATCTACAAAAATACAGTATCAAAAACTTCGGCGTTCGCCTATCGAATGAAGAAAAACAGAGTATTTTAGTGTCCGAGAACCCATGAGGGAAAGGAAAAGGCATGTTTTGCAATAGGATGAGGAATCTTCTTCTAGCGGTATGTTTGGTCGTGTTTGCAAATGCTTGCGGCTCGGGACACCATGCAGTTGGGATTCGATCAGGACAACCAGCCCGGTAAAGGCGAAGGCCTGGCCGCAGTGACGGTCAAGTTGGATCAACTGGAAAAAGCGGCGAAAATCAATCCTCGGGCGTATATACGACCCATGGATATCGTCCGTTTGGAAATCGTGGTGCAACCCGCCGATGTGACGGACGAATTGGACTATGTGGAAGAAACCAAAATGTTCGCCGGAATGATTGTGGTGGCCGCTGGAAGCCAGATTTTCACCGCCAACGGGTACAATGCGAGCAATGAAATTGTGGCTCAGGGAAGCGCCAACGCCGAAATTATCGCCAACCAGACCGCTTCGGTATCGATCGAATTGATCGATATTACAGGCGATTTGCCCGATCCCAATTACGGTCCGATCATTCTTTCCATGACGCTTTCCAACAACAATCCTCGGGTAGGAGAGACCATCGATGTGTCCGTTACCGCCCAAGACCCGGATGGCGATACGTTGACGTATCTGTGGGAGCACGATTGCAGCGATGCCGCATTTGACGATCCCACCGCCGCTTCGACAACCTGGAGCAGTCAGGCTGAAGAAGCCTGTACATTGACCGTCACGGTCACGGCGGGTGGATTGTCGGATTCCGAAGATATGGACGTCGTGGTGTTTCCGAATTCCAACGAAACGGGGGCGGCTCAGGTTACGGCGGAATATTATCCCAACCCGATGATCTATCGATACTATATCGAACCTGATGGAGATTCTACACGCTTGTGTGATTACGATTACGACCTGTATTCGTGGTTGCTGGGTTATGGATGGGTCGATCCTCCCGAACAGGTTCGCAGCGAATACGATGGTACCTGCGATCAAGAATTTGCATTGGATACGAGTTATGAAATTGTTGTTCGCGTAGCAGGAAATTTCAATGACTACGAAGCGACGGTGGAAATCGAAGACGATTGTGGAGGGATGTTTTATAACCAATCCGATTACAGTACATCCTGTGACTGGCCTTATGGAACATGTAACAAGCGCATTAATTGGGATTGGCTAAGCCCGAGCACTCCGGCTGTGTGCACGTTGACCGCTACGTTGACGGCTTACGAGCTTCAGGACACGCTGTCGTTCGTGATTCCGGTTGGGTATTCCGACTGAGGTTTCAATTGAAAAGCGGATTCGGAGGTTTCTTTATCCGAATCCGCTTTTTTTTAATGGAAAAAGATGAGTGATATCCGGGTGATATTCAGCACGGCACCCGATAGGGACACCGCCGAAACCATAGCCTCGCGACTTGTCGAAGATCGCCTGGCGGCTTGCGTGCAACTGGTTCCGGGACTGACATCCGTGTATCGCTGGCAGGGAGAGATTCACAAAGACCCGGAAATTCTGCTGATTATCAAGACTCGCGCAGAGCTTGTTCCTAAAACACTGAAAACCCTTGAAAATCTACACCCTTACGAGGTGCCGGAAGGCGTCGTGCTCGACGTGGCGGACGGTCTTCCCGCGTTCCTGCAATGGGTGGTGCAGGAAACGCAAGATCCCGAAAAAATTGAATAATTTTGGTTATAGCTCGCCGATCAGCGGCAGAACCTTTTCGACCTTGAAATAAACGAGGGTGCTGTCTTTGCCTTTGTAGCGGTCGTAAAGATCCTGGCTGCGTTTCATGCGTAGCGAGTCGATCAACTCAATGTTGTTTTCTTCGCCGCTTTTCTTCAAATACAGCCGTTTTCCTTTGTAGCCGTGGCCGTCTTCGATGAAAAGATAGGTGGCGTTGGGATTTTTTCCTACGTTGTCGTAGCTTTTCTTGGCTCGCATGACGAAGGCTACCGTTTCTTCATCAATGATGTGCGGTCGGGAATAAATCGCCGCATTGGTTTCACCGGAGGCGTCGGCGGTCGCCAGAATTCCTTTTCCCTGAGTATCCGTGAAATATTGGTCCAAATTGTGAGTCATCGTGTTCTCCTGGGTTGTCGTGTTAAACATTCCTAACTAAGATAAAACCTCTTTACCTCTTGTCAACCGTCCGTCGAAAATCTTATCTTGCAGGCGTCTAACTCGTAACGGTGGAGGTGTTTGGTCACAATATTGCCGTTTTGGGGCGGCTTTGATACACTGCCTGCCGTTCGTTTTGCAACTTGTGAGGAAGACTATGCGTGGATTCATCGTTTGCTTTCATTGGTACTGTTTCTTCTGCCCGGTGTGGTTCTGGCCGACTGCGCCAGCCCGGCTCCCGGTGCATCCTGCCGATTCAAGGCACGGGATTACAGCACCGGTGGTGCGGCGGATGTAGAGATCGACGCCACCTGTCGCCGCGTAGGTTCGTATAGTTACCTGTATGTGGCGGATGACGTGACGTTGAGCGAATCGCAACTCGACGAATTCAAAGACGCTTTCGAAACCGGATGGAGCGGAAAAGAAGCGATTTACGAGGGGATCGGTAGCCGTGTGGGATATGCCCCGGACGTGAACGACTTCGATCAGAAAGTGTACATTCTCGTACACGATTTCAAAAATCTGATCCCCGGAAAGGTGTTGTCGTACTTCCGACCGGAAGATGTCACCCGCAACGATCCCAACGGAAATGACAAGGAAGTGCTGTTCGTCGATACGAGTTCACAAACGCCTTTGTTCGATATCAGTGGCGAACTGAGTGAAAAGCACCTGAGTTGGATGGCTTATTCTTTGTGCGAAATGACGGGGTATGTCTCCGATCCCTCGGAAGAAGCCTGGGTGGTGGATTCCATTTGTCGCGCAGCTACTTACCTAGCCGGTCATACATCGCCGTTTTTTCCGGGAAGTCAGTGATTTCGCGGACTACCCGGCCTTTCCTCTGCTCGGACGCGATGACGAGTTGGACCACGGTGCGACCCTGCTTTGGGGGTTGTATCTGTACGACAGTTTCGGACAGGGACAAGCTACCGATATTCTCGATTTCTGGCTCAACGGGTCCGCTCAGGGTATCGAAGGTTTCGAGTCGGTGCTGCGCCTTACCGACCAGGAGAATCCCACGTTCGGATACGAACTGCATCAATGGGTGCAATACAATTTTATCGGTAAGGAACCATACGACTATCTGTCCGCTCCTGTTCCGGTGTTCAGTCCGACCGTGATTCAGGAACATCCCAAGGAAAAAATGATCTCCGTGTCTTCCTTCGGTGGCCAGTCCGTAAAAATCAATGTGGCGGATGTCGGCGACGATCCGTTGGAAATCGTGCTTTCGGTGGAAGACCACGCTGGGTTGAAAGCTTCGTACTGGATCGATCGGGGCGTGAATCCGCAGAAGAACGAAATGGTGGATATCGAGTGGTCCATGACGGATGAGCCCGTAAAGCTGACGTTGACCAATCTGTCGGGTGCCGCAACCGTGCGGTTGTTTTTCTCGTATGCCGCACCGGGCGATTACAAGGAAGTCACCGTCAACACGCGAATCGTGACCGACGAACCGGTGGATGGCGATTCGGATGAGGAAATCGTGGAAACCGTAGAGGAAGAGATCGAGGAAACGTCGGTTCCTGGCGACGAAGACGATCCGGCCGAGACGGCGGATGAGGAAAACGCTTCAAGCGGTACGTATTCCTGCAAAGAAATCGCTCTTTGTGTGGAAGATTGCCTGCAAGCGATCTGTTACGAACGATGTCGCGAACGGGGCCGCTTGGATCAGCAGGAACTCTGGGATCAATACAATGCCTGTCTGCAAGGCGATGCGCCCAACCCCACCGGAACGAACTGTCTGGCGATTACCGACAAGGAAGACCGCGCCTATTGCATTTACAAAAACTGTAATTCATTGGCTGAATCCTGCGAACCGGATTCCACCGGCATCGTGGAGAAAGAAAAAACCGGTTCTTCCAGTTGCCGTGAAACAGGTGCAGGGCTTGGAGCGGGTCTTTCGGCGTTGTTGCTGAGTTTGTTGGTGCTTTATCGCCGGAAACGGTCGAACGTTCGTTGAGGAGGACTGATCTTTAATCCTTTGAAACAACTGGTGATTTTATCGTTTATTTTGCTTGCCGCATCGGCTTGTGACGGGTCGAAAACAAACGAGCCGATGCAGGGACCGGAGTTCAAGGCGAATTTCGACGAACCCGAACCCGGCGGGCACGCGCATTTCAACCGTTCGATCTCGTTGCCCGGTTTTTCTCCTCCTATCGTGGCTCATCAGTCCAAACAGTCTCTGGTGTTACGTTTTCCCGAACTGAAGCGTGAACGTGGCTTCAGCGCTCATGCCTATATCGTTGTGTGCAAGGAGACCGGTCAGGCTCTGGTGATCGATCCCGGCGCGGAGCAACTTCCGATACTCGAACTGTGGATACGGGAAAAGCGGCCCAAGGTCGTTGGTATTGCCGTGACTCACGCTCATTTCGATCATGCGGCCGGAGCAGGGGTACTTCAACAAAATCTGGGAGGCGTGCCGATCTGGTGCGGTGAGGCGGACAGCCCATGGATGGCGCGCCTCGACGAAGGGGCGCGGAAAGTGGGACTGCGTAGCCAGCCTGCGCCGGCCTGTAACAGGACGTTCAAGGGCGGAGAGTTGATCGAACTGGGGGGAACTCAGTCTCGCCGTGTTGTCTGTTCCGGGTCATACCGTTGGTTCGGTAGCGTATATGTTGATCGACGAAAAGTGTTGTTCGGGGGAGATACCCTGTTTTTCGACTCCGTCGGGCGAACCGATCTTCCTGGAAACGCAGGGCAGGAACGGTTGTTTACATCGATTTCGGAACAGTTGTTGCCGTTACCGGACGACACCCTCGTGCTTCCCGGACATGGCAAAGTTTTTCATCTGTTCCAGGCGAAAAAGAAAAATCCTTATCTTCGATCGATTATCAAACATTATGACCGCCTGGTTCCCACACCTCCCTCGGGTGATGTCCCTCCGTAATAAGGGTGAAAGGTGAAACAAGAAAAACCGCCCCCGGAGGAGCGGCTTTTCGTTATTCTGAGGGAAAATGAAAAATTTTCAATCGTCGGGTAGGCATTTTCCTGCGTCGCAGTGATAGTTCCACGGACATTCATCGGTAATGCCACCTTCGACACAGGCTCGGCACAGACCTTCCACCAGATCGCAGATCGGTGCTTCCGAATCCGCTCCCAACGGACAATCGTGTTGGGCGTCGCATTCGGAGCAGCGTCCTCCCATGCAGACCGGCATGTCGGGATTGTCACGGGCGCACTGGTCGTCGTTGGTGCAGCCTGTGCAACCGTAAACGCCTGAAACATCAGCACAAATCTTTCGCTCGTCAGCACAGAGCAGCGCCGTATCGGGATCTTCCGTGGTAGCGGGTACACAGACGACGCATTTGCCGTTTGCCGTATCACAGATCGGCGTGTCGCTACCGCCTTCGTCACGGGCGCACTGCGCGTGCTCGGTGCAGCTGATCGAAACGCAGGCGTTATCGGTGCAGGTTTCGTCCGAATCGCAGGCTCCCGGATCGTTTTCTGAACAAGCCACGCATTCCATATTGACGCAGACCGGATTCAGCGGCGAGGTGCAATCCTGGCTGACAAGGCAGTCTACGCAATCGCCGGTGTCGATGTCACAGACCTTGGAGCCGGTGCAATCGTCGGAACTACGGCAACCTTGTCCCCGGCAGGTATGTGCGGCGGTGCAGACGGCTTCGCATTCGCCATCGACCCCTTCACAGCAATGTTCGTCGGTTACGCAGGCATAGCAGCGTCCCAATATACGATCGCAATACGGCGTAGGATCGTCGCAGTGGTCGTCGTTGGTGCAGTCCACGCATTTGTCGAACAGCGGGTTGCAGATTTGATCGCCACTGCATTGTTGGCTGCATTTGCCGAAGGCAATGGCCCAGGCGTCGTCGCAGTTGGTTTCCGGCGAGGGTTCCAACGTCGGATCGCAGGGATTGTTGCATTCGAGATAGACATTGGTTGAATCCAGCAGGGCTTTTTGATCCAGCGCCGCTTCGATGTAGCAATCGTCCTTCAATTCCGGTGTTACGTTGCAACCGTTGCGGTTCCAGCTATTGTATGTTGTCTCTCGGGCCATTCCGAGGCTTTCGATATACATCATTTCATCATCGCTGGGCTGTTCGCCTTCCTCCAGCAGACCGCAGAGGACTTTCAGCGTCCAGTCCATCGAGCAATAGGCGTCTTCCAGCGCCACTTTCGCACCGATCAACTCGTCTCGATCCACTCCGTTGTATCGCAAGTACGGAGCTTTCGCGGTTTCGCAGGCGTAAGCTTCACCATGATAAAACGGCATCGAGAACTCCACGTCGATAGTGATCGGGAAACGGCCGTACAGTTGCAGGTCGTCTTCGTCGAATACATCGTTGATGGAGGTTTGCATCGTCAGAGGCGGATGGGTGACGGAAACTTCCAGGTCGTCCATAGCCATACGGACTTCGCCGCCGTGATTGGGACAAACGCACTCGCTGCCTTCGCTTCCTTCCGGAGCGGGTTTTACCCAGTATTCCATGCCTACGAGATCGATGGCAGCCTGCTCGAGTTCGGTTTCGAAAGTCGTCCGATTGACGAAAACGGCAGTGGTCTGGCAGTCCGGCAGCGGATCGCCATCGTCCGGGACGAGGGCGGCGCAGTATTCGGCCACGGAAGCGTGAACGTTCGTCGGCCAGTCCTCGGGCGGATCGGCGACCGGATCTTCCAAAAACGCCTTGGCGGAGCCGGTAAAGCTGGTGCTGAGATCGAGTGCAATGAAGAAATTGGGATCGATCAGGTCGCGGGGACCGAAGCCGCTCAGTGACAGTGTGCCGTCCAGCCCGAAGCTACCGTGATCCACATAGGCAGCCTGACCTTCGGGCATGGGATTCCCGGTGAATTGCACCGCGATTTCCGGGGCCTCGTCCAACGTACCGTCGAGATTGGCGTTGTTGACGGAGTATTGGAACACGCCGCTACCGGCTCGCGTCAATCGCAGAGCGCCCGTGAAATAGTAATCGCCCGCCATGACCAGCCGCCAGTCGTTGCGCGGATCGCCGTCCGGGTAGGTGCCGGGTTCTTGTCCTGCGGGATTGCCTTCGCGGGTGCATTCCGCGCTCCACTGGCTGGTTTCATCCTCGGGGAACGCATAGTCGGCCAACTGTTCGACTTCGGTGTTTGCTTCCGGCAGCCCGAACACCACGCCGTCGGCTGTGCGGTGAATCAGCATTACACCGCGCAGCCCCGCCATGTTGCCTTTGCAGTGGCAAACGTTGAAATCGGCAAGGAAATAGCCGGAATGGCCTTCGATGCGTCGAAGCGCCGGGATGCAGTATTCCAGGTCTTGCAATCGCTGACCCAGTTCCGGGGGATCTTCTTGCTCGCGGCTCATATTGGCTTCATCGAACAGGGCCCGCACGTCTTCGTGAACCAGGGCTTGCCCGGTTGCGACGATGGCTTTTTCCAGCGGGTCGGCGGCGTCGATTCCGGGAACGACAGTCACGAGCGAGCCGTTGACTTGCATGGATTCCAGCAGGGCGACCGCAACCTCTTCCTGCTCCGGTTCGCTATCCTCTTCGACGGCTTCTTCATCTTCCGTTACCACTTCTTCGTCTTCATCTCCGGGCGTGGTTTCCTCATCACCAGGAGTTGTGTCTTCGTCAGCCGGGGTCGATTCCTCCTCTTCGGTGGCATCTTCATCCCCCGTAACGGATTCGTTATCTCCGTCGGGGGTGACTCCTTCATCGGAACCTCCGCAGTTCCAGTTTAAAAATGCCAGACAAAACATTGCCAACAAGAGCCAGTGTTTTCCCAGTTTTCGCATAGTCCCCTCCAAATAATTTCCAGATGAAAAACTTCGAAACCCGTCGAGTCGTGTTCGTATACAGGTGATGGTTGTATTTCAGGTTGCAGTGTCACATCAGATCATTAGATCGACTCGAACGCCGACTTCTAAAACTTCGACTATGCGAGTTTTTCGAAAATTCATGCGATTCATCACTTTTTTTCAACGAAATGGTTTTCGAATCGTGAAACGGGACCATGGACGAAAGAAAGCTTTCGTGGTATCAACGGCCCCGAGACGAGGCTCGCGGACCGGTTCGCATCTGTTTTGTGAAACGACGGTATCGCGCCGGAGTTCGATTCTGGAACGTTTTGGCAGGAAAGTGAAGAATATGGAGCAACGGAAAACCTTCGATGATCTCGTGAAACTTATGGATCGACTGCGTGACCCGGGTGGATGCCCCTGGGATAGAGAGCAGAATCTTGCGACCATCAAAACCTACTTTCTCGAAGAAGTATACGAAGCGGTGGAAGCCATCGACGAGAACGACGGTCCGGGCGTGATCGAGGAATTGGGAGACGTATTGTTCGAGGTGGTGTTTTTAGCGCGTCTTGCACGGGAGCAGGGTTGGGGCGACGTGTACGAGGCCGTACATCTTGTTCACGAAAAACTCGTGCGTCGCCATCCCCACGTTTTCGGTGACGCCGCCGTGGAGAATTCCGGCCAGGTCGTGGATCAATGGCAGAAAATCAAGGGCGAAGAGCGCAAAGAGAAGGGCAAAAAACGAGCTTCGGTTCTGGATGGCGTACCCCAGGTGCTGCCGCCGCTCTTGCAGGCGCTGCGAATCAGTCAACGGGCCGTGGCCAAGGGGTTTGAGTGGCCGGATCTGGACGGCGTGATCGAAAAACATACCGAAGAAGTGCGGGAGTTGACCGAAGCCGTGAAAGATGGATTGCCTCGGGAAAAAGCGGAGGAAGAGTTGGGAGACATTCTGTTTACTCTGGTCAACGTCGCCCGCTGGATGAAACTCGACCCCCACGCCGGTTTGATGCGAAGCATGCGGAAATTCCGCCGTCGGTTCGGCTATATGGAAGATCGTCTCGCCGAAAATGACAAAGAAATGGAAGCCTGTACGCTCGATGAGCTGGAAAGCCTCTGGACGAACGCGAAAAAGGAATTAGGATAGATTAACAACAAATGAATCGCAGCGAAACATTCTTTGAATATCGTTGTGGCACCATTTTAGGAAATATTACGTGGGAAAGGGAACGGCGAGCATGGCCGGTGAAACCGAGAAACAATCCTGGATCGATGTGGCCGAACTGGTGCAACGACTGGATCATTGGTCGTCTGCATGGCACCTGAAACGCTCGAATCAAAAGCCGGAAGATGAACTGTACGGCGAGATTTTCGAATTGCATCGGAAGAATTTTTCCCTCTGGCATCTGGAAGGTCGTTCGCGGAAAAAAGGTCCGAGTGACCGTGAACTGGTGTTGATGAAAGCAAAGATCAACAATGACAACCAGATGCGCCACCAATGCATCGAACGGATCGATGTGATTTTGACCCGCAAATTGGAAGAAATGGGTGTTTCCGTTGCTTCCGACGCGGTTTTGCATACCGAGTCGCCGGGACCGATCATCGACCGGCTGTCGGTGCTCAGTTTACGGCGTTTTCACTTGGAACGAATGCTGGAGCGCACGCCCGAAAATGATTCGGAGCGCGAATTTCTGAAACAGCGGCACGAAACCACTTGCGAATCCGTGCGGTTGTTGCAAGGTGCCTTTGCTACGTTGTTGGAAGACGTTCTGGCCGGACGCCGGACGTTTTTCATCACCCACGAACTGAAAGTGTATCGATCTTCTGACGTTCCAGAAACTGACCAGCCGTAAATGCTTGTTTGTACATCATAAAATCCTGATATCCGACATGGCGTAGCGCTTGTCCTTCGGTATCCTGTAAGAAAGCATCGAAGGATCACGAGGTGGTGTCATGCGCAAAACGTACCGGATTTTCAGCTCTTTTTTCGTTTTCGTTCTTCTGTTCACTGTTTGGTCCTGCCAGGACAGCGAAGACGAAAACCAGCAACAGACTCCCGCAGACGGAGAAGAATCGACGTCCGGTAGCGCCGACGAAGACAAAGATACGTCCTCCGAAGACCTGCAAGAAGATGAGCCCGAGGAAGATCCTTTTGTGATTCCGGCGGATTTGGGTTCCCCTCCTTCCGGGACGGCGCGCATCCGAAACGCTTCGTTGCTTGCCAATACGAAACCTACGGCGAACGACGCCTTGCGCGAGGTTCCTGACACTGTATCGGTGACGTTTACCGAACCCGCCTTGGAAGGTTCCGCAATACGGATTTTTCAGAACAAACAGGCCGTGGAACAAGAAGAAGCGGTGTTCGATGGGGGAGGAACGCGCATGACGGTGGCCTTCGAGCCGCTGTCGGAATTCGGCGTATTCGACGTGCTGTACAAAATCGTTCACGAAGGCGGTGAAGAGTCGGGCTATTTCATGTTTTACGTTGAACGTCGGGAATTCGAGGGCGAACGGCTCGATTCCGTGCTGGATTTTCGGGAAAACTCGATCAAAGGACCGCAGTACGTGGATCTCGAAGGCTTTCGACTGCGGATCGAGGGGCTGGTGGATACGCCACTGGAACTAAGCTACGAAGAGGTTCTGCAAAAAAGCATGTCGCGTCGGGCGGTTACGCTGAACTGTGTCGAAGGCTGGTCGGCGCACGTCCTGTGGGAAGGCATTCCCCTTATGGATCTTCTCAATGAGGCGGGCATTCAAGCGGATGCCGTCACGGTGATTTTCCAGTCCTACGACGACTATACGACCTCTGTATCGTTAAACTATCTTGAGGAACAAGACCTGATGTTGGCCTATGCCATGAACGACGTTTCGCTCCCTGCCATGCGCGGATTTCCTTTCCATGTGGTCGCCGAAGATAAATGGGGCTACAAGTGGGGCAAATGGGTGTATCGGATTATTCTCTCCGACGATTCCGATTACCGTGGGTTCTGGGAATCCTACGGTTACAACCAGAACGGCGACCACGACGGCCCGATTTTCGACAAGCGCAAGCGGGCGAATGTTATTCCTTATTGCGGTCATTTCGAATAGGGTTTCGCGTGTGACCAAATCTCTTCCATACATCTAAACGATTCAGGAATTCATCAAGCCGTCGGGTAAATTTCTTGCATGACCTCAACCCGCCTTGGTTGCACTAATATCCATAAAGTCACTTGACATGATAGATTTCATATTTACTGTAAGAATGTAGATAGTAAAACAAAATTAGGCAATAAAAACTATCTGGTTCCATTGAAATCTCATGGTTGGCACCAAGCGCCATTTCCCGATGGGGGACATCATGTCGCAAAACAACACCAAATCACAAAAAAACGCTTCACCGCCCCCCGTTTCTCCTGGAAACAGGGTCGTGGCCATCGATGTGCAATCACCTGAAGGTGAATTGCTGGAACTGTACTGCTACGAGCGGGACGACTGGCTTGCTACCTACAAGCCTCGCATCGAGGAAATGCAATA
This sequence comes from Myxococcota bacterium, assembly GCA_963676915.2. Taxonomy (GTDB): domain Bacteria; phylum Myxococcota_A; class SURF-8; order SURF-8. The sequence goes on from CAXXVK010000072.1 coordinate 33,262, forward strand.
TGCCGTCGTTGGAATGTCTTTCGAGGACACTCCGGGAGGGCGAGAGCATTTGCGGGAACGTTTTAGTGAATCCTCCATGGCGGCTTTTAATGCTTCTCAGGTTTCAAAGGAAGATGAGAAAGAGGATGACGAAAACGTTGTCTTGGAACTTCAAGAAGTCCCCGAAAAAACCGAGGAGATTGAAGAGGTTGCAGCGTATTCATCCGCATCCCAAGCGCGCTATGAAAAGCAAACGGAGGTAAAGGAGGCACCGAAACGGCAGGCTTCCGAAAACCGAGCTTCAAATTCCGTTTCCGACACCGGAAAGAGTCGAAAACAACCGGTCAGTGCTCCTACCAAGTCTCTTAAAGCTACGAAACCTCTGCAGGTTGTTCAAAAAACTACAGAAACGGATACGGTGCATCCGGTCTGGCAAAATCCGGCAGATGAGCGGACCCGTGAGGTGACGCAGGTGATTCGTCGAATCAACGAAGCCGGCAACAAAGGATTTGCAGCGAAAATGCCCTTGCCGTTACGGCTTTTTACGTCGTTCTGGATCTCTCCGAAATCCTTTGCCCGAGAGGTTCAAGCCCGTCTCGGCGTGGGGAAAAAGTGGGAGATTTCGTTGCTTTTTCTGTTGGCATTGGCTGGAATTCCCCTGATGCTCGGCGGTGTGGCGTTTAATCCTGAGCTGTTCGTTTACCTTCAGATATCTCCATTAACGGCAAGTCTTCCCGTTTCGGACTTCTTGCATTGGTCGATGGCTCACCCTTGGCCTGTGATTGTCGATCAGGTTGTGACGATTCTGGCTCTGAGCGTCGTTTTCCACATTCTTCTAAGTGTGTTGGGGAACACGACTCCTGCTCTGGTAACGTTTTTACTCGTCGGTCTTGCCAGATCCATGTATCTCGTCACTGTGGTCGGGTTGGCCTGGTTTGTCGATTCGTATTCCTTGGGATTTCAACTGGTTGTCATCCTTACATTGGGAATGCTCGGTCTGTGGAAATTGGCGCGAGCCTTTGTAAACGGTCTGGATGTGCAGATCAACAAACTGTTCGTGTCGGTTTTCGTTTTTGCTCTTGTCGTGGCGGCTAGCGTTCCTATGGCGACAACGAGCCTCCCTTGGCAGCAGTTGAAGGAAAGTCTTTTCCGCAACAGCGGTTTACAGGGCAATCTCGACATGGTGAAAACGCTGATTCAAGCTTCGCGAAATACCGAAAACCGCCAACGTCTCGAAACGGCGCTTGTGTCGCAGCGAGATAGTATTACGGATCTCGGTCTCGAAAACTACCTGCCCCTCAACCTGAATGCAGAGCACATCGGCGAATTGTTGGATGCCTACGATTCCGAAACAGCGAAAGCCAGGCAAAAGGAACTGCAAGAAATGCTGGGGTATGTGGAAGGCTTGACGGACGACCGTTCTCCCGAAGGCTGGCAGGCGGATCTCCCGGTAGAGGAAGGCACGAATAAGTTGCTGGCACTGCTCGAAGAGCGACATCCCGAGTTGAAAAAAGACTATGAAACCTTGATGGCTTCTTCCCAGGGTATGCAAAAGCGACAAGCTAAAAATGCATTGGTCGAAAAGATTTTGGCCCTCGATGACCTGCAAGGATTCCGACCGGCGACCATGAAAGTCATTGGCGTGATCGTGATGGGGAACAATATAGATGCAGGTCAAAAAGGAGCATTTCAGTTTAGTTTGTGCAAAACCGTGTCCGATCGGGGGACCAGGAACGTCGGCACGCCTTCGAAAGTTTTGTGGAATTTCGACTACCGATACGAGGGATTTATTGCGGATCGGGAGGCGGGGTTGTCTGAAAGTGTCGAGCATCGCTGGACGGTTCCGGGCAAATATATCGTTGCAGCGAGAATCATTACGGATTCCGGTGCGTTAAGTCAGATTGTCACCCAAAACGTCGTTGTGAAGCCGGTCTTGAAACTTCAAACGGAACGTCTGGTTGTGTTTTCGTTGGATGATCAACCCTTGGAGATGCAATGGTCGTTCGTTCAGCAGAAAGGTAACCCGGACGAGTACACGCTTGAAATCGATAAGAATTTCCGAAAATTCTTCACGACGGATCTTTCAGTCTCCAATCAGTTGACGGCGAATATCGCACCGGAAAAGGAAGGCGTTTTCACGGTAGCGGCTCGTGTTCGATTGCCGGATGGAAAAGTGGGAGATGTCGAGCGAATCACGTTGGTTTCAGGTGTTGAATCCGTCAAACGCTGGATCGAGCGACAGGGACCGTTTACAGCGGGACAGCCTGCCACGATCTATCCGCTGGTGGATGCGAACACCGACTTCGTGGATTGGGATCTGGACTATCGAAACGGAATTTTCACGAAAAACGAGCAGACGATGGCCCAGGAAGCCCTGACCCACGTTTTTCGTTATCCTGGAACCTATTCTCTGGCAACACGCACAGGTGGGTCTCCCGACGTGCATTCGTTCTCGATTCGAGTAAAAGAAGCGGAACCGGAAGTCAGTATTCGCGAGTGGTCGCTCGGGCGGAACGATCCAAGCAAGAAAATTGCTCTGACTGCCGAATGCAGCGGTTCGAAGAAGCGAGGGGATTTCTCGCTCCAATGGGATACATCGTATGATGGTAGAACGTTTCAGGGAGAGAAGCAGTGGACCAGTAAGGAGCCTTTGACGGTCGAAAGACCGGATCGGGGTGAAAAACTGATAGCCGCTCGCTGTGTCGATTCCGATGGCGTGGAAGGTCCGCTGAACCTGTATCGTGTGGCGGCATGCCCGATGTTCTGAGGTTCTATACGGCTCAACTTTCGGTCAGATCCAGTATGTCCCGGATGGTTTTGGCAAGTTTGATCGGTGTAAAAGGTTTGTTGATGAAGTTTACGCCTTCGTCGAGAACACCGTGATTGGAGATGATATTCTCCGAGTATCCCGAGTTGAACAGCACTTTGATATCAGGACGTAGTAAAAGAACTTTCTGCGCCAGTTCCTGGCCGGTCATGCCCGGCATGATCACATCCGTAAGCAGCAAGTCGATCGGATCGCCGAACGAACGGATAGCCTCAAGCGCCGAGGGACCGTCTTCGTAAGCTTTTACGTTATAACCGATTCGTTTAAGGATTTGAAACGTCACGTCTCTCACGATCTGCTCATCCTCAACGAGAAAAATCGTCTCGTTTCCTCCCGGAAGCTGCTGACGTTCGAGTTTTCTGGGCTTTTTCTGTTGTTCGCCGGAAGAAATCCTTGGGAAATAAAGCTTGAACTGAGTGCCTTCATCGATTTTCGAGGAAACGAGGATCGAACCGTGGTTTTGTCGGACGGCTCCGAAAACGATCGACAAGCCAAGACCGGTGCCTTCTCCCTTCTTTTTCGTTGTGAAGAACGGTTCGAAGATCTGCGTTAATGCTTTTTCGGGAATTCCGGTTCCTGTATCTTGAACGAGCAACATCACGTAAGATCCCGGTTTTAAATCGATTTTCTGCTCGCAAAACGCCTCGTCCAACTCTACGTTCGAAGTTTCAATGGTGATGCTTCCCCCTAAAGGCATGGCATCGCGGGCATTGACGACGAGATTCATGACGATCTGCTCGATCTGGGATGTATCGGCTTTGATATCGCCCAGACTTTCCGATGGCAGGAACTCGACGGTGACATCCTCCCGCACCATCGGCTTGATCATCGCAAGCATGTTTCTCAAAAGGTCGTTGAGGTTGAAGACTTTCGGTTTGTTCGCCTGTTTGCTAGTGAACATCAAGAGTTGGCGGACCAGCTTCGTAGCGCTTTGGGTTTCGTATTGGATGTCTTTCAGGAGGTCCAGTAGAGACGGATCGATATCGTTATCCATCAGAGCCAGTTCTACGTTGCCTGAAATGCCTGTCAAAAGATTGTTGAAATCGTGAGCCACACCTCCCGCAAGCCGGCCAATGGATTCCATTTTCTGGGATTGGAAAAGCTGCTCTTCGAGCTTGGCTTTTTCTTCGAGAGATTTTTTTCTTTCGGTAATGTCCCGAACGGCAGCCAACACGACTTTTGTTTTCCCTGTGTCGTCCAATTCCGGGACCATTCGCACATCGAACCATCGTCCGTCCGGGGCTTGGTATTCGAGGGAATAATGCTCTCCCATCGCGAAAACGGTCTCGATGGCACGGTCCCATTGGTCGATGACGTGTTCGGGAAATCCTAATTCACGCTGGCTTTTTCCAATAAACGCTTCGATATCCCAATAACTTTGGTTCGCTCCCGCCGGGTTGATGAAAAGGTGTCTATGTGCCCGAATCGAATCGGATAATGACATCCGGCGAATGGTCAACCAAGGCTCGGTAGGATTCTTCTCTTTCTTTGAGAGCTACAATGGCACGTTTCGCCTCGGAAATGTCTTCGAAAAGTGTGGCGAACGATCCTTTGGACGGGCAAATGGCCCTGATTCTGAAGTATTTATCCAGAGGTGGAAAATAGATCTCGAATTGTTTGGGCTCTCCTGTTGTGGCAACGGTTCGATACTCGTCGAAAAAAGGAGGTGGGTTCGTTTGATATAAAACGGTCGCTTTCTCACCAACCGCCTGTTTTCTGGAAATTCCCAGAATCCTTTCGAAAGCCGGGTTTACATCGATGATACGATAGTCCACCGCTTCACCCGTTTCGCTGTAAATAAGGTCGTGCAGCGCCATTCCTTCGTTCATGTTTTCAAAAAGTTGCCGGTACTTTCTCTGAGTTACGGATAAATTGTCGAAGGATCGGTGCTTGGTAATCAGCAAGCCGGTCTGACAGGTAATGGTTTCCAAGGCACATCGCGCCGAAGGGGCAATGGTTAGACGTTCGTGCGATGCAACGTGAATGGAGCCGAAAACCTGGCCGTCGCAGACGATTGGTATGACAGCGAGACTTTGCAAGCCTTCGTTTTCAAAATCTGTTGTAACGGCTTCCTGTAGTTGATTGCTCTCGTAATAAATGGGGGTTTCTTTCAGGATCATCCCGATTCGCTCGTGGCCTTTATCGTAATATTTTACCGATTCTACAAAGTGATCCGATAACCCTTTGGAATATTTCAAATCGGCACAGCCCGTTTCAGGATCGATCAGGTACAAACCGCCGCAATCCATGGAAGAAACTTCGATGGCACGGTTCAGACAGAGGTGAAGAATGTCATCGATTCCATTGGCCCGCGACAATTCGGTGAAAAAGGATCGTTTGATTTCAAGGATGCGTTCGGCCTGCTTGTGTTCGGTGATGTCTTGACCGATTCCGAGAATGCCGGAAAAACCGTCGATTTCAAACCCGGCTGGTTGCAATTTCCAGGAAACCAGAATGTTTTCGCGGTTTCCTGTTCGGCTGGAGATGTCCCCTCGCCATTGGGAGGTTTGATCCCAGTGTTCTCGAATAGAAGGTAGAATGTCGCTGTTGGAGAAGAACCCGAACGATTGGTTTTCCACTTCGTTCCGAGGGATGCTATATAGCTTTTCCGCCGTTTTGTTCCAGAAAACGATCCGAAACGATTCGTCGAGCAATGCGACGGCATCGGGTAGCGAATCGAGCAAAGAGAAAACGGCACGGCTGCCCCAAAAAACAGACATATATGCCTCTATTGATTCGTGTACTCTTTCACCTAACATACAAGTATAAAGAAAAATAATATCTTGTCCATGATATATTCGCCTGAATTTAGTCATTGAAAATACTCTTATGGGTTTAAATAAGGACTGTTGCTATGTTTGTTATCTGGCGATATTTAGATATTGGTCGAACTTATGATCTGTATTTATATAAATTGTGAAAAAATCAAGAAGTTGCAACTTGTTCAGATGATTTTTCATGTCTGTTCGTCGTTGACAGGGAATGTCGAACGCGGTACAAGCTCTGGCTCATGGAGGCGTTTTTTCGAAACATTTTTCGTTAAAGGCACGATAATGGGACTCTTCAACAAAACTTCCGACACTTCTCGTCCGCGAATTTTTCAAATCGGTTTCAATCGTTGCGGCACCAAGTCCTTTACGCATTTTTTCGAACAAAACGGACTGAAAGCGGTGCATTGGAGAGGCGGTGCCTTGGCAGCAGGAATCGAAGTGGCGCGTCGTGAAGGCAAACCGTTGCTGACGTACATGGACGACTACGACGTGTATTTGGATATGGAAAAAATCAATGTAGCCGCGTTGGCGCAAAAATGGCTGAAAAAGCCGATTTTTTACCGCTTGCTGCATTTGTTGAAAGACGAAAGCGAACGGGTTCCGATTTATGCCGCTCGGTATTTCAAGGAGTTGGACGCACAATATCCCGGCAGCAAATTCATTCTCAACACGCGTGACGTGGACCGCTGGGCGGCCAGCCGTCTTCGTTTCAACGACCAAAAATATCGTTCCTGCCGCCATGGCGATCGTGTACATGCCACGGAAGAAGAACTGGTCGCCTGTTGGAAAGAGGAATGGGCCGAACATCACGCCGAGGTTCTGGACTATTTCAAGGATCGTCCCAAGGATCTGCTCGTTTTCAACATCGAAAAGGATACGGTTGATAAAATCATCGCGTTTTTCGAGGAAAGAAATTTCGATCCACAGCACTGGGGGCGCTTGAATCAAACAGCTCCGAAATAAGCAAACAATGCGATTTTGTTGATATTGTTACATATTTGTCATGGTTTGTTCGTATTTGGAACGATCAGACCATGGTGTCCACGTACATGCTGATATCCACCCAGTCGGCCCCGTGGGTGAGGTTTCCAACCGACAGGAAATCTACGCCGGTTTCCGCATAATCCTTGATGGTTTCCAGCGTGATACCGCCGGATGCCTCGGTGAATACGGTAGCGGGGATGACCTCTAGCGCCTGCTTGATCTGTTCGGGAGTCATGTTGTCCAGCAACAGACCTTCGGCCCCGGCCTGGATCGCCTCCTCGACTTCTTCCAAGTTGGTGACTTCGACCTCGATCCGTACCAGGTGATGAATTCCTGCACGAACCCGACGCACAGCCATGGTGATTCCTCCGGCGGCTCGGATGTGGTTTTCTTTCAACAACACGCCATCGAACAGTCCGTGCCGGTGATTTCCCCCTCCACCGATGAACACGGCGTATTTTTCCAGGCTGCGCCATCCGGGATTGGTTTTACGGGTATCGATCAGCCTTGTTTGGGTATGCACGATCCGAGAAGTATACGAGCGCACGTGCGTAGCGATGCCGGAGAGTCTTTGAAGAAAATTCAATGTCAAGCGCTCGCCGGTCAGCAGAGTCCGTGCCCTGCCTTTGAGACGAACCAGGGTTGTTCCCGCCGCGCAGGGCTGACCTTCTTTCATCAGAAACAGCAGTTCGACATCTCCGGGGCTGCCGACTTCATTGAAACAAGCCTGGATCAAGGGACCACCACAAAAGACGAGATCCTGTTTGGCGATGATTCGCGCCGTTGCCGTAGAATCCGCCGACACGCTACCCAGGGTTGTGATGTCGGCATAGCCAACGTCCTCTTCAATCGCCAGTTTCAACAGGTTGTGAAAAGCCAACATGGAAAGTTCCATCATTCGTTCCTTGTGTCGTTCGACCGGTGGTGAACCTCCGGCAATGTCCCCTATTTCAAGTAGTTACGATACGAATTCGAACGGCTCCCTACAGGAGTGCAGACTATTTTAGCAGGAATCTGGTTAAAATTAAATTTTTATATACTTCCATTTGCCTTCCCACCATTTCCAACCGAGGATCAAGCAAAGGATGGTGATATACAACGCGCCGGCGGCCCAAGTTCCAACCATGCCCAATTCGAAAACGATTCCGAACAGATAGGCCAACGGAACCAGGCAAACCATATGCAGCGTCATCTCCACATACATCACGAAGCGCGTATTACCTGCTCCGAATAAAGATTGCATAAAGACCAGTGCCGAAGCCACCATGAAATTGATACCACCAAGAAGGCGCATCGTGTTCATGCTGGCATCGATGACCGGTTGTTTGTCGGTGAACAGTCCAAGGAAAAACGCGGGGAAGATGGCTTCGAGAACGCCTAAGCTCCCCATCAGCAGGCAGGCGATTCGCACCGATTCCCAGCCGTATTGTGCGGCTTTTTTCGGCTCGTTTCGTCCCAGCGACTGACTGACCAACGTAGCCGTAGCCGTCCCCTGCGCCATCGCGGCCATAAAGGAGATGGACATCAGATCCACGATAATTTTGCTACCCGCAGTAAACAGCGGCATCCGCATTTCGGCTTTGATCGCTTCAAGGTGAGGCAGCGAATCGAAAAACAGGGATGGGATTCCCTGGGCGGCAAATCCTCCCAGCGACTGTTGGGTTTGTGCCGCCAGTGCTTTGGCTTGATCCAGAGGAAACGAAGCCAGCCACATGTTGTGATCGACGATACCCATGATTTTCAGAAACATCAGGAAACCGGACATTACGAAAATCGTTGCGATTCCACCTGGAAGACTCAGACGGACGACTTCTTTCATGATGTAGCCGTCCCAGTTTTTCAGACGGTAAATCGGGTAAAGACGCCGAATCGAAGGAATCATACTCCAGCCGACCACAATGGCCAGGCCGATGAAACTGGAAATCATCGATCCGATACCCGCACCAAGCACCCCCAGCTCGGGAAATCCCCAGATACCGAAAACCAGTAGGAAATTCAAACCGATATTGAGGGCGTTCATCACGATGCTCGCCACCATCGCCACGTAGGTTTTGCCCAGTCCGTCGAAAAACGCCTTTGTAAACCTGGGTCAACACCATAGCGGTTACGGCGGCAAACCTTGTTTGTGCATAGGGCACGCCGTGCTTGATGACTTCGGGATTGTCGTTGAAAAAGGGAAAGATCACCGGAACGAGCAAGACCATAACCACGCCAGCGGTAATGGAAAGAATCGTTCCCAATGTTGCCGAATTCATAAGGACTTTCGCGGCCCTGCGCGGATTTCCTTCCCCGTAGCGGCGGGCGGTCATCGCCTGCGTGCCGACGTTCAACGCCGATAAAAAGCCGCCGACCGCCCAGAAAAGCGGGATCGTGATGCCGATAGCCGCCATTCCCGCCACGGACACGACCGGATCGGAGATTCGGCCCACCATAATCGTATCGGCGAGGTTGACCATGGTCTGGAACAACATCCCGGTCACAACGGGCACTGCCAGCTTCATGATGTCTTTCGAGAGGTTTTTGTCCAGCCAAAGTCGCAATGATCGCTCCCGCTGCAAGAATCCACAAGGTCGAGGTACCTTATACCAATTCACTTCGTGGCTCAAGCAAAGTGATGGTTTGTTTTGGGGTAGAATTTTTCTTAGGGAAGAGGGCGTCTTCGATAGAACTGCCACACTTTTACATTTCATCTCCATCCGATCATTACCTGAAATTTTCCCTTTGATTTTTCTTGAAACAATGTAACTGTTTGAAACAATGAGACAAACTCTTGTCAGTGAGAATTGAACCGTAATAGAAACGAGCGTGAAGGAGTACCACGCATGGGAATAGAGCAAACGTTTCAAGAAGCCCTGCAAAACTCTCCGGCTTTGGCCTTTCTAATGGTCTATCTTGCTGGAATCGCTACGAGTTTCACTCCTTGCGTGCTTCCCGTGTTGCCAATGGCCGTTGGAACCATCACCTCCAGCGCTCAGACCACGAAAGAAACCCCGGAAGGTCCGGTGCAGGAAATCCGCCTGGTCCGAGCACTGATCATGGGACTGGTCTATGCCTCCGGTCTGGCCTCGATGTTCGCCGGGTTGGGAATTTTGGCAGCCCTTTCGGGAAAAGCGATCTTCGGATTGCTGGCCTCGTCGCCCATTACCTATCTCGTTATGGCGGTAATCGTCTTCGGGTTGGGGCTTTGGTTGATCAAGGGCGACAAAATCGACCCCGGTGCGTTTTTGCAGAATCGAGCCATGCGCACGACCGAAGGCGGCGGACCATTGAGTCGAATCGTCCGCTGGTACATGATGACCCCCGGAGGAGGCATCATCACAACCTTTGCCTTTGGTGCGGTTTCGGGACTCATTGCCGGTCCCTGCACGGCTCCGGTAATCGCTCTCGTGCTGGGTTACGTCGCCAAACAGGGGGCAGTAGCCTACGGGGCGTCGCTGATGTTCGTTTTCGGCTTGGGACTGGCAACATTGATGATCGTAGCGGGTTTGAGCATGGGTCTTGCGCGGTCTCTTGCCCGACAAGGTAGCCTTGCTCAGAGTATCAAATACGGTATGGCGGGAATCATGTTCCTGATGTCCGGTTATTTCCTCTATGTTGCAGGCGATAATTTTGGGTTATGGGCCGATGACAGCGCCCCCACCCAAGCCGCCGTTTTTACAAAGTCGCAAACATTCCCGAAGATGGAGTTCCAGCGGAAAAAGCCCCTGGAGGTCGGACAAAACGTTGCCGGATTTCTCGTGGACGGACGGTCAACGCACCGAGCGTTTCAGCGATCTGAAAGGCAAGGTGGTCTTCATCACGTTTTGGGGAGAATGGTGCGCCGAATGCAAAGAAGAGATCCCCGATATCCGCAAAATGGAACAGGCCACCCGTGAAAATCCCCGCATTCGTATTTTTATCCATCAATGTAATGGACCCAGAAGAAGCGAAGGCGCGGGCGTTTATCGCCGAGAAAAAGTTGCCCTACGATGTCGTTCTCGACCCGGAAAGCGACCTGATCGATCGCCTCGAAGCTACGGCTTTCCCCTGGAACATGATCATAGGACCAGACGGCCAAGACGGCATATTCCTCACGGAAATTTCCATCGGATTACATGAAACGCTTCGAAAATCTCCTGAAAAACTAACACCTTCCGAGTTTCGGTGGGTGAAACGGGGAAGGTGTCGTTAAAAGCTATATCGAAAGGTATGGCTTATTCGTCGTAGAACTGGAATTCCTGCGTTTCGAGAATGTTTTGTGGGTTATCGATGAATTCGATCAACTTTTTGATCAGGAAATAATGCTTGTCTTCCTCGGCGGCTAGTTTGTTGAGAATCTCGACGGATTCCAGGTGGTCGGCCTGAAGGGCTTCTTCGCGATAGCGGTTCTTGGCGTTTTCTTCGAATTCCAGGGCCGTTTGCAGCACGTCCAGAATGCCCACTTCATCCTTGAGCCAATTCACGTCGTTGAGCGAACTTTCCTTGATGACGTCACGAATGCGGTGCATGGAACGGGTCGGCGGAAATTCTTTGGCGGCACCTGCTTTGATTTTTCGCAAAATCTCGGCATGTTTCAGTTCGTCATCGGCGAGGTTTTCCAAAATGGTTTTCACCGCCGGATTTTTCGCTTGCTCGGCATGTTCCATATAGTACTTGTGACCGTTCAACTCGAATTCGATTGCTTGATCTAAAATATCCATGTTCACCCTCCCGAGGTACGATGTTTTCAAAAACCATAGAATCCGGCACCTGCCGCTTCCACTTTCAATCCCTTTTTCTACGAGAAAAAATGGATTCCTTCCAAACAAGATAGTTAGTCTCCCCCCAATGTGCAATCCCTAGTTGCACTTTTTCTTGCCAAGAAATGTTTTGTGTTTTCCTCTTGATTGCCGTTGAGTAGAGGCATTCCCAAGATTCACTCTGGGAAACTCTTCAGTGACGTTGCATTTTCTGGGATTCTGTGAATAATGACTTGGGATTGCTCGTCGGCAGCCTTCTATTTTCGGGCTTTGTCGATGGTGATGTTGTCGTGAAGTCTCCCTTTCTTGAAAATACTGGGGAGAAGTAGGGACTTTTTGCCGAAAAATCATAAAATTCCTTGCACTTTTCGGTCTTGTTCCTTATAAATCAATGCTCTCTCGGCTCAACGCCGGAGACGGATACTTATAGTTATTGGTCCAGAGGAGACGTGATATGCCAAGAATCAGCCGTAGAACCTCCGATACCGGCAGGAAAAAAGAACGGGAGCCTAAGGTTTCCTATCCGCGTAAGCCGACGCCGCTGGAAATCGCGAAAAAAACGTACGGTTCGAAAGAAGAGCTGGTAAGCCTTTGCGTAAGCAAACTGGAAAAACAGGAACACGAGTCCAAGGATGACTTCAAAGCTCGTTTGAGCAAGGTTTCCTCCAGCAAACTGATGAACCTTTTGGATCAGGTCGACCAGGTCGAAAAAATGGGCGGCAAAGATGCCGTGATCGACATCGTGTACCGTTGGCATCGCCCGTTGGGTGACAAGGTGGACGAAGTGTACCGCCAAGCCCTCGGCAACAAGAGCCTTGGTTCCCTGCTCGACGAAGCCAAAACGATCGAGCGTCGCCGTAAAAATGGCGTTCAGCCTCCGGCATCGATCAAACCGATCAAAAAGAAGAAAAAGAACCACGCCGCCACGGTCTGATTCTTTCTCTCGTTTGATTTCGAACGCATAACCCGCACTTCCGAGATTTTGGATGCGGGTTTTTTGCGTTGTTCCTCTCCTTGAATCGCTACTCCCAGCGAAACCACGATTCCGGCATTCCCGCACAATTCATACAAATCACCCGGCCATCGTAGAGCACATTTTGCCGTTCGCGAGAGTGATGTCCGCACATTTCACAGGGTTTGTTTTCCGCATCGGGGGAAATCGGCAGGCAGGTATGGGATTCGATCCGGCAGTAGTGCTCCAATGGTTCCGAAACCAGAATGTTGACGGCTTGAATCAGCGTGAATCCTTTCTTTTCCGCATGAACGATCATCGAAGGTTCACTCACATAGCAGCCGGACTCTTTGGTGTCGTTTTCTAAAAAGGAAAACGGATTCCGGGTTACGGAAAAAGACAGAGTTTCTCCGCTGAAAGCATGGTGAAACAGAAAATCCCAGGGGCGTTTTTCATCTTCCGTGAAAAGAACGGCCATCGGGTCGTATTCTCGCAATAACATCCCCAGGCAAGCTGCGGCATCCGAACGCCTCGTGCACGCGATGCGAACCTGGTCGAGCCCATCGAAATGCTCCTCCGCGTGAGCGCCGACACACCAGCCGAGCGCCAACTCAAGGGTAAGTCCTTCGTTTTGCACGGCCAGATGATGCAGATCCCAGGGAACGAGGGTGGGATTGGCCCATTTTCTCACGACGCGCTTTTTCACGGGACACCTCTATCGATTTTCGGGCCGAAATTCTTCACACGGATACTATTTGCAACCGATCCAATCTACCTTTATTCACTGTAACAAACCTTTTTCCATGCAATCAAGGGGGAAGTGCAGTTTCCGAGCACGAATGTTGTGGTGCAAGTCAGAGAAAGATACTCGATCGTTTTTCCACGAAATCACTCCCATTAACGTGCTTTCGAAAAGGAAAACTTGCCTTTTTTCGCCAATACGTCATGGTAAGTGCATCGAATGATCGCCAATACGACACCACGCGGTGAATGAACGACAAGGAAGTTTCATGGGGAGAAAAAAAGCGAAGAAAACCGTAAAAAAACAAGGTTCTTCAAGTTCCGAGACTCCGAAAAAAGTCACACGACCCGGTTTACCTTTGGCTCCCGCCGTATTTTGTACGGGAGCTGGAATCATGATCGTGGAAATGGCGGCCTCGCGGCTGATTGCTCCGTATTACGGAACATCGATCCTGGTATGGACCGTATTGATCGGCACCTTGCTGATTTTTCTTTCCACCGGATACTGGCTTGGAGGAAAACTTGCCGACCGCAGACCCGAGCACGGGTTGCTGTTCCGTTTGATTCTCCTTTCCGGCGTGGCGGTTTGTCTGCTTCCGATAGTGGCGAGGCCGCTTTTAGGCATTTCCGTTTCGGCGGTGAATGTCCTGACCGGCGAATTTTCGGCGGTGAAACTGGTGTTTCCGTTGTTGGGGACCGTGTTGTTGCTGGCATTTCCTATTGTGGCATTGGGTTGTGTGTCTCCCTTCGCGGTTCGTCTGGCGACCGATGACCTCGACCAACTGGGCAACACCGCCGGGAGGTTGTACGCGGTATCCAATCTAGGCTCGATTCTGGGAACGTTTCTTCCCGTCCTCGCTTTGATTCCATGGTTGGGAACACGCAATACGTTTTTCTTCGCAGGGGGCTTGCTGATTGCCGTGGGCGCGTTGGGTTTGCGGCGCAAAGCCGCGTTACCGGCGCTGGTTGTTTTACCTTTGATCTCGGCCTGGGGAGGGCAATCGATCCGCCCCGTAGAAGGACTGGTCGAGGAGACGGAATCGCTCTACCATTACGTGCAGGTATCGAAATACTTCGGTTGTGAAAAGGTTGGGGGCGAAGGCGTCAAGCTCTACCTCAACGAAGGACATTCCATGCATTCTTCGTATTGTCCCGAGGTAACGTGGCTGAATCAATACTGGGACTGGCTCTCGATCGCTCCGTATCTTTCCGGGGATGGAAAAAACGTCGAAGACCTGTTGATCGTCGGAATGGCTGCCGGAACCGTGGCGCAACAATACCGGGAAATCTATCCGGAGATTCGCATCGATGGAGTGGAACTCGATGGCGATGTGGTGGAAATGGGGAGAAAATATTTCGAACTGGATCGTTTTGTCGCACCGGAACATCAGTACGTCATGGATGGACGCTCGTTTCTCTATCGAACACCCAAACGCTATGATGTCATCGTGCTGGATGCCTTTCGCCAGCCGTACATTCCTTTTCACCTCGTAACGGTGGAATTTTTCGACCTCGTTCGTCATCACCTGAAACCGGGCGGAGTCGTGGTGATGAACGTGAACAAAGTCCGACCCAATCAGCACGACCTTTCACGACTGGTATTGGCAACCATGGGACAAGTGTTCGAACACACGATCAGTTGGTCCTCGGATTCCTTCAACGATATCCTCGCCGCCGGGGACGTTCCACTCGATGCGGAAGCCGCCAGAGAGAGGATGCGTGTCTCGGGTCATCCGCAAATCCGTCGTCTGGAAAGGCGCATGAATCCCCCGACCGATTCCAAACTGGCTCAGGTGATGGGATTCAACCGATTCAAAGCCGGAGGCGATCCGCTGACCGACGACCGCGCCCCCGTCGAGTTGGCCTGGGACGCCATGTTTCTCGGATTGACCGAAAAGCATTGATTTCTCGGGGTCCGTGTAAAATCACCCTACCAACAATCCTCCTGTGTTTTTCTCATGCTCTCCTTGGTTGGCAACCACGAAAAACGTGGTATAATTTGCGATAAATACCAAGTTATCCACTTTTTACCGGATAGGAGCGCTGATGAGCACTGCCTTGGTTCGTGACCCATTGTTTGTTCTCCACCGTCAGGGATCGATGGGGCATCCCGAGCGTCCCGAGCGATTGGAAGCCATTCTCGATGCTATCCATGCCGAAGGGTTGGACCGTCGTACCGAGGAGTTGGAAGCTCGACCGGCGACGCCGGAAGAAATCACTACGGTTCACGATGCGAAATACCTGGAACAGGTGATGAATGCTCAGGGGAAAGAATACGCCTATCTCGACCCGGACACCTCGATGACCGAGTACAGTTGCGACGCTGCATTGGCGGCGGCGGGTGGGGCAATCGATCTGGCGCTGAATATCTACGACGGAAACTACCGGAATGGTTTTGCCTTAGTGCGGCCTCCGGGACATCATGCGGTGGTTGATCGTGCCATGGGGTTTTGTATCTTCAACAATATTGCACTGGCGGCACAACAGTTGATCGAGCGTCGTGGCCTGGAGCGGGTAGCGATCGTCGATTTCGACGTGCACCACGGTAACGGTACCAATTTTACGTTTTACGAACGTCGGGACGTGCTGTTTTTCTCGACGCACCAGTATCCCCATTATCCAGGTACCGGGCGATTCAGGGATGTAGGATTGGAAGAAGGGAAGGGTTACAGCATCAACATTCCTTTGCCAGCCCGTATGGGAGACGACGAACACCTGCTAATCTACCATAACGCCGTTCTCCCGGTGTTGGAGAGCTATCGGCCACAGATGATCCTCGTATCCGCCGGATTCGATGGTCACGAGCGGGATATGCTGGCTGGCGAATCCATGACTACTGGTGGGTATATTACGTTGATGAATTTGCTGAAGCAGGCTGCGGATCGTCTGTGTGACGGTCGTTTGGCGTTTTATCTGGAAGGCGGGTACGACCTGACGGCCTTGCGTGAAACCGTTTCGGCAGGGATTCGTATTTTGCTGGGAGACGATGTAAAAGGCAGCCCGATACCAACGGCTATGCAAGGCTCCAACGCGCTAAAACTCTACCAGCGTTTGCAAATGCGTCATGGAAGGTATTGGGATTGTCTGGCGGAGTAATTCGCAGAAAGTGCAATGACGCCAACACAACAAAAAAACCTTCGGCAAGGACCGAAGGTTTTTTTGTTGGTATCGTAATTTTTCTTTAATATTCGCGTTGTTGCGCTTCTTCCGTCGGTAGCACCGTCAACGGAGCTTGGGCCGGTTCCTTGCCTGGAATCGGATTGAAAACGATGTTGTGCTGACCTTCTTTGACGTTCTTCATTTCCAGAAGCAGGTCACGATTTACGATGGCCTGTTCTCGTGTATGGATCGCCATGGCCGGGTGGCCCGAGTCCATGCGGATGGCGTCTTCCGGGCAGGCCTGGACGCAGAAACCGCAGTAAATACAACTAAGTTGATCGATGACGAAAGTCTTCGGGCGACGGTCGATCTTTTGACGACCGGTGTAGTAAGGTTCGATTTCCTCGGCTTCGATGGTAATAACGTTCGCCGGGCAGGCCATCGCACACATCTGGCAGGCCACGCAGGTGATGGAGCCGTCCGAACGCCGTGTCAGGTAGTGACGGCCACGTGTTCGGTAATAAGTGTCGAATTTCTCTTCCGGGTATTCTTTCGTGACGGTTTTTTCGCGACGGAAAAACGGCCAGTTCGAAAGGAAATGACCCAGGGTAACGCTCATTCCGCGAAGGATTTCGGGAAGGTAGAGTTTTTCCCAGAAGTCCAGTTCCCGGTTGAGATGCATGTATTTGAATTTGGGGTTGTCGCTCATCGTTCGCCTCTTGATTGAAACCGCGAAAGACCGTTTTTCCTCGTCCCACTTATAGCAGCATGATGACCGCTGTCACAATGAGATTGAGCAGACTCAGCGGCAGCAGGAACAGCCAGCCGAAGTGCATTACCTGATCGTATCGGAAACGGGGCAGCGTCCAGCGGATCGCCAACTGGATAAAGCAGAACATCGCTACTTTCGTCGCGAAAACGGCGAATTGCCCGGCGGCGGTTATCAGACCTGCCAAAGTGATGTTTCCGGTGGTTTGAACCAACCAGGCATGAACCGGCGTCCAGACATCCACCCACGGCAGGACGTGATAGGAGCCGAAGAACATCGTTGTCAGCAGCATGCCCAACAGGACGATTTCGACGAATTCACCGAACATGAACATACCGAAACGCATGCCGGAATACTCCAGGAAGTATCCGACGATTTCGCTTTCGCCTTCGGGAAGGTCGAAGGGGGCACGCTTCGTCTCGGCAATACCCGCTGCGAAAAACAGAAGGAATCCGAACGGTTGCAGGAACACTCCCCAGGCTCCTCCGCCTTGCATGGCGGCGATTTCATCCAGCCGTACCGATCCCATCACCATGAAAATTCCTACCAGGGTCAATCCGAGAGTGACTTCGTAGGAAATCATCTGCGCCGAAGTACGCATCGAACCCAAAAGTCCGAGTTTGTTATCCGAGGAATACCCCGCCAGCACGCCGCCATAGATCGAAAGACCACTCAGCGCGAATATCAGCAAAATGCCTTCGCTGATGGGGGCGATGATCATCGGGATGTCCGTGCCGAACAGGTTGAACGTTCCGCCAAAAGGAACCATCGCGAGGCTGATCAGCACCATCGACAGGCCAAGGATCGGAGCGAGGTGAAACAGGAATTTGTTGGCGTTGTCGGGAATCACGTCTTCTTTGAAGATCATCTTGATTCCGTCGGCCAGGAAGTGAGGCAGTCCCCACAGGCGAATGCCCATGATCGCCGCACGGTTGGGGCCGATCCGGTCCTGCATGTATGAGGACTGCTTGCGTTCCTGCCATGTCAGCAGACCCGCCAGCCCAAGGGCGAATCCCAGGATAAGCACTCCGAATTTTACGACGGTGGCGATGATCTGGATGGCCAACTCGTTCATTGCGTTCTCCTTATCTCTCCAACTCGCCGCCGATCATATTGATCGAGCCGAACGTGGGAACGATGTCCGCGATCTGCCCACCGATGCACATTTCGGTCAGCGCCGCCGTATTCATGAAGCAGGGAGGACGGACACGCACGCGGAACGGAATGCCCGACCCGTCGGAAACGATGTAGAATCCCAACTCGCCGTTGGGAGCTTCTACCGCGTAATAGCGTTCGCCTTCGGGAACTTTTACGCCTTCCATCACATGCTTGAAATGATGGATCAAGCCTTCGATATGACCGTAGGTGTCTTTCTTTTTCGGTTGAAAGACTTTCGGATCGTCGATCATCACGTCTCCGTCCGGGAGATTGTCCAGACATTGATCGATCATCCGCAGGCTTTGTTCCATTTCTTCCATACGAACGAGATAAGCATCGTAGTTGTCGCCGTATTTTCCGAAAGGAACTTCGAAATCCAACTTGTCGTAGAACCAGTATGGAGCGTCTTTGCGTAAATCCAGGTCACTTCCGGCGGCACGCAGGCGCGGACCGGTCATACCGTAGGAAATGCAGCGATCGAGCGGTAATTCGCCGGTATGGCGGAAACGATCGTAAAAGATTCGGTTGCGGGTGATCAGTTTGCTGCCGTCTTCGATCAACTCCCGGATCTGCGGTTCAACCTCCTCACGCCATTCCTTTTCGAATCCGTCGTAGAGGTCGAACGCCTGCCCGCCTACGCGGCTCATGCTGGTCGTAATGCGCGCACCGCAGATTTTCTCGAACATGAAATAAATCAGTTCACGCGCTTTGATATAGTAGAAAAAGTGAGTGAAACCACCAAGTTCCATCGCCGATGCCGTGACGCAGGTCAGGTGGTCGGCAACGCGCCCCATTTCGGAGACGATCATCCGCACCCAGACGGCCCGGTCCGGCAACGTAATTCCCATGTGCTCCTCGACGGCGGCACAGTAGGCGGCGTTGTTCAACGTGGGGCTGACGTAGTTCAGCCGGTCGGTGAACACGACGTTCTGGTCCCAGGTGCGATGCTCGCACATTTTTTCCATGCCCCGGTGCAGGTAGCCGATGGTGGCGTCCATGCCGACTACCAGTTCGCCTTCGGCCTGGGTATCCAGCTTGACGATTCCGTGCATCGCCGGGTGGGAGGGACCGAGTTGCAACTCGAATGCCTCGGCGGGCACCGTTCCTACATCGTCAACAACGGTTGCCTGGGATTTCGTGGTTTCTTCGCTCATATGAAGCCTCTTCGAACGTTATTGCCCGGATCGTTCAATCGTCCAGACCGTCGGTGAGTCCGTATTCTTCTATTTTCTCTGTTTTCGTCCACTGGTACGGAGGATCGGGTTCGACCTCGATCGGCGTACGCAATTCGATGGTCGGCTGATGTTTTTTCAGCGGGTAATCCTTGCGTAGCGGATGACCTTCGAATCCTTCGTACATCAGCAGTCGCCGGATTTTACCGTGCTTTTCGAGATCGGGATGTCCCTCGAAATGAATGCCGTACATGTCCCAGACTTCCCGTTCCAGCCAATCGGCGTTGGCCCACAGATCGGCAATGGATTGAATCTTGGGATCTTTTTCCGAAACTTCCGCTTTCAGGCGCACACGATAGTTGTGCGACTGCGAATAAAGCTGGTACACCACCTCGAAACGCTCGCCTTCGCGGTTGGGATAGCCCATGTAATCGACGGCGGTAAGATCGGTAAGGAAATTGAATTGAAGATTTTTGTCGTTCTTCAATGTTTCCAACAGCTTATGGATCTGCCCGGCCTGAACCACCAACCGGTCGTCGCCTTTGATGGCGATTTTTTCGACGATGGAGTCTTTGCAGGCTTTTTCGAGCGCTTGGGCAACCTTGTCCAGGTTGAGGGTGATCGGTTTCACGGATTTCCCCCTTTACGGGTTGACGAACGGACTCAAGCCCTTTCCAGTTGGTTTTTCCCGGTTTGAATCGCGGCGGCCAGCGCGTCTCTCACCGGGGTTTCCGTATCGATTTTCTCGTGGAGCTTCATCAGTCCCTGAAGCACCGCCTCGGGGCGGGGAGGGCAACCGGCGATATAAACATCCACGGGAATAATGTGATCGATGCCCGGTACGGCGGCGTAGTTGTCGTACACACCACCGGTGGAGGCGCAAGCGCCAAACGCTACGACCCACTTCGGTAAAGCCATCTGGTCGTAGACCTGTTTAAGCACGGGAGCTTGTTTGTGGTTCACGGTGCCTACGACCATCAGAAGGTCGGATTGTCGTGGCGAAAACCGGGGAAACTCGGCTCCGAAACGGGCGATATCGTAGTGAGCGCCGACGGTGGACATGTATTCCATACCGCAACAGGCCGTCACGAAAGGATAGAGGAACAGGGACCATTTGCGTCCCCAGTTGACCCATTCTTCCAGGCGCGTCGTGACGAATTCGGAATTACCGGCAAAACGTTCTAATCCCATTGCAGGGCTCCTTTGCGCCATTCGTATACCAAGGCGAGACAGAGAATCAGGAGGAAAGGAACCATTACGGCGAATCCGTACCAGGCCAGATCGCGGTAGATGACGGCCCACGGATAGATGAACACGGCTTCGAGGTCGAAAACCAGGAACAAAATCGCGACCATATAGTATTTGACCGCATACCGTTTACCCTGGGTTCCGTAAGAGACGTTACCGCATTCGAAGGGCGCATTTTTAACATCGTTGCGCTCTTTGGGACCGATGAACGCAGCCATACCGGCCATGGCCATCGCCACACCGACCCCGGCGGCAAAAACAATCAATACGGCGAGATAGGGGTCCATTCTCCGTACTCCTGAAAAAAGATAACTTGTTGTAGTCATTCGGGATCTTGACAATCCTTCACCAAAATGCAAGCGGAGAGTACGATATCGGTACGATTTTGTCAAGGGTAACTCTGTTAGTCTTCATCTTGAATAGCGCCTTGTTTCATGCGGTTTTTTATGGGGAACGGTTCATCGAACAGGACCGAAACTATTTAATGTCATTGAAGGGACAGCTTTTGTAGCATAGGAATATAAAGAAGAATTGAAGGGGATTGGTGAAGATATCATACAACCCAACGAGCCTAAAGCACCGTATTGGTTTCATGAAGAGATACTTTTCGACTTTATTCATAAACGTTATGTCCTTGATGAGTGGTCGCCGCGTGGAATATCTAGTAGATCTAGAGAGTAGGAAACATTTCCTGGACGAATGCCTTTCGTGTGCTATCTGTACATCGGAAAACCGTGGCGGGTGACCGTCTTCCGACTGGAGCGGCCAATACAGGAGTAGTTCATGTCACGACGTAGAAAGCATAGTCACGAATATGCCGCCTTGGGGCAGCGTATTCGGGAACTTCGCAAGGGACGAGGCTGGTCTCAGTATGAAATCGCACAGCATGCGGGATTGAGTCCCAGTTATCTCGCCGAATTGGAACGAGGAGGACGCAACCCCTCTCTCGAAACCATTCTCAACATTGCAGCAGCTCTCAATGTCAGTGCTGGATATTTGGTGGACGGCTTGCGTTACGATCCCCCCAAAGGTCTGGAAAGCATTGCCGAGCGTTGGCTTTCGCTTAGCGAAGAAGGTAGAAATGTTATTGGTCGTCTCGTGAAACTTCTATAAAAACAATGATTTATGTTTGTCATTGTTCGATTTGTCTGCCTGGTTTTCTTGACTGAAACTTGACAAATAGCCTTTGTATTTGTAGCTTGAATCCTCGATTTCCCTTCATGTATTCGAGGAACTCCATGGATAAACAGCACTATCAGCAAATGATCAGCGTCGCGATTTTTCGCGAGGTCGAAGCCTATACGTTCTATCGTGAAATCGCCCAGAAAGTCCGTGATCCCGAGGTCAAAAGCCTTTTCGACTGGCTCGCGGACCAGGAACAGGAGCATGAGGAACAACTCGATCGCATCCGTTCACAGCCCGAACTCGCGGGTAAAATGACGGTTGCGCTGGAAGGAAATCTTCTGGAGGAACCCGAAGCCCAGCCCAAACTCAGCGTTGACATGACTCCCGATGAAGCGTTGGCGCTTGCCATCATCAAAGAACGACAAGCTGCGGAATTCTACGAATCGTTGTCGCGGAGATCGGAAGACGACACCATTTGCCGACTCTGTCTTGAACTGGCTAAAATGGAACTGGGACACGAACAGGCGTTGAAACGGTTGCAAACCGGTTCGAGATCTCTGGAAAGCTGGGAAGTCGCGGCACTTCCGGAGGCATAGCATTCCAATTTAGATTGTTTTTTGGGGATTATAGAGTAGGTAGCGACTGTGATTGAAGTCAAGCAAATTTTGGTTTCCACTCCTCCCTATTTTTAAGCATAGTATTCATGATAACGAGGAGTTTCCGCATAGATGCGATGACGGTGGTCATTTTGGGTTTACCCATAGTGACGTGCCTTTGATTGAAGGCTCGAATCACAGGGTTGTGCTGGATGGCGGACAAAGTGGGCATGTACAGTTGGGTGCGCACTTGCCTTCTTCCACCACCGGTCATGCGTTTGCCTTTTGAACGTGCCGCTATCTCGATTGAACGGAGCGACGCCGACGAGAGCGGCGATTTGGCGCCGGTTGTATTCACCCAGTTCGGGCAAATCAACGATCAGGCAGTGAGCCGTGAGCGAACCGATACCGGGAACGGTCATGAGGCATCGAACCTTTTCGGAGAGCGATTCGTTGCGTTGAACGATGCTCCGTATCGCCTCCTCGATGCTTTCGACGTTCTTGTCCAGTGCTTTGATGATCGTTTTCAGACTGCGTGCGACAAGCTTGTCGTCGGCGTGTTCCATACGGTTTTTCTCTGCTGTTCGCATATCGATCAGTTGCCTTCGGCGAGCCGCAAGGGCTTTGAGTTTCAGACTCTCGGGAGTGATTTTTCGCATGTGACGGGGCTGGACCAGTGCGGCGTAGCGAGCGATGAGGTTGGCGTCGATGCGATCGGTTTTCGCTAAAAGTCCAAGAGACTGAGCGAAGGCGCGAATACGTCGTGGATTGACGACGGCCACATTGAAATTCCGTTTTTGCAGGAACTGGGCCAGGCGGTTTTCGTAGCCACCGGTGGATTCCATGGCGACCAGATCTGGCGCGGCGTTGCTGATTTTACGAAACGCTTTTTTCATTCCTGCTGGGGTGTACTCAAAAGTCTCGACGGTTCGGGACGAACCTACGGCCAGATCGAACGAAAGCTTGCTGATGTCGATTCCGACGGTTTCCATCTCGTTCACCCTTCCTTGCTCATGCGGGCTCATCGGTGTACAATGGCCCTAGCGACTGTTCGGGCTTCCCGGACAAAACGGGCGGCGGATCCAGCTACACACGGGTTGAAAAACCCAAGGTCGGGACGATCTCGCCGCCCGATGCTCCCTGGGCGGCCGCCCAGGGAGCATCACCATTTTACCACAACAAACACCTGAAAACTGACACAATAAAGATCATACAAGGTCGGGCTAATTTTTAGCCCGACACCTTGGCATTGTCGGGCAAGAAATTTGCCCGACCTACTACGCTTCTGAGATGGAGCAGGATTGTATCCGGCAATGAGTCTCCATGACTCGTTAACCCCGCCGTTATTCAGGTGGTTGCGGGCTGTCGTCTCCAAACTTTTTCGATATGATCGCCGCACCCACCGAATCGCCCCAGACGTTGATGGCCGTTCGAAAGCGGTCCAGCAGCCAATCCACACTTAGCAGAATTCCCACACCTTCGACTGGGACATGTACGGCGGTCAGGACCATGACCATCGTCACCAGTCCCGCTTGAGGAATCGCAGCCGCTCCGACGGCGGCCAGCGTAGCGGTCAGCAGTACCACCACCAATTGCGCTCCGGTTAGGTGAATACCGTAAGCTTCGGCGATGAAAACCACCGCCACGGCTTCATAGAGGGCGGTGCCGTCCATGTTGATCGTAGCGCCCAATGGCAGCACGAAACGGGAGGTTTTGGTGTCGAGTTTGGCGTTTTGTTCGGCGCTACGGATCGTCAACGGCAGGGTTGCGGCGCTCGATGCGGTGGAAAATGCCGTAAGCATCGGTTCGGCGAAATGCCCGGCATGGCGGATCGGGTTGCGTCGGGTAAACAGCCACAGCAGGATCGGCAGAATAACCACCGCATGGATCGTCAAGCCTCCTAGCACCGTCATAAAATACTTGGCCAGTCGCCCGAGTTCGGTCCATACGGCTGTTCCGCCGCCTTCCTGGCCGACACGATAGGCTACGAGCCCGACGATGCCCAGCGGAGCCAGCCAGACGAGGAAACGGACGAAGATCATCAGTACCTCATTGACGGCCTCGGCTAGAGCGATCACTTTACGGCCTTGGGGGCCGATACGGGTCAGGATTCCACCGAATACGAGGGAAAACACCAGCAATCCCAAAATGTTGCCTTTGCTGGCCGCTTCGATGAGGTTGGAGGGTATCAGGCCGCGAATCAGGTCGAAAAGGGCATCATACCAGCGAATCACCCGAACGGCTTCGGGATGTGAGGCGGCATCCACACCGAATCCCACACCGGGATGGACGATAGATACCAGCACGATTCCAAGTGCGACGGCCAGCAGTGTCGTGGAAAAATAGTACAAAAAAGTATAGCCGAAGGTTTTGCCGACCTTTTGCTGTTCGCTCAACGACGCCATGCCGACGATCATGCTACAGACAATCAATGGAACGACGACCATTTTCAGTGCGTTCATGAACAAATCGCCCAGGAGTTTCAAAAAACCGGCGAGAAAAGGCAGGTCGCCCGAGACGATTTCTTGTCCCCACAAGCCGCCGATCGCGAAACCCGCTACGGCTCCCGCTACCAGAAGAACCGGTAACAACCAGGGCTTGTTGTTTGTTTTTGATAAAGCGTTTGCAGAGTCTGAAATGTCGTGCGGCATAACCGGATATCCAATGATTTCTCAGGGTTCAAACAATGAACCTACCATGCCCGAGCCTTCACGCTTTTGCAAGGGGAGATGGGAAAAACTCTACAGCATGTGTACCGGATCGACATCCACGGACAGCCGGACGAGGGAAGTGGAGGAAACCAGGTGGCCGGATTTTTTGGCAATGTTCAGGAATCGTCTCAACTCGGGAGGCGTCGCGGCTCGTGCCATGAGACGAAAACGATAGCGATCCTTGATTTTCTCGATGGGGGGCTGGAGCCGGTCCCAGTAGTCCGATGGTTTTGCACGGCTCATCTCGGGAAACGATGGTGGCCAGATCTCGGCGCAGCCGTAGGGCTTCGGCCCAGGCAAGCTCCCGGTCTTTGGAGGAAAGCAGAAACGAAACCAGCCGGGTGAACGGTGGGTAGCGCTTTTGTCGAATGCGGGTTTCGAGGTCGTAAAACGCCAGGTCCGGTTCTTGAGCCAGATTGGCGAATACCGGGTGATTGGGGGTCCAGGTCTGGACGATCACCTCACCGGGCAACTGATGTCGTCCTGCGCGTCCCGAAGCTTGAACGAGCAACTGCCAGGTGCGCTCCACGGCGCGGAAATCGGGAAGATTCAAGCCCTGGTCCGCCATGGGGATGCCTACCAGCGTGACGTTTTCGAAGTCGTGCCCTTTGGCGACCATCTGGGTTCCCAAAAGCAGATCGTACTTTCCTTTCGAAAAATCCCGTAAGATCGTCGCCTGATGCTTTCCGGCTCGCACACGGTCGCGGTCGAGTCGGGCGATGCGGGCTTCGGGAAAATATTCGGCCAGTTCCTGTTCCAGTTTCTGGGTTCCCACGCCGACCAGTTCCAGCGCCTTTTGTCCACAGGATGGGCATTGCTTCGGTAGCTCCATGCGACTGTCGCAGAGATGACAGACCAGTTGTCCCGCATGAAGGTGATAAGTCAACCCGACGGCGCAACGGGGACAGGTGATGACTTCCCGGCAGGCCCGACAGATGGCAAACGGCGAAAATCCGCGCCGATTCAAAAGCAAAATCGCCTGTTCTTTTCGCTGGATACGCTGATCGATGGCCTGAATCAGTTCCGTGGAAAGCAAGGTCGATTTCGCCGTTCTTTGTGCGGAGAGATCGACGAGGCGAATCTTGGGAAACACGGCGGCGGTAGCACGGGAAAAAAGGTTGAGACAGGTGTATCGACCGCTTTGCGCGTGATGAAAACTTTCGACCGAAGGCGTAGCCGATCCCAAAATGACCACGCATTTCGATAAGTTGGCCCGCTGCACCGCGCAGTCTCGGGCATGGTAGGGAAAGCCGTCTTCGGCCTTGTACGAGCCGTCGTGCTCCTCGTCCACGACGATCAGCCCGATGTTGTCCAGGGGACACAACACAGCCGAGCGTGCCCCGATTACCACCCTCGCTTCGCCGTCGCGCACCCGCCGCCATTCGTCCACGCGTTCGGCGGGCGTCAGTCCCGAGTGCCATAGCGCCAGACGTTTTCCGAAACGACCGTATACCCGACTGACCAACTGGGGAGCCAATCCGATTTCGGGAACCAGCAACAGGGCGTTTTTTCCTTGATCCAGACAGGTTTCGACCGCTTGAAGATACACTTCCGTTTTGCCGCTGCCCGTCACGCCGTGCAGCAGAAACGGCGCGAATTCTCCCGATTCGATGGCTTTTTGCAGGGGTTGCACCGTTTCGGACTGCTCGATGGTTAATTCAGGAGGTGGCTGAATGGTGTTCGAGAGCAATTGGGAGGGCAGGGGAGAGCGCCGACAGACGACGTGCTCGACTCTGATGGCTCCCTTGTCTAGAAGACTTTTTAGCGTTGCGGCACATTTTGGAAATGCCGCCAAAAGTCTTTCTCTGGTACAGGAAGGATTTTCCAGAAGAAATTCAAAGAGTTCCACTTGCTTCGGCGCTCGTTTGAGTCGGGAAGTCTCTTCGGCACTCCACAACGTGAAATACTGCGGCATCCGCTTTTTGGCCGGAGCTTTGACATCTTTACCGGTACGTCGCTGCACCCAGCCTTGAGCTATAGCCCAGGCCAGTCGATCCCGTGTCAGACCTTTTACGGCTTTTTGCCAGCTTTTTCTTGTTTTGGCCGTGTTTCCCAAGGTTTGCAGCGCCACAGCCCAGAATTTCCGATCTCGGACGGGCACATCTTGCGGTTGAGCTTCCAAGCGGCCTTCCAGAAACGCTTTTCCTTGTGGAGTGCAACTATAAAGAGCAACTCCCGGCTGCAAAAGGCCTGCCGGTAAGGCTGCTTTCAGGACTTCTCCCAGCGATGCAAGATAATATCGAGCTACCCACTCATAGTAGCGCATCGTGGAAACGGGACAGGCGGGTTTACGATCCAGGATGCCGGAAATTTCCTTGGTGTCGTCGAGATCTTCACGGGAAGGCGTATCCCACAGTACACCGATCAGACGTTTGGGACCGAAGGATACTTCTACACGCACTCCCGGTGGTGGAGTCTTCCGATCTTCGGGAAGGGTGTAGGTGAACAACCTTTCCATGGGTAGAGGCAGGGCGATGGATACGTATCGGGGCAACGGCTTCTCCGAATCTGTCCGTGAAAATCATGACAAAACAGTACAAAGCACGCTGGGGAGAGTCAACTTTTCCTTGTTTGAAAGGCTAGAGGTTCCTTGAGATTTCTAATGAATTTGTAATTAAATTATTTTAATAATGATGTTGATTGAAGCAAAGGAATCCGTTACACTGCTTTTGGATGTTGTGGAGGCATATTTGGGGGGAGGATATGCTTTCAATACCTGCCGAAAAAACAAGTGTTGTCGCTCAATCGATACCATGTTCCTTCCCAACCTATAGCATGGTTGAACCAGGCAAATTAGGAATGAAAACAACAGGCTTATTCTTCAACTCGAACCTCGGTTCCTGGACACATCAATGAGATTCATCTTTGTAGAACAAATTGAGGGGGCATCATGAAACTTTCCACCGGATGGTCTACCCATCCCGATGCAGAAACCGCAGCGGCAGAAGCCTTTGAAATGGCTAGAAAATCGCTCGATCAAGAACCGAAACTTCTTTTACTTCACAGTTCTCCCGTATACGACAACGCCGCCGTGCTCGCCCGTTTGCGTGCACTGGCTCCCGAGATTCCCCTTCATGGTGGGACCACCTGTTACGGCGTTTTGACCCGTGAGGGCGTTCATATCGAAGATGGGCGCGGTCTTGGAATCCTTGCTTTGGAAGATCCGCAAGGGGACTATGGCGTTGGGATGGCCAAAGACGAGGGCGATCCCGTTGTCGCTGCACATACTGCCTTGAATCAAGCCCTTGTCGAAGCCGACAGACCTGGAGAAGTGCCAGCCGTCATTCTGATTTCCAGCTATCCCGGCTGCGAGGAAAGTGTCATTCAGGCCATCGAGGAAACCGTAGGCTCCGGCGTGCCGATCATTGGTGGAACCAGCGCGGACAATGACATGAGCGGCCAGTGGCTGCAATTCGGCAATGGAGAACTCGATAACCAATCCATTTCCATTGCAACTCTTTTTCCTTCTTGCGACATCGGCTATGCGTTTCACGGAAGCTACGATCACAGCGAGTATCGTGGCCGAGTGACGAAAGCGGAAGGTCGTGTCTTGTTGGAGATCGATGGTCGTCCAGCGGCCCGCGTTTACAACGAATGGACGCAGGGGAAGTTTGCCGATCTTCTTGCTGAAGGAGGAAGCCTGGTCCCTGCCGCTAGTTTTTCTCCGTTGGGAACCGAGGTCGGAAGAGTGAACGAAATTCCGTATTTTCGTCTTTCCTATCCGGTGGAAGTCCTGGAAAACCAGGCGTTGCAGCTGTTTACCAATGTTCGAGAAGGCAGCGAGGTCGTGCTGATGACCGGAAGCCGCGACAGTCTGGCTACTCGTGCCGGACGTGTGGCCAACGTTGCCATAGATGCCGCCGATTTTTCCGCCGAGGAAGTGCAAGGCGCACTGATTCTTTTCTGTACGGGCTGCATGCTGACCATTGAAGATCGGTTGGAAAAGCCGGTGGCGGATCTAAAGGCTACTTTCAAAAATGCTCCTTTCTTGACCACATTCACCTTGGGCGAACAGGGATGTTTCATCGGTGGTGAGAATCGCCACGCCAATCTCATGGTTGCCGCCCTCGTCTTTGGTCCCATCAAGGCATAATTCAATATGGGTGCATCGGAAGAACTGCGTGAAGCTCTACTGAATCTGGAAGAAGCGCGAAAACGGGAATCTCGTCAGCGGAAAACGGCTGAAGCTCTGTTGGAAGGGCTTCGCGTCCTGGTGATGACCAAAGATCTGGAGGAACTTTTCCCCAAACTTTTCGCGATCATGCGTGAACCTTTGGATTTCGAGGCCGCCTTGGTGCTTTGGGTCAAGTCCGACGGTACGTTGGCACCCATGGCGAGTTCGGATTCTCGCTTCCTCGAAGTCAAGTGGGAAGTTCACCGCCTCTTTCAACGTGCGATCGACGGACAGCTATCGGCGGTGTTCGATACGAACATGATCGAAGAATGGCGTGCTTTGCCTGAAAGCCTCCGGCAAGCGTCCCGGTCGGCGCTGGTGTTTCCTTTGAGCAGTTCGGGGCGCAAGGCTCTGTTTATCTGTACGCACTCGAAGCCTGCGCATTTTTCCCGCAATCACACCAAACTGGCGCATCGTTTTTCCGTTCTGGCTACTCAGGCTATGCAACAGTTGGAATTCGCTTCCAGACTGGCTGAAATGAAAGAGCGATTGGAAGCGGAAGCGAAACTGGCGGATTTGAATAAAAAACTGGTCGAAAGCGAGAAGCAACTTGCCAAGGCCCGAAAAATGGAAGCTTTGGGCTTGCTCGCCGGTGGTGTGGCGCACGATCTGAACAATATCCTTTCCGGCCTGGTGGGATATCCCCAACTGATGCTGATGGATGACGACCTTGAGGAAGAGCATCGCGAGATGCTCGAAACCATCGACGATGCCGGACATCGTGCCGCTGCCGTGGTTGCCGATCTGCTCACGGTGGCGAGAGGAGTCGCCAGTCCTCGAAAAGTTCTCAATCTCAACGATGTTATCAAGAGTCATTTCCGTTCTCCCGAGCATCTGGAGCTTATGCGTGAAAATCCGCAGGTGAAGTTCACGCCTCGGTTGGATGCCGAACTTTTGAATATCAAGGCTTCCCAGGTACATGTCCGTAAAGTGCTGATGAATCTGCTGAGCAATGCCGCCGAGGCGGTACGAGGAAGTGACTCCGGTATCGTTGTCGTGGCGACCGGTTCCCGCTATATCGATCAGCCGCTGAAAGGCTACGAAGACGTGCAGGTCGGCGAATATTCTTTGCTGAAGATTGCGGACAACGGCGGAGGTATTGGCCAAGAAGATCTGGAGCGGATTTTCGAACCGTTTTATACGCGCAAAGTTATGGGACGAAGCGGTACCGGGTTGGGGCTTGCGATTGTCTGGAACACCATGCAGGACCACGAAGGATATGTCGATGTCCGCACCAGCGCTCGTGGGACATCCTTCAGTTTGTATTTCCCGGCATGTCGTGAAAAAATCGAGGTGCGGCAAGCTCCTGTGAGTATTGAAGAATGCATGGGTAACGGTCAAAAAGTACTGGTCGTTGACGATCAGCCGGACCAACGGAAAATCGCCAGCGCATTTTTACGTAAGCTCGGATACGATGTCGATGCCGTTTCCAGCGGTGAAGAAGCCGTGGAATATATTAAAGAAAGCCCGGTAGACGTGTTGTTGCTGGACATGATCATGGACCCCGGAATCAACGGACACGAAACCTACCGGCGAATCATCGAAATCCGGCCGGAACAAAGGGCCGTAATCGCCAGCGGATACACGTTGAGCGAAGACGTGCAGGCTGCTCAGGATCTTGGCGCGGGCCAGTACATCAAAAAGCCCTATACAATCGAAACGTTGGGGGCGGCGATCAAGCAGGAACTCGAACATTAACGATCCATTTTGGAATCGGTTAAAAAATTCGAGGAATGATCTTCATTGTTGCAATTTCTTTGTGAGCCGCTTTTTTCGTAAATTCACGCTTTTACACGAATTTCAAATCAATAATGGGTGGACTTTTGAGGTTTTTTGCCTCAAAATTTCATTCTTGCCGCCGGTCGTCGATTATTGGGAAAGAGGCCAATTCGTAGAGCTTTCCGAATTCGTCTGCCGGAGACATACGACGACGATTACAGGAATACAAAATTACAGGAGTTTCGAATGTCCGCGCATTCCCGCTGGTTGACGCTTTTCGTCTTCGTGTTCGCACTCGTCCCTCATATGGCTGCCGCCGATGTCATCTCCGCCGACCGGCGAGTGGATTGGAGTGTGGCCGGTTATCCGGGCGAGATTCCCCAACCGGCGAACCTCGTGAACGTCACCGATTACGGTGCCTCCACCACTGGCAGCAGTTCCACCAACAGTGCGCTGTCGGCGGCGTTTTCCGCATTGGGTGGACAGCCGGGCGTGGTGTACTTTCCTGCGGGAACCTACCTGTTTACGTCCACCGTTTCCATTCCTGCCGGGGTGGTGATACGGGGTACCTCAAGCCAATCCGTCACCCTGCAATTCGACCTCAACGACGCGGCGGTCAACGCCTTTGCCGTTTCCGGCTCCAGTGGGTCGGGGTATATCGCGGTGCAATCCGGGTATACCAAAGGCTCCAGTACGTTGACGGTCGCCGACGGCTCGGTTTTTCAGGCTGGCGATTACGGTGAATTACACGAAACTAATGGAAGCTGGGACACCAATCCTGCGGACTGGGCTGCTTATGCCGTGGGTCAAATCGTTAAAATCACTGCGGTAAACGGCAACACGTTAACACTCGATGCACCATTGCGTATCACCTATACCGCCAGCTTGAATCCCGAAATCCGCAAACTACGCCCTAAAATGGATGTCGGTATCGAAACCCTGAAAATCAAGCGCATCGACAACCCGGAAGGCGCCGGGTACAACGTCGGTTTCGCATATGCCGCCAACTGCTGGGTAAAAGGCATCGAGAGCGAGTACAGCGCCGGGTCACATGTCATGATCAACGCCAGCACCCGTATCGAAGTTACGGGCAACTACATCCACCATGCCTTCGGTTACGACGGCAGCGGGACGCGAGGGTACGGCGTAACACTCAACAACCACGCCGGGGAATGCCTCGTTGCAAACAATGTTTTCAACCACTTGCGCCATGCGATGATGACTAAAATGGGCGCGAATGGCAACGTGGTGGCTTACAATTATTCGATCGACAATTACCGTTCCGAAACATTTCACGATCTGGGCGGAGATATTTCGCTACATGGGCATTATTCCTATGCCAATCTGTTCGAAGGCAACATCGTCCAGACGATCATGACGGACCACTACTGGGGACCGTCCGGTCCGTACAACACGTTTTTCCGTAACCGGACCGAACTGTATGGTTTGAACTTCACCAGCGCCACGGGGGGAGCCCAGGCGACCGCCAATCAGAACATCGTCGGCAACGATATTACCAAAGACAATTACAGTTTCTTTTTCTATGTTGCATACGGCGGATATTACGAACCCCGAGGAAGCGGACATTTCGAATACGGTAACCGAGTGGATGGCGACCTCACCCCCAGCAATACCGGTACTCTTACCGATGAGACCTATTATCTTACCGCAGGAGACGACACCTGCCACCTGGCCTCCACCTGGCCACCTATCGGTGTACCGCAAAGGGTTCAAATCCCACAACAATCGCGCCAAAGACCGTTGGAGCGCCGGAGGGGTGAAAACCTATTACGATCTCGTCGTCGATGCCGGAGAGGACAAGGTATCGGAAAACGGCCAGATGGTAGCCCTCGACGGCTTCGCTCGTGGCGGTTGGGGCAACCGAACCGTGCTCTGGGAACCGGCTACCGGGTTGGACGATCCCACGTCCCTGACTCCCCACGCTTTGCCATCCGAAACGACCACTTACCGGCTGACGGTTACGGACGGCTACGGCTGCCCGATCTATGACGAAGTGGAAGTGCGGGTTACAGGAACCGTTGAAACACCTGAAATTTCGCCACCTTCGGGCACGTACGGCACGCTTTTCAATTTCAGTGCAAGTTGTGCAACGCCACAAAGCACTCTCTATTACACAACCAATGGTTCGGACCCCACCCAAAGCTCGACGCCGTACGTTTCTCCGATTCCCATTTCGGAAACGGTAACGATCAAAGTTCGTGCTTTTCGCGAGGGATGGGAGCCAAGCGCTATCGCTACGGCAAGCTATGTCTTTGAAGATACGAACGAATGCGAGGAAGGAACCGACACTTGCGACTCCCACGCCGCCTGTGTCAACACCGTTGGTGGGTACGATTGCTATTGTCTCGAAGGATTCGACGGCGATGGGTATAGCTGTAGTCCCATCTGCGGTGACGATATTGTGGTAGATGGCGAAGACTGCGACGACGGCAACCGAAACGATGGCGACTGCTGCGACTCGGATTGTCATTTCGAACCGATGACCGTGGTATGTCGTGCCGCTGCCGATACTTGCGATGCAGCGGAAACCTGCACGGGGACTTCCGGCACCTGTCCGATCGATACGTTCCAGCCTGAAGGAACGATCTGCGGTTCCGGTCCGGCCGCATGTTCTGCACAAGACGCCTGCGACGGTTCCGGCAACTGTCTGCCTCACGATTTCGCCGACAACACCCCTTGCGACGACGGCAACGCCTGCACCATCGAGGATGCGTGTTCATCCACGGTTTGTGCAGGAATTCCACGCACCTGCGAGGATGACAACGAGTGCACGTCGAACCAGTGCAACCCGACTGAAGGCTGCTATTTCGATCCCGTCTCCGATGGCACTTCCTGCAACGATGCCGATGCCTGCACGGTAGAAGATGCCTGCCTGGCAGGAGAATGCCGAGGAAATACAAGAAATTGCGACGACGAAAACCCCTGCACCTCCGACAGCTGCGACTCTATGCAAGGTTGCCTACACGATGATCTCGCCGACGACACCGTATGTAGCGATCAAGACGCCTGTACGGCAGATGACGTTTGCCGGTCGGGCGAATGTCTGGGAACTACCGTGGAATGCGACGATTCGAACCCCTGCACCACGGAATATTGCGATACGGAGCAAGGCTGCCTGTACGAAAATATTCCCGACGACAGCAGTTGCGACGATGACAATGCCTGCACGGTGGCGGATGCCTGTTTGAGCGGGGAATGTTATGGCGAGACGAGAGATTGCAACGACGACAACACCTGCACCTCCGACTCCTGCGATCCTGTGCAAGGTTGCCAGAACGAGAATCTTCCCGACGAAACGGCATGTGACGACGAGGACGCCTGCACCGTCGAGGATGCCTGCTTCGCCGGAGAATGTCTTGGAAATACAAGGGATTGCGATGACGATAATCCCTGCACCATCAATGGCTGTGACGTGCAGGAAGGTTGCCAGTCCGAAAGTCTTCCCGACTGGACCAGTTGCGATAGTGCTTCGGAGGGGGATTTCCAGTGCGTCGATGGACAGTGCTTGTCCATCAGTGACGGCGAGCAGTGTGTGCGACCGATTTCGTTGGAAGTCGGAGTACCGATGGCGCTGACCACCGAAGGATTTCTCGATACTTACGCCGAGCACCCTCCGTGCCTGACGCTTTCGACCCTCGGCCCCGAAGTCTTTTTCGAAGTGCAGCCGGAGGCCGGTGAATATCGGGTAACCCTCACTCCCGATGAGAGTTTCAACCCGGTGCTGTTGCTGTTGGACGAATGTGCGCCTCAAACGTGCCCGACGATCGTAAACGCCGGAAATTCCGGTGAAATCGAGCAGTTCGCTCCTGTTATCATCGACGAAGATAGCACTTCGCTGCTGCTTGTGGTCGATTCCACCGATCCGACCGAGGTTGGGGCATTTACCATTCTGTTCGAGAAAATCGAAGCCGTGGACGGCGACATGGATGAGGAAGCCCTGGAAGCCGAAGAAGAATTTCCCGCCGACGAAGATGCGGATACCTTCGATGAACCATGGGAACAGGAAGATGTTTCCGAGGAAGATTTTGAAGGAGAAGACGAATTCGCAGAACTCGAAATCGAAGTGACAGCCGAGGAGGAGCTTTCGGGCGAAGCGGACGTTGCCGAAATCACGGAAGAAGACGCAGACGAGGGCGGCAGGAGATCCCGGTACAGGTGGCGATGAAGACGTGCACCCCGGCGTGATCGACGACGGCTGCCACACGGTTCCCGTAGATTTTCGAAGTGGAATTTTGTGGATCAGTCTTTTCCTGCTGGGATTCGGTCTGCGGTTTCGCTGGAATCGACGCAGTTTGAAACGAGATTGAATGATTTGACAAGGTCGGGTGATTTTCACCCGACACTTTTCAAACCATCATCCCTATTGTCGGACGAAATCACCCGACCTACTTGTGACTATTCCGATAGACTATTAAGCGGGATTGGGTTCGTCGTCCTCTTTCGGTCGACGTAATGGAATGTCGAAGTAAAACACGCTTCCCTCTCCAGGCTTGGATTCTACGCTAATGTGCCCGCCGTGAATTTCGACGATGTCCTTGGAAATCGACAAGCCCAGTCCGGTGCCGCCTTTCTTGCGACGGTTCGAAGAGTCCAACTGCTGGAATTTCTGGAATAATTTGTGTTTCTGTTCCTCGGGAATCCCCGGTCCTTGATCGTGTACGGACACCTTTAGCCGGTCATTATCAATGATTTGCTGTTCTACACGGACTTCCGCACCTTTTGGTGAGAATTTTACGGCATTGGATACAAGGTTGGTGATGACCTGCACCATTCGATCGTGATCGACTTCGGCAACGACAGGTTGTACCGAACACGTCAAGCAGACTTCGGCTTCTTCAGCCATGGACTGTAATCCATCCAACGTGGATTGTATGAGTTTGCCGATGTCCTCAGGTTCGAAGAAAAACTCCTGTTTGCCGGATTCGATTTTTTCGATATCCAGAATGTCGTTGATCAGTCGGATCAATCGGTCGGTGTTACCCAACGCCATACGAACGATTCCCGAAGCTTTTTCCGGCAATGTTCCCAGTACTCCACCATTGAGCAATCCCAAGGATCCTTTGATCGCTGTAAGTGGCGTCCGCAATTCGTGGCTGACGATGGAGATGAACTCGTTTTTCATCCGGTCGATTTCTTTGCGCTCGGAAATATCTCTAAAAATTCCACGAGTTGCAAAAGGTTGTCCTGCTTCGTATTTGCAAGTAATGCTGCCTTCCACAGGGATTTCCCTGCCGGATTTGGAACGGAAAACCGCTTCGACACGATCCAGCTTTTCTCCCTGCATCACTTTTTGGAAAGATTCAATGCAATGGTCTTTCGATTCTTCGGAAATGAAATCATCCAAACGAACGTTGCCGTTTAAAATCTCCTGACGGTCGTATTCCATTGCCTGGCACCATGCTCGGTTGGCATAGCTCAAGCGGCCTTCCACATCGACCATTTGAATCAGGTCGTTGGCGTTTTCGAAAAGATCCCGATATCGCTTTTCACTTTCCATCAGTGCCTGTTCCGTTTTGCGACGTTCGGTAATATCGCGCAAAACTCCTGCAAACACCACCCGTTCGTTCAATTCCATTTTATTGACGGTCAATTCCAGCGGAAAAATCGAATCGTCTTTTCGCTTTCCTTCCACTTCATGCCCTGCACCTACGACTTTGGAATCTCGATGGTCCATGTACCGAGCAATAAATTTATCGTGTTTTTCGGCAATGTGATAGGGCATGAGAATCTTAACGTTTTTTCCTAAAATTTCCTTTTCGGAATAGCCGAACATCCGTTGAGCAGCCGGATTGAAGCGCTCGATGATTCCTTCCGAATTGATGGATACGATGCCGTCCACCACCGTCTCGACAAAGGTTCTCATCCGCTTTTCGCTGTCTTGAAGCAAGCGTTCGTTGAGTTTGCGTGTGGTGATATCGTAAGCGATGGAAGATATGCCCAGAGCCTCTCCCTTGTCTCCATAAATCAGAGAAAGCGTTAAAGCGACTTCCACCTTGGAGCCGTCGTGACAGATACGAACGGTTTCGAATGGCTCTACATGTAGACCCACCGAAAGACGGTTGTAAAGGCTTTCGAGTTCCTCCCGTAGCTCTTTAGGAACCAGCACCATGGCGCTTTGGCCTAGCATTTCCTCTTCGGTGTAGCCGAACAGCCGTTCAGCGGCTGCATTCCAGATTTGAATTTCACCGTCCAGCGATTCGGCGATAATGGCGTCGTTGGAGCTTTCCACAATGGCGGCGAAGCGGCGGATCTCTTCCCGAGCCTGCATATGTGAAGTGATGTCCTGCGCTACTCCTAAAAAGCCCGAAATTCCCCGAGTTCATCTCGTAAAGCCGTTATCGACAATCGCACGGGAAAGGACGTTCCATCCTGGCGAATCAACGTCCATTCATGCTCGTCAGGCATTCCCATCAAGGCTCGAACCGTAAATACTTCCAAACCGGGTTCTACGACACTTCCCAACTCTTCCGTAAGCATCTGAGCCCGCATTAGGATTTCGTCTGGGTCGTGGAACAAGGTCCAGAATTCTTCATCCATGACGTCTTGTGCGGAAACTCCCAGTTTTCTTTCGCTCGTACGATTGAAAACCTTGATTCTTCCCGATTCATCCGTCGAGAAAATCATATAGTTCGTGCTGTCCAGAATGGCCTGATACAGCGTTTCATCCGCGTTTTTCTGGAAAAAATGCTTTACCGCCGTAATGTCGCGCAAAACGATGTAGGTTTCGTTTTCCACAACACGAGTATGCCATTCCATCCATTTATACATACCGTCTTGGCAACGAAACCGATTTTCGAATTTTACAACGCGACCTCCAGGCAAAACCTGGCGTATTTCTTCAGAGGTTCTTTCACGGTCTTTGGGATGTACGAAATCAAGCAGGGGTTTGGAAAGCAGCTCTTCTTGTGAATGGCCGAAAGCTTTGCAAAATGCGGGATTGACTTCTTTCAAATAGCCATCGTTCCCGATGATGCCAAACGAATCCATGGCCATCTGGAAAAAGTGATCGGTTTCTCGATCCGAACGCATACCTTTACCCATTCTTGCTTGGACCCCTTTGAACAGTGACCCTTTTGCAATGTTATTAACCTTTTTTCTCATACAATTGTATTGAAAGCCCCATATTTTTTTCTTTTTTCATCCATTCCTGTCGAATTCTCGACACGGAAAAAAATTGTCAAAACCCGAGGCGCTTTTTTCAGCAACTGACAAAAAGTGTCAATTCCACTGTATATAACCTTAAAAATCACCTGTTCAAGCCATTTACATCTACTGTTTAGGGCTGTTTTGATGCTGATGCATTATTTCTCGGATTTGGCTAAAATACATTAAATATCTATTGTTATGCTGCAAGAATTAACTAAAAAGTCAATGAAACAAAACATGGCACGGTTGATGCAATTTCAAAGAGCATCGTTACTTTGAAACAAAAATCGCTCTTTCCAAACCGGATGACATCGACGCGGAACCTTTGGTTTCGCTGTGAATATCGTGTGTGACTCTGCCAAAGCCAAGGGGACGTGGGTAAGCAGGTAGCAGCTATAAGGGGGGAACCCCGCCTCAAATGAGGCGGGGTAATTTTTTTTGTTCCAAACAGAGAGAACCTTTGAAACGCTTTTTTTAGGGCTTGTTCACATTCCGAACGCTAGCATTGTCGCTCCGACCAACAAACCGACCACGAAGTTGATTGCCTTGACTTTCAGGAATCCCATTCGGGAATTGGCCAACAGGGGAAGCAGTCCGTGGCCATCCTGCACGATGGAACTTGTTACGAGAATGCTTAGTGGAATGCTGCCGGTCGCGAAAAGCGACACGAAAATCAAATGAGGACCGGACTCGGGTAAAAGTCCCAACATTGCAGCGAATAGAAGCACCAGCCAGACATTCGAACGAACCACATTGTCCAAATGGAAATAATGATCCAGAAGATGTACACCACCGATCACTACAACGGCCCAGAAAAAGAGTCGAGGCAGATGGGATTTGACGACGTGCTCCCAAACGTGGTCTTCAAGGAAATGGTCGGAAACCGTAGCCAGCACCAGCAACGTCAACCCACTTACAACCAGAATCGTAACGGTGACCCACAACGGTGCTTCGTGTCCGATGCGACCGGTTGCGATGGCCAGCGCATAGAGCGACAGGACGAAAAACGGAATCCCTCTGGCAGGAGACAAGTTACGGATTTCTTTCAAGGTTTGCTTGTCCGGCAAAATTTTAAGGGCATACTCTTTATGGACGTGCAACTCGTGACAGTATTTTGAGTCGTCTTCGGTTTTCCGTGTAAAAAGTAGGTCGGTCAACGCGCCACTTGCAATTCCCAACACAAAAAGCCCGCCGAAAAGCCACAGAGCCGTTTCGGGAACCATTCCCAGCATCACGAAAGATTCATCGCCGGAGGTTGCGATCATACATGCCACAACCGCGCCGAGACTGACCAGCCGGTGTGTGTAAAGAGTTACCAGGGTAAATGCGCCCAGGCATCCGGGAATTATCCCCAGAAACGCAGCGAGGCCGTATTGCATCCAGCGAGATTTCCCCAGCCCCGATTGCAGACGTCCCAGTGTAATGACATTAATATACTCTACGAGAATCATCATGGTGGCCACGAATCCCGTGACCATCAAGGCATGTTCGCCCAATTCGAAAAGTTCCATGGAAACCTCAATATTGTTTTCCTTTGTTTCGCCAGTAGATAATAGGACGACCTTCAGGAAAAACAAGCGGGACAATGGTTCCATTCAGAAATTTTCTCTTTTTTTTCCATAACTTCGGTGCGTTCCAACAATCGGCTCAAGAGTATTGATCTTGTGTAAGGAGTGTGTTAGGCTTCACTTACTGGAGGGAGAATCCTGGAGTTCTTCTCGTGTTTTCGTTATTTAGGGGCGATAAGACCGAAACCACGTCATATTAACTATCAACTCCGCATTCAAGCTTCCGAGCGGCCATCCGTTCCCACAAGCTTTCGATTCGTCGCCGCCTTCCGGTTGAAAGTCACCTTGACGCCGGTCCATTTTTGTTTGTTTCACGAGTTTTGAAACCGGACCCAAGGCATACCCGCCGTGTCGGTGCATCGCGCTTGGAGGTGGAATCTCGTTTGCCAGGCGGAACATTGACTAGCAGTGGAAAGGAGTTGGAATGACACAGGAAAATGTACTTTTTGAAGCTACGGAAACACAGGAACATTCATCTTTTTTCCATACGTTACTCGAAGAAGAAACGGAATTTTTCGCAACTCTGAGCCATTGCAAGTCGTTGGAGGATGCCAAGCAGCATATCACCGATCACGTCGCTCTCTGGGAACATCAGGCGTTTTCGAACGAAAACCGCAGTATCGATGAAGTAAGCCGCGTGCGCGATTGCGCCAGCCAGTTTCGTTCCATGCTTACCGAACGTGCGGAAAAAGCCAGTGGTTTCAGTCTGGCAGAGACCCTTTACGAACTTGCCACCGAACCCCAGCGATTGAAGAATTGCAAACCCGGTTTCTTTGCCGAATTATTGTTTCTTTTCAGAGGCTTGGAAAACCGTTTCAAAGTGGAAGACAAGGCCGATTTTCGTATGGACAACGAATTGTCCGGCCGGGATGCTTCCTTGAAACGTTCCAATCAACTCGACCGACTGGCTGAGATGTCCGATTTCTTCATGAATCGGTATCGACATGGACTGGAACCGGAAATCGTCGAACTGCGTGAAAAAAACAAGCAACACATCCTCGAAGTGCTCCAGGGAACCGAGAAAAACTGGACAGACTGGGTTTGGCAAACACGCAATGTCGTGAAAGATCCGAAAAAACTGGATCGTCTCGTATCCTTGAGCGATACGGAACGGACGAGCATCGAAAAGGCTCTGCGCCTGAACCTTCCTTTTGGGGTTACGCCTTTTTATCTTTCATTGATGGGTGGCGAGCAAGGGCAGGATCGTTCCTTGCGCTATCAGGTTTTCCCGCCTTCGCAGTACGTCGAAACCATGGAAGCCCACCGGGACGACCTGGAATACAGCATGGATTTCATGGGCGAACACGACACCTCGCCGGAAGACCTGATCACCCGGCGCTATGTCGGGGTGCTGATTCTCAAACCGTACAATACCTGCCCACAGATTTGCGTTTACTGTCAACGCAACTGGGAAATCGACAGCGCCATGGCTCCCAATGCCATGGCATCCCCCGAAGAACTGGAACGTGCCATCGAATGGATTGCCGAGCATCCATCCATCCACGAGGTGCTTGTCACCGGCGGCGATCCGCTGATTCTGGGAGACGGTCGCATCCGCAAGATTCTGGAACGCCTCGCCGAAATCGATTCGATCGAGCGCATCCGTATCGGCACCCGGATTCCGGTCACGATGCCTATGCGCATCACCTCGGAACTTGCCGATATGTTGGGAGAAATCCGAGATCCCGGTCGTTTGGCGCTGGATGTCGTCACGCACATTCAACACCCATACGAAATCAACCCGGACATGGTGCTGGCCGTCGACCGTCTGAGGACACGCGGTATCATGGTGTACAATCAGATGGTCTATACTTTCTTCAATTCCCGACGTTTCGAAGCATCGTATTTAAGGCGATTGCTCAAACGTGTCGGCGTAGATCCCTACTATACGTTCAATGCCAAAGGCAAAGAGGAAACCGTAGACTACCGGGTACCGATCGCTCGACTGCTCCAAGAGCAAAAAGAAGAAACAAGACTCTCCCCCGGTCTGGCTCGAACGGACGAGGCCGTGTTCAATGTTCCGCTTTTGGGCAAAAATTATCTTCGAGCGAACCAGTATCACGACTGGATCGGTCTTGCTCCCGACGGATCGAGAATTTTCGAGTTTCATCCCTGGGAACGCAACATCGCCAAGCAGGATACCTACGTCTACCAAGATGTCCCAATCCTGAGTTATCTCAATCGTCTACAGAACATTGGCGAAAACCCGGACGATTACAGTACGATTTGGTATTATTTCTGATTGTTTGGGGAAATAGGATTCGCTATAAGCCCATCTTTTTTTCCAAGGCGTCCGCCAGTCGAATGGCTCCTTCGCCGTCGATGAGTTGTCGGCCTTTTTCGGAGAGACTCTTTCGTGTGTCGGGATCTTCCAGAATTCCAGACATCAATTCGGTTACCCGGTTGGAAGGCGTACACTTCAGCGATCCGTAATAGATGGCAGCCTTGCACTTGGATACTCGCACGGCCTCTTCTCGCTGAATACGGTGGATGGAACCGATCATACACGGAACACCTAGCGTCAGGGCTTCCATCATGCGAAGACCTGGAAACGAGATAAAACCATCCGTTTCGGCAAATAGCGGTTCAAAATTGCTGGGTGGCTCGATGATTTTCAGCCGATGCGGCGCGATGGCGGCGACGTGTTCCAATTCCCGGCGATGAATCGCGTCTTTGGGTAACGGCACGGTGATTTCGAGATTGTCACCAAACGCGTTTTCCAGAATACGCACGGTCGAACCCACGGCAAAACCCGGATCGGATTCGGTCCAGATGAGGATTTTTTTCATCACGGGAACGATCTCTCGCTCCTGTTCACGTGCTTCTCGAACGCTTTTCCGAATCGGAATGTAGCGGTATCCGCCAACGCGGGAGGGAGACCCGTTTCGTACTGGGTGCAAAAACGGTCCTACCAGTAGATCGGCGGATTTTTGGCTGATAGGAAGAGGGGTCACTGCCGCGAGAGGACGGATTTTGCGGACCTGCTGAAGCTGATCTTCGTCTAAATCCGGGCGGTCGATCCAGATACAGTCGATTTTTTCTTCTGCAACGAGATCCTTGAAAAACAACAGGTCTTCGTTCCAGTGACATTTTGGATCGATCTCGACTTTTTTGATGGGCAGGTCGTCGAAGGCATTGTCCAGCCAGGTGGGAAGCGTTTTGGAAAGCAACACGCATTGGTGCCCACGCGAGGTGAATTCCTCAACCATGGCAGCGGTATGGAGCACGCTGTCCGACCCGATCACCGGGTTGCTTTCACAATGCATCAGAATGCGCATACAACGTCCTTCGTGACCAATTCCTCCATATTATTAAGCTATATTATCATAAATAAGTTTTAATTACCACTTAATATTGCATAACAATATAAAACTTTTGACTGGGATTTTCCACTACCATTCTTTCCCCGTCGGAAAGGCAGGAAACTCGAAGTCCACGATCCGGTTCAAAACGTTGTCCCACGGAAAAGGGACGACAAGATTATCCATAAGATCATCAATGCATGAATTTGCAACAGTGTACCTGATTTTTTGCATGTTGAATAGACTTTTCTTTTTCAGGAAAACATTCCATCGACATGTTTCGTTATTGCAACGTTGCAAACCATGAAAAGACACTAGAAGCCATCCTAAAAATACACTCCTCTCGTCTTTCGGATGCTTTCGGTCGACTTCGCCGCCGGTCTCGACTTGAAAGACTCCCGGTATTCCGCGTCTCGCCAACGACGAATTCGTCTCGAAATCACCTCGAAATCCTCGGTCGGTAGTTTTAGGATGACTTCTAGAAAAGGTTCAATTTACACAATTACGATGTTTCAACGTTCTTTTCCACAAGGATACTTGCACTATTCAACGTTTTGACTATGATGCCACCGGCAGAACAAATACG
Source organism: Myxococcota bacterium (assembly GCA_963676915.2). GTDB lineage: Bacteria > Myxococcota_A > SURF-8 > SURF-8. The sequence continues at coordinate 76,628 of CAXXVK010000072.1, forward strand.
GAGGTTCGCCGATGTTGTACGATGTTGTAATTATCGGAGGCGGTGTCGTCGGCTGCTGCATCGCGAGAGAGCTGTCACGCTACAAACTGAAATGCGCGCTTATTGAAAAAGAGTGCGAAGTCGGTTTCGGCACCACGAAAACCAACAGTGGAATCATTCACGCCGGTCATCACTCCCCACCGGAAACCGTCAAAGGAAGCCTGGTCGTTCGCGGAAACGAACTGTACGAACAGCTTCACAAAGATCTGAAATTCGGTTTCGAGCGTATCGGAGAATTGACCGTTGCTCTGAACGAGGAAGACCTGCCGGTTCTGGAGCATTTGCGGGAACAGGGCGAGAAAAAAGGTGTCCCCGGCATCGAAATGTGGGATCGCAAACGCCTGCGCCGGGAAGAACCCAACCTCAGCCCCAATCTCATCGCTGCGCTGCATACGCCGTCCGCAGGGGTTATCAATCCCTACGAACTCAGTTTCGGTCTGGCGGAATCCGCCATGAACAACGGCGTGGAAATGATCATGGAAAATCCCGTCGTCGGCATCGAAGCCAAAGACGGGGTTCTGACGGTCAAAGGGGCGCGAACCACGGTTTCGGGTCGGTTCGTGATCAACGCCGCCGGTGTTTTCGCCGATAAAATCGCCAATCTGCTGGGTATGAACGATTTCTCGATTCATCCCCGCAAAGGTGAGGAATACCTGCTCGATAAACGCCTGAAGGGCATTGTCAAGCGGCTGATTTTCCCGACGCCTCAGCCGAAAAGCAAGGGCATCCTGATTATCCCCACGTTCGACGGCACCTTGATGGTCGGTCCGACCGCCGAGGATATGGACGACCGTGAAAACGTGGATACGTCTCTTGAGGGATCGAAAAAGGTTTTCGAATCGATCCGAAAATACTGTTCGGCCATTTCCGAGCGGGACACGATTACCGAATTCGCAGGACTTCGCGCCGTATCGAGCACCAACGATTTCATTATCGGCCCGACTTCGGTAAAGGGATTTATCAACGTGGCGGGAATCCAGTCTCCCGGCCTGACCGCCGCCCCGGCCATCGCCGAGTATGTTCGCAATATCCTGAAAGACGAAGGCTTGGAGCTTATCGAGCGGGACGATTGGGAGCCGGAAATCGAAGGTCCGGTCCGTTTCGCGCTGCTCAGTGCCGAAGAACGAAAAGAACTGGCTCGTAAAGATCCCCGACACGGGCGGATCGTCTGCCGCTGCGAAGTCGTCACCGAAGGCGAAGTGATCGACGCCATCAAGCACGGTGCTCGCACGCTGGACGGGGTGAAATTCCGCGTCCGCGCTGGAATGGGGCGCTGCCAGGGAGGGTTCTGCACGGCAAGAGTGATGGAAATTCTCGCCGAACAGACGGGAGTTCCTTTCGAGGAAATCACGAAACGAGGCAAGGGGTCCGAACTGTTCTATCCCCGCTGGGACCATGACGATCAAGGAGACGAACAATGAAACCGCAACTTGCCGAAAAATATGATGTTCTGGTCGTCGGTGGCGGTCCTGCCGGATTGGGTGCAGCCCTGGGCGCACGGGAAGCCGGTGCCGAGAAAATCCTCATCATCGATCGTGAACGGGAAGCCGGCGGCATCCTCAACCAATGCATTCACAACGGTTTCGGATTGCATCATTTCAAAGAGGAACTGACCGGTCCCGAATACGCCGAACGTTTTATCGGAATGGCGCTGGATCAGGGAATCGAAATCCTTACCGGTTCCTACGTGCTGGATATCAACCCGGCGCTCGGCGTCCAGATTCTCAGCGACGCCTATGGCCTGATCGAAACCCACGCCGGAGCGGTGGTTCTGGCAATGGGTTGCAGAGAACGTACACGCGGCGCGATCCGAATTCCCGGTTCGCGTCCCTCGGGTGTATTCACTGCCGGATTGGCCCAGAAAATGGTCAATCAATACGGGCTATTACCGGGAAAACGCATCGCCATTTTGGGATCGGGCGACATCGGCCTGATTATGGCGCGGCGGTTGATTCTCGAAGGCTGTCACGTAGAAGGCGTATACGAAATCATGCCGTACACCAACGGTCTGGCTCGTAACGTGGTGCAATGCCTGGATGATTTCGATATCCCCATGCACCTTTCGACCACGGTTGCGAACATTCAAGGCAAAAACCGCGTCGAAAAGCTCACGCTTGCACCGGTTGACGACAAATGGAGCCCGGACATGCAACGGGCCTGGGATATCGAAGTCGATACCCTGCTTGTCGCCATCGGATTGATTCCCGAAAACGAACTTTCCCAGCGCTTGCGTCTACGGATGGATGTAGCCACCGGCGGACCCGTCGTTTCCAGTACGCTGGAAACCTCGCTGCCGGGCGTATTCGCCTGCGGCAACGTGCTGCACGTTCACGACCTGGTGGATTTCGTGACCGAAGAATCCATTCGTGCGGGTGGTTTTGCCGGGGAAGTCGCTTTGGGTAAGCGCCGTCCCCAGGACAACATCGTTCTCCAACCCGGCGACAACGTTTCCTACTGCGTACCGCGTACTCTTTCGCCGGACCGCGAACAGACCGTTTACATGCGCTGTCGCAAGCCGATGAAAAATGCCGTCCTGACTGTCGGCAACTTGGTAGAAAAGAAACTTCGGCTGGTGGTTCCTTCGGAAATGATCAAGTTGAAACTCAAACCGGAAGTGCTTGAACGCTACTTCGAGGAACAGTTGACGATCCACATTCGTCCTGCGGAGGCCGTCTGATGAATAATACTACGCACGAACTGACCTGTATCGGCTGCCCGATGGGGTGTCCGCTGGAACTGACCATCGAAGGCAAGGAAGTCGTCAAGGTAACAGGCAACGAATGCCGCCGAGGCGACAAGTACGCACGCCAGGAGTTCACCGATCCCCGGCGCATGGTCACGACAACCGTGGCTTGTTCCAACGGCTTGTGGTCCCGGGTGCCCGTTAAAACCTCCGAAGCGGTTCCCAAGGGCAAAGTCATGGACATCGCCGAAGCCTTGCATCAACTGAACCTGCAAGCCCCTGTCACCGTGGGACAGGTGGTTCTCGACGATGCGGCCGGTACGGGGATTGCGGTTATCGCAACCCGGTCCATGCCCGTGCAGTCATAAAAGAGAATTTTTCATGTAATCAACAGGTTACAAGGAAGATTCAAACGGGAGACCTAGAAATTCAAAAATTGTAGCGGCGAGGCGCAAGCCCGCCGCTTTTTTGTGGCTACGGCCGAAACATCGTGCAGATTTTCGAAATGGTTTATACTATTTCGCTATCAAGCATTCCGTAGGTCGGGCAAATTTCTTGCCCGACATTGCCAATCTGTCGGGCTAAAAATTAGCCCGACCTACTACTACTGCTAGAACCGAAGCCCATGGAGGTTTTCGAAATGGTTTACAAAGCCTCCAGTTCACGGCGCTTTTCTGCAATCTGCTCTTCCAACTCCTCGATTTCCATGAGTTGATGCGGTCGCACGCTATGCGCGGGGAGCCGTTTTTCAGCATCTTGCAATGTTTTGCGCAACGCTTCAATTTCCTTGAGAAGTTTTTCTTTGGGATCTTCCATGGCTTCTTCCTGTCGGCTCTTTTCGTGATACTTCGTCGCAAAACGGTACATTATGAAACGATTCGTTCCGCTTCAACACGATGTTTCACCCATTCCAAACCATCTTCGAGACTCGCGAACTCACCGTTGAGTTGCGCCTCGTAGCACTGATCCAATAGAGCCCCGAACCATGCCCCCGGTTTCAGCCCCATTTCGATAAGATGTCGCCCCATCACGAGCGCCTTGGGTGCGCTGTCCTGCACGTCGAGTTCTCGCGCTTTTTCCAGCAACCAACGTCCTTCGGGAAAATCCTCGGCGGGAATCGGCGGACGCCCGAACGAATCGGCACGAGCAACGCGCACCAGTCGATCGATACGGCCGACTTTTCGCGCCAACCGACGAATCGCCGCACTCGAAACCTTCGTCTTAAAAAACTCCGTGGGTCGTAAGTGATGATGTACGAGCGGTTCGACGGCTTCGATCAACCGCTTCGACGCTCGGATACGCTCCAGAAAGGTTCGTGTCGGTTGCAATCCTAAAGCTTCGTGACCGGGCGATCGAATATGATCCCGGTCGAATACCGTGGTAGCCGGTTTACCGAAATCGTGGCACAGCACGGCAAAACCGACGATCAGATCTTCGTCATCGTCGCCGATTCTCTCTTTGGCGAATGCATCGAGACAATGCCCCGTATGACGGAACACATCGCCCTCGGGATGCCATTCCTTATCCTGCGGACAGCCATCCAGCGCGTCAACCTCTGGGAAATACTGCAACCACCCGCTTTCCTTGAGGAAATCCATCCCCATGGACGGCTTTACTCCCTGAAGAAGCAGCTTTTTCCACTCCTCGAACAAACGCTCGGGAGCGAGGTTTTCCGGGGTTAGCGAACGGCAAAGCGTGACAGTGGAAGGATCGGCTTTCAATTCGAAACGAGCGCAAAACTGCATTCCACGCAACACCCGCAAAGGATCTTCCGCGAATTTTTCGGAGACATGGCGCAAACGATGGTCATACAGGTCTTTTTCTCCGCCATACGGATCATACAACGTTTCGGCATCCAGATCGTAAGCCATCGAATTGATCGTAAAATCCCTGCGTTGCGCGGCCTCGGGGATGCTCATAAACGGATCGGCATCGATTTCGAAGGCTTTGTGTCCTTTCCCTGTTTTCGATTCCCTGCGTGGCAAGGCGATGTCGATGGGCAGACCATGCACTTTCATCACGCCGAACGAGCGCCCTACGATGTCGAGACGAAAGGTTTTAGAAAGGATCTCGTGCAGTTTTTCGACAGGTAAATCGTACACTTCGATATCGAAATCATGGGGAATGCGACCGAGAAGCATGTCACGCACGCACCCTCCCACGAGGACAGGTCGTCCTCCGGCTTCCCGGAGGATGTCCAGTATTTGGTGGACGGTCATTTCCAATGACCGATTGGGAAAACGAAGGTTCACGAGAAAGAAAACGCTTTTTGGACCTGGAAACGAACCTGCTTCACAGATTACAAATTGGCGGAAACCAGGTATTGATCCATGGTTTTGACAACCTCGTCTGAAAGATTATCGATGGCCAGTGCCAACCCGGCTTCTGCGTCGGACTGTCGAGCCATGTTATCCGTCACAACGTGGACCACTTTGGCTTGTACCCAGATTTCTTCGAGATCTTCCGGCAGGATGATCCCGAGGTTGATCGAATCGCCGCGTTTCATATCCGGTACGGGAGAAATCGGAAGGAACATACCCCCCATTTTAATATTGTTTTCGAACTCGCTACGCATTTCTTCCGAACGCTTGAATTCATAGAGGAAATCATTATTGGCAAGCTTGATGTCGTCCTCTTGGCGCTCCCGATTGATGAGGTAATGCAAAAGTTTCAGGAATTCCTGACCCCGTTCGACGATCCTCATGCCGGTTTCGTAGTAAACGGCATTGGTTTTCATATCGGGAACGTGGCGCAGCCATTTCACTTCACCCACCAAGTTGCTGAAAATCTTGCCTTTCAGCGGAATACGTACGTCGCAACGCGAAGCCACGGGAATCATGTCGCGACCACGGAAACGAATGCCTCCGGCGGAAATGTTCAGCGTGAAACCGTGGTAGGTTCGGTTGTTGAAGGTAACGTCGATGCCGGTTTTCATCGTCAGACGAAAATGCTTTCGGCGTGGGTCCACTTCCTTGACTATGGGAATGTGCTTGAATTTCGGGTCGAGTCGTAAAATCGGTGTCGAACCCGAAGCGGCGGCTCGTAAACGGCTTTTGCGGGTGGCGGCGTCTTCCTGGGGCACTTCGGCAGCTTCGATCGGGGGTTTGATTTCACCCGAACGGATTTTCTCCAGGTGATCGCGCAGGTCTTTCCGGTTGAGGTCGGAAACGCGGACAAACTTCAAATGACAACGGTAGGGTACATCCGTTCCGATGGCTCGCTTGGGAATGAATCGGTCGGTGATTTCCGATTTGGCTTCAACAAGGTTGTCGGCCTCGATATTGATCTGTACCTTCAGTTCGGCTCCTACGGCTAGAGGTAAATCCGTTACGAGCAAACAGCTATCTTCGGCCAGATGTTCAACGAAACCAGCCGTTTTGCAGATTTTTGCACCGAATTTTGCCGGATACATTCCGTTTGGAGCTTCTTGAAATCGTCCTTTGATGGTTCCCACCATTACTCATCCCCCGGTCTTCCTGATTGAAAAAGGACAAACGCTTTTTGCATCGAACTGCCCCCACTCGAAATCCATTCCGCTTGCACGGGATTTGCGAGTTGGTAACCTGTTTCTATTCTTCATCAAATAATCTTACATGAATTCAAAAAGGGAATCAATGAAATCCATCTTACGTTTTCTGTAAAAAAGTTCCACTCTTGACAGGGATAGAAATTCCTTGAGTCTTTTCAATACCCTGTGCTACGTTGCCCTCCGCCGTACACGACCCTGGGAGGGCTGTGGGAGCAGACATAAAAGGTTATTTGTTCGTGCTTTTTACAGCCTGTTGCGGTATGGCAAGATTCATCCGGTTTTTCCCACATAGACGAATGGATCTTTCGTAAAACAGTAGCAACGGGAAAATAAATTTACAGTAGCCCATCCCCATGAAATCGTTGCGTTATTTCGGGTTGGACAATATTCGGAAGCCTTTATGAAACCTATCACCGATCAGTTTTCGAACATCCGTCCACGGATTTCTTCCAATGGCCAGAGGCACCTATGGGCTTGAAATCCAACGTAGAAACCCGAATACAACCGTTCGTCCAACGGCTAAAAAACTCGCCGATCGGACTTCGATTGGCCAAAGGGGTTTTCTGGTCCGTCGCCGGAACGTTCATTGCTCAGGGATTGATGTTCTGCGCATCGATTCTTGTCGCACGTTTTCTGGGAAAAGAAAGCTACGGCGAGTTGGGGATCATACGGTCTACCGTTGCCATGTTTGGAGTTTTCGCCGGTTTCGCGATGGGGCTGACTGCTACCAAGCATGTCGCCGAATATCGGGAATCCGATCCTGCACGAGCGGGGCGCATCATCAGTTTGGCGGCTACGTTTACACTGGTGACCGGTGGCATTATGGCGTTGGGAATGGTCATTTTCGCTCCTTGGCTCGCCGAACATACGTTGAATGCTCCGCACTTGACGGGATTGTTGCGTATTGGTGCGATTATTTTGTTCATTACGTCGCTCAACGGTGCCCAGACCGGTGCGCTAGCCGGTTTCGAAGCATTCAAAACCATTGCCAAAGTCAATCTTTTCATCGGAATGCTTTCCTTTCCCATTCTCATTACCGGAACCTACATCAAAGGACTCGAAGGTGCGGTTTGGGCTATGGTGATCAATCTGGGAATCGGATGGACGTTCAACCATCTTGCTCTTCGTCGGGAAATGAAACATCATGAGGTTCCAGCTTCGTTCCATTTCACACACGATGACTGGAGAGTATTCTGGACGTTCTCCCTGCCTTCCATGCTCGGAGGCATTTTGGTCGGACCCGTTCGCTGGGCTTGCAATGCTTTCCTTGTCAATCAACCGGAAGGCTACGCTCAGATGGGAATTTTCAACGGCGCTTTGATTTTCCAAAACCTGCTGCTTGTCGTCAACGGTATGCTCAATGCTCCCCTATTATCCTTGCTTTCCAATGTAGGATCGAAAAAAAGCAACAAGCTTGAAACGGCGAATATTCTTTCTTCCTGGCTTTTGGGACTTGTTCCCGCCATGCCTTTGCTTTGCCTTCCGGAAATCGTGCAGGTCATGCTCGGTCCTGAATACCAGGGACAGACTTTCAAAACCACTTTCGCCGTGGTTGTGTTTTATTCCTGTATTTTGACATTCCGTAGTGGTTTGCTGCGGGTGCTGATTTCCAAAAACCTGCTGTGGTGGGGATTCGCCAACAACGTACTGTGGGCAGCGGTCTTGCTTCCTTCCGCGTATTTCTTTTCCGAATGGGGGGCAATAGGTTTATCCTCGGCTTTTGCACTGGCCTACGTTGTCATTTCCATCGTTTTCGTTCCGATTTACATGAATAAAGCCGGAGTTCCGAAAAAACTGCTGATTTCCAAAGAAACCGTGACGATTTGGGCGATTATTACGGGATTGACCGTTGCATCTTTCTGGGATATACCCATTGTATACCGTATCGTGGCGTTGCCGTTTGTTCTTGGACTTATAGGGTTGGCGTTCAAAAGGGTTTGGTATCAAAATACCGCAGAACCCAGTCACGAGTGATTGGTTAGAACCATTTAGAAAGATACCGGGGATTTTTCGCATCGTTTCGGTGCGGACGTTTCAAGGAGAAGAGCTTTGATCAAGAAAACCGCTGGAAAGATTACGGAAAAGCTGTTGGGACCGCAATTCAAATCCGTTATTCGCGATTATACTGACGTTCCGGGGATGCTGGTCAAGAAGATTTTCAACATATGATCGATCAGATTCGGATGAAGCAAAAATACCTGAACGATCCAGAAGTTGTCCTCGGTGGACTGCGTACCTCGGCTCATATCGTGGATAAAGGGCTTCAGTCCGACGAATGGCAAGTGGGGCGCAGCAAAATATTTTACGGGAGAATGTGTCAACAGATCGATACATTGAAAAACTCCGATCTAGTGGATGACCCCTCCTATCAATGGGCGGTGGACAAACAGCGCGAATACGATGAGGCGCAGGAAGCCGGACCGAAAGAATATTCCTTAGAAGACTCTCAAGAACCGCTCGTAGACAAGGACGCTTTGAAAAAGCTTATTCTGGGGCGACGCAGCACGCGCTCGTTTATCGATCGACCGCTTGAGGTCGAGACGATCAAAGAGCTTGCCGATGTCGTAAACTGGTCTCCTACCAGTTGCAATCGCCAACCGGCCAAGCTTTTCGTGACGCAAAATCCTGAAAAAGTGACCAAAAGCCTGCAACAATGCGCCGGTGCTACCTGTATCGGACCGGCGACGCCGTGTTTCATGGCGGTTTGTGCGGATACTCGCTTGTATATGGTCGTGGACCGAGAAGTGCCGCTGATCGACGTTTCGTTGGGATTGCAAAATATGCTGTTGCTCGCCCATGCTCAAGGTATTGAAGCTACCTTGTTGAATTGGATGCATCACACGCCTGAACAAGATGCAGCCTTGCGAGAAACGTTAGGAATTCCGGAATATTACCGGATCATCGTCAATATTTTAGCGGGATATCCCGCCAAGTCGGCACCGACCCCGGAAAGAAAAAGCTGCGATTTGGCCTGCAAAATCGTGGAATAAGGGAAAAACTCGGGGATTCGATACAATCTCAGGGCAATAGTTTTCCAACAATGGCTTCCACCGTGCGGCGAAGGGCTACCTCGCCTTGGCAGGCGAAAAACGCCTGGGCGTTCTCTGATTCCCAGGTAAAATCGGAACCTTGCACGGTATCGGTCAGACTGTTTAGCAATTCCTCCATCGTTTCCACTTCTTTCGCCAATCCCATTTCTCCAAAAGGCATTAAAGGTTTACGCCCTTGGGGACGCAGTACGATGACAGGTACGCCTTGGATGAGACTATCGAAAATCGTTGTGGAGAACACCGCAACAGCGGCGGAAGCGTTTTCAAGGCACTGCGATATTGGAATGTGCTTTACGATGTCGAGGTTCCGTGCTCCCAATCGCTTTGCGGTGTTTGAAAACTCATGCCCATCATTGCTCGGATGAGGATGAAGCTTGACGACGAACCGCCAGTCCGGTTGCAACGTCGCCACTTGTACGAACATTTCGACCATACGGCGGTAATCCAGCCAATTGAGTTCGCTTCCGGGCGGGGATTGGAGAAATACAACCGTCGGAACTTCAGAGTTTGACGACCTTTTTCGAGATTCAACAAGGAGATTTCCGGTTTCAGCCAAGGGGACACCCGTTACAACTATGTTGTTCTCTGACAGTCCACAATGGGTTAAGTTCCGTCGATACGTCTCCCCAAACACCGTATAAATATCCGGTTCGGGCTTGGAATAATAGGGAGGATACTCCGGGATGTTGCCGTGCATCGCTATCGCCGTTTTCATTCCCCGTTGGCTGGCACAATCCAATAGGATTCGATACGCAGGCCATATCGCTACGGAAACGAGGACCGACTCAGGTTGTATTCTATCCAAAACCCGCGTCCAAAAACGTTCCCAGCCCATGGCTTGTACCAGTAGCAACAGTACTTGCATTCGTGCCCATGAGGAACGAAACACCCGATAATCCTCATGTTTTTCGATGAACTCCGAGCTTCCCAAAATCTTGAACAACGTCGCTAACTTTGCGAATTCGCTTTTATCCAAGAATGGCTTTCGTTCTCGTTCCATTTTGAGAATATCGAGGTTGAAGTTGCGGTACTGCCATTCTCCCGCATCGTCGGAACACAACGCAGCGCTTTGTTCCCTGCCGATTCGATCGATCAATGGTGCCAAGACGCGAGCATGGGAAGCCATATCGCTGAAAGTCAGGAGTCGCCGTCCGGCCATTTTTTCTATGGCGGAATCCGGGACAAACCAGGGACGGGTTTCCTTTAACACGCGCAGACATTCTAACGAGCCATCCGCTAGGCGATGAAACGCTCCCAAGCCTCTCGAACGAATTTGTATTTGAGAATCCACGTTCACGACGGACGCCAATGCGGAATCCAGAAAAACGACACGCTTGGGAGATCGCTTTTCGATCACTTTTTCCGTTACTAGAACTGCTATGAGAAATTCTTTAAGTACTCGAAACCACTCGGCTTCGATCGCTGTAGAAAAGCGTTCGATTCGATCCTGGGACCAGCCGAAATCGGAGGAAATTTTCAAAACATCCTGTAACCAGTTTTTTGCCACCCCATACGCCGATGTTTCTGCGGTCTCAAGGGTCTTTCCTTCGGTATATTCCAGAGGATCGATCCTTTGTCCTCCGAAACCGGGCTCCCCTTCACCCAGGAGATCGAGCCAGTTCCCACGAAAGCGGAGAATGGAACGAAAAACGGCCTGTTCTCCACCCGACATCAGGCGTTGAAACCTGCGGCGTAGCTCCGTTTGACTCTGAGGGTAGGACGTAACGATCAACTCGGACATGTGTTGCAGAAAACCTTCTTGGAAGAACGAAAAAAACGGCTCTTCGGGAATTCTCCCATGCTATCCGTGTATCTGACAAGGCGATATTTCGCAATCATGGTACCGAGCCACATGCTGAAACGCAAGAAAACCCACGAGATTCCGAAGGCTTCGAGAATTTCAGGTTTTTCATTCCGAAAGCGGTTTGCCGAATGCTTTACCGTAACCCCATCTTTTCCTTAACCCAACTGACCTCAAGATGGGTTAGATAGATGGCCCCGGTCAACGCCACCATGCAAGCCCCGGTGGGTAATTCCCAAATGAAGGAGAGATAATATCCCATTCCTGCCGAAAACAAGCCTATGATCACGGCGATGGTGAATGCACCCAACATGGAGCGACCCATCCGCAGCCCGGTTAGCGCTGGAAAGATGGTAAACCCAAAGACAGGCAGTGCTCCAATCGCACGGGTAGCGATGGCGATCATAAGGGCGAAACTCAAATAGAGCAGGATTTCGTACCGTAGGACGGGGATAGCGCTGGCACCCGCAGAGTCGGTGTCGTAACTGGAAAAAAGAAAGCGACGATAAAAGAGGAAATGTACTAAACCGACACATAGTGCCGCCGTAGTGACATAGACAATCTGCACCGTTTCTACCATGACGGCGTTTCCGAATAGCAGGCTCGATACGTCGTGGAGATCCTGACGGATGAATCCGCCCAAAATCAGGACTGTTGCTGCCGATAAAAGGTAAGCGACGACGGTTGCCTGCCCGTTATCACGACGGGGTCCGGCGAAGTAGACTGAAGCCAGACCCGCGAATAGCAACGACATCCACGTCGGATCGAAAACGTTTCTTGTTCCGGTGTGGCCAAGCCAGTCGCCGAGGAGAAATGCGGCCACAACCCCCACCGACGATACCTGAGTCAGCGCCAATGGGACGTAGGTTACACGTTTGAGTACGACCCAAACCCCAAGATAAGAAAGCGCCGCTGCCGAAATCAGGGCAACGATCATCGCGTCACGCCAGACGAAACTGGACTCCCAGAATGAAACGGTTTCCATCATGGCGTTCCTCCTACAGCGTGAACCAGGATATCTTCGCCGTGTCGATCCACCTGGATCGGACGTCCGTACGCAGAGGAAAGGCGTTCGTCGGTCAGCATGTCGTCCATCTTTCCCGTGTCGAAAAGGTCGGCGTCTTTGTTGATCAGACACAGGTGATTCGCAACGGATACGACGGAACCGATATGGTGGCCGATCATCAGCACCGTGATACCGGTGCTTTGGTGGTGTTTTTTGAGAAAGGTAAGGATGTCGGTTTCACCGGGAAGATCCATTCCTGTGGTCGGTTCGTCGAGAACCAGTACGTCCGGGTCGCTGGCCAGGGCACGAGCCAGAAGGATTCGTTGCTGTTGCCCGCCGGACAACGAAGCGAAGGGCTGTTTTTCTGCGGCTCCCATGCCCAGTCGCTCGATTTCTTCCTGCACTCTCTTTCGATCTTCGGTGGAGGGACGTTTTCCCCAACCGATGCGATCCGTACGGCCCATCATCGCCACATCGAAGGCGGTCAATGGGTAGTCCGAGTTCAATAGGTGACGTTGGGGTACATAGCCGAAGCGCGGTTTTCCCAACGGATAGCGCACGGCTCCTGAAACCGGTTTTAGAAGTCCCAAAATGGTTTTCACGAGCGTGGTTTTGCCTGACCCGTTGGGACCGACAATGCCCCAGACATCGCCTTCTTCCACCGCCAGGGTGAACGGGCGCAGAAGCGCCCGTTCGTAACCGATGGCGGTATTCGTCATTTCGATTCGTTTACGTTCGTTCATTCTACCGGTCTTCGTGTTCTTCACCGATTTCAAGAATCAGGATTTGCACTTGTTCAGCCTCGTTTTCACCGAAGCGGATGATCTGTGGTTTTACCGATCCGCTGTCATTGGTGATTTCCACATGCCAGACTTCCTTGAAGTCCCCCGGACAGTCGGAGTTTTCACCCTCGTTGTGGGCTTCGAGTTCGTTTTCTTCGGCATCCAGGAATCCATCGACAATTCCAACGGTATCAATGAAAACAGCCACTTCGCCCGTTTCTTGACCGGGAAAATGGACAAAGTTTTCGGAGCCGGTTGTCAACTCGATTTGCGCCAGATGTTCCAAATCCACATGGGCGTTCGAAAATTCATCGAAGGAGGAAACCGCCGAGACTTCTTCAGGCGTGTCGCCCAGATGTTCGCAAGCGTGCTGCTCGAGATCCTCGGTTTCCTGTGAATTGTCTTCATTGTCGCCGCTGCAGCCCTGTTGCAGACAGTATTCCGCACCGCCGATTTCGGTCGGTTCCTGGTCGGAAAAGCAGTGGCATTCGTTTCCATGGCTATGTCCGTCCGGTCCGCAGGTGTCGATGTCTTCGATAGGAACGCATTTCGTGCCTACAAGCAGTTGTGTCTCGTTGTCGCAGGTCGGGCAGGTTATTTCGTCACCATCTTCCGTTGCGCAGGATGTAGCAAGGATGACCAGGACGAAGGAAAGAAAGACAGCGCTAAGTATTTTAATTTTCACGAGAATTCTCCTTTTGATGTTAAGGCGTTGCCAGCAGGGTGGCGATACGGTCGAATTTATCCCAGATCGTTTCCATGCCGGGTTCGGCACCTACCATGGAAGGCATGATGACCAACATCGCCCCGGCTTTTTCGGCGAAGATCTTCGACAGGTTCGTTGGATGGTAGATTTCCTGAAGCACGAAACGTACGTTTTCGGATTTGACCTTGTTCAGCAGTTTCGATACGTGGGCCGGACTGGGAGGAATTCCGGGAATCGGCTCCAATGATCCGACCTTGCGAACGCCCAGCCAATCCAGCAAATAGACCCAGCTTTCGTGGTACACCACAACGTTCGCACCTTTAAGGGGAGCTAAGGCCGTTTTCCATTGTGCCGTTTTCTTTTGGTATTTCGTGTCGAAAGCGGTCCATCGTTCTTTGTAGTAGGAAGCACCATCCGGGTCGAGTTGCACGAGTCGCCGATGTATTCCGCCTGCGATGCGGTACAATTCATGTGGGCTGGTGTAGTAATGCGGATTGCCCGCGCCGTGAATATCTCCCATCGAGCGATCGGGATTCGCGACGACATCTTTGGCTTCGATCAACGTCGAGGCGTCCAGGTATCCCGGTTTTCCAGGGTGTATGTCGCCGTTTCTCGCTTGAGTCAGCAGTACGGGTAGCCAGCCGTCTTCCAAACCCATGCCGATGAGGATCAGCAGATCGGCTCGGTTGACTTTGAGAATCAGCGAGGGTTTGGCATCTACGAAGTGCGGGTCTTGCGTTCCCTTGATGAGCGATTCGGCTTCTACACGTTCTCCACCGAGTTCGGTGGCCAATGCGGCGAAATCAGGTAAGGTTCCCACCACTCGCAGTTTGGCCGAGGCGAGTCCCGGAAAGCTCAGCACGATCAGGATAGCTGTCAATAAGGTCCAGCGTTTCACGGTTCACCTCCTTAGAATTTGTGGGCCATGTGCTCGCCCACACCGATTTCGAGTTGTAAAAAGGCAGCATGATACAGGTTGTGATGCTCTTCCTGTCCTGCGTCGTATTGCAGGCGGATTTTGGAAAAAATGCGTCGGCATGAACGTCACTGCCGTTCCACCACGCCACTGCCTTTCCGGAATTTTTTCTGCGTCCGGTGTTTCTCCTGTGAGAATGTCGGTGTAGTCGCCTCGGACGCCGACCATCCAACGGCGAGTCAACTGGACATCCAGTTGGGCGTATCCACCATGATCCTGAACGAGATCCCCCGGAACCTGTGTCATTCTCATCAGGTATTCGACGGTCAACCCCACGGCAAGCGCGTCCATGCCCGAGGTGATCGGTCGCCACTTGAGATAAAGGTCCGTTCCGTACAAGTCCACTCGATCATCCGGGACATAGGGGCTTTGTCCCCAGGCACCGGAAAGTCCCCAGTCGAGCGACCAGTTGTCGGTAATGTCGAAGAAGTTGTTGATTCGTGCGAGATACACGAAGTCTTCCAGGCCATCCAGCCTTCCGTTTTCCGTCAGATCGACGGTGCCGAAAGAGCCGGAACGAAACGCCGATTCGGGTTTGGTATCCATCATCTGCCCGCCGACCGTCATGTACCAGGGAAGCGGAAGCAGGAACGATAGCTCGGTGCCAAGCCCGCTAAAATGTTCTTCCCCCATGAAGCGGCTATGGGAAAGAGGTGGATTTACGTAGTTCCAGCTATGGAGATGTTGTGGGTTCTGGCGGCCGAAAGCGGCGTTCATGTATCCGGCCCTGACCTGCATGTTGATCGGAAGCGATAGCGAGGTGATGTAGGCTTCTTCCAAGTGCAAGTGGGAAATCTCAAAATTCATGTCGAAACGAAAATAAGGATCGACGGCCCCGGAAACAGCCATTTCCAGACCTTGGAGCGTAAATCCGTTTTCATCGATGGCATGACCGCTCTGGCGGATGTGATCATCGCCGAAAAACCAGCCGAATCCGACATCAACGATGAAGCTGATATCCGGTATGAAGCTCGCCGCCGTGGGAGTGACGTTTTCCCGAAGGGTGTCGCTGAGACTCGGAGGATTTTGGGGTGGTTCACTCGTTTCACTGGCATCGGCCTGAATGGCTTCGGCGAAGTCGGGATCTATGGTTTCGTTTTCTTTGGAAAAGGCCGGCAGAGTCCATAGCAGTACCAGAGGAAGAGCCAGCAGGCTTCCCCAGGCAAGTGTAGATTGTCGCATAGCGCAATACTCCCCGTATTGAAGTGGAGGGAATCGTGGGCGACGTGTCGCCCCGTCTTTAGAATTTACGCAATCTTAGACGGAGGGCGGGGAGTTTTTCGGTGCAAGGGAAAGTTGAGAAACGAAAAGGAAAACGGGCTTTTGCACGGTTCCGACGGACTCGTCCGAGACATCGATGCGTTCGCAGTCCGTTGGGCAGGACATGGCATTCGATGTTTGAATGAGTTGGGCGAGGACAGTACAGACATCGTGCGGTTCTGAAAACCGATCCGAATGCGATTGGAGTGAGGTCTCGTACCCCGCTACAGGACGAGAAAAACCAACTCCGGTTTTCCAGATCGTATCGCCAAGATTGTGATTGTCGTTGGTTGGGTGATGGTGATGAACGTGCTCGAAGCGCTGGTGCTCGATGCACCAGACATGTTCGTGACGAGCGAACAAAAACGGCGTTACCAGCCAGTTGGCCACGAAAACGGCCACCAGCAGGACGGCGAAAGTGTTCTTTGAGGTTCTCGTCATCAACATAAAGCCAATATCCGATCCAAGTAGGTACAGTTAAGCACTGTTAACTTAGACTCGCTTTATGCAGGTTGCAAGACACAAAAGCGTTTTTTTCCAACTTTTGTGTAAAGATTACATTTTTTTCTTTGTCGTAGGAGAAAGTAAATGACGTTTTTATAAGAAGCAAAGTGCTTGATTATTCGGCTTCTTCTTCCGTTTCATTTTCGGTTACTTCGGTTTCCTCTTCATCGCCTTCGTAGGGGTAAGGACCGTATTCGGTGGCATAAGGTTCATCGTCGATTTCGGCTTCCGCTTCATCGATGTCGCCTTCGGCTTCGGGATTCTGGAGGCACCAGCCGTCATCACTGCAATAGTAATCCTCACCACCCCATTCGATGCACTGCTCGTCATCGGTACAGGCAGGACCGGGACCGTACATGACGTTTCCCTCCTCGTCGTCTCCACAACCGGAAAACAACACCGATGCAGGCAACAGCAGCATGAAAATCGACGCCAGCCAGCCGCGAATGGTCATGAGGATCATGGGAATCTCCTTCGAATCGGTAACCTATCTATATCTTATCTGTATATAGGACGAACGACGAAACGGCAAGTATTTCGTAAAGATGCCTCTCTTTGAATGAAATTGAATGCTTTTTATGCACGATGTCCGATAGTTCAGGTTTTCAACCTGAACCGAAACGTTTAGGGCGGTATCCACTCTGAATCATGGATAGAAATTCATCCTCTTTCTGCAAAGATTCGCAGTTCCGCTACAACGAGAAACGCCGCTATACCAACATGACCGTATCTTTTCCCAAAATGGATTCCAGTCGGTTGAGCAACTCGTCCGTCAGGCCGATACTCCACGTGGTGACGGGAAGTTTGACCTCGGCGTCGAAGCGTCCCGGTTCGGCGCAGTGCATGGATACCGGGACATCGCCCGGGTTTTCTTCGAACAATCCCTTGAGTTCCTGCAACAAGGTGCGATCCGTGCCGGGAGACAGGCTGAGGTGAATCCGGCGTGTTTTGCGCTCGACGATTTTCGCAAGCTGTTGCAGACGGTCCACGCGGATTTTCCGCCGTACCGAGTCTTCGGTCTGCTCGACGATCATTTTTCCGGTGACCACTAAGGGTTCGTCCGCCAGCAGGTTTTCGCTATAATCTTCGTAGACACGACCAAACATCAGGCAATCGATGGAGCCTACCGGGTCTTCCAGTTTGAAAATTGCAAAACGTCCTTTGCCGTTTTTTGTTGGCTTGTCTTTCAACTCGGACATGATCCCGATCACCGTGACCATTTCCTGGTCCGCCATCCTATGGACGGTTTCAAGCGTCAGTTTGGTGTAGCGCCTGGCTTGCACGGTGTAGCGATCCATTGGATGGGCCGACAAAAACAGGCCGAGCGAGGCTTTTTCGGCCTGAAGACGTTCTTTTTCGGTCCAGGGTGGAACCTCGGGATATTCGTAATTCGTCAGCGCCGCCATGGCTTCGCCGCCACTGCCCGCAAAAGCGTCGAACAAGCTGACCTGACCCGTTTCGCGATCCCGTTGTTTTTGCTGGGCGGCTTCGACAGCTTTGGGCACTGCAGCTAAAAGCCGGTGTCGCTCGACGCCTTCGAAATCGAACGCTCCGGCGTAGACCATCGCTTCGATGCCGCGCTTGTTCAGTTTCTGAGAGTCGATCCGGTCGCAGAAGTCGTAAAGATTGTCGAAGGGGCGGGTGTTGCGCTCTTCGATCATGGACTCAATTGCGCCCTTGCCCAATCCTTTAATTGCGCCGAGGCCAAATCGGATACCGCCATCTTCGACGGTGAATTCCAAGCGGCTGTTGTTGACGCAAGGGGGGCGCACAGGAATGCCCATCTGCTTGGTTTCGTGAATGAATTTGACCACTTTTTCGGTGGATTCCATGTCGCAGGTAAGCGTTGCGGCGAGGAACTCCAGCGGATAGTAGGTTTTCAACCAGGCCGTGCGGTAGGAAATGACGGCATAAGCCGCAGCATGGGACTTGTTGAAGCCGTATTGCGCGAAATCGACCATTTCGTTTTTCACGCGCTCGACCACCGTTTTGTCAAAACCTTTTTCGACAGCCCCGCTTACGAAGTCGTCCAGCAACTCGGCCATCAATTCGGCCTTTTTCTTGCCCATCGCTTTGCGCAGTTTGTCGGCCTTGCCCATGGTGAATCCGGCCATCTGCACGCCGATTTGCATGACCTGTTCTTGATAGACGATCAGGCCGTAGGTTTCACGCAGGATCGGTTCGAGAATCGGGTCCACCAGCTTGATTTCCTCGCGTCCGTGCTTTCGGGCTACGAAGGTGGGGATGATCTTCATCGGACCGGGGCGGTACAAAGCCACGGCAGCCACGATATCCTCGAAGCGGTCGGGCTTGAGCGTCCGAAGCATCTGCTGGAAACCGCCGGATTCCATTTGGAAAATACCGTTGGTGTCGCCGGTGGAGATCAGCGAATAAACCTTCGGATCGTCGAGAGTGAGTTTTTCGATATCGATGGGGTCTTCCCGGTCCCGGTTGACCAGCTTCATCGCCTCATCGATGACGGTGAGGGTTTTCAGCCCCAGAAAGTCGAACTTGACCAGCCCGGCCGCCTCAACTTCTGACTTGGCGAACTGACTGACATATTGCCCAGTGGAGCGGTCGCGGAAGATCGGGCAGTATTCCCACAACGGCATTTCACTGATGACGACTCCCGCCGCGTGAAGGCCGGTGTGTCGGTGCAAACCTTCCAATTTCAGTGCGGTTTGCAGCATTTCGGAGTATTTCGGATTGGATTCACAGGTTTCCCGAAGCTTCGGTTCGTCGGCCACCGCCTTGGACAACGTGAGGTTGGGAGGCATGGAGGGGATCATCTTGGCGATGGTGTCAGCCTCGGCCACTTTGATGTCCATTACTCGGCAGACATCGCGAACAACCCCGCGTGCTTTCAATGTTCCGTAGGTGACGATCTGAGCTACGTTGTCCGCGCCATATTTCTCGGTGACATAACGGATGACTTCCTCGCGGCGATTCATGCAGAAGTCCACGTCGAAGTCAGGCATGGAGATTCGTTCGGGGTTGAGGAAGCGCTCGAAGATCAATCCGTGATGGATCGGGTCGAGGTCGGTGATTCTCAGAGCGTAGGCCACCATCGACCCAGCGCCGGAACCACGGCCCGGTCCCACTGGAATGCCGTTTTTCTTGGCGTAGATGATGAAGTCCTGCACGATCAGGAAGTAACCGGGGAAATCCATTTTCAGAATGACGCCGATTTCGTATTCCAGTCGTTTGAGATAAGCTTCCTCATCCACTTCGTAAGGCAGCTCGGCGATGCGCTCTTTCAGACCTTCGCGGGCCAATTGCTCGAAATACCCGGCTTCGTCCATGCCTTCTGGGACGGGGAAGTGCGGCAGAAAATTTTCTCCCAGCGGAATTTCGCAGTCGATTTTTTCCGCGATTTTTACGGTGTTTTCAAGTGCTTCGGGGATATCTCCGAAGTCCTGCCACATTCGCTCGGGACTGCGCACATGATGTCCGGTAGTGTAGGCTTCACCCATTCCGGGATCTCCCAGCAGTTTGCCTTGTCCAAGGGCAAGCAATGCCTGATGGGCTTGGTGGTCTTCTTCGGTCAGAAAGTGGGCGTCGCAGGTGGCGATCAGGTCGATATCCAGTTCTTTCGCCAGCCGGATCA
Source organism: Myxococcota bacterium (assembly GCA_963676915.2). Lineage (GTDB taxonomy): Bacteria > Myxococcota_A > SURF-8 > SURF-8. Next base: position 96,571 of record CAXXVK010000072.1, read on the forward strand.
CGCCCTCATTGGCGATTTCCTGTTCCCTTGTGCCATCCCGTTGGATTTCGAGGTAGTAATCCTCGCCGAAAAGTTCTTTGTGCCAGAGTGCCGCTTTTTTTGCAGCCTCGTATTCGTTTCGAAGAATTAGTTGAGGAATCTCGCCCGCTCGGCAAGCGCTGGTGACGATCAGTCCTTCCTTGTGCTTTTCCAACAGTTCATGGTCGATACGAGGCTTTTTATAAAACCCTTCGATGTTGGCGAAAGACACCAGCCGACAGAGGTTGCGGTAGCCTTCGAGGTTTTTGGCCAACAGTACGAGATGATAGTTTTTTTCCTTGTGAATCCGGGAACTTCGACCGCTTGGCGCGATGTAGGTTTCGACGCCGATCAGAGGTTTGATCCCTGCCTTTTTCGCTTTCTTGAAAAACTCCACCGCGCCGAAAAGCTGGCCGTGGTCGGTCAGTGCTACGGCATTCATCCCGTGCTTTTTGCAGTGTTCCATCAGGTCGCCGATACGAATCCCGCCGTCCAGCAACGAATAGCTGGTGTGCAGATGCAAATGAACGAAGGGCGGACCTTTCGGGCTGTCTTCTTCTTTTGTTTCCTCGGGGGGAGCCTCGGAAGCGTTCACCTCGGGAACCGAAGTGTTTTCGGGGGCTTTTTCGTTGGAAACGGGAGTTTCTTCGGACATGAGGACGATCCTTTGCAATCTCGAAACCGGACCGGAATATTTTATTTTTTCGATCCGATTGGAACGTGTTTTTGTAGCACTGAATATAGCGCTCGAACCTGGGGGCGGCAATCGAAAAAATCAGGATATCGGAGCACCGAAAGGACGTTTGAGTCGTAAGTATCGAAGGGTAAACGACAAATACCGTTTGAAGAGGTGAATTTATTTTTTGGCGAATTTGGAATGGACCTGGAAGCTCGCATAAATTGGATGGTTTTCATCCAACAATGTTCGAAAACGAATCCCTGTATCGGATGAGCTCAGGTAGGTCGGGCAAATTTTTTACCCGACAAAGCCAAAGATAATGCCAAGGTGTCGGGCAAGAAATTTGCCCGACCTACGTGTTAATTGCTTATGCTTTATTGATGGAAGTTACTGAAAGCTAAAGGTAATTTACTGTTTCCGTAGGGAAAATTCGAAGCGGCAGTTCGGTGCTCCTTCGGCCAACGTGCCTGGTCGCTTGAGTTCGACCGGACCGGAGGCGAAAAACGCAAGGTCGCCTTTGCAAAACAGTGGGGCCAGTTCGGGAACTCCGGCTTTTTGGCACAGTGGAACGAAGCGGCAGGCGGTGACGCGGTAGACGAAGCCGGTTTCCTCTACGGAATCAAGAACGCTGGTGGCGTTGAAAAAGCGTGAGGTCAGGGATTCGATGGTTTTTTGTCGCTCGGTCTGATTGCTGGCAAGATAGTTGGGGATGTCGAGAGGGCCGATGGTCTTTTGAAGGTGGACCAGCGTTGCTCGGACGATGACCTTTTCCATAACGTCAAGCGCTTTAGTCTGGCCGAAAGCCTCGCGAAGCAGGCTGTAGAGCTTGACCGCCGAGCGGATCTGGTCGCGGGAGAGCCGGTCGTTTTCGTTTTCTGGAGGTCCGAGAGTTTCGAAGGGGTCGGTCATCGTTTCGGAACGCAGGCCGAAACGTAACGCATCGACGGGACCGAGACGGCGAACCAGTTCGAAAAATCCAACTACTTTCAGGCGTAATTCATGCAACGACTCGTTCATTAAACCAACCTTTATTCTCCTGACAAGGATTCGTCAGCCGGACCGGTTTCGTCGAACACCCCGGTTTCATTGAGTTTTTCAACAGCCGGAACCAATAGCCGGGGGATGTCGGTTTGCAAAAGCAATACTCCCGCATCGACATAGTTTTTCCAGCCGGAATAATCGCCGCTCATTCCTAAGATATCGCCTCCGGCCATGACATCCTGTTGGACTTTAAGTCCCAGTGTTCCGGCCTGGGTGCAGAAATCGGCGTCGGCGCCCACCTTGGACAACTCCACGATGGTCAGCGTCGGTATTTCTTCTTGGGCGGCTGATAATTCTTCCGCATCGGAAAACGGCGGCATGACTAGCAGTTGGTCGTCTTGGGTCGCCATTTGCGAAACAATGCTGAAATCGTCGCGAACGAGCGATTGTTCGTAATACGGTCCGGCTTGGATCGCTTCAAGTACCAGCTCCCATCGTCCGGTTTTTTGGTCGATGTAAAGCATGATTCCCAACTCTTTCGCCAACGCCAGAATCTCGGAAAATTGGGGGACTTTTTGCGTTTCCGGGTCGGCGGCATCGGCGTCCGCGAGCGTCAGTTGTTGGATTTCATCCCAGGTCATTTCATCGACGTACCCCGTCCCGTCGGTGGTACGATCCACGTCGCTGTCGTGCATGAGTACCAACACGTCGTCGGAGGTTTCCCGCACGTCCACTTCCACGAAATCCGCCCCGTGTTCGGCGGCGTCACGAAGAGAGGCCAGCGAATTTTCGGGAGCGTCGTGGTGGTCTCCTCGGTGTGCCGCTACCATTCGACGAGTGCAGGACGTGTCGATCAGGCAGGCGTAGGCGGAAAACGGCTTTTGTTCTTCCGCTTCGGCGTCGAGATCGTTCTCGGCGCTTTCTTCTTCGACCACGTCCGTATCTCCATCGGAAACGGTGGAAGTGTCGTCGTCGGAACAGGAAAACAGAAATCCCGATGAAATGAACAACAACAAGGCGGCCAGCCATCTCAACCGTTTTATCCCGATAGTTTCGTGCATAACGTGCTCCCTGAACCCTGGCGAAATTTCCATGAAATCGGATTGTTCGCGAGTATACCTCAGTCTTGCTCCATCCTGTGAATTTTTATTATGGTGAAGCCAAGCTGAGTTTTTGTGGTTCTCCAGTATGTTTTGGAGCAATTTATCGCATCTTTTCCTGTTCGGGGAACCTTTACTCTTTTAAGGGATAACGGTAAGATAGCTTCTCCACGATAGAAACTGACCATGATGAGTCCCGATTCAGGAGAGAAACACGATGGATCGATACAGGACATTCGGTTTGGGAATACTGTGCTGGATGATGCTTTTAGGCTGTCTCACAGCCTGCGATTCGTCCGGTTCATTCGAAGCGACACCCGACCGGGACCGTGAAATCGAAAAGTTTTTGGAGATCTTCCGCTATACGTTGCTGGATGGCAACCAGCAGGAGTACCTCAACCTGTTTTCCGAGAAAAGCATCGTTTTTATGCCGGAATTGGGTCGTACGTGGGTCGGAAAACCCCAGGTTCTGGGTCTTTACTCGCTGTTCCACAATGATTTCAAATCTTTCGAAATCTGGTTCTGGGATCATCAGGTTGTGACGGCGGGCGCAAAAGCCGTGGTGAGTTTCCAGATCAAATTCCTGGGAGTTCACCCGGAAGGTTCCAAAGAGTTTTGGACCTCTTCCGCCATGATGACGATGGTCGTCGAAGACGGAATCTGGCGTATCGATTCCTTGTTTGCCAAGGATACGCCGTTCGATATCAAACCCTCCAACGCGCTGATTCCCCCGCAATCTCTGCTTGTTTCCAAGGCGAAACTCAAGGAAATGATGGAAAACATGCGTCTGGAGCGGCCATTTCTTTTCGGGTTTCCTCCCGGAAAAAATCCGATGGATTTCGGCCCGAATGGTGCTCCAGGAACGCCAAATCCAGGACTGCGTGACGAACAAGGGGCTTTTCCCGCTCCTCCCGCTCAACGTTTCGAATTGCCGGAAGAATAGCCATCGATGGAATCCCGAAATAATCATACCCGGTTGATGGATAGCATCTACGGGAAGCAGACGGCGATTTACGACCTGACACGCAAATACTACCTGCATGGTCGGGATATGTTGCTCAAAGAAATCGAACGGGAATCCGACGGGCGGGTGCTCGAAGTCGGTTGCGGAACGGCGCGCAACCTGCTCGTTTTGCACCACCGTTGTCCCACGTTCGAACTCTACGGACTCGATGCCAGCCGGGTAATGCTGGAGGTTGGCGAACGAAAGCTGGCCCGTCGGGGATATCCCGAAAACCTGCGATTGGTCCACGGTCTGGCCGAAGACGTTTCACCGGCGCTATTCGGTGCGCGTGAACCCTTCGATACGGTATTTTTCTCGTTTTCGTTGAGCATGATTCCCGACTGGGAGGCTGGTCTCAAAGCTGCACTGGCCTCGCTGAAGCCTGGGGGAAGGCTGTATGTCGTGGATTTCGGAGATCTTTCCGGTCTTCCTGTGCCTCTTCGCCTGGGACTTGCCTGGTGGCTCGACCGTTTCCACGTCCACCACCGCCCCGAAGCGATCCGATTTCTGCAACAACAGGCCGAAGAGGGCAGGGGTACTTTCGATTTACAGATCTTTGCGGGAAACTATTCCTACCGGGTGAAGTTTACGAAAGCGTGAATTTTTGCATTCGAAGAACTTGCATAAATCCCGAAGATAAATCTTCAAGGTACGGACCGGAAGGTCCGGGAGACTGTGCAAACTATTGAAAACACAGCCTTCCACGCTTCGCGCGTAAGACTATGGCACACATGGGTTTTGTAAAAACCATCAAAATCCTGATTTATGCAAAAGCCACCTAAGGCATTTCGACCGTTTTGTTTACTCCCCTTCGTGTCCTTCCAAAACTCGCTTGTAGATTTCCTCGATGCTTTCGTTTTCGAAATCTCCCAGAGGTTTCGGGGTACGCATCAGGCGCACGAAGCGGTCACGGACCGTAGCAAGGTAGCTTGCGTCGTGGATGATACCCTCGCTTGTGTACGGCAGGTCGAAGAAGTCAAGCGTCGTTTCCGTTTCCGGGGCGATGTCCATACCGAGAAGGTCGGGTTTGGAATGCGCCAGACAGTTGCGGTTGAGTAAAAAAGTCTGCAAGATCGTCATGTGAATGTGCTGTCTGTGGCGCAGGCAGAATTTCAAGGTATGTTCGAACTCTTGCCGGTCTTCCTCCGGGCTTAGGATCAGGTACACGCTGGTCTCGATCCCCTGCGCGCTGGTGTTTTCCAGCATTTTCGGCACCTTTTCCAGATCGATACCCTTGCGGTAGCTTTTCAACCGCTGTTTGTGGGCGGTTTCCAACCCGAAGAAGATGATTCGACACCCGGCGCGGGCCAGCAGTTCGGTGTATTCGGGATCGGCGAATTCCTTATTGAAACGAGCCTGCATAAACCATTCGATCTCCAGTTTTTCGGCCAGCAGTCGTTCGCAGATTTCCTTTGTAGCTTGTGCGTTGACCGCATTGTCGATGAACGAAAAACGCCGGACGCCCGTCTGCTCGATGTATGTTCGGATGCGGCGGACGATTTCCTCCGGGTCGAGTTGAATCCATTGGCGGTCGTTGTAGTTGTGCCAGCAAAACGTGCATTTGCGGTAATAGCACATGCTGGCGCGTTCGATGGGCAACGAAAGTTCGGTGTAAAGGTCGAAATTAAGGCCGGAAAAATCAGGGGGCGGCAGGTGATCCAACGGCAGAGAGGGCTTTTCGTGGGTCGCTTGGGGGTGACCGTTTGCGTCGCGATAGATCAGGTTGGGTGTTTCTTTGAAATTTTCCTTGTTTTCGGTGAGATTCACCAGATCGAGCAAAGGTTCTTCTCCGTCGCTAGTGACGAAGAACTCGAAAAAGTCGAAGAAAAACGCATACTCTTTCCGTGTAAGAAAATCTCGTCCTAGCTTTACGTACGGTCCACCGGCGACCAGTGGAAGGTTGGGGCGAAAGCGTTTCAATTCACGGGCGAAGCGGCAGGCGTACACGACCTGTTGCGGAGATACCAGCGAGATGCCGACCACGGACGGCTCGAAGCGGTCGAAAAACGTTTTCAGGCGCAATTTCAAAAAGGTATCCATCAGCGGATCGCGCACCTGGAGGCGTTCGAGCAGTTTGTCCCGGTTCAGACGATGGATTTCGGTTTGTTCGTAAAGCCAATTGAACAATTCTTTGCGATTTTCGTACACGAAGCGTCGCAGAGATTCCCCCGAAACGATGTTGCGATCCAGAAAACGCGCGTATAGCTGGCGGACCGAGCGGTAAAAGCCTTCGTCGCCTACTGAAAACGAGGTTTTGAGCCGTTTCATGAACAGCTCGAACGGGCCTTTTCGAAACAGAAAATCTCCCCAGTACAAGGCGTTCCAGTCGGCTTGCTGTACCGATTTTCCCTGTGTTTTCAGGTAGGCCGTAAGGCGGGGGAGGGCGATCTCCGGCATGAAATAGCATTCATAGGAGGGCGGAAAAACCAGCCAGGCATCGAGGGGTTGTATATCTCGTGGCATCAAAAACGCTCCGCAAGCCGGTCGAACAACGGATGTTTCTTGCGCCCGGCGAAAATTTCGGCCTTCGAAAACAGCTTGAGATTGAAGGTTTTGTAGACATCTTCCATGAACGTTACCGGCAACTCGGGAGAAGCCAGCGGAAACAGGAAGGAATCGAGGTCTTCCAGTCCACGGTCTTCGTACAAATGTCGGTATTTGTCGAAATCCTCCGTTCCCGGAATGGGGGTATAGACCCGGATGTCGATCAACACATGTCGCTCGATGATCGCTTTCAGGTCGTCGAGCACGTCGTTTTCAGTTTGTCCCGGATAGCCGATCATGATGACCGCGTTGATACGCTGTCGTTCGAATCCTGCTGTCAATGCCGTTTCTACACCGGTATCGAAGCGCTTAAATAAGTGTCTACGGTGGAATTCGGCGATTTTGTCTTCTCGGGTCGTTTCGAGGGGCATGATGATGTCTTTGAAACCCACGGCTTTCATTTTTCGAGCCAGATCCATATTAAAACGAGCCAGGGAAAAACCGCTTGGCACGCCAAGGGAAATCCCTCCTTGCAAGTGTATCAACAAATCGAGCAATGCATGGGCTTGATCGAGATCCAACAATAGATCCGAATCCCAGAAATGCAGTTCACGCAGTCCCCACGCGGAATAGGTTTGCAACTGCTCCAACAGGCTGTCACGATCTAAAGAGCAGGCCCGGCCTTCCAGTTTACGAACCGCGCAATAGGAGCAATGGTTGTTGCAGCCGTACGAGCTTTTCAAGCTCATTGCCGGGCTTGCATAGTGTTTCCAGGTGGGTTCGTCGATCCACTGAGCGGCGAGTTCGGCATCCGTGCCGACGATGATTTCGTCCGCGCCGCTGTGCTCGGCATGTTCCGGGCAAAGGCTTGGATAAATGCCTCCCATCTTGACGTGAGCCGAAGGATAGCGTTCTTTTACCAGTTCGACGGCTTCCCAACTTGTCGGCCAACAGTATGTAAATACAGAGGAAATCGCTACTTCTTCCACACCATCGGGAAGGCTTTTAAGTCGCTGCCGGATGTCGTCGGGCATCATGCCGATACGAAACACGGGACGGGCGATGCCTTCGTTTTCGTAATTGCCGCAGGGAGCCATCCTTCGAACCCGCTCACGACGGAAAAAGGTTTTCCGATTCATGACCGCAGAACCGAGGTTGAAGGCGTCGAGCAGGTGAACGTCATACCCCTGTTTGCGGTACTGGCTGACCAGTTTCAAGGCGGCAAGCGGAAAATTCGTGACGAAATCGAAGGCGTAGTCCATTACCGCCATGGCCGGGTTTTCGAGCGGCGGTACGATAACCAACGCACGTTTCGTTTTTTTCAGCCTGGGAACGCCGGAAAGCGGAACGAAAGAGACACCACTGCTTTTAGAGATGCTTGTTGGTGGGAAGTTTTCGTGGCTCAGGGGCTTTTTCGTGACGGAATGAGGAGTTTTGGAGTTTTTTTTTTCGTCTCTTGTACAAGAGCGCCGGGGACTTCCATGCGACCGAAATCTTTCAGACGGTCGCAATAGAACAAATCGTGAAGGCGGTAGTAGACCACGCGATCCACACCCGCTTTCAGCAGCAGATTGGGGAAATCCCGGTTGTCGGGATCGACGTAAGCCACCACGGTCACGTTGCGTTCAGACAGTCGCTTGATTCCCGCCAGCATGTGCTTGTGGCCGTTTTCGATGCGGACATACGCATCGTATTCCTCGGGTGTTTGTCCCCACACCGGAACGTGAACCTCGCGAAGTCCCGCTCGCGCGGCTTTTTCGGCCCGTTCCAGCGTGGCGAAGATCCGGGCGTTGCTGACGGCACAGGCATTGTAGCCGTGCTGTGTGATTTCCTCTAGGATATCAAAAGCTTCCGGGTGTAAGAAAGGCTCGCCGCCACGTAGCCAAATGTCGGAATAATGAAGCGTTTCGGTGTTCCAAAGCGCATCGAGTTGAGAACGGATGTCCGGTCCCATGGATTCGCTGCGGCTCTGGCATTCCGGACAGCCGTTGGTGCAACCGGTGTGGAACTCGATTTTTTGGAAATCTCCCAGCGGATACAAGTGGCTTTGGGGGTCCATGCCCTGCTCGATCATCCGCAAAAACTCCGGCGTCATCATCGGACAACGGGCCTCTTGGTGCCGTGGTGTGAAGAAATGATGTCGTTTGGCACGATCGAGGATGATTTCCAACGGTTCTTCGCGAATGTTGCCCAAATAGACCGGAACGAAATTACAGGGCTGCACTTCACCATAAGGCGAAATAAATAGCGAACCTCCGCTGATGGCGGGACAGCCTTCGAAGTCTGGCAGGTTCATACCTTCCGAAACGAAGACGAAGCGGTTGTCTACGTAACGGTTGACGGCGGCTTTTTCTTCGTCGGTAAGCAGGATGTCGTCGTTGTCGAACCAACTGCCGGATGCCAGCGGATACAACAGACGGATACCATTGACTTTTTTCCGTTTCGCTAGGGCGATCAGCTCTTCGAGTCGGCCGTCTTTGAGGTGTTCTCGGAAGATACAGGTCGAATAAAACACCGGGATACCTTCGTTTACAAGGATGTCCGTCGATTCCATGATTTCATCGAACACGCCTTTACGACGATGCATCTGCTCGTTGAACTCGGGATCGGCGGAAAACAAACTCATATAGAGCAGGCTCAGGCGGGCTTGTTTCAGTTTGCGGGCGATGTCTTCGGTGATCCGTACACCGTTTGAGTCTAAGGTAAGGTATTGTGTTTTATCGCGAACCGCGTGGAGGATGTCGAAGATATCCTCTCGCAACAGCGCTTCCCCGCCGAAAAGATTCAGCTCTTTGAGTTTGTGTTCGGACGCGGCCTCGACGACGCGCCGGATTTCCTCGAAGGTCAATTCTCCTTTAGGATCGACCGGGTACGAACCTTGAGAGCAATGCACGCAACGACACTGGCAACGATAGGTTACACCCAAAATCAGTCGTTCCAGTTTCATGCCTGTATACTCCAAAAGATTCGACGAAAAAGCCGATAACGTTCGATTCAAAAGAGTATGCGATGATTCGACCGGCTGTCAAGGTACATGGTTAGTAAGCACGAACATTGATTGAAAAATGGGGAACAATTCTTCTTTTTTCAGAGAGGAAAATTGGAAAAAGAAGGAAATATCTGCATTTTCGGTGAGAATCGTGTTTGCCTCCTTGATTTCATTCATGATTTCCCGATAAATTACTATTAGGTGTTTATGTTCGATTTGTATTGTTGAAAAAAAGGAACAGACGGGTATGTCGGGTTCTATGGTGCAAAAAACATATTTCGCGCCAGCCGAGCGGGCTTCGAAAGAAGAAATCAAAGAGGCGTGGCACAAGGTGCTGGATGCTGGTCTTGTATCTTCCGTTCTCGATGCCATGCCTCAACCGGCCATGATTCTCAATAGCCAGCGGCAAATCATTGCTGTGAATCGGCATATGGTCAAAGAATTGGGGTTTTCCTCCCATGAAGAGGCATTGGGTAACCGCCCCGGAGAACTTTTCGGTTGCTACGAAGCGAAAGAAGCTCCAAACGGTTGTGGAACGGGAAAAAATTGCCGATATTGCGGACTTCTTAAAACGGTTTTAACGGCTACGAAGGCGGATACCGAAGTCGGTGGGGAGTGCTCTGTTCGTTTGGCTTCCGGAAAAGCCATGGAATATCATGTGCTTGCAGCTTTGAAAAAAATCGACGACCTATCGGTTGTGTTTATTGGATTGCGGGATTTGTCTGCCGAAAAACGCCGGAAAATTCTGGAACGCACTTTTTTTCACGATATTCTTAATACGGCTGGTGGTATCAAAGGTTTCATGACGTTGATCGAGTCTGAAAATCCAACCGATGCCAACAAAGAATTCCGTGAATCCATTGCCGCGCTTTCCAACGTACTGGTCGATGAAATCCACAGCTACCGTCAGTTAGCCCAAGCTGAAGACGATTCGCTCGTTTTGCACAAAACCACCATTTCCATTCGCCGTTTCATAGAAAACCTGCGCATTCTCTACAAAGGGCACCAGGTTGCGAAAGGCAAGACGATTCGAATTGCTGTCTTCGATGACCGAAGGCTTCATACGGATCTCTCGCTCTTGCGCCGTGTTCTGGCTAATATGCTGAAAAACGGTTTGGAAGCCACCCCCGAAGGTGAATCCGTCGTTCTCGACGTTTGTAACGGTGCCGATTTCGTTGAGTTTTCGGTGGCCAATCCGGGCGTTATGTCTCCCGAAATACAAGCGCAGATCTTTCACCGTTCTTTCAGTACCAAAGGACAGGATCGTGGTTTGGGAACCTACAGTATGAAACTGTTGGGAGAACGATACCTCGGAGGCTTAGTGACGTTCGAAAGTCGCCCGGAAATCGGCACCGTTTTCCGTTTTCGACTTCACGGAGAAACGGCGAATCAGTCGGAAGAAGAGACGCTTGTTCCCGTTGTGGAAGAAAAACAGGATGAGCAGGAAAAACTGAGTCGGATTCGAGTGTTGCTGGCTGATGATGACCGTTTCAGTCGTACGGTCAATGCCATTATGCTCAAAGACATGGTTGGTTCGGTTCATGAGGCGGAAAACGGCCGGGACGTGTTGAAATGCCTGCAGCCGGGGATGTTCGATATTGTCCTGCTCGATGTGCACATGCCGGTTATGGATGGTTTGGAAACCGCTCGGGCCATTCGAAAAATGGATGGTTTGAAGGACTTGCCGGTTCTCGCCATTACCGCCGGGACGTTGGAGGAAGACCGGATTGCTTGTCTCGAAGCCGGAATGAACGATTTTATCGATAAACCGGTAGATCCCGACGATCTTCGTCGTAGCCTGATCCAATGGGCTATCGATAAAACCTTCTAATCTGCTGCACTTTTCTTGGATGAAGTAGATGACGTAGGTCAGGCTAGTTTTTTTACCCGACCTGCTTCGTTGCATTTTGTGATGTCGTAACCTCACCAATCCTCAAAAGATTCCATGCTAGACAATCCTTGACGCTTCCAGTAGACTTGAGACACTTTCAGGGAACGGTTCCCGCGAGATGTTCAGGAGGCGCAGGATATGACGCACGTTGCTCGAAAATGTGGAATGATATCGGTTCTTTTCGTTTTTCTACTGTTTAACGGCTTTGCGTCGGCGCAGGATGCTAGAGACTTCATTCCGGGGCGAGACAAAAAGCCGACCATCCAGCACCTCGGTCCCTCCAAAGTGATTCCCGTGAGTTCACGGGACATGTTTTACTACGACGAAAAAGGGCAAAAACGCGAACTGACTCAGGATTTTCAGTTTGTGGGTTGCCAGTTCAAGAAAGCGTATGCCGACAAACAAAGTCGGTATACCTATTACAAAAACAAAGTGCGCTTGGTGGTTTCCGAACTCAAGGAAGAAGAGTTGCTGGAACGAGGAATTTATGGTTTGCGTCTGTTGCCGGGAGCGGATGAAAATAAATGGAACGTGATGGCGGAATGGATGAGGAACGACAAAGAGTTGGATTTCTCCTATCGCGTGTTCAGTGAAGTCCCGAAAAAAGGTTTTAAGAAACTGATGTTTCTTACGGATCGTATCGAACTGGCCTTTGTTGCCAAACCCGACGAAAAACGGCTGGCTCAACTCGCCGCCGATTATCCCATAGAGCCGGTCGGTAAACTCGAAGGAAACCGCTTGACGGTGCGTATGCTGGATAAAAAAGAGGACAGCATCAACCTCGCCAATGTCATGCGCAGAGCCAAAGATATCAGCTATGCGGTGCCGGAATTCATCGAAATTCAAGGACGCCCTGTCACCAAGGAAGATGTGGACAATCTGCCGCCTATGCCACAGGACATGATGCCCATGCCGGACCCGACCAAACCGCCCCAGCGCAAAATCAATCCTCCCCGAGCGCCACGGAAAAAACCGGGGAAACAATGAACCGCCTGATTTCCATTGCAGGTATGTTCTTGGTGTTCACCGTCTTTTCTTTTGCCCAGGCGGCGGATACTTCCCACTATCTGGTGCAGGTTCGTTTTGGGACCGATTCGCTTGAAATTCTCGATAGCTGGCAGAAAAAAGGACCGGCATGTCAAAAAAAACAGGTTACACGTTCGAGGGCTTCCCATCGTCTGGTATTGCTCGATGACGCCGGTAAGCAACGGTGGTCTCGAAGGCTGGACGATCCTTTTCGGGTTCGTGTCCCTTTGCCGGAAAATTCCGAACAAAACCATGTTTCTTCGGTTCCGATTGAAACATCGGTTTTGTTGATCCGGCTTCCCGAGTCGGCGTTGCCGGGGTGGCTGGTATTCGAAAAAGCGAAAGATAGTGGTAACGAAAACCCTGTGTCTTATGTTGAAGTGGCTAAAGTTCGTGTCGATGCATCCCTGTTGAAACAGAAAACGGACGAATAAGGTGAGAATCTGCTCGATTATTACTGTTCTGGTGCTGCTTTTCGCGTTTCAGGACGTTCACGCTGATACCTATCGTTTCGAGACGCTGGAGCAAAACGGCGATCCGTCGAGTACCATCGATCTCATTGTGATCGGCGACGGTTACCGCGAGGAGGAACAGGAAGCCTTCGTCGATCATGTGGACAGTTTTTTCAGCGGGATTTTTGCTCAAACGCCCTACAAAGAATACCGACGTTTTTTCAATCTGTACCGTTTGCATACGGTTTCGAACGAATCCGGCGCGGATTACGGTGACACCACCGGCGGTGAGGTAGACACGTTTTTGGATTGCACCTACTACTCGTACGGAATCGAACGTTTGTTGACCTGCGATTCGGCCAAAGCGCAGAGTGTCGCGGCGCAGGTGGCACCCGACGTCGATTTCGTTTTCATTCTCGTCAACGACTCGAAATACGGTGGTTCTGGTGGCGAAATCGTGCAGACGGCTTCGGTTCATCAGTATTCTACCGAAATCGTCGCCCACGAGATGGCCCACGATTTGGGTGGGTTGAGCGACGAATACAGTTCCGCTGTTACTCCAGGAACCTATCAAGCTCACGACCACGATCCGAACGTGACGTTCGAGTCTGAGCGTGACGAGATTCCCTGGACTCTTTGGATCGAAGACGAGACTCCGCTCCCAACGCCGGTGAACGGCAGTTTTTCGGAGTATAAAGATGTGGTTGGGCTGTTCGAGGGGGCGAGGTATTCCGACACGCCGGGTATGTACGACCAACCGATCTACCGACCGAAATACACCTGCAAAATGCGGGAGTTGAGCGTGCCGTTCTGTTCCGTTTGTGCAGAGGCGATGATTGGCGGTGTCCACGAACGCACCTATTTGAGCGATCTCGGCCCTGATGCTATCGAGGAAAGCGTATCTCCGGGAGAGTCGCTTTGGCTCGATCCTCAAGCGAAAAGTCCCGATCCCGATGCCATTTCCACGACGTGGACCATCGATGGCGAAGAGGTTCAAAACTCCGGGGCGCTCGAATTCGTCGCTGACCAATATGAGGCTGGGCGGCATACCGTGGATGTCCAACTGTACGACCGGACATCCCTGATGCGGAACTCCTTGTTTTCCGATATCTCCCGGCAGACGATCTATTGGACGATCACGGTCGAGGGCGACACGCCGGAGATCGATGGCGATACGGACGAGGATTTCTCTGAGTTTCCAGAGGATTCCGACACCTCGGAGGAAATGACCGAGCAGGATTCTTCTCACCCCGGCGATCTCGACGAGATAACGGAGTGGGAATGGGAATTTTCCGGGGAGGATACCAGGGAAGATCGTGAAGAAGGGAAGAAGTCCGGTTCAAGCGGTTGCCGAACGTCCGAGATTGGTTTGCAAGGGTTGATTTTCATTGCAGGTTTGGCGTGCTGGTTTGGGCGCAGACGTTTGCGACGCGAAAGAAATGCTGGATGAAAACGAGCAGGTAGGCTCGTTTGTTCGAAAACGGAACCATGCCGAAATATCGACAACAAATGGGCGGGCGGTGCATTGTTCTAGCAACTTTGATTGTGGTCATCTTTTTCCGCATGGGTCTGGCTTGTGCGGCTTCGAAGGAACCACTCGAACTCCTGATAGACAAAGGGCAAACTCTCCCCGTCGCCTTCGACGAGTGGACTCTTTCGAGCTTCGAGGCCAATCCGAGAACGCTTACCTATCTTTTTACACACAAAACCTACGGACCGTTGCGGGTGATGTTGCAGCATCGCGACGATCGAGACCGTTGTTTCGGACGAACGAAATCATTCAACATTCTGTACGAAGGTCAACCCGCCGACGACAAGCACGGCCAGGCCATCGGTGCGTTGATGGAACGGATTATCGCTCGTATCGATTCCCGTGACGATGGATCGTTGACGCTCGAACCCTTGCCTCGATTGGGCCATGATCCTCCGGGAACCAAAGCACCGGAACATGAGTTGACTATTGCCAGTCCCGATCGCACCGGGATGGCCGACGGGCGGTTGTATGTCTGGTTGGATCGCTACGAGCGGTATTTTTCCGGCATTCTCCTTTTCCTCTCGCTTTTAGGCGTGTTGTTTCTAGTGGTTCCGTTTCGACGGAAACTTGCTGCACTATCGACGAAAGAGCGCTGGATTTTATTCTTTTGGCTCTTTATGGCGGCGCTAGTTCGGGCCGTGATTCCCTCGCGGCTGGTGATGGTCTACGGCGGTTATCCGCTGATCAACCAGGCGATCTATTTTTCCGATTTGTTGCGTTATGGTGGAGGAACGCCGGTTTTTTACCATCTTTTCATGCACGTTCTTCCTTTCGAAAACGAACAGGCTTATTTGGTACTCAATACGATCATCGGTTGGGCTACGCTGCCGTTTGTCTGGCTTTGGGTGCTGCGAAAATTCCCGAAACAAAGCGGGATGGCTCTTTGGTTCGCGGTGATTCTGGCTATACATCCGATGTTGTTGAAAGATCACAACTCCGAAAGCAACCTGATTCCGACTCTTTTCTTCTTTTTCCTTGGTCTCAACCACTGGTTCGAATTTCGTTCAACGACATCCCGAAAGCATTTTATTTTCGCACTGGCTGCGTTGGGGTTGGCGGTATTGAGCCGTCCGCTGATGATGTTTCTCGTTCCGCTGACCTTGGTCATCGACGAAGTATTTTCTTCAAAAAGCTCTGCCGGAATCCCTAAAAACGCCAAGGTTCTCGGTGGCTTAGTGCTACTGGCGTTGTTGTTGCTCCCCCATGTCGGGTTTATTTACACCTGGTGGGAGATCGAACAGCGCTTCAATCTTTCGGCCGGTTTGTCCGGCTTGGGGATTGGTGTTATCGAGGTGCTCAGTCCGCGAAACTTGTATTTTCATCCCGGTTATTCTCCCTTCGTGCTGCCTTTGGCGGTGGTAGCGGCATTCGTGCTTACACCGAAGGGGAGACGTGCTCCGCTATGGCGTTTCGCCGCGCTTGCTCTGCTGTTCTATGCACCGTATTCCATTGACAAAACGCCGCCTTCGATGCCCCGGTTGCAGATTCCGGCTCTCTATTTTCTGGCGGCGCTATCGGCGGTCGGTTTGCATCTTGTCTGGCGCAAGGCTGTTGAAATCCATCGAACGCGCTTTGCGGCGTTTTCCCTGATTTTACTGGGTATTGTGGGAATGCTTTGGCCCTTTGCTACACTTTGGACAAAGGGAAACGACCAGACCGAGCACGAGGCATTGGTCGAAGTCGCCCAACGTCTGCCGCAAGGTCGAGTGACGTTGGGGGTGCTCAAGTTGGGTGATTCGCCTTACCCCTGGGGAATATACTTCGAGTATCCCGACTATCTGTGGCGGAGTTCGTCGAGGGACGTTCGCAGGTTTGGGCTGGGCGAGCTTGTTTCGCGTGTTCGCCGGGAAACCCTCCAGAGGGAGGGCTATGTGTATCTCGGGATTCGTTGCTACGCCCTGATGCGGGAAAAACCACCAGAAGGCGTAGGAAGTCAAACGATCAGCGCCGCAAGCGACGGAATCGACGATACCTACGTACATCCCGCCTGCAAAATGGTGCGGGAAAAACTGGAGTTGCAACCCGTGTTTGAATGGAACGCTCCCAACCTGGAGCGACAGGGCGATTTCATCTGGTATCCCGACCGTGAAACGCTGCCTGTTGGACTGTATCGAGTGCTAGGGATGAAATCATCTCCAAAGTCGAAGAAATAAAGCCCCGACTATTCGTCGTCATCCCCGGAATCCTGAAGGTTTTTCGACAGTTCCCGTAGACGGTTATCGGCTCGCCAGTGGATCGTGTCTTTGGGCCAGTTTCCGCTTTTCAAGCGTTTACCCGCCTTATGGTGCATGACGATTTCCAATCCCTGATCGATAGTGGAAATGGGATAAATGTGAAATTTTCCGTTTTCCACGGCTTCGACGATTTCCCGGTCAAGCATCAGGTTGATGCGGTTTTTCTCGGGGATGATAACCCCCTGTTTGCCGGTCAATCCCTGGGTTTTGCAAATGCGGTACACACCTTCGATTTTCTCGTTGACACCACCGATAGGTTGGACTTCGCCCCGTTGGTTGACCGAACCGGTGACGGCGATTCCCTGATCGATCGGCAGATCGGCAAGGGAGGAAACCAGCGCGAACAGTTCGGCACAGGAGGCGCTGTCGCCATCGATATTGCCGTACATCTGCTCGAAAACCAGCGATGCCGAGAGCGACAACGGCTTGTTGCGTGCGTACAGACTGCCGATGATACCGATAAGAATCAACGACGCCTTGTTGTGGATGACGCCGGTCAACCGGGCTTCACGGTCGATATTGACCACACCGCCGCTTCCGGTATAGGTCTGGGCCGTGATCCGGCTTGGAATACCGAAAGCATGGTCGCCCATATCGTACAAGGCAATACCGTTGATCTGGCCGACCACATCGCCTTTGGTGTCGAGAAGTACGGTCCCTTCACGCAGGTACTCGTACATTTCGTCTTCGACTTTGCAGGCCCGATTGCGTCGCATGGCCAGAGCCTGGTCAACGTGGTTGGCATGAACCTGCGTTGCCTTGTCCATGCTTGCCCAGTAGTTGGCTTCGGAAACAATATTGATGATGTTGATGAAACGCGTGGTCAGTTTTTTCTGATGCTCACAGGTGCGCGAGGCCAGCTCGACGATTCGGGCCAGCGCGTCACGATGGAATGGCAGGAGATCGTCTTCTCTGCAAAGTCTGGTGATAAATCCCACCATTTTCATAATATTCGCTTTATTGCGTGGCATGAATTCGTTGAATTCCGCCTTGACTTTGAACAGTCGCTGAAAATCGTCGTCCATGTGCAGCAGGAAATAATAAGCTTCGGCATTGCCGATGAGAATCACTTTGGTGCTCAACGGAATCGGCTGCGGTTTGGGCGAAACGGTCGATCGGGCGCGGTGCTCGATGTCGAGTTCCTGGATGGTGATTTCCTTGTTACGCAGCGATTTTTTCAGAGATTCCCAGGCATAGAAACTTTTCATCAGGTCGTGGGCCTGGATGACCAAATAGCCGCCATTGGCGAGATGTAGTGCACCGGGACGGACCAGGGTGAAATCCGTGTGGAGCATTCCGTATTGTTCTGTGTATTCCGTGCAACCGATCAAGTTGTGATACGTCGGGGTGTTTTCGAAGACGATCGGTGCGCCTTTGAGTCCCTTGTTGTTGACGAAAACGTTGACTTTCAGCTCTTTAAACTCGGGCTTGGGAAGCATGGGTAGAGGCATGCCCTCCGGGTTCTGTTCTTCTTCTGTTGCTCGCTGATAGGCTTGAAACGCCTCCGGTACATGTTCGCACACCTGATCGAACCAATCGGAAATTCCGTTGGTTTTGTCGTATTTTTCCTTAAGTTCGTCGAGGATTTCTCTGGCCACCTCACGGATCTGGCTGTCTTCGAGCCTGGAAACTTTTTCCAGTCGCTGTTTTTCCAATTTCCGTTGGAAACGTAGAAATTCGCCGATTTCATCCTGGAGAGAACGAACTTGTTCTTCGTATTGGGCATGTTCTTCGGGCGAAAGGGCCTCGAATTCTTCTTGGACCAGCGGTTTCCCGTCTTTCATCACCTGGATGATCAACTCACTTTGTACGAGATCCAGGAGCAACTGCTTAGCTTTTCCTGCCCGTTGCAGTTTTTTGAACGCTTTTTCCTCTTTTTTACGAAACGTTTCTTCTATTTCGTTTCCTTTTTGCAGGAAACTATCGCCTTCCTGCATTCGAGGAATGATACGTTTGAGGTCTTCGACGAAACCGGCCATATCTTTTTTGAACGCTTCGCCTTTTCCGGGGGGGAGCGCCATGGCTTTGGGGCTGCCGGGATCTTCGAAATTGTGAACGTAGATCCAATCGGACGGCGTTGGTTCCGTTTTGGCGCGTTTGAGGATGAGATTGCGCAAGATGGAGGTTTTACCGGAGCCGGAATCTCCAAGAAGGAAAATATTGAACCCTTTCGATTTATTGGAAAGACCGAACTCGATGGCGGTTACAGCTCTGTCGTGTCCGTAGACTCCTTTGAGTTCCTGAGCCTCGTCCGTGGTGTCGAAAGGAAACATTTTCGGATCGCATACCTGTCGTAGGCTTTTGGCAGCGAGTTCTTTGGGGGCGCTCGGATTTTTCATCAATCGTCCTCTTTTATAAATAGTAGCCGCGTACGACCTTGTTATTATTTCTTTTTCTGTCGGCGCTTCTGACGTTGCTCTGCAATTTCCCGTTTCTGACGAGCGATGGTGGCGACGGCTTGGGTAACTGCTTTGGATTTGGAAAGAGTTTTGATTTCTTTTTCACGCAACGTTCCCATGATCTGGGTAGCGATTTGTATTGGAGTCTTGGGGTTTTGCACGAGCGCCCAGCGCGTCTGGTAGTTCCGCATTGCGGCAGCATCCTTGGCGATGGCTTGAATGACTTCCGGCTGCACGGTTTTTGACTCGGCGGCCCGTTCGATTTCGGTTCGAGTGATTCGGGGCGATTTCAGCACCGCGACGGCGACGAGTTGAAGGCGGTCTTCGACGAGAATCTTGCGGGCTTCCATGTTGCCGCGCACCGCCAGTCGGAGTTTTTGTGGAACCGACATTTCACGAATCAGCTCGCGCATGTCCTTTTTCTGCTTGATTTTGTCGTCGATGACTTCGGCGTCGGCATCCAAATCCAGGATAGAATCGAAATCATCGGTCATGAATCCAGGGAATTCCCAGTCGAGTGTGCCGTCTTCGTTACGGGTTTCAGGAACGGCCTCTTTAAGTTTTGCTGCAGCGCTGTCCGGATCTACTTCGGCTTCCCAGTCGGGGTTGTCGCGGTTTTCGAACTGTAGAACCAGTCGTTCTTCTTCTTCTTGATTGATCAGCCGTTGGCGTTTTGCGAACTCCAACACCCGGTTCAACAGACCGATGGTTGTGTTGGGGTTGTAGGGGAACAGGAAAATCAACTGGGGTGATTTTTGCAGTCGTACCTGGTTGCGGGAGATGATGTCCAGAATCGTTTCCGAGCAGATCGTTACCAAGGCTTCGAGCGTGTGGTCCCCGACTGCCGAGTTGAACACGATCGTTTCGATGATTCGGTCCGGATCATCCTCGCTGAACCGTGATCGGGCGATCCAGTCCAGAATCTGGATGGGAAGTTTCTGCTCGGCGATGGGCCGCATGATGGACGCGGGCATCTCGGTCAAGCTCTTGGTGGCGGCTTGTCGGACGGCCTCGTTTTCATCGTTCATCAACAAGTAGAGGGTGTAACCCATCTCATAGTTGTTCATCGGAATGAGGTTTCGGGCCAGCAGCATCTTTCGGGCGTTGTCCGCTTCGAGCTTTTTCTTGATTTTTACAGGAATATCCAACTCGTCGATAGGGACGTACTTCGGTTTCCAAACCGCAACGCCATTTTCATCGAAGGACGGAAGGTATTCCTTGTCGTCCATGCCGCCGATTTTTTTCTCTTTCTTTTCTTCGGCGATTTCGGTGGCCTCATCCTCATCCGATGGGGTTTCATCGTCTGTTTCTTCTTCGGAATCTGTGGTTTCGTTCGTTTCGGCAGATTCCTCTTCGTCTTCTGATTCGGCTGTATCTACCGATTCGGTATCCGAAGTCATTTCCTCGTTTTCGGCTTCGGGTCCTTCTTCGGCTACGGTTTCCATTCCCTCGACCGGTCCCAAAGCAATCACGGCGGGCGCGTCGACGGGTTCTTCTGTTTTTTCAGCTTGTTCCGGTTCCTCATCCGACGTAGATTCTTCTTCGTCCTCGTCGTCCAGTCCTAGTTCCGCAGCCAGAGAAGCAAGGTCGATACCTTCTTCGTCTTCGTCGTCATCCGTTGCGGCTTCCGATTCCGGTTCTTCTTCCGGTTCATCCGTTTCGGAATCCTCTTTACCGTCGTCGTTCAAAAGATCGACGACATCATCATCGTCGTCCTGCGATTCTTCTTCGTTTTGCTCGTCGGAGGGAGGTTCTTCCTCTTTTGAAGACTCCTCATCCGTATCCAACTGGTCGAAATTATCGTCCAGCATCATCGAAAGCTGATCCAGGTCAACCGAACCGATGTCGTCCTCATCGGAGGTTTCTTCCTCCTCTTCCTCGGTTTTCTCTGGAGTATCGAACGGTTGAGTGTCAATGGAGGCGAGTGTGTCGGTCAAATCGTCCTGAGATTCATCTTCCGACTCGTTATCCTTGTTCGGGGGGCTTTCCAATCCGGCGACTTTCATCGCCAGTTCCATGGCTTCCTCATCCGACACATCGAGCTCCGAACCATCCGCGTTATCCAGCTCGTTCAGCATCCAGTCGAGATCCAACGGGGCTTTTTCCGGTTCGGGGTCGAAGTCGTCCAGCGTATCTTCCGGGGGCGCCCATTCTTCTTCTGCCAGGTTGGCCAGTTCGGGAACGGGTTTTATGTTGGGGGAAACCGTTGCCACCGTAATTTCGCTCGATGGCATGGAGTATTCTTCCCCGATGATTTCGTTGTTTGTTTTTGATTTTTTGGTTTTCACGGAAGAATCGTTGTCAAATTCGTCCGTTACTTCCCAATAATCTTCATCTTCGGAGGTTTCCCTGCCGTCCGATTCCCCCTGATAGTCTAATGATGCGTCGAGTTCTGAGGATTCGGGGTTCTTATTTTTTGGTTTGCGTGTTCCGTTGGTTTCGCTCATGGATGATCCTCAATCCTTGTAACGTCAGATCGGCTTGGACTTCTTCGATCCTCTCGGAATGCATGGCGATCATCGGTGCAAGTCCGCCCGTGGCGATGATTTTCGGCTCGAAATCGATTTCCGCACAAAGCCGATCCACCAAACCGTCCACGAGCGCGACGTAGCCGAAAACAATTCCCGAAGCCATGGATTCGACCGTGGTTTTTCCTAAAGCACTCCGTGGCGCCTTGATGTCCGGTCGAGGTAATTTGGATGCTTTGAAGTACAAGGCTTCGGTAGAAACAACAATGCCGGGCGAAATAGCCCCGCCGAGGTATTCACCTTTCGGAGTGATGACATCGAATGTCGTGGCGGTGCCGAAATCGACGACGATCAGCCCGCAATTGTATTGGCTGAATGCTCCGACACCATTGGCCACGCGGTCGGAACCGACCTCCCTCGGGTTGTCATACAAGATAGGCATCCCGGTTTTGATGCCAGGCTCGACAAATACCGCCTCTTGATTGAAATAGCGCTTGCACACATTTTCGATGGTGGAATTGAGCGGAGGAACGACGGAGGCGATAATCACCGACTCCACCGCCGCAGGGTCGATATTTTCAGAATTGAAGAGCTGTTGAAACTGAACGCCGTATTCATCGGCGGTTTTGTTTGTTTTGGTCTGAACCCGCCATTGATGGGTCAGTTGGTTCTCCTCGAACAGTCCGAGACAGATGTTTGTATTTCCCATATCGATGACGAACAACATCGCCGCACTCCTTGATGCCATGGAATAGTATTGGCGATAACACGCTATCGGTATGGATGCAACCTAATTCTTATTGGTCCACAAGAGAAAAAGACCATTCTGACAAGGCAATACGAACTTATTCGGCAACGATTACCACTCGGTTGACTGCCGGTTTGCTTACGGCTCCACTGTCATCCACGCAGCGAACCGCGATCTTGAATTCACCCTGCGGGGGCGTTTCGATCGTCAGACGGTTAAGCTGAATGCCTTCATGCTCGGGGTCGAAGTCTTTGCCATCGTAATTGATATCCCATTGGTAGGCGGTGATGGTGTCCCTTTTTCCGGGGTCTTTGCAGATGGCTTTGAACAGGATTTTTTTCTCGGGCTTTGCCTGCACTTCCTGGGATGGGACAATGGTGACGGTCGGAGGCGCATTCCCTACAATAAACCGGCGTTTTGCGATCTCGCTTTCGGCTTTTTGCGGGTCGCGCACTTGAACGGCAAACGTGAAATTCCCGTCGTTGGCGAATTCCCATTCCAGATAGTTCTGATTTTTCATCACTCTGTCAGGTTCGAAACGACGTCCGTCGTAATCGACATCCCAGAGATAGGTCAATTCCTCTTTACCAAAGGAAGGATCCGAAGCTTTGGTGTATATGGTGACGGGTTGACCTTCGGTGAACGGTCCCTGCGTGGGAATTTCCAGTTTCGGGGGCAAGTTTTCGACCTTGATTTTCACCGAAACGGGTTTTCCAACGCCGCCATCCTCGTCGTAGCCTCTCATTCCGATCGTGAAATTTCCGTTGCGCAGGGGATAGTATTCGAGTGCCGATGCCGCCGGAATGAAGAGATCCGAATGGAAGGCACGTCCATGGTAGTCGAAATCGTACTCAATCCAATAGCTATCGAGGGTTGTGGCCGGATCGAAAATCCTGTGGTAAATCGTTACAACTTCGCCTTCTTTGACGCTATACGATGTTTTTTGGAGCGAAATCTGCGGTTCGACGTTTTTGATGGTGACGAGGAACAAAACCGGCATACTGATGGAATGTTCGTCGTCCCGTATACGAGCGGCGATGGTGTAGTTTCCGTTGTCGTACCAGGTATGCGTCAAGCGGTTTTCGAACCGTTTTTCCTCATTAACGACAAAACCTTCTTCCGCATCGTAGTCCAGATCCCATTGCATGAAGGTGTCGCCTTGAGTGTTTTCGATATCTTTGGTGATGAATTCGAAATCCATCGGTTTGCCTTCGATCCCGTATTTCGGTCCTTTGATCGAACCGTTGAGATCGATATTGATATGTTCGACCACTTCCGATTCAATTTCCGTCAGGAATTCGAGGTACCGTTTGTAAGTGTGGACGAGCAACAGTTGGTTCCGGTGCTTGGCGGCTTCCATTAAGTGAGAAAAGATTTTCGCGAGTTGATCGCGATGAACGCCCCAAGTCATGGCTTTGGAAACCAGTTGTTTGTAGGCAAGAGTTGCTTTTTTCTGATTTTCGTTAGGTTGAATGAAGCCCAAGAGGTTGTTGAGGCTATCGGTCGCGGTACGGATCTGATTGAAATCCTTTGCGGCCAAGGCATCTTGCAGAGCCTGCACAATGGAAATCAGCGTAATGCGGTCGATACCTTCATTCAATAACAGTTCAGTTCGGTCTAAAACATTGAGATCTTTAGGTTTTACGTCGTGAGGGATAACGGTAAATCCTGTTTGGCGCGACACTTTCAACGAGAGCGTCTTGAGGGTCTGGTACTCTTCCGTATCGCCAAAAGTCGTACCTGGGACATGCGCCAGCGCTGCAACTGCCAGTGAACAGGACAACAGAATCGGCAAGAACATGTTGGAGATGTTCTCCCGCTTTTTTATCCCCATGGACGACAGCACCATCAGTAACGGCAACGTGCCGACACAACCGATGAGAAACGCAAGAAAACCGGTGTTGCTGATGTGAAATTTCATCAGCACCAAAAGAAGAAGTCCTCCCGGCAACACGACCGCAAAACGGATCAATCCCAGGGCTTTGAATAAAAATGTCAGGGGTACGCGGTCCGAACGCATCCGCATCAGCAGCCATAACACGAGCGTCAGAGCCAATAATCCTACGCCTCCATCGACCGCGATCATCAGAAATTCCGGGAAGGCTGGAAGAACCGATCGAATCACCGGGCGCAAAACAGGGATGGTCAACGTTGCGGGAGCCAGTCCCCAGCCGAAAGCCACGCCATCGGACAACGAAGCGACCAAGCCTTGAAACAAAAGACCGACAAATGTGATAAATCTCAGAAAATCATTGAAAAAAGGTCGTTTCTGGTACACAAGTTCCAGAATGGATTTCCAATAGATATCCGGCGAAACCAGCAATGTGTGAATCAACTCAATGGCGATTCCCCCGGAGGTGTTCTTTTTCACCGTTGGAAAATCGGGGTCGACCGGGATCTTGCGCAAGCGTATTTTTTCCGTCGCCAGTCGAAGCCTCGGCGATTTGGAATTTTCATCGAAAACATTTTCTGTTTTCGGATCGTTTTTCTTTTTCTTTTGGTTTTCCAATGTGCGTGAAGAATAGGCATCCACGCTTTCGGGAATATCGTCGAAGAGGCTGAAAATATCGACTTTTCCGGATTGCGACTGATTGTTTGGATCGGTTTTGGGATCTTTCGGCGTTTTCTTTCCGATGACGGGCGCAACCTCCAAAGCATCCCCAATCCCGGAGTCACTTGGAGAGCTTGGAGTAAGGTTGCTGTTGAATTCTGTACTTTTCTCTGCATGAGAAAGAAAGTTCGGATCGTCTTTACCTTCAGAAGCTACGGATTCTTCGCTGTCTGGATCGAACGTGTCTTCTTCTTTGTACAGGGCACTGACGTTGATTCCGGCGGATTCGGATGGCGAGGAAGAAGAGCCTTTTCTTCGTAAGATAGGGTCCGTTTGGGATTCTGTCGCCTGGGCGGAATCGCCATGGAAATCAGCCTGATCCGTCGGGGGGGAAGACGCTCCGGCGAAATCGAAAGCCGGAACGTCTTTGGTTCCCAGCATCCCGGTTTCGATTTTTTGCAATGCGCCTCGGGCATGTTCCAGTCGGGCGTCATTCTCGGTAGCGGGTGCGGTCTGAACGACGGTATAGCCGAACTGACCGAACTGGTCGTCGAGAAATTCCACATCGTTTTGACTGCACCCCAGTCGATGAAATGATCCGTCGGGACTTCGAACCACCAGCACCGTGTCAATGGCTAGAGCGGACCCGGTCCCCTGGGTTTGGGGTGGTTCATCCGGGATTTCCGTGCAGGAAAGAAGGTTGAACCCTCGGGATTCCATGCTTAATACGATCTGTTCCTGATCGTTTGCACGGACTTGATTCCGGTGAGTTACCCCCCGGCTATCGATATAACGAATAAGGAATCGCGCCATGAGAAGTTATCGTTCCCGTTTTCAGGGACAAAATGCACAAGATGAATTCAATGTTGTTTTCAAGGATAAACGATTTATTGCTTCTTGAAAAGGATTCTAGAATAAAAAAAGACGATAAAATATTGTAAAATTCAATAAAATTTAGCAGAATTATGTTTAACGATAGTGGTTCGTTCAAATAGTATGTTCAAGTTGTTTACGTTGGTCGTGCGAGAATTGAAAAAATTGCGAATAAAGACAGCGAGAGAACTCGTTGACGTAAGGGGGAAAAATTCGCTATAACATGGATGAAAAGCTGGACGTAAGTCCTATAATTTAGATACGTTGCAATTCTTGGCCATGGCTACCGAGGACGGGTTTAGGTGACACCATGACGATACATTGCCCCAACTGCGGAGTTGGATTCGAACTGGAAGACGGAACGGGAAACCGGGCGGTCTGTCCGTTGTGTTCCCATGAATTTCAGGTCGAATCCGATACGGCACCTGCTGGTCAGCCGGTTTCCGCGCCTTCCCTCGCCGAAGAAACGGATTCGGTAGTCGATGACGTTCTTGTTTCCGTAGCTGCTGGAGAGCCACCCGCGAAACAAGCGGTACCGCAAGAGATTTCTGAACCTCTACCTAAAATTCACTATACCGAACCTCCCTCCGCGAAGCGTGTTCCTCGAGAACCGGCTGCGTTGACGGAATCTCAGGAAATGCTCTTGGACCTCAGCGTGCGATCCGCACGCAAAGATGCCTCCCAGGAAATTGGCATTCGTAAAATTCCCTATACCAGTTCCCCAACAGCTGATATTGCTGCAGCGGTGCCACAGATATCCGCCGGTGAACCTCCTGCCAGAAAAGGCACGGAGCCTCCCCGTGTAGTGATGACACAGGAATTCGGTCAGGTGACCGAAGCACCGATGGCTCCTCCCGAGGAAAGCCAACCGGTAAAAACCCTTTTCATGGATAGCCTTTCCGTGACGACTCCGGCTCGCGAGCCGGAACCTCGAACGCCGATTTCCCGTGGCGAACCGGACCCGGAATTTCCTTTCCGTAATCAACCGCCAGTTTCGGCAACGGAACCAGAACCGCAAACCGTCGCACAAGAACCTTTACCTGCGCTCGAACCTCTCGAAGAGGAGACGCTGGAAGAATTGGAGCCACTTGTCGAGGAAGAGAAGCAGCCCGATATCCATACGGCTTCAACCATGGAAATCGACCAGATCCGCAGCAAGCCTCCGGCAACGAGAGAAGTTCCTCCGCCCACTCCGAAAACTTCAGCGGATGTGCCACAACTCTCTGAATCTGCAAGCCTGTTGGCGGCGGCGATCAGCGGGATGGATACCCCGGAGCCTCAAATCGCTCCCGAGCCTTCTTCCTCCTCGGTGTCTTCCGAAGTTTCGACCGATCTGCCAGCCATTTCGGATACCCAGGCGGAAACCCTTCCTGCCGTTCCGACACCTGATGTGTCTTCGTCGCAAAGTGACATGCACATCGAAATCGTGTCCGAAACCGGCGAAGTGTTTCAAGCAAAAACCACCGAGAAAGTCACCGAGAAGCCAAAGATTGAGTCACCTTCGTCTACGTCTCGAACCGGTCAAATGGAGACAAGCTTTTTCGATAAAAAGGAAGCCGTATCCAGAAGCCAGTACCAGATGGATTTGTCAGATACGGATTTTTCCGATCTCGATGACCACGACGCCCACAGGGAAGAGGTACGGAAATTCGCGATTTATTCGTCCATTATTGCGGGTATCATCGTGATTGTTGCCGGTGGATTGGCGTACATGTTCTACCTGAAATCCGAGGAAAACGGCCATCAGGCAAGTGCCGCCATTTACGAAGAAGAACCCGCCGAAGAGACGGTTTCCGGCTTCGAGCAAGCCGCCAACGGTACGGTGGATGCTCTTCAGGAGGAAGCTCCCGTCGAAGAACCGATGCAGGAAGCGGTTGCCGTGGCAGAG
The DNA here is from genome assembly GCA_963676915.2 of Myxococcota bacterium. Classification (GTDB taxonomy): domain Bacteria; phylum Myxococcota_A; class SURF-8; order SURF-8. Next base: position 123,889 of record CAXXVK010000072.1, read on the forward strand.
GAGATCGACGAAGGGGCATTGGCACAAGACGAACCCGAGCCTGAGCCAGAGCCGGAACCTGAAAAGGTAGTAAAAGAAGACGTCAAACCCGAAAAGAAAACTCCTGCCGAACCTGCAGAGTTGTCGGAGGACGAAAAGAAAGCCAAAGCCAGCGAGCATTTGATAGCAGGGAACAATGCGTTGCAAAAAGGTAAATTTGACAGCGCATTGAAGGAATACAAGAGTGTTCTCAAATACTTCCCACAGTCTTCCGGTGCTTATATGGGAATCGGCTCGGTGTATGCTTCGACGGGAAAAGACGAAAAAGCCCGCAACGCCTATCAAAAAGCGCTGGATTACGACCCGAACGGTCCCCAAGCCGCCCAACTTCGTCAGATCCTGGGCGTGGAGTAACCTCGCCATGTCCGGCTCTGTTTTTTCGCGCCGGAATGTCATCAAGGGACTTCAAACGCTTGAAACGATTCTGTTTCCTTCTCGCTGCTGGTTGTGCGACTCATGGAGCGTCCAGCCGTCGAAACCTCTTTGCGCAACATGCTTGGGGCAGATGGAAGTCGTTGCACGTCCTCGCTGCCCTACCTGTTCCCTTCCATTACAGAACTCCGATGACGAATGCCCGGATTGCCGCCATTGGCCGGAACCACGAGTTGTGGTTCGTGCTCCATTCCGATTCGAGGGGGCTGTCCGTCGATTGATTCATCGTGCGAAATTCAACGGCGCAGCCGAGTTGGGACCGATTGCCGCGAAATTGATGCTTCCGTATGCCGTTAAATGGTATGGCGCGGATACCCGTTGGCGACTTGTACCGGTTCCCTCGCATGATCGAACGCTTTGGGAAAAAGGCTATAGTTTTCCGGCGATTATGGCTCGGTTCCTCGCACGGGACATGCAGCGAAACGTTTTTCCCACGGCTCTTTCCAAAATATCTTTGACCCCTCCTCAGCGAGAGTTGAAAGCGGATTTGAGGCGCGACAACCCCGCCGGGACGTTCGCCGTTCGCCAGCCGAAAAACATCGAGAATCAATCCATTTTATTGATTGACGATGTGGCAACGACCTGCGCAACGGTCCATCACGCCGCCAAAGCGCTGGTTGACGGCGGGGCGGCACGGGTCGAGGCCTTGGTGCTTGCACGTTCCGTTCGGTAAAGTGGTAAGATTCGTTGGGTTTCCACCGTACCTTTTTTCCTTCAATTTCCTTGTTTTTCTCTTTGTGACGCTTACCTTTTGGGTGGATTGACACCGAACCCGGCCCATATGCCGATTCTGATTTCAAGGGAGAAAAAATATGTCGGATTTCAAACTGTTGCCTCATCCCGATTTCGAGGGAGTGAAAAAGCCGCTCGTGTTGATGATTCTCGATGGTGTGGGTATGTACCGGGGCGAAGCGCAAGGCTATGGAGGAAACGCTTTCGATAAGGCACGAACGCCGGTTCTGGACGCTCTGCTCGGTGGGCGGTTGACCACCAAATTGAAAGCTCACGGTACGGCGGTGGGTATGCCGTCGGACGGTGACATGGGTAACAGCGAAATCGGTCACAACGCGCTAGGAGCGGGGCGGATTTTCGATCAGGGTGCGAAACTGGTGCAAAAAGCCATTGAATCGGGCGAGTTGTTCGAAGGAAAAACCTGGAAAGAGCAGGTCGAACGAGTCAAAACGCGAAAAAGTGCGCTGCATTTTATCGGGTTGCTCTCGGATGGTAACGTGCACAGTCATATCGAACATCTGTTGGCGATGATTTCCCGAGCCGACCGGGAAGGAGTCGAAAAACTTTTCGTGCATCCGTTGCTCGATGGTCGGGATGTGGACGAAACCAGCGCTCATCTGTATCTCGACCGTTTGGAAAAGCATCTCGAAACGTTTCGTAAAAACGGACGGTCGTATCATATCGCATCGGGCGGTGGACGTATGGGCGTGACGATGGACCGCTACGAGGCCGACTGGAGTATCGTAGAGCGCGGATGGACAACCCACGTTAAAGGCGAAGGGCAGCGTTTTGCCTCTGCGATGGAAGCGCTCGAAAGCTTGCGGAAGGACATTCCTGGCGTGATCGATCAGGATCTGCCGCCTTTCGTCATCGAAGGTCCGGACGGTGGACCGATCGGACCCATTGTGGATGGCGACGCGGTGATTTTCTTCAATTTCCGGGGGGATCGGGCTATCGAGATTTCCAGAGCGTTTACGGAAGAGAATTTTGACGCATTTCCACGGGGAGAGCTTCCCGATGTTCTTTATGCCGGAATGATGGAGTACGATGGCGATCGCCACATCCCACCGCGCTTTTTGCAGGAACCGCCGAATATCGACCGGACGTTGTCCGAATATCTCGTGCATAACGGAAAACGCCAGTTTGCGATCAGCGAGACGCAGAAATTCGGACACGTGACGTATTTCTGGAATGGCAACAACTCTGAGAAATTCGATGAAAATCTGGAAGACTGGATGGAAATCGAGTCCGACCGCATTCGTTTCGACAAAAAGCCGGAAATGAAAGCGGTGGAAATCACTCGTGAAGTCATTGCCGCCATTTCGAAGGACTACGATTTTATCCGAGTGAATTATGCCAACGGGGACATGGTGGGTCATACCGGATCTCTTGACGCCGCCGTCATCGCTATGGAAACCGTGGATCGCTGCCTGGGTGACGTGCTCGACGCCGTGAAGGCCGCTGGTGGAACGTTGGTTGTTACCGCCGACCATGGCAACTGCGACATGATGTGGGAAGTCAACAAGAAGACGGGCGAAGTCAAGGCAGACGCCGAAGGCCGCCCGGCTGCGAAAACCGCGCATACGCTCAATCCCGTTCCCTTGATGTTGGTAACGCCCGACGAGGAGCGCATCGGCTTGCGGGACGATCTCGACACCCCCGGTCTGGCCAATGTGGCTGCTACGCTGCTCAACCTGATGGGATACGCCGAGCCGGAGGGCTATCGTCCGGGACTGCTGACATTTAAAGTATGATGTAGAATCGTCTTCACCACGAAGTTCGAAACGTGATCGGGGAGGTGTTGTGCCAAATGTACGACGCCTCCCTTTTTTTATGTTTTTTCTCATTTATATTTCTGGAAAAATTTTTAATAAAAAACAATCCCAAAATGAAACCCGTGACGGTTTCGTGGCTCTGGATAAGTAGTGGAACCATTTGACGCGAATTTTCGTAGAGTGGAGCGGACACGATGCATAAAAGACCGACAACCAAAGGCGTAACGACGAATCAACCAGTTAGCGAGGTTCGGATGAAAAGCACGACGTTGCATGGTCTGTTATGTTTCAAGTTCAGGGATCTTTACTAAAATAAGCTCTTATATGAGTTGCCTTTTCAATGTTGTTTCCTTACAATATATAGATGATGCAAATCACAAGACCGATCCTTACCATCTAAAGGAGGACACGATGACCAAGAAAGTTTTGATTGTGGACGACGATGTGAATAACCGGGATTTTCTGAGCACGGTATTGAAGAAAAACGGCTATGAGTCCGCACTTGCCAAAGACGGCGTGGAAGGTTTTGAAATGCTCAAAGCCGCCCCGCCCGACGTAGTGGTGCTAGACGTGATGATGCCGCGCAAGACCGGTTTCGTTTTCTTCAAACAGATGAAACGAGATGACGCCCTCAAGGACATTCCCGTCATCATGCTGACCGCTATTGCCGGAATCATGGAAGAGGACAAGACCAAGGACACCAACTGGACCATCGGCGAAATCAAAGACGCCTTCCAGGAGAAAATGGAGAACATGGTCGAGTCGTTCCGTTCGGAAGGCGAGATGAAGCCGGAAATGTTCCTGGACAAGCCGATTCAGCCGGACAAATTCATCGAGGCGATCAAGCAGGTTATCGGGTAGCCACGATCTCGTCACGCAGAGAATTTTCGGGAGGCTCGGATGGAAGGCACGCCGAAAATAAAATCCGTCATTATTGGCGGTGGCAAAGCCGCCCGAGCCATTCTCGAACTGGTTTCTTCGAAGAAACTGACGGTGTTCGACCTGGAAATTCTTTGCGTCGTCGATCCCAACCCCAACGCTCCCGGTACGCTATTTGCCAACGAGCACTGGTGGCCGACGCTCGACAGTATCGAAGAGGCGTTGCAGCTCCCCGACCTTCAAATGGTCATCGAGCTGACCGGCGACAACAAAGTACTTGCCGATTTGTACAAGTGGGTGCCCGAAGGCGTTCGTGTGATGGATCACCTCACCGCTCGGATTTTCTGGGACGTATACGAGTACGATCGAGCCTTCGTGCGCGAGATGAACGCCAAAGCTGCGTTGCAAAAGCAGCTTGAAAAAGAACGTCAGCAGCTACAAAACATTCTGAACAGTCTGCCCGATGTCGTCATGGTCGTGAACATGGACCAGAAAATCGAGTGGGCCAATGAAAAATTCGCGAAGGTGACGGGGACCAATTGTCTCGAAGCCCGTGGCCGGAAGTGCTGGGAAACGTTCTGCAAGCATCCGAAACCGGATGACACCCCCCAGACGCCTTGCGCCTGTCGTCGGGTGATGACGACGGGCAAGCCCGTGGTCCTGCATACCTCGCGCTATGTCGATGAATTCGACACCAAGCATTATCAAATCACCGCCAACCCGATCTTCGACGAAAACGGGAAAATGGTGCAAGTGGTTGAAACCTCGCGAGACATCACCCATTTGATCAAGCTTCAAAGGGAGACGGAGCGCTCGGAAAAACTGTTCCGGCAACTCATCGATACGGCGCAGGAATTTATCTGGATCAAAGATATGGACGGCGCGTATACGGTAATCAATCAGACCGCCGCGATGTTTTTCGGGAAATCCCCCAAGGAGATTCTCGGTCATTACGACGAGGATTTTTTGCCACAGGATGTCGCCGAGGTATTTAGCGCGGGATACAAACAGGTTCTGGAAAGCAAAACCCACCTTTGCTTTACCGAAACCATTCGTCTCAACGACAACGAGAACACGCTGCTCACCTGCCGATTTCCGTTGCTGGATGTCAACGGCGATGTGACGGGAATTTGCACCATCGCAAGGGATGTCACGGAAGAAAAACGACTGGAAAAGAAGCTGCTACGTTCCGAACGACTCGCTGCGGTGGGAAAAGCCGTCGGTGGATTGGCGCACGACATCAAGAACATTCTCAATGGATTCCAAGGCGCCGAATATGTTCTGGATTACGGCATGGAAATCGGTGACATGGACGAAGTACGCAAAGGCATGCGCATCGTCAGTCGAAATATCGAGCGTGTCTCGATGATGGTGCAGAACATGCTTGCCTACGCCAAAGACCGCAAACCGACCCTGCAACGGGTCACGCCGCACAAAATGATCGAGGAAATCTGCGAGTCCATGACACCGACTCTCACCGAAGCGGGCATCGTGCTGGAATGCAGTGCCGTGGAAGGTGAAAACATTCTGCTCGATACCACGTTGATCCATCGGGTGTTGCTCAACCTCGTTTCGAATGCCGTCGATGCTTGCAACGAGAAGATTTATGCCGAGAACGAGCAACCGGCGATTCGCATAATGGCGGACTGGCTGGATCAGGATACCTACACGATCGACGTGTCCGACAATGGCGTCGGCATGACCGAAAAGGTCAAGCAGCATCTTTTCCAACAGTTTTTCTCCACCAAAGGATCTCGTGGGACCGGTTTCGGCCTGTCTGTGAGTCAAAAACTGGTAGGTGAAATGGGTGGTGAACTGGACGTGGAGTCCACGTATGGTGAAGGCACCACAATGCGAATCAAGCTTCCCTCCAAAAGCTGAATGTTTTTAAAAAGTTGGGGAATGATTGATCGCTTGAGAGAAGCGAACGTTGCTCTGTTGCGAGTGAGATCCGCCGCTAATCCGAATAATATATGAAAACATGCCTGGAATCCTTTCAATGGGCGTGAATGAAAATGTCGGGAAATGGCATTTCTCGCACGAAATCAATTATCGTGTAACTATTTGGAATCACAACATTATCTGTTTTTAGTGATGAATCCTGACAATTATTGCACCGAAAATGCAAGAAACAGAAATATGCTGTTTCCCTAAAAAAAATACGCCGCATTTCAATCCATTGACATAGCACTTGTTTTTCGTTATCTTTATATAAGAGAAGATGGTGATTTGGGTTAGCTACCGTTGCGTTGCGAAAAAAAGCTGAGAATACATCCGGGTGGGAACCGGAGGTGTGTGCCGTTTCGATAGGGGCGGGTGGAATGGTTTGGATTCGTGAAGGGCGAATTCTTTAGAGCAAGGTTTGGTGACTCGTTACGAGTTGTAGGTACTTTGACTTTTTTACAACTGTTTGTGGGATGGAGAACCGTTTGTGTTTCTCCCGTTTCGCCCATGTGGGAGGGGGACATTATGTCTGAGCGGTATATTTTGGATATTGAAGCCGGAATCGTTCACTACGCCATGAAACGCGATCCTCGATGCAACCTGCATCGTCTTCACAATGCAGTTTACGTGGATGAAATCTGGCCGGTCATGAAGCGGGATCTGAAGATTCGAAAATCGATGTCCGATCTTTTCAAAAAATTCATTGTGAAAGTTTCGAGTGAAGGCATGGAGCGCGCTCTCGTCCGTGAGTTGCGTACGTTGCACGAAAAAACGCAAGAGGGTTTCGATGCCTGCCCGTGGTGTATGCCGGAGCTTTCCAGAGATCCCAAAGCCAAGCGCTGAAAAATCATTGGGGGGACAATGCAGGTCTTGTTTGCTCTGAAACAGGATGTTTGCGCTGTATGCTTCGATTGACAGTCATAAAGGAGATATTTTTCCCTTGTGATTGGAGAGACGTGGGAATCTTTGACAAAATGGACCTGTTCTTTCCTGCCTGAGTGTCGTGAATTGTCGGTTTCAAACCGCTTTCGACGGATGTTCAACACGGTGTCTGTGGAAATTCCGACACTTCCCATCCATTTGGAATCATTGAACTTTAACGTGACGGAAAACCAACGGATCAGAAAAAAATACATGCAAAAATCGATACATATAACGTATTGATTTTACTGGCTTTCGCAGAAAGTTCATTTTTTTTCGGATTTTTCGGAATAGAAAACGTCCTAAAAGCGTTCCAATTAATGAAAGCGGCACGTATCCTGCATTTACCTTGTAAATGCACGTAGTCTTGAAGTCCTACCTTGTCAATCCTCCTAATTCTCCTCCTCCTCCCCTCCGGGAATCGGGAAACCGATTCCCACCCACCCTCCTTTTGTTCTTATTCCTTCATTTCTTGACAGCGGCGGTAACCTTGGATACCATCCGGGCTTCCAAGATAGGAATGGAGTGCTTAACATGCCGAAAATAAACATCTCTTCCCATCATAACCACGAATGGACCGAGTTGACGCGACGGGTGGAGGATTACCTTCTCAAGTTGCGGGACGAAAAGCTTCGGAGTGTCGATTTGCATTTCAAGTGGACCGATGCCGACAAGAAACGTGCCGAGTTCAAAGGCAAGGGGTTCGATGGGTATATTACGTTGACACAAGACGAGATATCGTTGCACGTCAATTTGAGTATGATGCTTTCTCCCTTCAAATCCAAGGTCGAGCAATCCATGAAAAACGGCCTGGAAAAAGCCATGCAATAAACGATAGCCGCCAAGGGGGCCGAAATGCGTTTCCGTTTGTTTTCATTGATGTTTTTGTTGTCCTTCCTGTTTCTCGGCGTTGCTTGCGAGCAAGAAGGTCCGTTGGTGGAAAAACACGCGATGGACCCCGTGGAAGCTGTCACCATGGAATTTCTCGATTACGTGAAAGCGAAGAATTGGGACAAAGCCTATGGTATGCTTACCGCGAAAACCCGCGAAGCCTGGCCCAAAGAAGAATTCATCAAGGAAACCAAGTTCCAGATTTCCCCTAAAATCGGTAGCTTGCACATTCGCCGGATCGAAAAGAAAGCCGAAACCGCAACCCTGTATACCGACCTGATCGGCGAGTGGGCGCACCTGAATACGGTCGAAAGCCAGCGGGTGACGTTGCTCTGGCGCAAAGAAAACAACCGCTGGATGATCGAAAAGCCCGAAATGATTGCGAAACTGGAGGAGCAACGCGCCCTAGACGCTGCCCGAAAAGCTCGTGCAGACAAATGGCGGGACAAGCTGGAGTGGACCGAATTCAAAGTTAAAAGCGAGTTGACCGAAGAAGGTCCGGCCCTGGTGTTTACCGGCAAAGTGAAAAATACGGGAACGAGTGCTCTGGAAATGGCCCAGGTTTTTACGTATTTCTTCAATGCCGATAACAAAAAAGTCTATAGCGTCGTGGTCGTGCCGGTTTACATTTCCCGCTGGGATCCCAAAAAGGCAAAACCCTTGATGCCCGGCGAAACACGGGATTTCATCGAAACCATCCTTTCCGAAATTCCTGATGACTGGTCGGGAGAGTTCAAATACGAACTCTGGGACGCCGGAGACATGCCCAACAAAAAATAAAACCGCTTGAAATTACTGGAAAATTTCAAAGAACGGCGATTTTTTTGGTGCCTTTGTTATTCGTAATCATTACAAGAAGTGAGATGGAGCGGGATTCAATCCCGCTCCTAAACGTTTCGGGCCAGCTTTGAAACCTGAACCATCGGAATTTGTACAAGAACAAAGATTTCCCCACATTTTCATTTCAGATTCAACGATATTTCCACGTTGTTTTTAGACTTGCGTCCCTTGGGTTCCATCGGTAAAATCAAATATGTGTAAAAAAGTCGCACCCTTTCCCGGTTTTTTTGCACAAAGGTGTGCAAACGCCTCGTCCAATAGCTAAAGGAAAGGGTGCAGGAGATGCAACTTTTGGCGCTAGACATGGGGCAAGACAAGGCACTAAGCGAACTGAGCGACCTGGGCCTGCTTGAAAAAGCAAAGGAAGGAAACCGTCGCGCCTTCGAAGTGCTGTTCAAACGACATTATACCAGTGTCCGGCGTATTGTGATCTCCGTCATCGGTCCTTGTGACGATGTGGAAGATGTGGTTCAAAACGTTTTTTTGCGCGTCTACCGAACCGCGATGAATTTCCAAGGAAAAAGCAAGTTCACATCCTGGCTTTTTCGGGTAGCGGTCAATATGACCTACGACCACATGCGTCAAAAGAAGAGAAGCGGGCAGTTGATCGAACATTGGCTGGAAAAACACCCGGAACCGGCACCCAGCACGACCCCATTGGATAACAGTCTTAACCGGGAGGAAGTGAAAAAAGTCAGCGAAGCTCTCGACAAATTGAAAGTTCACAAAAGGAATGTCTTTATTCTGTTTGAGATTCAGGGTTTGACTTTGGATGAAATTGCCAAAACCTTGGATCTCAGTACCACCACGGTCTGGTCAAGATTGTACCAGGCACGTAAAGATTTTAAAAAATTCTACGAAAAAGCAAAGTGATTGATCGATATGAAACCCTTCAAAGTACATCCTAATCGCCTTTGGGATCTCGCCGCCGGGAGGCTGGCGGACGAAGAGGCGTTCATGGTGCGGCGGCACCTGATGGAAAACGACAAAAGCCGCCTTCGCTTCGAGTCGTTTCAACGAAGTGTGAAAGGACTCGAAGCTTACAGTGATATGATCGATGCCACGGCAGACGATCCCGACGACGCCTGGGCGCGTTTCGAAGGCCGTCTCAACCAGGAAATCGTTCATCCTGCCCCCCGTCGTCGACGGTTTTCTCCGCGCAAGTTGCGCTTGGTTCTCGTTCCTCTGATGTCCGTTTTGTTGATCGGTTCGGCCTTTGCCGCCTATTCCGTCTACCAGAATCCAACCTTGCTGACCAAATGGTTCGGTGGGTCGAATACCGTGGAGACGGTGCCTGTGGTTGTACCCGAACCTCCGGCTCCCGAAGTGATTCAGGAACCCGAACCTCTTGCCATCGAAGGTAAGGTGGTGTGGAGTTCGGATCATTGCAAGACGTTCACGAAAGGCGAGGTTGTCGGGCAGAAGATCGAAAGCGGATCGTGCCAGTTGCACGTCGATTACGGCTCTGGCGTTCAAGCGCTTTTGATGCCGCAAGCCGGATTCACGATGTCGCGCAGTGGTGAAAATTTTGAAGCCCAAATGACGCAGGGACAGGTTTTCATGCTGTTTGATCGTCGCGAATTCATGCTGAAAGCCGGAGGACGGGAGTTCGTCGGCGAGGATGCTCTGTTCTTTGCACGCCGAGATCGTGAACGGATGCATGTTGCCGTGCTGAGTGGCCGGGTCGGAATCCGTCGTACTGGCGGGGACTTGCGACATCTGCTGCTTGGTCCTCAACGCTGGATGCAGGATGGCGACCGCGAAGAGTTGGGCCTCGTATCCGCCGAAGAAAAAAGCGCACTGTTGGACTTCGCCGAACGAGCGCGCCATGGGTATCCCACCCAAACCGCCCGCTTGGACGATACGAAAAAAGCGCGTTCGGTTCGTCGTTCTCCTGTCAAAACCGTCGATTCCGTCGCGATGATGCAGGCCGAACCGAAAGAGGAAGCGTGTGACGAGCACCCGGATGCTCAGCGTCTCTATCGTGAAGGCAAATACGCCGAAGCGCTCGAAGCGGTTGAAAACGAGATCCGCAACGATCCTTCCTCCTGTAGTGATCTCTACTACCTTCAAGGCTTGATCCATACCGCGCTCAAAGATCCGCGCCGTGCTGTGGATGCCTTTGCCAAAGTACAGGAAAAAGGTTCGGGAGAACTCGTAGGACGAGCGTTGTACGAAGAAGGCCGGGTATTGGCCGACCTGTTGCATCAACCTGGGAAGGCACGCATTCGCTGGGATCGCTATCTTGCCAAATACCCGAACGGTATGTTGGTTCAGGATGTACTTAGCCGGTTGTGCGAATACGAGCTCGAACAAGGCGAGTCCGGGAATTGTCAAACCTATCTGCAACGGTTCTCGGACGGATTCCGAGCGCCGCAGATTCATTGGGCGTTGGCCAAGCTGGCGTTGGATCACGGGCAATATCGTGAAGCGCTGGATCACCTGAAGCAGATCAAGGAAACCATGCTCGCTCCGACGGATCGAGAATCGTGGCGATACCTTCAGGTGTATTGCTATGCCGGTTTGAATCGTCCCGATCCTGGACGCACTGCCGCGAGAGTCTACCTGCGTCACCATGCCGACGGGCAGTGGTCCGGGCAGGTTCGGGATATTCTCCAGCGTTGGAAACAAGCGCCTTCGGACCTTGGCTCCGATCATGAACGATGACGGATTAGCCTGGTCGATTTTGTTTCCTAGAAAGTACTTTTTCGCCTTTTTGCGCCTTTTCTCTCGTTTCTATACCTCATTGTTCCAAATTCTCCGACCATCTTGTTGGCTCGTGCCGGTCTGTTTTGTTCCGGTACTGTGCTTGGCGGCGTGTTCTGAAGATCGTTATCACAGCTACGAGTTCGAACGCGAGCCTTCCACGGATGGAGATCAAGATCCCGATAGTCTTCCCGAAGATGATTCCGAGGAAGATTCGGACGTGGATCTCATAGATTTCGATGGGACGGAGGACGACGAAACCATCATCGGCGACGTTACGCTGTTTTGTGAACAAACCTTGCAATATTGCGCAAGCGATCCGTTGTTTTTCGATGGAACCGAACGTTGCGAACGCAAGGAAGTCAACGGAAAAATCTACTGGGAACGCATTCTGTGCGTTTCCTCCTCCACTTATGATCCCTATTCGAAAATCTGTAGGAATACCGCAGAAGTGCGGACACTGGAAATGTGTCCTTACGGCTGTTCTCCCGATGGTTCGCGAACGCGCTGCGACCGCATTTTTACCGGTACGATCGATTGGGGCATTGCCGATGATCCCGGCGGCGATCAAGATGAAGATGTCGAAGAAGAGCAGGTTCTACCCGTACCGAATCGTGAAACGCTGTGTTCGACAGACAACTGGTGCTGGTCCGATGCTCGACCCTTTGGCGGAAGTGTCTACAATGTGTACGCTCCGGACCCGTCGCATGTCTGGCTGGTTGGAGATATGGGACTTGTGTTTTACGACGGAGAAAGCTGGGTCGAAGCGCCGGTAGTCCGTTACAAAGTTCCTCGCGATCTGGCCGGTTTGAACAAAGACAACGTGTGGGTAGTAGGAGACAACTGTTTCGTGGCTCACTGGAAAGGGGATGGCAGCCCGTTTTGGAGAACCTCCAACCCGGTATCCGATGGCGATGACATCGATCTCAAAGCCGTGGACATGGTTCAATATTCTTACAATGACGGTGTGTACGATTGGGATGTAAATGCCATGATAACCGTAGGTTCTCCACGAAAAATCCTGCTGTTCGAAGGCAAAACCCGAGAGTCTTCGAATCCTCCGGGAACGGTGCAGCAGGACGTTTGGAGTGTGATCGAACCGCCGGATGAAAATCGTCTCGTATTTCAGGATGTATGTCAGTTCGGACGTATGGATTTCTGGGTAGTGGCCGACGAAGTATGGTTGTATCACCATGACCCGGAAACCGGCTGGGATGAACCGCGTCACCACCATTCGAGAGTCAACGCCATTCAATGCTCGTTGGATGGGGATTTGTTGATTGCGGAATCCTCGTTACAAGGTTACTCGTTGCGATATCTTTCTCGCTGGGACACCTTCGACGAGTTGCGTTCGGTGGATAAGGAAATTACTCGGATTATCAGTAAGGATGATGGTCGTCTGGCTGCCACGACGGTTGGAGGACTCGTGCTGCGTTGGCAGGGAGGACGTTGGATCGAAGATTTACTGGTTTATGCGCCTACCGGGACGTTTCCCAATCTCTACGGTATGGACTGGGATGAAGAAGGTAATTTCTGGGCAGTTGGCGATCAGGTGTACCAGCTTCCAGCGGAGGATGACTGGCAGGCCGTGACCACGGGAATGGATCTTCCCTGGCGGACCATTTGCGCCATGAACGAGTTGGAACTATGGGCAGCGGGAGATCAGGGACGGTTGGCTCGATACGATGGAGAAAGCTGGAGCCTGGAGCCTTCCGTCCAGAACGAAACCTTACGGGCGTCGATTGCCGTTCCGGCCAACCGAACCGAAGATTCTACCGAACCCTACGTATTTTTCGGGGGAGATAACGCCACGTTGCTGGGCTATAACGGAAATTCCTGGCTGACTTATCCCAATCCCAATGGTAGTGATGGACCCGTCTTGCAAGAAGGCGCCTGGCGTGATCTGTGGTACGATGAAGAAACCCAAGAACTTTGGGCCGTTGGTGACGATGGTTGGATCATTCACGGGGATTTCAAAACCTGGAATTATATCAGCACGCCCATTTTGGATTGTACGATGGGAGCGATTTGGGGGGCGCGGAGTTCCGGCAGTTTGATGATCTACGCCGGAGGTGACAAACCCGGATGCTTTTATCGTTACGACGGACGGACACTGAATTTCGTTGGAGAAGCCGACGCTCCGACGCAAAATATCGTGGATATCGGCGGTACGGGATTCCAGTCGGTTTATGTAACGACCACGACAGGGCTGTATCGTTACGGCGGGTGGTCCTGGAATATGGATCGCGAACTCAGCGAGGGACGACACTTCCTGTTTACCAGCGCTTTGGAACAGCACATTGTTTCGAGTTTCGATTCGGGACGGGCACAAAGCTTGCGGAGACATTCTACCGGCTGGACTCGAAGTGAACTGCTGTATGGGGGAGAACTGTTCGATATGGTTGGGGTTTCGTATTTCGATACGACTGCTCAGCGGTACATTGTCTGGGCTGTGGGAGAGCACGGTATTCTCATGCGGCATCCCGATCTTTAAAAAGTCTTTGTCGGTCCTCAAAATCAAGGTCTTTCAGCAAAACATTGATTCAATCGGCAGGTCGGGTGGTTTTCACCCGGCAATTTTCCTAAAAAAATCACGCCTCAATACAGGTGGGTGCATCACAAAATGGTGCGAATAGGCCCAATACTATTGAAGCATTCATTCATTTGGTTGTAGCGGCGAGGCGTAAGCCCGCCGAAAAGGGAGATTGGGGGTATAAAAGCAACTTTCAAAAAGGCAAAAACGGCGGGCTTACGCCTCGCCGCTACGAAAAAAGAGGATTTTACGAAAGTCGCTATATTTTGTGATGCACCCAATACAGGTTTTCCAGTACAAAACGGTTTGTCAATTGCCATGGTTTCGGGTATAACGGGAACGTTTTCACCCACCTGATGACGAGGTTGACGATGCATCGCAAACTATCGGTTTTTGTTGTTGTAAGCTTGGTTTTCGGATTTTCTTTTTCCGTATGGTCCCAGGAAGTGGTTCCCGGACTCCAACCTGCCGCGAACCCCAATGCCACCGTCCAGGAGATTCTTGCAGGTTGTGACAAGGTGACATACGGCTTCAAAGATTCGTGGATGGATGTCAAAATGGTCATTCGTGATACGGATGGCACCGAAAAGCATTACTTGTTGGAGTTTATGCAGAAAGATGAATACAAGCGACTGATCACCTTTAAAAGTGCCGAAGCCAAGGGAATGCGGGTGCTGTTTCGCAGCCAGGATGAGATGTACATCTACCTTCCGTCGTTCAAACGGGTACGACGCCTGGCTCAGCACAACATGAAAGAAAAATTCATGGGTTCGGACGTGACGAACCAGGAGATGGGTTCAGTCTGGTATGCTGTTGATTATACGGGGAAAATGGTGAAGCAGGATGACAAATACTGGTGGATCGAAGTTACGCCGAAACCCGGAATCAGCGATCCTTTCGTCAAACGTATCCTCAAAATCAACAAAAAACGCTACGACCTGGAAGGCGTCGATTTCTTCGAAAAAGGGCGCGATACCCCAGTAAAACGGATGTACATCGATCCCGAATTCGTCAATTACGGGCAAGTCTGGCGGTCCAAAGCTATCACATGGCGCGATCTGGACACGGGACACGAAACCACGACCGAAGTTCACGGTTTCAAAGTCAACCAGGGTATCAAGGACAAACTGTTCACCAAGCGAAACCTGCAATGGGGGCGTTGAGGAATTCCCTCGTGCTTCTATCGCCTGTTGGCGTCGATCGGTTTTGATTCATGGCAAATGCTGAGTCTACATGGCTCCATGGGGTGCGAAGCCGTCAGATCGACGTGTACGCCGGGTTGATCCTCGTACAGTTGTTTTTCGGTACGTTTCCCGTTGCCGGGAAGATCGTATTGGGGCATTTTTCGCCGTGGGCCATGATGGGCCTTCGGATGACGGCCACGAGCGTCATTCTGTTTGTCTTGTCCTGGGTTTTGGGCGTACTGTCCCTGCCGACTCTAAGGCAGCTCGGATACGTGGTGTTGTGCAGCTTTTTCGGAATTGTACTGAATCAGGCTTTGTTTCTTCATGGTCTGGCGCGCACCACGGCATCCAATGCGGCGATTTTGATGGTGCAGATTCCCGTGTTCACGTTCAGTGCCGCTGTTTTGTTGCGGATGGAGCGCCTCACCGGTAGGCGATTGTTAGGGTTGCTTTGCGGGCTGGCCGGAGTTCTCGTCCTGTTGAAAGTCGAGACGTTTTCCTTTGTAGCCGAGCACCAGTTCGGTAATCTACTGATTCTTTTCAACACGATGAGTTACACCGTTTATCTCCTGGTTTCCAAAAAAGTTCTGCCCCAGATGAACCCGTTGAATTTCGTGACGTGGTTTATTTTTATCGGGGCTGTGATGATTCAACCCCTATCGTTGAAACCGATGCTGGAAGAAGTGGTATTGGAAGCCGACCTAAAAGTTTGGTTAGCTTTGGGTTGGATTATTCTCATGATTACGGTCGTGAATTACTTTTTGAATGCTTATGCCTTGCAGAATATTGCCGCGTCGATTGTCGCTGCTTTCGTGTATCTCCAGACCGTCGTCGGAATCGGTCTGGCTATCGTGATGCTGGACGAACGCTTGAGTCTGCGTACAGCGCTTGCGGCGCTTCTGGTGTTTTCCGGTGTGTACCTCGTTACGTTGCAATCGTCGTCATCGAAAAAAAAGAGATAAACACCGAAAACGATTTTCTCTTTCGAGATTGGGTCAAATCGGGTATTTTCTTGCAAAATTCTAATTAAATTGAGGACCAGAGCGATGAAGTTTTTTTCTTTTACTCTGTTGGCTTTGTTTTTTGCTGGAATCCTGCTTTTGGGTGGGTGTTCCTCCGACAACGACGACGTAACGCAAAATCCACCAGGTGACGAAGATAGCGACACCGTCGAAATCGTTGGGGAAACCGACGAGGAATCCGTCGAGGATGATGTGTTCCAACCCCCTGAAGTTACTTGCGAAACACCGTGGGAACTCGATTCGGAACCCTGGACGCCAACGGCGACTTACCAAGATGTTGCCTATCGGCAGAAGCAATCCAGGCTGGTCGAGGATGGTCTGCCACTCGTGACGATCGACGGTGTGGACGGACAGCAGCCTGCTGTGTTTGCCGTGGTGGCGTTGGAAAGTTCTCGCAGCGTGCTGGCGGCGACGGGTTCGGGCCTGTTTACGATTACGGAGATGGGAGAGACGGAAAAAGTCACGACCTGGCCGGAAGTTTCTTATGACCGGTTCATGCGTCTCGATGACACAACGTATGCCGCCATTTCCGGTCGAACGTTGTATGTCGGTGGAGTCGATGCCGCGCCGACCTCTACGGAACTCGATCAGGACATTCGCGCTACCGTGGTGTCAAGTAATGGAAATCTTTGGGTTATTAAGGAATCTTCGGAGATTCTGTTGCTGGATGTCTCGACCGGTCAAACTTTGGAAACCTATGGACCTTCGGCGGCGTTTCAGGTCAACGATCTGTGTGAGTGGAATGGTAAACTCGAGTTGGGTACGACTTTGGGAGTCTGGGAAGTGGATCGTAGCGACGGTTCGCAGCAGGTCAAGGTCGCTGCCGAATCTTTACCCAAACCGGATGTGCGAGGGGTCGAATGCCTGGACAATGAAAGCCTTTGGTTAGCTACGGAAAACGGGTTGATCGGTGTCGAGGGAGAGACGTTGACGATCTTAAGGGGGAGTCAGGGATTGCCCTATCGGGATCTGCAAGGAATTTCTCGTAATTCCGAGGGGTTGTTGCTGCTAAAGACTGAAAAAGGCTTGATCACCTACAAACCGGAAACGCAGGCGTGGGATTATTTCCATACCCGTTATTGGGTGCCGAACTGGTTTATTTATGATGTGGCTTGGCTGCCCGATGGAACGCTGTTCATTGCGACCCAGGGAGGTCTTGGTATCGTGTATACCACAGCGATGACTTTGGCCGACAAGGCTGCGGTGATCGATCTGGGCTACTATACCCGTCACAATCGCTATGGCATGTTTTCACAATGTCGTTTGGGCGCTCCGGGGGATTTGTCCCAGCCGCTGGTAAATGACGACGACAACGACGGGCAGTGGACCAACCAGTATCTGGCTTCTCAATGTTTTCGGTATGCCGTAACCGGTGACGAGACGGCGCGCCAATATGCCTCGGAAGCGGCGGAGGCGATGCTTAAACTGCTGAACGTGACGGGTAAGCAGGGGTTCTTCTCGCGCTCGATCGTTCCGCCGGATGAGTGCCTGCAAAAACTCGCCTGCACGCCGGATTGTGGAGAATGGCATGCGTACCAGGAGGAGAACGGCGAGCAGTGGTGCTGGAAGGGCGATACCTCGACCGATGAATATGTCGGACATATGTTCGGACTGTCGCTGTTTTACGATCTCGTGGCTGATGAAACCCAGAAACAGGCGGTGCGCGAAGCCTATTCGGAATTGCACCTGGGGATCATCGAACACGGCTTCACCATCGAAGATATCGACGGCGAGGTGACTACGCACGGGCAGTTTTCGCCGGAATTCATGGATATTTTCGGACGTTTTGGAGACGCCGGGCTGAACTCGGCGATGGTTCTCGGCGGTCTGCGTGCCACCTACCACATGACGGGCGATACACGTTTTCTCGAAGCGTTTTATTATCTCGCCGTGGAGCAAGGATACACCGACTGGGTAAGCCGCATCCAGGAAATCAACCACATTGCCCACATCAACCACGATGCGGAGGAAATGTCTTTTCTCGCGCTGTCCACGCTGATTCGATACGAAACCGATCCCTGCCTAATGGCGTATTGGCAAAAAGGGCTGGATTGGCTGTGGGAGTCTCAGCGTATCGAAAACAACCCTGAATTCAATATGTTGTACGCCTGGATGCGCAAAGCGAACGAAAACGATCTCGATCATTCGATTCAAACTCTGAAAGAAATGTATCTGAACGGGATCAAGTGGGAGGTGATCAACAGCCATCGCGCCGACTACGAAATGGACCCCGAGATCGACCGCCACGGCGACGAACAGGCCACCACCGTGTTTCCCTATGATCAGGATCAGGCAATGCGCTGGAGCGAAAATCCCTTCCGTCTCGACCACCCTGGCGACGGTCGCCTGGAAGAAATGATGCATCCCTGGTTGTTGCCCTACTGGCTCGGGCGTTATCTGGGTTTGATTTCGGAACCTCAGAAGTGAGGAGTCTTTTAGAAGAAATCCCTACTTCATAACGACGGAGTCATCCTTTCCCCCCGGAATCGTAGGTGAATTCGGTGTTTCCACCGCTACCGTTGCCGGTCGAAGATCTTCGGCGTTTTGTGGCAGGATTTTGAACTCGCCGAAGCTGACGTGCAAAAAACCCGTAATCGACGCGAAACGGGTGCCTTCCGCCGGTTTTTCGTAGCGGTAGAGGGTGTCATCTACGACCAAGCCTCCAGTTGTTCGGAAACGACCGTATCCTATATTCGGTTTCATGACCGACACGTCGGAGACTTTGACCAGCCTATGTTTCCATTCATAGGCGGTGGCGCTGGCCGTGGCGACATCCTCGGGACGAATCTCTTGCGGTTTCGGCAACGTAACGTGGTTTCCTGTGGGTTTTATGCTTCCTTTTCTTCCCCGATAGGGCGTCAGTTCAAGCTGTGTGGAGCAATGGGGGTAGCGTGTCGGCGGAATTCCGCAGAATTCCCGGTAGGTTGCCGTTACGTCGATCACGTCCCCGACCGCCAGTTTCGGAGGATCGTAGCCGTACTTCGGAGCGTCGGCGGTAGGCTTCCAGGTCAGCATTGCACCGGACTTTGGACCGAAGCCGGAATCGGCAACGAAACGACCTCGTAACCCCTTTTTACCAATAGGAAACGACTCGGAGGTAACGACCAGCCCATGTAGGGTTACCGTGCCTTGGGGGCTTCGTTTGTCATCAGCAAGGCGGTTCAATGTGGAGAGGGTAGGTGGCTGATTTTTAGCTTGATCCTGCCGAAAAGGGTCATAGCGTTTCGTGGCTTGTTTCATCGCCTGTGTATCTTCAAGGGAGGTGTTTTGCTCCGGGTACGGGCAACAGGATTGGTCGCAACCCCACCAAAGGGTGCTCCAGCCCAACAGGAGAGCCAGTCCGATGACACGTTTCTTTACAAATTCCATAAGAATACCCTGTAAATATTAAATTAATCTTATGTAGGTTTATATGTTGCATGTATGAGAGGTAAAAGTCAACTAAAAATGTGATAAAGAATAATAAATGACAACATGATAAGCGCAATAGATTATAAGTTCTTCTGGGAAACAGGTCGGGTGATTTCACCCGACATTTTTCGAAAAAAGACCTTTGTGCCGGGCAAGAAATTTACCCGACCGATTTACTTATTACAGATATAGGAGAATGGTTGTCGACGTGGATGCTCTACCGCGTAACAATACACTTCATAAGTACTGATAAAGCTACCGCTTCTAATGTACGACGTGAGAGACTTACCAGTCGAACAATTGCGAAATGCCGAACGCTGCCAACGGCAGAAGGTAAAACACGCCGATGATGAAGAAAAATGCCACGCGCTTCTTTTCAACCGCGATTTCCGATAGTTTTCGGGCGATAGCCAATGGAATTTTGCGCATCGGTTTGATCCAGTACACGATGACCATACCGGTGAGATTGAAGCAGAGGTGTACGAAGGCGATGATCAGGCCGTTGACGTTTCCGGCCAATGAGGCCAGAATGGCGGTAATCGTTGTGCCGATATTCGCTCCGATGGTGATCGGGAACGCAACTTCCAGGCTCATGGCTCCGGCAGCGATCAACGGCACCAGCATGGATGTCGTAATGGAACTCGATTGAATGATGGCGGTCAGAATCATTCCGATAACCATGGCAAACACGGGATTCGCACCGAAAAGCCGGTCGATGGCGCGTTCCATTTTGCTGAGCATCAAAGCCCGCATGTTTTTCACGATGAAAATCAATACGATGAACAGCAAGCCCAGGGAAATACCAATCATGAGTATCCCGGAGACGAACGGGTCCAATCCGAACGTGTCGAGGAACAGGGTTTTGACCATTCCCGTAGCGGGTTTCACGATGGCTTTGAGCGGGCTATGGAAATGAACGCCGGATGTTCCAGTGAAGACATGGGCTAGAGCCGTTGCCATTTTGGCAAGGTAACCCGTCATTATTTCCAGGGGAAGCAGGATAATCACGGTCACGAAATTGAACATATCGTGGACGGTCGCCCCGGCAAAGGCACGGCGGAATTCGGTTTTATTCCCGATATGACCCAAGCTAACGATCAAGTTGGTAACCGAGGTGCCGATGTTTGCACCCATGATAATAGGAATGGCGTTGGGTACCGTAATCACGCCACCGGATACCATACCGACGACCATGGAGGTGGTAAACGACGAACTTTGCACCACCGCTGTGGCGAGAATGCCGATCATCAACCCGGTAAAGGGATTGGATGTGGCCGAGATCAACGCTTCGGCTGTTTCCTTGCCCAGCAGCTTGAAGGACGAACCCATCAAGCCGATAGCCACGAAAAACATGTAAAGCAGGAGCATAAACGCAAAAATGCGTAGCCATGTGGTCACTCGCGAAACAGGCTGTTGTTCCATGACGTCCCTTGAATAATTGTCGATTGCCTAGCAAGCTTCCTGACCAACAGAACGCACCCCTACGTCCTGTTTTGTGTCCCTTACGTAATGGTATCGGATGGAAAAGTCAAGCCGATATACCGTTTCAAACGAAAATCGAATCGGTAAAAACCCTTGAAAAACAAGAGGTTAAAAAACTAATGCAAAGTTAACAAATCTTAAGGCTGGAAAAGCTCAATTATTCTAACGGGTTATAGCTTTTTTTATTGGCTTGTATTCCTTTATCGGTTTTCCCATAAAGGCTCGACGTTTTCGAGCGCACATTCCAAGAATTCGTCGCAATCGTCGAGAGATGCGCATTGGGTCAGAGCGGTGTTGATGGTTGTGTTCGACCCCCCGACGGCTACAGCGCTACATGCCTTTATACAATCTTCCTTTTCGCTGTCCGAGAGCGGGCTCACTCGGTCGCATTCCTGCATTTTCTCACAGTATTTTTGGCATTGTTTGATCTCGGACGGCGTTAATTCGTCTCCGCAACTCCAGGTGGTTCCAACGACAACCAACAATATCAATACGAAGCATTTTTTCATTGCTTGAATGTTCCTTCGGGTCTTGTATCTAGTCCAGCGGGTAGGGATAGTACTCGGGGTCTTCCTCGTTTTCTATGGGTTCCTGTTCCCAATAGCAATGGACAACCTCTGTATAGGTGTCGGCGTTTTCCTCGAATTGTTCGTAATAGGTAAACACTCCGTTTTGAATGCACGTAAGAAACGTTTCACAATCGTTCAGACGGCAACAAGCCAACCGGCGAGGATACATAAAATTGTTGTCCGGCGTGCAACGTTCGAGGCATTGGTCCAACCATTCTTCCGTCAGGTAGCCGCTTTCGTCGCATTCTCCCAGTTTGTTGCAGTAGTTTACGCACTCCTGTTCGCAGGTCAGGTTTCCCCAGTAGGCCAGCATATCCATTTCTTCAAGATCGAAGTCCGCCCGAAGTTCTATTGTACTCGGCAAGCCTTCGTCATACGTCGTTGAATCTTCACAGCCCATGACAACCCACGTGTTCCAAACGACGCAGCAAAGCAGAAATCCTGTCGTTTGGAAGATTCTCATCACGAACCTATGCTGAACGCGAGTTCACTTAAACGGCGGTCCATGGCGATCAGGCGATGGTGAGCGAACAGTTTGGCCTGGTCCAACCCGTGAGAGGAGAGAGGATCGAAAACGCTGTAATAGAACTTGATTTTCGGTTCGGTGCCGCTCGGACGCAAGGCAATCCAGCTTCGGCCTTCCTCTTCGAGGTGGAAAATCAGCAGGTTGGCTTTCGGTCCGTCGATTTGACCGATGACTTCGTTCTGTGGGCTACGGATCTCTCCGGTTTTGCGATCGAGGATGCGTACCACTTTTTCGCTGGCGAACGAACACGGCGGCTTGGTGCGCATTTTTTCCATGATGGCTTCCATGACCTCTTGGCCCTGGGCGCCTTCAAAGAACACCGCACGTCCCCAGTCACGGAAGTAGCCGTATTTTCTGTAAATATCGTCCAGGAGGTCCATCAGCGTGCGCCCTGCGCCTTTCAATTCGCTGGCGACTTCGCAGAGCATCAGGGCGGCACAGGCGGCGTCTTTATCCCGAACGGCGGCACCTTTCATGTAGCCGATGGACTCTTCGGTGCCGAACAGGAAATCGTCGGGATTTTCCATAGCTTCGATTTCCTTGGCCAGCCATTTGAATCCCACGAGCAGATCGTGTTTTTCCTGGATTTTGTAGCGTTTGGCGATCGCGGGAATCAGAGGTGAAGAAACCGCCGTGGACAGCACAAGTTGCTCAGGGTGCAACTCGTTTTTTCCTTTCATCTTCGCGCAGATGTATTCGAGGATGATGGCAGCCGTCTGATTGCCGGTCAGAAGCGCCCATTCTTTGTTTTGCAATGGGGTAGCCGCCGCGAGACGGTCGGCGTCGGTGTCGGAAGCAAAGGCAACATCGGCACCGATTTCTCTGGCAAGTTGAACGGTTTCGATCATCGCCGCATCGTTTTCGGGATTGGCCTGATTATCGGCGACATTGGGGCAGGTTCCGTCCGGTTCGGCCTGTGATTCAACCAGATGGATGTCTTCGAACCCGGCTTTTTTCAACATCGGAAGCACCGAAGTCACGCCGACACCGTGCAGCGGGCTGTAGACGATACGAGCGGTTCGTTTGGCGCTTAGGCTTCCTGCAAGAACCGAATCGATGAATGCCTCATCGATGTCCGTTTCCAGGTAGCGGATGGTTCCGGCCTCGACGGCCTCATCAAAAGGAGTAATTTCGATGGTTTCGACGTTTTTCACTTCCTCGATCAATTCCGCGTCGAGTGGCGGAGTGATCTGTCCGCCGTCGCTCCAATACGCCTTGAAGCCGTTGTCACTCGGTGGGTTGTGCGAAGCCGAAATGACGATACCGGCGTCGCAGTTCAAGTGGCGTACCGTAAACGAGAGTTGCGGCGTCGAGCGGAAACCGTCGAACAACAGGACTTCAATGCCATTGGCTGCCAGCACGCAGGCGGCGCTATGGCAGAACGCCTCGGAGGTCGTTCTCGTATCGTAGGCGATTGCGACCTTGGGGGTGTGGTCTTCCGTGGCTTTGAGTTTGTTTGCCAGCCCCTGAGAGCTTTCGGCGATGGCGATTTCGTTCATGCGGTTGGGGCCGATACCGACCGGTCCGCGTCTTCCCCCCGTTCCGAACGGGATGACTTGGTAGAACGCGTCGTTTAACGTGTCCCACTGCTCGTTCTCTATCATCTCGTGGAGAGCCTCGCGATAGGGAAGATATCGCTCCACAGTCAACCAGCGTTCGAGATGTTCTTTTGATGACGGGGCGATGCGTCCTTCCTGCGCCGCTAGGGCGACGGATTCCAGATCGTTCATCCATTTCCTCCGGTAAAGCGTTGTGCACCGAGTAAGATTATCACCGATTGGGCGGGCACACAAGCAAACAGAATCACGAGACAGATGATTTTTATCTTTTTAGGCTCATGCCGGTAGGTTCTTTGGGGAGAGGGAAGGATCGTATCATTTCGGTATGAATTCGCGATAAATCTTGTGAAATCATAGTGTTGGGAGAATGTGCATCTCAAAATGACGCGATTTTTTCTCTTTGATCTGAAAATTCGGACTCTGGTATTGTGGTTGTAACTTGTTGAAAATACGTGGGATTATGGTTTTTATGTGTTTTGGCACTCTATTTGCTTTGATAATGGGCGTTATCGCGCTCGTAAGGCAGATGGATGAAATTACACCGGAACGCAGGCCCCCAATCCCAAGGGTCGAAAGATAACAGAACGATGCGAGTGTTGGTAGTTGATGATGAGCGAAACCAACGGGAAACCATCTGCCGCGGGCTTTTCCTTTACGGATATGATTGCATCTCCGTAAAGGATCTCGATGACGCCCTGTTGATCCTGAACGGACCGGATGGGCAAGGCATCGAGATGCTGATAACGGATATGACCAAGCCCGGCACCGATGGGTGTGGGCTGATTGACAACATCAAAGGCTTGCATGAGAACCTGAGAGTTCTCGTCATTGCAGGGTTGCACCGTACGGCCGAGATCGATTGTCTACGGCGTCGGGGTATCACGATCCTGCAAAAGCCATTCGATCCGGACAACCTCCACATGCTGATGCAGCGGATGGTGTCGGACCGAAACCATTGACATACAAATAAACGAACACTTTCCCATACCTCACCTTTAATTTCCCTTCTTCTTCTGCTTCAATTATCCCCTTCCTACGCTTTTTTTCGCCTGCCCGGGGGAGACTGACCCTCCCCCGCAGGTCCTTTCCAACGCTTCGAGCTTCCGGGGTGCATTTGGATTACGGTGATTGGTGAAGAATTCGAATCCCCCTTTTTATAAAGCCAGCAATTTTTTTGCTGGCTTTTTTCATGGTTTCAGGTAGGGAAATGACCTACAAAACGTAAAAGGGGGGATTACTTTCGGGAAAAACTTGCCTGAAAGGTAATTCTATTCAAAATAAAATGAAAAAAACGCCAAATTCATGCATGAATTTTGTACAAGATTCAACTAATGCATGGAAACGAAAAGGCAATCTTGACTGAAAAACCGGTTTTTACCAGTAATTTCAGTTGGTTGATAATACGAGAGGAAATTATGGCCCGAGTCGATCTTCATTGTCATTCCATTTATTCCGACTACCCCGCCTACTGGATTATGCGACGCTTTGGATCGGGAGAATCCTATACCGAGCCCGAAGACCTGTACTGGACTCAGAAACGCCGGGGTATGGACTTCGTGACCGTCACCGACCACGACCGCATCGAAGGCGCGGTGGAATTGGCCGAAAAATACGATGATGCCTTCATAAGTACCGAAATCAGCACGGGATTTCCCGAAGATGGTGTGAAAGTCCATATTCTCGCCCTCGGCATCACCGAGGAGCAGTTTAGGGAAATTCGACTCGTGCAGCCCGATATTTACGAGTTGCAGCAGTTGTTACGCGAACAGAACATCGTCCATGTTGCGGCGCATCCTGTTTTCGATATGACCGGCGTCATGAAGCCGGACCACATCGAAAAACTGATCCTGATGTTCGAAAACATCGAGGTTCACAACGGGGCGTTGGTCAAACAGGCCAACATGCAGATTCGTGAAATTCTCAATACCCTGACGCCGCAGCTGATCGAGCAGTGGTCCAAAAAACACAAAATCGAACCCGTTGGGAAACAGCCCTGGTTGAAGGCGTTTACCGGAGGTTCCGACGACCACAGCGGTTACAAACTCGCCAAAGCCTGGACCCGCGTCAATGGTGCGAAAACCTGGCAGGAGTTTTTGCAAGGGATCGTCAACCGGGAAAGCGACGGCGAAGGGCAGCACGAAGACGCTCTGGCTTTTGCACACGGCGCTCACTCGATTCTGGCCAAGTGGTACCATCGGAAATTCCTGTCCGATACACCGGTCGAACACCGGCCTGTGAAGATGATCGAACGGGTCTTCGGTCCGGTGGCGATGGAATCCGGTTTTCCGGCATTGTACCGGGTCGGTTTGTCGCATAAAAGCGACTCATGGAATCCCTCACCGGAAGTCAAAGGCGACGATACCGACCTTTGGAGCTTCGTGAAGCTTCTGACCCAGGACTGGAACAACGACGATCTGTTGCTCGACCGCCAACCCAGCCGCAAACTTCAGGATGAAACCTTCGCTTTTGCCAGTTCGATGTTCAACCGGATGATCAAAAGCAGCGGTGAAAATTTCATGGAGCACATGCGCAACGGACGAGTGGTTCAGGCGCTGGAGGCTCTTGCTCCGCTGATGCCGGCTCTGATGTCCTTGTATCCATACTGGAGCGGTTTCAGTCACGTATATCGCAACGTGAATTTCCGCCGCAGCGTGTCCAGTCACTTCAGTCTCAGCGCAACCGTCAATCTTCCCCCGAACTGGGGATGGTTCACCGACACGCTGCTGGATGTCAACGGCGTGGCGCGTACGATTCAGACCATCAGCCGGATGGCCAAGCAGTTCGATACGCCGATCAATGTCATCACGTCCAGTCCGACCGTGCCGAATTTCGAAGGCGATATGACCAATTTCAAGCCGGTGTTCAATTTCAAACTGCCGGAATACGAAATGATGTCGCTGTCTCTGCCGCCGTTTTTGGATGTCCTCGGGCATTGCGAGCGCCGACAGTTCACCCGGCTGATCATTTCGACGCCGGGACCGGTCGGTGTGGCCGCGTTGATGGTTGCCCGCGTGTTGAGTCTGCCCACGGCGGGAATTTACCATACGGATCTTCCCAACTACGTGAAAATCCTGACCGGTGACAAGTCCCTGCTGAAGCTCACCTGGTCTTACGTCAAATGGTTCTATGGTCAGCTCGATACCGTATACGTGCTTTCCGAATACTACCGGGACATGCTTCGCGAACACGGTCTAAAACATCCCGACATTCGGATTTTTCCGAAAGGGATCAAGTTGGAGGATTTTTCACCCGAATTCCGTACCAACGAGATCTGGGAGGATTACGAACTCAACGGGAAAACCAAAATTCTCTACGTCGGGCGGATTTCCAAGGAAAAAGATCTGGATGTCCTGCGCGATGCCTACCGCATGGTGAAGAAGTCGAACCCCAACATTACGTTGATTTTGGTGGGCGATGGTCCTTATCAAGAGGAACTTCAAGAGCAGTTCAAGGACGAAGATGTTGTGTTTACAGGATTTTTGGAGGGTGAGGTTCTAAGCCGAGCCTTTGCCTCGTCGGATATCTTCGCATTTCCCAGCACGACGGATACCTACGGTACCGTGTTGCTCGAAGCCCAGGCCAGTGGATTGCCCACTATCGTCAGTGACATCGGTGGTCCCAAGGAAGTGATCATCGATGGTGAAACCGGGATCGTGACACGCGGCAAAGATGCCAAGGATTTTGCTCGCGGTCTGGCGAAACTGGTGGAAGATGACAAACTGAGAAAGAAAATGGGGCAGGCGGGATACAAGCACGTTCAGTCCAAAAGCTGGGAATCTGCATTCTGGCGTTTTTGGAACGATATGCCGGATACCCAGAATTGACGTTCGTCCTTTTCGGAATTTCATGCCGTTGTATGAAAAACCGCACGTTTTCCGTCCAATGTATTGGTGTGTTTGCTTTAGAACGTAGCGATTCGGCTTGTACGAAGCGTTGACGTTTTGTAGCAAAACAGGTATGCTTACGGGCATCGGACGCAGTTCTGTCAGCCACACGCATGGAGGCAACCATGGGCATTCGAATAGGGAAAATCTGGATTTCATTTCTACTCATCGCCACAATGGCGGCGTTACCTTTCCTCCATTGTGGAGAAGAAGACACGACCGATACTGGAAATGCAGATGAAGATCAAAGTTCCGAGTCGCCCAATCAAGGGGACAGGGATGTGACTGATCGTATCCAAAATGATTTCGATGTGCCCGATATTGTCGAGGAACAGCCGGTTTCGTCCGATCCCGTTGCGCTCTGGACTTTCGACGAATCCACGGGAGAATTTGCCAACAGCGGTACTTGTGACGCTCCCGGAACGGCTGTCGGCAACGCTCGAATGGGTGAGGACGGCAAAGTGGCTTATGCCGTGGAATTGGAAGGTGTCGAACAGTACATCACTATGTCCGATGAAGATTGCCTGAAGGTGGAAGACGGCGATTTTTCCTATGCTTTGTGGTTCAAACCGATTGAAAACCAGGATTTTCACGGAATTTACACCAATTCTCAATCTCTTCAGACCGAAGATGCCGTGGTTGGTTTCATTGTCATCAACGGTGTGGTCAACTTCTCCGTTAAGGAAGCGGGATCGAGTGCGGAAATGCATGTTTGTACCGGTCAGAACTCTTTGGCTGAAAACCAGTGGAATCATCTCGCCGTAACGCGAAAAAATGGCAACTTGACCATTTACATCGATGGCAGTCCCGAGGAACCTTCCGAGGTTCCCACCGATGGGGACGAGGATGACGAGGAAACGACGAATCAGCGCCGTGACGAAGATGTTTTCGATGGACCGACTTGTACCGATTTTGCGGGAGATTTCACAAACGACAGCAACGATTACCAGATCGGGAATTTTTCGATCGGAACGGATCAAGTCGGTTTCGAAGGTATGATCGATGATTTCCACGTGTTCGATTACGCACTGACCAGCGATCAGATTCTCGAAGTAATGGCGCGCTCGAACCTGTAACTATTTCAAGCGGTTAAAACTTTATTGCCGCCCCTCTTTCGGGCGGCATTTTTCGTAGAGGTGAACGTGCACAAACCTTGGATTCAAGCGGTTTTCTTCGATATGGACGGAACTCTAG
This sequence comes from Myxococcota bacterium, assembly GCA_963676915.2. Taxonomy (GTDB): domain Bacteria; phylum Myxococcota_A; class SURF-8; order SURF-8. The sequence continues at coordinate 152,412 of CAXXVK010000072.1, forward strand.
TAGATTCCGAATCCGCCGCGACGGAGGCGACGAGGCTGGCGGTTGCGGATTTCGGAGAAACGCTATCCAAGGAAGATGAAAGGGCGGTGATCGGCCTGCCATGGCAGAGCATTTTGGACCGCTGTATCCTCAATTATAGCCTGCCGGTGACTCCTGAAATGCTAATGGAGAAGATCAAGCGCCACAAATGGGATCTTCTCGAAGGTGCGACGAAGGTTTTACCGGGAGCGGTCGAAGCCTTGCGTTTGTGTGCCGAGCGTTTTCCCGTGGCGATTGTAAGTGGCAGCTACCGGGAGGAAATCGAGCAGGTCATTGAATTGTTGGAGATTCACGACGAAGTGCGGTTCATTGTCGGGGCTGAGGACGTGATCCCTGGAAAGCCCTTTCCAGGGCCGTATATCAAAGCCGCCGGTTTGGTTCAGGTTCCGGAAAAACACTGCCTGGTGTTCGAAGATTCCGCCATGGGAACCCAGGCGGCTCGCCGTGCCGGGATGTATACCGTTGCCGTCGAGGCGGCTCAATACGATGAAATGGACCTGTCATCAGCGCATGAGATTCTTGCCACGTTGGAAAGCGTGACTCCGGCATGGCTCGAAGATGTATCCGAACGAGCACGGGCGATATTTCCATCTGCCTGAAATATCGGGGAAGCCTGATTATTCCTTGGGATTGATTTCCTGGAGGCTCAATCCCGCCACGTAGGCGTACGATACGTAGCTGGAATACCCGTAGACGTACAAACCCACCGGCATGTCCGATACGATCCGGTGTACCCCGTCGGTCATCAGTCGTTGATGGACGTTGAAATCCGACGAAGCGATATCCCACTGATCTTCGGTGATGGCTTCCCCGTCCAATGTTACCTGAGCACCGATGGGAGCGACCAACGTAATGTAATCCAACGCGTAATAGGGGGGAACCAGGAAGGTGTAATCTTTGCGGAATTGTTCGTCGGGAGCAAGCAACATGAACGCCGGGTCGCCTGCTTCGTCGCTGGTGCTCAGACCGGTGGCGTTCTGACTGGCCAGGAATTGACCGACCTGAATCGGCTTGTCCGCAGAAATTCGGAAGTGCTCTTCACGACTCATGAATTCACGCAAATCCCCTTCGTTCAACGTGAAGGATGTATGGCCGGAAACGCCTGTCGTAACCTGCGTGTTGTCTTCCGAGGCGATGATGCGATAGAACGCACCTTCTGGATGAGAAGTGTTACGGGCGAAGGGACGAATGGCGAGGTATTCCTTGCCCCAGGTGGTCAGCGGAAGGAGTTGGTGCTCGATGTGATCGCAGGCCCATGTGTCTTCGGGGACGAAAACGCAAGCATGGGTTCCGAAAGCCGCAACTTCCTGATCGGCGGTGACGAATGCGCCGGTGAGGTCGTAATCGTAAATAGCGGTTCGGATGTTGTCGTCGGTGATGGTGCTGCTTGTTTTGTTGGCCGTCGCAAGGTTGAGCACTTCATATTGTTGGAGCTGATAAGTACGAGTCTGGCCTGCGCTCATCGCGGATAACCCCGTTCCCGAGCGTGTAGGTACCGGGACGGTTACCGTCACGTTGGTAGTGCCCTCGTACGTGCCGACAATGACGAAACCCGAAGGGAGCTGACCGGAAATTTGCGGTTCGAACCAGTCGAAAAGATCGCCCTCCCTCTGGATGCGCAAGTGTGGCAGCGTCAGATTGAAATACTCTTTTCCGAGATTGCCGGAAGGCAGCAGCAACGTGGCGTCGTTGGAGTGAATCTCCTGCCCGTTGTCGAATGGATTCATTTGCACGACAGAAACGGGAATGTCGCTAGTGAGCCGGTACGCGTTCAGGCTTTTGGAAGCGACACTCAGCAGAAGGGAATTTCCCAGCAGAAACGAGGATAAACCACCCGGTTCGATGCTCCCCGAAGCGACAACCGTACTGCTCGACCCGGAAGGTTTGCGGATTTCGATATTCGCCGTCATGGTGGGGTGTGGATTGTATACCGCAACGCCGAATTGCGAACTTGGATTGGACGAACGGCTGTCGTTGTAAAGATCAACCGGCCAGTATTCGCAGCCGATATAACTTCGGTCATAGGCGGCGATCTGGCAGGCGTCCATGCATTCCCCGCCTCGGCAACTCGTACCTTCAGGGCATTCGAATAAATCCACCCATTCCGTACCGTTTTCGGCGCAATAGGTGACCGTTTGTTCGTCACTTGGGTTGCAACTGGTTTCGTCGGTTTCGCAGATACGGGGGAAGCAACCGTATTGAGAGCAGACGAGATCCTGGCTGCCGCAGTCCATCACTTCATCGAAGGCCGTACCTAAGTAATTGCAGAATTTGAGGATTTCGTCGGTGCAGTCGTATTCACCCGGCTCGCAGATTTGCGGATGGCAGTCGTCGAGATAGCAGACTTCATCGCCCTGGCAGTTTCGTTGTACGTAACCTGTGCCGAATTCGTCGCAAACGATGAGAGTCAATGTATCCATGCATTCTACCGGGGAATCCGGTTCGCAGGTGATGGCCTGACAGCCTTGTTCGGGGATGCACTCGAATCCATCCTCGCAAACGCCGCTTTCCCAACCCGTTCCAAGCATGTTGCATTGGGTGTAGGTAAAGCGGTCTTCGCAGTCACCGAAAGTGTCGGGTTGGCATTGCATGGGGATGCAGGCGTCCACGAGGCAGATTTCATCGGTGGGGCAGGCCGAGGAATCCCAACCGTTTCCGTCAGAACGACAGACTGCAATTGTGGTGTCGTCATAACACACGGTTTCACCTGCTTCACAGGAAGGAGGGAGACTGTTTTCGGGCTCTTCATCCATCGTTTCGATACTTTCGGGAGAATCCGTGTCCGTGTCGGTTCCGGTTTCGAGATCTGTATCCCCCGGAATTGTCATGTATGTATTTACGCAGGCTCCGTTGAAACAATTGTAGCCGTTAGGACAGGGGTTGGAATCGGAGCACAATAGCCCGATACATACACCGTACACGCAAAAACTTCCATCCGCACAAGGGGAACTGGCAGAGCATTCGTCCTGAAATTCGGCTGTACCGGTCACATTGGAGCTATCTCCGCAGCCAATGAACCCAGTGAATGAAAGCACCAACAATACGCCGAGTGTGGCACGAAAAACGGAAATTCGCATCATGGCAAAACCTGCTTGCATGAAAAACATTCGTCCCTAACCATACTTTATTATTGGACGAACGACAAGTTCCCGGCTATTGAGTTTTGCCGATGTTTGTTCAATGATATGAGGATGTATCACACAATCGGTTTTATAGAGCCACGAAAGCCTACATAAACCACCCCAAAACCTTGATAATTCCTTGTTTGACTCCTCGCCTGTGATGGGATCGGGTGGCGTTTTCCTGGAGGACGTCCGTTCTGTTTTCGAGGTACCAGTCGTAGGATTGCTTGAACATCTCGATGTTTCCATATCGGGGACGATATCCCAGTTCCTCTTTTGGGCGTGTCACGTCAAAATACATCGAGCGACCATACATCAGGTGGTGGTATGGTCCGAGGGGAGATAGCCCGATTGCCGATGTAAGCTTCATGGCCCATACGGTGGGTTCCATAGGTAGGGAAATCACCCGGCTTCCGGTTCCCGCATGCTTTGTTAGCGCTTCGAGGGTTTCTCGAATAGAACAAAACTCCTCTGCTCCGATATTGTATACCGATGCTCCTCGCCGTTCTCCTGCCGCAATTACGGCATCGGCCAGATCGTCGGCGTGGACGAACTGGTAGAGATTATCGCCCGATCCCAAAACCGGGATGTTTTTTCCCTGACGAATCCATTCGAACAAAATTTGCATGATACCCAGCCGCCCGTGTCCCATGATGGTTCTCGGACGCACGATGGTAACGTCAAGTCCTTGATCGATGTACGTTTTGCAGACATCTTCCGCCGCGAACTTGGCTCGGCCATAATCCTCCATGGGATTTGGGGGCACGCTATCGTCCACGGGATTTTTCGACGGAACGCCAAAAATAGCAGAGGATGACATGTGCACGACTTTTTCGACTCCGTTTTCCAGACAGGCTTTCATCAGATTTTCGGTGCCGTCGTAGTTGACGCTCCAAAATGCCTCTTTGTCTTTTGCCAAAGGTACGAGAGCGACATTGTGATGTACCACCGATATTCCCTCACAAGCCTTTCGGACGGCTTCGAGATTTCGAATATCCCCCTGAACGAATTCGACATCGCCGGGGCGGTCATCGGCGTCGTTGAGGTCGAAGACTCTTACCTGGTGACCCGCTGCTCGGATTTTTTTCAGAAGCGCCGATCCGAAATAGCCGGAACCGCCTGTAATCAGATGTATTTTTTTTGTCGTCATGGTTGTTGCGAGCCTTTGGTTTAGATCTCGATTCCCTGGTCTAAAATCCATGCGATACTGCGGCGCATTCCTTCTTCGAGTGAAATCTTCGGATCGTATCCCAGAACACGTTGTGCTTTTTCAATAGAACAGGCAATTGTTTTGTTCATTTCACCCAGAACATGAATTTTCTGATGGTAGATTCCCACCGATTGCAGCATTTTGTCGCAAAGTTGAGCGAAATCACCGGAAAAACCGGGCAATTTCATTCTCTTGTGGGCCACTTCAATGTTGAAATCGTTTTCCAAGACCCTCTCGACGGTGTCGAGGATGGTATTCATGGAATACGGCTCTGCGTCGGCGATCCAGAAGATTTCACCGTTTGCGGCTTTTTCTTTTTCGCAAAGTCTCATTCCCTGGCAGATGTTGTCCGTATAGGCCATCGAACGCTGATTTTCGCCGTTCCCTAAAATCGGTCCCATACCCTTTTTGATCATGCTGAAAAACAATGTCTGCCGAGGTGGTTGGTCAGGTCCGTAAAACCATGGGGGACGAATCACGCTGACCTCGAATTTGCCCGCTTCATGAGCTTTCAAAACGGCTTGTTCGGCCAGCATTTTGCTCTTTCCGTAGCCCATGTAGGGGTTGTACGGGCTGGATTCGTCGAAGCGATGATCGGCCGATGGATTTACACCGATTGGGGAATTGGAGGAAACATGCACCATTCGTCGGATATTCGCCGTTGCAGCGGCTTCGATAAGGTTTTGTGTGCCTTGTACGTTTGTTTCGTAAAACTCTTTCACCCCTTTGGTGGGGTGGATCACGGCGGCGGTGTGAAAAAGCGTAGCTCCTTCCGCTCCATTGAAAAATGCCTTCATACTTTCCGGTTGGGTGATATCACCTTCGAAAATTTCGATGGAACCGGAAATCTTTTTCAGTTTCGAAGCGCCTTCGCCTGTTCTGACGAGGCAGCGGATCGGGCGGTCGGGATTGGGAGCTTCGAAGCGTGCGACTCCGGGAAGACCTTCTGCCAGCGTACGAGTAAATCGAGTACCTAACCATCCCGTTGCACCCGTAATCAGGGCTATCGGTTTCGTCATGAGGATTCCTTTACGAAATGAAGGGCGTTTCTGCGGGCAAAGCCCATGATAGAGCCTTGTGGATTGACGCCTGGAGAGTCGGGTAACATGCTTGCATCGTTGATACGGAGGTTTTCGAAATGTCGGACCCGGCCAAACGAATCCACGGCGCAACGGTCCTGTCTCTCTCCCATGGGACAGGCGCAGAAACCGTGTACGGTGGTTAAACTGACGGCTTTTTTAGGCAACGTCCGATCCAGCCAGCCGACGGCTTCCAGCTCTGTTGTTATCGGCTTTTGTCCATGGACTGTCGGATACAGTTCCGTCGCACCTGCCGCAAGCAACAGCATACACAGTCGTGCAAATCCCTGACTGAGATACCACATATCTCTATGGGACAATTCATAGCGAATATGTGTGCTTCGGTCCGTTGTCAACGAGGCATGAACGGAACCTTTGCCGGACCCTCGAACCGCGACATAATACGTGGCCATGGAACGGTAGTGTTCCATGATCCGCTGGTAGTCCAGTCCGTTTTCGCTGAGATTCAAGGCCAGGTGTCCTGGAGAGAAATAAGCCCCCCCCAAAGAGATTTCCGGCCAGAATTCCTTGATCTGAACCAACGGAAGCACTGTTTCGTGGCTGTTTACCGGCTCGTTGAATCGTGCCGAAACTTTGAGCATGGGATGGAGGTTGAACGAAGCACCTACGTGGTAGCGAATACCGCTACGTCTCAACAAGGCTGGGGTTTCAGTGGGACCGCAACAGACGAAAACATGTTCGGCGTCGATTCGGACGAGTTCTTCCGAACCGTCGGATCTTGTCAACCCGGCAAGAACCCCAACCGCACGACGGCCACTTCGGAGGATCATTTTTACACGACAATTCGTGATAACCGTTACTCCCATAGCCTCGGCTTTCGGAAGCAGTGTTCGGCTCATGCTTCGTTTGGCGTCCGTCGGACATCCGCTGGCACATCGATTTTTTCCGCTACAGGACGAAGCCATACGCGGAACTTCCACGGCCGACCATCCCATTGCTTCCACACCTTCTTTGAACAGACGGGTGCTTGGGGGTAGATCGCCCCTATAATATTCAATAGTTACCTGATTTTCAGCCCAGCCGAAATACGGTTCCATTTCTTCAGGAGAGGCGTATTGAAGATCGTACCGAGCTTTCCAGCGCAACAGGATTTCGTTGGGGGTTCGGTGCCAGAATCCGGAGTTGATTTCGGAACTTCCACCATAGCAACGACCTTCTACGTAGCCGATCGGTGTTTTACCCACAATCGGCGTCATTCCTCGATTTCGATACAGCCTTCGCATTCCCTGTGTTGCGGAGTCGCCGTAATCGGATCGATCCCATTTGGCTCCTTCTTCCAGTAGAAGCACATCCATTCCGTTTTCGGCGCAGGTCATGGCCGTTACCGCGCCTCCCGGTCCGCTTCCTATGACAAGAACCTGAATTTTCTTTTTTTTCTCGAATGAGGTCATTGGCCGACCTCGTAAGTCGATGACAGTACAGGCTTACCTTTGGAATCGGAATCGAGTGTGGCCAGCGTTTCAGAGGCTTCATAAAACGCGAGCAACGATGTCGCCCGCACAAGTCGGAAAAGCTGCCTCGTCAGTCCGATGGGACCATAAGCCCATGCATTCACCCAACGGGTTCGACGTTCAACTGAAAGTGCACAAAACGGTCTGCCGTACCGCATCCATGAAAACGTGCGGAAACCGGTCATTCCGATTGTAAACAGCACGATATAGCGTCTGGGGATACTGTTGATTTGTCCTTGCAAGAAAGAGGCTACGTTGTTGAGCAATTCCTCTCTCTTTTCGGAAGGAATTCTGTCGAAAGGACAGATGGCTTCGGCCAGTTTGGTTGTGAAGAGAGACGGTGTATCCAAGACAGTGGTGACGGAACTGGTTCCGAGGCGTTCGTTCGAAATTTGATCGAATTGTTCGAGGTTTTTCAGAGGTTTCGCTTTTTGGGAGAGCTTCACGATGGAACCGAGTTCGATTCCGTACCACAACATAATGACAACACCCCAAAGGGTGATGGGAATGTAAAAGGCCAGGTGAACCAGAGTGGCGAAACTGATCGCGGTGGCTTGGTTGGCTCCTACAAGCAGAAGACCTTGCATACAAAAAAAATGAAACGCTCCGATAAATCCAGGAGCCGAAGGAATCATGATGCCAAGGTTGGTCAACGACATAACCAGGATGGCATTCAGATAGTTCAATTCCAAGCCGAAAACCGGTAGCATGAAAAGAAACAATCCGCCTTCACACAACCAGACCAGCAGGCTTAAAAAAAGTGCCAAGAGCGCTTGAACAGGCGATTTCAAATAGCTGACACCGTTGATGATGGACATGAGATAACGGATGGCTGGATCGTGCCAACTTGGCCGAATGACTTGCAAGGTACGAGAAATCATCGAAGTGACGAGTCCGGGAGCCACCAACAATACTAGAACTGCAACCGAAGCCGCACCGAAGACCAGAGTGGCGAAAAAAATCGATTCTTTGACGAATCCGTCTGCGCCGACGAACAGTGCCGCCAATGCCAGAAGGGCGACCATCACCACGCCATCAAGCAGGCGTTCCAGAAATGTGATGGTCAGAGACTGGGTGTAGGTGATCCCCGTTCGTTCGGTCAGCATTCCGGCTCGTGCGAATTCTCCCATTCTTGCAGGAAGAATGTTGTTGACGGCGTATCCCAACACCACGACTTGTGTAGTCGTCCATATGCCAACGCTGGCATCCTTGCTGACGAGAAGGTGTGTTCGTATTCCTCGTAGGATGTGGCCGAATAAATAACTACCGACGGAAAACGCGATCCATGGAATGAGGTTGGCGTTTTCCAGGGATGAAACTACTTGATTCCATTCCAGTTTTCGCATCGCCAGGAAGAGAAAAAGGAGGCTTAGGACAAATCCAATGGCGACGAACAGTGATTTTTTGTTTTCGTGCAGCATTTCGGACGTTCGAAGGATTGAAATCGTTTGGATCTTATTTCCACTGTATCTCTTAGTATCAAAATTCCTCAACGACCTCAAGGAGATTGTACCGTTAGCCCGTGGTTGTAGCGTCGGAATCAATTGTCGGGCGTAATGAAATGATCTGAATTTGCTTGTCTGGGATAAATAATCGAGTTATATAAAGAAATCAAGTAGTTACTAATATTTTGGTTTCAACACCAGATAGACCACCTTCTCTATGACGGATTACCTGACCAGTCGGCCTTTTATCGTCAATACCATCCTTGCGTTGTTTCAAATCGCCCATTGGTCTAGCGGCTTCGCCAAACCTTCCGTTTTCTCTGTAACCTTTTTGTTTTCTCTTTTTTGTTTTCCTGCAACGTTGCATTTTCTGTCGAACAGATCGAATCGGGAACCCATTGGCAGGGGAGAAGGCGAATACTATCGTCCTTTGGATACATTCTCCACGTGGCTGCTTCCATTCCTGTATTTCGTCGTTCTGGTTCCTTATCGTGAACAGGCTTTCGGAATCGATACCTGGAGCTGGAACGCTTTGGCCTCCCCGACGCTTTGCTTTCTTTGGGTTGGGGGAATTCTGTATGGATTGCTTGGTTTGCTCGGAAAAAAAATCGAGTTCGGTTCGTTTCAAATAACAGCGAAAGTACGGGCTTTTTTTCAATCCGTGTTGTCGTTTGCCGAAAAATTCCTGCTTTGCATTCTTCTGTCTCTCGTTCTTCTGCAAAGCACACAAAACCTGACCTTTCTTGTCATTCAATGGCTGAAAGGAGAAAACACCGATTCAACTCCGTTTTTGTTTATGATGGTTTGGTTCGGTCTGCTGATTTCGACGGTCGTTCTCTATCGTTTTCGAGAAGAGGTCGGAAAATGGATGACAAACCATGATCAAGTGATCTGGAGTGTTGCCATTTTGTTGTTGTTTATGGAAACCATTGCTCTTTCCATTCATTCTCCCTATCTGAGCGATTTAGCCGGAAAAATCAAGTGCGCTGGTTACGGCTATTTCATATTCTTGCTTCTAACCCACAGTGTTCGTTTTTACGGTTCTTTGGCGTATCATGGGGCAAAAACGTTTGAAAGCATTCAGGCTTCGAACAATAGACTTTGGAATTCCTCGAAATTTCATCGGATGCTTTTCATTTTCGCGCTTGCACTGCTTGCTGTTTATCTGGCACCGTTTTTGGTTTTCGGACATGATACGTACGTGCTGATTCACGACAATCTCGACCATATTCACACATCCCTGATTCTTTTGGTCAATAGTGGGAAAGTTTTCGCAGGTAGCCTGGAGCCGATTCCGCAGATGTTTAACGGCATCCCGAGAGGTGTGCTCCACTCCGAATGGAACCTACGATTGTGGCTCTATACCTTGTTCGATCCATTCGTTGCATACACGATCAATCAATTTTTGATGCGTATTGTCGCGTTTTTCGGGATGTTGCTGCTCCTCGATCGCATCCGTAATCCCGATCCATCGTTCAAGATTCTCAATATCTTGGTTGCCTCTGGTTTTTCGTTGTTGCCGTTTTGGCCTGAAAATGGTTTGGGAATCGCCGGTCAACCCATGGCACTGTACGCTTTCCTGTCGATTCGAGACGGCAAAGCCCGGTGGCCTAGTTATCTTTTTCTATTCATTTTACCTTTTTACGCCGAGTTTTTCCGTTGTTTATTCTTTTTCTTGATTCTCATCGGTGGGATTTTTCTTGTGGATCTTGTTCGGTACCGCAAACCGAATCTGCATTTTTTCGGTGCCATCGTTGGATTTTCCTGTTTGACGCTATGGGCCAATTACCGCATGCTCTGGTTGTCGTTGACGCACCCGTTCGTCAGTCATCGGGCGGGAAATTTCCAGTACGATCAGTCCGTTGTCGATGTTGGAAAAACTTTTTTAGATCTGTTGATAAATGGCCAGTACCATGCACATTCCCTGCATTTTCCCATTGTTTTACTGACGGCATTGCTGGCTCTTTCTGCAAGTCTCATTTGGACGTCGAATCGCAATCACTTGCTCGGCTATTTCGCTCTTTTCTTGTTTGTTTGCGGTGTTTCCGCCATCGCTCCTATGATCGATTTCGGAGCGGTTTTACCGTTTTTGAAGGGATTTAATTTCAGTCGGTTCTACTTTTTGCTGCCTTTGGCGAGTTTTCTGCTATTTGCAGAAGGTCTTTCATTTTTGGCAAGTCGTTGGAAGAAAGGACGAATCGTTGTTGCAACGTTGGCTTTGTTGCAAGTTTTTAATGTTTTTGCCCATAGCGATTACGAAAACGAGAAACGAACGCACGGCATAACGTACGCAGAATTTTATGCGGAGGAGCAATTCGCCGAAATCCGTGACTTCATCGGGCGATCTCCTGAAGAATACCGTGTCGTAAGTATCGGGATGCATCCTGCTATCGCACAATACAACGGCTTTTATACTCTCGATGGTTATTGGTACTATTATCCCCTCTCGTATAAAAAAGCGTTTCGGGAAATCATTGCGCCTGAACTGAAGAAGAATGAACATTTCAGAAAATACTATGATTCCTGGGGAAGTAGGGCTTATCTTTTTCTGGACGATCTCGAAGCCTATGAAACAATCGAACCGAAAAAATCGGTTGTTGTGCGACATCTTGATTTGAACGTGAAAGCGCTTCAAGCGATGGGGGGAGAGTACGTTATTTCCTCCGTCAAAATTGAGAACTGCCATAAAACCGGCTTGGTTTTTCTTAAAAAATTCACACATTTTCAGTCTGCCTGGGATATTTACCTTTACAGTGTAAAACCAGCGCTTTAGTTTCAATTTTACAGAGGATTTTCGCAAACAATTGCCTTTGAAATACGGTTTCAGATGTCTGAAAAGGAACGTGGAGAAATTGTTTTGGGTTCTTCGAATAAAAGACTAGAATGACCACGCAATTTGAAAAAGATACTCATTTATTGACCTAACGGCATGGAAGGATCAATGAAGATTCGCAAAGTGGTTTTGCCGGTGGCTGGGCTTGGTACACGTTTTTTGCCTGCATCCAAATGTATTCCCAAAGAAATGTTTCCCATCGTGGATAAACCCGTTATCCAGTGGTTGATGGAAGAATGCGCTGCCTGCGGAATCGAGGAAGTGATTTTCGTGACGGCTCGGGGAAAATACGCTTTGGAGGATCATTTCGATAGTGCTACCAGCCTGATGTACTGGTTGGAAGCCAAAGACAAAACCGGCCTGGCCGACCGCATGAGAAGCCTGGAGAATCTCGTGCGTGTTACCGCTGTGCGGCAAAAACATCCGCTGGGTTTGGGGCATGCCATCTGGTGCGCCAAGGAAGCCGTTGGTAACGAGCCGTTTGCCGTGATTCTGGGAGACGAACTGGTGCTTTCCAAGAAACCGGCCATCGGACAGTTGATCGATGCCTCTGAGCGTCTTGGCGGAAGTGCCATTGCCGTGGATGAAGTTCCTGCCGATCAGACCGATCGCTACGGCATTGTGGATGGTGAAGAGATCGAACCCGGTATCATGCGTTTGAGCCGCCTTGTAGAAAAACCTAAGCCGGAACAGGCACCTAGCTGCATGGCGATTACCGGTCGCTACGTTCTTCCTGCCGAAATCTTCGAGATTCTCGAAAATACGGAAAAAGGGCAGGGGGGAGAAATTCAATTGACCGACGGTTTGAACGAACTGGCTCGTCGTCCGAATTCTCCCATGTTCAGCGTGCAGTTGGAAGGCAAACGGTTGGATGCCGGATCACCGTTAGGATTGCTGCAAACGTCACTATGCTATGCCATGGAAGACGAGCGGTACCGTGCGGATGTCCTAAACATCATGGAAGAACTGTTGGAAACCTCCAAAGCGAAATGAGCTGAACTTGGCGTAGGTCGGAAAAATTCCTTGTCCGACAACCGCAAGGTATCAGGGCAGAAATTAGCCCGAGTTCACGAATGATTTTGGATTATAGAAAGTCCAAACAATTTTAAGGAGATACGGCGTGTTAACGCCCCGTTTCCTCGATGATGTATTGGGTTGGAGTGAGGCTTTCCAATACTTCGAAAGAATCGTCCAGCCATTCGATTTTCGTTGCCGACGGATCGAATGGATAAGATTCCCGGATGGCAACCCCTCGGATTCCTTCCACACAGTCAGGAAACACTACGAGAAATCGCTCTTTCCAATTGTGGTGGTCGGCGCTGTAGACCAGTCGGAAGTAATCGTTGACGTGGATGTCGTCCTCCGTCCTGAACCAACTTGCTCCCAGTAGAGCTGCCGGACCGCTGCTTAACAACGATTCCTGGAAACGTACATCCAATTCGATGCGCTCTCCTGAAGGCAACCATGCCGTTCGTTTGAATCGAGGCAGGTTGTCGAAGTGGCAGGACAGCAGGGAAATCGTTTGTTCCCTTTCTTCCGATACCGCTTGAAGACTCCAGCCGTTGCTAAACGTTTCGAGTTGTTTTTCACTGATTTGAATGGTTTCGGGGCGTTGGTGTAATGCGCCCGTGGTTCGTTTCTCCCAACCGAGGTGGAATTCCTGCTCTCCATCGGTGAATGTCTGCTCGAATCGGTAACGATAATAGAGCTTTCCGTCTCCCGGATCGGCGGTGTCAAGATGCCATTGCGGTGAATCCATTGCGACGAGTTCCGTTTTTTGCGGACCGAAGATCACCCGTTTGATGATGTCTTGCTCGGGAAGCGGTCCCGAGGTGGGTAGTTCGAAGGTTTCACCCTGCAATTCAACTTTCGTTCGCAACCTGTATTCCTCGAAAAGGTCGCGATTATCCCGAAATCGTCCACATAAGGTTGTGTCGTCGTCGATTTCAATGGTTACTTGATTGATGGCCGAATCTTTTTCTTTGCGTTGCAGTGGAATGGCACGAACGAAGAGCGCCTCGTCATTCTCCGCTTTTTCGAATTCGAGAGCTAAAACCGCTTCTTGAGTGGAGTAACTCGTAAAATCGAAAGGAAACTCTTGTCGTAAGTTGTCTAGATTCGTAGCTAATTCGATATAGGTTTCATCATCGAGAACGACCTCAGATGGTTCTACAAGGGACGAAAGTCCACCTCGATACAGAGTTGTAGTTTCTTCTTCGACCGTCATAAGTACCGATTCGGGTGATTCTGCGGAATCAACGGATTCCTGCGTGGTATTGCCGATTTGAGTATAGGCCACCATGCGCTCATCTCCGGCTGTTTGCGGTAATCCGCTAAAAATCATGCCGTGGGCGTCAAGATCGTGACATTCCTTCGTTATCACGACGGCAACAGCCGCCCGATCAGGATCGACGATCCGATGGAACCAGCGTTTTTCGAAGGATTCAGGCTCCCAGAAATCAGCCCAAAGTATGCGCAAGGCGTTTTCGATCGCTTGCGGATCGTTGCTTTCACCTGTACAGGCGGATGGATGTCGGTCATCTTCGCAGGCCGAAGGAGAGGCAACAAGGGTTTCGTCGGAAAATTCGGGCAACGTGTCGAGATTGGACGAAGAATCGAACCGGAGCGTGTTTCGACCGTTTCCGAAAACTTCGGATATTCGTGAGCTAAGTGCTTGAATTCGTTCGCGTTCGATATCTCCATGTCTCTGCATGTGCTCGGAAAATTCTTCCAATTGCTCGCGGCGAAACGCTGGATCGGTCGAAAACTCCGGTTGGTCTGTCATGGCAAGGACGTGTTCCCGATAGCTTCGGGATTCTGTAACACCATCGATTTCCGCAACGATTTCATTGGTTTGAAGGAATTCCAGATAATAGGCAAACGGAACGACAACCCCTTGTGTCCGGTGTTTGGACGCCACGTTTTGAGAACCAATCGCCAAGGTCGTTCCGCGTCCTCCGAAACGGCTCAATGCCTGTTCACGCTCTTCGGCATTGTCAACGTGCATTTCGAGCAAAGAAGGAAGTTCGAAAGTTTCTTGATCGGGAACGATGATTTCCGGCGATTCGGGACGGCTTGCCTCCCAATACAATTGTGCTTTATCCACCGTGATGTTTTCTAGGGTTACGTTTCCATCGGATTCGACGCTTACCTTCACAAATTGGTCTTCATAAGGCGAGAAACGTTCAAGCGCGTCGTTTAAAAACAGGTTGGGGATACCATTTTGGGCAGCCAATAAGCCGGGTTCAGAAAACATCGTTTGACGCTCTTGCGTGACGACTCCCGCGACAGGGTCGTCTAGCTCATCGAGAGCGTTTTCCGATACGATGATTTCCTGCCATCCGTAGTCGTCGAAATCGTCTCCTTTTCGTCTGCCGCGATCCGATAAAATCCTTACATATCCAACGCTTACGCCTGCAGTGTAGATTTCCGTTTCGGAGGGGACTTCGCAGTCGTATACATCGACCAGATCTTGATTCCATGACTCTGAGGCTTGTCGGTCTCGATTTGTGACGGGGAAAAACAGGGGAGCTTCTTCCGGCAGGACATCTCCCAATTGTTGTCTCACACTTGCCAGAAGATTTTCGTCCAACTTGCCTGGATTTTCGTTTTGATTCGAGAACCGCTGTTCAAGGGTGAATCCATACGCATGACCCTTACAGGTCTCGGAAAATTTCAGGACCGATCCGACGAGATATTGTCTCGATTTTTCTTCGAGAAACAGGCTGGAATAGTTTTCCGAGGTTAGCCAACCGTAATAAGCCGGAAAAGCTTTTGACAAAAAATCCAAACGGCTCGGAAGATGGCGCAGGTTCTGGAAGGTTACCGGTACGTAAGATTTATTTAATGGAATCAGGTATTTCGTAAAAGAAGCGATTGCGGGCCGAACGTTGTCATCCACTGCTACTTGATTGAATGCGGCATCATCTGCGAGTTTATGGCTGCATACGAAGACACCTGTTTCGTTCTCCAATTGTGAACAAGGTTGCGGGGTGATGTCTCCATTTTCCTCTTGTTCTTCTTTTTCCTGGTCTTCGAACTCTTTTTCAAGCTCGACGATCTCTTTTTCGTCGACTTCACCTTCAATCCAATCCGTATCTGTCCAATCCGTATCGGCAAACGGTGAAGAGTTATGGCTCGATTCGCAGGCCCCCAAAGCGAATGCTGCGCAAAAAAAGACGTGGAGAAGGATTACAAACCGCCACATGGGGCAATATCCTGTTTTTAGGAAAAAGCGATACTCCTGAATGGAGTTTTTAAGACACTACTGAGAAGTCATTTCGGTATGCTTACCGAATCCGTCGTCAATCCTGTAAAATGTAACGCAAACTTATTTAAATGGCCAGATTATTTGTAAAAAGTAATGTATTTTAATGATTTTCGTTTTCCTGTTTTATAGGTTCGTTATTGAGCGGAGGAAGACTTGGCAAATGCCAGAACATGCCCGTCCGGGTCCGCTCCATAAGCTACGACATCACCCCAGGGGCGTTTTTGGGGTTCGCTTACTGGCTTACCTTTTGCTTCGATTAACGAGCCGTAGCATTTTTCGGGATCATCTACGAATAGGTACAATTCACAACGTGGTATTCCACGACCACTTTCCGCCGGAGGGAGATTTTTTCCCAAAAACGATACTGTCCCTTGGTCGGGCATCAAGCCTAGCGTTGCTCCTTCACAGAGAGGAAACTCTGTCATTCCGGGAACATCCAGCAGCGGTTCTTTATCGAGGATGGCACGGTAAAAGTCCCGACTACGTTTTTGATCGGCCACGTAAAGGATGGTCATCACTTTTTTCATCATGATTCCTTTCAGGTTGCTGTTTATGTACAGTACCCTGATAAAGTAGCGAAAACAAGTCTTAGGGTTTTATTCCGAAGGCGTAAATGCACAGCGAAAACCGCAACCTATGGAAGAAAACGTGCTGGGAATGAACGACATCGGCGTCCGTAGGTGACTTCTAGCGTGATGCATTTCCGAATAGACCCAGTTGCTACCACGGGAAAGAAATCCTTTCGCCAGCGGCGGCCACCAGACGGGATTGACCGATTCGTTCGGCCAGTCGTCGTAGTCGGAAGGGAAATCCAGGACGAGTTCCGAAACGTTGTGTGTCATGTCTTTAAGTCCGAAGGGGGAGGAATCGTCACAGGTCTGGAAATCGTCAGGGCCGAACAGCCAGCCGCCTTCTTCGCGGCTTTTTCGTTGCCCGTCGAAAAAGCCAACCGGCGAAGTCTCTTCGAACGGATCGTTCCCCCAGATGTTGGCGCGGCATTCGTTGCGGTCTTCTCCCCAGGGAAAATTCGTCAAATCCTCATCCGATTCCATCGGACCTACCGCCCCATATTCCCATTGAGCTTCCGAAGGCAGCGTGCCTCCGGCCCAGTGGCAGAATTCAAGCGCCTGATAGCGGTTAATGCAGTTGACCGGATGGTTGGTTCGTAACGGATTGTCGATGTTGGGTTCTCCTACGAGATATGAGCCATCGACGTGGCATAGTTCCGCCACGGGACGTCCGCAGCCGCCGTCTTCGATACACTGCCGATACTCGCCAACCGTTACGGGAAAGCGGGAAAGTGCGTACGATGTCAAATGGACCGTATGGCGGGGCATCTCTCTTTGGTCGAAGTAATACCAATTATCCGGCAGGTTTCCCATCCAGTAGGTATGACAGGAACCTTGCGGAACGATTACGCAGGTTTCGTGGTCCATGCCGCCGGGTAGTGAAACGGTATGTCCGCAATTGGGAAGGCCGGTCATTCCGTGGGCGGGAAGGCAGTTTTCGGGCGCTTCCTCTTGGCTTTCCCATTGCTCTATATCCGTATCCCACTCGATTTCAACATCAAGATCTCCCCCAATGAATTCACAGGGTTCGTTGGTTTCACCAGGCGTGCCACGATCATCGTTGGGCATTCGTTCGCCCGAAACGCGCCAGTTGTCGTAAGAATCGTTTTGTTCGGCGTCGAGATGGTCGGGACAAAGGGAAACGCTAGCCCCGAACATCAGGTACATCCCCATGTTGTTTTCACTGTAGGTTACGGAATCGATCATGGTTTCTCCGCAGCTTATCCGCAGGGAATCCCACCCGGTTTTCAAAATGTAATTTCCCCAATTCCACGCAATAGTTACGTCGTTTGAATACGTTGTAGCGCGTTCCACTCCGATCAGGATTTTTCCCCTTGGATCGATCTGCAAAGGGCTGTCGATTGTCGTGGAGTATGAAGACGTTGCGAATTCGCATCCTTGAAGCGTGATGGGGTGTCGAGCGCGGTTGGTCAGTTCCACCCACTGGCCTTCGTTTTGTTGCAAAGCCAGAGGGAAAGGCATCAGTTCGCTGAAAATCACGTCTCCTGCTTCAGGTGGAACCGGAGGAACATCCCATTCCAGCTCTTCTTCGACTTCTTGTTCCCAAGGAGGGTCGAGGTCCGGCTCGCATTCCTCCGGGATTTCCTCGGTTTCTTCAACGTCTTGTTCTTCCGAGGCATTCTCATCGTTTTCGATATCGGAAATGTCCTCGGAATCCGGGAATTCTTCCTCGTCGATATCTGGAAGATGTTCATCCGAATCGAGATCGTCATCAGCGGAAACATCCTGTTCCTGCTGAGGGTCCAGGTCGGCATCGTGATCGAAAGGTGAAAGGTCGGATTCCTCCGAGCAGCGGGTACAAAGCAGGAATATGACAATTCCAATAAAAAGCACGAATAACCGAGCATGGTTGTGAAAATTTATCATTTTTCGAGCCAATAAATTCATGTGAACAATATGAGCTTCCGACCAATTTTTCAGAGTATACAAGGTTTTTATTGAAAAGGAAAAAGGAGGGAAATGTAATGTTTTTTCACTTTTTAATCGAACCGTTGAAAGTCATTTGTAATTATTGTCGACAAAAGTCTCATGGCGAAGAAATCTCACTCAAACGAGCAAGTTTTGAACGGAGCAGCCTTAAAAGGGCTGGTAATGTATTTATAAAAGCTTACCATATTCTAATTTGGGACTGGATGTTAATTTTTTACCTATGAAACCTGTTTGTAAAATGTGTGCCGATGAATGATGCAAAAAGTAACCGTTGAAATATTTTTATGGATTATGTTTGGAATAATAAACGCTATGCGTTATTATAAAAATGAAAAGGGAGTTGACGAAGCACGTTCAGCTATAGGTCATTCAGCAGTCTACTTACACATCTTTGTGCAACATGGCAGTTCTTTGTTCCAAGTGTTTCCGAACTTTTAATAACACTAAGGACGGTGTAAAGTGTATTCGGAAGCGAATCATTTTTGCGTAAGGGTGTACGTGTGTCTGCAAATGAAACCATATAGAAATTTTTCTATTTCAAAGGCAAGTTTCGGGTTGATTGGAAACGGGACTATTTTGATGAACGTTTCTCGTATTATCGATGGGGTAAAGAAACGGACTCGGATGAAAGTTTTTTTAGATATCTAAGGTCAGGATTGAAAAGAAAAGAAACGGAAATCAGCAAAAAGTATAAAATTTAATGGTTACATGAAAAAGGGGTAAATCATGACAACCAAAGAAGAAACCACAAAAAAAGAATCGTTCGAGACCCGGTTTGAAAGGACGATTTTTCAATCTATTAACCGAATATTCAAAGAACGCATCCATTGTGAAACTCTTAAAGAACTGAGCGAAACATGTTTGAGTGTTGCGGAAGAGTTGACCGGATCGAAATTTGGTTGGATAGGAGAACTGAATCCGGTCGGAAAGCTCGATACCATCGCCATTAGCAATCCAGGTTGGGATGCGTGCAATATGCCGGAGTCCGATGCTACTATCATGATTTCAAATATGGAGTTGCGAGGACTTTGGGCCAGTGTGATTCACAATGGCCAATCCATGTACACCAATGACCCAATGGATCATCCCGATTCGGTCGGCATCCCGGAAGGTCATCCTCCTCTTACGTCATTCCTGGGAGTTCCTTTGAAAAAAGGGGATCAGGTTGTTGGAATGATTTCTTTGGGCAACAAGGAGGGAGGATACGACGATAGCGATATTTATTCTATGGAACGTCTCGCTGTGGCAGTGAATGAAGCTATCCACTCCAAGCGCTCTGAATTGAAAATTGCGCGTCAAACTCAGGAGTTATTAGAAATTTCAACTCCGGTTTTGCAAATTTGGGATGGAATGGTGGTTGCGCCGTTGATCGGCACGCTGGATAGTCAAAGGACACAGCACTTTATGGAACGACTTCTTCAGTCCATTGTTGATTATCAAGCTCCTATCGCACTGGTTGATATTACCGGTGTTCCTACCGTGGACACGCAAACCGCTCATCATCTCATTGAAACTGTCAGTGCGGCGAAATTGCTTGGAGCAAAAGTCATTCTTACCGGAATCAGTCCCGAAATAGCACAGACCCTTATTCATTTGGGAATAGATTTATCAAGCATTGATACGCGATCTTCGTTGGCTAGTGGGCTGATCATGGCTCTCGAAAAGATGAACATGATGATTGTCGACAAAAAAAAGCAGCTGTAAGCGAAATTTTATATTTGCACGTCCACAGAAAGGGTAAATGCCATGATAATCAACGATGAATCTACCCAATCCAAAGACAGTATGAACAAACTTCAGGGAATCAAAGAGATCATTCGGAGATTTCCCGAAGTGATTTACGTCGCCGATCCCAAAACTTACGAGGTAATCCTTGTTAATGATCTTTTCGCTCAAGCTATCGGGGAGGATCCGGTCGGAAAAAAATGTTACAAAGCGTTTCAGAATTTGGATGAACCATGCCCGTTTTGTACGAACGATATCATCGCGAAAAGCGATGAACCCTATATATGGGAGTTTTACAACGAGAACTTAGATCGTCATTATTACATTTCCGATCAGATGGTTCCGTGGCCGGACGGGCGAAACGTTCGTTTCGAAGTCGCCATCGATATCACTGAAAAAGTGAAGGCGACGCAGGAGCGCAATAAAAATGCGTTGCAACTTCAGGAGCGAATCAAAGAACTTCATTGCATGACATCGATTTCTTTGTTGCTGGCCGATGTGGAGACGGATTTCGACCAGGCGATGCAGCACATCGTCGATCTAATCCCCGAGTCCTGGCAATTTCCGGAACGAACCAGTGCAAAAATCACTTTCGACGGTCAAACATTTTCATCTTCAAACCTGAAAGAAGGAGAAATTCGACAGATCGTGAAAATCGTCCTTCCGGATGAGGAGCGTAATGGCAAAATCGAAGTTTTCTACCATGATGAGAGAGAATCGGTTGTCGGTGAACCCTTTTTGAAAGAAGAAGAAGTTCTTCTAAAATCTATTGCTCGCGAGATTCGAAAATTCATACTTCGCAAAAGGGATCTGGAAGAACTTGTGCAACACAAGGAAAAACTGGAAATGTTGGTATCAAAACGTACCGCAGATTTGCAACGTGCCAACAACAAAATTGAATTGGAAATGTCTGAAAGCAATCGTAGAGCGGACATAATCAAGCAGCAGGCGGAGGATATTCTTGAGTTATCCACTCCGGTGATGCAGGTTTGGGATGGTGTGTTGCTGGCCCCGTTAATTGGAAATCTCGATAGCCGACGAGCCCAAAATTTCATGGAAGTACTGCTCAATTCCGTAGCAAAAGATAATGCCGAAGTCGCTATTATCGATATTACGGGAGTGGGTATCATCGACACGGAAACAGGACGAAACGTTTTAGAAACCATTTCTGCTATTGGCCTTCTGGGGGCGCAGGTGATCTTAACCGGAGTACGAGCTACGGTTGCACAGACTCTTGTTCACCTCGGTGTGGATTTATCTGCGATTGAAACGTGTTCATCTCTTAAGTCGGGATTGCAGTTGGCTTTGTCGAAGCGAATGAAAAACGGTGCTTCGAGAATAGCTGGAGGTAAAGATGTTGGTTGAGAACATATCCGTAATTCGTGTCAGAGATAAATTGTTGGTGACGGTACCTGCCGATCCGGACGATCAGACCATTTCCTTGCTTCAGGAAAAGGTGCTCGGAGCTATGGAGCGATCCGAAGCGCTCGGTTTGATACTGGACGTATCAATGGTTGAAACATTGGATTCCTATTTTGCGAGAACCATCGTGGAAACTTCCGACATGGTTTCCATGATGGGCGGGGTTACCGTGATTGCCGGGATGCAGCCAATGGTCGCGATAACCGTGACGCAGCTCGGCCTTTCGTTGGGGCGAACGCAGTCTGCACTTGATGTGGATCGTGCACTTGATCTACTCGACGAAATAAACAGCGGAGTTCGTAATGGTTAGACAAGTAAATGGTGATGTTAATATCACGAATGAAATGGATATTATCACCGCACGCAAAGTAGTGCGAAATGTGGCCGCTGAAATTGGTTTCAGTCTGACCGATGTCACACGAATCGTAACGTCGGCTTCGGAATTGGCCCGTAATATCGTGACATATGCGGATAGCGGTGTGATGACCTGGCGGAAAATACACTCGCTAGATGGGCAGGGCATTGAAATTATTTTCACGGATAAAGGTCCGGGGATTGAAAACCTGGAAGATGCGAAAACCCCTGGTTTTTTCTACAGGCAAAGGGCTGGGTATGGGGATATCCGGTGCCAAGAGACTGATGGGAGAGATGGAAATCGAATCTGAAATAGGTATGGGTACGAAAGTCACCGTACGAAAATGGGCCAAGAGGTACAACGTTGAACGAACAGCAGGTGCTTAAAATAAACGTCCGAGGGGGAGAGGATACACTTAGAGCACCGCGTCTTGCGTCCGAGTTTTTAGAACGTTGTTTGTCCTTGAAAAAAAACAGGGACGAAATGCAGTTGGTGATTGTTGAACTGGCGACGAATTTGGAGAAACATGCCAAAGGTGGAGTTTTGATATTAAAAGAAATCCAGGAAAGTGACGAGAAAGGAGTGTTGATTCAGTCGTTGGATTGGGGACCGGGTATTGCCGATGTGAACGAAGCGATGAGAGATCGGTTTTCCACTTCCGGGAGTTTGGGTTTGGGACTTGGGACCGTCAATCGCCTGATGGACGAGATAAGAATTGAACCGAGGGCCAAAAACGGACAAGGAACGGTCATTACCTGTAAAAAATTGGATAGTGGAGTACAGGAGAGTTCGATAAGATCTCCGTTACAAATCGGCGCAGCGAGCAGACCGCATCCCAATATGAGACAAAACGGTGATTCTTTTGTTGTAAAATCGACCAAAGATACAGCTTTTTTTGCAGTTATTGACGGATTGGGACATGGACAGTTTGCTCATCGAGCTTCGCATAAGGCACGATTGTATCTGGAAAACCATTACAAGGGATCTTTCAACGAAATATTCCGTGGAGTTGGGTATGAATGCCGTTCGACTCGAGGTGTGGTCATGAGCGCTGCACGAATAGACTGGAAAAGCAAAAAGCTATCTTTGGCTTCTATCGGTAATGTGGAAACAAAGATTTACGGCTCTTTAGCACCAGTCCGCATACCAACGAGGCGTGGAATTCTTGGCCAAGGATATCCTAAACCGAAAATTATCGAACAAGATTGGGATCCTATGATGCAGATCGTGATGTTTTCCGACGGATTGTCCTCTCATTGGCATGAAGAAGACGTGCAAAGGCTTTCTATGGAATCGGCACAGAAAAGTGCGGCACATTTTTTAAGAAAATATGCCAAAGACAGCGATGATGCAACGATATTGATAGCCAAAACGAAAAAGTCATGACAGAAAGAAAATTACAAGAAGAGATTTCGTTTCTACGCCAACAGAACCACGATCTTATGGAAGAGTTGGAACGTACGAATCATGATTTGATGGAATTTGCACTCGTGCTTGATGCCAAGGTGGAAGAGAAAACGAAAACCATCATGGAAATCAACAGTCAGCTCGAAAAACGAGTCGCTCAGCGAACCCATGAACTTGAGGTGGCGAATAAAGAACTCGAAGCGTTTGCTTATTCGGTATCACATGATTTGCGTGCTCCATTGCGGGCTATCGACGGATTCAGTCAGGCAATTATCGAAGATTTCTCGGATTCCTTCGATGATACGGCGAAGCTATATTTCGAGCGCATTCGAAAAGCAACCTTGAATATGGCAAGTCTGATCGATGATTTGCTGGAGTTGTCACGTATCACGCGATCTGAGTTCAATGTCAGTGCAATCGATCTCGTTGCTTTGGCAAATGAGACGATCAAACTTTTACACCTGACGGAGCCGGAGAGAAAATACACTTTCCTTTGCCCTGAACGATTGGTTGTACAAGCAGACCTTGGACTCATGAGCATTGCGCTGAACAACCTGATTGGAAATGCCTGGAAATACACTTCCAAAACGGAAAGAAGTGTCATCGAATTCGGTACTATTGAGCAGAACGGCAAACCTCTGTATTTTATTAAAGACAATGGGGTGGGCTTCAATAACAAGTATGTGAAAACCTTGTTTCAACCTTTTCAGCGCTTACATCCAAGCTCGGAGTTCGAAGGAACCGGAGTTGGTTTGGCAACCGTAAGTCGGGTTATTCAAAGACACAACGGAGAAATATGGGGAGAAGGCGAAGAAGGAAAAGGTGCGACCTTTTTCTTTACATTGGGTACTCGGTCGGAGGTTTTATAATGAATGCTTTTAAGAGAAATATTATTTTTTTAGTCGAAGACAATCCTGACGATGAAATTCTCACTCGTCGTGCCCTGAAAAGTAACAATCTTATCAACGAAATAGTAGTGGCACATGATGGACAGGAAGCCATCGATTACCTATCCAATGAAAAGCCTTACGATAAAGGTCGCTTAACAGATTTTATCGCTTTTATTTTGCTGGATTTGAAACTACCGAAAATCGGTGGTTTGGAAGTGTTGAAATTTGTCAGGTCCAACCCTGAAACAAAATTGACTCCGGTAATCATCCTAACATCTTCCAAAGAGGAAAGTGATATTGCGGAAAGTTATCGATTAGGAGCCAATAGTTATGTGCAAAAACCCGTCAGTTTCGCAAAGTTTACTGAATCGGTAAAACTGATGGGAGAGTATTGGTTGATATTGAATGAATCTTGCTATCGGGATTTGTAAATGAAAGAAACACTTAACATCCTGTTTGTTGAAGATTCAGAAACGGACGAACTTCTCTTTCTACGGGAACTAAGTAAGGATGGTTTTCACGTAGAGTCTTTTCGTGTACAAACTCGTAACGAACTATTTCACGTTTTACAAGAAGATAAATGGGATCTGATTGTTATCGATTATGTCGTCCCGGGCTTCGACGGACTGGAAGCTTTGAAAATCTGTACCGAAAAGAAACCGTTTCTCCCTATTATCTCAACAAGTGGAATCGTTAACGAAAGTGTCATTGTAGAAACCTTGCAATCCGGTGCTTACGATTATGTGTTGAAATCCAACCTCAAAAGAATTCCATCCGTTGTTAAACGAGCCTTGGAAAACGCGGAAATTCGTAAAAAAAGTGCACGGAACGAAGAAGAAAACATTCGCCTGCAACACGAATTGAAGCTGAAATATGAGATTGCGGAAATCTGCTTGTCAACACCGGAAAAGGATATGTACTCCGCAGTGCTGAAAATTGTGTTGAAAGAACTCAATAGTCCTTTCGGAGTATTTGGTTACGTCAACGACAGAAACTCGCTCGTATGCCCGTCGATGTCCCATGAGGTATGGGAACGCTGCAAGATGCCGAAGAAAGAGATAGAGTTCCCCAAGAGAAGTTGGAGTGGAATTTGGGGAAAGGCGTTGGCTGAAAAAAGGATTACTTTAAAAAACGAACCTGGCAAGGTTCCAGATGGTCATATTCCGATTACAAGATCACTCAATGTACCTGTTGTCTTTAAAGGCAACGTTATTGGTTTGTTTATGGTAGCGAATAAAGAAACCGACTATTCGCAAGCCGACACGTTATTGCTGGAAATGATTTCAAAACATATTTCACCAATTCTGCAATCCAGACTTGAGATGGCCAGAGAATTGTATCGCCGTAAAAGGGCGGAGAAACGTTTTGCTCTCGCAATCAGGGGAGCAAATGACGGAGTTTGGGATTGGGATTTGCGAACGGATGAAATGTATTTTTCACCTCGTTGGAAAGAAATGATCGGCTATCGTGATGACGAATTAGAGAGTCGAATGGAGGTTTGGGAAGAACGCATCCATCCACAAGATCTGGAACATGTTCGGGGAGCAATTCAATCGTGCATATATGGGGAAGTAGAACGATTTACGCAAGAACACAGAATACGACACAAAAATGGGGATTATCGATGGATTCTTATTTGTGGCGCATGTGAAAGGGACGATTTAGGAAAGCCGGTATTACTGGCAGGATCTTATACGGATATTACTGAGAAAAAAACGGCAGAGCAGGAACGCAGTCGGCTTTATGAAGAAGCTCGACAAAAAGCGCATGATATGAGTTCGTTACTAAATGGAGCCAAGAATGTTTTAGAAAAAGATGATTTTCGAGTGATTGCCAGACAATTATTCGATGAGGCGTGCGAGAATACAGGTGCTACTTCCGGGTACGTTGCATTACTAAGTGAAGATGGAGAGGAAAACGAAGTATTGTTTCTGGAATCAGGAGGATTGCCTTGCGATGTAGATCCTGGTTTGCCGATGCCTGTTCGAGGGTTGCGTGGTGAGGTTTATCGGTCCGGAAAAGTAGTCTGCCACAACGATTTTACGAATAGCGAATGGCAAAAGTTCCTACCCCAAGGACATGTTTCACTGAAAAACGTCCTGTTTGCTCCTCTAAATGTAGGGAAAAGAACTATAGGGATAATAGGGTTGGCCAACAAGGCTTCCGACTTCACAAAACGGGATTTGAGTATTGCAGCAGGATTTGGGGAGCTGGCAGCTATTGCGCTCAAAAACTGGAAAATCCACGAAGCATTACGGAAAAGCGAAGAACAGCATCGCTTGTTGGCCGAAAATACGTCCGATGTAATCTGGATGATGGGTCTTGATACTACCTTGACCTATGTGAATCCTGCCATACAGAAGAAGTTTGGGTTTTCACCGGAGGAGTTTATTGGAACTCGCCTTGGTAGCCATACGGACCCAAAAAATTTGCATATTATAAATAAGGCGCTCAAGGATAGTTTAACCAGGTCTCCAAATTACAAGACAATAACGTTCGAGTCTGAAATGTTTAGAAGCGATAAAACGTCGGTTCCTGTTGAAATATCCGCGAAAATCATTTCGGACGATGTTGGAGAACCCATAGCGCTGCAAGGCGTAATTCGAGATATAACCGACAGAAAAAAAGCGGAAAAAGAAATTCTTGAACATCAGGAGCAATTGGAAAGAAAAGTAGAGGAACGCACTGTTGATTTGAAAAAAGCGCTTCAGCAGACCGAAGAATCACGAGAACGCATCGACACGATTTTAAAATCCGTAGCGGATGGATTGATCGTAACGGATAAGCACAATCATGTGTTGTTGATGAACCGAGCTGCAGAGGATATTTTGGGAATTCGTTTTAGTGATGTACTCAATCGTTCTATCGAGTACGCTATAGATGACAATACTCTTCGAGAAAAAATTATTACTACATTGGGTAAACAGCAAACCGGGTACGAATTCCACTTCACGCATGAAGACCCGGATACCCGGATAACCAAAACCATGCGTGCACGAACCTCGGTCGTGCCGGATCATTTCGGGGGAATCAGCGGGATTGTAACCATTTTGCAGGATATTACCAAAGAACATGAAATCGACCGTATGAAAACGGAATTTATATCCACAGCGGCTCACGAGTTGCGCACGCCGTTGACATCTATTCGTGGTTTTTCAGAAATATTGATGATTCGAGACAATATTCCAAAAGAAGAGAAAAATAAATACCTTGGGCATATTCATAAACAATCGATTGGCTTGTCAAACATTATCAACGATCTGCTCGATATTTCTCGGATTGAATCAGGACGGGGATTTTCCCTGGATAAAAAACTTTGTGATGGTCAAACTGCGATAAAAAATGTTTTGCCGCATTTCAAAGAAGTTAGTCCAAAACATACATTTGTGGCAAAATTACATGAAAAACCCGTTGAGCTATGGGTTGATGTCGAGAAAATGGAACAGGTTCTACGCAATCTTCTGAGCAATGCCGTCAAATATTCACCCAATGGGGGAACAATAACCGTTAGTACGTGCTTGGATCAAAATGAGGATGAAGAAAATAAAGAATACTTTGTCATGTCCATTCAAGACGAGGGAATGGGTATGACACAGAACCAAGTTTCTCGTATTTTTGAGAAATTTTATCGAGCGGATGCTTCAAATACTGCGATTGAAGGGACAGGGTTAGGTATGAGTATTGTGAGGCACCTTGTGAAGGCTCATGACGGGAAAATAACAATCTCGAGTGAAAAAGGCACAGGAACGACCGTAAATATTTATTTGCCTTTATAGAAAAGGCGATATTCTGGAGTTGTTTGATGAAAACCATACTTGTAGTTGATGATCGGGCGGAGATCCGTGAAATTGTAAAAGTAACCTTGAGTATTGAGGATTTTACGATTTTAGAGGCAAAGAACGGTGATGAAGCCGTGCGGCTGGCAAGATTGCACAAACCGGACTTGATTATTATGGATTTGATGATGCCAGGTACTATCGATGGTCTCAAAGCAACAAAAATCATCAAAGCCGACAATCGTTTGAATGCATGTAAAATTATCATTCTGACTGCTAGAAATCAAAAAGAAGATGAGGAAGCCATTGCCCAAGTGGGAGCCGATGATTATTTCATTAAGCCGTTTAGTCCGTTGGAATTGATGAATAAGGTGGATCAGATATTGTCAGAATAGAGCGAAAGATCCATTTAAATGACAGAAATGCGTTTGTGACATGGAGGGAGAAACGGAAGTCATGTCAAAAAAGTCGACTTCAAAAAGACAAGGTGTGGACCGTATATGCCGAAAAAATGACGATAGTCCTGTTTGAATTGGTCGCAAATTGTGAAGTTTTATCCCTGTATTTGTTTGTCTACGACCTAAAAGTGTTAAAATTTAGGGAGAATAGGAAATAAATAAAGGAAAAAACGAAGAAATTTAAATACCAGAATTTACCAAAAATACTGTAAATATTCGATAAGACAACAAAAAACTGCCATTTCGTAATCTTCTTACTCTCTTTCTAAAGAAACTCCCAAATCCTTAGGACTCTCTTAAGAAACGTTTGTTAGCGTTTTATTAAGGACAGGTTGCATTGTCGTCGATCGGGTGTCAATCGACCGCTTTCAAGGTGTGTAATCACAAATCTTACCCGATGCAACGGCAAAGCGATGAGTAGGAACAGGAGATGGGTCATGAAAAAGAAAAGCCGGACAATTAATATGGCTCTGTTGCTTGCCATACTGCTGTTCGTCGGAATCGGCGGATGCAGTGACTCGGGGAGTATCAGTGGAATCGACGGGAACAATGACGGAGACGATGACTGGACCGTTTCCGATGGCGACGGCGACGACGATACGGGCTATCCGTACCCATCGAACGGCGGCGATACCAGTGGAGAAAGCGAAGTCGATATCCAGAATCCGGCTGACCGCGATGTGGAAGAGTTGCCGGAAATCGACTACGAAGGTGCAACGGAAATCGCTTTAAGTTGCAGTGGAAGCACTATTACCGGTCCTGGAGCCGTTGAAGATGATAGCGACATTGTGATTTCCGAAGCGGGTTCCTACATTATTAGCGGGAAACTCTGTGACGGTCAGATCCGTGTGGATACCGAAGACAAAGATCCCGTGGTCATCGTTTTCAACGGTATCGATGTCACCTGTTCCGATAGCGCACCGTTCTATGTTCTGGATGCGAAAGACGTGCAGATTATGCTGCAAGAAGGAACGGACAACAGCCTAACCGATGGAAGTTCCTACGTTTTCGAGTCCGCCGAGGAAGATGAACCCAACGCGGCACTGTTCAGCAAGGCCGATCTGGTTCTCTGCGGTAGTGGGAGCCTTACCGTCAAAGCCAATTATAACGACGGAATTGCTAGCAAAGACAGCCTTTGGATTACCGACGGATCGTACACCATTTCCGCGCAGGACGACGGCATCCGAGGCAAGGACGATCTTACGATCGACGGTGGAGAGTTCAATGTCGTCGTTCGTGGCGATGGCATGACCTCGGACAACGAGGAAGATGCGGAAAAAGGGTTCATTTTGATTACAGACGGTACCTTCGACATCGTGGCGAGTGGGGATGGCCTTGTCGCTGAGACCGGGATGATCATTTCCGGCGGTACCTTCGATATCACGGCAGGTGGCGGCAGTTCGGCGACGCTTTCCGATTCGGAATCCGGTAAAGGAATCAAAGGGATAGGTAGCGTCAGCATCACCGGCGGTTCGTTCATTATCGATTCCGCCGATGATGGCGTGCACTCGGATGGTGACATTTACATCGGTGGCGGAGCATTCGAGATCAGTGTGGCTGAAGGTGGTGGCGGTGGAGGCATGGGAGGTATGACCTCGAATGGCCAGGATGGTATCCATTCCGACACCACCATCCAGATCGATTCCGGTGCTATTGTTGTTACCAAGTCTTACGAAGGCATCGAAGCGACGACGATTATCATCAATGGCGGAACGATCGACGTTACGGCGACGGACGACGGATTCAACTGCGCCGGTGGCGATGGTTCGAGCGGTTGGGAGCCGGGACCGGGGCAAACCACAAGTGGCGATTATTACTTGTATATCAATGGTGGAAATATCTGGATGGACGCCGCAGGCGACGGACTTGATTCGAATGGCAGCATCGAAATTTCCGGCGGCGTGATCCTCGTAAACGGTCCGACCAACGATGGCAATGGCGCGATCGACTCGGGAGATTCTCGGGACGACACCATCAGCGTCAAAGGCGGGTTGCTTGTTGCGGCGGGAAGTTCCGGAATGGCCGAAGCGCCTGATACCATTTCAAGTCAGAATTCTGTAATTGTTTACCTTTCCAATGCGCAACAAGGCGGGCAGATTTTCCACATCGAGAAAAGCGATGGAACGGATATGTTGACCTACGCGCCGTCGAAAACCTACGAGTCGGTCGTGTTTTCCTCTCCGGAATTTACGACGGGCCAGTACAGCGTGTACCTAGGTGGGAGTTCGACTGGTACGTATTACAAAGGGTTGTATACCGACGGAACGTATACTCCCGGCACCTTGTACACGACATTTACGGTAAGTTCGGTCACAACACAGGTTGGTAACGGCGGGAATCCTCGTCCTTAAACTCACAACGGTTTGTTTGCTCGGGATGTTTAAAACCTCCCGAGCAAGCAGAAGCAAACGCAGAAAAACGGTGGTCATTCCGTTTTGACTCACGACCCGGGTTGGTTGAAGTGTGGAGGCTCGACTTGAAACAGCAGGCGATCCGCACCGGTTCTCGAACGATGATATTGGCAGTGTGCTGACGTGATCCGATTGCAAGAAGGCTTCGAGCGCGAGAGAGGCAGGGCGAACCATGGAAAGTTTACTACTAAGTTTCGGATCGGTGAAACTGGAATGGCAGCATTCATTGTTGTCGCTGCTATTGGCCTTTCTGCTTTCGAGCCTCGTTGCCGTCATATACGAGAAGACGTTTAGAGGTCTTTCCTGGTCGGTGAACCTGCTCCAGGCCATGATTCTCGGCAGCATGGTGGCCTGCATCATCATGATCGCGATTGGTGACAACATTGCCCGAGGTATTGGTATCGTAGGTTCGTTGGCGATTATCCGTTTCCGAACCAATCTTCGTGATCCTCGCGACCTTGTGTTCCTTTTCGCATCATTGGCGATTGGTGTGGCCTGCGGTGTTCAGAGCTATTCCACCGCCATCGTCGGTACGGTCATGTTCTCGATGGTCAGTATCGGTTTGCAGATTACGGAATTCGGAAAGCATCGCCGCCACGATGGTATGGTCCGGTTCCAGGTTCCTGCCAATGGCGAAGCCTCTGCGAAAGTGTCCGAGATCCTGGAGCGTATCCCTCATCATTTCGCTCTCGTCACCCGGCGTAGCGTGGCCCAAGGTTCCATGATGGATTACGCCTACCAGGTGAAATTCAATCAAGACAAGGATTGTGAGTTGTTGATGCAGGAGTTGGAAAGCATCAAGGGAATTACCGGATTGGCCTATCTGAACCAGCAAACCACAGTGGAAGTGTAGGTGGACCATGAACTTCATCAAGAAATACGGCTTTATCGGTCTATGGGGTATTTTTGCTGCTGTGGCATTCGGGATGTACTACTTTTACGCGGTCAACGCCGATTTCATCGGGGTTGTCGAAACCCGAACCCACAAACTCAGCGCACAGGAATCGGGACGTATACAAAAAATCCTTGTTTCCCTAGGTGAGCAGGTGTCTGCCAACCAACTCCTTGTTGCGATAGACACATCGGACCTCGATACGGAAAAAACCTGGTTGCAGGAAGAACTCAAGCGCTTGAAAAGCCTCGAAGAAGCCGACCGCAGCAGGTACGCACTGGAGTACGAAAAACTTCGCCTCCAGAGCGATGCGGATGCCTCACGTCTCGATCAATGGAGATCGGAACTCGAAGTGAAAAAGGCGGAGTTGCAAGCGGTAAACGATCAAATCCACCGTTTGGAACAAGCTCAAAAAGCCGGGCTTGGAAGAACCAAGGAAATGTCCGATCTTGTGATTCGGCGCGATTCCCTGGCCAAGTACATCAGCGAACAAAACGCTGTCATGAAGAACAACTCGCGCAAATACGTGTCACGCAAGAAATCCGATAACCAAACGGAAAGCGAGCGCGTGGTGATGTCGTTGCTCGGCGAGCGAATGGAGCGTATCAACGAAATCAAACTTCGACTGAAAATTCTCGAAACGCGCAAAGACCGGAGCCAGGTGATTACTCCCTGCGAGGGACGGGTTGTCAAAATCAATTACATGCCAGGCGATGCCGTAGAAGCTTTCCAAACCATTCTGACGATTGAGGAACCTCAGGCGGAGTTCATCGATGTCTACGTTCCTGAAACCTCCGACCGAACGCCTCTTCTGGGGGAACGTGTCGCCGTGTATCCTCACCGAACCGGAAAATTCGATTGCGAAGGTACGGTTGTTTTCGTCGATCCGGGATTCTCGGCAATTCCCGAACGTCTGACCTTCCGCAACCTCGTGTACTGGGCCAGGAAATTTCGTGTGCAACTCGATCCGGATCATCACATGATGCCGGGAGAAGCCGCCAAAGTTCGAATGCTTGGAAATGTTTCGACGGCTTCTTTGGCTCAAGTCGCCAAGTTGGCCAAGACTGTACCCGTCGATGATTCGGCACATAAAAAGCCGGAGCGAAGCCAAGCCAAACCTCTTCTTGTGGCTCAACCGGAAGGAAGGTGATGTCATGGTTCGTATGCCGTCACAGATTCTGATCGCTTGTCTTCTCGTGATGGGTGGATCTTTGAACGCCTTTTCTCAGGGAGAGAATGCAAACGGCGATTCTTTTGAAAACGCTTCCATCACGGAAAGCGAAGCCATACAAAAAAGTCTCGAAAAAAGTCGTGGATTGCGAAAAATCCAAAGCGAAGTAGCTGCCCAGAGCAAAATCTCTGCCTCTGCCAGATACGATGTAAAAAACCCGGAACTCCGCTTGCGGGACATTTCCACGAAATATTTCGATAAAGACGAAGACAACAAGCAATTCCAATTCGGGCTTCGCTGGAAACCTCCGCAGATCGGCGAGTTGGGAACGAAACAGCGCAAAGAACGCGTCAACTTGTGGGAAAAGAAAACGAAAGCATGGGAAGCCCGTCAGGCTCTGATTGCTGATGTCAGGGAAGTTTACGCTACGCTTGGTATGCTTCAATCGTACTCCGGTCTTACCCAACAACAAGCAGAGTTGCATAGACAATTGTTTCTCGTGGTCGAAAAACTCGGAGAGCTTGGACGAAGATCCCCGCTCGATCGCATCAAAGTGCGTCGAAAATATTTAAAAGCCAAAAAAGAGGCCGCCGGAACCGCACAGCGATACGAGGAGACGAAGCAGCAATTCTCGGCACTTACAGGAGAAGAAGAAGGCGTAACGGTTTTGTGGTCCGAACCGGAGGTACTTCCTATAGATGAAGCCATCATTCACGAACGAGCGGTTACCGCTCATCCTGCGGTAGAGTTGGCAAGGCAACGCAGCGAATTTTTCGCTTACCGGTACAAGGCGGAGCGATATAAGCTTATTCCCTGGTTTACCTTCGTCGATGTTTCCTACCAGTATGAAAGCAAAAAGAAGGATTCGGGAGAGCTGGTATTGGGCATCGAATTGCCGCTTTTCAATTGGAATCTCGGCGAGTTGCGTGCCACCGAAATCGAGCGGAAGCAAGGGAAGCTCTCGTCTAGTCTGGCCATCGCTTCGATCGATCGCAAATTGAAAGAACGTTTGGCCGAATATGACAAAGCTGTGGCTGAATATCGATCCTTGAAAGAGGAAACGGACGGATCGCTTTCGCAATCGGAAAACATGGTCGCACAAGCGAAGCTACAGGAATTGCCGGAAGACGAAATTCTTGAGATGGAAATCTCGAATATCGAACTGCGAATGATGCTGTTGGAAGCAGGATTTCGAGTTAAAAAAGCTGCAATCGAACTCTGCCGAACGGCCGGAGTGGAAAACGACAGAGAATTGACTCGGGAATAGGTGGTTGCCATGTCTGCTGGAAAATCGATGGTTATCAGTCGGTACGAGAGCAAATACCTTGTTCCAGAGGCTAAAGCGCGTGCCATTCGTAACTTCATCATGGGTTTTTGCACCCCCGATAGTCACGCCGACGCCAACGGTCGGTACGTCGTCAATAATTTCTACTTCGACACGCCCGACCTGCGGTTTTATTACGACACGAAGTACAAACAGTACAATCGTTTCAAGCTAAGAATGCGATATTACGGGGATATTCCTGAAGAACTTCTCTGGCTCGAAATCAAGCATAAGGTACAGAACGTAACATGGAAAACCCGAAGAAACTGTATGGTATCCGATTGGGATTCGATTTTCGAGTGCGAAGACTCTTTGGCGCAAAAATCGGAGAACGTCTCCCTGAGGGATTCTTTCGAAAATGCCGTCATCCGGTTCGGAGCCGAACCCAAGGTTCACGTTCGTTACGTACGTGAACCGTATATTTGCGATTTCGAAGAATATTGCCGAATCACGTTCGATCGTTGCCTTTCTTTCCGATCAACGGACGGGTCCATGAACCTCGTAAGCAACAAACCCTTCCTATATTATGATGATGTCGTAACCTCCGTTTTCGAGGACGACGATTCGCCGGTGATTCTCGAAATCAAAACCGAAAACCAGGTTCCCATATGGGTGATGGAACTGATTCGGACGTTCCAATTGCGGCGGCGCGGGTTTTCGAAATACTGTTACGCCATCGATAACAGCAAAGAAAGAGCCGGAGGAGGATTGCGGGTCAACGCATGTCTGTAATTCTTTTCAATATATGCTTTTGAAAAGAATTATGCCATATTCAAGTGATTCGACGTCTTGTGACATCTCATGCTGTTGGATTCGTAGTGTTGTAAATTACTCGAAACGTTTGACACGCCGATGGCAGTATGGTGCTTTTCCTGTTTTGAAATAGTAATCCTGATGATAACTTTCCGCTGTCCAGAAAGTTCCGGCCGGTTCGAGCTTCGTGGCGATGCTCAATCCTTTCTTTTTCAATGTTTCCATCAGCTTTTCGGCGATTTCACGTTGTTTGTCTGAGGTATAGAACACTGCCGAGCGGTATTGTTCTCCGATATCCGGTCCTTGCCGATTGATTTGTGAAGGATCGTGGATTTCGAAAAACAGCTTGGCCAACGTCTCATAGGTCGTTTTTTGAGGATCGAATACGATTCGTACCGTTTCAGCGTGTCCTGTAGTTCCCGAACAGACCTGTTCATAACCGGGAGACTCCACGGTACCACCCATGTACCCCGATTCCGCTCGTTCGACACCGGGCAGGTTTTCGAAATGGTATTCTACTCCCCAAAAACATCCTCCTGCGAAAAAAGCTTCTTCAAATTGTGGTGGAGCTTTTTCCGGTTGGAAATTCAACGAAATGGAATTAACGCAGTGTCTCGTGTTTTTCGGAGTGAATCCCTCCCCGCGAAAGACGTGCCCCAAATGCGCCCCGCAGGTATTGCAAAGAATTTCGGTACGTTGGCCATCCGCGTCGAGTTCTTCGCGCACCGCTCCGGGAAGGGCTTCATCAAAGCTTGGCCATCCGCAATGTGCGTCGAATTTGTCCTCAGACCGAAACAGGGTCGCACCGCAGCGTTTGCAACGATATACGCCTTTTTCATGGTGGTCGGAATAGAGACCGGTGAAAGGTCGTTCCGTTCCTTTATGAACGATGACTGCTTCTTCTTCCGGGGTCAGTTTATTCCACGTCATGTCGTTGTACTCTTTTCCTTGTTCGGCAGGGCTATGTGTTGTCACCGCAAGAATGAAAACCAGGGCGAAAACCAGCGAAAATAGTATCCACCGTATTTCGAATCGTCTCATGATGCAATTACTATCAATTTCTCAATTAACAATAATTATAAAATAACAATGTTTTTGCTGAAATCAATGCTCTATGTCTTGAATGAAGGTTTTTGAAAAAGCGAGACGATTTCCGAATTATGCGTGGAAGACAACACTGAATTGACACTCCTTTCTACAAGGTGTATAGAAGAGAAAAACGCAATGGAGAAACCATGGAAAACACAGGAAGATTCAATCAGGCGATGAGGAACAATCGCGGGTATTCGATGATGCAATGGATGGTCTTCATCTTGATCGGTGTGGTCCTCTATGCATCGTATATTGTGATTCCGGTGTATATGGCCGATTATCAACTTAAAAAAGGGTTGACTCGGATGGCGATGGACTTGGCCGGAGAAACGGATACCCATGATGTTTACAAGCGGATGTCTAAAAAGATTTTCGTGAAAATCGGTATCGATCTAACCGCTGAGCAGTTGAAAATCTCCCGAAATGGAAACACGTTGATAGTGGATGTCGAATATGAGGCTCCTGTGGAGTTTCTTCTTTACGGACCGCATACGTTCAAATTCCGTCATCATGCGCAAGCTACTGCAACTCAGATGATAGAATGAGTTTTCCTGAAGCATCTTTTCTTTTTAGCCGATTCTTTTTCTAAATCAACCAGCGGTATGACATGAGTTTACTTTCTTCGACGCCTTCGAATTCTCGTTGGCGTAATGGTTTTTGGGGGATAGCCCTTCTCATCGTAGTGAACTTTTGCATGGCTTGTGGAGGCGGATACACGCCCACCCCTCGACTCATCGAAAAAAGTATGAAAATCTCGAAAAGCTGCCAGCTTGATTTCAGATCCGAAACAGGGCAATGTCTGGCTTTGGAAGACGATCGTCTCGTAGAAGGGGAATGCCAACTCATTGACGAGGAATGTTCCGAGCGCTTTTTCATTACCAAGAAATCTGGACGGAGCCGCTTCGTTCTGGTCAACGCGCTTCGTCCTTGCTACTCGCAATGGCTGGTGGACAAATACACCGACGAGGATTCCGACTGGTACGAACATGGTGACTACCGGGTTGTGGAATTCAATCTGGGAACCCCGATAGAAAGCCCTAAATACTACGAGGAAGCGGTAATCCAGCTTCTATTTCAATCCCATTGGGATGCGTTGGAAAGTCCTTCGGGAGAGATGTGCTATTACCGCGTGGAAACCAGTGTCAAAAACCTGATTGGCGGTTCGTATTCCCTCAAACTCTGGGATGAAGATCGCGAATTGATGCTGGAAACAACGTTCGATCACTAAATTTCAAACGAAGCCTTTCATTTTCCTGCATTTTCAACACAAAGCATCAGTTTCCATGTTGGTCTTCGACAACATCGGTCGAAGCGTTGATGATTGCCGCTGATCCTCTCAACCAGCGGATGTCGCAAACGTGCCAGCGGTGATGTTCGTCGGGGAAGGTGACCGACTCGGCATGCTCCTGGCTACCGTTGATGAAAATGCGTACCGTGGCGGTTGTAAGTCGGGCCGGGTCTTCGTCGTCCACACACGGGTGGTTGGGATTGTAACAGTCATCCCAGAAGTGCACGTACACGCCGAAATCGCCGATGTCTCCGGCATCATCCAGGTTGATGTTTTCCGGACCATAGCCATCCCGGTCGTCGATATCCAACGACGGTTTGCCGAAAACGAACCAATCCACCGGATCTGGATTGTCCTCTGTCGGAACGCAGGTGGCGTAATAGCAATCATCGGGCAGGGAAGTGTTCCAGAGATCTCCATCGGGTCGTACAAGATGCAGATCCAGGTCGGTGTTGTTGGTGTCCCACGTCAATTGAATATGGATTTTTTCCTCTGGAACAGCCTGGAACATGACCTCGGAATATTCGGGATTGCAACTCCAGGCAAGGTCGTCGTCCTGAACTCGCAGACGAAACACGAAATATCCTGCAAGATCGAAGAAAAACGTCGGACGGGCGTCGAGCAGTGTCAGTGGCTGGCTACGACTTCCCGGAGGACGGGTGACGACTTCCCAATGGTAGCGTGTAACTTCGCCATCCGGGTCGGAGCTTCCGGTAGCGTCGAGAATGATGGTGTCCAGGGGGGCAACCTGGTAGCCTTCACCTGCATCGGGAATGGGGCAGAGATTGAGACCGTCGCCGCTTAAAGGAATTTCCACCAGTGTTTCGTCCGGGTCGTTGGTGGAAAAACGTAACGTACCCAGGTCTTCGGTCTCATTTCTGGGAGAATAACCCACCGGTAACGTGACGGCCTGTCCCGGTCCAAGGCGACCTATCGGCGGTAAGTCAACGAAATAAAAAGCGTTTTCGTTACCCTGGTCGATGGTGATGGAGAAATTACGAAGCTCCAGCAGTCCTGCCCCAAGGTTGCGAATCCGCAGTTCCTTGATACTGGCGTTCGAACTCCAGCGCAGTTCCTCGGGTGTGACTTCCACGTCAGGAGGTACGGAACTGGCTGAAAACACGACGAAAACTTCCGGCTCGTCGGCGTCGTTTGTTGTCAAAACAATGGCGCCGTTATCGTCATCGAGGCTTTCTCCCGGTTCGAAACGTACCGAAAGATCGAGACTTTCGTTTTCTTGTAACGTGACGGATTCCGGGGGTGTTTCTTCCCATGTGAAGGACTCCGTCGTCAGGTCTTCGTCTAACGAAACGAGCATTTCCAGCGGCCAGCATCCGAGGTTTGTTACGGTGGTTGTGCGTACTTCGCTTTGTCCTGCAGGAACCGTGGAAAAGTCAAGTACGATAGGAACCACATCGATCTCCGGTTCGCAGACCGTCACCGTTACCGGGACAACGTACCGGCTGTTGGTTTCGTCGTTGCTTTGGATGATCAGATGGTCCGTATAGGTGCCCGGTCCCTCGGGAGTGAATCCAAGGTGAACCTCTTTCGTGCTGAATACAGGGATTTCCAAAGGATTGAGCTGGTTTATCGACTGCAACTCCAAGGGCAACTCGAAACCGCTGTTGCCGGGATTTTCTAGCTTGATCTGGAAAATCACCAATTCGCCTCCCCCCTGGTTTTCAAGGTCGAAAGGCAGCTCTACACCAATGGAGCGCAACGTGCCGAAATCCAGAGGATCGGGGGAAACGGCGAGAATCGGTTGTTGCTTCACCGCGCTGCGTAACTGCACGGTTGCTTTGGGCAAGATCGGGTCGTTGGTGGTGAGAATCCACTCGGCTTCCAGGTCATCTACACGGATTGGACGGAAAAAGACAGAAATCGTCCGTTCCTCGGAAGGTGAGAGGGTGATTGGTGTTTCCGCAAGGATTTCCACGCCTTCTGCGCTTTCCGAAAGCTCCCATTCGGAAATTGTAAGGTCGGCTCCTCCGTAATTGGTAATCAACAGGTCGGCTGTAGCGGAACCTCCATGGTTTACCGCGCCGAAATCCAACAGCGTCGGAGTCAGTACGATCCAGGGTGCGTCGGGGTCGCGCTCGATTACAGGTTCGGACTCGATAGCGTCATCATCGCCATCGGGATAAGCATCGACGGGATAATACGGAACCGTCGCCGTACAAAGGCCATCCACGCAAAACAAATCGTCGCCGCAGTCCGGGTTTTTCCGGCACATCGGGCGGCAGCCCTTTTCGTCGTCACAGGGCCAACCTGCCGGACAATTCTGACAATCCACCGTTTGAGTGCTTGCGGAATCGTCAGAGCAACCGCTCGAAAGCAGTATCCAAACCCACACTATTGCCGTTATCCATAGATATCGTTTCATTATTCGCTGGTTCCGATTGAAGTGATTCTTTCCGAGTCGAATCCGATTCGATCGGTAAAAACCACCCAAAGTTGTTTTCATCCACTCCGCGTCAAAAGAACAGTATACCGATTCCCGGCTTTTCGAGCAATTCCACAATGTAAAATTCGAAAACCTGAAGATGGTCAACAAACCTCACCAAGAATTCTTCATAAGTTGTGCGGCGTAGCCGACTGCGGTACACTCCCCAAAATTTTCTAATGCCTTTAAATGATCGGGAAACGAAACGGTTGCGATGGTCCCGATAGGTCGAGGTACACATGAGTATTCGTTGGATGGTAGGTTTGTGGTCGTGTTTGTGTCTTGGATTCTTTGCCTGTTCGGACAACTCGGAATCCAACCCTCAGTCCGATGGAGACAACGACATGGAAGCGGACATGGAACGGGAGATCGACTATTCTCTGGCTCCGGTTCAGGACTGGCAAAAAGAGAGAGAAGAAGCATTTTTGAAATTCTCCTGCGATAACGGGGAGGTGTCCGCCAGCATCGGTGCGCTTTTGGCCCGTCTGGAATGTGCTCAACGCTGGGAAGGTTACGAGGTGCCGGACGGCGCTTTGGCTGACGATATTTTCGATAGCACGTACGAAAAAATGTTTCGGCTCAAAGATACGAGCGATTTCAATGCGATGCGTTTCGTCAACCTTTTGTACGCTCACCGGGGACATCCCGTGATGAGTGAAACCGCCTGGACCAAACTCGAAGACAACATGCTGGATTTCAAGTACTGGTTCACAGATCCGACACCCGAACGGGAATGGGAGGGAGAGCCGGTGATCGACAACATGTGGTACTGGTCCGAAAACCACGTGCTGATCTTTCGTGCCAGTGAATTCCTGATGGGTCAGAAGTACCCGGAACGCATTTTCGGCGTAACGGGTGAGACGGGAGCCTGGCATCGGGATCGTGCCCGGACGGAAATTCTCTCCTGGGTCGAGGAGCGGATGCGGTGGGGCTTCACCGAGTGGCATTCCGATGTTTATTACAACTGGGACATGATACCGCTGCTTTCGTTGATCGAGTGGTCCGAGGATGAAGAAGTCGCGTTTCGTGCAGCCCAGGCGCTCGATTTATTCTTGCTCGATGTCGCCTTGCATCTGCATCGGGGAAACATGGGAGTGACCCACGGACGTTCGTACATCAAGGACAAGCCTGCCGCCGTCAAGCAAGATGTTTTCGATACGGCAAAACTCTTTTTTAATGATACCCCGCTGGAGTTCCGCTCGGTGTCGTCTACTGCGGCGGCATTGATCGCGCGTGGAAGCAAGTACGCTTTACCCCAGGCGATTCGGGATATCGCCAACTGGGATGAGCCGATGGTGGACCGCGAGCGGATGAATCCTCCGCTGGATGAAACGCCGCCGGAGAACTGGGACGATCCCATACCAGAAAACCCGCTAGGGATTTCCTACACGGATGAAAGCACGATACCGCTTTGGTGGTCAATGAGTGCGTTTACCACCTGGCCGTTGTTGCCGATGACGTTGGACGTTGCGGATCGATACGGATTGTGGGACGGTCCGTTCAAAGATTTCTCAATGGTGCGCGATCTTGTGGGACTTGGCGCGTCGGACGATCCCCCGATGAAGCTCGTTCATCCGTTTTATCTTACGCTGTATCCCGTGTTGGGTGGCGGGTTGCTTACGGAAGTCAACACCATTACCTATCGTGATGCCCATGTAATGCTTTCTTCCGCACTCGATTACCGTCCGGGACTGGCGGCCAATCAGGCGCATCATTGGCAGGCGACGTTGTCCGAATCCGCTGTGGTGTTCACCACTCATCCCGCCTATCTCCCGATGGAGGAAGGCGAGGCCGTTCCCGAGGATTGGAACTGGCAGAAAGAAGACGAACCCGGTCCCGGTTACTGGACCGGCAATGCCTCGCGACCTCGCAGTGCTCAGCATGGAACGGCGGGGATTCACATCTACGCCCCGCAATACCAGCCGAAACCTCTGGGGCAATCTGTTTTCGACTACCGCGATGAGACGCACGCGTATTTCCCACATGCTCATTTCGATACGGTCGAACAGGAGGGAAACTGGACCTTCGGTCAAAAAGACGATGGTTATGTGGCGCTGTATTCTTACCTTCCGACGAGTTGGCGGGAAGGTCAGCCGGAGGTTTTCGAAAACCAAAATCTTCCTTTCGATCTCGTAGCGGCCGGCAGTGCTTCGAACGTATGGATCGTCGAGGTGGGGAGCGTGGATGGCTTCGGATCGTTCGAAGCATTCAAGCAGGCAATTTTAGCAGCCGTGGTAAACGTAACACCCAACGGCGATACGAATGAAGATAGCTTGGACGACGGGTTCGATGTGTCGTATGCTTCCCCTTCACAGGGAACGATGACGTTCGGTTGGGACAAGCCGTTGATGGTTGACGGTCAAGAGGTGCAACAAGCCGATTTCAAACGGTTCGACAATCTTTTCGTACAAGCGGAATTCGATTCGGGACGGTATGAAATCACGGTAGGCGAGAAACATCTGACGCTTGATCACGCTCGGGTGATTCGGGACTTCGATTGATTTCCCCGATGCCTTGATTCGTACTGCTTATTACCGAATCGGATCGGAACGTCACAAATAGTGAGGAATCGTGCTGAATTCCAACTCGACGCTTTATCGTTGTTGGCACTCTGGGAAGTGTGCCGTTTCGGACTTTGTCTCAGAAGTGAAGCCCCAATGAAAAGTAAGGAATTCCAAACGGTAAGGATCTCCCAATTCCATTGAAGTAGGATTTGGAGATCGGCAAGATAAACCCGAGATCGCCAAAGATGACATCGCCGACAATAGTCTCGCCGTGTCCGCGAAGACCGTAATTCAATAACCATAGACGACAGTTTTTTGCCTTTTTGTCTTTTAGATTGAACACGGGAGCGATGTTGGTCTGAAAGGACCATTTACGGTGGACTTCGGCACGATAGCCCAAGGCAGGCATCAACAGGACGAGTTTATAATTATACCAGGAATCAAAATAATGACCTCCTGACATCGAACTGATGCTCAGGTTGATCAGATGCTTTCCAAAAAGGAAACTTGCCGCAGAGTAGCCCCCGGCGGTCCAAGCGAACCCGCCATCTTTTCTAGGAAATATCGCAGGTATTCCGGCAAATCCGCCGAAAGCCAGATACATGGAGTCGGAGACGGCCCCATGTATTTTGAAAGTAGGTATGATCGTGAGAAATACAGGCGGTAGCGTAGAAATGATACCCAACTGCACGTTTTCATGAACGCCATATTCAAAGTTCAAACACCGCTATCATATACGCGGTCGCTGTGCTGTGGCCTTTTTCGATTCCGATGGCTGTTGGAGTGTAAACGATCCGATCCCGAGTGGTGACGACGTTTCTTTTTTCCTCTTTTTCGTTTTCGGTGGTTTCTATGGGAGGTTCTTCTTCTATTGGAACGTTTCTTCTTCCGGTTTGGCCTCTTTTATCGTGATCTGACACAAAGGCTCAGCGTGTAACGTTTTGGCTATGGCAAGCGGCAGGCAGCCGGACGGACACTCGGGAAGCGTTTCGGGGGGCGTCATTTTCTGCGTTTCGACGGTGGCTTCGGGTACGCAAGCGGGTGGACACTCCGGGCAGTCGGGGCGTTCGTCCGCCCAGGCTGCCAATGTTCGACTTACAATCATCAATACAACAATTATGGATGAAAGTTGGTTCACATTCCCTCATGTCGGATGAAAAATGGAAAAACTGCCACTCCTTAGGTCACGATAGGTCAGAAATGGAATCCCAGAGAAAAATATGGGATACCCAGAGGGAAGTATCTC
This sequence comes from Myxococcota bacterium, assembly GCA_963676915.2. GTDB lineage: Bacteria > Myxococcota_A > SURF-8 > SURF-8. The sequence goes on from CAXXVK010000072.1 coordinate 195,558, forward strand.
CACACATGGTCTAAAAAGCTTTTCACGAGTGGCATAGTGAAGCCGAGATCGCCGAAAAACAGGTCGCCGTGGCCTCGAACGCCGTAATTCAGTAGCCAGAAGTCCTCGCTTTCCAGCTTTTTTGCTTTCACGATCAGAAGGGGACTCAATTCGGTTTGAAAAGGACCAGTTGCGGTGCATTTCCAATCGGTATCCCAAAGAGGGAACCAACAGCGCTTCTTCTGCACCATACCATCCGTATTCGGTTGAGACTCCTGCCGACATAGCACTGAAACTGATGTTGATCAGATGTTTACCGCTTACGAAACTGGCGACGCCTTGTCCGCCACCCAAAAAAACGGAACCACCAGATCCCGCGTAAGAAAGAAGGCAGCCTCCGAAACCGCCGATGGATAAATGCAGGTAATCGGTAACAGCACCATGAAATTTAACGGTAGGTATGATTCCTATGATGGATATTGGCAGGACGGTTACGACACCTGCTTGAAGGTTTTCATGAAAGCCATATTCGAAATCCCAGGCCGCTGCGATGTATCCGGTGATGGTCGCTTCACCTTTTTTTAGTCCAACCGCTGATGGGTTGAAAATAAGCCTGTGACGAGTCGATTCCACATTTCGCTTTTCTTTTTTCTTGGTGGGTTTTTTTCTTGAAGATGTCGTTTTTTGAGGTTGGGTTTCATTCGTTGTGATTTGACAAGCGGGTTCGTCGAGCATCAACTTGACCGATCCCAGCGGTATACAACCCGAAGGACATTCCGGGAGGTTCTCGGGTAAGGGGGTTTTTTGTATATCGACATAAGCGTCTGGCACGCAGTTGGAAGGGCATTCCGGGCAGGCGGGAAGTCTGCCCGCCCATGCGGGAAGGGTCAGGCCGAAAATCAGTGTTGTTACCAAGCAGAAAAACAGTTTTTGCAAATTTCCTCCAATCGAACATAAACAATACAACATCACAAGTCCTGTGCCACTATGTGTAATCGTCGCTGCTGATCGGGTCCGTTGTTGTTTGCCTGAACGATTTCCGTATAGTTTTCGCCGGTATGCGGGTCTGTCGAGTCGATTTCCAAGGTTTCGATTCGTATCACGATGGGATAGTCGTAGGGTACGAGGTCTTGCGGAATATCCCATGGAATGTTCACGTCTTGTACAGCGGGGTAGGGGGCGACCGTAACCGTTGCATCGCCGATTTTCACGAGCGATCCGTGAAACTCCTCGCCAAAACCTTCCAGGTCCAGTCGTCCGTCGTCGTCGTCGGAGAGATCCCATGGAGTCGATTCGTAAAATATTTCCACAAGAGCACGGTCGGCGGCGATATCTCCCAGGTTACGGATCGAGGCGGAGATGTTCACCGAACTTCCCCTTACCGGTGTTTCAGAGTCGAATACGATATCCGTGACGTTGACCGTCAGGTCCGGTGCGGTGGAGCGGAAACGCTCACCCGTGACGACGGCGTTGTCAGGCGGGTTCGTAGCGTTGCCGATCTGTGACTGGAAGTAGTCTCGTAGCCCTTTCCAGGCTAGCATGTGAGTGTCGATAAAAGGTTCTCCCGTTTCGGACTGCACGACGACGGGGCGTACCGTCTCGCCGGTTTCCGGGTCTTTTGCAGAGATGATGAAGTTGAAAATATAGCTCAAATTGGTGCCCAGAGAATTGCACCATGGCCAGACGATAGGTGCGGGTCGGGGTCGATCGGTTCGCCACCGACCCGGATGGAGTCGGAGTCGATGCGCTGAAAGTACGGTGCGTTGAGATCCACTTTGTAATCCATCATACCCGAAAGCTGGATGACATCCAGTTTGAAATCCGAAGCCAGACCACCGGGGAGAATTTCGTCGATCATCGCCATGGAATAAACCAGTTCTGTGACGTATTCGGTGGCGGTGACCTGCTTTTTCATGCTTTCTTCGTTTTCCATCAGCGTGAAATCATACAGTCCGGGTTGCATTTCGAGAATCACCAGCGGTTCGTCGTTGATTCCTTCATCGTCGAGTTGATGAAGCGGAACGATATCGTAAATTTCATCCTCGGTGATGTCCCCCGCGACGAGGTCGCCCCGGTAAATGGAAGGCACGCCCATGGCTACGTCACAAGGGATATTCTCTTCGTTCAATTTCCACAAAAAAGCGTCCGAAATGATTTGCCCCAAACCACTTTGTGCGCCCATTCGGTGGCTGAGATCGATGGGAAAACGTTCCAATCACATTGTCGAAAGGATGGGTATATTTTTCATCCACTTTGTCTTTGAGTTTCTGAACCTCTTCCAGAATTTCCGCATCGTCGGGGATGCGGTCGTCTACCTGAATCAGGTGGTAGTCAAGCAGCGTCATGGCGTCGGTTTCGGTGTCGATTTCCAGCGCCATCGCGGCGACGAACTCCCCCGGCTTCTTTGGCCTGAGAAAGATACGTAAGCCCACCGGCCCGGATTGGTCACGGAAATGGGGTGATTCAACTGAACATGGGAATAGTGCCGAGAGGATCAGGTCCACCGAACGGCCCTGATTCGCTGCCTTTGAGCGTAGCGCGCAATCGCTTCGTCCTTTCCCGGCGGAATGTTTTACACGATCGCCGAAACCCAACCCGGCGTGACTAGTGACGATCACCACGTCCGCGCCTTCGGTGTCCAGGCTGTCGATTCCCTGGTTGACGTACTTGGATTCGCGGGGATCGGGATTGTAGAATTCCATGTTCTGAGAGTAGGTCGTGGGTGCGCCGATGATCTGGTAAAGGAAAGGATTTCCGGCAACTTGCGTGTAAATGGCGGCGTCCGTCACTACGCCCAGAAGTCCGATTTTGATGCCGCCTTTTTCTAAAACGAGCGTCTGGTTTATAACGGGCATCGTTGGAGGTATTGCCGAAGTTCGTTTCGAACTTCGGGATAAGGTCGGCGTATTGGGATTTGAGGGTTTCCGGGTTCACGCTGCCCCAGATAAAGCGCATCGGCGAGCCTTGCAAAGTCCCGGTGAAATCCGGCATTGCACCTTCCACCTGTTCGTCGAGAAACGGAGTGCCGAAATGATAGTCGTGGTTGCCAAGTTGCAGCACGTCCACGCCCATTGCATCGAACAACCGGTAAAACGTGCTGATGCCTCCCTCGACATTGTGGAACATCGTGTTCTCGAAGTCGTCGCCGGAATTGACAATCAGCGTCGGGATGCCTTTTTTGTCGTTCATTCTACGGATTTCTTTAAAAATCGTCGCCAGTCGCGCCAGTCCTCCCAGCGAACCAGAAACGCTCCGCCGGGGAAGAACCCGAGAATGCCAGTCGTTGATTTCGAGGATGCATAGCGGGCGGCTTTGATCCGATGCCGGTTTGTAGGAGAAAATACGGAACAACATCGGCACCAGTCGCCGGTCGCCATCCCGCACTTCAATCAGCGCCGTTCCGCTCTCTTGTCCCAGTTGTAAAGAAACATGAGCCAGCCCGTCGTTGTCGGTAACGACGTTTTCCGAAGAAAGTACGATGTCCTGGACCGTGCTCATTCCTTCACCTGCAAGCAGGCGAAATTGCACCGTAATGCCGGGGATGCCTTGACCGGAATCATTGACGGCCTGGACCACGAGGTCATCCAGCAGATCACCGTGAAAGCCGCTCTGGAAATTCCCGGAAGTACCGACAAATTTCGTTGCAACGTTGCTTTTGGAGTCGTTCGCATCCGAACAGGCACAACACAGAAGCAGCAAAGCGACGATCCATTCCAGGTTTGCAGGCGATTCATGGAACTTTCCCTTTTCCCCGTCGATTCGAATGGGCGTTTTTCGCCATTCGTTTACATGATCTTGGTTTTTTTGACAGGTGTGCGCGGTCCTTGACTATGATTCGTACCCTGATTTAGAGATCTTGTCAAACGGAACCGGGGAAAGAGGGAATGTCGTTTGCTTTACTGCAAACCAAATCTCAGTCGCTGAAGAAGCGGGGGAAGCGTGATTTCATCCATGGCTCGACGGTTTCGAGCACTTCCTCAACCGTGTGGCCGTCCAGTGCCTGCGTGAAGAGATTTTCGGCTTCTTGGCGGTGGGAATCGCGAATCAGGCCGCGAATGAACGGAATGCTCGAAGCCGCCATGCCGATTTCATCGATACCTGCACCGATCAATAACTGTGTATATAAGGGATCGCTGCCGATTTCACCGCATAGCGCAACGGGAATTCCTGCGTCTTTGCCTGCCTGGCAGATTTGAGAAATAAGTCGCAATACCGCAGGGTGTAAAGGGCTGTATAGGTAGGCTAGCGCTTGGGAATCTCGATCGACGGCCAGCGTATACTGTACGAGGTCGTTGGTGCCTATCGAGAAGAAATCGCATTCGGTCGCGAGTCGGTCGGCTACGATACCCGCCGAGGCGGTTTCGATCATCAGTCCTATCGGCGTATCCTGGTTGAAAATAACGCCGCACCGTTCGAGGCTTTCCTTAGCGCGCTCGATCAGTCGTTTGAGTTCACGTACTTCACCTACGCCGGTAATCATCGGCAGCAGCAGACGCACCGGTCCCACTGCGGAAACTCGTAAAATGGCGCGGACCTGCGCTTCCAGCCATTCCGGGTGCAGGCGGGCGGTTCGGACGCCTCGGGTTCCCAGGATCGGGTTACGCTCGTCTGCGAACGGCCAGTACTGCGGCTTTTTGTCACCGCCGAGATCCTGTGTTCGGATCGTGACGGTTCGCCCTTCGGCGCCTTCCACCAGCTTTCGATAGCAGGAATAATGTTCTTCCTCGTCGGGAGGACGCTTCCGGTCTATGAACATGAACTCCGTACGGAACAGCGTGACGGCATCCGCACCGAAGGTTTCGAGGTTCGCCAGTTTTTCCACCGAGGCGAGGTTCGCACCCAGTTGGATGTGTGTTCCATCGATGGTTTTCGCGGGAGCGGTCTTGCCGTTAAGCAACTCTAATGCTAGGGAATTCCAGCGGTTACGCCTGCTTTCGTAGTGGTCTCGCTGTTTTTTTTTGTGGGATCGACTACAACCCGTCCACGGCCACCGTCCACAATTACGGGAGTGGAATCGTGGATTTCATCCAGCGCATTATGAACGCCCAAAACCGTCGGAATTCCAAGCGATTGGGCGATAATCGCCACATGGCTGGCGCGTCCGCCTTTTTCAAGGACGATACCGGCGATTTTTGTCTTGTAAAACAACGTCGTTTCCGCCGGAGATAGATTCTCGGCCACGACAATCGCATTTTCCGGAATATCCGACAGGCTTCGAGACGGAATCCCCATAAGTTGATCGAAAACGTGTCGTGTCGATTGATGGAGATCCGTGGTTCGTTCCTGCAACGTTTCGTTGGGGTTGCTGGAAAACACCGTTTCCAGATCGCGAACGGTGTTTTCCAATGCCCATTCCGCATTCAACAGGCGTGAGCGAATTTTTTCGCGGGTTCCGTCGAGAAGAATGGGATCTTGAAGCATCAAAAAATGAGCTTGCAGAATATCGTAATGATTCCTGGACGTTCTGGAATCGATTTTTCCGATTATGTTTTCAAGGTGAGCGGTGGCTTCGGTTACGGAGTTTTCGAAGCGTAAAAGTTCGTCTTTGACGGAGGATTTTTCAATATGGTAGCGCTTGAAACCTCGTTGCTCGCATTGCAAGCTAAAGGCGTTTCCCATGCCGATTCCCGCCGAGGCGGCGATTCCGGTAAGTCTTTTGCCGGGATTCCGTTTCAATCACTCCTCCCCGAATCCTTCTTCGAACAAACGGCAGACTTCTTTGAGCATGGCGGATGCTTCGGGGCCGGATGCTCTGAGCAACAGTTTCGTTCCTTTGGAGGCAGCCAGCATCATCACGCTGGTGATCGATTTGCCGCTGACTTCCATGCCGTCTCTTTCCAACGTGAGAGTGCTTTCGTAACGATTGGCAACGTTGACGAGCTTTGCAGAGGCCGAGGCATGCAATCCCAACGTGTTGATGACTTCCACCTGTCGTTCTAGTACTTCCTTTTCATTCATCACATTTTCGTCATCCTGAACGATGCTCGTGCTCCCGATAGGATCGGCAAAGTTTATACCGCTGATGCTTTCGATGGCCGAGCATCCGGCTTCGGCGGCAATTTTTGCCAATTCTCCAGGATTCAATTTTTTTCGATTTGACTCGAAAATTTTGATCAACATCGCCAGGTTGATGCCTGTAACCATAGCGTTTCGAGTCTGGTTGAGCATCGTACGAGCCACGTTGGCAGGGGTTCCGCCGTAGATGTCCACAAGAAAAAGGACGCCTTGACCTTTGTCCACTTCTTTGACCGCTTGAAGGGCATCTTTACGCAAGGTTGCAAAATCGGTATCCACCTGCTGCGAGAGTACACGAACGCCTGCTTGTGTTCCACAGAGGCGTTGAGCCGTCTCCAATAACGTGTCTCCCAGGTTCAAATGGGTCAGCAGGATCACTCCGACCATGTTTTTGGGCTCCCTTCCACGAGACGAATCAGCGCTCGATATCCCGATGTCGAAGCAGGACGGGATAGGATTCCCCGAATTGTTTCAACCGTTTCTCGATTTCGATGGCCAGGGCGACCGAACGATGTCTTCCACCCGTACAGCCGATGGCTACCGTAAGGTAGGCTTTTCCTTCCTGGCGGTATTGCGGCAAGCTGAATTTCAACAGCTCCGTAACCAGTTCGATGAATTTTTTCGCCGGGTCGGTCGTTAGGACATATTCCGAAACTTCCCGGTTTTCCCCAGTTTTGTCTCGTAATTCGGGAACGAAATAGGGGTTTGGCAAAAAACGGACGTCAAAAACGAGATCGGCGTGAAGAGGCAGACCATACTTGAATCCGAACGACAATACCGTTACCTGGGGACTTACTCTCTCTTCAGCCCAGGAGTCGGTGAGGTCGAAAATACGTGCCCGCAGTTCGTGAACGTTCGAATGGGAGGAATCGATCACCGCCGTGGCATCGTCTCGAAGCGGCTCCATCATGCGGCGTTCTTCTTTCAATGCGGAAAGAATATCGCCTTCGGAGGCCAGAGGATGAGGCCGCCGGGTTTCGGAAAAACGCTGAATCAGAACGTTTTCGTTCGCTTCGATAAAGATGATTTCAAGACCGATTCCCTGTTCTGCAAGGTCTTTTTTAATCGATTCGTATTGCGTGTCGAGGTGAACGTCCCGGCAATCCACACCCAACACCACTTTTTTCGGTGGGACGAAGCCGGAAACATCGGGTTCCAGTCCGCTGAATACCTGAATGAGGCTCGGAATCATGATGATCGGCATGTTGTCGATGCAAAAGGCATCGCGATCTTTATACGCCTTGATCACAGTGGTTTTACCGGAGCCGGAAAGCCCGGTGACGATGGTTATGGTTTTCAGCCATTCCCTGTCGCTCATGGTTCTTCCTTCCGATTTTGCTGGATCATCAGGTTCCAGATGTCTTCGGAGTTTTCGGCTTGCATCACGCTTTCACGAAAGGAACGATGACGGCACATTTTTGAAATTGTCGCCAGCGCCTTGAGATGGTCTGTCGTTGCCTGACTCGGCGCGACGATCAGGAAAAAAATATGAGAAGGTTTTCCGTCGATAGCTTGAAATTCCACCCCTTGCGAACTTCTCGCAAAGCAGCAGCGGAGTCGGTCGAGTCCTTCGATTTTGCAGTGAGGGACGGCCACGCCGTTTTCGATTCCCGTACTCCCCAGTTTTTCACGATCGAGAATGTTTCGGATAATCGTCTCGCGGTTGAGTTCCGGATAACATTGGAGCAATAAATCGACCAGTTCCCGAATTGCCGGTATTTTTTCACTTGCAGCCAGATCCGTAAAAATCGCTTCTGCTGAAAGTACCTCTTCGATCCTCATTCTATCGATACTCCTCGGTCTTTGTTGGCGACCGTGCCTTCACTTGGGGTTCAGGTGTTCGTTTGCGGGATCAGTAGCTCTTTTTTCGTCCGGAAGAGGATAGAATTCCCAGCATTTCCCGGTACTTGGCCACGGTACGTCTGGCGACGTTGATTCCTTCTTCTTTGAGAATATTGACGATTTTCTGATCGGAAAGCGGCTTTTTGGGATTTTCCCGGTCGATCAGATCTTTGATACGATTTTTTATTGTTTCCGAGGCGATGCCTTCGCCCTCGCTATTGGTGATTCCGCTGTTAAAGAAATATTTTAGCTCGAAAATACCTTGCGGCGTATGAACGTATTTTCCGGTGGTAACGCGGCTGACGGTGCATTCGTGCATACCGATGTCTTCTGCGATGTCCCGTAAAATCATGGGTTTGAGATTTTCGACCCCCACATCGAAAAATCCGCGTTGGCGTTGGACGATTGCCTCGGTGACTTTGTATATGGTTCGTTGTCTCTGATGAATGGAACGAATCAGCCAGGAGGCCGAGCGAATCTTGTTTTTGATATAATCCTTGGTTTCCGAATTCTTGTGATTGTCTTTCAAGGATTGCTGATAGGCGTTGCTGATGCGCAGCTTGGGTAGACCGTCTTCGTTCAGCAAAATGTGGTAATCGTCCCCGACTTTGTATACGTAAATATCGGGAACGACGAACTGCGTCGGAGAATTGGAATAACGGTGGCCCGGTTTCGGGTCCATACCGGCAATCAGGCGAAGAACTTCGGCAATTTTATCTTGAGGTACTTTGCACGCTCTGGCGATTTTGTCCACCCTGCGTCGTTCGACGAGTTTCCAATGATCTCTGAGCACGCGGGAAACCAGCGGGTTGGGCGGATCGAGAAAACGAGCCTGGGCCAGAAGGCATTCTTGAAGGTCGCGAGCGCCCGAACCGTAAGGATCAAACATCAAAATACGTTTGTGGACGATTTCCACGTCCGACATGTCGAAATCGTTTTGATGGGCGATATCTTCCAGGCTGATGCTTTTGACGCGACCTTTGGCGTCTTTGTATCCCAGGTAGCCATCGTCGTCGATGTTTCCGATGATTTGCTCGCCGATGGCGATTTCCTCGTCGGAAGAGCGTGAAAACCGAAGTTGCCACATCAGGTAATCGTGAAGAGAATTGTCCTGGGCCATCATCGACTCGAAACCCGGTCGGTCCTCTCCTCCCGTGTCACGGGGGGTGATGTCGGACGGTCCGGCCATGTAGTCGAAATACTTGTCCCAATCCGTATCGGGATCTTTCGTGCGTTCGGTCCCGGTTTCGGCGTTGGCAGCAAAATCTTCCCGCAATTTCTCTTCGGCGTCTCGTGCGGGTTCTTCCATTTTGAGAAGATCGTTGGCGACATATTCATCGCCGGATGTCTCCCCCTGGACGGATTCGGGCTTTTCTCCGTCACTTTCGTTTTCGGGAAGGCTGGAAATTTCCTCAAAAGAGGATTCTTCCAGTGTTGGATTTTCTACAAGTTCCTTCTGAACCACCTGCTGCAACTCTATCGTGTTGAGTTGTAGTAATTTGATGGCCAGTTGCAACTGAGGTGTCATCACCAGTTGCTGGGTAAGTTTTAGGCTTTGCTCAAGTTTTAACCCGATGGACATGCCCCGATCTCTCCCGATCTTCTATGAAATGACAAGTCTGCCATGATAAAAGACCCATTGGCATTAAATTAGCATGGCCTTGGGGGGACTGTCCAGTGAAAGTTGAGACAGGTTGTAACGAATATGTTTCGAACAATAGAAAAATCCCCCGAAATTTCACCGGATTTTTCGAATGCGGTGTTTTTTACTAGAAGTCAACCTAAAAAAAACGACCGAGGATTTCGAGGTGATTTCGAGACGAATTCGTCGTTGGCGAGACGCGGAATACCGGGAGTCTTTTAAGTCGAGACCGGCGGCGAAGTCGACCGAAAGCATCCGAAAGTCGACAGGAGTGTATTTTTAGGATGGCTTCTAAAAAGAATTCATTAAGAAAATGGAGAATTTTCAGGTGTTCCAAAGGAAATTGAGAAAGTCGTTGGAGGCAAATTCACAACGGAGATGTTTTGGCTGACAAGTTCTTCAGGTTTGACGTCGGACCGATAAAAGGTGTAAAGTGAATCCGTAAGGAAATTGGAGGTACGAATGTCTATTTCATTCGATGAATTGAAAGCTGAGGTCCGAAAGCTTCCTGTTGCGAATAAACGTGAGTTGCTCCTTGCGTTGATCGACGAACTGGATACGGATTCGGAAATTCTCAAAGCGCTTGATCTGGCGGAGACGAACGCAAAAACCAAAGAGATTTTTCAGTTTCACGCCGATGACGCGGATAGTTTTGAAATTGAGGACGATTAATCCCCGTTGTTGAAGGGGGGGTTGCGATTTTTCGTATTTTTGGATAATATAACGTTTCCAGTGTAGCTTTTACGAAAAAAAACGGAATTATTTACAACTTGCACGGCTTTTTATGTGGGGCGTCGTTTTTTTTCTAAACGAGGATCGGAAAGCGGTGGAAATGGGTAAAATCGAGCGGGGATATTGGTTTTTTAAAAAAAACGACACGAAGAACAGGTCGAAACGTGCTTTCCAATACGGTGTGATGGTTTGGATTGTGGCCGGGCTTTTCTTTTCATGCGCCAGTAGCCCCTCTGTTGCGGATCGTACAGAAGACGCTGCGTCCTCCGCTACCCCCTGCCGGATGGAGAAATTATTCCATTGCCCACCAGGGTTGGATCAGTGCATTGAAATTCCCTTAACGATTCCAGACGATTACACTGGCAACCGGGACGCCGAACTGATTCGCGTTTCTCACTGTCCTCCCGGTCATTCCATGTGTTACCAGATCGAATTGGCTTCAGAGAAAAAACGTCATCCTTCCGATAAAACGTCTCGTCGTTTACAACGTTTGTTGCATTGTCCTCCTGCAAGTGACGATTGCGTAGAAATTCCGCTCCACGATTCCCTTTCGGATACGGCATCTAAACCTGAGTTGATGCGCCTTTTTCATTGTCCTCCATCCAGTGAAGAATGCTACGAAGTCGAATTGGAGCCCGATTGCCAATAGAGCCTTGTCGGAAATCACCTCGCGAGAAAGCATAGAACGGTTTGGGATCTTGAAAAACCGTTCGTGCAACTTAGACTATCCAAAGAAATTGGATGCGATGAAAACAGCGAGGTGAAGCATGAACGAACAACCAACAATCGGTCGCAACAGTCACGTGACCTTTTCTTACCAGCTTTTCGATGAAAACGGCTTGCAGATCGATGCCAGCGGCAGTGACGAACCGTTGTCCTATATTCACGGGTACGATCTGTTGATTTCCGGTCTCGAAGAAAAGATGGACGGCAAACAGACGGGAGAAGAATTTACCGTAGCCCTCGACCCGGAAGATGCTTATGGTGAACGGGACGAAAGCCTGATCATGAAAGTCGAACGTACCGAAATTCCTGAGGAAGTCGATCTTCAAATGGGAGGAAGGTTCACGGCGATCAACGAACAGGGGGACCGGATGAACCTCGTCGTGCTCGACATTACTGACGAAGATGTCGTGCTTGATGCCAACCACCCTCTGGCCGGAAAAGCGATAACGTACAAAGTGAAAATCAAAAACGTTCGTCAAGCCACCGGTCAAGAATTGACCGCTTTAGGCGTGTCTCCCGACGGTAAAGTGCATTGATCTGAAACGTTCGAGAGATTAATGCGAATTAGATTTCCGGGAGGTGAAAAACCGAATGGTCGTTTGACGATCATTCGGTTTTTCTTTGAGCTTGTACGTCATGAATGGCAAGGAATTTGGAAAAGAAAAAAGAAGCATTTGTGTCGAAAAGTGCAGGAAATGCATGTTTTTTTTGCACTTGCGACGTCTTCGAGATACATTTAAGAAAAGCGTTTTATGACACTAGAGCAATAAGTAGTTTCTTTTTCGGGATTTGTCTTCAGAAAAAGCCTGAAGGTGACGATTTCTGTATTGTATAGGAATGCCCTATTTGAATAAGCGGTGGATCGTTTTTCACTTATGAAGAGTTCTTGATTCAGTGGACAGAAAAGGGAGGGAGAAGCCGTGCACGACCTGGAGAAAACTCGATCCCAGCTGATCGAAGAACTTCAAGCCGCCCATCGGAGAATCGCCGAGTTGGAAGCTCATATCTCCCCTTTCGAGGAAACAGATAAACGAAATTTGTCGGCTGGCAAGGTTGAACACCTTAATGCTGTGCTTCGCGCTATTCGTAACGTCAACCAGTTGATTGTACAAGAGGAATCACCCGATCATCTGATTCGTAACGCCTGCAATTGTCTTACGGAAACGCTTGGATATTACAATACGTGGATGGTTCGATTCGATCCGGTTGGGAACGTCATTTCCATGGCTCATTCGAACGTAGGCGAAGAATATTCACAGCTTGAAAAGAATATTTTGCATGGCGATTGGCCGGATTGCGCGAGAAAAGCATTTTCTCGCGAAGGTATCGTCATTACCAAAAATCCTGAAACCTCTTGTAAAAACTGCAACTTGTCTTCGCATTATCAACACAGAACAGGATATTGCGCGGCCCTTCGTTACGATGGAAAAACTTTCGGTCTTTTATCCGTTTCGGTGCCGGGACGTTTTGCCGAGGATGAGGAGGAACAATCTCTATTCAAAGAACTGGCCGACGATCTGGCTTTTGCTTTGTACCGCATCGATTTGGAAGAGAAAAACCGTCGGGACGAACCCAGGCTTCGGACACTGTTCGAACAAGCCGCGGATGCTATTTATATCTGCACGCCGGAAGGTAAATTTCTGGAAGTCAACGAGAGAGCTTGCATACAGAGCGGGTATTCCAAAGATGAACTCCTTGAAATAAATGTTGTAGATCTGGATGCACGGATCGATGCTCCTTACAAATTGGCTGAATTCACTCAATCTCTAACAACCAGTTATCCAGTTACATTACAGTCCAGGCATCGCCGCAAAGATGGTTCGATCTATCCTGTGGAAATCACTATCTCAAGGATAGAAACTCCCGATGGAGATCAGGTTTTGGCAATCGCTCGCGATGTGTCCGACAGGAACGAGGCGATTCAAGCCTATCAAGAAAGCGAAGAGCGATTCCGTACCGTGATCGAGAATCTCCCGGTAGCCTTGTTTGCCCACGATATGGACGGAAACCTCGTGCTGGTCAACAAAACGGCTTGTCAAAGCACAGGTTATTCCTGTGAAGAAATGTTGAACAAAAAGGTACATGATCTCGACCCGGCAAGTGTGGAACGTAAAGACAAAGAGCTGTATTGGCGCACTTCCGGATGAGTGGAAACCCACGGTTATCGAATCCAGGCAAGTATGCAAAGATGGAACATCCTTTCCCGTTGAAATCCACCTAAACGCGATTCGTTTGGATGGAAAGCCTTTGATTTTAGGGATTGCTTTCAATATTTCCGAACGGAAGCGTCTGGAAACAGAACGTGCAAACCGCGAGTTGTTCCTGAGTCGATTGATCGATCAAAGTCCCTTTGCTACCTGGATTGCGGATGAAAAAGGAACACTCATTCAAGCGAATCCGGCAATAAAACGATTTCTCAACCTTACCGACGAACAATTGGTAGGGAAATACAATATTTTCGAAGACCCTCAATTGAAGGAACAAGGGATTTCTCATTTAGTAGAGAGCGTTTTCACGAAAGGAGAAACCGTTCATTTCGAGATAACGTGGAATGGTGAGTTTATCGACAAACAAAAGTTTGCAGGTTCACGAACCGTTCATATCGACGCAACGATGTACCCCGTTTTCGACTCTGCTGGTCAATTGACGCATGCGGTAGTTCAATGGGTCGAAATCACCGACAGAAAAAATGTCGAAAGGGCTTTAAAGGCGGCTCTGCACGAGCAAGAAGCCATTTTCGAGAGCAGCATGGTAGGAATCATGGTGCTTCACCATGATCGGATCATTACCAAGGTGAATCGTCGAATGGCGGATATGCTGGGGTACACGCAAGAAGAGATGACGAATGTCAGCCCAAGGCCGTTCCATGTTTCTCACGAGCATTACGTTGATTTTGGCAAATCGTATTATTGGCGGCTCGCCGAAAAAGAGCAGGTACAAATCGAATTTCCGTTTCGTCATAAAAATGGCAATACGGTGTGGTGTTTGTTCAGTGGCAAGGCTTTCGCTCCTCCCGATTTGAAAAAAGGCGTTGTATGGGTGATCGACGACATCACCGAACGTAAACGGATGCAGGACGAGTTAATCAAAAGGAATTCGGCAGCGAAACAAGCTGAAATTCTTGCAGAAACCGGTTATTTCGAGCGGAACTGGCTGACGGGAAGAGGGTATTGGTCCGATGGTTTTTGCCGTTTGCTCGGTCTCGATCCGGGGAACGTTCTCAATCATGATGACTTCATGGTTTTTATCCACGACGATGATCGGCAACGAACGGCAGATCATATCCAAGATTGTTTGGCTCATCATCAACCGATGGATGTGGAATTTCGCATCGTGCAAAAGCACGGAAAGATTCTGGATATTCACGGGATCGGAGAAACGGAATACGACGAAAAAGGACGCCCCTGGAAAACCCGAGGAACGTTCCAGAACATATCGAAGCGAAAAGGGGAAGAGGAAAAGCGCAAGAAGCTAGAGGAACAGCTTCGGCAATCGCAGAAAATGGAATCCATCGGAAGACTTGCCGGTGGAATTGCTCATGATTTCAATAACTTGCTTACGGGTATCTCGGGAAATATCTCTTTGGCGCTAATGGATCTTGACATCGACGATCCTGTGGTGGAGATGCTGGAAGAGATCGACCATGCTTCGCAGAGCGCAGCGGATCTGACGCGCCAGCTATTGGCCTTTTCCCGCAAGCAGATCATCAAGCCGAAAAATCTCGATCTCAACAAGCAGATCGATACCATGCACAGGATGCTGGTACGGCTGATCGGTGAAGATATCGAACTGAAAACGATATTCGGGTCCGATGTGGGAACGATTAAAGCCGATCCGGGGCAATTGGAACAGATTCTTATCAATCTGGCCGTCAATGCTCGTGACGCGATGCCCAAAGGCGGTAAAATGATCATTGAAACCGCCAATGCTTCTTTGGATCTGAAATATTGCATGATGAATCCGGATGTTGAGCCGGGTTCTTACGTCATGTTCGCGATTTCAGATACCGGAGAAGGAATGGACGAAGACACACTTGCGAAAGTTTTCGATCCGTTTTTTACAACCAAACAGGAAGGTGAAGGCACCGGTTTGGGGTTGGCTACCGTGTATGGAATCATCAAGCAACACAACGGACATATCAGGGCGTATTCGGAAATAGGGCAGGGCACGACGTTTAGAGTCTATTTCCCAAGAGTGCTGGAACATGCAGAGGATTTCGTCCGGCAAACGTCTGCGGGGGATTTGCCCAAGGGAACGGAAACAGTTCTTGTGGTCGAAGATGAAACGATGGTGCGGAAAATTGCACTGAAAATTCTGAAACGACAGGGATATGAAGTGCTTGAAGCGGATTGTGGCGCAAATGCTTTGACGTTGGTAGAAAAGACCTCCAAGCACATCGATTTATTGATGACGGATATCGTGATGCCGAAAATGAACGGTCGTGAGTTGGCCGAAAAACTGTGCAAGCGGCTTCCCGACCTGAAAGTCCTGTTTACCTCCGGGTATACCGAGAACGTCATCGCCCATCATGGTGTGTTGGAAAAGGGACTCCATTTTATAGGAAAACCCTATACGCCTTTGGCTTTGGCCAAAAAAGTACGTCACGTATTGGATCAGGAAAAAAATAGGGAAATCTGCAATAAAAAGAAAAAGTGATCAACGTTCCTTCTACGGTTTGGCTTTCCCCAAAAGAGCAATCCCTTACCCTTTCAGGATGATAGCCGTTCCCGCGAACAAAAGAACGATATAAACCGCTGTTCGAAAATTTCGTTCGGGCAGGCGGTTGTGGACAGCTTCGCCGAGTAAAATCCCGATGAGCAGAGCGGGAAGCAGTTTCATGCTCAACAGCGAGGTTTCCTGGTCGATTCGTCCCGCTGCCAGATGTCCGACGAACAGCACGATGTTCAAAATCAACCATACGGCGGCCAGAGTACTGCGGAAACGTCCCTTGGTCACGAGGGAACGGCTGGCCCAATAGGCGACCAACGGCCCGCCGGAAACCCACAATCCCTGGGCAACTCCTCCGCCGACCAGCCAAAGCCACGAGGCGTCTTCTTCGGGTGTTTCCTGGGTGGTTCTGGAAGCTTTATAGATGCGCCATAGCTCGAAACCTGCAAGAAACAGGACGAAAACGCCGAAAAGAGGCTTCATCCAATCGGCGTTGGCATGTTCGAATAGCCAGATTCCGAGCGGCATTCCGAGCATGGACAGGGGCAAAATTTGTTTCAAAAGGCGTTTGAAATCGATTCCTTGTCGATGGCGTCCGACGAGATAGATGCAGATGACGAGGTTTAGCGGGACAATCACCGGAACCAGCAGTGAAAGGGGAAAGAACAACAGGCCGAAGGTCAGCGAAAGGATGGCGCTGCCGAATCCCACTGCCGTACCGACCATGTATCCCACCGTAATCACGATGAAGAGAAAAAGATCTTCCAGTCCCATTTGTGCCGTTCTTTCAACCCGAAACACGGGCGGCGGCTCCTCGCGAAAGGAGCAGCACACCCGAAACGATAACCAGCATCAATACCACTTGGACGACGACAGGATATAGACCGTAGACGGTGACTTCAAGAAAAAGCGGCGTGAGAATCGTGGCTGAATTCACGGCGGAAACAACCTCGATGGCTCGGCTTTTCAAAAAGCCGAACTGTGTGACGACGGTGGCGGTGGCGGCGAAGAGAAGGGCGATGTATGGAAACGGATTGCTCAGTTGTCCCACGAAATCGCCCCCGGCTTCCACCAATGCGATGTCTGCCAGAAACAAGGCCAGACCGATGAGCATCCCGGCCATGGAACCATAGGCCAATCCGTGCATTTTGGGCCAGAAACGTGACACGTAGCAACAAACCACACCACCGGCAACCAGTGTGACGACCGCCGTTACCAAGCGCCATGTGGTGAATTTTCGTATCGATTCACCATGCTCCCCGCCGAGATAGGCCAACAGTGAGGTTCCCACCACCACAAGAGCGATTCCCAAAAAATCTTCGCGTCCGAAACGTTCTCCGATCACGTACACGGCGTACAGTCCCAGGCCGATCAGTCCCACGCCCGTCATGGCCGACACCGCCGAAGGAGATTGCGACAGCTTCAGGCCCAGAGAAAACGGTATGGTGGCGCTGGCGGTCATGGCAAACCCCAGAATCCAGAGAATGAGTTTTCCCCGGTACGGAGGGTGGAACATTTCCCGCCAGTGGCTAAAGACATGCACAAACTGTTTTTGCACGCCTTTGCCGACGTTCATCAGCAAGGCGGCAAGCATTCCCAGCGCGAGACCGAGGATAAAAAGGTCGTTCATTATAGCTTCCGTTTCGGTCCTGCCGGAGTTACATCATTTTCGACGCTTCAAGCATCAATGTGTCATTCGTACCGTCCATGATGGTTAGCAAGGGTGCGTCTCTTGCATATTTTTCGAGCTTGTAATCCTTGGCGATGCCGTAGCCTCCCAGAACCTGAACCATGGTGTTGGTATGTTTTACGGCAAGATCCGTCGTGTAGACTTTCCCCGTTACGCTGGTGAGCAAGTCTCCGGGGAAGGCGTTTTCGCAATGCCAGCTTCCTTTCCACAACAGCGTTCGTGCCGATTCGATGGCGGCACGGCAATCGAAAAACTTTTTGGTGACAAGCTGATGCTCGAAAATCGGTTTGCCCCACTGTACGCGCTCTTTGGCGTAGGAAAGCGCTTCCTCGTAGGCGGCGCGCATCAATCCCACGGCCAGATAGCCGGTGCCCAGGTTGCCCACCGTCATGATGGAGCGATGCAGGAAGGGATAGGCGTCTCCCGGAGGAAACAGCAGATGATCCTCTGGAATCTCCACGTCATCAAGGTATACAGGAGCTTGATTCAAGGCCCGCAATCCCATGCGGTCCTCGGCTTTGCCTTTCGTCAGTCCGTCGGCGTCACCGGGAACGATAAATGCCCCGGACCCCAACAGTCCCTTCGCAGGCTCGACGCAGGCGAAGACGATGTAATTCTTGGCGATTCCACCGTTGCTGATAAAGTTCGACTTCACGCCGTTGAGAATCCAGCGGTCCCCTTTTTTTACGGCTGTGGTGCGATGGCGAACCGTAGGATCGAAGTAGTTTTTCCCGTCCGAACCTACGTTCGGTTCACTGCTGCCCCAGGCCGTCACGGCTTGCCCGGTTTCGTCTTCGCAATAGGGACGGACGTATGTATCGACGAGAGGTTTGTTGGTGGAGGCAAGAAACGCCACCAGTGCAGGCACTACGGAAGACGCCATCAGCGACGCCGTAAAGCCGACGCCGTAACGGGCCAGTTCTTCCCATACCAATGCCGTTGTGGTCGCGCCCAAACCCAGACCGCCGAATTCCTCTTTGATGCCCATCTTGTGAAATCCGAGGGCAAATGCCTGTGCCATGGCTTTCTTAAACGTTTCCGTTTCGAAAATCGCTTGGGCGTCGGACATTTTATCCAGTTCGATTTCCGCCGGTTCCAGCACGTTTTTGCCGAAATCGCGTGCAGTTTGCACGAATTGTTCCTGGATGTCGGAGATTTTGAAATCGATCATTATTCTCCCCGCTTTCCGGCAAAGAAATCGGTCATTTTGAAATAATGCGGCAAAAAGGCTTCGCCATCGACTTCCTGGAGAATCGTTCCGGGAAGCATGGTGTTGTGGCTGACGATGTGGAAGGCCAACATCACGTTAAGACCGTCGAGTTCGTACCACGGGTCGGTTTCGGATTTCTGGAACGTCACTTCAGCCGTGCCGACTTCGCAACTTACGAGATCGAGATCGGTTTTTTGGGAGGCGAGATATACGGGGCCGTCGAATCCCGGTTGAAGATCGATGCGCGGCATTCCCTTGAAGAGATACGTTGGTCCGGTGGGGGGCAGTTGGGGCAGAGTGGCGTTCAGTTCCCCTTTGACCTCCACGAAGCGTACGCCGTTGCGTTCCACCCAGCCGTGAAGTCGGTTGCCGTCTTTTTCGTAGTGAATCGACGCCATTTTTTTGGGAAAACCGAAGATGTCCCGGCCGTTGTAATTGCGCGCTTCGTTGTCGATGGGCATCGACAGGCAGTATGCGCCGGGTTCGCCTTTGTATTTGCAGCGAATGAAAAGCGCCGCTTCGTGGTATCCCGGCCCGAGGTTGGTTTCAGGGTATTCGGCGATGAAGATCAGCCCGCCGGGCATATCGGCCTGTTCCAGAGGCGCCGGTAAAAGCGGTGCTGTGGTTTCGGCAGGTGAGCCGAACATTACGCCCATCATTTTCGCGTTTTCGAAACGTCGCACGCCTAATGCATAGTAGCTATCCAGTTCTTCCGGTGTTTTTACAAATCCCATGATTTCCTCCTGTTAGGTGTCCTATGTGAATCAAGAAAATTTCTTGTACAAACCCAATTCGGATGATTGGGCTTTCAAAATTGCGCCTTCAACGAGTCCCGGCGATAGCCGATAGGCCAGCCATCCCGCTACGCCCGAAGCGGTCATGATCAAGCGCCGTTTGCGTTTTTCGATCATGTCGAGGATTTTTGCGGCGGCCTGTGCCTGCGTGTGGTGGGCTGGACGATCGGGCAGCACCAACGATCCGTCGGCCGCGAGAATGCGTTTTTCCGGGTCGTGTTCGGTAAATCCGAGGTGCGCCACGCCGAAGTGCACGCCGTCATCCATCATTTCCAGCCGTAGAGATTCGCACAAACCCGTCAGGGCGGCTTTTCCTGCGCAGTAGGTGGAAGCGCCCGGCAGTCCGAACAGCCCGGCGATGCTGGAGACGAACACCACGCTGCCTTTGGTTTGGCGAAGATCGTCGATGGCGGCGCGGGTCGGGTAGATGCAGCCCATCAGATTGGTTTGAATGGTCTGTGAACAGACTTCGGGAGACAGCTCGTAAAATTTCCCCCGCATGGAGACACCCGCATTGTTAACGAGAATGTCCACCGGTCCGAAATGCTTTTGCGCCGTTTCGACCATATGCAGAGCATCTTCCCACTTGCCGACATCTCCCGTGACCGCTTCGACGTTGGGGTTGATTTTTCGCAGCTTTTCCAGCGAATCCATCAGGCGCTTTTCGCCTCGTGCGGAAATGACGACGTTGGCTCCCCGTTCTGCGAGCGCTCGGGCGACCGCCAGACCGACACCTCGGCTGGCTCCGGTTATCAGTGCCGTTTTTCCCGTAAACCGGGTTTGCACGATGGGCATGCTTTCGTTCTCGTTCGGCATGGTTTGGTTCCTTTACTTCCAGTCGTTTCAAAAGCGATGAAGGATTGACGTTGGTTCCGTTCCTTTAAAAATCTTTCATTTCACGAAGATTCGCTCCAAATCCCGCTACAAGGCTTCATGCTCGGTTCGGGCGATGATTTCGTCCTGGATTTCCCGTCCAAGATCCACGAAATACGTGCTGTATCCCCCCACCTTGACGATCAAATCACGATGCCGCTCCGGGTGTTCTTTCGCTTCTTTGAGCGTTTCTGAAGAAATGCAGGTCGGCTGAAGCTGTGCCCCACCAAGCTTGAAATACGTACGGATCAGGTCGGCCCATTTTTTTCGTGCTTCCTGCGATTCTCCGATGGAACTGGGATGAAATTTCATGTTGACGGCACAGCCGAGCACGTCTTCGAACGGCAGAGATGCCACCGAGCGAAGAGCCGCCGTGGCTCCGCAACGTTCTACGTTGTAGGGATTGCAGCTTGCCGCATAAGGTACGGCTGCTTTTCGACCGTCTGCTCCGGCCATCGACAACCGACCATCGATGGTGTGGGTGATCATGCTGATGATATAGACCACGAACGGTCCGTTACGTGTGGTGCGATAATCGTAGGTGATATCGAAAAGCCCTTTGCAGACTTTTGCCGCCAGTGCATCCGTTTCTTCGTGACCGTTGCCCCATTTTCCCGGCAATTTTTCAATGCTTCGGAGTAAGTCTGCATCGTCCATGAACGAACGATCTACCGCTTCGAGCAACCGACGCATCGTGCAGGTTTTCTGTTCGTAGATCAGTTTTTGAATGACATAGAGCGAATCGATCAGGTTCGCCACGGAGTTGATCATCGAAATCCCGGCGAGGTCGTATGTCGCTCCGCCCTGGGTCACGTCTTTTCTCGATTCCAGGCAACCATCCATGAAGGCCGAAATCTGTGGTGCGGGGAGGTATTTGGCGAACAGGTCGTCCCGCAGGTTGGAAGCCCGTACGATTTTGTCGATGAAAAATTTTGCCTGCTGGAAAAAAGCCTCCAAAAACGTGTCGAAATCGTCAAAAGTGTCCGGATCTCCCGTTTTCAGTCCTTCTCCCCGGATTGTTCCCGCCAGGATCGCCGAATCCCCATTGCGCATGGTAATGTCCAGCAGACGCGCCAGTTGTAAGGCGTTGGCGCTCATGCTGCCGGTTTTTCCCGGACATATTCCCTCGACACAGCCCATGATGGCGTAGTCCCGTGCATCTTCTTCCTTGAAGTCTCGGCGCTTCATGGCCTCGACCATCGTTTCGTCGTTGAACAGCGAGAAGCTGGATGTCCCCTGTTGCAGAAAGGAAGCCACGTCGAGCAGGAGGTCATCGGGCGTTGCGTCGTGGACGCGCAACGAAATGTTGGTGATGGCTTTGGACTTGTGCGCCGCTTCGAGAAACAGCCGGGTCAACTCGTTGGTGGCATCGCGGCCTTCTGCATCGACGCCGCCGAGGGTCACGGGCGAAGATCCCAAGAAGCGATGGTAGAAATGACCCAAAATGTTCGATTCAGGTCGAATGTTTTGCGACATGATCTTTAAAAGGAGTTCTTCTAAAAGATCCAATGCTTCTTCGCGGGAAATTTCGCCTGTTTCGAGATCCTTCCGGTAGTACTCGATAAGATCCTGATCCAGACGTCCGAAACAGTGCAGGTTTACCGGGTGGGCCAGTTCCACTGCGGTTTTGATCGTCCACAGCGCCTGTACCGCTTCACGAAAATTCCGGGCTGGATGTAGAGGCGCATGGCCGCAGATCGCAGCCATCTGTTGCAATTCCCACTTTCGTTCTCCATCAGGCTCGTTTTTGGCTTCACGCTCGATTTTTTCGGCAAGTCTGCCGGCAAACACCGCCACGCCTTCTAGGGCGACGAGTTGAGATTCGAGAATTTCCTTTTCTTCACGCTCCAGATGTTGCGAATCCAGCTCGGCCCGGATGTTTTCCATCATTCCTACAAGACCGAGCTTCAGTGGGGTTCGGTAGTCGAGAATGACATGGCCCTGATAGGTCGCGATGGTCGCGCAGGTGGAAATCATCTGGACTTGTCGAGACGTATTTCCCGGAAGCGCTACGGCGAAATCGTGCATGTCTTTCGAGTAGAGTCCTGATTTCAGCGTCTCTTCTTCCAGTCGATCGACGACGGTTCGACCTTTCCAATAGGGAAGTAACCGTTTTAGTAGTTCATCCCGGTCGTTTTTTTTGATCCGATAGGGGTTGATGTCCCTCTCGGACATGGTTTTGAGTTCCATGTTGAGAGGTTGAGCGCCTGCGTGGCGGACGATTTTCTGATTGCGGATGAAATCCCCGAGTACGCCTTTACCCAGCATGTAACGGAACGCTTTGGCCATCGATCCCAGACGAAAGCGCAGCATCGAAGAACGGGTCAATTCGGACTCGAACACCTGGTTGAACACGCCGCGTTCGATATCGATGGGAATACCCAGAAAAAATTCCGTCCAGGTTCCCGCTATGCGCTCTTCACGGTCGAGGTAGATGGTTACGTTTTCATATACATGTTTCAATGCGCGAGCGACACGAAGCGCCTGGGTTACGTCCTGACCTTCTTGCGCCTGCCATCCTTGGGTGAAATAGCGGGCGCGTTCCACCGAAATCATGGCGTCCCCGGATTGATACCGTTGCTTCATGCTTCGGATGCGGTCCCGTCGTGTTTCCGAAGTTTTTACGCGCTCTACCGTTTCCCTTCCGGCGAACGTTTCCATGCGTCCATCCTTTCCGGTGTCGTTCAGGGCGCTTCACCCTCTACCGAATCCAACAATGTCGAAGCCATCCATTTCAGGTGTTGTTTGCGCCGAACGATCGATTCGTCCGACATCGGGTCGTCGCCAAGCAGTTGGCTGATAAGCTCTCCGTAAGTGAAATAGCTGATGATGGCTCCGTAAAAACTGATCAGCAGGTGTTCGGCGGCGGCTTCGCCTTGTTGAGTTTTCGGATACACGTCTTTCAGCGTTTGGATGCCCATCGAAAAAATCGGTGCCATGTGCCCGGCGATGCGTTCCATGTGAGCACCCCCGGCGGCTTCACGCTGGACGATCCGCCCGAAATTCCGGTTTTCCACCAGAAATTCGATGTAAACGTCTATCAAAGACAACAGGCGCGTTTTGATATCTCCGTCTTGGGTCAGCGCTTTGGCGAGTTTTCCTCCAAGCTTGCTGTAATAGCGATCCAGCAGCTCGGTCAGCAGTCCTTGTTTGCTTTGAAAATGGTAGTGGATTAGTGCTTTATTTACACCCGATTTTTCGGCAATTTCCCGTGTAGTTGCCGCATCGAAACCGACGGTGCCGAACAACTCATCCGCTGCCGACAGAATTCGTTCTTTCGCGTTTTTATTCATATTGTAACGTTTCTTCGCTTTTTTAACCAACCGGCCAGTTAAATTGTAGTTCGTTTCTTTTTTTTGTCAAATATTTCGTTTTTTTGTTGAAAAATAAGAAAGAGAAATACCCCTACGAGCTTCAGTTTTCGGGCACATGTCCCCTAATGAGCAATCGCTCGAAAGCGTGCTCTGAAAATGCTCAAACAAACGTATTTTACCGAAACTTAGGCCAAAAAGAGGGGGAGTGGATTACTCCTGCCATCCTCCGTCGAACCAACCTAGGGACTCCATGGCCGTCCATGTGCTCGGATCGCCAAAACTTCCCAAACCCATTTTGTACTCGTAATTTACAAGTTTATCTACTGGGTCGTTTTCTACGGATTCGTGGTCGATGATGTAGCCGACATCGTCGTTACCAAGCCCCACGATGAATTTATGCGGGCTGACCATTTTCTCCTTCAGGCGCAGGCTGAATTCAGGGGTGGATTCTCCTGGAAACGAAGCGAATTCCGCCGGGCCCAGTTTGTGCCAACTGACTTCCAGTTCTTTGACGATCAGTCCTTCTTCCGGGTCGTCGATGAAAGTGCGAAACGGAATTCCGGCATAGTTGACGAGATCGTCGAAAAAGCCATCCGTTGCTGAAGAATAAACAGCCCAGCGGTGACGAATATCGAACTCTTCTGCTTTGGAAGGCGTTTCGATGGCCTCCATTGCGGCATCCGCGAGAAGTTTTCCCATGTTGTAGGCGCGTTCGTATTCATCGCCTCCGGGAACGTCGGGAGATAGCGGTCCATCGTGCACGGCGGCGGAAAAACCTTGTAAAAACATGGCAGGTGCGCCGGTGCGTTCTTCGATTTCCTCACGATACCCCCAAATATAATCCGCCGAAACGAGGTTGTCGGCCCAGGGAAGTTGGGTAGGATGCTTGGCGAAATTGGTCAGTGTCAAAACGACTTCGTCCGAGGTGTTTTTGGCCTGCATCACGGTAACGGAATCATCGAGGATCTCCGAGCACCCCTCGTCCCTGCCGGTGTAGCCGACGAGTTCACTTTTTCCGAAATACAACTCTGTTTCATCCATCGAATTAGCGGCATCGACGGCGGCTTGCGTGATGCGTTCCACATGCCATTCCAGAAATTCCTTGGGAATGGCTTGGTTGACATCTTGGAAGATGCCCACAAGATCCGGTGTTGTATGGCTGTGGCTGGAACCGAGTAAAATGTGTTGCGGTTCCAGCGAGATTTTGGGAGAGATCGCCTCAACGATGGATTCCCGAAGGGATTTGACTCCCGGCCCTTCGGCGCCGAAATCAAAATAATACCCGGCGGAGTCCATGCCGATTAGAACAAATGCCTGTCCTGCATCGTTTTGGAAAATCGCCACCTGCGCTCGCAGCCGGTCGTTGATCCCCACGCAATCTCGATGGATGCTGGGAGTACCGTATCCGCCGAGGAGTGTCCCGATTTCCGGTGTAATGTCCGCTTCTCCGTATCCCAGGTAAAATCGTGTGGCCGTAGTGGCTACTTCCTCTTCTTGTTCCTGCTCCTGCTCCGTATCGCCACCATCGTTGGAGGGGTTGGAGTTTTCGTCTTCCGTACAGAAGGTCAGCGTAACCAACAACGGGAGCAGAAGAAATGGCAGCAAGCGCAATTGCGAAGAACGGATCATCGGGAAACTCCTGGAATAGAATGGATTCTCGAAAACGCCGTATTATTATCCTTCGTTGGACATTCGTCAACATGACAGTTATCATTTGTCGAGTGGGAAAAAAGCTGTCAAACTCTTAAAAATCCTTCAATTGTCCGTTGGGATGAAGGAAACATTTTCTTCCCAAGAATCGATTGGCATGGTAATGGGGATTGCGCTAGGATTGAAAAAAAGCCGCATCTACAGTGACCTTCAATGGCAGGAATTTAACGACGATGCCACAGGATAATGTTAGAAATTTCAGTATCATCGCCCATATTGATCACGGCAAATCCACGCTGGCCGATCGCCTGTTGGAACTGACCGGAACGGTGCAGGGTCGCGAGATGCGCGAGCAGTTTCTCGATAAAATGGATATTGAACGGGAACGCGGCATCACGATCAAATCCCAGGCCGTTCGTTTGCCCTACAAGGCTAGCGACGGTCAGACCTACATCCTCAATTTGATCGACACCCCTGGCCATGTGGATTTCTCGTACGAAGTTTCCCGTTCGCTCAAAGCCTGCGATGGTGCCCTTTTGGTGGTGGATTCCACCCAGGGCGTCGAGGCTCAGACTTTGGCCAATGCATATCTCGCCGTAGATGCCGGATTGGAAATCATTCCTGTAATCAACAAGATAGATCTTCCTTCCGCCGATGTGGAGCGTGTCAAAGACGAAATCGAGGATGTCGTGGGCATCGATGCTTCCGACGCCGTGCCGATCAGTGCCAAAACCGGCAAGAATGTCGAACAGGTATTGGAGCAGATCGTTCATCTCATTCCGTCGCCGGAAGGCGATGCCGAGAAACCGCTGAGAGCGCTGATTTTCGACTCCTGGTACGATTCCTATCTTGGTGTGGTTGCGTTGATCCGAATTTTTGACGGTCAGGTCAAGCGAGGCGACCGAATTCGAATGATGGGAACGAACGCCCGATTCGAAACGGTCAGGGTAGGGCTGTTTACTCCCGAAATGACAGAGTCCAAAAACCTGGTGGCCGGTGACGTAGGATTCATCACGGCGGCGATCAAGCAGATCGGCGATTGTCGAGTAGGCGACACGATCACGCTCGACGAGACGCCTTGCGAAGCTCCGATGTCGGGATTCAAAGAGGTTAAACCGATGGTGTTCGCCGGATTGTATCCGGTGGAAGCCGCCCAATATCAGCCGCTGAAAGATGCGCTCGAAAAACTCAAGCTCAACGATTATTCCCTTACCTACGAGCCGGAAAGTTCCCAGGCGCTAGGGTTTGGCTATCGTGCCGGTTTTCTTGGGCTTTTGCACATGGAAATCATCCAAGAACGCCTGGAGCGGGAATACAACCTCGACCTGATCGTTACGTCACCTACCGTTATCTATCGCGTGAATCCGGTAAAGGGCGAGCCGTTTTTCATCGACAATCCAGCCGCATTGCCGGACCCGCAGGCGTTTTCTTCCATCGAAGAACCGTTGATCGATGCCAACATTCACGCGCCGGCCGAGTATGTCGGAGCGATTCTGAAACTTTGCGAATCACGCCGAGGTATTCAACAGGAAATGGGCTATGCTGGCGAAAATCGGGTGCTGATCCGTTATTCGTTACCGTTGGCGGAAGTGATCCTGGATTTTTACGACCGACTGAAAACCGTTTCACGGGGATACGCCAGTTTGGATTACGATTTCCGTGAATACAGCCCCGATGACCTTGTGAAAATCGACATTCTGGTCAACGGTGATCCGGTGGATGCACTATCGATCATCACCCATCGCAGTGCTTCCCGCGAGCGGGGTTTGTTGCTGTGTCAGAAATTGAAGCAGATCATTCCGAGGCAGCAATTCGAAGTGGCGATTCAGGCGGCGTTGGGAACGAAAGTCATTGCCCGCACGACCGTCAAAGCCTACCGAAAAAACGTGACGGCCAAATGCTACGGTGGTGATATCTCTCGTAAGCGAAAGCTGCTCGAAAAGCAAAAAGCGGGTAAAAAACGCATGAAACAGGTCGGAAACATCGAAATTCCGCAAGATGCGTTCCTGGCGGTGCTGAAAATCAACGACGATTGAACAGTTTCTATCAAGGAAATGGGAGTGTCGGACGTTATGAATGATACGACAAGTTTGCTCCGGCAAATGAAAATCGCACTCCTGTTTTTGGTGTTGGGAATTTGCCTCGGTTGTTCGGAGGATTCCACGGAACCTCGAACCATGACCGATGAGGATCTCGTGGAAACCGGCGATCAAGACTCCGAAGACATGGAAGAAAACGCCGAAAGCGTCGTCGATGCATTCGGGCTGACCTGGATTCGTCTTCCTGCCGGAGAATACGACATGGGATGCAGTCTCGGGGATGAAACCTGCGACGATGTGGAAAAACCGCGTCACCATGTAAATCTCGAAGGGTTTTCTATTACCCAAACGGAAATCACTCAGGGACAGTTTGTGGCGTTTTTGAACGATCATGGTAACGATTGCATCGAAAGCGAATGCATCGTGGCCGATCATCCAAGTCTCTCCTGGAATGAATCCGAGAAAGTATGGCGCGTTGAAGACGGTTTTGAGCACTATCCTCAAGCCGAAGTCAGTTGGTATGGTGCGAAAGCGTTTTGCGAATGGGTTGGTGGTCGTTTGCCGTCCGAAGCGGAATGGGAATATGCCGCCAGAGGAGGGACGACGACGAAATACTATTGCGGCGACGATGCCTCCTGCCTGGATGACATCGCCTGGTACTGGGACAATAGCGAGAACGGAACTCATCCTGTCGCACAAAAAGATCCAAATGCTTTCGATCTTTACGACATGAGCGGTAATGTTTGGGAATGGGTGGAGGATTGCTTTCACGATAATTACGAAAATGCTCCGGAAAACGGTCAGGTTTGGGAAGACGGCAATTGTCTGATGCGTGTTTTGCGCGGAGGCTCCTGGGATGAGGACGGCGGTACCGAATGGACGCTACGGGTCTCTCGCCGGGGGAGTTATTTTCCAACCGCCCCGGATGACGATGGCGGGTTTCGTTGTGTAAGCTCTGTAGCTGAATAGCTTTTTCACGTTTTATTGAGGGGTCAAAGGCGTATGGAATAACGCCTTTGGATCGTCGAATGCCGGAATAGCGGTATTCTTCATGAAGCCGTTTTTCTATGTTCAATTCAATTCCATTATAGTGCGATTTTTTGTAAGTTTGATGGTACGTTCCATTGGCGTATTGCCAAACAGGCTCCAACGAAAAAGAAAGAACCATGAAATTATTGTTCTCGACTATGATTTTTGGCTTGTTTTTGTTTGTATTTGCAACAGGATGCGACGAAAGCACAGGTTCCTCGGTTTCGAATGGAGACGAGGAATTGGAAGTTGAAACAGAAGATCAGTTTACGATTGAAGAGGTCGATCTTGTCCAATATGTCGATCCCATGATTGGCACTCAAGGATCGGGAAACACCGTACCCGGTCCATCGATGCCGCATGGAATGGTAAAATTAAGCCCCGATACCCATGCGGAAGCCGGATCGATCGATGCCTATGACTACGGCCACGAGAAAATCGACGGATTTTCGCATACCCACCTGGAAGGTCCGGGAGGATCGGGAAACGGATACAGCCAGATTCTATTCATGCCTCGCGTTGGAGATGTCGCTTACGAGCGCGAAGATTACGCATCCGTTTTCACTCATGATAGTGAACAAGCCTCGCCCGGATATTACACGGTAACGTTGGAAGACTCGAAGGTTCGTGTGGAACTGACGGCAGCCCGGCGGGCCGGATACCATCGCTATACGTTTCCCGCTTCGTCGAAAGCGCATGTTCTTGTCGATCTTGGGTATTCCCGTGGAGATTCCGTGGATGGACATTTCGAAATTGTGAACGAGACGACCATTCAGGGATTTGGTACCTATTGCGTGCATCCGCTCATTCATCTCATGCTTGGGGAAGATGGAGAAAACACGGCTATCAGTACCGTCTATTTTTACGCCGTTTTCGACAAAACGTTTTCATCGTACGGGACATGGAACAAAGAGAACGATCCGGCGCTGAATCCCGGATCGAATCAGGAAACGGGAAAGAATATCGGTGGTTACGTGCAATTCGATACAGAGGAAAATGAAGTCGTTCAAGTACAGGTGGGAATTTCATTTATTGACGTGGAACATGCTCGTTTGAACTTGCTCGAAGACATTGGGGAATCGAGTTTCGAGGAGGTTCACCAACAAACTCGACAGACATGGAATAGCCTGCTCAATCGTATCCAGGTCGAAGGGGGAACCGATACGGATAAAACCGTATTCTATACAGCGCTTTATCATAGTCTGTTGCAACCAGCCGATTCGACGGAAGTCGGTGGGGATTTTTACACGGCGGCATCGGGTGATGATTCCGTAACCACGGCGGATACGTGGCATTATTTCACGGATGACTGGTGCATGTGGGATACCTACAGGACATCTCATCCTTTGGGTACCTTGATAGAACCCGAAATTCGTAGCGATATCGTTCGATCCATGTTGCATTGGTATCAGGAAGGCGGTTGGCTCCCTAAATGTACCTGGCACGCCAACGGATATTCGCGAATCATGATCGGCAATCACGCCGTCCCGATTATCGTAGATGCTTACATGAAAGGATTGCGGGATTACGACGAGTCTTTGGCCTATGAAGCCGTGCGAAAAAGTGCGATGGAAGACAACGAAAACGTCGCTTCGGAATCCATGTGCGGATATTTCAATTTAGGGACCACGCCTTCTTACATCGAAAAGGGCTATGTTCCCAATGAATGCGACGGAACGCAATCCGTGTCCATGACGTTGGAATATGCCTATAACGACTGGTGCACGGCGCAGTTTGCCAAGGCTCAGGATCGGGATGAGGATTATACACTCTTTATGGAGCGTTCTCAGAACTTCAGGAATACGTGGAATCCGGATGTCGGTTTCATGCAGAGAAGACTCGAAGACGGCAGTTGGTTGGAACCGTTCGATCCGGAATTCGTTGATGATTTCAATGGTTTCTGTGAAGCGTCTTCCTGGGTGTATTCCTGGTTCGTTCCCCATGCCGTGCCGGATTTGATGGAACTTGTCGGTGGCGATCAGGCCTTTGTCGAACGGCTGGATACCTATTTCGATTCAGGATTTCATGATCCGACGAACCAGCCTGGATTTCATGTGCCGTTTTTGTATCATTTTGCGAATCAGCCGCAAAAATCGGTGGAAAGGGTCGAATCGCTTCTGAACGATCATTTCGGAGCCGGTCCGAATGGTTTGCCGGGCAACGATGACAGTGGGGCGATGTCGGCATGGTATGTTCTGGGTGCGCTAGGATTGTATCC
The DNA here is from genome assembly GCA_963676915.2 of Myxococcota bacterium. Taxonomy (GTDB): domain Bacteria; phylum Myxococcota_A; class SURF-8; order SURF-8. The sequence continues at coordinate 225,979 of CAXXVK010000072.1, forward strand.
CGTCGCTCCGAGCGATCCGACGTGGCAAATCGTCGCTCCACGGTTCGATCGTATTGTCCTGTACCTGCATCCTCAGTTTTATACAGGGGAAACGTTTGTCATCGAAAAGGAAACCGGCGAAACGTTGTCGGCACAATGGAACGGTGAACCTCTGGCGGGAATGTCGATTTCACATTCGGAGATTGCAAAAGGCGGTGTTTTAACGGTTCAAGTGCCTGAAAATACAAAATAAAGTGGAGGTGGCGTTAAGCCTGTCGCTTGTTTCAAGCGTTTTGCCGTTGAATAAGCATTGAAATACCGAACGAGTTAGTTCGTTGTTGAAATTGGGAAATACGAATGATTACAGCACGGTGCTTGTTTCTATCTCTGTTTCTTGTTTTTGGTTTGTGCTGCTGTGGCGAGGATTCGGGAGGGGATTCCACAATCGACCCTGCCGATACCGACCATGAAAATGAAGAAGGCATAGAAGCTGAAAACGAAACAGCGACGGAAAGACTTTTTTTCGTCGAAAACGGCTTTATTCGGGATGCTTCCGGTCGGGCGATTGTTTTACGAGGAATCGCCTATCCCTCGAAAGACGTGGAATACTGGTCTGATAAAGATCCTTTGCAGACGAAAAGCGATATGGCCGTCATCGCGCAAGCTGGTTTCAACAGCATTCGGCAGGTCATCAATTGGGATCGAATTGAATCAGAACCGGGAGTCATTGACGAGGAATACTGCGATCTAGTGGCGCAACATGCGAAATGGGCAGCCGAACAGGGGTTGTATGTGATTCTCGACATGCATCAGGACATGTTCGGTATGGGATTCGGTTTGCACGGTGCTCCGTACTGGGCTTGTGATGAATCCAATTACGAAACTTTCGAACCTGCGGACCCGTGGTTTTTCAGCTATTTCACCGACGAAGTGAAAGCCTGCTTCGATACGTTCTGGGAAGATGAGGAACTCCGTCGGCATCAACAGAATGCCGCCGCTGCCGTGGCGTCGCGACTCGTAGACAACGAATGGGTACTTGGTTTCGATACCCACAACGAACCGCTTCCTGGATCGATGGACTGGGAGTCTTTCGGACGGGACGCCTTGTGGCCTTTTCACGAACGATTTTACGAAACCATCAACGAAGTGTTGCCGGGACGGATGATTTTCTTCGAACCAACGGTTCTTTTCAGTACATCTCTCGATACTTCCATGCCAGGTCCAAAAGGACGATTTCCCGGTGTTTTTTCTCCGCATTATTACAACAGCACGGTGGAGTTGGATCTCCTGTGGGATGAAAATCCGGCCATCGATCGTCAGGTTGTCGAACGTGTTGTGGAACTTTCGCAGTCGATGGAGGTTCCGTGGATGTTCGGTGAACTTGGTGGGGATATGCGCACGCCAAACCTGAAAGAATACCTGCTTTCTCTCTATTCCTTGATCGATGAATTCATGGGAAACGCGATTATCTGGATTTATTCCAAATCCGATAAAGGGTTCGCTCTGATCGACAAAAACACCGGCACATGGAATGAACACGCACCGGGATTTCTGCGTGTTGCACCGTCTGTAGTTGCAGGGGAGATCGAAGAATTCTCTTGGGATTACAGACAGTTGGAATTCAACATGACCTGGTTGGAAGTTCCTGGTCTGGGTGATAGCGAAGTCCTTTTGCCTCAATGGGTGAAAGATGCCGGATACGATATCCTGTTGGATGGTGCTTCCGCCGAGCTAAAGCTCAATCATTGGGGACGTCTGGTGATTCCTTCCAAAGATATGGAAGGCAAAAGAACGCTCCAGCTTCAGGTACATGCTGGATATTCCAAGTAAAAATCAATACTTTCGTTGGGAAAATTTCTATTCACGTATGTCGGGATGGAAATCACTGGTCTTGTCGATATTTCCCCTTGGGGGAAATCCTTGCTCCAATTCCTATATTTTGTTACACTCCCACATGCCGGAGAGGCTCCGGCGTGGTGAAGAAAACAAACGAATCACCCCAATCGGGCGCATTCCAGCGTTAGCCGCAGAATCGATCGTTGCTTATGCCGTTTGACCGCAACATTTCGGTGTATTCCACCCGGCGCGTCCGCGAAGATGGAGACGTGACCGTTCCCGACAGCATCGCCGTTGAGGAACCGTTGCGGATTTTTGTGCAAAACAAGCCTATGGGGTTTACTTTGCGCACTCCTGGCGACGATATCGCGCTGGCTGCCGGATGGTGCCTGACCGGCGGATGGATCGAGCATCCCGAGGATATCGTGTCGGTCCATCACGCGGAATCGTCGGAAACCAACGATGTTTTCGTAGAATTGACCGAAAAACGCTGGCAGGAGATTCGAGACGAAAAAGAAGGGCGGTTCGCAGACGATTTGCAGTCTGGGGAACCGAGTGGACAACAGGTCATCGAAGATCTGCTAAACCACGTAAAACCGAGCCCCAAAATTGCCAAAATCACAGGAAAGCAACTGCAAACCTGCCGAAATCGTTTGGAAAATCGGCAGAAAATGTTCGGACCTACCGGTTGCACCCATGCCGCCGCTCTTTTCGATATGCATGAACGGATTTTGTCTTTAGGAGAAGACGTAGGGCGTCACAACGCTTTGGATAAAGCTATTGGTCATGCCGTGCTGGAGGGGACGCTCGATCAAGCGATCGTAGCGTTTATCACAAGCCGCGCCAGTTTCGAAATGGTGGGAAAAGCCATTCGGGCGCAACTTGCGTTTCTGGCTTGTACGTCCGGCCCGACGAGTCTGGCCATCGATCTGGCGAAAAAGGCGGGATTGAGTCTCGCCGCGTTCGTACGCCCGAAAGGATTTACGGCCTACGCCGGATTGGAACGCTTCGATTTTACGAAGGATTCGGTCAAAGAAATATTGGAAAACACGGAGAATTCTTCTTCTGTACTTTCTTTTACACCACAAACCGAGAATCACGGTTTCACCCTACCAGGTGCTTGCGGGAAGGAGGGTAAATGAAAATCACGATGGATGGCCGAGTGCTGGAGTTCCAAGAGGGACAGACAGTGCTCGATGTGGCCCGGGAAAACGGGATCTGGATTCCCACACTGTGCTGGCACGCCAGAACGGGGAAAGCCAGCCGGTGCCGGGTCTGTTCGGTGGAAGTCGAGGGTATGCGCGGCTTGCAGATGTCCTGCAACCTTCCGGCAAACGATGGAATGGTGGTTTCCACACAAAGTGATCGGGTGAAGAAATCTCGCCGGATCATCGTGGAAAACCTGATCTCCAACGGTCACCACAATTGCATGACCTGTGAGGCAAACGGTCGGTGCGAGCTTCAGGATACCGCCTACTGGCTGGGCATCAAGAAGTGGGATGTCGTAGAAGAGCCGGGACGCCCAATGGATATGAGTTCCCCGATGCTCATCATGAATCCCAACAAATGCATCGAATGCGGCCGCTGCATCGAAGCCTGCCACAACCTGGTCGTCAACGAAGTATTGACGTTCGAAGGGCGCGGCTACGATACGAAGGTCGTATGCGATACCGGCATTCCCATGGCGGATTCAAGCTGTGTGCAGTGCGGTGAATGTGCCCAGGTCTGCCCCACGGCGGCGATCATCGAGAAAAAAGCGGTGGTCAAGGGCCGTGAATGGGAACTCGAAAAAGTCAACACGACTTGCCCATACTGCGGCGTAGGCTGTCAGGTCACGTTGCATGTGGACAAATTCCGTAACCGTATCGTTCGTGTCAGTGGACGCGACGGTATTCCGCCCAATGACGGAATGCTGTGCGTCAAGGGTCGCTTCGCCTACGACTTCCCGTCCAGCCCGAAGCGTGTCCAACGACCGATGATCAAAAAGAACGGCGAGCACGTCGAAGTCAGTTGGGAGGAAGCTCTTGATTACACCGCCGAAAGGCTGCGGGAAATCAAGATGAAATACGGACCGAGCACCTTCAGTGCGGTAAGCTCGGCCCGGACGACCAACGAAAATAACTATGCACTCATGAAGTTTGCGAGGGGCGTTATGGCGACAAACAATGTCGACCACTGCGCCCGTACTTGACACGCTCCCACGGTCGCCGGTCTGGCGGCAAGCTTTGGTTCGGGAGCGATGACGAACTCCATTCAGGAGTTTGAAAACGCAAAATTCTTGTTTGTGATCGGGTCCAATACCACCGAGGCCCACCCGGTCATAAGCTACTACATGAAACGGGCCGTGAAAAAAGGCGCGACGTTGATCGTCAACGATCCGCGCAAAATCGACCTCACCCGCTGGGCGACCATGCACGTGCAGATCAATCCCGGCTCGGACGTGGCCTATCTCAACGGGTTGATGAGAGAAATCATCGTCAACGATTGGTACGACAAGGATTTCGTCGAAAACCATACCGAGGATTTCGACGAACTGAAAAAAGTCGTAATGGGCTATACCCTCGAAAAGACAACGAAAATTTCCGGGGTGCCTGCCGAGACGTTGCAAAAAGTCGCCAAGATGTTGTCCGAGGCCGAAACGGCGTCTCTGGTGTATACTCTCGGCATTACCGAGCACACCTGTGGTACCGACAACGTGAAAAGTTGCGCCAACTTGCAAATGTTGCTGGGGAACCTCGGCAAATATGCGGGTGGTGTCAATCCGCTGCGTGGACAGAACAACGTCCAGGGCGCTTGCGACATGGGCGCGCTGCCCAACGTATTCAACAGCTATCAGGCTGTGACAGATCCCAAGGCACGGGAGAAATTCTCCAAAGCCTGGGGTGTGGATCTGCTTGATGACAAAGTCGGTAAGACCATGCCGGCGATGTTCTCAGGTTGTCTCGACGGACAGACGAAAGCACTGTACGTCTACGGCGAAAACGTTGTGCTGACCGAGCCGAACATTGCGCACACGACGCATTGTCTGGAAGAGTGTGAGTTCGTAATCGTAGGCGAAATCTTCCACAACGAAACCACGCCGTACGCCGACGTCATCTTCCCTGACCTTGCCTGGGGTGAGGAAGACGGTACCTTCACCAACTCCGAGCGCCGGGTCAACCGGGTACGCGGAGCGTTGAAGCCGCCGGGAGAGGCTCGTTCTCACTGGTGGGTTCTCAACGAACTGGGCAAACGTCTGGGCGTGGACATGGGCTTCAGCTCGTCCCACGCGATTTCCGAGGAAATCCGGGAGCTTGGACCTAGCTATCATGGTATCACCTGGGAGCGTATCCAGGATGTCGGCCTCCAGTGGCCTTGTCCGACCCTGGACCATCCCGGAACGAAGTTCCTTCACACGGGTGGTAATTTCACACGCGGAAAAGGCAAATTCCACGCGATCGAATACCGTCCGCCTGCGGAAACCCCGGATGAGGAATATCCCTTCTATCTCAGCACCGGTCGGCGGCTATGGCACTACCACACGGTGCAAACGCATCATTGCGACGGAATCCACAAGCTGTGCGGCGAAGAGTGGCTGGAAATGAGTCCCGCCGATGCCGAAAAGATGAATGTCAAAACCGGTGACACGGTTCGTGCGTCTTCGCGGCGGGGATCGATCGAGTTGAGCGCCTGGGTGACCGAGCGGTCTCCCAAGGGTGTTTGCTGGACGAGCTTCCACTTTGCCAAAGCCTGCGGAAATGCGCTGACCATCGATGCTTTCGATCCTGTGACCAATACGGCGGAATACAAAGTCTGTGCGATCAAGGTCGAAAAAATCGCCGATGGCGAAGCGCTCGGTCCCGAAAACGGGCACCGCAGACAAGCCAGACCCTGACGCTTCCTTCTCCCTCCCGAACGGCAACCCTTTGTCGGGGTGAGCCGTTCGGGAGTCTGGAGTTCGAGGGGGTCTACCTTTCTGACGCAGCCTTTCAACAAGGCTCACAACAAAACGGGTTGAAACATGTCAAGTGGAGTTCAAACGGTCCTTAGTCGGTTTCCCGGCGCTCATCAGGACAAACTGATTCCCATCTTGCAGGAAGTGCAGGAGGAGGAAGGGTATCTGTCGCAAGATGCCATGTACGAAATCGGTCAGCATCTCAATCTACCTCCGAGCAAAGTCTACGGTGTAGCGACGTTTTACAACCAATTCCGTTTCGTGAAACCGGGCAAATACACGATTACGGTGTGCCGTGGGACGGCCTGCCACGTCAAAGGCTCGGCGATCGTTTTGCAAGCCTTGCAGGACGAACTCGAGGTTCTGCCGGGACAGACGACCGACGACGGGCTTTTCAGCCTGGAAGTGGTTGCCTGTATCGGTGCTTGCGGTCTTGCGCCGGTCATTAATATCAATGGGGAATTCCATGCGGGAATGACGCCTGCGAAGGTTGAAAAACTCATCAGGCAATACCGCAGGATGGAAGAGAAGGAGTGAAGCCATGAATACCAGCGTTCATCAGATGGACAAAAAGAAGGTGGCGGAACTCCGGCGCGAAACGGTCGCGAAACCCGTGATTTACGTCGGTTGGGGGACGTGCGGCCTTGGTGCGGGTGCTGCCTACACCATGAGCGCCATCGAGGATTTCCTCAAAGAAAAGGGAATCGATGCCGAAGTCGTCAAAGTCGGTTGCATCGGCATGTGCTCGGTCGAACCGATCGTGGACGTGCAATTTCCCGGTAAAACGCGCCTTTCCCTCAAGGGAGTTGTCCAGAAAAAGACTTCCGAGATTATGGAAGCGGTGTTCGACGGCAACCTGCCTGCCGAAGAGTTCGTTTTCGGACAATTCGAGGCCGAAGGCGACCAGCAGCCGTGGGCGGACGTTCCTTTCCTCAAGGATCTTCCGTTTTTCAAGCCGCAAACACGTTTCGTGCTTGCCAACTGCGGTGTGATCGATCCGACATCGATCGATGAATACATGGCTCGGGGAGGATACGAAGCGTTGAAAAAGGCGCTTGATATCCCGCGTGAGGATTTGTGCGAGTCCGTGGAGAAAAGCGGATTGCGCGGACGTGGCGGTGGTGGATTCCCCGCCGGAACCAAGTGGAAACTTTCGCTAAAAAACGCTGCGGATCAAAAATACCTCGTTTGCAACGCTGACGAAGGCGATCCCGGTGCTTATATGGACCGTGCCGTGATCGAAGGCGATCCTCACCGCTTGTTGGAGGGCATGGGAATTGCGGCCTACGGTATCGGAGCGACCAAAGCCTACGTCTACATTCGTGCCGAATATCCGTTGGCTATCGAACGCCTTGTCATTGCCATCGACGAAGCCAAAAAGCACGGATTCCTCGGTGAAAACATCATGGGTTCGGGATTCGATCTCGATATCTACGTCAAGATGGGTGCGGGAGCGTTCGTTTGCGGCGAGGAAACGGCCCTGATGCACAGCATCGAGGGGAAGCGCGGCGAACCCCGGCCTCGTCCGCCGTTCCCGGCGCAAAAAGGCGTTTTCGACAAGCCCACGATCATCAATAACGTCGAAACACTCGCCAACCTGCCGGATATCGTTCGTAACGGTGACGAATGGTTTGCTTCGGTGGGAACGTCTTCCAGCAAGGGAACGAAGGTGTTCGCCCTTTCCGGGAAAATCAAGAATACCGGCCTTGTGGAAGTCGCGATGGGAACCACGATTCGTGAGATCATCGAGGACATCGGCGACGGCATTTTGGGAGGAAAAGCCTTCAAAGCCGTGCAGATGGGTGGACCTTCCGGCGGTTGCATCGATTCCGATCACATGGGGATCGAGATCGATTACGAGTCGCTGAAAACGGTTGGCGCGATGATGGGTTCGGGCGGCATGGTCGTCATGGATGAAGACAACTGTATGGTCGATGTGGCCAAGTTCTTCATGGACTTCATCCAGCGGGAAAGCTGCGGAAAATGCGTTCCCTGTCGCATCGGTACGAAACGGATGCTGGAAATTCTCGAAAACATCTGTTCGGGGAAATACAAACCCGAGGAGATGGACGAAGTGTTGAGTCGTCTGACGGATTTGGCTCAGACGACCGGCGATTCCAGCCTTTGCGGCTTGGGGCAGACGGCTCCCAATCCTGTATTGAGTACCATGCGCTGGTTCCGTCACGAATACGAAGCGCACATTCGGGACAGCAAATGTCCGGCTCTGGTCTGTAATCCGCTGATTACCTTTGGTATTGACGCGGACGCCTGTCGTGGCTGCTCTCTTTGTGCCAAGAAATGTCCTGCCGGGGCGATCACGGGTGAGAAGAAAAAGCCGCACGAAGTCAACCAGGCATTGTGCATTCGTTGCGGTAGTTGTTTCTCCACCTGCCGTTTCGGAGCGATTACGCGCACCTAGCTACAAACCGAATTCTAGCGATACGGTCAAACCCGCCTTTCGAGGCGGGTTTTTTCATGAGAAAACAATGGCAATTTGTTGGGAATTGTAAGGATTCCGAAGGAAATAAGGTGTTATTTTGGGGAAATGGAGAGGAAAGAATAAAAAAACCCGCCTTGGCCGTGTGAACAAAGATTCTCAGCTCGGGTTATTTCAAGTGGGTACCGAAGAGAAGGCTTCAGGCGTCCCCAGTAGGGCTGCTCACGGCCATCCGCACGGTTCCCGAGCGAGTCTCATCGAGCGATTCAATACCTTGCCAACACGAACCAGGCAGGTGATATCTAAAGGTAACGTACATGCCCGGTCGCTGTCAATCCCTTTTCCAGGAAAAAACATAGTGAAAGACATATGTTTTTGGTCTCAGGTCTTCGAAAAAACAGAAATCACTTGATTTATCATTGGGTTAAGATTTCGGATAGCACCCTTCCTTCATTCAGCGTCGGCGGCAGAACGCGGGTGAGAAAGGCAATGGTAGGAGCAATATCCACCGCTTCGGCCGGTGTGGAATACACTCCCGGACGAATGCCTTGTCCGGCGAACATCAAAGGCACCGTAGCGTCGTAGGTGTAGCCCGTTATGTGTGTCGTTTCGTAGGCTTCATCGATGACATAAGGTTTAGGAATTGCGACGACATCTCCGCTACGACCTGGAAAATACGAATGACGGATCTGACGTTCCCACATCAAACTCGGCAGGCGGTTTTTCAAGACATCGGAAGCGCTGAAAGCAAACAGAACGTTCTTGTTTCGAAGCAGAATGCGTTTGAGATCGTTTTCCAGATCTTCGATACTTATTCCTTTGGATATGGTGGCTTCTTTGTTGAGGAAGAAATTGAAATCTTTGGAATACACGATCCACTCCCCATTCTCCGGGATGCCGTGCAAAGTCTGCAAGGAGTTTTCGGCGTCTTGCTGGAGTTTCTTTTCGTCTAGCACTGCCGCTTCGAAGCCTTTCGATTTCAGGTATTTGGGGGTTGGAGCCACACCGTGATCTCCTGTCAGAACCACGAGGACATTGTCCAGTCCACCGGGAACCGATCGATCGATTTCGGTAAACAGTTCGGACAACATGACATCCAGGTGGAAGGTCAATGCTTCCATTTCGCAACGATTCGGACCGATATCGTGCCCAAGATAGTCGTGGACGGAGAAACTCACCGCGAGGAGGTCTGTTGCCTCACGATTGCCCAATTCGTAGGATTTCAAGGCTTCCAGAGCGGCTTTTTGGGTCAACTCATTGCCGGCAGGTCCGAAAAGCGCTTCTTTGCCATTGCTCTTATAGGTTTTCGAAAAGCTGGCCGTTCCGTCGTCGGAATATTCGCAGAGCACGGATTCGTTGCTCCAGTGGTGGGTTTCTCCACGATGCTTGTCTAGATCGGCGTTTTGACGCGCCACCCATGAGGGAAGGGCACCCTCCGGGCAGTACAAACGGCTCGACACCCAGTGAAACGTTTTTTTGTCGAACCATATGGCGGCGTCGGCGCGGGTTCCACCCATCAGAATTGCGGCCCGGTCCTTAATCGAAATCGATACGACTCGGCTTTTTCCTCCAGCGTTTTTCAGTTCATCGCCAATGGTCGAACCCAGCAGGTTCAGCGGTCCGGTACCGACGTTCGGCCCTTCGCCTGTCGTTCCTACGAGAGAAAAACGTTCGTCTCCGACAGCGTACATGGGACTGCGGTTTTCCGCATCATACCATTTGTTGAGAGGAATCCCGCTCCGATAGGGATACGCTCCGCTTGCCAGTGTGGCATGACCCGGTCCGGTCATGGCCTGCATGACATCGTGTCGAGCGAAAGGATAATACGCACCTTGTTCCATAAGGTAGCGGAATCCACCAGGTTTGCCGTCGAGACTTCTTGCCGGGAGAAAGTGTTCCCTGTATCGTAACAGGTAATCGGCGCGGAACTGATCGACCACCAGCAATACAATCAGCCGTGGGGAGGAAAGAAAGCTATCTTCGTTGGTTTCCGTTTTCGTACAAGAGATACTGCTCAGCACCGCCAGAAACAGTAACAAGCCAAAAGTGAAAAAAGATGTTCTTTGGTGCTTTTTTGGGTGAATTTTCATACTATTTCTCCATACCCAATGGAGTCTGGAATCAAATGGTTTTCAATTCGCTATTCTCAACGATGGCGAATATATTTGTCATTAGAAAACAGCTAAAACTGTAGATGAGGTTTCGTTGTTTATTCCAATTCAATGCGGTTCATGCAGGCCAGATAGGCTGGACAACCTTCCCGCTCCAGGCATTCCATCTCGGGATCATTCGGAGTGATTCCGTTGCCGACGTGTCGGCTGCACCGTTGCAGGCAGGTCAGGTCGTCCATTTCGTCGAGATCCGAGCGGCATTCGCTTTCTCGGTGGCAGAGATCCCGGCAGAGTTGAACGTGAACGGCTTCCTGGTTTTCCAGAGGCGGCGAGACGGAAATATACCATTTGGAAGGTATACCGATGAGATCATTGCTTGTTGCCAGGAAAAACTGAACCAAGTAAAGCTGGTCGGAGAAATCTACGTTCGAGGAAAAGAAGCCGGACAATGGCACCAAGATTTGCCCGTCCACGTAAGGAATCGGTTCGACAGGAATAGACGCTATACCTTCGGCTCCCTGCACGGCAACAAATACGTGGGTAATGCGTTCGGGAAACACGAAATCGCTGACCAACACCACTTCGAAAGGCTGGTCGGGAGTTAGACGTTCGGGAAAGAAAATGTCGGTGATTTGAGGGGCGTAGAAGCTGTTTGAACCGGTAGGGACTGACCTTTCGATGCAGTCCGTATTCTCGAAACCGAAAGCGCGCAAAAACTCGGTTTCGAGCGTTTCATCTTCGCCGATTTCAAGAAGATCACTGTCGACGCAAGACAAAACAAAACACCACATTCCCAGAAGAAAACATTGTACGATCGTTTTTGACAGGGAAAAACGGTGCATTGCAGAACAAGAAACGGGCGGGAAGACCCCGCCCGAATATATCTCGGAACGTCTTATTGATCGAGCTGGTCGTAAATCGACTTCAGCATGACGTAGGTGGTGCTTCCGCTGGACCAGTAAGCCAGGCGTTCGTCGTCAACCAACTCTTTCAAAGCCGTTTTGACTTCGCGCTTTTTAATGTCGGAAAACTGCTTGGTCACGGCGCTGACGTACATTTTCTGCTGCTTTTCTTTTTTTGACTCAAACCATTCGATGATTTTGTCTTTCAGCTCTGCATCTGCCATTTTAGGCTCCTTTGGGAGAGAGGAATGAAACACCTACGTGCAAAAGAATTACTCCTTCTACGACTAGATGTCAAGCCTTGTCTCGACCGGGAAAAGGGGAATTCGCGCAAAGGAGACGAAATGTAATCGCAAACGTAGGTTTTGGAGAAATACGTAATTGTTTTCGCTTGCAGAATCCCTTGATTTTGATTGTCGAGATCCATTGCTACCGAAGAGATTCCTTTCCTTGACCCTGGGAAAAGGGACGACTACAATATTTTCACATCCCGATCTATTGGTTTTGCCAAAGGATTGGGAGTTTCAACGAAATACCATTTGCCTCGGAATGTCCGGGGTAGGAAAAACCGGAGTTCGCCATGTCTCGAACGACCAAAAATGCGGTGTTGCTGCTTTTCCTCTCTTTGTGCCTGCTGATTTTCGGTGGAGTATGGAGTTGTGTAGAGGATGACGGCGGTTCTGGTGGGACTGGGACCGGATGTACCAGCAGCAGCGATTGTGTAACGGGAATGCGTTGTCTTGGAGGGATTTGCACGGCCAACACCTGCGAAACCAGTTCCAACTGTTTTTCGGGAGAAATCTGCATGGCTTATGCGGGGAACGTATCTCAACGTTGCGTTCCATCCTGCGATACGAGCAACGATTGCGAGGCGGATCATCGTTGCAAAAACGGTGGATGCACCTCGATTCAGTGCTCTCGTGAGGGAGAATGTCTGGTGGGGGAATACTGCGCCGCCATCGGTATTTGTACCGTAGAGGGGGAAGATCCTGACGGCGATGTGGAGGACAGCCGTTATTGTATTCCCGATCAAACCCGCTGTACGACAGACAACACGGGGACGGATATCTGCGTCGAAGAGGGCGATTCCCAACGTTGGGTTTTCAACGAGATTTGTGCGGCAGGTTGCGACGAGGACGAAGGCATTTGCTTCGGTGGTGATGACGATGGGGATGAAGGCGAAGAGTCGGATACGATGGGCTGCACACCTCCGCAACAACGGTGCCGCGACAACGCGATAGAGGTTTGTACGTTGGAAGAAGGATACTCCCATTATCACGATTGCAACGACAACGAAGAATGTCAGGTCAACAGTTCGACTGGTGTGGCAGAATGCATTGAAGTGATTTCATGCGATCCGGGAGCAAGAGAATGTTTCGGTTCGGATCAATACCGAAAATGCGTTTCTAACGGTGACGGATGGGATTACATCGAATGCGATGTAGGACAGGAATGCAAAAGCGGATATTGCATGGCTATCACCAATTGCACGAAGAATCGGGTCCGTTGCAATGAAAGTAACAACGCTGAAAAATGCGACGGATTGAATTGGAACGAGTACCTCTGGTGCGATGCAAACGATGGGGAAAGCTGTGTGGCGCAAAATCCCGTCAATGGTGAATACACCAGCGCTTATTGTGATCGCGAAGCCGTTTGTATTCCGATATTCGAGAGCCGCTGTTCGGGCAATACCGCGCAAATCTGTAACGGTGATGGCTACGGCTGGACCGACGTGGAAACCTGCGTGTCTCCTGAAACCTGCGTGAACGGTGCTTGTCAGTAAGTAGAAGATAAGGATAGTCATGGATTATGTAGGCAATATTTTTCGTCCGCCTTCCGAAGCGTATTCGATGCTCGTGCAAATTACCACGGGATGTTCACACAATGATTGCACGTTCTGTGCAATGTACAAAGATAAGTCGTTTCGTATCAAACCCTGGGAAACGGTTAAAAAGGATCTCGACGAAGCCTTGTCGATTCCCACCGCCAAGCGGATTTTCCTGTGTGACGGCGATGCCCTGGTGCTGAGTACTCGGCGTCTGCTCCAGGTTCTCCAGTATATCCAGGAACACGGTCCTCACGTCGAGCGCGTCGGCATTTACGGCGACCCCATTTCCATCCGGCATAAATCACAAAGTGAAATCCAGGAGTTGGCGGATGCCGGGTTGAAAATCGTTTACCACGGTCTCGAAACAGGCGACGACGAGTTGCTGGTCAAAATACAAAAAGGCTCGACTGCTCAGGATTCCATCGAGATGGCCGAAAAACTTCGTGCTGCCGGGATCGAGCATTCGGTGATCGTGTTATTGGGACTGGCCGGGGTGGAAGGCTCCGAGCGTCATGCTCGTAAAACGGCGGAAGTGCTGACCAAAATGGACCCGCGTTATGTCGGAGCATTGACCTTGACGCTGGTTCCAGGAACACCGATTTTCGAAGAACACGCCGCTGGGCGTTTCGAGTTGCCGGACAAGTTCGGTTTTCTGAAAGAATTACGGACGCTTCTTGCGGAATCGTCGTTTACTCGTTGTCGGTTTTCATCCAATCACGCGTCCAATTACCTGCCGATTCGGGCCGATCTTCCTGAAGAAAAAGAGGCTTTGCTTTCTTTGCTGGATGATGTCATCGCCAAGGCAGACGAAAACATGCTGCGTCCGGAGTGGTCACGAGGGTTGTAAATACGCAGTCGATCGAGACGATAGCATTATGTAGGTCGGGCTAATTTTTAGCCCGACACCAGGCAAAACCCCACTTTGAATAAATTTTTCGTCTATAACTTATTGAAATTATTAAAGCTCAAAAACGACAAAACCACTTTGTCAGCAAACTGACAAAGTGGCATTGTCGGGCAAGAAATTTGCCCGACCGCGAGAGATGTTTTCGATACTTGATAACGAAATGCCATAAATACGACGTAGGATTGAAGCGATACAACCTGCCAAAATGTGTCAGGGTGTGAAGACTTCGATCATCGTGCGAATTTCCGCTTCGATTTCGTCCGGGTAGGCCGAGTCCTCAGCGCTCTCATCGGATGTTGGAAGTCCCCCGCCCAATAACACGACATTGCCGTTGGCCAGTCCTGCGGTTGTCATCTCCGCTCGTGGGAAAGCCATCTCAAGACGTTCGATTCTCCCAAAATCTCCGTTGGCATCGTAGGCTAGTCGATCGCAGGAACGCGCCGCTTCCATGCCGTCGTCTTCGGGTTGTCCTCCACAGGCCAGCAGATCGGCCTCTTCAGTCAAAGTAACCGAAGGATTGCTTCGTTTCGAGGAGAGCAGATCCTCAATGATTTCGACGGCACTGCAGGAAGACTCCAGGCAGGAGTGTGAATACAGCAGCCCGGCAGTGGTCTCCCCGCCTCCGACGAACAGTACCTTGCCTTGTCCCATGGCTTGCGCCGTTACCCCTGAAACGTTTGGCCAATCGACGGTCAAAGAGGTTATTGCAAGAGTTTCGTTGTCTATAAATGAAACCGTGGGCTTTTCGCTATCCGCATCGATTCCCAAGACGACGGCCCCGAGCCAGGAGTCCATATAAACTGGAGCGCAGGCCAAAACTTCAAAGCCCTCGGGAAGACTCGATATTTCCGTCATGCGGCTTGACCCTGCTTCGATTTGCCAGATATCGTTCAATGGGGTGGTTCGTTCGGAGTCTGCGTACCCTCCGAACAACAAAGCGGTGCCGTCACCCGTCTGGGCCAGGCAGGGAGCCAATCGGGCGTCGAAACTTCCTTCTGCTTCTACAGAACGCACTACTGCGGAATCGTAGCTGTCCAAAATATAGACCGTATCCAAAAGGCTTTCGGTGCCGGAGACGCGCTGCCGCCCGCCAGAAACCACGATGGCATGGCTGTTGATAGCCGAAACGGCATGATCCACCATGCCGTTTCCCAGTTGCACGGCTTCTCCGTCCAATGTGGTCAACAGACCAACCGTCCAGGTCAGGGGCGAAAAGATTTCCACATTCGCAACCGTGTCGGCCAATTCATCCGAACGTGATTGTCCGCCGACGATCAGAACGTCCAGGCTGTTGGGTAGACCGAGTTTTGCTCCGACGCGTCCGTGAACCAGTTTCAGCGGTGCGGTACTGATGCTCGATGAGGACGCAAAGTACAAGGCGCGGTTGGCTGAGAATTGAAGTTCCGGGTTGGATGCCAGACTTGTTCCCCAAGCTACTCTTTGGTTTGTGGCGTCAAAACCTTCGATCTTCAAGACCAGTTCAGGCAGCATGTCGATGCGTCCCGAGAGAAAAGAAAACTCGTCCAGATCCGAGCCGGTATAATCGCGTACAGATGCATTTTCCGGTTCGGCAGGATCGTACAGGGTATAGCGTAGTCGAGTGACGTTCTGCATCGGGTCGTCATCGCTGGGGAGAACGATTTCGAAATCGGCGTAGATATCCTGGGCTTCCTCGCAGCCCATCGACAGGCACGATAGTCCGACGATCCCCGCCATGATCGATATAAATGTAGTCAACGTTCGCATAGGATTTCCCGGTTCTTTCCGAGCTGTTTTTAGAAAATGGAAGGTTTTAGTTTCGTTTGACCGTTCGCACGACAAGAGAATCTTTCGGGTCTTTCTGCACGTAATACACGCCGATCATTCCTCCGGCGAAAGCCGCCACGCCTACAGCGGTCCAGAATCCCCAGTGCTTGTACCAGGGCGTATCGCTGTCTTTCCATCCTTTTTCGCTTCCCTGGTAATCGTCCATATCGAACGATGGTTTCGCTTTGACATCGGCTACCTCGTGCCACCATTGATTGGCCGTGGATTCGGTTGTCTTTTTTGGGGTTTGGGTCGATTTCTGCGTGGATTTGTCGGTTTTCTTCGTAGTGGATTCGGAGGTTTTCGGCTCGTTTTGTTGCGATGTTTCGGTTTTTTTCGTTTCGGCTGGTTTCGTTTTTGCTTCTTCTGTTGCAGGTGGATCGGACGTTACGCCTGTTTTGGGAGACGCTTCGGTGGTCGATTGGACCGGGGCGTTTTCTTCGGCGAAAGTACAGGGCGGCAGAATCGTCCAGGTCAGAAACGAAAACAGCAGCAGCAACGTCACACTGCTCCGGAATCCTCTAGTGGCTTGTTTTCTCATGGGGAACACGGTTTCCTTGGAATGAACCTTTTCTATGTATGTCGGACGCTTTTGTATTCGTTTGCCGATTCTTGCGATATTTTGCGTCGATTTTGTTAAGCTTTGCTTAACCTGGATATTCTTTAACCAAAAAGTGCCGGATTTCTTTTATCTGACATTGTCTTGTCATAACAGGAAGTTGCCAGAAAAACAATCTTTCCGAGGAACCATCGACCGGATCAAACGTTTGTAAATCTCGATAGACAATAAAAAAGGCTCCCGAAGGAGCCTTGTAAAAATCGCTTTATTGCGCTGCGACCAGCATGGGCATGCCCATCATCGGCCAAATCAGCCATATGAACAAGGCAAGTACCACCATCAACATCAAACTGGCGGGTATACCGCAGGTAAAGAATTCACCCGAGGTGAATTGCTTGCTTTCGTAGGCGATGGCATTAGGTGCGGCACCTACAAGCAGCAGGAAGGGCATACCTGCCGTAACCAGCGAGGAGAAAATGATCACTTCGGGAGCGACTCCAAGATATCCTGCAACGACGAGCGATACCGGTACGACGGCGGCGATTGCAGCGACGTTCATGATGAAGTTCGTCAGCAACAGGACCAGGAATGCGACGCTGATAACGAATACGAACCACGAGTAGCTCTTGAAGATATTGAGCCACATGACGGCGAGCCAGTTGGCAGCTCCGGTCTGCCATAGGCAGAAACCGATACTCATCGCGCCACCGAAGAGCAGGATAATGTTCCAGGATACGTTTTCGAGGTCTTTCAGTTCCAAGATGCGGAACACGAAAAACAGGATGGTACCCGTCAGGATGACGGCGCTTTTATTGACGGATTGAAGTTCGGGGACAAGGGAACGTACGCTGAGGAAGAGGATGACAGAGCCGACGATGGCGAGCGTCATCCATTCCACGCCTTTGACCGGTCCCAGTTTGGCGTACATTTCTTTGGATCGTTGCTTCAGTCCGGGAATCGTTTTTCTTTCAGGCTTGAACCACAACATGAAGAAGCCCCAGAGCAAAACGACCATCAATGCTCCAATGGGGAACATGTAATAGCTTAACTCGAAAAACGAAATCACGTTGCCGGTGATTTGTTGGTAAAATCCAAGAGCTACCGCGCCCCGCGCCGCACCGAGAAGAGTGATGATACTACCGGCTCCGGCTACGAAAGCCATACCGATGAACAATCCTTTGCCGAATTTCGTCGGGCTGTTGTCTTCTTGGTAAATGGAGTGAATCGCCATCAAGAGCGGGAAAATCGTAGCCGCAACGGCAGTATGCGCCATGATCAACGTCAATGCGGCTGTCAGACCGAACGACCCCAAGTATATCATGCTGGTTTTTTCACCTACGACCGAGAGCATTTTATACGCCATGCGCTTGGTCAGTCCTGTTTTGGTGAATACCATGCCGATAACCAGCGAACCCATGATGAACCAGACCGACGGATCGAGGAAATCGGTAAAAGCAGTACGGGTTTCGCGAATGAGAAACAGGGATTGCACGACACCGATCAAAATACCGGTTACACCAATGGGAACCACTTCGAAAACCCACCAGATCGCAGCCAGGAAAAACAGCGCCATAGCGGCTTGTCCCTGGGGCGAGAGGGTGAAAACCTTTCCTTTGGGGTCGATGGCATCGGGAAACGGGGGCAGCAGATACACAAAGGTGAACATGCCAAGACCTAGAAGCATGAAAAGGAGTCGTTTTTTATCGATACGTTGGAAAAAAGACGTCGCGTTGCTGGAAACGGCTGGCTGGCTTTCGGGGCTCATATCATCACTCCATAGCTTAGATTAACTCGTGAGTCGCGTGTCGAAACGGTCAGTCTGTCCCGGCCAAAAAGCAAAGCGGAAAAATTTTCGCTTTGATTGGATTTTGGGTTGAATCTAGGGATTACCATCCCTTTTTCTTCAAAATGTCGTCGATAGTTTCGGCGGAACGTTCTTGGACGATCACCATGCGTTTTTGGGCGGCTTCGGAAATTTTATCCATCAGTTCTTTGATATCCGCCGGTTTTTCCAAAAAGTCCATGGCACCGCTTTTCATCGCTTCGATGCCTTTATGCACGGTGCCGTAACCGGTCAGGATGATGACCCGATGGTCGGGATCGATTTCCATCAGCCGGTTGAGCGTTTCGATGCCGTCCATTTCCGGCATTTGCATGTCGAGCACGATGGCGTCGAAAGAATGTTCGCGAGCCATTTCGAGCGCGATTTTGCCGCTGGAAGCGGTCAGGACATCGATTCCACGGTTTTTCAGGCGTTTGGACAGTATCGAGGTGAAATCCTCTTCGTCGTCCACCAACAGAACTCTTTCGTTGGACATCATCTTTCTCCTTTACTGGGCACGAATTCCCGGCGAGAGCGTTCTAAGGTACGAACTGCGTTCAATCGAAAGCTCATTGTCGAAGGAAATGTCAGGAATTGCAGGGAACAGTGTGCCGTATTGAATGCGGATTGGGAAAAGCTAAAAATTCCCAGAATATTGGTCGAAATGTCTTCAGGCTTCTTCATGGGCATAATCACCCTTTCAAAGTCGAATTGCGCATTTTTTAACAAAACGGTCACAAAATTTCCAGACAAATCGGTCGGGCTATGCCGTTTTTTATCCACCAATGTGGTGGAGATAGGGAAGATTGACGCAGCGCAAAATAGAAAGGACATGCAAGGTGTTGGATTTCAATAAGGATTTTAACGGAAGCGTTACGACTTAAACTTGCAGGATTGACAGAGCGTAATACGAATCCGTACAAAGGTGTTTCGTGTTCCTAGTATAAAAATAATACTCATTTTCACGACAAGCAGGTTTTCAAAGAATAAGGCATTCATTTTTCCAACGAAGGTGTATCTTCAATTTCTTGACGCACTGCGTGGTCTTGCGTATATTTCCAAAGACTCGATGACAGGAGGGTCTTTCATGGCACGATGGTTTCCCAAGGCTAAATGGCTTTCCCGACATTCCCTTTTTTTCGTCGAAACGCTGAACGGTACGCATCGTTTCTCGGTTGGAGATCAATGGACCGAGGAGCGTAAACTCACCTTCACGCTTGATGTCCAAAGCGCTAACCTGTTGGATTTCCTCGCTTCTCCCCGAAAAGAATCACGCCGCTTGCATGTCGAAGGAATGGTTCATGCCGAGGGGCTGGCCGATTGGAACGGTTTGGAAGGTGTGCTCGAAATCGATATTCCCGCATCGCAAAGACTGCGCTATCAGTTCGATTTTACAGGGGACGACGGCCAAAAGTATCGTTTCGAAGGCGTGAAATCTTTTTCGATTCTGCATCCCTGGCAGTCGATGACCCGCCTTTTCGGCAAGATTATCCGCCGTGAGGATCATTCGATCGTTTCCTCCGGAACCGTTCTTTTCGATGCGGTGCAGTTGTTGCCGTTCTTGCTGACGTTCCGAATTCGCAATGGCGAGAAGACCGAAACCGTGCCTCTCGAAGCCGATTTTGCACAATAGAAGCCATTCGAAAGCGTCCGAAAGTCAATAACGTAAAACGAGTTTCCCTTTGACTCCCTCGAATTTTGGAATCTGGCGACAGACACCACCGAAGCAGCGGTAGCCGGATTTGACCTGTCCACCGAAGACGGAAAGCTCTGCCCAGTCTGTGAAGCGGGCTTTGATTTCTCCTGCAAAATAATGGTCTTGCGTGTCGTCGCCGGAGGTGTCGGGAACATCGATGGATTGATACGTATAGAGGAATGCAAAGCTGTAGCGGCCTTTGTAAGTATAAGAAAGCGTTGTTTCCACCTCGTCCGTCAATCGTACGGGAGCGCTTTGTTCGTCTTTGCGCCGATAGATGGCTTCCGCTTCCAGTCCGTGATTTTCTGCCAGTGGAGCTTTGAGCGCCAGTTTGGCATGGATGATTTCCTGGTATTCGACGCTGTTTTCGGCGTGGTATTCGTCCCGGAAACCGCCTTCTGCAATCAATTCCACGGCTCCGATAAACTGCGTCAGACCGCCGTAAGCATGGTGAATTCGATAGCCTTTGGAAACGTTTTCGCCGAATCCGCCCTGGGAAGGTTCCAGTTTTTCGGATCGATTGATGGAAAAATAGTAGTTGACGTACGGTTGCATCCCGATGCTGTCGAACAGATAGTCCGCTCGTAACCGAAAGCCCTGGGCGGTTCCTTCGTTCAGATGCAGTTCCATGTCTTCTTTTTCAAGGTTCGGCGGGTCGTGGTACCAGATGTCGTCGGTGAATGTCGTTCCGCCGGGTGCGTCGCGACCTTGGAGGTCGATGGGGTTTTTCGTGCGTCGAAACTGGAACGTATCATAGTGCTTGTATTCCCCTAAAAACGTGAAATTTTCGTAATACAGATCCAGTGAGGCATAGACTGCGTAGCCATCCGCCTGGGTCGGGCGGATGTGGCGGGCGTCCTCGATGTCGATTTTCCTGCCGGAACGCATCATGTAATCGCCCTCAACGTAGAGTGATAAAAGCTGAGCGATATCCGTAAGTTCGAGAGATGCACCCCAGATCAGGGTTTTATCCTCGGTCAGAAAACGTCGCTCGGCTTGCGAGAGCGTTGCACCGTGCTGCGTGCCTACCGCATGCATTTCCAGCGTAAAGACATCGGCGAAGCGTTGAGCGATTTCGAAACCGCCGATTAAATCGTTGGGGTCGGAGTTGACTTTTTCGGTGTAGAGATCGGTGTTGAGGGTGTTGGTCAGTCCAGCGAAACCCGTGGCTCGGGTAGCGTCTCCCCGAAAGGCGATTCGTGCACCACGAAGGCTGTTGTCATAAAAATCCTCCGCTCGGCGGGTGATCGACAAGGCAATGCCGCGACCGAGCGTCTGGGTGAAATCTCCGAGGGTTACGGTGACGTTGTCGTCTCGATACGTGCCGTAGATTTTCTCCAGACGCACGGCATCTTCGGAATATCCGTAGGTTTGAGAGGGCAGGGTGGAGCCTTGCGGGGCGACCGTGCGAACCTCCAGTGGGTCGGGATAGTACAGCGCATCCAGGCGAAAACCGGCCTCCCAGCGTTCCCAACCGACATTCATCCGAAGGGTTTCTTGCAATTTTACAAAATCATCCGCTTCGATGTTGGCCTGATTTTCGTTTTCCTTGTACTTGGAATGCCACTCGGAGATGGTGGTGGAATCGACGGAGAGCAGCAACGGATGGTCGCCGAGGTCATTTACCAGTACTCCCGCCTGGGATGCCGATGGCAATCCGAGCAGAATGAAAATCAAGAGATAACGCAAGGTTGCGGGCATGTTATTCTCCCAGCAATTGCTCGATCATCGGTTCCAGCTTGTGTTCGTCTCCGGGGAGATAACCCTGTTTTTTCATGCGGATACGACCCTTTTTATCGACAAGCACGGTGTAGGGGATTTCCAAGGCCGGATTGATTTTCGCCAGATGCGCGTTTTCCGGGTCAATCAGCATGGGAAAATGGACTTTCAACGAGCGGGCCAGCGACCGGACACGACTTTTGTTGCGGCTTTCGTCGGTGTTGATCCCGACAATTGTAAAACCTTTCGATTCGTATTTGCGAAACAGGGTCTGCAAGGCACGAAGTTCCGCTTTGCACGGCTCGCACCAGCTTGCCCAGAACGCAAGCAGAACCACGTGGTCTTTAAGCTTGACCGAGGAAAACGAGCCACCCTTGATGCGGGTCAGATGAAACTGCGGGGCCGGTGGACCATCGGGAGGCAGGAGATCTTTCTTCGCGTTTTTCTGCTCGTCGGAAGGTTTGTCGGAAAGTTTTTCCTTTGCATCCTCGATTTTTGTGGGTTCTGGCGATGTTTTCCCTTCGTCAGCCCATGCGCAGAATTGGAACGAAAAGAGAAAAAGTACGACAAAAGGCAATATTCGATAGATCATAGTCTGCCTCGTGGTAGGTCGGGCAAATTTCTTGCCCGACAAAGGAAAGGGGGCGGAAATTAAAATAGTGCGGATTCGGAATCGACCCGTTGGGATCGATGTTCCAAGTAGGAAAGGTGTCGGGCAAGAAATTTGCCCGACCTACTTTTGATTTATGCAAGTTCCTTCTATTTCGGTTCATTTTCCGTCATTCCGCTGCAAGCGCTGCCTGAATGGCGGCTTCAATGGTCTGATCGATGCCGCCTTCCAGGACGAACGTGATTTTCATGCGGCGATCGAGCACCAGGTTGAGCGGCATCGATGGCGACGGCCAACTTGGATGGTAAGGACCAAGCAGATTGTCGGCATCGACCAGCAGGGGAAAGGCGACATCGTAGCGTTCTCTCCAGCTTTGACAGAATTCGGTGGTGGCCGGGCTTCCGCCGTCGTTTTCATTGAGAAGCTGTAGGATCACCAGTCCTTGATCTTTGTACGTATCGTACCAGTCGTTGAGCGTTGGAGCTTCCGAACGGCAGACCGAGCACCATCCGGCGGAATGGTTGATGAATACCGCTTTGGCGTTTCCGAAAACATCGCTGAGGGAATGGGGCACGCCGTCGCAGTCGTTGAGCGTGAAATCGGCCATCGTCTCGCCGTTGGTCGTGCCGTAGGGGCCGGAGGGATAGCCTTCCTCCAGCGGTTCGGCCTCTTCCGTATCGGCGGTTTCCGGTGTTTCGACATCTTCGGCTGCGTCGTTTTCTTCGTCGGTGTCGGTAGCCGGGAGGAGGGTGTCGTAGTTGTCCGTTCCTGTACAGGCAGCTAGCGACAGGACAAGCAACAGCGCGAACATCACAACGATAATCCGGCGAAAAGTCCATGGGAAATGGGTCATCGGTTCGACTCCAAAGTTGCGAATCACATTCCTTTTGTACCATAAATGCGCGATCTTGCGAAAAAAAGCGGGGCCGAAGCCCCGCTTGGATACGTGAGAAAATGCAAAGTCAGCACGTCGACGCCCTTCGTCGTCTCCAAACGGCCAGTGCCAATACCGAAAGCGCCATCATCAGCACGTTCCATGGGTTGGTTGAGTTGCCGCCGACATTATTGCATTTGCATCCTTCGTCAGGTGGTGGTGTGCAGCAGTCATCTCCGTAATTGTAGCATTCGGGATCATTTTCGTTGCAATCTGCACCCAAACACCAGATGCCAGTACCGTATTTGTCGCCGTCCAGGTCATTTTCGCAGACGTGCGTTGTGCAGCAGGTGTCTCCTTCCAGCCAGCAATCGGGATTGTCGTCGTCACAGTCGCTACCCAAGCAATCCGCTCCATCGCCATAGTTGTCGTTGTCCTCGTCGACGCAGTCTTTGACGACCGAAACCGTGACGGAATCCACCTCGGACGTGTTGCCGTACTCATCTTCCACGACGAGTTCGAACGTTATTGTTCCTTCATATTCGGGGGTGAATTCTACTTGCGAAGCTTCGAACCAGTCAAACGTCGAATTGGGATCGGCGTTGGCAAGGTTCAGGTCGTCTGCTTCCAATTCTTCCATAGTGCCTGTAGCGTCCGAGATCGTCCAGGAGTAGGTAATCGCGTCTTCATCGGGATCGTACGAGCCGCTGCCGTCGAGAGTAACGGCCACGTTGAGTCGTCCACTGATGGAATCTTGAGAAATCACCGCTACCGGACGACGGTTGCTGTTGACGTTGACCGTTACCAAAGCCGGTTCGGATTCGAGAATTCCGTCCGAAACGACAAGTTGGAAAGCGTAGTTTCCTTCTTTTTCGGGAGTGAAACTCATCGTGGTTCCATCGTCACTGATCGTCAGTTCGACTTCCGCCGCACTGTTTTCGAGATCCTGTTCCCAGAAGTGAGTTAGCGGTAACAGCGGACAGTTTTCCTGCTCGCCACAGTCTGCGGAGTCGTAAGAGGCGGAGTCCAGCACGACTTCCTGATACTCTTCGCCTTCCACCGTGCAGGTATCGGTTTCCTGCTGGGTACACTGTTCGATGACAGCCTCGGGTGGGCAGTTGCAAGTATCTGTGATAACGGTGATTTCCAGCGGAGCGGAGTGCAGTTCGCCATCGAAAGCCCAGACGTTGAACTTGTACTGAACGTGGTTGATATCGGGAATGAACGATACCCGGTCACCTTCGTAGTCGGACAGTACGACCGGCGGGCCTGCCGTCTGGCACCAGGAGAATTCGATATCTGCAAGATCTTCCGTGTCGTCGAACGCTCCGACCACCATTTCGACTTCTTCGGTGGTGCGGTCTGTAAAAATGATGTTTCCGGTTGCCATGGAACCGTCTTCGATACGGTAAATTTCGGGAACCGAGGGGTTTCTGCTGCTATGTACGCGAATGGCCACCGTGGCCGGTTCGGAATGATCCGGGGCTTCGTGAACCGAGGTTCCCTGGGGACGGGTCGTGCTGTCGGCTACGGTCAGTTCGAATACGTACAAACCCGGCGAGAAGAACGTCAGGTCCAGCGTATCCTGAAGTACGATGTGCGAGGCTTCGTTGTCTGCGTCGTATTCCGGTATTACCGGCCAGCCGCGAATCTGTCGCCAGTGGTAGTCGAGATCGGACACCGACCCGAACGGATATTCGGACGACGTGCCGAGTAGACGAATCTGGGCGTAGGGAATGGCGCTGTTGAGTGCGCTACCGCCTTGAGGATAAGCCAACTGCACCATTTCGTCTCCACCTTCCACCAGAATATTGGCCACGGGAAGTTTCTTGGTGACTCCCTCCACGGGAATGGTGATCGTTGTAACCGGGCTGACTTTGTTGTCGGCCTCTACTACGAGAGAAAAAGTGTACAGTCCCTTTTCACGCGCTGGTGTAAAGGTCATTTTGCTCCAGTCTTCCACGCTGTCGGGACCGGCGGGTTCGATGGCTTGGTTTTCCGTGGGTCCGCTGACATATTCCCAGCGATAGTCCCGTGGGTCGATCGTTGCCCCGCTACGGGTCGCACTCAACGAGCCATCCAGCACAATCGCTCCGGTCGATAGCGGCGGATCGGTTTCCAACTTGATGATCGCCACAGGCAGAACGTCGCTGTTTTCGGGCGTTTCGAGGTCGATGCTCATGATTTCGATGCTGGTCTCAGCAGGTTCCGACCAGGGCGCGCCTTCGTCGCCTTCAGTCAGTCCGTCGATATGTTCACGGGCCTGAACGCTGAACGAGTAGACACCCGCTTCGACGAAGGTGGTCGATAGAACCGGAGTCATCAGGGATTTTTGATCATCCTGCATGATGGTGACGCTGTTGTCGTCCGTCCAGAGATAATCCACCTGTTCTTCGAGCGGCGTTTGCTCGACTTGCCGTGGAAACGCCTGAGCAAGGTTCCAGTCACCGGAACCGTACGCGTTCGCCGAGGAACCGGGAGACAGAGGATCGATGTTTTTCTTGCAACTTGCGGCAGCGTAGGTCGGGTATTCGATCACCGTATGGGTGACGGTATCGACCGCGCAGACGTCGTTTCCGTCGCAGTCGGTACAGACTTTCAACTCGAACACATAATCTCCAGCCTCGAAAGCCGCGAATTGGGTCGTAAGGCTGGTTTTGTTTTCGATATAGACTTTTTTGTTATCCGATTCTTCAAGAAGCTGCCGCCACTCGATGTCGGAAGGCTGGCCATCGCCCGGAATGGTGTAACTTCCCGAAAGGGGAATGATTCCCGGATTCCATCCTGTGGTTGGTGCGGGAACGACCGTAACCACGGGTTCGATATCGGGACGATGGATTACAACATTGAAGGCGTAACAGTCTTCTTCATTACCGGTATCGGTGACGCAGACCGTAACCGGAAAACTCTGGGAACAGGAGCCAAGCAGGTCGGCTTCTGTCGGATCGCATACGGCGATGTTGTTGGTGTTTTGCTCGAATTCCAGCCAGGCAGGACCGGATTCCACCCGGTAATACAACGTTTCTGCGCAGGCTGTATCGATATCCTCAACCTCTACACGGATCGTGCTCGGATTGTCTGCATCTACGATACAAGACGGTTCCCTTGGACGAACACTAACGATATCAGGGGGATTGTTGACGTTGGTGACGGAAATTTTCCATTCTTGGATTCCACCGTCCTGTTCCGGAGTCAACGCGGTGTCGGGATCGTCTACCATGATTGTAGCGCTATGGGGTTCGTCAGGCGGTGTATGACGAAGACAGGTTACATCTTCATTTGTGGGTTCCCAGTAGACCTGGCAAGTGTTTGGATTGATAGTCATCGTCGGGGGACCGTCCAGCAGGGTGCATGTCAGGCTCATGCGATCGACGATGCTGGGCTCGATGATGTCGGGGAGGAACTGGTAAGGAGCTGTATTGCCGGGATCGTATTCGTTTGCTGTGGTAGAAAACGAATCTTCATCAAACACTGGCACCACATTGTGGATGGTGATGTATTCTGACGTGATGTCAGGGTTGAAATCGTCCACGATTGTCGAAGTAATAGCCTGAGTGCCGTCGTCGTCGGTCAGACGCAAGGCGATCCGATGAGTTTCCGGGTGGTTGTCGTCGAACCGCAGGAACATTTCCCGCTCATCGTCGAAATTGGGGTCCGGTGTGAAGTTTGCCGGCTCTCCCTGGTAATTCGTGTCCCATTCGTACTTACGGATGCTCCCGGCGGGAATGGTCGAACTGTTGGCGTTCCAAGTGTGTTCCATTCCTTCGTCAGAACCTTCATCCACTTCTGTCGGTCCGGTAATGATCGGAATCGGCGGGATGTCCGAAACGCCGACTTTTTTGACCGAAAACTTGGTTTCGGGATCGTCCGGGTCGCCGTCCGTAACACGAACGCCGACGTAATAATATCGGTTGCTGGTGAAACTTACCGAAACTTTATCGTAATTGAGCCAAAGAACATTTTCTTCTTTGTTGGGGCAGAATTTGACCCATTCCTGGTCTTCAGTACCTTCGAACCACTGACAGCAGTCGGCGGATGTCGGGTCCGTGTCGCAGGCGGCTGTAGGATTGGGAATGGGTTGCTGGGTGCCGTTGACCACTTCCATATCCAGATCCCATTCTACGTTGACAATCGGGTCCGTGGGCGATCCGGTGCAATAAACCATGCAGTTGTATAGATCCGTTTCACCGCTGCATTCAGGGTAGGGGCACGAATCGCCGAAGCAATGGCGGTCGGGACAGGCCGTCTCCAGGCAGGGCTGCCGGGAAATCGGGCGGGTGGTGTCGTCACAGTTCCAGATGTTGAATTCGGTTTCGATACCTTCCTCTATGGCTTCGTCGCCTTCCGGTCCGGAGAAGGTCAAGGACAGGGGAATATCGTCCACCGTGACATCCATCGTCGTACAGGCGCGGGATTTATAGAAGGGACTGTCGGGGTTGTTTACCCAATCGTCGTCGTATACACAGGCAACCACTCGGTATCGACCGTCCTGCGGGAAGGAATAGGACAGCGTGGTTTGGTTGTTGTACGCGGGATCGGGAGCGAACAGCGCGTAATCGAAAGGAAGATCCGGGGAGTAGTCGAACTGGTAGCGCCGCGTCTGGATGTATTGGCCGGGGGAATCTGCCGAGGCTTCGGGAGTCGTAGCAGCCGACGTGCCGAAACGGACGATATCTCCCGGACCCTCCAGAGGGTGGCGTTCGACGAACTGGCCGTTGTGCACCACGACTTTTTCCAACTCGATAGAAGGATAAGTGTTGACGACCTCGATCAGTTTCGGTTGTGTGGTGTTCTCACGTCCGCAGACATCGAGAACCTTGAGGCGTACCAGATATTCGCCTTTCTGACTCCAACTCCAGGTTGTCGTGGTGTCCGTCGTGCCGTTTACTTCCCACGTTGGTTCGGATTCTTCGGGATCATAGTCGAAATCCCAGTAATATCGCTCTATGGCGGGTTCGTCGTCCGGGCATTCCGTGGTGGGGAAGGGGTTGTTTCCGGCTACGGACTGTCCACCGTTGAAGACGTATTCGATGCCTTCGCAGAATCCACCGGGTACGGCGTCCGGGTTGCAGCTTTCAAAAGGCTCGGGCATGTCGATAACTGGAACCGGACCTTCATTGATGACATTGACGAGCACTACCGCGATATCCGACTCCGGGTTGGGCAATATGTCGCTACGATCATCGGGAATACCGATATCTCCTGGGAATATGGATCATTGGGATTGCTGGGGTTGTAGTAATCCCGGTCGGCGTCGGTGACTTTGACGGCGATACGTCGTAATCCAAGTTCACTTTGTTGTGTGAATTGCAACGGTCGGGTGGTCGAGGAGGAACCGCTTGGATTGAAGGCTCCCGGCG
>CAXXVK010000073.1:0-72559 GCA_963676915.2 Myxococcota bacterium
GAAGATGAAATAACAGGACTTTCGCGACCTTCAACAAATCGGAGTCGTTCGATGACCCTGCTAGTTTCATTGTTTTTCTTTATATCGGGATTTACCGGCCTTGTACTCGAAGTCGTCTGGCTGCGTCAGTTACAATTGATCTTCGGAGCTACGACACTGGCCGTCGGCACTGTGACGGGTTCGTTTTTAGGGGGATTGGGACTGGGATCGTTGATTTCCAGCCGACTGTCGGATCGTCTTCCGAAAAAACTGATGATGTACGCGGGCTTGGAAGCGATGATCGGCGTATCCGCCTTGACGATGCCGTTCGTCCTCGCCAGCCTCGGACAATTTCAGCATCAATGGAGCGGTGGTCTGCTGTATCACGCGTGGGTTTATTCCTCGATGCGCTTTCTCGCGGTTTTTGCCGCTTTGGCGCTACCCACGGCTTGCATGGGTGCGACACTTCCGCTTTTGCTGTCGGCAACAACCCAGCGCTTCGATTCGATCGGCAGACAGGCGGGATTGCTGTATGGAATCAATACGTTGGGTGGAATGACTGGTGCGCTGGTTGCCGGTTTTTATTTTCTACCCAACCTCGGAATCGACGCCACGACGCATTTGGCTTCGATGATCTGCTTCGGCGTGGCCATCGGAATGGCGGCAACGAGCTGGATACTCAAACCAGAGAAAAACACAAAAAAAACTGAAACTCCGCCCCCTCCAGGAAAACGTCCTTTGCGTCCTTATCGCTTGCTGGGACTGTTCCTGTTGCTGCAAGGCATGGTCGGGATGAGCCTCCAGATTTCCATGACTCGCGTAGTCGGCATGGTTCTGGGTTCGAGCGTCTATTCTTTTTCTCTGGTCGTGGTGATTTTCCTGTTGGGTATTGCGTTGGGGAGCCTGCTGTATTCTACGGTTTTAAGGGAACGTTTCGACCCGTATCGGCTGCTATCGTTCTGTTTGGGGTTGTTTTTTACAGGAACGCTTCTGGCGGTATGGCTTGCGGACGATCTTCCCGGACTGCTGCTGTTCGCCACCAAAGAAGGTTGGATCACTCCGGTCTGGCTGCACCCCGTACACGCGGCGGTTATCGCTCTCGTACTTCTGTTACCGTGCACGAGCCTCGGCATTTCTTTTCCTTTGGCGCTTAAATTATTCTCAGGACGTCTGGACGAGGTGGGAAAATCGAGCGGCTTCGGGATGTTTCTCAATACGGTGGGTTCGATCTTAGGTAGTTTTCTCGCCGCCTTCGTACTGGTTCCCAAGGTTGGTTTGGCTCATACGATGATCATCGCGGCAGTATTCGCCCTGGGACTGGCGTTTCTGTTTTCCATGGTACAGGGAAGTTTTCTCGTTCCCGCTCGTGCGCTAAAAGCTTTGCCATGGGTCATCCTCGCGACCATCGCCTTGGCGTTGTTACCTTCGTGGGAACCCTCGAAGCTCGCGGCCGGATATTTTCGCGTAGCGGTCGCCGAGCAGCTTTCGAAAAACCCAAAAAGTCTACCCAAAGCCCGAATTCTCTACCACAGAGACGGACCAAGCGCGACGGTCACTCTGGAAAAGCACGGTGAAATTCTTACGATGAAGGCCAACGGCCGTCCGGAAGCATCCAACCGTTACGATATGCCGACCCAGATTCTGGCCGGACTGTTTCCGATCCTGACTCACCCACAAGAAAAAGGGGTGGATGCCGCATTGATCGGCTACGGTTCCGGCATCACCGCCGGTGCCATGCTGCAAAGCGACATCGAAAAACTGCTGGTGGTAGAACTGGAACCTCGTATCGTCGAAGCGGCGGCCTTTTTCGACGATCTCAATCACCGCCCGCTGGTCGATCCCCGAACGACAATGGTTCAAGGGGATGCCCGTACCGTGTTGGGATACTGGCCGGGACGCTTCGACGTGATCGTTTCCGAACCGTCCAATCCCTGGGTTGCCGGATCGGGCGGATTATTCACGCAGGATTTCTATCAAATGATGCGTGGAAAACTCAAACCTCGCGGCATCTACGCACAGTGGGTGCAACTGTACGAAATTTCCCCAGAAAACCTAGCGTGCGTCCTCAGAACGTTTCGCACGGTCTTTCCCCACGTTCAGGTCTTGGCTACATACGAACGAGGCGTAGACCTCGTGCTGCTAGGTTCCGAGAACGAAATCTTTTTCGATCTTTCCACCATGCGACGAAAAGTCACCGGACGAACACTCGACGAATTGAAGAGAGCCGGGATTTCTTCAGCCGAAGGCGTCGCCGCCATGCTGCAAATCCCTGAAAACGACCTGGACGCTTACATCGGCGACGGACCGATCAATACGGACGACAACGGACGAATCGAGTTTTCCGGTCCTATGGATGCTATGCGCCACAGCCAGTTTTTACAACGAGTCATCGCCTTTCATTTCGATACCGACAAGCTTTCGATTCTGCCAACACTTTCCGGTTTGGGTGAAACACCGAAAGATCGTGCCAAAACCCTTTCGGCGGTAGCATTACAACTTCTGCTTCGTGGACGAGCGGGAACCGCCTACGATGTCGCTGAAGCCGCCCTTGGGCACGCCGAAAACCAAACGGCTACGGAAGTTATGGAAGTGGCGGAATGGATTTACATCGAGCCGGAAAAATGGCCACCGGTGCCGGAAGGCTGGTTGGTGGAAGAACAGGGAGAAAACCCGACCGCCATGGCGCTGGTTCTTGCCCTTGTAAGCAAGCAGTGGGAAGAAGCGGATAAACTCGCCTCCGAGCTGGACAATCAACTTAACGATAAAAGATTGACCTGGTTGCGAGGCGCACTGGACCTTCGATTCAATCGCTTCAAACAAGCCATCGATCGGCTCGAACCTTTATCGTCCAATCGATCTTTTGCAATTCGCTTCGGCGCTGTCGATTTCTACCTGGGACGAGCCTACGACCGCGACCTTCAACCTCGCAAAGCTCTCAAAGCGTTGGCGACGTTCAACAACTGGGCAAAATCACACAGAGAACTCGTCGAGCCTGTCGAAACCGAAGTCATGCAAGAAGAAGAGG
This sequence comes from Myxococcota bacterium, assembly GCA_963676915.2. Classification (GTDB taxonomy): domain Bacteria; phylum Myxococcota_A; class SURF-8; order SURF-8. Next base: position 3,005 of record CAXXVK010000073.1, read on the forward strand.
TCATTCAGGAAGAAGTAGAACAATAGATTATTGACAAGCTTGTCGTCATTTGTCATCTTCAAAGAAGTATTTGTCGAAACAAACAGGGACAACCTGCCACTTTCAATGGCTTGAAATATTTAAAGCCTTGAGAATTAGAGGAGAAAACTCATGTCGTTTCTTCCTTATCTGAAACGAATCAATCTTTTCCAGGGAATGACCGACGAGCAACTGGCCATCCTGGAACAATCCGGTCATACCGTCGATTTTTCCGAAGGCGACGTTGTTTTCTCGGAGCATTCCACAGGCCAGGAAATGTTCTTCGTCCTGGAAGGTCGTGTCGAGATCCTTGTAAACATGAACGAGGAATCCGACGAAGAAAACGCCCCGATTCACACCAATCGTCCCGGTGAAGTCTTCGGCGAATTTTCCTTCATCGATGGCGGGGAACGGTCTGCCACGGCTCAGGTCATCGAACACGCACTGGTATTCGTATTATCCCGCGATGGTCTGGAAAAAGCCGCTTCGGTCGATCCTTACATCGGTTACATTCTGATGTACAACCTTTCGGCCACCCTCGTTCAGAGAATTCGTATGACGACGTGGGAATTGCGCGCAAGCATGATGTACTAGAGGCTGGCTCTATGGATCGTTACCCGAAGGTTTGCACAACCTATCGATGATTCTATCCTGCTTGTCTTCGATACGTTTCAAGCGCGTCACCAGCAATTCTTTTACATGGCATATTTCACGATCCGTGTACTGATTGGCTTGCCCTAGAGTGGTGGAATATGCGCCGTATGCCACCCCTCCCAAGGTACTCAGGGAAATCAGAATCGCGATGATCTGCGCCCAGAGGTTGTTTTTTAGTCCACGCATGGTCATCCTTTCCACGAAAAACACGACAACGTTTTCATAATCAGTAGCTGGTCAAAGCCAGCGATGCGTACCCGTGACCGGCAATGGAATCGCTGATTCGAATCACGGTATCGGCCGGTAATGAAGCTTCCAATCCCCACCACAGATAGCGAACCGTTCCGTCAATCAACGCTCGCCTCCCCACACCGGGAATCTCGAAAAGATCGCAGCATAGATCGTAATCGGCATAAGATGTGGAGGTTAGGTCCAACTCCTGTGTAAACATCAACGGATCATCCGGGTTGTAACAGACCCCCAGGCGCAGCTTGGCGGTCTGACTACCCGAAACATGCATTGCGGTGATACGAGTACGTAAAAAACGAGTCAAAACACCGCGAAGAAACACAAAATTCACCCGGCTTTCTGCCGCGTTCCAACCATGTCCATCCGGCGGTTCGTGTCCCCAGGCCAAACGATGCTCTTTGAGGAAAATCGGATAATTCCCAGCGGGGTCGCCCGTCAATTCCACGGGTGTGAATGAAGTAGGCGATGTTTCCCCGATCCATCCCCGGCGAAGGTTCTGAATCACATGCACGGCTGCTCCCATTTCCGAATCTCCGTCCGAACCGCTGTGATCGTGACCGGGAACCACGGACGTAAGGTTGTTTTCATTTCCGGGAGGAGGCTCGTCCATGATTTTCGCATAAAGCCAATCGAGGTTATCCCTCCAGGCTATCGCCAAGTCTGCTGAAACGGGAGCACCGGTAAGGAAAGCCCCATTGGGTTGTGGAATGAAACAAACAGGCATAACTACACCTCCACCGTGGCATATACCGGCAACGGAGCGCCGGAAGACAATCCCTGGCACCAAATCGCCACGTTGTGGCTATGAATCGGACGATCCGTATAAGGCCAATACGAATGATTGAACTGAAACCGGACACTGAACCTTCGAGGTCCGGAAGACATTCCCCTAACATCGAACTGCAACCGCTGGTAACCGGGATTGTGCAAGGTAGAACGGCCCCAAGGAAGTTCGCAAGTCGGTCCACTTGAAGTAGAATCGATATCGTATAACCAGATTTTGTACGCCCAGCGGGCAGCCATGGGAATGGTGAAAGATTCCAGTTCGTTGACACCGGCTTCTCCTTCACGGGAATCCTGCTGATCGAACACTGTGTAAGCCGGGAGATATACGTTGAGCAAACGCGCATTGGCAGGCAACACAACCATCAACGTTTCCAGGGCAAGAGAAGGTTCCCAGCGGTGCAAATAGGCATTTTTATCGGACAAAATCGTTTGCCCCAACCCCGTAATCAGTTTGGCTGCCGTCGCGTAATCCGTAGCATTGACCGGGGAAGGATAGCGCCAACTCCGAACGAGATAGCGTCCTTCATTACCACCGGCATCCTGCAACGTAATCCAACGATATCCTGCAACTTCGTCTCGAAGATCTTCGTTCGCCCAAAATCCTTGATCTTCCGTCTTAAGAGCCACGAAAAACCGTCCTAGGCTTGACGACGATGCCTCGCCCGTCCAGTTCGTCAACCCTGAATGGATCGTATTGAGGCAACTCGGTCGAAATCGACGATAAAACGCCATTTCCCCAACCAACTCGTCCGATGTGGAATAATCACTCTCGGTCTTTAAAGTAGAGCAATAAAACGGATACGTGGAATAACCGAGAAACTGGACGACAGGCCAGGGAATCTTAGCTCCACCATGTTCGGCGTGATCGTGCCCTTGTAACGTACCGCTTCCACCCGGAACATCCAGATCGCTCGCGAGTTTGTGAAGCACATTGACGTTTTCGGCCATCTGCACCAAACCATCATCGGCCACATGCGGTCCTTGAATCGGTTTTCCCTCGGTCCATTCCGTAGGAGAGATGGATTTGAAGCTGGTATCGGATACTCCCATTACAATTCTCCCCATGCCGTGGAATTGAACGAATCGCCATTCACTGCGGTATGTTCAGCCGAAGCATCGCGAAATTCGATATTGTCACTCGCGTCCGTCACCCAACCCATCAACCGAAGATTCAACCAGCCATCCGCCGTGGAGTGGTCGGGAATCCGATACAGTTGTGCGGTTGAAGAACTTTCGCCGTTGAGGATGGACGCACCGGGAATTTGTATATCAAGCCGGGTTGTATCGTTTCCGCTTTCGACGACATTTTCCACCTGCCAGGTTCCGTTGTTGGCAACCACAGCGCTGCCGGCAACGGTTACCCACTGCCCGACCGCAAACGTTCCTGCCTTGGGAACGGTATCAAACGTCAACGACACATTGTTTCCTGATAAATATGAAATCGTAGCAATGTCGAGTGGATCGAAATTGAATTCAATTGTATCCCAGGATATATAGGCGCTGTCCGCTGTCCGAATATCGGCGGCAACGGGAACATCCCCCTGATACAACCGCAACGCTGCAAAGGTTTCCCGTCCGTCATCGACTTTGACTTGAACCTGAACGCGATAGGTCAAATTGGAAAGATTCCGGCTCCAGTAGATCGCCGGATGCGGGCTTACCAAGCGGACGCTCTCGGTTTCCGTGGTACCGGGCGAACCCGTCGCACAAACGGTCCAGTCCACAAGGTCGTTTTCCCAGTTGCCTTCCCCAATTAATGTAATTGTCTGTTTGTCGAGAAAGGGCAACCCCAAAGGCTGAATTCTTGATAGAGGCACGGAATTCTCGCCGGAACGCGAATGGTCGTGACCTGAAACCGACACGACATCGTTACCTGGCACAGGACTGCCCGTCACGTGCTCGTATAAGCCTTGCATTCGTGCTGTGCTTCGATGAGCGCTCCATGAGCACAAAGGAAAATCACTGGAAAACTCTTCCTCGAAAAGAGGAGAAAAAGGCAGTGGCACAAGATTGGAAATCATGAATCACCTCGTCAGATCGTGTAGAGGAACGCCGGATCGTCTTCCGAGCCGAGTTTTGCGTATTCGTCGGCATTGAATACAAGTTGTTTCAATGTTGCATACGACGCGTGATCGTCGTAGACAGACGGCACCAGGACATCCCCGGACTCCGGTAGAACCGGATTTCCACTCTCATCCTGCATCGACCAATTACCCATCGTCGCTTCAGTGAAGTTTTCACTTTCGAACCTCAACGAAACGAGGCTATCGCTTGTATCCACCGAATAAACAGTCAGTTTACGGGTTCGAAGGAACGTGCCGCTTTCCAAATCAGAGGTTTTGACAAGATATAAACTAGCCCCAGTCCGGATCAGTGACCCGATCTGCTCCAGGTTTTCGAGATGCTTCGTCGAAACGATTTCGATTTCTCGCACCGTGGGATCATAAGAGTCCACGACACAGGAAAAATTCCATCCCGCCCCCGTTATTCCTTCAAGCAATCGAATTCTTGCCGTTCGACTCGACAGGTTTTTTTCGATTTCGGAGACGAACCAATGGGTAATCGATGGATCGATTCCCATTTTTCCTCGACCAACGGGCAACGGTGGGAAATCCAACGTTATGCGATCGAACAAAGCAAGGCGGGAGGCCACGCTCCATGTCGTCTCCAATTCTATCTCGGTTCGAGGTCGGGAAAAGGCAAAGAGGATTTTTCGGGCCAGGCGATACACATGCATCAATGCTTCAGAAGGACTCAGGCAATCGAGCGAATATTCCAGGTTTTCTTTGATTGCACGCGTCAAGCGATTGTTGCGGTTGCTATCATCACGCAACAATAAGCGGCTTTTGTCACCACCTTTTTTCCCCCATTGCATCGATACGGAACCGATCGTATCTCCTTCCACATACGATACGACAGGAGGAGACGTTACGGAACCGGCGCTGAAGGAATACTCCGGTGTTTCGTGACGCAACAACGGCTGAACTGTGCGAAGGCAAAGTTTTCCTTCCGCATCGGTAGCCATCCAGACAAAAAATCCACGACATATATCGCAGGCCAGTTCGAAAGTGCTTTCGTCGTCGCTGGCCCAGCGGTCGTATGCATTCATTGGAGACAACAGCCTCCCGGCTTCGGTCTGACAGGATAGCTCGGCAACGGAATCGGGGAGGTCGAAAGCATCCAGCAGTTCTTGCAAATCATCCAGAGGATTCATACCTCCGCGCCATGTTTCACTTACTTGCGTTCCGATTCCATGGAAAAACGTCTTTCCTCCAAGACCTCTTTCCAATCCGTACAAAGCATCAAGATGGATTTTGTCTACATCAGTACCCTGAACGTGCGCCGTAGCCTCGGATCCCATCGCCGCTCTTGTGCAATGTTGGAAAATCGCGATATTTCCCATCTCCAAGCGCGAGTTGCTGAGAATGATGTACTCGTTTTCGATTTTTACGAGATTTCCGGAGTTAAACGACGCACCGTCTTCCAAAATCACGGTCGATACTCCCGCATCGGAAAGCGCACGAACCAGAGTCGTCGATGCAAACACATCCTGTTGGGAGCCTCTACGACGATACCGAACAAGCTCCTCACCGATCAAGGCATATCCCGGACCTTCCGAGAAGCTTGCAGCTCCGCTGTTGGGATCTTCAGCGAAAGGAGCCAACAACGCAATGTAATCCGTCTTACCAAACCCGCAACAGTCAACAAGTGCATCGGAGGCTTCCAACGTTGTCAGGGTATCGAGATCGAATTCAATTTCTCTGTCGAACCCCAGTCTTTCGAGCAGGCTACTTTCGTAAATCTGCGAATCTTCTCGGTCTTCACGATAGGGGTCTGCACGATTTGTGGATTTCAATACAACGTGAATGTTTTGAAAGATGGGGCGGTCTGCCTGAAACGATAACCACACGTTGCCATTTCGAATTCCCCCGGCGACACTGCAACCCGAAAAATTTTCATCCAAACCTCGAGCCAGCGATGTAACAATGTTTCGATCCGTCCCGAGAGAGGATTCGTGAATATCGTAAAACCCGCTCGGTATCACGACAGGAATGAAATTGAAATTATACGTTTGCCCACCAAAAGTCTCCGTGGTCAAATTCAGGTAAACTCGATCGTTTGCTTGCCATTCTCCATTCACGAATCGGTTGTCTATCCACACGGCATCTGCAAGCTGCGCCGTTCCACGGTTGCGATTTACAGGCGTATCCAACATGGCCAGCAGCGATTGAGCCTCCAACGCAACGCTTGTCGCACTTTCAGGCTCGACACGCACAAGGACGCCACTCCAAACGATGCTACCCCCTTCCCGGATCTGTATCACACGACCCGCAAGAAACGGATTGCCCGAAAAAACCTTGGTGCTTTCCGTATGATCGTTCGACTTTGTAAAGCACGCTCCTCGCGTACAGGAAGAAAAGACATTCCCCGTTTGATCCCCGAGAACAACGCATTCACTTCCAAGAAAGATTTTCTGTCCAGTCTCGAATCCGTTGCTGTCGCCCAACTCGATTTCGGTATCTTCCGGCCCGAGCGCCTGAACCAGCAGTGTCGAGGTTCGATCCATGCCATACAAATCGAATTCTTCGGTCCACCGATGGTTCAAATCCACGAGGTACAACGTCATACCGTCGAGATCGGTTTTGCCCTCTTTCAAATTGACCCGTTGTGAAAACGATTCGCTGGACCGTTCGATATCCAGATAACGCGAAGGAATACTTCCCACGCCTTCTACTTCGATTTCGATCTGATGAGGATTCCAGAAACGTCCGACAGACAGGTTGAAATCGGCATCGACAACAGCGGCATCACAAACCAAGCGGTACACACGATCGTGAATCTGGTGTGAAACCCGCACATCGATGGCTATAATCTCAAGGGGTTTTCCCGGTTTTGTAACGAATGTCACCGAAAGCGGAATTTCATCCTCGCAGGATAGCCATTGGGCCGAGTCCGAATAGTATTCCAATTGCCAGTGCGACAGATCGGTAAGCGATACGATTTGGTTCCTCGGCACGGATTCGTCGAGTTCGATCCTCCATTTCATGCCGATGGCAATAGTTCTGGATCTGAATCTACATGTCATTTCAATCCACCTCCGTGAACGAAAGAGCGACGGTGCCGTAACGAGGCTGTGGAGCCGCCCATGTTGCGGAATGCTTCAAATCGAACGTCTCCGGCAACAACCGTATCCATCCGTTCGAACTGCCTGCAACCACATCAGCATCCGATTGCCAGCAAAGGTCCAGCAACAAAGCCGGAATACCGGGTACCTCAACGTTCGTATTTGCAATCATCGACGAAACCATGCTTACAAGACGGTTCCACTGGGTATCAGAAAGAGCTTCGAGTGTGAGCCGCCTTGTTTGGGACATTCCGTTCAACGTCGCCTCCACATTGCCGGAGATCGACGTACCGTGACTGACGTTGGGATGTATTTTCCCGTAATCGTGAAACGAAACGCCCTCTGAAATCAGCACGTTTTGAGGCGAGTTTTCGGAATTCAATGCATCTACATTCGTAAAGGCATAGCTGTCCGGCGTATCCGAGGCGGTTTTCGAAAAGCCGCAAAGCATTCCGATGTGACTGGAGTCGGGAAATCGCAGACGACAATCCGCCGCCACTTCACTTTGAAATCCCAGCTTCGTTCGAACCTCTTCCCCATTCGAAGAACGCACGATAGACCAACGGAACGCAGTATGGACCGTTTCGGACTGTGTTTGCATGGTCGCAAGGAGATCGGCAAACGTTGGATACGTTCCAGCATCCACCGATACGTTCTGGTAGTTCGCTCCGCCATTCACGGACAATTCCCAAGCTCCGCAGTCCTCTTCGACCACAACCGGAGCATACAAAGCGATGAGGTTCATGATTTCACCAGCAAATCCAAGCTAAAGGAGAAATAGGTGCCGCTATCGTTCCACGAAACATTCGGAGTGTGTGCCCCGGAAGAAAGAACGTAGGTTCCGACTTCTTCGAGACCATCGAAAAGTCTAATAGGCATATAGCCTTCCACAGCCCGATCGTTGGAAGACGCCATGGTGTGCCATAGTCGAAAGCGTTCGTATTCTTCGGCAGGAACCCAATCCATGCGCATCCGAACGGTTCGCCGAGATCCAAACCCCGCCGCTATTTTTTCACCACTGGCCGCCAGGGAGGATTCCACGGTGGATTCCAACCCTTCCGGTGCCACATCGCACAATCCATGAGAAAACATCGCCCAGGGCTTATGGGATGCTGTGTGGCTCGTAGACAACTCGTAGGTTCGTGCGCAACTGAAACCGATCCATTCCCAAAGCATGTTCTGCTGGGATACAAGCAAATCCTGCGCCGCAAACAGCGGTTTCCATGCCTCCGGTCCCGTGATCGAAAAATGTCCGCACTCCTCCATCACCCAAGAAAATCCAGGGCTTCCCAAAGAAGCGCTTTCATTCATGCGGCTGCAAAGGTTATCCAGCAACATGAACAAACTTGTTGGTGTTTGAGACGATACGGAGCAAGAGTACTCGTTTTCCCCCACAGCGAACCGAAGACTTGTTGCGTCGAAACCATTCGTCACATGCAACAGGGAATGCAAATGAAGCGATTTCAAGCCCATATCACACCCCCAACACTTTTGCAGGTGTCGAAGAAGCCGTAGAACCGTAGCGGTCGAGAGAATCCAAAACGGCACGAGCCAATACCGGACCATCCGAGCGACGCCCGACGGTCGGGGAATAATTCAGCGTCAGGTACACCACGTTCGATTCACCCTGCCCGGAACTCTGACCCATCAACGAACCGGATGAACTGTACGTATTCACTCCGTAGGAGGGAGCGGTATACACCGGTTGCGAAATGGACGACCCCGCCGAACCACGCCCCGACCCACTTCGTGCAAGAGCACTGGACAAGGCGATCATCACGCCACCGGCAGCGATCAACGCTACCGAAGCCGCCATCGCGCCAAACCAGTTTCCACTGAAAAACGAGAGCCAGGCTTTGCTGGCAAACAGCAACGCCGTACCCAGCGCAACCATCGCCGTACCGACGATCTTGAGAAAGTCGGCCAGAAATTCCTTCATCGTGATCGGTGCGGAAGAAAACAGCGACCCCAAATACTGCATCAGCAAGATGTAGCTTTGCGTCAGGCTCTGAGCCACGGTCGATGCGAAGGATCGAGCGATCTTTTCGTTGTAGGAGAGTATGGCCTGCGTCTTCTGGCGCTCCAGCTTATCCTGAGCGATCACCTTTTTACGGGTGATTTCGATTTCCTCCTCGGCCAATCTTCGTGCCGAATCCAAACGCTCCTGTTCTCCCGAGGTTTCGTTCTGACCACTTATTTCCGCCGTGGCTCCTCCAAGAACACCGGCAGCCTGTTGATAACTGTCCACGATGGACTGCGCGCCCTGAGCCAGTTTCTGCCAAGCCTGCCATAGTTTCTCGTTTCCACTCCCTTCGACCGTAGAACCGGAATTACCGGCCGAATTTCGTTGGTACGCCATGATTGTTTTCCTTTGCTTTTTCCATTTCCTTGTGCAGCGAAAACCGTTGCCGGGTCTGGGTATCCGCGACCAGCATGGACAGCAGATCCATGGTTTCCACGTAGACGTTGGGTTGATCGAACCAACCGCCTTGCAGTGGCAACACGCCTTTTTTGTATCGGAAATACCAACCGAACGGATCACCCAGCGGCAGCGGATGACGTTGCAGATGTTTTCGAGGGCAACAAGTAGGCTCGATCGGGTTTCGTCCCATCTCTTTGGGCCATTGGGCTTTCCAGCCGCTTGTATTCGTTTCGCATCGCCTACCGAACGGACAATTGGAGCAACCGAAAAGAAACTCCGGTTTGTCCACATCATCGAGACGGTAGGCGATCAGCAGTTTTTTGCGTCGCCCTCGCCAAGTCGGGACCGGTTCAAGATTGCAAGCCCGATTTCCTGAACCGTTTCGAAGTGCAGGTTCTCGTCAATCCAGCGTTCCGAAACCAGCGGCGGATTTCCTTTGACAATGGCTTTATCATTCCATCCATCGAAGTTTTCCATCGCCACTACGCCGTGCCGAAACGCCAGCCAGACCATCGAGCCGAAACCAATGGCGGTGCCATCCTTGCGCTGAATCGGCGCATCCTGAATACCCCGCATTTCACCCGCCGTAAGACCACGGCAAACGAAAAACGTCGGCGACATGCCGGAGTGATACGTCAGATGTTCCGGGTTGTATTCCATATCTTCGGCATAAGCGGCCAGATCGCTGTTTTCCCGATCGATCGCATCGTCTCGAATCGAAACCAGGCGGAAATCATCCATCGATCCCGCCTTTTTTTTCAAGGCCATATCCTTCTCCGTCAGCAAAATTTTAGGAAATTTTTCGAGTGAATACTCGCCCGCCGCAATACGCCGTATGTCGAATGGCCGCTTTTACGGCCCGCTCGACGATGGCTTCCGGCTCGGTTGAACTCTCTGCAAGCGTGTCCATCACTCCCAACGCGACTTCAGAACCCGAACCTACGGCGTCGTAATTGAAGCGGCTTTTCGTGACGGTAAGATCTCCGTTGCAACGGTAGCAATCGCTCGAAGTGACCAATAGAGCCTGAAAATCCAGCCCGTCTCCCGCTTCCACTCCCGCCACAGCTTCCACGCCGTCGGAACAGGCGAATTCCCAGAAAAATCGCCTTGCCTCTTTCAACGAGCGAATGCGCCGGATATGTGATACCGAGCGGATGTACTCGTTCATCAAGCCGTAATACAAGGCGTGTCCCACGATCATCACCGCACCGAACGGCAACCGCTCCCACTTGGGACCAACCCACAGACGGTCGTTTCCCGCCTCGGCCTGGGCGTCGGAGCCGATCCAGGTTTCGCCGTTTTTCCGAATCGCGACACATACGCTCATATCAGACAACCTTTCCGAAAAAGGCCAACGTCCAGTCGGGACAGTTCTCCCCAACATCTGAAGCATCGAAATATTCGTTCGGATCGAGCGGCGTCAGTTCGAGCGTCTGTGCGAGGCGACCCTGCACTTCTTCCTCATCGGCCACACGGATTTCGCAGGCCGGAGCGTGAAACGCGATACCATTGGCCGGATCGCCGACATTCCACAGCACCGAAACAACACTTCCGTTTCGATAAGCACTGTGATGGCTTTCGGCGAAATAAACTCCGAGAGTGACTTTCGGCGAGTAGCTACGGATATCCCACGGCGCTAAGCCTTGAGAGGCGGACATGTCGTGTTTCTCGGGGTATTCCATACCGGGATCGAAAGCGAATTTGTAGTACGGATACGCCACTCCATTGATCTGCAAACCTCCTGAAAGCGCCAGCATATCGGGAGGATACACGGCATACGGTCCACCGCTTGACACCCCTTTCACAACCGCCGGTACAACGTGCGTTTCCTCTACGAACAACCCGCCGTCCTCCTGAACGGCGTGCGTCAATCCGTGAAGATCGAATTCAATCAGCACCCGGCTGTTGGCCGAGGTGTCATCGATTTTCGCATTACCAACCAGTCCCGTGAGATAGCGGCTGAAATACTCGCCCCCCATCTCGATAGAACGCTGTTGCAGGCTCAGTGTATTTGGATTTGAGGGAGAAGGCGTAAACGATACGGCGGCAGACAACGAGCTGCCTTGCGCCGCGTGAGCGATCGAATACCGCCCGTTCCAGTCCCAATATATTTCGTTCGTATCGGAATCGATGCTGGCGATAGCACATGGCTCATACCTACCGTTCGAATCCGGACCGACCATGATCACGTCGCCAACCGCAAAATCCTCAGCCGGATCACTTACCAACACACCTTTGGCAGTCGTCGTACCTTCTTGAAGTGTCGCCCCTTTTCCGATGTGACCATCCCCCAACGTCGCCCGCAGCAAATGACCGAGTTCGTTCGGATATGTAGCATATTGATTCACTGCGGCGCGATCGCCACCCGAACGTGCAGCCAGTTTCAATTTTGCCTGGTTACGCAAAGCACCGCGCAACGAACGGGTTTGCGACAGATCGGCGCGCATCGGCGATCGTTCGAGCAAACTTGTTTCGACCTTGATTTCCGCGTCGTCGTCGGGACGAATTTCCGTCCAGCCATCGGCTTCGCCGGGTAACGTGTCGAAACTATCTTCCAGGCGACAGATGACTCGATGTCGTTTGTATGGATAACTCATGGATTCTCTTTCTGCGTTTTTTCAGGTTATGGCTCGATCCAATCGACCGTAAATCGATGAACGGCCTTTGTTACGTGCCTTTCACGTATCGGCGCGTCGCTGCCTTGGTAGGAAATCAAACGCACGCCGCCAGGCCATTGATCAGGATCTTCGAACGCCTGACGAATCAGGTCCATGTCCCCTTCTACGAAAGACTCGTCGAACGCCCGAGAACGGCTTCTCGGATACAGCACGGTAAGAACGCACGCAGCGCTGTATTCGCGACCCGTGGATACTCTCGACACGGAACGCACCTCACCCGCATCGAGCACGAAACGTCGAAACGACTGAGCATTCGAAAGATCTTTCGCATCCAATGGAGCATCCAGCCTGATAAAACCTGCGTCAAAGGGCGCTTCATCACCCACCGGAAGGCCCGAAAGGCTCTCCAGAACCGTCGCCAGAGACTGCAAAATCGTTGCGTAGCTCATGGTGCCAGCCTCGCCGTGGCCAGAGTTTTTTCGACCTCCCCTACCCCACCGCTTTCGGCATCGACACGAACGGAGGACAAGAAACGTTCCAGCTCGTTTTCGTACCGGTCATGTGTGGCTACGAATTTATCCATGTAAATGTCGTCGCCATGACTCATCGAGAAATACATCCGAGCCTGCGCAAGACTCAGTAACAGCCGGTCGAGCCACACCTGGTCGTAAACGGTTCCCGGCCAGATGCCATCCTGTTCGAGCCGTAGCCGCAATTCGATTTCGGAGGTTCCAAGCACTTTTTTCCGCGTCCAGCCATCCGGGTCGTGAGCTTCGAACGACGGGTCCATGTCGGAAAGATCTTCGCCCGACACGTTGGGTGTCCAGGTTTTTCGACTGACCCGAAATCCCCTTACAACCGTGGGGAGACTGTCGTATTCGACCGTTGCACGGTACCCGTCGGAAACGGTCCATGGCTGTGGAGACGATGTATTCAGGCTGCAATAGCAAACGCCATCGTCCCCATTCCACAGCATGGCTTTTTCTGTAACAAGAGCGTTTCCGTCCGGATCGTTCACCGTCAAAAGGGCTTGCGGGTTTTCTTCCACCTCACCCCACGAATCGGTAGGAACGACCCAAAACGTCGTGGCTGGCTCATCCGTCGGGATTTCCCGTGGAAAGAGAAGATAACTGTGTGCCATGTCGTTTCCCTTTCTTGGTTACGCGATCGTTTCCCAGGTTTTTGAATTGTGGTGGTACTTGAGCGTAACGGCCTCGTTTTGTGAAAAAGCTTTGGTCGCCGAACCGCCGATGGTATCGCTTTCGTGAATTGCGAAACGTCGCGGCTACATCCGGAGCATGCGTCCATGAGGACGACACCGTGGCTTTCCAATATTCCTTGGTCGTAGCCGAGGTATCGCCGCTAACGTCGGATGCCTCAAGACCGGCAGCGGAGATCGTAGCCGTAGAAGGATCGGTATCGTCTGAAAACCCCGTAAGGCTTCCGTCCGCAAAATCGCCATCATCACTCGTCAACGAACTCTGCGTAAACGTCAACCAGTCTGTACCGACACCGGCAACGACAATACCGGAATGCTGGCGGCGACTCAGAGTCAGCGTGTTGGCACCTTTGGACAACACCGACACTTCGAGCGCATCTTCTTCGGAGGCCACACTCGGAAGATACAGTGTAAGGTTGCTCGAAGATGTGTCCACGCGCAGGCATTTTCCTTCGCACTCGCTTACGGCCAGCACATCCTGGTCGTTTGCTGCCGTTTTTTCGAGCCATGCGAGCCGCAGGTTCCTTTTTTCGACCAACTCGCCACTGATTTTCTGGGCCGACCAGAGATCGGTCGTTCCCGAAGCGGCGTCGTCGATTTCCCGGTGAGTATCCGTGCTATCGACATGCGCCCGCAATTCAGAAGCAGAAACTTCGTTGGCACCGCCCTCGTCGAGCTTCGCATCCGTTCCGCTCGTATGACGTACAGCAGTGTTCGCCGCCACATCGGTATGCGCCGTGATGCTCGCCGTCATATCGGTAACATCTGTCGCCGTGTGCGTATGATCCTTATCGGACTTACCGGAAAGACCATGATCCACCACGGCAAAGGGAATTTCATCCGTTCCCAAAGCATAGGCAAAAGCCGTACCGTCGGCGACATTTGCAAGCAACTGATCCAACGGTCGTTCCACAAATTTCTTGCCCGATAGCGTCGCCGCATTCAGCACGCGTCCGTCAAAGCAGGAACCGATGTACGCGGACACCTCATAGTTTTCCGCAGGTTCTGGAAATACAGGCGTATTGTCCGTTGTGTGATGAAACGCGATGTCCCAGGTATAATCGTCCGCTCCCTGGTTCCAACTGTCCCACACGCCCTCGTAAAAGATGTCGTGGTAGGGGTAACCGCTGGCTGTATGCAGGTTGTCCGTGTTCGTATACGAAGCGCCACGGGTATGAAGCGTTTCCGTTCCTTCCGCTCCATTCCAATACATTTCTATCACGATGAAAAAGTATTCTTCGTTTGCAATACCGCTTACGGATTGGAACGGAAACTCGGAAACGAAGGAACCACTTGAGTCGATCTGCCCTTCCAACTCCCACGATACCGTGCCGATGGGAGGCGTACAGTTGTACCATTCCGTCTCGCCACGAACATCCGTCATATTCGGAAGACCGCTGCCATCCACACCCACGACGTAGAATTTGAAATAGAGCGAGCTGGAAATTGCCGCCACAGTTTGGAGTTGTGCCTCTGAAACGCTTGTCGGATAGATCGTCGCAGCGTCGTACGGTGACGTTCGAACATTGCGCATTTTTCGGCTCGTCTTACGACGTCGGTAGGCACTGCTCGGACCGCCATTGTCGATTTTATCGTTTGCCGTAGGGTGGCCGTAAACCTGCTCTACAGTTGTTAATACCGCCATACACCGGTCGAAATACGCCGGTTTCCTTATGGTGTTCGATAATGGCAAGCCGGTTGATTCCAGAAGCCAGCGGGAAACCGTACCGATCAGGTGCGCTGTCGGCAGCAAGCCACGCATAGCCTTCAACGTTTCCCAAGGATGCAGGATCATCGCCATCCAATGTACCCGTCGTCAGATCGAGTTCGACCGTTCCCCCGGATTTCAGCCGTGGTACCGTCGTTTGCGGGTAACGTCGCCCTCCGACCGTCCCGTTTTCAAACACACGCAGGCCGGGAAGAATTCTCAAACGACAATCCGCTTCCGGAGCGTTTTCATACACGAGTAGCGAGCCGGGAAGATGATTTTCATGTTCTGCAAAATCCTGACAGAATCGATCTCCACCGATGTCTTCGACGCACTCCAAAACTTTTGTGCATCACCCGTTCCAGCGTCGTCATCCAGTGCAAGACCACTGTCGGCCAAATCGCCGCTTTCATCGAAACTCGCAAGGTTGCCGTCCGTAGCCTCATCCACTTTTGCTGCTTTATCGCTCAGCAAGGAATCGGCCTGTTCTTTCGTATAATAACGATCGTCGTTGGTTTTCGGCGGCACCCAGCGAATGTTGGATGTACCCATCGTTACCTCCTAGTTGTTGAACGAAAGCACCATGCGCCACGGTTCCGGTCGTGGCTGTCACGTTTCCACGCACCTCGTACCAACCGAAATCTTCGATGTGGATCGCCGTGTCGTCCGTCTCGCAGGTTTCGAGCGTCATCCAGTTTTCGTTTTTCTGCCGTGCCTGCAACTCGACCGTCGCCGTATCGGAAATTCCGATCGTCACGATGTAACGCCCATGTCTACGGCGATTGAGCTGAAACGCCTCACCGGAACCGGTTGTATCGACGTCGTCAAGCAGGATCACTTTGTGCGAATAGCTCATGAAGTGTCTCCATCATAAAAACGGTCCGTGCGCACCGGGGCCTGATCATTCCGCTGGACGTAAGCGCGGGTGCGCACGAACCGAAATGTTTGCCATTCCTCTTCACATTTTCCCATTTAGGAGAGAGGGGAGGACATACCTCCCCCATGAGAAGAGAAACAAGAGAGAAGGAATTCACGAGCTTATTCAACACATGAATTCCCATGGAAGGTTGAGTCGGATTATCCAACCGCCTTGGTCACGCCTTTCAGACGCGCCGCCGCTTTGGAATGCAGGATGATGATGCTCGCCGCCCATTCGATGACGGTGAGGTATTTCATGTCGGACTGCAGGCCCATGTCGATCACGTCCATCATCTTGTTCTGCACGCCACAGAGGTATTCCTCCGCTCCGAAACGCACGGCATAGATGGACCGGTGTCTTCGTCTTCTCCCTGCGTTTCGTCGAATCCCAGGATGGTATTGCCTTCGTGGTCTTCTTCGATCACACGGATAGGAACGCCGCCGTAGTGGCTGCATTCCCGGCCGAAAGCATCGGGACCGTAACAGATGCGGCTGTCGTTGCGCAGCAGTTTCGAAACCTCGCGACGCATGGCCTTGCTCATCAGCAACATGTCCGGTCCGCCGCTGACGGCATCGCAGAGGTCGTCGAGCATATCGGTGGTCAAGTCGGCGCCATCGGCATCCGACGCACCGCCCGCGTACAGAAGTTGCGACCCGGTCAGACGAGCATTGAGACCGTCGACTGACGGGAGTCTTCGCCGGAGTTGCCGTCGAAGAACATTTTCGTAAAGAAAAGTGCCGCCGCTTTGGCTTTGAGACGATCGTGTACAGCTCGGACGGCTCCAATGCCCAGGCCATCGGCACCTTGCCCACGCGATTCGGCCAACACCTTGTCCACTTTCGATTTTCCACCGAAAATCTTCGTCGTCTCGACCAACTGTTGGAGCACACCGGTGGATTCGCTGTAATCTTCGTTGATTCCACGAAAAGCGATACCGGGAAGCGTGTCCTCACGGTTGTAGATGAAACTGCCGCCGGGAACGTCGATGAACGGCAGAGCTTCGAGAATGGAGAGTTGTAAGGGAACGTGACCACCACGTTTCGTTTGACATGATCGTCGATCAGTTTCGAGGCTTCCAGTAAAGTCAGTGCCATTGTTTACCTCCATGGCTTCGGGGTTTGATTCGCAGCGTAGGCATAGGCCGCACGCCGCTGAATGGTTTGAGGATCGAGCGATAGCGCATCCAAATCCGCCGTGCGCCGCGCTTCCGTAGGAAAACGGGGCGGAGCATTGGGCGTTTGTCCGCGAAATCGCTTCAAAAGTTTTTTCGAATCTTCGGCGGCTTCGAGATCGTCGAGAAACCGCGCAGGGGTTGATGTATCACCGGGTTCGTTGTTTTTTCCGATCCAATCTTCGAACCGGCTTTTCAGGGTATCGATAGATATTGGCACGAGGTTTCTTCGCGCCATCGTTTCGAGAACCACACTCCACGACGCTGCAAAATTATTTTGAGAAGGTTTCCGGCTTGCGGTTTCTTCGTCGGGATTTTCACGAACCGGCGAATCGATCTCTTCCGACTCGGACGAACCGGCCTGTCCTTCCATAGTCTCCACTTTCATAGCCACTCTTGATTTTGGGATTGAAAAAAAACGGGGCGACGATGGATATCGCCGCCCCGTTTCGGGCTTGTTCGCGGTTTTTTGTTTCGGACGCAAAAGTGCTTGATCGATAGTTCAGCACATAATCACGAATCGTTCAACGCAACGATTCTCAACAATTGCGCCGAAAAGGAACAAGACGTTCCGAAACGTTCACGATTCGTCCGTTTCGTTCTCGTTTTCCTTTTCCTCCAAGTCCTTGCGCGCCGTTTCCCGGTCCTGGCCATGATCCTCGGCGTAGAAAATCGTAGCGATCCGCCGTGCCGAGTTCGATTTCGATCCGCCGGTTCTCCAGCACTTCGTGCCGCGAAAGCGGAATTTCCGCCTCGGGAAAAACGGTTGCGGCTTCGAGATCCTGCAAAGCAACGAAATCCGTCGCAAAGGGATCGAACATTGCCGTAAGTTCGAACAGTCGCCGCACCACCTGCGTATCGGCCCTTTGCCAGATCGGTATCATATCCTGGCGGTATTCACTTCGCATTGCTTGTCGTGGAACTTCGCCACTCCGATTGTACCCTTGGCTCCAGGCTGAACGTGGATGTGGAAAGGCCGTGGTTCTGCGCGAAAATTTTCAGGAAGAACTGCAAGTTCTCGTTGCGCTCACTTTCACGCGTTTGAACGGGAATCGGTTCGAGTCTTTTATTCTCGTCACCCAGACAGAAAATCGCGCCCGCTCCCCGTCGCCGGGTTGAGCTGCCCCAGTTCGGAGAGCGTCCCGTTGTAAACATACGCCGGAAAATCGGCCTGTCGCGTATTGAGTGCCCCCCGCGTCAGTTCGTGATCGACCAGCGTGAAGCATGCAGATATTCGTGCGGAAACCGTCGGGAAACATTTCACTGCCCGGCAATGCCACTTTGGACACGGCAACAAACGGATACTGTGAAAACTCCGCTTCGTTGTAAGCGCGAATCCAATCCGGCTGATCCCGCATGGGCAGCGGTTCGAGTTTTCATCGCACAACGTAACCTGCACGACTCTCGCACCCTCCCCCGAAATTTTGTATTTCAGGTGACGCACCGGCGTACTCGCGCCCTGCCCTACTCCGTCCGGTGCGCCTCCCAACGGCACGGCGATCCACCGCGCAGCCGCCAGATCCTGCGGGTTGTCCGGGTCCGGTTCGACGAGTAGATCGTGCGCAAACACGCAGCGCACCCGCGCCTTTCCAGCAACGGGATCGGCCTGTACCCACAACACGATGCAGTTGAGCAACTCACACCAGCGGTTCGCCCATTTCATCGTCTCGTTGAGATTGGCCGCAGTAAGGTAACGCTCGACCAACGCCGTATTTCCGAATGACTCGCCGTTCTCGTAAAAGCGCCGCATCGGCTTTTTCTTGTAGATCATCGCCTTGGTATCGACGATCCGCTTGACGACGTTGAGGCGTAACAGGTTTTCGCTCATCAAGGCGGCGTTGTTTGGATACAGCGTCTGAAGTCTACGGCGCAAATCCAGAATGCTGTTTCCGGTATCCAGATAGCGGTCGATCAACTCCTCGGCAGCCGTCACCCAATCGCGACGTGACGCCCACTTGGTTTCGATCAAGGCACGTGGCACGGCCTCGGTCGTGTTTCGGTTCCAGAACATCAAAATCCTCCGTGAATGGTTACGGGATGGCGATGGCTTTGGGCCATACTGTCGGCAATGAAGTAGTCCAGTGCATCTCCGGGGTGATCGATTTCGAAACGTTTGTCCGACGGGTCGGCAATCTTCAACTTTCGCCAGGTTCCAGGATGCCAGCGCGTCAATTCCAGTGATTTAATCAACGCCTTGCAACGCGGATGCACGCGCAGCTTCGGCGCTCGTCCGATTTCCTGCAACGACAACCTGACGGCGGCGGTACGCTCTTTGATCGGCGGGTTGGCGCGACCTCGTACGGGATGAATCGTCAATTGCGATACACCGCCCAGCCATCGACGAATGGTGTCGTAATCGCTTTCTAGCCCGCGATGACTCCGGCTGTAGCCCGATGCGTCTCCGTGCACCTCCACGGGACCGCTATGGCGAGCCACCGTAGGATTGGCCAGCACGGCACGGCAGAGGTCGTTGGTATCGCATCCACCGCGCAACACCACCTCATCGATCAGAGCCGTAACGCCTTGCGGCCATTGCTGAACAGCAGACAGAACATGAAATCACGTTGAAATCGAACGACAGATGCAGCGGTAGATCGTCCCGGTAAGACAGTTCCCGGTCGATGTGTTTTTCCCTGTCGAAACCGGCGTACACCCGTTTTCCCTGCATCGAACCGGTTTTGCCTTCGATGTAGACCTCCCGGTTTCCTTCGTCGAGTTGATTTTCCAGCATGTTTACGACTCGGGTTGACGTTCCAGCAGAAACGATTTTCCCGCGTGGACGCCTGTATGAAACGAATATTTTCGGGCGCTTCAGGATCTTGGAACACGTCGTACAGCCAACCGGGATCTTCCTCGGGATTGCCGGTCAAAAACAGCCGGTAGACCGGTTTCGGTTTACCGGAACGTCCCGGAATTTCGTAACGTAAACGGGACAACAGCACCATGAACAGCTTGTGCGAAATCTGCGACGCTTCCTCGACGTGAATCCAGTTGAATTCGCTCGACAGCAACCGCCCAGGATCGGACAAATGCCGAAAGCGGATCTCGGAACCGTTGGTCAGCCGCAGGTTGTCAGGATTTTTCGACCAGCTTTCGATCATTCTGCGCGGCGTCAGTTCTTCCCATTTTCCACGCGTCGTGTCGCGCAGCAGCGTGTAATCCCTTGCCCCAACCAATCCTCGACTGTTTGGAACGTATACGCCAGCATCAGGCCAAGCAATACACCCACCGTGGTCTTTCCCGCGCCGACACCGCCTTGGTAAAAGCAGATATCCGTGTCAACGTCGTGAGGAATCTCCACGAACTCCACCTGCTTTGGAAGCAGGTCGAACGACCTTTTTCGGATCTGCTCCTCGGATAAGCAGGCATTCGATTTCATCGCCTTTTCCTTGTTGTTTTGTCGAACCGGACGTTTTTGCACAGTGGCGCGACATGGCCGAGTCCGCAATGGCCCAGAGATTTTTCAGCGTTTTTTCGTCCAGCTTTTTTCTTCGCCGTTGGTGGCGTCTTCTTCCATGCGCCGAAGCAGGCGGTCCACGAGAGCAAGAACCCGATGGGAAAGCTCTCGCTGCAATGCGGGATCAGCAGGCAGAGAATCATCCGTACCGTCCTCGCCTCGTTGCTCGCAGATTTTTTTGTAAAGCCAGGCTCGTTTTTTCCACTCGAATCGAGCGCCGTTTTTCGAAAGAAAAAATGCGAAACGCCCGTGTCTCCCCCGAACGTTCCCATGCCGTAGAAAGTACGAGATCCTGTACGATGATCTTTCGACGACAACGAAGCAGTCCGGGAGAGAGGTTTTCCTCTCCCGAAGCAAGCGCAAGCGGATGCGTCACCAACGCGAATCGTGGTTGCATGAAATAGCCATCCTTTTTGAAATGTATTTTATGCGTCCGACGATGATTTTTTCTTTGTCTGTTTTCGAACGCAATGGTGGATGGGTAAATCCTGCCCCAAAATCACCGTCGCGCTACAGACAAATACCGAAAGGTCACGTCAAGATCCGACGAAATCCGACAAAACGTGCCGAATCATACCGTTTGTGACGGCATTCTGTTTCATGCCTTATAAGGATTGGTTGTAAGTGCTTTTTTATCCGATCAGCAACGCTATCCGATGGTTTCGAGGTCGCGCATGGCGACGAGATCGGCGGTCCGCTCCAGTAAAGCGTCTACATCGTTTTCATCGAGATCGGCACGAAGCGACAACCTCAAGCGACACGATCCCGGCGGCACCGTCGGCGGTCGCAAAGCGCGAACGTAAAACCCCTCTCGCCGCAACAGGCTTTCCGCCTCCAAAGCTACGCGCTCGCTGCCCATCACGAGCGGAAAAATCTGGTCGCGGCAGGCACCGAGCCACCACCCCTGATCCAGTAGCGCTTTCCGTAGTTTCACGTTCAAAGTACTCAGGCGTTCGCGGGCTTGCCGTCCCTCTTTGGTATCAAGCAATTGCAGCGCCGCCAAGCTTGTTGCCGCCACGGAAGGAGGCAGCGAAGTACTGAATATGAAACTTCGCGCACGATTGCGCAAAACATCGCAGGCCGCACGACTGGTCGCGGCGTACGCCCCGAAACTTCCAAGGGCTTTCGAAAACGTACCTACCAGCAAATCGATGTTTTCCAGGACGTCGTCCTCTTCGACGGTTCCCAAGCCACTGGCTCCCACGGCTCCGACACCGTGTGCATCGTCCACGACAACCACGGTATCGAACTGTTTCGCAAGTTCTATCTGCTGCGCCAACGGGGCACGGTCGCCGTCCACACTGAAAAGTCCGTCCGTGACGAAAAACCGCTGTCCCCGGCACGGCGTTGTGGAAATCCAGTAGAGCAATGCGTCAGGACTGGCATGGGGAACCACCACCTTTTTCGCCGGTGAAAGGCGACAGCCATCCACAATGCTGGCATGGCAAAAAGCGTCCGAGAAAATCACATCGTCGGCACCCGCCAGTGACGACAGAATACCCACGTTCGCCTGATAACCCGAGTTGAACAACAAGGCATCCTGCTTACCGAAACGCTGTGCAACTTCTCGTTCCAAAGCACGATGAGGCGGCAAATCCCCCGCGACAAGCCTAGCCGAACCCGAGCCCGTCCCCCAACGTTCTACGGCATCGTGAGCCGCTTTCTTCAGCGTCTCATGAGAAGAAAAGCCCAAGTAATCATTGCTGGAAAAATTGACGAGTATCCCTTCCGGCGTCTCGATCCGCGCCCCCTGGCCTGAGTCCAACGGAAACGTTTTACGCAGCAAGTGCTTTCGTTCGAGATCCTCAAGTCGTTGTTTCAATTGCCGATCGAAGGTCATTGCGTCAATCCGCACCCAGATCACCGGCCAGAAGTTTACCAATGGTCTTGCCGACATCCGGCCTGCGCGGTTTTTCGGGCATCTGGAACGCTTCGAAAAGGCTGAAGACCTGGGCAGGGTCGGGTACGGCAGGTTCAGGAGGAACAAGGTCCACATCACCGGAAGCACTTGCTTCGTCTTCTTCCTCGATAAACTCTACATCCTCTTCGCCTAGCACCAGTTCAACCACCGTGCTTTGCTCGGCTTTTTGAGAATCCGAAATTTCCTCGGTAGGCTGCGACTCGCTGTTCTCATGAACGGGTTGCGGTGACTCCTCCATAGGCAAGGTTTCCTCGGAGGAAGGAAGCTCTTTAGGCTTGGAAGGAGCGCTTCGTTCGACAGGCTGGGGAGCCACGGGACGTTTGACTTTGCGTTTGACCCGCTTTTTTTTTCTTTTTCTTTTGGCCACCTACGCCATCAAGACCATCGTAACCGCCCGTGATCAGCTTTTGAATCATCAGGCGATGGGAACGCCGCATGATTTTTTTGACTTCCTCGTCCACCTGCTCGTCGCTTGTATTTCCATCTAGCAACTCGTCGTATTTTGTTTTTTCGGTCGCCAGAATCGTCCCGTCATCGAACAGATGGGAAATCACGTGGCCATAATTTTTCCCCGAATCTTCCGTTTGGATATGGAAAATCCGCCCCAGGTGCTTGACGTTCGTGTTCAATCCTATATTCATGGTTCGATTTCTTTCATCGCCCCGATCAGAGGTTCAAATCTTTTTCTTCCAGTCCGGTGATCCTGCTTTCGACAAATTGCCGGTCCACCACGATTTCCTGGCCTTGGAGTTCCGGTGCGTCGAACATGACTTCGTGCATGGTTTCTTCCATGATCGTTCGCAACCCACGCGCTCCCACGTCCCGTTTGACGGCATAATCTGCCATCGCTTTCAAGCCGTCGAGACGGAAATCCACCCGCACGTCATCGCAGGAAAGCAACTGGCTGTATTCCCTGACCAGACTATCCGGCGGCTCGACCAGAATGCGCACGAGATCCTCGGGCTTCAATTCATCGAGTTGCACGGCAACCGGCAAACGCCCTAGCAACTCAGCAATCATACCGTATTCGAGAAGCTGCCGATGCCCGACGCCCCGGCGCACGGTTCGGGTTTTCTGCTTGTTTTCGAAGCCGATCGGCGGGTTTTCGTACTTCCGCACATCGGTGAACGTTCCCGCACAGATAAACAGAATGTTCGAAGTATCCACTTCCACGAAATCGTGTTTGTTCCAATGCTGGGTTACGTTGAGCGGCACGAAGACCCGGCGGCCTTCGAGCAATTTCAACAACCCTTGCTGAACGCCCTCGCCACCGATATCCCTGGCTCCCGCCCCGGTCCCGCATCCCGCCGCTACGACGAGCGATTTTGTCGATTTCGTCGATGAAAATGATACCGCGCTCGCATTCCTGAATATTCTGATTGCAGGCATACAGCAGCTCGGCAATCATCACTTCCACATCTTTGCCGTAATACCCCGCTTCGGTGTATTCGGTAGCATCGACGACGGCAAACGGCAGATCCAAAGCCTGGGCCAGATTGCGCGCAATATGGGTTTTTCCGCAACCCGTCGGACCGATCAGCAGAATATTCGACTTTTTCAGAAGGCTGGCCTCGCTACGAGACAAGCCGATGCGTTTGAAATGGTTGTAAGCTCCCAGCGCCACGGTACGTTTGGCGCGTTCCTGCCCGATAACGTAGCGATCGAGGCGCTCGTAAATCTCTCGGGGAGTCATCGAAATCATATCTGTGCGTTCTTTTTGGTTCATCGAACGTCCAAGTCACCTTTCACAAAATGTCGTTGAAATCCTTCGTCGATCCACCCAGGCGACAACCCGCCCGATGCTCGACGAAACCGGTCTCACACGCGAAAAGCGGGTTTTCTACTCCCTCTTCTGCGCCAAACAACCAGCCATAATACTATACTCGCGAGACAGTAAAAAGGGAAGGAGTTGTCCGAAATTCGAGCGTGACGGCAATCGCCGCAACCCGAACCTCCCAGATGACCTGGATCGGTCGTTTCCGATTCGGTCGTTTCCGTGCTTTCCGTGTCGAATTCGATGTCCGATTCGTCCACGTCGTCGTCCTCATCGCCTCCGGTTGGACAGCCTTCATCAGTCAACCCATCGCAATCGTTGTCTTTTTCGTCACAAAGGCTTTCTTGCGACTGGTGGGTTTCCGGCATCCGACAACGCCACCCTCCGGTTCCCATGCAAACGACCTCGGCTTCCAGGCAAACGCCCTCGCCACCGCACATCCATCGGGCATCGGGAGCCTCTAGATCCTCATCGATGAACCCATCGCAATCGTTGTCCATACCGTCACAGATCGTCTCGACATCTTCGTAATCGTCCACGTCCGAGCACAACCAACCGTGACTTCCCGCACAAAACGGAGACCCGTTCTCGCACACGCCCACCTGAGGGCATTCGATCTCGGGGGGTAGCTGAAGACCTTCGTCCGTCAGGCTATCGCAATCGTTGTCCAAGCCGTCACAAGTCGTTTCGGTTTCTTCGTAGGTATCCGGCCAGCTACACTTCCAACCACTAGCCCCCATGCATTGAGCCTCACCATCCCGACAAACACCCACCCCTTTGCAATCCAACGTATCGTTGACAAGATCCTCGTCGGCCACACCATCGCAATCGTTGTCCAAACCGTCACAGGTGCTTTCCACAGCCTCGTAATTTTGCGGCCATTGGCAAACCCAACCCGCTTCACCCCTGCATTCCGGTTCGGTGTCGATACAAACGCCTTCGCTCGGACATACACCCGAAGCTTGTGCAGGGAGCGTTTCAAACTCATCCACTACGCCATCGCAGTCGTTATCCAAGCCATCGCATACTTCGTCAGCCGGAACACTCGGCGTGCAGCAGGGTTCTTCATCCGTCTGATCGTCGCAATTGTCGTCCTCTCCATTGCCGCAGATCTCCGGCAGATCCGACAGCGCCAAAGCTCGCAATCCTCTTGTATGGCATAGCAATATCCATCCGTCTCGCAAGCCGAATACGCGGGACAGGACAACTCTCCATCGCAAGATGCAAGACAATATCCCGTTTCATCCGGGCCAACCAGCAAACACCGACCGGACGAACATTGGTCGGGAAAGCGACAGGCTTCGCAAAATCCGAGTTCCTGAGTGCAGACATCCCCTTCATCGGTTTCACCGTCGCAGTCGTCGTCTTCGCCATTGCAGGATTCCGCCTGAGCGACACAGCCGGAGAATTCCACGGCAGCGGCTACGGCGGCGGCGGCATCGACCCGTCCCCAACCGTAATACTGACTGAAGCCTTCCGGAGTCCATCCTCCGCCGGTTTCATCAACCTTCACCGCCGTCTGTTTCAGGATTTCAACCACCTGTTTCCAACCGAGATCCGGTCTGACCGACAAGATCAACGCCGCCACACCCGCCACGCCAGGCGACGCCGCCGACGTACCGCCAAAAGAGGTGTGATAATCGCCCGAAACATACCCCGGCGCTCCACTGCGGTCGGTGGTGACGATACCCGTTGTCATCGCACCGTCACGATACCGATTTCCACGCGAGGGACTGACGAAATCCAGCTCCGGTCCATAATCGCTGTAATAACAACGAATTCCGACATCGTTGACGCTTCCTACGGCAAGTACATATTCGTACGCGGCGTAGCCATCCCAAGACACCAGTTCGTCCCCGTTTCCCGAGGCCCAGGTCCAGATCACTCCCAAACCATTGCGTCCGTGATGCACGCCGTAATCGAGCGCACTTTTTACAACATCCGGCAAAGGAGCTTCCCCTTGATTGTCGGGCGGTCCCCAGGAGTTGTTCGCGATCCACGCACCATGAGACACGGCCCAAGCCAGGGATTGCGCCTCGGTGATTTCACTCTGGTTCGGTCCAAGCAGACGAACCGGCAGGATTTTGCACTCGGGACAGATCCCCGCCACACCGATCCCGTTGTCGGTCCGTGCCGCAACAAGTCCCGAAACGCAGGTTCCGTGACCGTCTCCCGTTTCCGGGGAGGGGTCGTCATCGTCACCCACGAAATCGTAACCCGTCGTCAACACTGCACCTTCCAGATCGATGTGATCCGCCTGCACGCCGTCGTCGATCACCGCCACCACCACGTTTTCACTTCCGAACGTCGTATCCCAGGCTTCGGGCACGCCAAGATCCTCGCCCGGCGTCGCACCGTTTTGTCCGGTATTTTCCAAATGCCATTGCTCGGAAAACAGCGGGTCGTCCACCGTACGCCGCGCTTGCAGAGGATGAATAAAATCAGGATGCGCCCACAACGCGCCGAAATCTTCCACAAGTCGGTTGGCCGCTTCAACGGGGCACACCGAGGCAGACGCGACCTTCAGACGAAACGCGCCTTTGAGCCAGGATAAAGGTTCGACAAACTCCAAACCCAGTTTTTGCACCAAACGCACCACTCGTTTTTCGGAATACGACGGCGGAAACGCCGCCGCCACCTCACCGGTAAGTCCACGCACCAATTTCGAGGAAACACTCAGACGATACGCTTCGTGAACGAACGAAACGCGAGTGTCATCAACCATGGACTTCCAATGCTTCTCCAGGGTTGCCCGGCTCATGGTGCGACCCGACCAGACATAGTACAAGCTTTTATACGGCAAGACTTTTTCCAACTGCGCTTTTTCGAATCCATGCGCCTTGCAGACCTCGCGGGGATGTTCGCTTTGCAAAACGAAGACATCGTTTCGTGAAATCAGAGGTATTTTTCGCCCGCCGCTATAATAGGAGGAAGACTCCCCCGCCGACGCCATGGAAAACGGCACGAGGCAAACAACCCACACCATCAGCCACAACGAAAAACCATTTGAAATCTCGCATTTTTTCGGAAGCTTGTTGACGAATCCTTTTTCAAAGAAACAAGAACCAACACTACTTTTCGAGAAACAACCCATCAAGACCTCTTGGGTTCGGCGGTTTTTCGATGATTATCAGCCGGATGGGTCATACTGTCAATGGAGGGTTCAAACCCAAAACGGGATAGGGCATATATTAAAACAAAGGAAAAGGTTTAAAAAGCATGGATTCAATATGATTTTGAACGTCACCAGGTGAAATTATCCAACCTACGATCTTCCCCAAAAATCCACACTCCTTGGGTTTTCGTTCCAAGAACTTGTGCTTTGGTCGTTGTGGAGTACTATGGTTTCCCAGATGGGACTCCCTTGGAAACAACGGAGAAAACAACAACCTTTTCGGAGACTTTCACGATGAGCCTGCTCGGAACGATCCTTGCCATAGCGCTGCTGTATGTGGCCGTACACTTCGCCCTTTCGGGATTTCTGTTCTTTTTGCTCTGGTTCGATACCGCCAATCGGCTACAAACCGGAGGAGATGACGAGTTGTCGTTCGCTCCCGATCGCTGGATCGATGCATGGATCGCTGAAGCGCTTTCCAGCGCTTATATGATTCTGCTGCTTCCCCTTGGTTGGTTGGGATTGCGCAACGACAAAACCAACGCCGACCTCGGCAACGATGCCCCGCCGGTGCTTTTCGTACACGGTTGGATGATGAACGGCTCTTGCTGGTGGCCGATGATCAAAGAGTTAAAAAAACGCAGAAAAACCCGCAAGTTGTACACAATGAGCCTCCATCCTACGTTTGCGTCGATTGCCGACTATCCGGCTTTGGTTCACGAACAGGTCGAAAGCCTTTGTCGCCTGACCGGGCACGACAAAGTGGTGCTGGTGGGACACTCCATGGGTGGGTTGATCATTCGCCGATACCTGGCCGATTATGGTCCCGAGCGGGTAGAAAAAGCGATTTCGCTGGGTTCCCCGCACCATGGCACACGCCTGGCGATCATCTCCCACAGTCGCAACGGAAAACAGATGAAGCTCGACAGCAAGTTTCTTATCGATCTGGCTGACCGTGACCGGTATCGAGAGATCGAATTCCACAGCTTCTATTCGGTACATGACAACTACGTCTGGCCGTTCACGACTTCCAAGCTGGACGGTGCACAGAACCACCGGCTCGAAGGTTACGGACATACCCGCCTGCAACTGGCTCCCGAAGTGATCGATCGCTTGGAAGATTTGGTCTATTTCGGAACAACCGACTCCGAATCGGTTCAAAATCCCGTGCCGGGACTCGAATCCTGAATGGCTTCCGACGGTCGTAAAACGGAAACGCTTCCTTTGGAACACCGTGCTGCGGGGTTGTTGCGTCCTTTGTTGGCGTCGCTGGCCTCGGCGCATCCACGGCTTCGTCAAGGAATGCACGAACGCCTGTACCCACCCTGGAAAAACACAGAACCCAAACGTGGACCGCGTATATGGATTCATGCTGCCTCGGTGGGTGAGGTTTCGGTGTTGGAAGACTACGTTCGACGCATGAAGCAGAACATTCCCGAGCTGTTCCTTTTCGTTACCTGCAATACCACGACCGGACAGGCGCGTGCTCGGCGCATGTGTTATCCGCCGGATGCGGTCGCCCTGTTTCCTTTCGATCTTCCCCCGGCTTTGCGTCGTTTGCTGGATGAGGTGCAGCCCGATCTGATCGTGCTTGTCGAACGCGAAATCTGGCCGGGTCTGATCGCTCTGGCCGAGGCGCGTTCGATTCCGGTGCAGGTCGTCAACGCCCGTTTGTCGAAGCCATCCGTTGCGGGGGTGCGCTGGCTTCGGAGACGTTACCCGGTTGTAAGCCGTCATCCCCGCTGGCTCGTGCGAGAGGAAACCGACCTGGCCCATTTGCATGAGGCAGGCATTCCCCTGGAACACATGGCCGTTCATGGTGAAATGCGCCTGGATGCTTTGTCGGAAATTTCTCCCGGATCGCAATACCCTGAAGCGCCATTCGACGCTTGGCCGCTGTTTGTGGCGGGTTCAACCCATCCTGGAGAAGAAAAAATCCTGCTCGATGCCTTCCTCCTCGCCAGAAAACGGGAACCGCGCTTGAAAATGCTTGTCGCTCCACGGCATCTCCATCGTTGTCGGGAGATTCTGTCCCACATCGAGAATCTGGAGTTGAAGGGCGAAACCGTGTCCCGGACCGAATTCGGTACACTGCCGGATGTACTGGTGCTCGATCGCATGGGCGAGTTGCTCGACTGGTACGATCGTGCGTCACTGACCTTTGTCGGCGGTAGCCTGATCGAAGGGGTGGGGGGGCACAACGTATTGGAACCTCTCGCGAAACTCCGTCCGGTTCTTTTTGGAAAATATTGCACGAATTGGACGTCCTGGTGTGCTATGATAGACAGGTACGATGCGGGTAGCTATGTGACGCAGGCAGCGGATATCGCTGAAAAAATCCTGCTCGTACTTGGGAATCGGCAGGATGTCGGCCGTGCGGTCAAGCTGTGTTGGATCACCGTACAAGGTCGGAACGGCGCAAGTGACCGTAACGTTCGAGCCGCTCGGCAGGCGCTTGATGGGGAGGATCCCTGTGTCTGGAACGACTCACTGGTATAATTCGTGGCTGGGTCCGGTATCGGATTGGTACAAGGGTATCGTTCGTGCACGACGCAGTGCCTACCGCGATGGTCGCCACCCCGCGATGCACCTGCCTCGCCCCGTCATTTCGGTGGGAAACCTCTCTGTGGGTGGTACCGGAAAAACCCCGGCGGTGATTTTTCTTGCCCGCGAACTCGCTTCCTATGGACATGTGGCCGTGCTCAGTCGTGGGTATCGTCGCCGCTCTCCTCGTACCTATCTCACCTTGCCTCGTTCCCGGCGTCTCGATTACGATGCCTGCAAGATTTTCGGGGACGAACCGGTGATGATCGCCTACCAGAACCTGAACAACATCTCGGTACATGTCGGTGTAGATCGCTACCGTTGCGGCATCATGGCGCTACAACGCACACCCGCCGACGTGTTTCTGCTCGACGATGGTTTTCAGCACATGGGTCTGCACCGGGATCTCGATATCGTGCTGATCGATGGCACCCGCGATCCGTCCAACCTCGATCTCTTCCCCGCCGGTCCCTTGCGCGAACCGGTGGAGAATCTTGCCAACGCGGATGTTATCTGGATCACCCGTTGCGCTACCGATGGTTCCCACAAGATCGACCTAAAAAACCTTGCCCGGATTTCTCCGGATTCCCTAGTGGTTACAAGTCGTTACAAAGCACACAAAGTCTGTAGTCTGGTGGATCATAGCACCTGTTCGCTTACCCAGATCGAAAATCGCAACCTCTTTGCTTTTTGTGCGGTAGGTACTCCCGAAGGTTTTTACGACACCTTGAGGGAATGCGGCGCAAACCTCACCGGCACCGCCTCGTTTCCCGACCATCATTGCTATACGAAACGGGAGCTGGAAAAGCTGTTTCGCAAGGCGAAAGCATCCGGCGCTACGGCGCTGATCACCACCGAAAAAGACGCCGTACGGGTGGAAAACAGCCCGGGTTGGCCGATGCCGGTACTCGAACTCCGGGTCAAAATCAACCTTTTGTCGGGTTACGAAGCGCTAATGGAGCGCGTACTTGAAACCTGCGGGTTCTGAGACTGTCAATGTGACATAAATCATAACTCTAAATATTATTTTATCGTATAATTTCAAATGGTTATGTATTTTCAATCAACCCGTTGGTGAAAACTATGAAAATCTCAACCCGTCTGCAACTTTTCGTTGTGTTGCTTCCTGTTTTGGTTCTCGGAGGTTGTCTCGGAGAAGATGACGGAGGAGATTCTTCCGGCGACCTGGATCAGTCTGCCGATACGGAAGAAATCACGGAAACAGACGAGGGTGCGGAAATTTCCACCGAGTCGGAAGCTCCCGAAAACAGTGCCGGCGACCTGGATGACGAATCGTTTGCCGACGCTGAAGAAACCACCGGCGAGCAGGAAGAAATTCAGGAAAACACGTCACCCGCCGGTCATAGCGAGAATATGAACGGCGTTTTCCACAAACTGGGAAAAGATGATCCCCTCGACAATTGTACCTCCTGCCACGGTGCGAAACTCGATGGTGGCGTGCTCAGTTGCTATACCTGCCACAACAATGACGACCACACCCGCTCGCATCACGGCGTCCTACACAGAAGCGGAACGTCGAACACCTGCAACGCCTGCCACGGTCCAAACAACAGTGGCGGCCTTGGTCCCGCTTGCAGTAAATGCCACTGATTGGGATTCCGAAATTACCAGACGAAGTTTTACTTCAATACATCACCTGGCAGCGATTGTGCGCGATAAGCTCTTCCTGAATTTTCTTTCCTTCCAGGTCGTGGATGATTCGCCAGATGCGGTTTTCCCGCATTTTTTGACCGTTTTCTTCGAAAAATCGATGATCTCGTTCTTCAATTTGAATCTTGTAGCGTGCAGGGAAGACACTGAAGATGCTGCCTGTAAGTTCTCCGTTTTCGATGCGCATTCGAATCTGAAGTTTATCCGGTAATTTGTTTTCGAAACGTAAGTCCCGGTAGTTGTAAAAAACCGTGGCTCCGCATCCGAAAGGTACGCGGCGATCACAGTCCGGGAATAGATCCAATCCATGTCGGTGACGTTCTACAATCTGCAACCCTGAGTTCAGTGCCAGCCAGTACAGCATGTTGCTAACCATGCAGCAGCCTCCGCCAACACCACCTTGCTTTTCACCATCGTGAAGTTCAAGTCCTTTGCGGAATCCACGCAGGAGAGAAGGTCGTCCGACCAGCTTATGATAAGAAAATAATCCTTCAGGTTGAATCACTACACCGTCGATGGCTCGAGCGGCAAGAGCAACATTGCGTTCTTTTCCACGTTGGAGTTTCGGATCGCCTTGGTAATTTGGACGTTTCAGAGGGGATTGAGCTTGGAAAAGAAGGTATGGAAAGGAGTTGTTGCCGGATTTCTCGATCTGGAGACGCGGAGCCGTAGAAAGATCCTGTATCGTTCGGAGAACGCGTAAGCCTTCTACCCGGAGCCAAAAAGGAAGGGATCGTTTGAGAGAAAATTTATCCATATCTTCCTTGAATGGCTAAAAATCAGGTTTTGACCACTCCCCCGGCTCGCCTTCGGCGAACCGGGAAGAGCTTGTTTCGCTACGATTTACGATTTTCCCGAGAATTTCAGAGCTTGGAAGCGCATGGCGGGAGACTGGATCGACATGTAGGGGTAGGGGTCGTTGCCCATTTCCTCGATTTTCGGCAGCAATTCCAGCAGGTTGCCCGCTAAATTCATTTCCGTGACGGGAATGAACTCGCCGTTTTCCACATAAAAGCCTCGGACGCCGGTCGAAAAATCGCCCGTAACCGAGTTGTAGTTACCGCCGATGAAATTGTTGATGTAGATGCCTTTGTCCAGCGCTTTGGCCATTTCTTCGCCCGAGCGGGTTCCCGTATCGAACAGCAGGTTCGAGCTTCCACCCGTGGTCGGTTCCACACCCTGTTTCCGTGCCCAGTAGGTGTCGAAATAAAAAGTTTTCAATACGCCTTTTTCGATCACCGGACGGCGTTTGGCAACCATGCCTTCTCCGTCGTATTGCTTGCTGGCCTGTCCTTTGGGCAGCAACGGATCGTCTACGATGGTCAGAATCGGCGAGGCGATGGCTTTGTCTTTTTTGTCGGCCAGAACGGTCATTTTGCGGTAGACCGATGAACCACCCAACGAGCGCAGCAGCAGTCCGGTCAGGTAGTCGCCCCAGTAGTTGGCCACGACCACGGGATATTCCCCGGTTTCGATGGGTTTCGAGCCACGCATTTCCAAGGCTCGTTGTGCCGCGGTTTTTCCGATGGTTTCGGTATCCGTACGGTCGTTCCAATGTCGCCACGAGCGGTAGTCCCAACCGACCTGCTTGCGGTCTTCTCCGTCTTTGACGTAAGCCGCGCTACCAATCGTAAAATTCGTCGAGCGACGTTCACCCACAAAGCCGTCCGAGGTCATCAGTACCCCGGCGTAATCGGATTCTTTGTACTCGGCCTCGGCGTGAAAAATCTCCGGGTCGGCGCCTTTGGCGGAAGTTGTGATTTTTTTACACAGCGCTTCGCTTTGTTCCTTTTTCGACGAAGCAATGGCCGGATCGAACAATTGCAGGTCTGCGGAGGGAAGTGGGGAGGTAAAAGCCGCTTCAGGAAGACCACGAGCCGGATCGGGATCGGTCAGCTTGACCATTTCGATGGCTTTGGTTACGAAATCCTTGACGTTTTCGGCTTTTACGTCCGATGTTCCGAACGAACCGTAGCGACCGTCCACGAAAAGGTCCAGGTCGATGCCTTTCGAATTGCTTTCGGTCAGCAACTCGATCTCGCCGTTTTTGGTGGAAAGGTTATACGTGCGATTCGTGCCCAACGACAGCCGAACGTGATCGGCACCGGCGCTTTTCGCCATTTTCAGAGCCGCGCCCGCTTCGTCACGCAGGGTTTCGAGGATATTTTTCGTCGTCATTTACGACCTTCCTTTCATCGAACGTCCGCCCACGTTGACCCGCGAGATTCTCAGATGCGGTACGCCGTAGTTTACCGTGACCCTCTGGCCGCCCTTACCGCAGTACCCTGAAGCGCTGTCGGGAACCGCCATGTCGTTCCCGATGCGATCCACCCGTGAGAGCGATTCCGGACCGTTGCCGACAATGTTGACATCCTTGATCGGTGCAGTGATTTTGCCGTTTTCGATCAGATAGCCGTAATTGACGAAGAACGTGTAGTCTCCAGCTCCGATGTTGACCTGTCCGTTGGTGAAATCGATGGCGTAGATGCCTTTTTCGATCCCTTCGAAGACTTCTTCTTTCGAATGCGGGCCGTTGAGCATCAGGGTGTTGGTCATACGTGGCAGCGGCGGATGTTTGTACGATTGACGCTTACCGTTGCCTGTAGGTTCGGTCTTGAAGAATTTTGCCGAAATCCGGTCCTGCATGTAGCCGCGCAACACGCCGTTTTCGATCAGTACGGTACGTTTGGAGGGGCTGCCCTCGTCGTCGAAGCTGATCGAGCCGTCCCGGTTGGCCAGCGTACCGTCATCCACAATGGTGCAGATGTCGGAAGCGACTTTTTCGCCGATGCGGTCAGCGTAGATCGAGACTTTTTTGCGGTTGAAGTCGGCTTCCAAACCGTGACCGATGGCTTCGTGAAGCAGAATGCCGGAATGTCCCGGACCCAGCACGACAGGCATTTCTCCGGCGGGAGGTGTGATGGCTTCCATGCTGATTTCAGCCCTTTTGACTGCTTCCTCGGCGATGGATTCAGGCTTGTTCCCCGCGAAAAATCCCTGGTCGAGCCGTCCGCCTTCGGCGTAGTAGTTGCGCTCCTGCCGCTCTCCCTTTTTCAGGGTGACGAAGCAACCCAGCGAGGTGCGCGGGCGGGCATCGGTCAGCACCTGTCCATCGGAACGGTAGATCATCACCCGGCGGTATTCGTTGCTGTGCCATGTGAGCGCTACCTGCAGAAGGTCCGATTTTTTCCGAGCGGCGGCGTCCATACGTCGCAGGAAATCCATTTTATCCGCTACGGGAAACTCGGTCGGAGCGAATTTTATGGGGTAGCGCGATTCCACTTTGACGGCTTTGTAATCCGGCAGGGTTCCTTGTGCCTTGCCTCGGGCGATCATCGAGGCAGTCTGCGCGGCGCGCAAAAGAGCCTCTTCGGAAAGATCTTCCGTGTAGGCGTAACCCGACTGGTCGCCCACAACCACACGAACACCAGCACCAAGCGTTATCGAAGCCGACGCTTCATTGACTTTGCCTTCTTCCAGTCTAAGGGAGTCGTAGGCCGTGTGTTCCAGGTACAGTTCGGCGAAATCTCCGCCGTGTTGCAGCGCTCGGCCAATCACGTTTTTGGCGTTTTCATCCGAAACGTTGAAAAACGCCGAGGCATCCGCCAGCGCGTTGATCTGTCCCGGTTGTGTCGCCTGGAGCGTTGTTCCCCGGGGTTTGGCGCATCCCGGCAGGACCGGTGCCAGGGCGACCAGTCCCGTTCCTACGAGCGCGCCCGAAACGAATTCCCTTCGGGTCATCAAATCCATGGTATCTCCTTCTCGTTTCCTGCAAGAAGTTGGTAAACGATTCAAACGAAAGCAGTCTCTTCACCGATGCAAGGAGATTCTACTTTCATCATATTGTTTGAAAATATACCTTCCCGAATGCCGGATGACAATGGCTTCGGAGGACAAAGAATGAAAATTGTCCGAAATGGCAAAAATTGTAGGGAATCGACCGATCAGCCTTCTTGACTTTCCTCTGAGGCAATCGGAGTTTCTTCCGGGCGGGAGAGAAAATCGACATAAACCCACATGGCCAGCAGAAAAGAAAACACGCGAAAGGTACTTTTTAAATCGTAGCTGATCATGGACACCAAAAAGTATCCAATGAACAACGGAAACAACAGGGAACCGTTCGAGGTTCTGAATTTTGGGATTTTGCGAAAATACCGTATCAAAAAGAAAAGGATGGCAAATCCGGCAATCGAAACGGTACCAACAAGACCTGTTTCGGTAAGTAGCTCAAAAAGCAAATTGTGTGCATAGGCACCTTCACCAGGAGCAGAGTAGCCATCGATATAGTATCCTCCCAATCCGTGTCCCCAAATGGGTTCTTCTTCTATTCTTCGAACAGCAGCTTCCCAGTTGGTATCTCGATTGACACGGTGGGCGAAAGATTCCTCTGTGGCGAACATTTTTGTGATGACTTGGTTCTGACTTTTTAATCCTAACCAGACCACGGTTGTTGAAAACAGGGCAAGGATAATAAAAATCAGCAAGAAAACCCCTTTGTTTTTGTTTTGAAGGAATACCGTACCCAGTAAAACCATAATTGGAATAAGGACAAACTGCCGCTCTCCTACGGAGTTTAAGAACACAAGGGCAATAAAGGTAAGCAAAACCAAAACGATCAGTTTTCTACGGCTCGTTTTTGCGCTGAAATAGCCAAGTAGCAGGATCATTCCGGTGCTGCACATCAATCCGACGGTTTGCAGAGGAGTCAGGATGGTCTTGGCATCTAAATCTGAAAGAAATGTACGCATACCGGCAAGTTCGAAAATGGTCGTGGGTTTATAACCGGGAATAAGAAAAATCCCACCAGAATACAAAATACTACTCATGATGATGCAAAGAAATCCCAACTGGTAAAAGTCGGAATCGGGGTGAGTAATGAGTACATATGTGGAATAAAAGAAAAAGACCAGCATAACGGAAAACATCAGTAGCTTGCTTAGGCTGTACCCTGTTTGAGGGCCGTATAAATAGGAGAAGATCATCACCGATTCGACAATGAATGCCCAAACCAATGGCAGGAACCAGCTCCCCTTGATCTCCTTTCGGATTCCTCCATTATTGATCAATAATAAGATACTCAGCCCCAGAGCGAAGGGGGTTCCAAGACCGACAATACCGAACATATTGAAAAAGAATCCGAAAACCGCCGGACCGAATTGAAGAAGAAAAACCGCAACCGTTACCTGGTTTACAGCGAAAAGGGCAAAAAAGGAGGCCAGTATAGCCAGTGAAAGACCCAGGTATCCGCCAGGGAACCAGAAGAAATAAACCAACAAGAAAAAAATCGAAATGTATGTGGGAAACGCTCGCAGGTGGTCCGTCAACAACGTGGATTCCATTGAGGTCGATGGCGGATTTTGGCTCCATGAAGTTGAAGCAGTTGATGTCGATGAAAGGTTCATTCGGTTTTTGCCCAGGCTATTGTTCCGATAAATCAGGAACGTTTCATGGTTTCAAAGCGGCTTTCAAAATGGTATCGGCGTTTTTCTTCCACGTATGTTCCGTGAGGATTTCTTTTTGCAATTGTGCTCCCATTGCTGCACGGGCGTTCTCGTCCTTGGCGAGTTCGATGAGTTTTCGAACCATATCGGCGACATTTTTCTTCTCGAAAATCATCCCGTTTTCTCTTTGGCGGAGAACTTCCAGAATCGGATCGTAATCGGGCATGAGCACCGCTTTACCCATAGCGCCATATTCGAACAGTTTCATCGGAGAACCGTAATGCAAAACTTCCGGTGAATAGCAGATATCCATAGCTTCCACATGGGTCGGTACGTCCGTCTGAGGTACACGCCCGGTGAAAGTGAACGAGTCGTCAAGACCTTTTTCGCGAATTGCGGCGGTGAATTTTTTCTTTTCCTCATCGGAGCCGAAGCCGCCTACCAGCAGAAAATGAGCATTGGGAATTTCCCGCTTGACCTGTTGGCAGACCTCCGGGAAATATTGAAGACCGTGAAACCATTGCATCGTACCGACAAATCCGATGACCAACCGGTCATCAATGTTGTACTTTTGACGCATGGCTTGTCGCTGATTATTTTCCCGGAAAAGATCCAGGTCGATTCCGTTGTGAACGACGATGATTTTTTCGGGGTCGATGCCGCAGTCTACCAGATAGTTTTTCAGATATCCGCTCACCACCACAACGAGGGTGGCCATACGGGCGATGTCCAGTTGTTTTTTGATGTAAAGCCATTCGAAATTGCCGCGTTGGTAGAATCGGCGTTCTTCGAAATTGGCATGCATATGCGTAATGTACGGGATACCGTTTTCCATGGCGAAACGGGCGGCGGCATCGTTGAAATGGCAAAAACGTTCCCAGATCAGATCGGGTGGAGAATCGAGGAGAAGAGAACGATAAACGTTGTAATATCGGCGAGTTGACCACAAGATGAAAGCATCTTTGGCGTAGTCGGTTGCGATTTTAGGGACGAACTTCTTCAGTTGACTGTATATTTTGTATTGCCAGTTGAACGTGGGAGTCGTTTTTCCGTCCGAACCTTGAAGGGGCGGATAGCGGACAACCTCGTGACCGAGTTCCTCGAAAGCCTGGCTCATCGAGTCACAGAACACGGAATCGCCGGAGGCTTTGTTGAAGCCATCGGAAACCGAAACCGCAATGTGAAAGATTTTCATCGAATCGTTCTCCCGTTTTTCCGCCGGTTTGTCGCTCAGGAACCGTTTGCAACCTTCGTGAGTACATCTTGCCAGCGATCACGCCACGTTTTCAGGTTGAAGGCCTGTTTGGCCGTTTCGAACCCGTTTCGAGCCATTCGTTTCCTAAGGGCCGTATCTTCGATCAGCAACCGGAGTTTTTGTACGAGATCGTTTGCTTCCGGCATGACCAACGAGCCGTTGAAACCATCGATGATCATGTTTGTGACACCACCGATGTTGGTGGCTACGACTGCACAACCTGCTCCCATGGCTTCGGCGACGGAAATCGACGTACCTTCCGATCCAAGCGATGGCACCACGGAAATATCGTAGTCCAAATGAACGTCCAGCGTGTCTTTCGGTTCATATTTCGTAACGGTGACGCGAGAGTCGCCTTTGAAAGACTCTCGGATCGTATCTTCCAACGGTCCTTCCCCTGCGAAAGCGAACTGAATATCTTTGTACTCTTCCAGGAGTTGGCGAGCGGCTTCAATCATCAGTTCGGTACCACGATGTTCGGTGAAACGCCGAGCGAAGATGATGCGCATCGGGCCTTTCCGTTTGAGTTTTTCGGAAACCTGGCCGTTGGTGGCGATGGAAGGAGTGAAATTGGGAATGACCCAGATATGCCCCTCGGGGTCTCCGGTGATGGTCGTTTTGTACCAATTCAGGAAATTGTGATCCACACAGACGCGATTCGGTGCGTTGCGGAAAAACTGTATCTGCCGTGCGAGAATCCACTTTTTATAAAGAAAATCAATACCTTTGACTCTGAAGAAATCGCGATGGGCGAAAAAACGGACCGGCAAATCAAAACCGATACCGTGCTGAATGGAAATCGCTCGGGGGTAGTCGGTTTTGGTTCCCCACTGGTCCGCACCGAAAATGATGATGTCTTTGGAAGGGTCGATGCGTTTCATCGCCTCTTCATACAACCGTTGTTTGAACTGCTTTGATTTCAAACCGGCGATGGGCACGCCTTCGATGGGCAAGCCATCGAGTTCATGTGTAAATGGTTTGCTGGCACCTTGGAGGATCAATGGCTCCCAACCCATGTCGCGAATGAGTTCGCCCAATTGCAATACATACGTCTGGACTCCTCCCAGCGTTCGTTGCTCTCCATCGGGTTCCAAGATCCAGGAATAGGTAATAACGACTTTCATGTTTCGTTCCGGGTTTGAGGTTTCGTGTTCATTATTGGTTGTTAATGGTTCCGTTTTGAATGACTTTGATTTGGTAATTTATCTTGAAATTTCAAAAGAATATAGTCAACTTATTGAATTTTCATGAATTTACCACAGCAGATATTACCGTTACATTCAAAAAGAAACTCCTTTAGCATAGGATTTTTACTTTTCACCAAACAAACAACTTTTCCGACTCGTTCTTAGAAAAGTTGATTCACATCCCCCAAATACTATTCATTAACACACTCTATCGAGAATGGAAACGTTACAGTCGTTCCTCCAGGATATCCAGAATTCGTTCGTGGGCTTTGCCATCGCCGTAGGGATTGATCGCCCGTGCCATGGCGTCGTAGGCTTGCGGATCGTCCAGCAGTTTTGCGGTTTCTGTGACGATCGCATCCGGGTCGGTTCCCACGAGCTTCGCGGTTCCGGCCTCAACCCCTTCTGGACGCTCGGTGGTGTCGCGCATGACGAGTACGGGTTTTCCCAGTGTCGGCGCTTCTTCCTGAATACCTCCCGAATCGGTCAACACGAGGCGGCAGCGATCCATTAACGTGACAAACGGCAGGTAAGAAAGCGGTTCGATCAGGTGCACGTTGCCGAGGTTCCCGATGCGTCGGAAGACAGGCTCCCTTACGTTGGGATTCAAGTGCACGGGATAGACGAATTCCGCGTCCGGGTAGCGTTCGGCCAGACGAGCGATGCCGGAGCATAAGTCTTCGAAACCTTTGCCGAAATTCTCTCGACGATGCGCTGTAACGAGAATCGTTGGTTTTTGGGAAAAATTCGCCACTTGTTCGGTGGAAAGTCCCGGGATTTCGGGAGGATCGCGACGGGTTCGCTCGACCGCCAGTTGCAGGGCATCGATGACCGTATTGCCGGTGACGAAGACATCCATCTCGGAAATGCCTTCATCCAGCAGGCTTTTTCGAGCCGTATCGGTTGGCGCGAAGTGCAGATCCGTCAAACGCGAGCAGAGCACGCGGTTGATTTCTTCCGGGAACGGAGAAAAGCGGTTGCCCGTGCGCAGTCCCGCCTCAACGTGTCCCACGGGAATCTGATGATAAAAAGCCGCCAGTGCAGCGGAAAAGACGGTGGTGGTGTCGCCCTGGACGAGTACGAGATCGGGATGATCTTCCGAAAGGTAGTCGTCCAGCGACGTTATGGCTCGGCTGGTCAGTCCGGCTAAGGATTGGTTGGGGCGCATCAGGTCGAGATCCACATCCGGTTCGATGTCGAACGCAGCCAATACGTCGTCGAGCATCTGGCGATGCTGCGCCGTGACGCAGATCCGGCAACGAAGCCGATCGCGGTTTTTCATTCCGAGAATCACCGGAGCAAGTTTGATGGCTTCGGGGCGTGTACCGAAAATGACGCTGACCGTTTTTGTTTCCGCCACGTTCGCTTTCCTTTCCTCGTTTTCATCGTGGCCACCGGATCATCCCAAAGGAGCCGGGGCGTGGAACTCTTTCGATTTTCCTAGGAAAAACCGAGGGTACGTGTTGATCGTCGGCCTACTCATAGCGTTGGAACGTCGATCTGTCAACCATTGGACGGTTTCCCAAACCCAACGATTTACCCCACATTCACAAAACAATCACCGAGTCCGGAAATTATGTGCCATAAGGTGTGCAGACGTCCAGAGAGCGGGCTTTCTGCGTAATCCACCGGTCGAAAATCTGCTGCAACTCCGGGTCATTTTGTGCAAGGCGGTCAAAAAGCAGGTCGAACGAGGCCATGGCCATTTGACAGCGGCCGTTGGTCGGCATTTGTCCCACGATATCTCCCTGTGTGGAGAAATTGTAGATCGGACAGACGCCGCAATACGGTTTGTAGGCGCAATCCGAGCAGAGGGGTAAGGCATCCTGGATGCTGGCGGCCAGCAGAGATTTGACCTCCTCGGAGTCGATCATTTCGGGAAGCGTGTTCTCTTTGATATCGCCGATGCGGAAGATATCGTCCCCCATCCGGGACACCATGCGGCCTTCGTCGCAGGTAAACACTTTTCCATCATAATTGTAGGCAACTTGACCGACCGCCGCGCCGCAGGGGGAACGAAGTTCCATGTAATTGGGGTCGCGATCGGAAAGAATCCGGGTCAGGTAGATCGCCGCCATGCGCTCGATCATCTGCTGTCCCTGCCGATTGAGGTCGAGAATGTAGTCCAGACTTTTCTCGTAGAAATCCATAAACTCGTCGGCGGAATAGCCGATTTCATCCCAGGTTTTCTTGACGAAGCCGAAGGGGTTGAGTGGTCGCAAGTGAACGGACATCAACCCCAGCTTGACGTACTCGTCGATGATCTCTTTCCAAAGCGGCAGGCTTTGGCGGGTGGTCGTCATCAGTGCATCGACGTGAAACACGGTCTGATCGAAACCGCGTTTATCGTATTCTTCGTGAAATCGCTCGATCCAGCGCACGGTTTCATCGTAGGAAGAACCGCCGGTAAAGGCTCGGTTTTTATCGTGAAGTTCCTTGGGACCGTCCACCGACGTACAGACGTAGATGTTTCGATCCACGAGGTAGGCCAGCTTCTCGTCGTCCATCAGCGAAAGATTGGATACAAGGGTAAAGGCCAGGTCTTTATCGTATTCCCGGTTCTTTTTCTCGGCATATTCGATGGTTTCGCGCAGCACTTCCCAGTTGGCCAGCGGTTCGCCACCTTGGAATTCGATATTGATGGCTTCGGAGGTAGTCTCGAAAATCCGATCCACGACCTGACGGGCCGTCTCCGGCGACATGTCGTTAGCCGTCGCGACTCATTGCCACGCGGGAAGCATGGCAGTAACGGCAGTTGTAGTTGCAACGCAACGTCAGAATCATGATGTGCAGGTTCGGGCCGCCGTTGAGAAAATCGTTTCGTGCACGTTGGATGCCCACCGCTCGGTTAAGGAAATCCGGGGAGCGCAGCATTAGTTTTTCTTCCAATTCCTTATATAAGGGATTGTCAGGTTGGATTTTTCCCTCGACCATCTGAAGAAAATCGGCATAGTCCAAAAGGGTGAAACGCCCATAATCGTTGGTAACCAGCACCCGGTCGCCACGTCGGCGGAATCGGATGGGGGCAAGAATGGGATCGGCTTGAATCGTTTTAACTGCCATTATCGACTCCTGGTAATCGATTCGAACAGAACGTAGTTGGAAAACTCATCGACGATGCTATCGGCGAATTCGGGGTCGAAATCACTCAACTCAACGTTGAAATGGGTCGGCGTTTCATCCAGTTTTTTTTGACCGATGAAACCGGCGTATTCCTCAAAAGCCAAATGGATGGCGTCTTCCCGATAAAGCGTTTTTTCGAACGTGATCGTCACGATTTTTTCCATGTCTGATTCCTTCGGTTACGATTCCGGCGATTCTGCCGGAGTTCTTTGGGTTCCAATTGAGAAATCATGCCCACAGTATCGTTCTCTCCCTTGGGAAACGCAAGCCCTTCCATCATAGGAAAAGGATCGAAACCGATTCTTTCGTGAATTTTCACGAAAAACCGGCATCCGTGAGGATGCCGGTCGAAGGGTTGCGAATCACGAAAGGGGATTAGTTGCTGGTGGAGTAATTGCCCGCGTTGGACACCTCCAAGGAGTAGTCTTCGCAAGAAGGCACCGTATGAGGAGCACGGAAGACCTTGATGTAAAACTCCTGGTTTTCCGCACTGCACAGGTTGTAAATGGGTCGATTGCCCCACGGCCAGCGCATTTCGTTCTCGGGATTGCTTTCCTCGGGGGACCATGCATCGTCCACATTGGGATTGATGGTATCGCAAGGATTCTGACCGGGGAACATGTACAGCGGGCTGCGATTTTCGACATGACCGATGTGGTTGTTTTCGTGGTCGGGAGTCAGATAACCGTTATCCTGAATCGGAACTGCCGTTGCCGCGTATCCAAGGTCATCCCCATAGAAGTCATAGGCGAACGTGAACGGCTCGAGGTTCCCGTCCGTGGTGTTCGGGTCTGTGGG
This sequence comes from Myxococcota bacterium, assembly GCA_963676915.2. Classification (GTDB taxonomy): domain Bacteria; phylum Myxococcota_A; class SURF-8; order SURF-8. The sequence continues at coordinate 46,180 of CAXXVK010000073.1, forward strand.
GCAGATGCGCTCGGAGCAGGTTCTATAGACCTCGAAACGATACTGATTTCGGGGATTTTCGGAAAATGCAATGCGGAAGTAGAAATTGTCCGCACCGGAATCCGATGTATCAAGCGCTTTGACTCGATACCAGTCTACGTCCGTACACCAAACATCATCACCATCAGCCACCTGGAGGTTGGCGGGGCAGGTCTGGCCAGTAGATGCGTTGTAACGGAAACGGATGATGTTTCCTCGTAAGAAATCGCTGGTACCTGGAATCTGGTCCCGGAACTCTCCACCAAACACTGCATCGGAACAGGTGTCGCCACGATCGGCCTGGTCGTTGTAATCGGTCGGACATTCACAGCCGGTGTCGTAGATATCGTCGATGTCGTAGTATTCCGGGTTGCAGTTTTCGATGACACAGGTTCCCGAATCACAGGCCGAGGTTGCATTTGCTGCGTTGCAGACTTTGCCGCAGCCACCGCAGTTGTTGATGTCGTCATTATCGCTGGAGAAGCCTTCATCCACCACACAGTCGCAGTCGTTATCGTATCCGTCACAGACTTCGATTCGTTCAGGCAGCATAGGATTGTAGTCGCTTCCACCCGGTGAGGTGGAGCAGATGGTTCGTTGATGATATGGATCGGAGGAATCGCATTCCCAGCGGCCGAAGATCGGCTCGAGAGTTTCGGGATCCAAACCGCACGTTCCACAGGCCTGGCATTTGTTGGCCGGACCTTCCGCAATAAAGTCTTCATCGGTTTTGCCGTCGCAGTCGTTGTCGATACCGTCGCAGACTTCGACTTCGGGATAGTATTGCGAACCGCCCGGAAGGGTCGAGCAAACCGTTTCGCGAGGATTCAGACCATCGCATTCCCAGCGGCCATCCACGCAGGTACCCGTACCGAGACAATGCGTGTCGATATCGTAATTGTTGTCGATGATGCCGTCGCAGTCGTTGTCTTTACCGTCGCAGAGTTCCTCGCGAGCCGGATCGTAGGGGAACGGCACGTGATCCGAACCACCGGGATCGACCGAGCATTGGACTTCTGAGGCGTTTTTGCATTCGAGTTCACCCGTGATCAAACGACACTCGCCGGTTCCAACACAGGCCTGCCCAACGTTCAGGCCGGGGATGTCATCGATGTACCCGTTGCAGTCGTTGTCCACTTCATCGCAGATTTCAATGCTCGACACCTGATCATAGGTCGAGCCGCCGATGCCGGTCGAGCAGATCTTGTCGCCACTGCCGTAAGGGTCACATTCCCAAACGCCCGCTCGCGGAACCTGCTGACCATCGACGAACTGGAAGCCGCATTGTCCCGGCGCGTAGCAAGGCCACTCGGGGTCGTCCAGGTGGAAATCTTCGTCGATTTCGCCATCGCAATCATTGTCGATACCGTCACAGATTTCTTCGGTGGAGCGATCCTGGGAACCTCCGGGGCTGGTAGAGCAGATCGTACCGTACAGGTTTTCCGGGTCGCATTGGCCCACGCCATATTTATCGACCGGTACCGCACCGGAATAATCCTTGCCGCATTGACCGACGCCCTGGCAGGTACAACCAATGTAAATGTCGTCCGAGCCGCTACCGGGACAGATGTTGTCCGGTGCTTTGTAGACTTCATCGACCTCACCATCGCAGTCGTCGTCTTCGCTGTTGCAAAGCTCGTATTCGGCGCCAGCGTCGTTGCCTGTACAATAGACGGTCATCTGGTTGGGATCGCTTAGATCACAGCGGAACACGCCGCTCTGACAGTTTCCTTCACCTCGGCAGTAGCGGTTGACGCAATCGTCGCAAACACCGGAAATATCTTCACGAATAAAGTACGTGCCGTTGTCGATTTCGCCATCGCAGTCGTTGTCGTTTCCGTCGCAGACCTCTTTACGGATTTCCAGGTTGGGATCGTACTGAGATCCGCCAGGATTGGCCGAGCAGCGCGTTGCAGAGGCTCCGGCACATTCGACGTGTCCCAGGCCGCATTCGCCTTCACCCAGGCAGAGTTCACCCACGTTCCAGTCTTCATCCACTTCGCCGTCACAGTCGTTGTCACGGTTGTCGCAGCTTTCCGGGGTGGCCCAATGGAGGTATTCCGAACCGTTGATGTCCGACGAGCAGATCATGCCCAGTTTGGACACAGGGTCGCATTCCCATACACCCACGCCGCAAGCGCCTTCACCATCGCAGCAGTCGGGATCGCTGGGATCGCTGGGATCACAGCAGTTTGCGGGGTCGGCCTCCGGATCGTTGCAGTACAGTACGCCGACGGCGTAACCGTCATCGATGACACCGTTGCAATCGTTGTCCAAACCGTCGCAATATTCCACGCGATTAAGTGTTTCGGTGCAGGGGTATTCGCAGTCGGCCGGATTGTCGTCGAGGTCGTGGCTTCCTTCAGGGCAGTCCATGCCGTCGCCACGGAAATACAATTCCCGCCAGCCGTACCCTTCAGGGCATTTGTTTTCCGAGCTGGGTTCGCCGTATCCGGGGTGGCTTTGTACATCCTGAAAGTCGTTGGAACAGATGCCGAGAACCATATCCTGGCGAGTAGGAAGACCGCTGGGACAGAACGTGATGTTGAAGGTAAATTCATCGCCGTAAATCGAATACGGATGCAAGGTGGTCGGAGGCGTGGGAGTCAGGTCGCTGATGACCCAGCTCGACGTCGTACCACCCAGGTACTGGAGAATGGAAATGGAGTAGATTTCCAGTCCGCCCTGACCTTCGTTGTACATTCGAATTTCTAGCGGATCCTGCCCGATGTTGTTGGGGTTCGAGTCGGAACAGGCATTTTTCATAACGTCGCCCATGTCGATGGGATTGGCGACCGTTCCGAAGGGAACGATTTTCATCGTCGGGTTTACACCGTTACCCAGCAGATCAACGTTGATCTCGATGTACTCTTCCCGGTAGTCGTTGGTTTCAAACACGAGGCTGCCATCCAGAATGCCGGGGACGACCATCGGTTGGAAATTGACGGTGATTTCCTCTTGCTGACCGATCGTGATTTCAGGAAGCAAACGAGGGGAAAAACTGTAATATTGGGAGGTTTCCGGTGCAAAGCGGATGTTGCTGATTTCCAGGGCCATGCGGCCATTGTTTTTCAGGATCAACACTTCATCGAAACCTTCGGGAGAATTCAACGGAACTTCGCCCCAGTCAATCTGGGCATCCAGCGGATCGAAGTTGGCGTTTCCTTCCAGTTGCATTTCGAGCCACGGCGCGATGGGAATTCCGACGAGCGGAATCGGCCACTCGGGGTCGCGGGCGTTGTCGGTGATCATCACCGCCTGGCAATTGTCGATGGCCCGGTTGATTTCATCCACTTCGAGCGGCATGTATTCGATAACAAATTCCGAATGACCACCGTTGGGCGGAATCGGTCGCGGCATGGTGAGTTGGTCGGATACCCGGAGCTGGAAGTCCTCGCAACCCTCACCGAAGAGGAACTGTTCCACCGTCAGATCACCGGCACCCATGTTGGTGACTTCGATGGGACACAAGTGCGGTTCCGTCGTGTTGTACGGAACATCCTGATATCTACAACTCGACGGATTGACTTCGATATGAGACATCACCGCTTTGCAGGTAAGCGAAAGGTACTGCGTGCCCGATTCGTCGTTGGAATGGATCGCAATCACCCCCTGATAAGGGTCGTCCCGGACTTGATCGGGGCTGCATTTGACGGAGAACGTTACGTACTGGTTCGGCGGAATGCGGTACTCGCCGCCATCGTTGCCATGAAGGTTCAGTTCGAAGACACCGTATTCGTCCTGGAGTTCTACGCCGTCCACGCCGTCTCCACCGGTTTCCACGATACCTTGGCAGGTACTACGCAAAACGACTTCCTGGCTGACGGTCGAACCGATGGAAACCTGACCGAAATCGATGCCTTCGGGAGGTTCGACTTCGAGGCAGGGTTTCACGCCTGCACCTTCCAGCGGAACGACGATCGGATTTTCAAACGTACCGGATGCCGTGTCGGCATCGTGGTAAATCAACAGGTCGCTGACGTGTGTTCCCTGGTTCTGAGGAATGAAATCGACCGTGATTTGCAGCGACTCGGCGTTGCTGACGTGGTAGGGAGCCAAAAGAACGTTCCGATAGGTCGCTTCGTCGATAGCGTAATGCGGGTTACGATCTCCGGGGGGATCCAATTCGACTTTGAGGATAGTCAAGACTTTGTTGCTGTCGGGATCTTCCACCGCGTTGGTGACGGTAATCGTTGTCTGAGCGCTGTCACCCAGATCGATGTTGCCGAAGTTGTAGTCGGAAGGCGACACATCGATATTGGATTTTCCTTTGTACTGGGTGGCCATCGGAATGACCGGCTTGCCGTTGGGCGGATAGCAGACATCGTCGCTGTAAATCTGGATGCTGCCGGTGTCGCGTCCGGCGTCCGTCGGGGTGACTTTGACCTGATAGACGTTGCAAGCCGGGGAGGCTTCCGAACCGGCTGCGATGGTAATGGTGTCGATGCCGGGATCCTGCATCCACTCGAAATCCGAGGAGGTATCGTCGGTGAACTGGAGAGAGTAAATCGTCAGGGGTTCCGGGCAGGAGTTGCAGAGGTAAAGACTTTGCAACGAAGAATTTCGCAACTGAACCACACCGAAGTTCATGTTGGTGGGTTCGAGAGACAGGCAAACCGGACCATCGCAGGAGGAGACATCGTCATCGTCGTCTTCGTCCGTACCGGTCTGGCCGGGGATTTCACACAAGCACTGATCGTTGCAGATTTGCTCGGAGTTGGGGCAGTGAAGGTCTTCCGAGCATTGACCGGGGACATCGGCCCCTTGGATCAGGCAGTGATTGAAATACGCTTCAGGAGCGTCGCAATCCGGGACGAGGCAGCAGTATTCCACACCGGTTTCGCAATCGGCGTTGGAATCGCAGGAACTGCCGACGGCATTGACGCATGGACCTTCTGCCAGAGGGATGCAGCGATCCTGGTAGCAATATTCGTCGATCGTGCAGTCCGTGTCACGGGTGCAGCCGTTAGGTACGTCCGAATCGGTGGAGGAAGAATTATCTTTGTCTCCATCGATGGGATCGACCGTGCCTGAACTATCATCGCAACCCGTTCCAACCCCAAAAGCAATGAGAATCGCCAACACGACCCATAACGAAATGCTTCGACTGGAAATACACCTGCCCATCCCACATCTCCTCAGTAAATGTCCCGGAAGGATTCGTCCCCCTGGGATTGTATCGGTTGAAAACGTCGGTTTAGTCTTCATTCGTTTGGAAATACCTATATTAAGCGAAGTCAAAATTTAGTCAAGGGAAACCTCATTGCGCCCGATCACAGGAAACCTTAAATTGCCCAAATAATTACAGCTTGTTAGCAATTTGTACGGTTTTCGTATTACGAACCTTCAATCGTGCGTTTCTAGACTTCCCACCTCCCTTGAAAAAAGGAGTGCCTTCTTCAAAGCGGTTCTTTCTGAACGAATCCTTTCGAAAAACCGCTCATTCGATTAGACGTGCTTCCCTTCCGGTTTTCGGCATAGGATGCAATTTTTTCAATTTATTGAAGAATTAGGGAGTTTCCAGCGACGGATTTCGTAATTCGTCCGCCGAGAGAATACGCTCTCCGGCAATGGGTTGTTGTTCGGAAAACCCTCGATGCTCCACATATTCTCCCGGTACGCCGTCGCAAACCAGGAAATAGCGGCAGCTGGCGCAGGAAGATGCTTTTAATTTGTAATGACTCCCGGTAACAGAATAGCTTTTTTCCCGCTTTTCCGAGTGCAACGCGACGAATTTCTCGACATGGCGCCGAACGGGGCGGCGGTTCCAGTACAATTCGTCGGCTACATAAACGTATTCGCCAAGGTGACATAATGGAACGTTGGCCACGGTCAATCGCTGGTTTGCGTCGTCGGCCAATTTCATTGCCTCGATCAATCCCGGTTCTACGTCCCGATAGGTGGGCACGATGTCTTGAAAATGCTCGTAGGCTCGACCAACGGGTCGCACGAAAGCCCAATGAATGCGCCCCACCTGCCAGTCTATCAAAAACCTCATCAATTCCGGCAAGTTATTTGCATTGTGCGAGTGAATGACACTCGTGGCCCAGAAGTCGTGACCGGCCTCTCGGAGGTTTTTCAAAGCAGCATGAAGATCTTCGAAAGCTCCCGGCGATCCGGTAGCGGCATCGTGAACGGCGGCATCGGCTCCGTGAATCGATAGATTGACCCGACTCAACCCGGCCTCGAAGGCCGCTTGCATGAAATTCCGGTCGGCAAAGCGGCGTCCATTGGTGGTGACGAAAACCGTTCGGTATCGGCAGCGCCGAGCAAACTCGACCAACTCGACGAAATCCTTGCGGATCGTCGGTTCCCCCCCCAGAAAGGTCAAGTGGTCGTACCCCTGTCGGCGAAGGTCGATCAATTTCTTCTTGATGGCAACCGTCGAAGTCTTTTGGCGGGCTTCTTCGGCGATTTCGCTGGTTCGGTGGTAGTATTCCGAGCAAAAACAGCAGCGATTGTTGCAGACGTACCCGAGGCCGATTTCGGCGCGTCGGTCCCGAGGACGTGGAGCGGAAGGGCTCATCGAGCGATCCGAAAACATGAGAAAAGTCTTGTTATTTCAATGGGATTTGACATCAGATCCATTCTCATAAGTTAGAAAACACCGACCTTGAAGCAACCTTCGTATTTTGCTTGGAAAAGTGTCGTTTGTACAGTACCGATTCTATGATTTCAGGGTAAAGCGCTGGCTGTACCTGTCAAGGAAATGTGACAGACAATTGACCGTTTTTTATTTGTCCTGACAAATATAGTTGCAAATATGTTTGCAAAGTGTCATTTTATCGAAACTCCGAAGAATTCGGACAGCGGAGGCGTGTTAAAATGACACGATTGCTTTCCTCTTTGAAAAGCAAGAGATAGTACCGTAAAGGTTTGGAATGGTTATTGATTTTGCATTTTTTTTCTATTGCCTGGTGTTTAGCCTTCTAGGGCTGATTTCCGGTGCGGTAGTGGTGTTGATGCGAATCATCGGCATCGTGTTCGGCTATCTTCTGTCCGATTGGATGGCCCCCGTATTGACCAGGATGCTGGATGAGGAAGGCGGTATCAGTCCCGAAACGTTGACCCATGTGTGTTTTGTCACAACGTGGGTGATTTTTTATATCGGAATCGTCGTTTGGGGAAAACATACCAGTGCGGGGCTTGCAGAGAATTCCAAAAGTTTCAACAAGATCAATACGGCGGGTGGGTTTTTCCTTGGCCTGATTCAGGCTGTGCTGCTTTTTCTCGTGTCGATGTACGCTGTTTCCTTCGTAAAAGCAACAGTTTACGAAGTTCGTCCCGAAGCTCGCGACTGGGTGATGGAATCGGCGGTGCTCAACTTCTGGGCGGATACGCCTGTGGCGGATCTCGTGCTGCCAGGTGAAATCGTCGATCTGGCAACGCTGTTCAAACGTCTGGACAACAAAGTAGAGATATCGTCGCTTGGAAAAGCGGAAAACAAATCCGGGAAGAGCGAAAAAGAAAAACAGGCGATTTGCCGCGAGCGCCGGAAGCGCCTTATGGCCAGCAAAGACGCTCGGGAGATTTTTCAAGATAAAGAGCTGATGGAAACCCTGAAAAGCGGGAAAGTTTTCGAAGCGATGAAGCATGAAAAGATCCGTGCTTTGTATAGTAATCCTGCGGTGTTATACGGTCTTTTGGAAGAGATGCGGGGAATGTTCGACGACGAATGTTCCCTGGAGGATATCGAAAACGAACCTGCCAAAACCCCTCCGAAAAAGTCGAAACGTAGCCGAAAGAAAAAAACACGGAAAAAGAAACAAAAAGGCGAGTAATCTTAACTATTTTCGTCCTTTTCCATCTTCTTCTCGCCTATTCCCCGGACGGGAAGAATTGACTTTCTCGGCTTCGACTGATAATCACAATGGAATCCCAATTCCGGTGGTCAGTGTTCACAATCCGGAGGGTTTTTCGCTTCGAAACAACAACAAAAAGTGTCTCCGGTTCCTTTTTTACGCAAGGAGATCGACTGGTGAAAGACGCACTTCTCGTTTTCGCGAATGGAATGGTTGGCGTGTTTGCGGGCATGGCCATTCTTTACATTTCGATTCGTACCACATCGTTTGTACTGGATAAACTGGAAGGAAAGAAGGAGCAGTCGTGAACGATTCGATGTTTTCACTTCTCGATAGTCTCGGCTTGCTGGCGTTGACGCCCGGAATGCTGGTGATGTGGGTGATCGGCTTTACGCTGATTTTTCTCGCCGTGGCCAAAGAATACGAGCCGTTGCTGCTTTTGCCTATCGGTTTCGGGATTTTATTGGCCAACCTGCCCATGACGCATCTGATGGAGCCGGGAGAGGGGTTAATCTGGCGCTTTTACCATTACGGCATCGAATGGGAAGTCATTCCGCCGTTGATTTTCCTTGGACTGGGCGCTCTGACCGATTTCGGTCCGTTGCTGGCCCAACCTCGGCTGATTTTCCTGGGAGCCGCCGCTCAAGCGGGGGTGTACGTGACCTTTTTCGTTGCTTGGGCCATCGGTTTCGATTTGCAGGAGGCGGCGACGATTGGAATTATCGGAGGGGCGGACGGACCGACGACGATTTTCCTTGCCTCCAATCTTGCACCCCATCTCTTGGCGAGTTGCGCCGTGGCCGCCTATTCCTACATGGCGATGGTGCCGATTATCCAACCGCCGATCATGAAACTGCTCACCACCGAAAACGAGCGCAAAATCAAGATGAAGCGGGGACGCAAAGTGGGGCGCAAGGAAAAACTGCTGTTCCCGATCATCTCCGCCGTGGTAATCCTGCTGATCGTTCCGGCCTCCGCGCCATTGATTGCCATGTTCATGCTGGGCAACCTCTTCCGTGAGGCCAAAGTGGTTGAGCGCTTAAGCAATGCCGCACAGAACGAACTCATGAATATCGTTACGATTTTCCTGGGTGTGTCCATCGGTGCGACGATGACGGCCGAGAACTTTCTCAAGAAAGAAGCGCTTTTTATCTTTTTCCTTGGACTGTTCGCGTTTATGATCAGTACGGCCACCGGGGTGCTGTTGGCCAAGTTGATGAATTTGTTCACGAAGAACAAAATCAACCCGCTGATCGGAGCCGCCGGGGTGTCGGCAGTGCCGATGGCGGCACGAGTCGCTCACAAAGTCGGATCGGAAGCGGACAAACGAAACTACTTGCTGATGTTCGCGATGGGACCGAACATCGCGGGAGTCATCGGCACCGTGATCGCAGCCGGTATCTTTTTGATGTTGTTGAAATAGTTTATCAAACAGGAGAAAAGCACATGGCCAACGAAGTATTCGCTCCTCTGGCGGGAAAAATCGTCAAAGTCAGCATCGAAGTGGGACAGCAGGTCGAGGAAGACGACGAAGCGATGGTGATCGAGGCGATGAAAATGGAAACGCCGGTGTATTTGGAGTTTTCCGGAACGGTCAAAGAAATCAACGTCAAAGAAGGCCAGCAGGTCGAAGAGGAAGACGTTTTGGCCGTGATCGAGTAAATTCTCGTAAAACTCTGCAATTACAACTGGTTATGCTGTTTATTGTGCCCGCCGAAACTTGTGTTTCGTGCGGGCGCTTTGTATGAAGATCGAATCGGAAGGGTGCAGCAGCGTCGTTCGAACGCAGAAAACCCGCCGAAACTCTCGGAAACGTTGCTTTTTTTGCCTGAATTTCTTTTTTTTGTTCGATCCTGGTTCAATTTTTCTTGCAGGTTGAACGGGCAATGGATACAGTCGCCATGACATGGGAAACCCGGAGATTCTGCTAACAGTATGGGAGTCGCAATGGTGCGGTGGTTATTGATAGCGTCAATGGTGCTGGTATGGTGCTCCAATGCGTGGGCCAACGATACAACGGTTTTGCCTAAAGGCGTCTTCGTCATTGGTGCAAAATTCGGTTACCAGTTTTCGGATAAATACTTTCAGAACGAGTGGACGACCAAAACCGAATCGATTGTCGCCGACTACAATATCGAGATTTCGGGTGGCGACCTGGATGCCGCGTTGTCGGAATACACCCTCGGGAAACTGGATGTGGAATACGAAGCCTTCGGCATGAACATGACCATGCAGATGGGCTACGGCATCACCGACCAGGTTTCCGTCGTGATGATGCTGCCGTTCCAGCGTTCGCGAACAGCGGTGAATTTCCGCCTTCTGGGGTCTGATCTGGGAACCTATCTCGACGAAAACGGCATCCCTGCAGCCCCGATGCCCTACGATCCGAACAACCCCGAAATGCACTTGCTGGATGGCGACATCCTCGCCACCGCTCTGAGTTGTACCGACCCTAATTCTCTATTGTGCTCGTTCCGTTACACCTCCCCGCGTGAAACCTTCGACCGCTGGGGTATCGGCGAATTGATCACCGCCATTCGGTATCAGTTTTACCAGTCGGACTGGTTCAACCAGGGCATGACGCTGTTCGTGAAATGGCCGACCGGTCGTCATGAAGATCAAAACCACCTGTTCGATATCAACATGGGCGACCAGAACTTCGATATCGGTTTCTGGTACGGCATGGACTTTGTAGCCTTGCGCGGCCTGCCGGCGGTTCATGAGTTGATGTTCAACCTCACCGTGGGGTACACCGACCAGCTTCCCGACGTAAAAGAAAAACGAATGATTTCCATGTCCAAAGAGGCTGATGGCTGGGAAGTGGGAACGATTCCGTTGGGTCAATACTGGCAGAAAATGAAAATTCACCGAGACATCGGTGGTAACTGGGATGTCTACGGCGGTTTCAACTGGGCCTTCGACGAATGGATTTCCCTCTCGCAGGAATATTATTTCTTCTGGAAATACTACGACAACATCTGGGGTGCCGAACCTGTGCCGAAGGAATACAAATACGGAACGCTGTTCGTTCCCGACTACCGCGCCCTCGAATATGCCACCGACCAGTCCGCCATCGACATGACCACTGCCGTGGCGCTCAACACCATCGGCTGGTTCTCGCGAGGGAAATTCCCGATTCCGATGATGTTCTCGATCGGCTATACCGTGACCATCGCAGGTAAAAACTTCGAACAGAACCACACCTTCTGGGGAAGCCTGGATCTGGCGGGTATGGTCAACCTGGTCGAAATGATGGAGGCCGAAGGGCAGAAGGTCGAGGAAGAAAACCTGGACGAAGCCGCTGCCAATGCCGAGGAAGATGGCAAAATCACGGCCAAAAGCCTTCAAATGCTGAACAACATGCCGTTGCAGAACGTCGGACCTCGTGCGAAGTTCAAACAATATCCATGGTAAGGAATGATCCCGTCCTGACGTTACTGTTGGACGGTCATTGCATCGAAACCACGGCTCGAATCGCTTTTCGTGATATGGAGCGTTGTGCCCTGGATGGTCGAGAAGTGGATGAATCGGCCTATGAGCTGTTATCCGAATTCCTGCAAGCCACCGACTTCGGGACACTCCGTACGGAACGTCCAATCCTCGACGGTCGCCGTAAAGTTAAGGTAAAGGTTTACCGAAAAGGCGCAACCTTTGCCATCGAGGAAATAGATCGCCTCGAAGGATGATTTGCGTTTTACCTGGACAATTCAAACAATTGAATGATCGAGAATCTTCACGTCGCAAGTGATTCTTCATGAATTTATACGGGTTATGAGAATTGACGCGACCACCAACGAAAAAGGTCGGACCAAGCACGGTTCGACCTTTTTCGTTGGCTTTCAGGTTTTATGTAAAATCATTTGGAAGTGCAACTATTTCTCTAATTGCATCAACAAGGTCTTTGTTGTTGTTACTAGAAATGATCCTGACTAAAAAATCTTCATACTCTTGTTTTTTTTGTTTTAGAACTTTGGCAACAATCGACATTATACCTTTGTTTGAGAAAATTTTTAAAGCAGCACTGTAATCCTTATCTTGAATAATTCGATTTATCTCAAGTAACTTCTCTGAATAAATTCCATCAACATCGGTTTCCGAAATGATTTTCTTTAAAGAATTTTTCAATTCATCGATTCCAATCTTTTTCCTATCAAATTTTTTCAGCTTTTCTTCCACAAGATAACCAACAATATCGGAAACCACTCGTTCTTTCGAATTTGAAAGAATCTCAAACAATTCATTCTTTATTTCTTCAATAACTTCATCAAACTTCCTCTCATAGCGGTTGGACATAACCTCTATAACTTTTTCAGAAGAAAGAAGATTTTCTATTTCTGCAAAAGGCAACGTGAAAACATTTCTTTTCGCCAAGTACTCGATATCACTTTCAGTTTTAAAATCACGATCAACGATGCCTATACAATCAAGCCGATGAACATCCTTTATTGCTGAAAAAGCTGTCGTTGAATGAATAACATCCTTACATCCACCACAAGGAACAACAGTATAGTAAGGATAAACATTTCGATAAATGTTGTAATCAAGGCTTGACCGGTCTCCTTCAATAAATAATACGGGTTTTCGGCTACCTACAATTCCCAACAACTCCTCTTCTGGTAATTCGCTATCAGGTGGTATTTCATACCAATCCCAAGATTTTCCATCATAATTTCTGAAACATAGCTTTTTCGCCCCACGTCTTGTCGATGCAAAATCGATATCATGGGTAAGATATACGAAAAGGCAATCAGGTCGTTCAGCTTCGATATTGTCCCAAAGTTTTGCTTGGATCGCTTTATGGAGATGCAATTCAGGTTCATCTACAATAATGATTCCATCTTGCGGCGCGGCCAATGCTTGACCGATAAGATAGAAAACAACTCTTTCTCCATCGCTCATTTCGGCACCAGGATACGTCGATTTCTTGTTCGCGATGGATGCCATAATTTTACCGACGTGAATGTCCAATTTTCTGTATGGTAAAATAGATTCCCAAATCCTTTTAACACTATCTAGCTTCGTTATTGGGGGGGAGATTTTTTCTCTGCACTCTTCTGATCGCTTCTTATAAGTAAAAGACTCTTTCCAATCTTCAGAAAAAAGGTATTTCATCAACACATCATAATCTTTTATTAAAAGAGTATTAGGTTTACTTTTCCAACGATGTACAGCTTTATGACGAACTTCAGAATCAATACGCCCGTAAAGAATTTCAGACGTTGCTTGTTTAAAAGATATCGGTTGGCAATATTCAGGCATTTGCAAAGCACGGTGCGCAGATATCCTATGTGCTCGGCGAGCAACACGTATATCAAGTTTTGCCCCATAGCGAGTTTTCCCCGTACCGTTACCTCCAACGATAACTACAATCCCATTGGTATCAATTTTAATCCAATTAAGTGGCCAACAATTTGACTCAGGAATAATTAATTTAAATTGTGTCATTTTTTACTCTCTACCGAATCGTTGTTTTTCATCCCCCTTCAGTCCAGCACGCTTGCATCCCACTTCGAAGGATCACGTACCAGGTCGCAATCGAGAATCTGGATTCCTCGGAATTTTTGAACGGTGACCAGCAGGCATCAAGGAAGGCCGGGAAATCCTCGATACGAATCCAGCGTACGTCTTGATCGGCGATATGCTCGGAAGGCCGGTAGTCGTACGTTCCGTCCTGAACGGAAGTATCCCAGAGGTTCCAGTATTCCCAGTCTTTGTATTGCTCCACTGCCCGTTCGTAGTATTTCATCACCATACGTGCTTCGTTCTCGTTGAGCGGATACCCCACACTTAGCGCTTGCATCAAACTGCTGGCCAGATCGCGGTCGAATTCGTCCTGCGTCTTGGGAAGATCTTCTTCGGGTGTGTTCTGGTAACGCTCGTTGCGCTCGACCAGTCCTTGCAGCCCTAAAAGGGCATCTTCGGTGTTGCGGTGAATCAAAGCCTGAAACACCCGGGCCAGATGGTGCGAACGAATCAACCAGATATTGAAATAGTGGATACCGATCGCCGCTTCTTCATACGCATTGCCGGACTCCAACTCGCAATTGTTGTCCAATCCTTCTCCGTAACCATTGTAGGCCACGGCTCGTTTGGCGTTGCATTGAGAGTTGTAGATCACCTCGTCCCAAGCTCCGTAACTGGCAAGATCCCCGGCGCCGTCATCCAGTTCTTCGTCGCCGCTCAGACCGGGAATGAAAGGCTCGCCGTACTTGTCTTTCGTGCGAATCCAATAGTCATGATCCACGATATCCTTGAAAAACAGGTGCAAATGCTCCCAAGCGTCGCTACAGGCTTCGCGCATGGCTTCGTCTTCGGCGTATTCGGCGGCGTAACGAATCGTGCCGGACAAACGCATCACCCGCGAAACATCGTCTTTGCTACGCATGTTCGTAATCCACATCGAACCCCATTTCGGGTTGTTCGGAAACTCGAAACGGTGGCAGTTCCAGCCCTGTCCCTCGTGATACCAGTTGCTGTAATCGACCGAAACTTTGTACCCGTCGAAGGTGGTGTATTCGTGATTGAAGGGAATGACGTTTCTCGCCATCAGGTGGTGCAACTCATCGTTTTCGTCGTACACCATGCCTTCCATCTGAGCGGTAACGCCTTTGCAATATTGCTCGGCGACACGCGCCATAGACTCGTCCCCGGTGAGAAGATAGCCGGAAATCGCCGACCCCAGGACTTTGATCGTCCGCGTCATCAGATTGTGCCCGCCGTCGGCGGAATCCTCGCTACTGGTTTCGTTATGCACGAACGACACGGTATCGCCGTTTTTCTCGGCATGAGAACCCGTCCACCAGACCTGCCAGTCTTCTTTTCCGGTAGAAACATCGACGCCATAGCTGGTACGTCGTAGCCAGTTAAAATAATCGATTTTCGCCATAAGTCCTACAAGACGTTCGGTAAAAGCCCGAACCTCTTCGTCGGAAATCGGCTCTCCGGGATTTTCACGAGCGAAAGAAAACGGCAACTCGTTGGGAAGTCCCTCGGGTTCGGCTTCCTGCTCCGTGCTTTCCATTTCCACAACATCGTTATCGCCAGGTTGCACGTTCGCCTCGGAGTCGTCCTCTCCGCACCCGATCAAACTTAGAACCAACAACATCACGATCGCCCAACGCCATCGACGGCCTGCCTTCATGATACCTTCGCTTTCCATTTCGGTGGGTTTTGGATGATGCTCTCTCGAAATTGCAGGCATTCATAGCATAAAAAACCCCGCCTGAAAAGGCGGGGTGAAAACTCTTGCCGGAAACCGGAAAGGTTTCGTGCTGGATCACACTTCGGGACGGGGGTAAAGGTTCGCCCGTTTGACGATGCCTTCCACCGCTTCTTCCCACTCGATGGCCATGATGTGAATACCGGCCACACCCTCAATTTCCTTCATCTGTTCGATGGTTTCGTTGAGGATGGTCAGACCTTCTTCTTTGGCCTTTTCTTTGCCCGCATCTTTCATGCGCTTCAGCATTTCCGGGGGCACGTCGATACCGGCGACGTTCTTCGCCATGTAGTTCGCCATACCGAAGGATTTCATCGGGGTGACGCCAGCGAGGATTTTTACCTTCTCATGCAAACCGCGATCCACCGCTTCTTTCATCCATTCTTTGAAGCGATCGACGTTGTAAATGCACTGAGTCTGGATAAAGTCCGCTCCCGCCGCCGCTTTTTTCGCCAGACGCGGCACGCGGATTTTCAGGGGATGAGCGAAGGGGTTGGCCGCCGCACCGATAAAGATGCTGGGACCGCCGAACTTGATCTCTTTGCCGCCCTGGAAGAAATTCTCGTCCCGCATCGTCTTGACCATGTTGACGAGTTGAATGGAGTCGATGTCGTAGACATTCTTCGCCATCGGGTGATCGCCGAACTGCTGGTGGTCGCCGGATAGGCAGACGAGATTGTTGATGCCGTGAGCCGCCGCACCGAGAATATCGGACTGCATGGCAATGCGGTTTCGGTCGCGACAAACCATCTGCATGATGGGGTCCATGCCTTCATCTTTGACGATCAGAGCCGCCGCGAAGGAGGACATACGAACCATGGCCGTCTGGTTGTCGGTTATGTTCACGCCATCGACGAAACCTTTGAGCAACCGGGCTTTTTTGCGCACGATTTCTGCGTCCGCGCCTCGTGGCGGTCCACATTCACCGGTAACGGCAAAATGTCCTGCGGCTAGAACCTTTTCGAGATTGCTGTTCGATTTCATTCAAGATCCTCCCTCACCTGCTTACGTGGTCCACCGTCACGGCTCGTGCTCCAATCCGGAGTTTCGATCATCTTCTCGTAGGTTTCTTCGAGAACTCCCAGAGAGTCGAGACGATCGATGATCAACTGCCAGCCACAGGGAACATCTTTATCGATTTCGCAATGCCCGTTTACCGATCCGCCGCACGGACCGTTCATGATGCTTTTGGAGCAACGGGTCACCGGGCAGATACCGCCGGTCAGATGCAACTTGCAATCACCGCAAGCCTGGCAGCGTTCACCCCAGTGACCGGCCTTCTCGTTGACACCGATGAAGGTCGTATCCAGGGCCGGTAACACCACCACACCCGGGAAGCGCTCGGCCATGAACTGGACACCCGCCCCGCAAGCCATGGACAACACAACGTCCACATCCTCGAGGTACTCGTCCAACGGATCGAGGTACTCGGTGTCGCACTGGCGTTCGACCGTTACTTCCACCACGTCGAGAGGGTTGCCTTGTTCGCGACGCGCCAGTTTCAGCGCCGAGGACAACACACCGACTTCCTTGCGGCCACCTGCGCTGCATACCGTGACGCAGCCCTTGCAACCGACCAGTAGCACTTTTTTGTAGTCTTTCAGAAACTCCTCAATCTTCGCCAAGGGTTTCTGCTGCGCAATGATCATTGCTCCTCCTTTGCCATCCGCGGCTGATAACTATCGCTTCAAGCTAGTCCGCCAATTGAGTGTTCCGTTCTTCCGCAACCGAACTCGGAATATCGATCTTACCGGGGCATGGCCCCAGCTCCCGGATTCTCTGAGTAAACTCGTTGAAAAGATTGGCGAGCTTCGGACCTTCGGCAGCGGAATTGTTATGAAATTCCAGCCGATCGGCTCCGATGTGAGCATCTTCGAGGATCTGCTTGGCTCGTCGCATCCTTTTTTTGGCTTTGAAATTCCCGCTGATGAAGTGGCAGTCGCCCTCCATACAGCCGATCACCAACACGCCGTCCGCGCCGTCCAGGAAGGCATCGAGCACTTGCTTGACATCGGCCTTGCCGGAGCATGGAATTCGCACGATACGTACGTTGGTGGGGTAATTCAGGCGCATGGAACCCGCTAGATCCGCTGCCGCGAAACCGCAATAGTTGCAACAAAACGCAATAATTCTAGGTTCAAAGGGTTCGGACATCGATTCACCTCTGCAATAGTTAGGCCCGTGATTCGTCGGAGTCATGGCTCGGTTGTGCCGGAAGGGTCGGCAATTCCCCAAAATCATCCCCCACCGCAACGCGCGTCATCGCCGCGATTTGTGCGTCGGAGAAATGTTGCAATTGTATTGCCTTACCAGGGCACTCAGAAGCACAGACACCGCAACCTTGGCACTCGGCCGGTTCGATGTACGCTGCACCGTCTTCGCTATGTATCACGGGAACGCCATATGGGCAAGCTCTTACGCAACAAAGACACACGGCGCACTTGTCGGGATCGACAACCGACACTTGTCCGCCGACCATCATTTCGGGTTTTGCCAGTACTGTCGCGGCCTTAGCAGCGGTCGCAGCAGCTTGGGCAATCGTTTCCTCGGCAGGCTTCGGACCGTGGGCAAGTCCGCACAGGAAGATGCCATCCGACGCAAAACTGACCGGAGCCAGCTTTTGGTGCACCTCCAGGAAGAAGCCGTCGGTCGTTCGCGGCACCTTGAGCAACTCGGCGACATTCACACTGTCCTTGGGGGGATCGATAGCCGCCGCCAGGGCGATGCGGTCCGCCGGGAGACTCAACGGACCGGCGGTATCGTCGTTGACTTCGACCACCGGACGGTCACCGTCGAGTTTGACTTCGGGCAGGTTATCCAGATCGAAACGCACGAAACGCACCCCCAGACGGCGAGCTTTCGTGAACAGTTCCTCTTTCAAACCGTAGGAACGCATCTCCCGGAAAAGAATGGTGATATCCCGCTCGGGATCTTCCTCTTTGAGTTGAATGGAGTTTTTCAACGCCTGCGAGCAACAGAGCTTCGAGCAGTATTTGCGGTTCTCGTCACGGGAACCGACACACTGAATCATCACGAAGTCTTTGGCATCCTTCAGTTTTTCCGGCTCGTTCCAGACCTGTCCTTCCAACTGCATCTGGGTAACGATTCTGTCGTCCTGGCCATAACCGAAGGTTTCCGGCTTGGATTCCTGCGCACCGATGGCCACGATGGTCGTGCCGTGGTAGATCGTCCGGGTGGAACCGTCGGCCAACTTGATTTCGCTCTCGAAGTTGCCCAAAAATCCACCGGTTTTGTAAAACGTCGCACCCAAATGAAGCGTGATGAGAGGGTGATTCTGAACCTTCTCGATTAACTCCTTCATGTGCTTCTGCACATCCATGCCGTCGTGGGTACGATAAATGAAACGCATGTTGCCGCCCAAAACGTCGTTTTTCTCGACGAGGGTGACATCGAAGCCCTGATCCGCCATTTGGAGGGCGGCGGTCATACCCGCCAGTCCGCCACCGAGCACCAAACCGGATTGAATCAACGACTGAGGCCGCTTATACAATGGTTTGAGATGATGGGCGTTGGCGATGGCCATTCGCACCAGATCCTTGGCCTTGGCCGTGGCTTTTTCCGGCTCGGTGGAATGAACCCAGGAACATTGCTCCCGAATGTTGGCCATGGAGAACAGGTAGCGGTTGACGCCGGTTTCCTCCAAAGTTTTCTGGAACAGCGGTTCATGGGTACGCGGTGTACAGGAAGCCACCACCAAACGGTTGAGATTGTGCTCTTTGATCTGTTTTTTGATGTTTTCCTGGTTGTCCTGGGAGCAGGAGAACAGTACTTCTTCCGAATACACGACGCCCGGCAGCGTCTTGGCGTACTCGGCGACATCGATAACATCCACCGTACTGGCGATGTTGATACCGCAACGGCAGATAAACACGCCGATACGTGCATCTCCCGAAAAATCCTTCTCGGGCGGAGCTTCGGAAGTAGAAAGCTGCGTTCCACGTCCCTTTGCTGTGGCCGTCATGGCGTAGGATGCCGCACCGGAAGCCTGGGCGACGGTCTCGGGGATGTCTTTCGGTCCTTGGAACACACCGGAGACGTACACGCCCGGACGCGTGGTACCAACCGGATCGAAGTTGTTGGTTTTGGCGAAACCGTAATGATTCAGTTCGATATCGAGGCGTTTGGCAAGTTCTTTGATACCGTCCGTCGGGGTCAATCCGGCGGAAAGCACCAGCATATCGAACTCTTCCTCGTGGGATTTGCCTTCTTCGTCCAGGTAGGTCACACGGACGTTCTTCGTCTCGGGCATTTCATCGACACGGGAGACCATCGAACGAATGTAGCGCACGCCGTACTTGTTTTTGGCGCGGTCCACGTAATCGTCGAAACCTTTTCCGGTCGCCCGCATTTCCATGTAGAAGACCGTAGCATCGAAATCGCCCCCGGCGTGCTCGCTGGCAATGACCGCCTCTTTCGTGGCGAACATGCAGCAGACACCGGAGCAATAGCCGTGGTCCATTCGCTGATCGCGGCTGGCAACGCATTGAATCCAGGCGACTTTCTTCGGCTCAACACCATCGGAGGGACGTTTGAGGTGTCCCGAAGAAGGTCCGGTCGCCGACAGCATCCGTTCGAATTCCATACCGGTCAACACGTTTTTCCAACGTCCGTAACCGTACTCGGCAGCAGCGCGGGCATCGAACTGGTCGAAACCGGGGGCCAACACGACCGAGCCGACTTCGATTTCGTCGATTTTCGGCATCATCGTGTGATCGATCGCCCCGGCCTTGCAAGCTTCCACACAAAGCATACATTCCGCGCAAATTCCGCAACGCAGACAGCGCTTGGCTTCGTCGATGGCTTCCTCGGCACTCAGCGGTTTTTCGGAAACTTCGGAGAATCCGTTGAGGCGGTAGTCGAGATCCAGCTTGGATTCGTGATGGCGCGGAACCGGCTTTTCCCCTTCGATACTGGGAATCGCCACGTCCACTTTCCACTCTCGTCCGGCGCGGATATCCTCGCCTTTGAGCATCCGATCGATGGATTCGGCGGCACGACGTCCGGCGGCAATGGCTTCGATCGCCAAAGAAGGTCCGGTTTGCGCGTCACCACCGGCAAAAACCTTGCCGTGGCTGGTTTCCATCGTCACCGGGTTGGCTTTGATGGTGCCACGCGAGGTCAACTCTACCCCGTCGGTACCTTCGAGCAGATCGACGGCAAGAATCCGCTGGCCGATGGCGATAATCACCGTATCGCATTCGAAATCGTTGATTTCGTTCTCGTCGTATTGCGGATTGAAGCGGTGTTCCTCGTCGAACACCTGCGTGCAACGCTTGAACTGGACCGATTTCAGTTTGCCGTCCTCCAGGACGAATTCTTTCGGTCCCCAGCTATTGTTGATGGTGATATGCTCTTCTTCGAGATCCTCGATATCTTCCTGCCAGGCGGGCATTTCGTCGCGACTTTCCAGGCAGAACATTTCGACGGATTCCGCACCCAGTCGCAGAGCCGTACGGGCGACATCCGCCGCCACGGCGCCACCACCGACGACCGCCACTTTCTTGCCGACCTCGGAGTGATCGCCCAGGTTGACCCGGCGCAGGAAATCGACGCCATGCAACACGCCTTCGGAGTCCTCGCCCGGAAGATTCAGTCGGGAGGAATCGTGAGCGCCGATGGCCAGGAATACGGCATCGTTGCCGTCCATAAGATCCTGAACGGTGGATTTTCCGTCCTTGCCTACCGGGTAATTCAGTTCGAGTTTCGCGCCCATGCCGGTAATGGCCTCGATCTCGCGATCCAGGATTTCGGGGGGGAGGCGATAGTCCGGGATACCCAAACGCAGCATACCGCCCGCTTTGGGTGCGGCATCGTAGATCGTCGCTTCGTGTCCCTGACGGCGCAGATAATAGGCGGCGGCGAGTCCTGCCGGACCACTACCGACAATCGCCACTTTCTTCCCGGTATCTTCTCCGGGAGGCGGCGTTTTGGGCTTGCCGTATTTCTCGATCTCGTAATCCGAAAGAAAACGCTTGATCGAACGCACCGCCACGGGATCGTCCACTCCGTTACGGGTGCAATTCTGCTCGCAGGGATGGGCGCAGACGCGACCGCAGATGGCGGGCAACGGGTTATCCCGGCGAACGACATCCAGCGCCTCGTCGAAGCGTCCCGCCGCCACAAGCGCGACGTAACCCATGGCGCTCTGGTGGGCGGGGCAGGCATCGCGACAAGGTGCCGTTCCGCGTTTCTCGATCGCGTAAGCTCCCGGAATCGCTTGAGGATAGCGTTTGTAAATTGCTTTGCGTTCGTTGCGGTCCATGTTGTAGGCATTGAGCCGTTCGATGGGACAGACTTTGGCGCATTCACCGCAACCGGTACATTTTTCGATATCCACATAGCGGGGATGCCGCAGCACCCGCACCTTCATGTGACCTGGTTCGCCCTCGACGCCCAAAACTTCGGAGCCGGTAAGCAGTTCAATATCGGGATGACTGCCCACCTCGATCAGTTTCGGGGAAATGATGCACATCGCGCAGTCATTCGTCGGGAAGGTCTTGTCCAATTGCGCCATGCGACCACCGATGGCGGTATCTCGCTCGACGAGATAGACTTTGAACCCGGAGTCGGCAAGGTCGATCGAGGCTTGCATGCCACCGATACCGGAGCCAACAACCATAATTGCGCCGGACGGTACGTGTTGATCGCTCATGTTACAGCCCTCTCGATTCCAAAACCCGAACCGGAGAGTTCAGGTGACGTTTCCATAGTGATTTCGCAAAGTTTCCGTCAAAGGCCAGGGAAAGCAGTTCGGTGAAATAAAACACCGGAAGGAAGCTTTTGCCCGATTCCTTCTGGATTTCGAAGGCCGAACGGTCGAGATTCATGAAGCACATCGGACAGCCGGTGACGACCGCATCAGCCCCGGAGCGATGTGCCATATCGAGAATCTCACCCGCCAGACGATGCACCGAACCGGGGTTCGTCATCGTCAGGCTACCGCCGCAGCACATGGTTTTGTATGGCCAGTCGATGACTTCGGCCCCGGCGGCCTCCATCAGGCGGTCCATTCTGACCGGGTTCTCGGGATTGTCCACGCCGGTGACATCGGGTGGACGAACCGAGAGACAGCCGTAATAACAGACCAGTTTCAGCCCTTTCAACGCATCGTGGGCTTTTTGCGCCACTTGGCCGATCATCTCGTCCGACAGGAACACATCGAGCATGTTGACGACATCGAGATCGGATCGGATCTCGCCGACACCTTCGGGCGAACCATCCTCGCGAACGTGCTTCAAAGCCTGCCGAAGCCTCAGATAGCAGGCCGAACAGGTCGTCGCCACGGCTGTAGCGTCGTCTTTGGCAAGCGCAAGATTACGGGCAGGCAAAGCCACCGCCAAATAGGGATCAGCTCCGTGAGCGCTGGATGCTCCGCAGCACGTCCAGTCGTCCAACTCTTCGAGCGTGATTCCCAGGTGTTTGCAAACATTGTGCAAAGATTCGTCGAGTTCCCGCCCGGTCGAGTGGGCGGAACAACCCGGATAATACGAGAATTTCATGATTGCCCCCTCTCCGATTCGGACGCTTCGGCCTCTCGCTCCTTTTTCTTCTCCTCCGCCTTCAGGAAAATCTTACGCAACTGCTGTTTTCCTTTGGAAGGAGTAGGCATCAAGGGAACCTTGCCTTTGAAAAACAGGTTCATACCCAGCACCATGTCGTCGAAATACGTCCCCGTGGCCATCTTGTATTTGCCGATCATGCTCAGTTCGTGCACCCGGCCACGACCTTCGATTTCACTCATGAACGACCGATGGAACGCCTCGATGTTCTTCTCCGTCGGCTCGATACCGCGGCGACGGGCTTCCTGTCGCAGAAAATCGTTGACCGCGGGAAGATCGACCTTGTTGGGGCAGCGTGTCGCACAGGTGTGGCACCCGACACACATCCATATCGTCTTCGAGTGCAACAGGTCGTCGAGCTGTCCCATCTGAGCCTTGCGCACCACGGCATGAGGCACCAGGTCCAGGTCAGGCAATAGTGGACACCCTGCAGAACATTTCATGCATTGATAACATTCCATCACATTGACGCCACACGCATCCTGGATGCGTCTGGCCAATGAACTGGAGGGCGTGGTTCTCTCCGGCGATACGGAGGGGGTGGGGGTCTTCGCGGATTCTTCCATCGTGACCTCGAAAGATAGGAGTTTTTTTCAACCACAAAACACCGAACGACAGCGGTTTTCTTCATGGAGGGAAATCGCGTAGATTCCCGTGCCTATTGAATTTTTAACCAGCCACCGAAATACTGTCAAGGAAACCGATCATAAACAAACTTATGACTATGGCCTTGAAATCGTTATACTTCACCTTGTTTTTTCACCAATCCGGTGCGGACGAATATAGAGGATTCGAGGGTCAAAGTCAACAACATCCATAGATCAGTCCCACCATAAAATGTTCAGATTTCCCAACTAGAAGGATTTTCTCTGCGTTTCCAAGAGATTGCCCCAGAATCCGGTTCGTGCTATGTCTCTCAGGAAATGTCCTCAAACAGAGTGGACTTATCAACAAAGGAACGCCTCGTGAGACAAACCGCTTGGTTCTTCACCCTCTTCAAAACCCTGCTTTTTTTTCTGTTGGGAGCACTTTTTTTTACGGGAATCGCTTGTGATAAAGCGCAGGAATCGGCAAAAAGCACCGCCCAGGGCTTCAAAGTTTACGAACGATGGCGAGAGGGCGGCGACAAACTTCGCTCACGAAAGTGGAAAGAAAACGGTGAAAACTACCGCGAAAACTGCCATATCGATCCCAAAGGAAAAGAGTTGGGTTGTGGAACGATGAAAAACGGGAAAAATTGGGAGGGCTTTTTCATCGTCTGGCACTCGTACAACAAGCCTTCCGACTCAGGCCGTTCCTATTATGGAAAACCGGCCGAGATTCTGCATTATCACCAAGGCCGGTTGCACGGAAGCTATCGAAAATATTATCCCAACGGCCAATTGATGCAGGAAATCGAATACCAAAACGGGAATAAGGTGCACTGGAAATCGTTCACTCCCGCTGGGATACCGTACCACGAAGGAAAACAGGATCGTCCCACCGAAACGACGTCGTCGCATCCAGAGTGGGAATAAGGCTTGTATTTTCAATCCGTTGTCGGAGAGAATCCAAATCCATGCCCAAAAGAAAAACAGAAGTTGGTCCTTCACCGGCACCGATCACCAAGACCCCGGAACCATTAGCAATCTTTACAGATACTCGTAGTCCTCTCCCCTACCGAACCAAAGCGTCCCACATGTCCGGCAGTGAAAATTCCACGTCGTAGATGAGTTGGTCGATGATTTCGACGTGCGTTCCGATGATGAAAAGCGTGCAAAAACAAATCAAAAAGAACACCGGCAGGTATACCAGCGCTTGTCGCCGGGTCTTGAGAGAAAGTTTCCAAACGATACTGTTGATCCATGTCAGCAAAATAGCCGCACCTCCGAAGCCAAGGATCGTGGTCCAGATGAAGGTGGATTTTCCCGAAACGTAAATGACCGCTCCCACGACGAAAGGAATCACGAACAACAGATCCAGCGGCGGCGGCCAACTGGCACGAATAAACCCTTTTCCCTCACGCCACCAGGAAATCACGGCAAGCAAAAGCGCCGAAAGCACCAAAATCCAGCTAATCACGTAAAAAATCTTGCGAAACGTGCTTTCCTCGATGTCGTCCAGCCGCTTCAACGCTACGTCTTTGCCCCAACCTTCCGTAGTGGCTAACGCTTTGAAGTGGTTCCGAGCATTGGAAACCTGCCCCAGTTCCATCCAGAGTTCGGCCTCTTTCAGACGTGCCTCTCGCCCCTGCCGAGAATCCAAGCCGTAGAGATCGCGCATGGTTTCCAACGACTCGATAGCCTGATCCAGATCCCCCAGGCGGGCATGAGCGCCGGCGATCCACTTCATGGCTCGATCCTTCAGCGAGAAATCGGGGTAATCTTTCAGCAATTGCTGCATTTGAAGGATACGTGGCTGCAAGCTTTCCTTATCGAAACCCGAGCCGAGGATGGATTCGAAAATTTTGAATGGCTTTTCACCGGTCTGCAATGCGACACTGAGTTCCTTCAGTCGAAAACGTGCCTTGCGCGACAGACGCGAGCGGGCAAAGCGTTCGAGAAAGTTTTCATACAACGGAACCGCTTGCAGGTATTTTTGCTCGATATTATCGGTAATGCGGCAAATCTCGAATGCCGCGTCATCGACGAACGACCCCTCGGGATATCGACGCATCAGCTCTTTCAGGGTCGCTTTGGCGGCGTCGATTTCCCCCCGACGCACTTCGGCGAGCGCATCGTAATAGAGGTTTTTTTCCAACTCGCGGGTTTCGGGCTCACTGGAAGCAGCGAACGATTCGGACGCAAACGGACCAATAACGTTGGAAATGGTAAAACCTGCACAAATTGCAGCAAAAATCAGAAAAATTCGTAGATAGGGAAAAATCGTCATGAAGCGTGCCCGACCCGGTTGCAAAACATGGCGACAGGATACCTCGAAACCATAAAAGAAATCATTCCTTTTTCTTTAAAAAGCCAAATAGGCTGTTTTTCTTTTCTTCCGGTTCCTGGATTTGTCGCTTTTTGCGAGCGTCCAAAAGACGCAACTCGCTTTTGGCTCGGATGTTCTTGGGATTAAGCGCCAGGCATTTTCGAAAAGCTTTCGCTGCTTTATCCAGATCGCCTGTCAGCTTGAAAATCGTCGCAATGTAAAAATGGGTAACATCCAGTTTGGGGGTCATTTTGGCCGATTTCGCCAAATACTGGATAGCTTCCCGGGTCTGCTTGGGATCTTTGGAATTCAGGTTGAAGTGCGCCCAACCGAAATGGGCATAGTATTCGCCTTCGTTGGGATTAAGCTTGATGGCTTCGTTGAATTCCTCTTTTGCCTTGATATAGTTTTTCTTCATCAAGGCCGCCATGCCACCGTGAAAATGGTTCTCCGCATTGAGGATTTTCGACACTTCGTCCGAAGCGTCGATAGTGGCTCCGGTACGAAGATCCTCTATGTATTTCTTGCGTTTTTCCTCGGTGGATATGGCGTTGAAGGCTTCGGTAATCAGGTTGAAAATATCCGCACCGAGTTTTCGCACCTGCTCGATTTCCTTGCCGGGCATTGCATCCGGGTGGAATTTTTTCGCCATCAAGGCGTAATTTTTCTTGATTTCGGACTGGGCCGTTGTCTGACTGACGTCCAAACGACCGAAATGATTCGCATCGAGCAGTTTTTCCCGATACTTGAACAATTCCTTGAACTGTTGATGATATTTGGGTGGAATCTCGGCGAGTTGGGACTTAAATTCCTTCTCACGACGCTGTTCGGGCGTCAACTTCGTGCGGACC
>CAXXVK010000074.1:0-88269 GCA_963676915.2 Myxococcota bacterium
AGATCCGGTCGATGTGCTCCAGCACGAGATTCAAAAGCCGGGTTTCGTGCCAGATCTCCAGACATTCGTGGATCAGCGATCCAAACCAGAGCGAGGCTTCCTTCGACTGGATCGGGACAATCTGCTTGACGTAGCGCCAGTAGCAGGCGCGGCGGCAGTTGCGGAACTTCGACCACATCGAATAGGTGGTGGTGAGGCGGGTGTCAGCCGTCATGGCGCACCTCCCGTCCGTCGGCACATCGTCCATCATCTTCCGGATCCAGCAGAGACGCGGCGCGCAGCAGATAGGAAGCGGCCTCCCGCAATTCCTCAGCCATCAGCGACTCGTCCATGGTCTGCGTGATCTGGATGCCGCGATGACTGAAACGCACGATCCGGCTCAACTTGCCAATCGCGAAGGCGATCGCGAAGGAGGGACTCATCCAAGGGAAATCGGCTCCGTCCGACCGGCTGGTGCGCCGGGGGTCACCGACGGCCTGCAGCATTTTCTCGATCTGCCGCCTCATGCCGAAACCTCCAGACCGTCCATGCGCTGCATATAGCGCCGCACGGTGCTGCGGGCCTGGCACAGAATCTGGCGAACGCGTTCGCGGCTGATCTCGAACTCGCAGCCGACTTCCTCCAGCGTGCGTTCCTCGAGAACGCACAACCGCAGGATGCGCTTCATGCGTTCGGCCTTTTTGGGCTTGTCTTTGCCGAAGCTTTCATCGATGGCGCGCTCGGCGATACGGAGGGCATCCTCAGCCAGCAAGTTTTCTTCGGGATCGGCGGCGGCGGATTCGAGCCGGTTGCATTCCTGCATGCGCCAGGCTTCGGCGTAGGCGGGATCTTCAGTAGGGAAACAGGTCATGGTCATTGCTCCTTTTCGGCGGTTCGGACACGCGAGGTGTCGGAAGATGCCGTGCTATAGAGCAACGCCCGTGCCATGCTGGTAACTGGCTGGTATTACATGGTTAATTGTGATTTACAGGCGGGTTTTCGAAGATTCGAAGAGTTCTGTGCGTAAAGAGGCCTTGGAAGGGTGAAAAGTGCTCTATTAAGTGCTCTATTTCCCGAAAAAGTGCTCTATTTCCAATTTCGAAAAACCGGGAGAAATGAGCGACAACCCTGTATTTACTAGGCAGTGTCGTCACGAGATATCAAGCCAGAGAGCGAGACATCTGATATGAACGGCTGCGAGGAAAGATGCCGCGTTTTTTGCGTATCGTGTAGCGATTCCTCGCCATCGTTTCAGTTTCAGAAAAGCGTTTTCGACCAGATGTCGAACACGATAAAGCTCTTTATCGTATGGTCGTTGAACTTTCCGATTCTTTTTCGGAGGAATGACTGCCACCATCTCCGCGTTTTCGGCTTTTTCAAGGATCACGTTCGTATCGTAGCCGCGATCAGCCAATAAATACTCGGCGTCGATTCCTTCGATCAATGCGCAAGCTTCCTTGCAATCTGCTCGGGTACCCTCTGTAACAATCGCTCGGACTGGATTACCATGCGCATCCACGGCCAAATGTATCTTACTGTTGAGCCCCCTTTTGTACGGCCCATCGCTTGATTGCCACCCTTCGCTCCTGCGGCGTCAGGATGCACTTTGACGTGGCTGGCGTCGATCATCAACCATTCGTAGTCGGGATCGTCAATGAGGATCTCAAGCAATTTCTCCCAGATTCCCTTGTCGCGCCATCGGCAAAAACGACGGTTCGTGTTGTTCCAGCCACCGTAATCCGGGGGTAGGTCACGCCACGGCGCACCGGTACGCAGAATCCAGAAAACAGCATTGATGAATCGTCGATTGTCTTCCGCCACGCCTCCCCACTCGCCGGAGCGTCCAGGTAGATGGGGTTCCAGGAGATTCCATACGTGATCGGAAATATCGTGACGATGGTAGGCAGCTTCCATGGTAATTCCTCTCGATATATTCTAGTAAATAGAAATATATCGAGAAGCCGAGGATTTTGTCCAGATAAATCGTTTTCTCGTGTCGACACTGTCTAGGATAACGGCGATTTTGGCGATTTCAATAAGTGCTCAATTAAGTGCGCCATTTCTCGAAAAAGTACTCTAATTTCGTTGAAACTGGGCAATTTCTCCTCTAATAAACGACGAAACCCGCGTCAACTGGATCTGGACGCGGGGATGATTATGATCGAGGCTTGAATGCCTCGAATTTGCCTGTGAAAGAAGCTCTATTTTCGCTTCTGAATGGAAGTGATGTCGGCTTCGATAAAACGTAAAATCACTTTATGGTTTTCCCAATATTTAATCCATTCATTTCAGCCCAATTCCAATTCTTTTATGGAACTGTTTCTATATGAGCGCCACTTGATATTGTTGCCAGTGCATCCATTCCATTTCGCATTAGCGTTCGTAAAGTTATAACTGGGTACCCGGTATTTATCACAAAACTAGAAGGAATGACCAACGAGGTCAGAAACAACGGCACGATTTTCCAAGTACCTTCACTCAAATTTAGTTTCTGCCTTACTTGATCCCAGTTGTCTTTCAACCAAGCTATTCTGGCCTTATGCTTGTCAATTCTAACTTCTCTATCCGGGTAGCGTGGATCCCTTCTAAACAACATGTCAATCTCGCTACCAATTTCTACGGCATTTCGACTGGGATTCAGTCTTTTACATTCAACACAGAATAAAAGCATTTCGTTGGGATCCACAAGGAGTACATCAATATCGCCAAGTTCTTTGGGACTATCGAAGAATTTCCCCGGTGCTATTGGCAAGTTTCTTTCAACACGAATTCCCAGATGTTGATTGCACCATGTATAAGCTCTGTTCTCGAAATCCTTTCCAAGCTGGTCGTTCATTGCACCGATATAGGATTGCAATTCTTGGGATTTTGCGTGCTTTTGTTTAAATTGGCCGTTCTCGATCAAGTGGTAGAGGTATTTGATTGAATTATCGAGGTGCCGAGGCCCCCAATAAACAACCCATTTTTCAGGATCATCTTTGGGATGAATCATCAAAAATGGGCGTCTGATCATTGAGAGTCTTCTATTGTATCTGTAGGGGAGAATATCATCCATTTCAAAGCCAGTGGGGATATGATCCCATCGGCCTCGTGGCCTAAACGAAAATTCTTCAATAATATAACGAACTCTTTCCTCTGCGACCTCTGACTTCTCCGATATCAAACTTATAAGTGCTTCATATTCTTCGCTTGGGCATGAGCTATCATATATTGCGAAGGCAGCAATAGACATCGATATAAATACACTGAATAACTCTTCTAGACTGCATCCGAATTCAGCAGCAATAGCTGCAGAGAGATCGGGCGGTAGTTCGATCTGGGGCTTTTCTTTCTCTCTTTCATGTTCGGAGTTCTCTTCTTTGCCAAGATCGTATGAATTATCCTCTTGAGCAGTTTCCAGATCTTCCAACGTTTTTGCATCCAAGAATCCATCGAGCATGTCTTTTCGATTGAGGTCGTTGCCTATCCGACCACTTTCAAGAATACTTAGTTTGTGGGAAAATACTCGGCAACGAATCTCGTCTCCCATCGCTCCCCAGTTGATATAATGATATGCGATCGCGAGCAATTCATCAAAATCATCGTCAGAAATTGGCGATGAAGCGGTATGCGGCTCAGCAACCAGAAACTCAATAAGGAAGCGTGCCGACAACGCAAGATTCGCAATTTCTGAAGTGTGTTCCGCTTCGAGTTTCGCTTGTTTGGCAGTTCCATGAAAGCAAGCTGCGGAACGAGGTGCTGTATATTTGGCGAATTGTTGCTTCCATACTGTTCCTTCATTTACTAAAATAGCCTTCTCTAATAGTTGCTGATAGTCATACTGTTTAATTTTGCTTCTCATACGATCTAGATGTATGGTGAGAATAGCTTCGTTTATTTCTCGACGATCTTGGTCGGCCACATCCCCCACAACCAAGGTTTTACCCGTAATGTTGACTACTTCATCAACTAACCCGTCCAGTTGTGACATCATGTTATGTTCACTGAGTTTACGATATGGTGGTAGATGTCGCATCTCTAGTCGAATGTCTTGGCTTGTGTCAATTCCGTTGAATTTCCTTTTCAATCCAACTGGAGCGATACTTTCAACTATTTGGTCCGTCTCAGATGCGGCAATCTTTTCTTCATCACAGTATTTATTAATCCCATGAATAATATTTCGAATTAAAAGCCTTTCTGCCTCATTGCTTTGACCGCTGGAAAAATATAGAAATACATCTGGGAGTGTCAGGATTATTTCGTTGTCAACAACTTCAGCCTGAAATTCGGAGCTCCCATTCCGCAACTCATCAGGTCTGTTATTGCCATCCCAAGTGGATGGGTTTTCCAGCCGAAAGGAAATTCTAATCGGTTCAGATAATATCACTTTTTGTTGCAGAGTAGGAAGTAGTTGCCATACCCAAAAAGCAAATGTTTCAACGAGGTGAAATGCCGTTCCAGATAGCTCCTGAGTTTTATAGTCAATATTAGGTCCAACCCATATAGGATATACGCATCCTTCAATGACCTGCTCGTAGTTTTTCGCGAAAAATTCTCCAATCGGCAAATATATTGGCACTTCATCACTATCTTCATGGCGGCGAACAACCTCTACCAACTTTGTTGGTTTTTGCCATCCCTCAACAAGGTGCTTATCCCAGGATCTCTTTGATTTGATTCTAAGTTCGCGACCGACGTCAGGAAGAATGTTAAGTAAATTAGGTTTTTGATCATCTGATATGTAAAAGGACTCACCATGGCCTTTATACAGTGAGTATATATCCAATGTAGAAGCACCCGGGCTGATTTTAACGCTTTTAGTAAACTCAGCCCACCCACGTGCAAATTTCCAAAGGGTCAGTTGGTCCATATCTCTCATTCTTGTCATGGTTTCTAGATCTTCAGCAAACAGCACTATTTGTTCGCACCCTTTGGGCGGAGCTTTGAATCCTGCGACTAACATTCTACCAAAATGCCCAATAACAAGAATATTTAAGATTTTTCTGTACGGGGAAGCATTTCCGGAGAGATGTTTTACTACAATTTCTAATCTATTTCGCACTTGATCAAGTACTGAGTTTGCATCCCATGATGTCCATGGATCGGTGATGGAATAATTTTCCGCAAAATCGGTAACGACTTGAACATAACAAGCTATCTCAATATCGATATGAAATAGGACTTCAGTGTATTTTCTATCAGGCTCTGGCTCTAGACCTTCCATTGGAATAGGTTTAAAGCTCATGAGCATAGACGATTCTCTCACTGATGCTATTACCGCTTGATGATATGCATATGCCAATTTCTCCCGCATATTTGCTCTGATAGCAGAATTTAATATAAAATGTCGAATTGTCGAGGTGAATTCATGTGGGGCTAAAACGATGAAATCATCGCCAATCTCTAACAGTGGCTTTTGCAGTGTATACCATTGGTCTTTTTCAATCTCAGCTTTATCAATCGCATCAGCATGCAATGTAAATGGTTCAATTGCTGTTCGTGGAATATCGCGTAGGCTAAGCAAGGAATAAAACTCATCCCTATTGAAAGAAACCCCATTTCTTAGAGTTTCCAGCATTGATTCACCGGGGATTTTAATTTGATCGATTGCGTAGTTTTCATTTGCTTCCCACCTGCCATGACCCAGCTTATTTGCCACAGAGTCTGAAATAACGAGAAGCGCTTTTACTGGATCATACACTGAACCTATGAATTCATCGGGGAGAATCTTGCTAGGCGAATTAAATACTGCTCTAAGAAGCTGAGTTGTCACGTATGCCCCAGGTCCAACATTGTCGGGATAAACTGTGTAATTGCCACCATGAAAACAAATATTTTCGGTCACTAGCTGCTCGGGTATATCCTCTTGTGGTTGGGCATCTAACAAATTCTGAGAGTTTGAAAACAAGGAATCCAATTCATTTTTATTTACAACTCTTGTTCCTTTTACCCGATCAAATTCCTGCAGAAGATGCCATATTGCACGTCCTATTTTCGCCCGGTGCATCAAATTATCTGGATCGACCAACAATCCAGATAGTGAAGAAAAAAGAGCCGAAGGATCGTGATTTTTAAACATCTTGAATACATCCTTCCTACTTTTCCTTTTATTGCCGAACATTGGTCGTTCAAATATTCCAGATCTCAGGCAACATTTTTTATATTTCTTACCTGACCCACACGGGCATTTTGAGTTTCTGCCGATTTTCATCTTCACCTCGATAGATTTGACATGAAAGCTGCATCGCTAAAGAATCATTCTATGCATGGGCCATATACTATGCGAGATAAATAAAATGATTTTAGCGAAATATGTGCTTAATCGCATTCTCTTTATTTATAATGACAGCTCCTAGATAATACTCTCCCCGCCTGCAGATCAGGATGGACTCCTGCAAGTGCTCCCAAAGCCGTTCCTTCATCTTCGAGAACATCGAACTCAGATGACTGTCTTCGCCTTTCACGCCTACGCCGAAGTCATCGTATGGAACCATCGCCAGATAGCACTCCTTTTTCTTGCCGGTCCAGGCCTTCTGGGCATCGCCGAAAACCGCCAGCGCGTTCAACATCTGTTGAGTGACCTCCACCGGTTTACCGTTGACATGGATCCGGTAGCGCCGGTGGCCCACCTCTTCACAAGCCAGATCGATTTCATCTTTGCCCGTGGGCTTGGGCTTTTTCACCCGCTTGGGCTTGCGTTTGGTTCCTTCAGCCACCCGTTGCTCCCGGTCTTTCAGAAGATCCGTGATTTCCTGCAGAATGCTGCTGTTGCCTTCAGCGGTGAAGGGTTTCTTCACAAACGACACCAGCGCCCCAGCCCGTTGCCGCTTCATGATGTCGACGACGGTGTTCGTGTCATTGCCATACCCTGAGACCACCAACACCGGCAGGCCGGGATGGTTTTCGAGGATATGGTCGAGCAGGCGTTTGCCGAAATTCACATCAGCGGCCGGACTGCCCGGCTCCTGCGGCAGACGCAGATCGAGCACCACATAATCGTAATTCTTATCGGAGATGCTCGTCTTGGCTTCCTCAACCGATCCGACCTCGTCGTAGCTGTGATTCAGATTTTTGAGATACGATGCGATCTCCAGACGGTTGTCCGGTTCGTCATCGATAATCAGTGCATGATAAAGGGCTTTCATCGATTCACTCCATCAGGTTCCAAGCGGAACGCGGCAACGGAAGACGGTCCAGGATTCACCGTCGCTGTCAACCTCAATCGCTCCGCGATGCTCCAGTTCAACCACGCTGTAGGCCAGATAAAGTCCCATGCCCAGGTGGGGCCCCTGTTCCTTCTTACCGGAGGCGAAGGGCGTAAAGATCACCCGCCTGTACTCCTCCTTGATGCCGGGTCCGCTGTCCCGGATGACAAATTCGATCTCGCCAGCCTCTTCAAACAGAGTAGCGGAAAATTCGACGCGGCCGCCCTCCGGCGAGGCTTCGATTGCGTTTTTCACGATGTTGATCAGGGCGCGCGCCAGACGTTCAATCACGACCCGTAGATTTACGTCGGGCGGCTCTCGGACAATCAGGCTGACACTTCTCTCATCAGCCAGATCCTGCACCGACTGGCAGACCTGATCGACCAGGGATCCGCATTGGACCACGTCAAAGTGCAGCTTCCGTCCCTCCGCAATGAATCGCATAGACTCGCTGAAGTCTTCGAGGCGTTTGCTACGCTGAGCAATCCGGTTCAATGTTTCGGAATGCTTGCGCAGGGTGTGGTCGGAGAAGTCTTCTCTCAACCTAGACAATTGCGAATTGAGTGGATGTAAAAGATTCTTCAACTCATGGGCGAATTCGTTGATCGCCAGCCCTTGTGCATCGCGCAGCGCCGTCATGACATCTTTGTGGAAGGCGTTCGGATTCTTGTTGGAAGCCGCTTCGATCTTGCTGGCCAGTCGGTCCAGTGCGCGTCCGTCCTTTTCGTCCTCTTTCTGCTCGGTAGACTGGCTGCGCAGGCGTTTCACGCGCAGGGCGGCCTTTTTTACATAGGGGTTCGCATCATCAAGCAGGCCGGGAATCAGCTTCCAGAACCAGGAATCTGGAAGCAGAGTGGCTTTTTCCGCCAGCGCCTGACGCACCTCCCATTTCCCATCCGAGGACAACAGTTTCAGCAGTTTGAACGCTTCGGTCGCATCATCACTTTCGCCCCGGCGTACCTGGTCGACGAGATGCTCGACCGCCTTGACCCGGTCGCCACCGTTCGATGACGTCGCCAGTTTTTCAAGATCCCTAGCCGCGCTTGACATCGCGATATCTCCTTCCGCGTTCCTCAAACGCCTCCAGGCCGCCTTCCATGAGATTGACGATGAAATCGCGAATCTCCTTTCGATCGAGGTTTCCTTGTTCCGCCACTTCGGCCTGGCGTCCGTCCGATTTGAGGACCACGACATTCTTCGCCTCGCCCAGCACCGGGATGTTGGGGTTGTGGGTCACGAAGATCATCTGCCGCCGCTCCTGTGTTTCTTTCAGCTTCGGCACGACCGTATCCGAGACATAGGAGTTGTCGAGGTTGTCTTCGGGCTGATCGATCAACAGGGGTGCCACACTGTCGAGCAGCAGGATGGGCAGGATGGCGGAGCATTTCTGGCCGGTGGATACCCGTTCGGTGGGTCGGAACCCGGCCCCGGTATCGAGCTGAATCTCGACCAGATCATCCACGTCGATCACTTCCAGATCGTAGCGGACGTTGGAATCCTTCAGAAGCGCCTGAACCAATGCGGCGGCGAAATCATCCGTCACCTCAGAGGACTCGACGATCGCGTTCGCATTCTCCCTACCAACAAACATGGCCAAACGACGCGGGTCGATGGCGCTGGTCACCTTGGCTACCCGTGGCCGAAACTTGGTGCCGGAGCCTTTCATTTGGTCGTTTAGAAAGTCTGCGTAGGTTGTAGTATCCGCCGCCTGCCGCACTTCGATGCGGATCTTTCCAGCCAACTGTTGGTTTAGCGACTCAGCTGCCTGCTGCCGCACATCGTAGCGTTTCTGGCAGGCGTCCGAGAATTCCCATAACAGTTTGTCCCGCTCCTCCCGCATCTCTTTGATCTGCTCTTCGATGCGCATACGGGAGCGCTGCTTATTTTCCAGTTCCCGGATCTGCTTGGCCAGCGCATCCCGGTCCTTTACGCGGGCCTGCTTGTCCTTCTGCTTGGCCAGAGTATCGTGGTATTTCACATCTTCCGGCGCATGCCGTTTCTTCAACTCCTCCTGCATGGTATCGGCAGCACGATTCATCTCGTCCAGGCACCCCAGAGCGTCATTGATCAGATCCTGAAACCGCTTGGCCTGATCCAGGTAAGTGACGCGGAGCTGCTCGAACAGTTCGCCGTTGGGACCGCTTAGAAGTTCATCGGCAAAGACTTCCTTCAGACCCGTAAACATGCCCGTTCGCAAAGGCTCCGTGCGGCGACGGGCGCTATCGAGGATGGGTGGTACGGCGTTCAGCGCGGCGAGTTCGTTATCGCGCATCTGCTTGGCCGTAGACGCAGCTTCCACTTCCGGGCCTACATCCACACCTTCCAGTTCCTTGTTCAGTCGATCGAGTTTTTCCTTCAGCGCGGGCAGTTCCTGAAGATTGACATCCTCCCCGCGCAGTTGCTGTTCCAGCAGGAGCAGGCTTTTCGCGTTCTGCTCCAGCTTCGTGCGTTTGCGCTGAATCTCCTGGCGCACCTCCCATATCTGCTTACGCTCGAAGCGATCCAGAAGTTCCCGCTGTGAAGGCGAATCGCTGGCGATGGTTTCGATTTCGTTCTGACTGAAGACCGCTGCGCTGATGGACAGGCCCGAATCGAGGATCTTCGGATCCACAACCTCACCGGACTGGTCCATGACGATCGGCGATTCCTTGTAGGCCCGCTTGATCGTAAAGCGTCCACCGTCCTCGGTTTCGAATTCCACCTCCACTACACCGTTGTGCAGGTTTCCCTTGAGCAGCTTGCCGAGGCGGTCGTCGGGATCGCCGCCGTTGATGCTGCCGCCCAGTGCGTAGCGAATCAGTTCCTGCAACGTGGTCTTCCCGGTGCCACGCCCGCCGATAATGCAGTTGAGGCCATCGGTAAAAACTATATCCAGCCCGTCGAGAAAACCGCCGGTCACCCGGATCCGGCGAATCTGATGATGTCTCATATCGTTCCTCCATCGTGAGTCTGCCAACAGGTTTTTACAAAACCCATCCTGCCTCAACTCACATTTCCTGTCGCCTGCGGCAGTTTTCAAAATCCTGCTAGCAGGATTTTACCCGTATCTCCAACTCCTGCTCGCAATGTCGTCACTGTTTGCCGCAGGAATACAAGCAGGCATCCATGCTGCCGCCCATCATGCCACAGGCGATTCCGGCGCATGGAAGAAGTACAGTATAGCTCAAAACGGCTCACAACGAATCGTTTTAATGTAATCAAGGACATAGCGTGTCACAAGAGTTGACGTATTCCAGAACAGAAGGGCTGATCGGCGGCGATGCCGCCATGGATGCCCTGTTTGATACAATCCGGGGTATCGCCCGGATCGGGGATACGTCCATCCTGATACAAGGCGAAACCGGCGTCGGCAAGGAAGGCTGCGCCAGAGCCATCCACTATAACAGCCCGAGGAAAAGCGGCCCGCTCGTAACAGTCAACTGCGCCGCCATTCCGGATTCTCTGGCTGAAAGCATGTGGTTCGGCCACAAAAAGGGAGCCTTCACCGGGGCCACAACCGATAAGGCTGGATATTTCGAAGCCGCGCATGGAGGCGTGCTTTTTCTGGATGAGGTCGGCGATCTGTCGCTGGACTCCCAGGCTCTGTTGCTTCGGGCCTTACAGGAAAAGGAAATCGTGAGAATCGGCGAAACGAAGCCTCGCCGGGTTGATGTCCGAATCGTCTCGGCCACCAACAAAGATCTGCTCGGCATGATCGAACGTGGTGAGTTTCGGCGGGATCTTTATCATCGCCTAGCGGAAGAGCCTCCCCTTATCATTCCCGCGCTTCGCGATCGACCTGAAAGCATTGCCGTACTGATTCAACACTTCATCGACCAGTTTTTCCGTCAGTACAAGGTCCGGATAG
The DNA here is from genome assembly GCA_963676915.2 of Myxococcota bacterium. Taxonomy (GTDB): domain Bacteria; phylum Myxococcota_A; class SURF-8; order SURF-8. The sequence goes on from CAXXVK010000074.1 coordinate 11,011, forward strand.
GCCTGCCGGAATCCGTCTTGGACGTACTGCGAGCCTTTTCATGGCCGGGCAATGTCCGTCAGCTCAAATCCACGATCAAGTATCTGGTGCTTACGGTTGCTCGCCGTGGGGGGAAGCAAATTCGGCAGGAAGACCTGCCGGAAGATATCCGCAACAGCCAGCTGCCTCAAATTCCCGCACCATACAGAAGCGACGTACTCCGCGACGCCATTCTGAGGGTACTGGGTCAGATGCAGAGTCTGTCCGTCAGCGATCTGGTTGATCGGGTCGGTCGGAATCGGCACGCCATCAGCTATCAGTTGGAACAGATGGAATCGGAAGGACTGGTCCGGATCGAGCGCCGACGCGGGCGAAGTGGAAACCTCGTGCATCTGCGCGCCGGAGATTGATTTTACATCTTGGCATGATGGTTGCTTTATCTATCCACTCGAAAGAAGATATTAAGAATAACAACACCTTAGATGATGGATATGCCCCAGACGAACAACCCCCAACATGAAATCGCAGATATTCTCGCCACCGGTTACCTGCGCTACAGAAGAAGACAGGCTGCTGAATGGGTGAAAGAAAAAACAGAGAAAACCCTTGATGATGTCACCCAACGAGGGAAGCTCCGGACGACGGAGAATCGAACTCCGGAGAAAGGAGCCTGATATGACGAGCAAACCCGGTAGACGACAACGTGACACCATCCTGCATCAACTGGCGGAACTTGATTCCCTGCCCACAGCGGAATTGAAGAAGCGCTGGAACGTGCTCTATGGACAGGAGCCGCCGCGTTTCAACCGACAGTTCCTGATTAAACGCCTGGCCTACAGGATTCAGGAAATCGCCTATGGCGGAGTCGACGATCGAACGCGGACCCGAATGAATGACCTGCTTGAAGATGAAGGTTATGACGAGTTGGGGCGAAAAGTGCGCAAACCGACTCGCCGGGCGTCTGAACGCACCATCGTGCCGGGTACGGTCCTGGTGCGCGAATGGCAAGGGGAGCGCCATGAGGCGGTCGCCATGGACGATGGCGGTTTTGAGCATCGCGGCATGCCCTACCGCTCCTTATCAGCGGTGGCGCGGGCCATCACCGGCACACGCTGGAATGGCCCGGCGTTCTTCGGATTGCGAGGCAAGACGGTTCCATTGAAGGAGGCCGCTCGTGATTAGGGACCGAAAGCAGACCCAAAACAATCCGATCATTCGTTGCGCCATCTACACTCGCAAATCCACCGACGAGAATTTGGACTCTGACTTCAACAGTTTGGATGCCCAGCGAGAGTCTTGCGAGCATTTCATCCAGTCCCACGCCCGCGAGAACTGGCATGCGCTGGACGCCCGATACGACGACGGAGCGTATTCAGGCGCAAGCATGGAGCGCCCGGGACTGAAACGGCTGCTGGCAGACATTGAGGACGGCATGGTGGACTGCGTTGTGGTCTACAAAATTGACCGGCTGTCGCGATCCATCGCGGATTTCACGCGCATGATGGAGTTTTTCAAACAACGCGATATCGCCATGGTCAGCGTGACCCAGGCCTTCAACACGAACACCTCCAGCGGCACGCTCATGGTGAATTTATTAATGACGTTCGCCAGTTACGAAAGAGAAGTTATCGCCGAGCGCATCCGGGACAAGGTGGCGGCCAGCAAAAAACGAGGTAAATACATGGGTGGCGTGCCGCCCCTCGGTTACGATGTGGATCGTGACAGAAAACGGCTGGTCGTGAATTCCGAGGAAGCCGCTCTGGTGCGATTCATCTTCCGTCGTTACCTTCAATTGCATTCCGCAGTAGCGCTCATCAAAGAGTTGAACGGAAAAGGCCTGACCACCAAGTCCTGGGTAACGAAAAAGGGCATTCATCGGAAAGGCCGCGCCTGGAACAAATCGCACATCTATCGCCTGCTGAACAACCCTATTTATGCAGGCAAGATCAAACACAAGGATCGGCTCTATGAGGGCGAACACGAGGCGATCATCGAAAAGTCCTTATGGGATGAGGTGCAGTCGACGATCGGATCCGAGGGAAAAGCAGGAATTCGGCATAATGACACCTTGTCGCCGTTAAAGGGGATTCTTGTCTGCGGTCACTGCCGCAAACCGATGGGAGCCACATTCACAACAAAGGACGGTAAGCGCTACCGCTATTACCTCTGCCAACAGGCGGGAAAATCCAGTTACGACAGCTGTCCGATTCGTTCCGTACCAGCCGGAGATCTGGAAAACCTGGTGCATATTCAGATCAGGCGGATGCTCGGCTCCCCGGACATCGCCGCCGAAACGTTCCGGGAACTGGTGAGACGGGAAGCCGAGACGGTAAAGAAACTTGAACAACAGACCGACAAGCTGAGAGAGGAACTGTCAACACTGCAATCCGCTCGTAAGCGACTGATTGAACCTGGGGATGGAGCATCAAAACTTGTGGCAGAGGAGCGGATCGGAATCGAAGAGAAAATCAATCATCTTACGCTTCAGCTTGCGAGCATGGATGCGGAACGCGAATTCTACAGCAACAATTTACTGACCGAACATGAATTGGCAGCGGAACTTCAGCGCTTGGATCTCTTCTGGAATGAACTCTTTCCCGGTGAAAAGACACGGATTATCAAGCTGCTGGTGGATGAGATCATCGTGAATAAAGACGGAATCGACATTGCGTTGAAACCGACTGGTGTCGAAGGAGTTGCGTTGGAGATGTCGGGAGGACCACATGCACAACCGTGATGAAACAGAGGCACTTTCGAGGCCAAAGGCCGCTGAAAGCAAGCCCGATAAAAGGCAAAGAGTGTATCGGGATAAGCGCGGGCGATTGATCGTTCATATCCCGATGAACCTGAAAAGAAGAGGTGGCCGTAAAGAGATTGTGCTTCCACATGGCTCTGATCCCGACAGCCTCAATGACGCAACTTCACTCAATCGACCACTGGCGCTGGCCGTGGCTCTCGGGCATCGCTGGTTGGACCTGTTGACCGAGGGGCGATTCGGTTCCGTGCAGGAACTAGCCGAAACGATCGGTATGGATCCGTCGCAGGCGCGGCGGCACTTGAGTCTGGCCTGCCTTCCACCCAAACTTGTCCGGGCAATACTGAACGGCAAGGAGCCGGAAGGTTTGTCGGTGGAAGAGGCGGTAAATATCTCCCCTAATTGGGCAGACATGATTGAGGTGTAGGCCCGATTACATCACTCCCAATATCCATCCTTCACGTTCTTCAGCAATTCGTTTCTGTTCAGTGCTCAATGGCGGTTCCAAATACATTTGCAATTTGCCCGTCCGAGCCGTCTCACTCAACCATTTCGCTACAGCATAAGCGTCGTGCTCGTGAGAATTTCGATTCTCCTTCGGATAACGACGACTGAACACGGATGGATAGATTTCCGCGATCACGGACTTGCCATCGGCAGGCACCCAGCCATCAAAGGGCCAGAAGTGAACTTGCTCGCCTACACGCTCCCTTATATGTGCCAACCAGGGAATACCTGCCCAACTAGACTTGCCAACTGCTCCCCTACCTTTAAACTGGAAAACGCTTTTTGCGCTGGGTGTCCATTTTTCGGTGATTCGAAGTTGATCGGGTCGACCGCCCGGTTGCATTGAGTCGGGTCTATCCAAGGTGAAATCGACATACATGCTCGGTTTGTGGGTCGGCCACCAGAGTGGAAAATGCCGAAGCATTTCTTCCCAATTTGGCAGCGATTGATAATCGAACCACTCGTTTGGCAACGAAAAACAATGATCAATGCCGACAACCACACGCTCATTTGTCACTTGCTCGATCAGCCATGCGGCAATACCCATGCGTGACCAGTTTTTTGGACCGTGCTTGGAGGCATCCGGAGTAGTGATCTTAACGGGTTCTGCTCCTTCGAAGGCTTTGTAAACAGCAAGACCATTCAGACGACTTTCGGGCGTTTCCGCACCAGAATAGTCGATACCGATGTAACTGGAGAATATCATGGCTTCCCTTTGGCCCTTGTTTTATAGATCTGCTGCCCGCAACTCTTACACTCCCACTTCGGATCATCATCCGTGACGCAGCAGCCACCAACAATCAGTCGACCAGAATCTACTTCCTTCTGGAACTCCTCAGACCATGCAGGCATTCCGTACAAGATATCACCCATCGGTTTGAAACCGCAGGTTGGGCATTTAGTGGGACGTCGGGTACGTTCGATTCTATGGTTCATTTTCCTTGCTCTAGTCACGTTCTCCATATTAAAGCATTAGGATCTTTGCATTTATGCATCTTTAGCATGTGATTACGAGTTTGACATGCTTTTCTATTCGCCGAGGTTTGGGTCGAATTCCTCAAACTCTCGAAATATTCGTTGGCCTTGGCTATTTTTATTTCTGCCAAGCTTTGTTTTGCGTATTCTGTCCTGCAAATAAGCGACTGCTTTCTCAAAATGCTCAATCGGTGTATCCTTGACTTTGTATTTAAAAACTCTTTGATATGCGACTCGAATGCGAGAATAATTCATTTTCTCACCGTTTTTCTCACAGTCCCATTTCTTGAATTCGTTGTATCGAGAGATCAGATACTCAATATAACCGATTAGCCTTTTTTCAGATCCAAGGGTTCCTGGAATAATGATTGGATTTGATTTGCTTCCTGATTTAGAAATTCGTGTCGTAACGTTGAGGTCGCCGTGTACCTCAGTTCCTTCTTTTATTGTTACATTCCCATCACCATGAATGCTTGTATTTGAAATCATCGATGGTCTTGATGGTTCATTTCCCTGCGCTTTCTTCTTGAACGCCTGGAAGTCAACTACGTTGCTGGATGGTGTCAATAGCTCTCTTTTTATCTTATACAGTTTGGTGCGCGATAGCGTGCCTGAATCCGCTTTGGAATGACAGCCAGAACAAAGAACAATCATATCATCAAAATTATGTTCCTGGTTGTTTGCATATGGGACAATGTGATGGATGACAAGAGAATCAACGTCGGTCTCACCGCAAACTGGACATTTAGAACTGACTTCCTGATACAGTTTCTTTTCAAGACGCTTCGGAATTGACTTTCGCCTCACCATTCTGTCTCCTATTCATTCCCCACTGGCTCCGGAAAATTATTTGAAAGTGTACCTGTTAGTTTGCTGCTCAATGTTGAAAGGAACATTTTTCCTTGTCCATCCAAATTATCGCCCAATCCAAAACACAGACTTCTTACCAGGATGCGACCGATCTGGACATTCAGCGGCTGGGGTAGAGACTCGGGATAGATTAGGAATGCCATTTCGCATCCCTTCGCCTCGGCGTATGCCACGGCCTGGTAGATATCCGCCTCTGCCGCTTGCTCAGGAACCTTGTATTTCGTGTCCATCACGCACAGCACACGCCCGGTATCTCTTTCTTCGACGACGAGATCGATGTTCATGCTGATGGCGTTGTTTTCCTCGAATGTCACCCGCTCTTGGGTCTTAAGTTGAAGCCCGCTGTCGATGTGGTGTTCCAGCCAGCGCGCTACGAACAGTTCGTAAAGTCGACCCATGTTGACGAGGAACGGAATCATTGTCCGATCACCCCAGTCATGGCCCGGTCCCATCTGCTCCAGGAAGAAGCGGCAAAGCGCGTGTAGAGGGTGGTAATCGTTGTTCAAACGATTATAGAGCCGTCCGATGCAAGATTTCGGTAGTTGCGGCTCCAGTCTGGCCGCACCGCGAAGTTGTAAAAAAGCCTGTCTGACAACCGATAGCGCGTCATCCCGGCAGATACCGGAGCGGGCGATAGTGAAAAGTGTCCAGGCGAGGATGCGATTGTCCTCGTTGTCGGCATTATGGTCTTCATAGCGGCAGGGAAAATCAGCCTCCCAAGGTCGAAGCATAGCCCGAGCCATGTCGACTCGTCCACGGAGATAGGGTAATCGTTCTCCACGGCCTTGATATTCGCGATATAAGCCCTTTCGGCCACGATCCAGGACACGTTTTGCCAAAATCTTCGCCAACCGTTGGTAGATGTCATCCAGCGAAGTGCTTTGCGTCAACCCCTCAAAAATGTGGAAGTCCCCAAGATTATAGGCCCACTCCAGCATGCGGAAGAGATTGCCAATGCTGGTTTTAGGTGTGAGCGATAAGGCCAGTTCATCCGAAAGCGGAATATGACCGACATAGCCCTGGGAGCAGAGTTTCCATCGCATATCTGTTTTAGGATCGGGAAAATCGATGCTCAAGTACTTGCCGAAGGTGCGCCATAGCTTTTCGCCAAAAGCGAGTGTCATCGTATCCGACGGGAGATACTCGGGTTCGTATTCCCTGATCCGGATCACATTGGAAGCGACATCATTCACCTCGGACGCTCTCCTTAACTTTCTCCCAACGGAATTCATTCACCTTCTCTGGTTTGTCGAAGAAATACTCCTCCAGATAAGGCTCGATCTCCATGCGCCAGATATCCTCGAGGTGCGCAGACAGACCGTCGACCAGGAAGAACGAAATGCCGATCTCATACTGGCGATCATTGATCTGGCGGTTGATCTTCTGTAGGAGATCGATCAGGCTCTTTGGGTTGTAACCGTTTCTCTGGTGGAATTTCTCCAGTACATCATATTTCGGGTAAAGACCGATGAAGGCAAAGCGTCGCCGCAGCGCATGATCCACCAAGGCAATGGAGCGATCTGCGGTGTTCATGGTGCCGATGAGGCGCACATTCTGAGGAATTTTCAGGCGATTGCCACCTGCCAATGGGATGGATTCGTTACGGTATTCCAGTAGGTACATCAATTCGCCGAACACGCGCGATAGATTGGCGCGGTTGATTTCGTCAATGATAAGGACGCAGGTATCTTTGCGATTCTGTGCTTCTTTGCAGAAGGTGAGAAAGCGACCCGGCTCAAGGAAATACTCCAGTGCTCCATCATTCGTCTGTGGCCGAATGCCCTGCATGAAATCTTCGTATGCGTAAGCCGGATGAAACTGAACGAATTCTACGAATCCATCGCCGCCACCGATCAAGTGCTTTGCCAGCTTACGAGCAACAAAGGTCTTGCCTGTTCCCGGTGGCCCATACAACACTGCCTGGCCTTTGCGTTCGGTCGCGCTGACCCAGCGCTTGATCTCGGACAGATCAAAGCCGGTCTCTTCTGCGACCTTGGAAATTGGATATTCCGGCTGGTTTTCGATAACCGGAGCCTCAATTCCCAGATACTCGCGTATCGCCTTCAGAGGAGTATCATCTGATGCCAATAGGAAGAGCGGAAAAACTGTCTCCCAGGTGTCAGCTGCCAGTTGCACGAGTTCGTCTCGAGATTTCACCAGAACTTCGTCCTTCGATAGCTGGACGGAAACATGGATGCCGGGTTTGGATGGATCTCGGAGCCAATCGGTGAAAGCGAGCTTGCGCTCTCCGAACAGATCCTCTTTCTCCGGTTCGTCCGAATCTTCTCGATCTCCGAAATACAGATTTACCCCTTTGAAATGAGGGCGAAGCAAGGAAAGGATGTCGGCTTGGTCCGACTGGCAGCGCTGAATGAACATCTTGCGGCGCTCGGAACCATATTCGCCGATGTAGAAGCCAAAGCGGATGGCGTGCGAGAACATGTAAATAAACAGTTGTGGGTCTTCGACTCTGTAGCCACCCTTGGGATATAGCGCCCCCCAGTAGTGAGGCCACGCGCCACCACGCCCGTAGTCGTTCTTGAGGATGCGAGAGAAAACGCCTTTCTCGGTCTCAACGCGATCGCTTATCAAATCGGGCAATTTGGCTATAGCTGCATTAAACAAGCTCTGAAACGGATCAATCACATGTTTCTGGTACTCGTCCTTCTTTCCCAGGTAGGTTTCCTTTTTAGGTTTGGCAAGAAGCTCGGCCAAGAGATCGAAGGAAGTGGTTGTGAATAGGGCTTCTGGATTGGGAGCAGGCAATGTAGAAGCATCCAAAATCGTGTTCAAGGTTGCCTCATCTAAAGGAATGAGTGTCTTTCTCCAACCGGGCATATCGACTTTTCGCGGGGTGTTGTCATACCAGTCCACTTTTATACGATGGCCGTGTTCGCCGACATCCTCAAAATAGTAGGCCCTTGTGACTTTCCCGATACCGACAACTTCGCTGGTGCCCTTATTTGCTACAATGATCGAACCCACCGGGATTTGAGCGAACTCCCAAACTTGATTGAGTTTGCGATTTGACCAGCCATGTTTCTCTCGGAGAGTATCGCGAACTTCTACAAAATCATCCCAGTCCATTCCGCTCAAATCACCCAATTCATCCCAACCGATTGTGGCGATGCCTTCATCTCTCCATTTGGGCCACATGGCCGCTTGCTCTTCAGGAGCAATCTTGAAACCCTTTGGTTGGTCGGTTTTAGGGCCAGATTTCGCGTCCACACCAAAGTGATAGTCCAGTAGTTCCTGTCCCTCGTCCGTGGCGACCAGAAAGTGATTCAGGTAGTCGGCTTTTTTGAAATCTTCCAGATCCGGGAAGCGCTTAATCAAAGCGTTTTGAATGCGGTGAACGGTTTGGTATCGTTCCACGAAATCCGAAGGAATACCGAAGCCCAGCGCTTTTAGGGCGTCCTTGGTTTTGTTGTTCAGGATCGCGTACCGAGATTTATCGACCCAGCACAGGTAAATTGTTGCGATACCCTTGCCGAAGTACTTGACGTCTTTGCTGCGCTCCAGCCAATCCTCCACATCACAATCCGGTTTGAATGGCTCCATAACAAAACGGCGGAATCCGTCCACGTCGGCTTCGATGGTTTTCCTGAGCAGTCCTGCCGTTCGATAGCCTCCGGACTGTACGCCGCCCCCCTCGTGCGCGAACTTGAACATCGCCTCCACGAATTCCTCGTCGGACAGCTTCTCCAGGTTCTTGCGCGTGATGACTTCCCGAAAGAGGTTTTCCCTGCGTTCGATGTGCTTCGCGTCGGTCGAATACCAATCGAGAAATGCCGAAATGATATCTTCCGGTACGTTGGCGACAAGCCAATTAAAACCCTCGTCCGTTTTCCAAAGTTCAGCGGCGTCTTCCATTTTCATGCCTTCCTGGATTTTTGCCTGCATGAAACGGTTATAGCCGCTCAATAGTTTGCGCATGGATCTGTCCTTTCCAATCGGTTCGGACTCTGTTTCATCGATGTACTTGTCTATGGCCGGTGTCAGCGATTCCATAATCAGGTGAAGTTGATTGACTACCGTGTCTGCCCAATTTTCAGCCTCCGCCATCGTATCGGGGAATGGCGGCTGTTCGATAAAATAGGGATTGTATCGAAACCAGCGATTCAATTTATCCTTGGTCGGTTTATCAAAAGCTACGCTTTCAGAAAGCGCGCCGAGTCCATCGGAAAGAAATTCATGGAGGTCATCGGCCAGTTCTTTCTGCTTCCGCTTGTCATCCGTAGCTTGGCGAGAAAAAAGGTCTTGGTTGCGGATGGATACACTGACGAGGAATGTTTTTGTCGGAGAGGGCATATCCAACTTGGCCGAGTTGACCAGGCAGAATCCGAGAAGGTGCGAATCAACCTCCCACCGATCTTCCTTGGTCACAAGAAACGATACGGGCTCGCTACCGTTTTTATAATGGCCAAATGGCTTGATCGTCAGATCGAGCTTTTCACAAAGCGGTCGTATCGCCTCTTTGATCCTCTTTATCTGCGGAACGAGAAGCTCTTCAATGTCAGATTGTGTGATGATTGCCATTATCCATTCCCCTTGAATTTTCAAGCGTCCACCGCACCTGGAGAGAATCGCTAATCGGCGACAGAGAACTTGGATAAATCAATTCGAAACTTTTTACTCATATACTCTTTGCCAATGTTCTCTTTAAGGAACGCCCGGAAAGTAACTTCGCCCTCGTGACCATTGTTGATAAGAGCTTTGGCGATCATTTGCGGCTTCATCCAAACAGAACATTTTTCGCCTTGTTTTAGTGTCCCAGGCAAAACCATATCGGAATCGAACTCACCACCTTCCAATGCTCCTGGGGTAAAAACCATTTGCCCTTCCTTCCCGATGCGAAGGCCGAAATGGCTGATATTCACATCGAGCAAGCCAGGATTGTAACCTGTAATGAAGATCATTTTCTGGTGATTGTTCCTGTTCGCTCCGATCGTATATCCGGTATAAATCTCAACTTTGATTCTTCTTACACTTGCTCTAACCTGTAACCATAATGCCATTCCACCCGAAATCGCTCCGACAAAACCTGCTATGGCACCCAAAATTGAGATTATTGTATTCATTTGTCACCCCTTCACATACATTCCATCGTCCGCCTCGTGAGCCTTGCCGAGGTTGGCTAGCATGCGCAGGAACGATTCGATCTGCGCCGCATTTGCGCCGGTGAAAGCCTTGGCCAGTTCCTTCGGGGTGACAGGAGCGTCCGCCACCTCCAGCGCTTCGGCGACGGCCTGGGCCTGTTCGGCCATGTCGGCGGGCCAAGGGCGCTTGGCGGCTTTCTTGGCTTTTGTCTTTTGGGCTGTCGGCGTCAGCGTCGCTTCCGTCTGCCTGGCGGATTTCTGGCCGCTCGGATTCTGGTACTCCGGCCGCAGCCAGCGAATCAGACTGTCTTCCTCTTCTTTGGCGCGCCGGGCGTTCAGATCCACCAGGCGTTCCAGTATTTCGTCGTCGGTGAGGGTGGCAGGCCAGCCGTAGGCGTCGAAGACCGCCGAATCCAGGTCATCGTGAATGGACTTCAGAACACCGATCAACGCAGTGTCGTGGAAGGTTCGCTCCTTGTCTGTCAGGGCCGGGCCGCCCTCTCGCTCGATCTGCCGCAGGCGCTCCATGGCGTTGTACTGGTTGGTCAAGGTGGCCTTAGGTTCTGTGGCCTGCACACGTTTGCGGTGGGCATCGAGCTTTTCTCCCAGCTCGCGGATGCGCGCCCGCTGGGTTTCGTCGACCTCCGGGAAGGGGAAGGGATTGAAAGTGCGCTTGTGTTGGTAACGAGGACGATCTTCGAGTGTCCCACCGGAGAACAGAGCCCAGGTCTTGTGGATTCTAGTAGAAAGCACGCCGAGCACATAGGCGTCATTGCTTGCAATCGCGACAACAGAACTGTCAGGGATTGCATCTGAAGGTACGAACTGAAAAGAGAAATGCTTTGCCGTTCGAGGAACCAAGATGAACCTTTCAATATCAGCAATTGCTGCTCTAAGATTGGTTCGCGGCTCTGCAAACAACCACCATTTATCGCGATACGCCGCACGCTTATCTTGGTCCCGCTTTGGCTTTACTTGTTCAAGTATACGCTGGAATAGCGATGGAAAGGTCGAACGCGCCTCTTCCTTTGTTCTTGGAAAGAAGTCAACAACTTTGGTCTGCCGGTCTTTTTGAGTCAAATCCCGTGCTGTAAAATAGGTTTTCAGAACCGAATCCGTATCGCCATCATTTCCGACTGCCGAGTCATATTCTTCGGGGAAAACAACGAATCCTTGGCCGAGCGGATACATACCTGTATACGCCATGTCTAAGTTGGCTTTCAGTTCCGAAGCACCTGCCACATCTGCGCCACCGGAGAGATCCCCATGAATCACCGGTACGCTCTTGTAGGCCACATCCACCGCCCGCGCCCAGTAGTCGGTGCTCTCGCCCTTGCGCTCGGCCACAACACGGCCTAGCCGTTTCAGGCGATCCTCGCCCGCCTTGGCCCCGATGGTCATGGCGATGCGCACCGCCGCGCCCTCGGCTGCGTCAATCCACGGATGGTCGGGGATGGCCCAGGCGATCTCCAACGGATCGTTTTTGGCGCTCGTGTGCGCCTCGATCACCTTGCGGTTGAAGGTCTGCGTGATCGAGTTGGTGGTGATAAGCCCGAAGCGTTTGAGCCTGCCCTCGCGCACCAGCCGCGCGGCCTTGTCCCACCAGTACATGACGTAATCGGCCATTTGCGGGACGTTTGCGTATGTAGTGCGTAATGTTTCTGTATATCCGTCTCCCAGGTCACGGCGCATAACTTTATTGCCGATGAAAGGCGGGTTGCTCACCACGTAATCCGCTTCCGGCCAAGCCGCTTCACGAGGATTTGTGTATTCGTACACAATCTGGCGCTTTGTTTCGTCAGGTATCTTTTTTCCTGATACGGGATCAGTACAGTAATCTCTGAAGTTCCAAACTGTTACTGGCTTGCCGTCCGCATCCAATTTCTCGCGCTCCTCGTCGTAGAGCAGCACGGCGTCGCGATGCTCGATGTTGCGGTAGCGCTTCAGGACCGGCTCGGGAGGATTCACGTTGCCGTGGGTGCGGAAATGCCATTGCAGATAGCCGATCCACAATACCATCTCGGTGATGGTCGTGGCGTGCGGGTTGATCTCGATACCGAGGAACTGGTGAGGGTCAACCGTCAGGCCAGAAAGCGCCAGCGTCTGCTGGCCCACACCCAGAGCGGCCAAGAAGGTCACGACCTCCTGCTCCAACTCCTTCATGTTGGCAAGCGCAACGTACAGGAAGTTGCCGCTGCCGCAGGCCGGATCGAGCACGCGAGTTTGGCACAACTTGCGGTGGAAACGCTCCACCTCGTCGATGGCCGCCTGCTTCTTCTGTTTGGCGGGCTTGTCCTTGCCCTCGCTCTCCAGGCGCTCGGCTTCTTCCTTCAAGGCGTTAGCCGCCACCAGCGCTCCTTCCTCCCACTCGCGCCGCAAGGGCTCGATGACGGTCGGCAGCACCAGGCGCTCCACGTATTCGCGCGGCGTGTAATGCGCGCCGAGTTTGTGTCGCTCCACCGGGTCCAGGGCACGTTCCAAAAGCGTACCGAAGATGGCGGGCTCCACGGCGGACCAGTCCAACTCCGCCGCCTCGTGTAAAAGCCGGATCTGGCTTTCCGTCAACTCGAAAGCGAAGGGATCGGCGAACAGACCGCCATTGAACTTGAGCAGCGTATCCAACGTCGGCTGGTAGAAACCACCTTCATTCATCACGCGCCAAAGCCCCTCGGCGGCAGGCTTGAAAACTTTCGGCTTGGCCTGAAGCTTATCGAGCAGATCGGTAAAGGTGCGCTCGGGCAACAACCCCACATCCTCGGCGAACATGGTGAACAAACAGCGCATGAGAAAGGCCGCCACCTCATGCGGATCATGCTTCTCTTCGAGCATCGGAGCAAGCAACGCCAGACGCTTCGCCACTTCATAGGAAACGACCTTGGCGTGTTCGCTGGGATCGAGCGTGCGGGGATGCTCCCAAATGGTCTTGACCGTTTCGCGTATGGTTTCGTCGGCCAGATCGGACAGGTACAGACGCGACTTACCCGAAATAGAAAACGGCTGGTAGTTCTTGCCCAGACCGGAAAAGTCCGCGTAGAGGTCGAGGCAGTATCCCACATCCGAGACGATCAGAAACGGCGGCCATTCGTCAGGCAGGTGGCGGGCGTAATTGCGCGCCTGGGTCTTGGCATTCAGCATCTTGCGTCGCCAGCCCTCCGACTCGCGCACGCCGATCCCCTTGGCTCCCGGCTTCGCAACGCCAGGTGCGGCCAGCGGATCAACCTCCTGCTTGAAAACGCCCTGTTTGGACTCCAGGATGAAGCAGCCCTTGCGGTACAGGTCGATGCGCTTGGGCGGGCCGGACTCCCCGAAAGCCACCTCGCGCTCGAAAACATAATCGTTCGCTGTCCCGGCCTTGTACGGCTCGGGCCGCTCAACGCCGATCAGGTCGCAGAGGTCGTTCAGAAACGATTGCGAATTAGCGATTTCCTTCCCCCCGGCGTCTTTCCAGCGGGCGATGAAGGATTCGGGAGATATGCTCGAATTTGGGCTCATGAAAAACCTACCAGCATCCACTTACGAAAATAGTAGCACCCAGATGTAGAATGCTGGTTTTTATAGCATTAATAAGGCAAAGGCGGAAAGGAATTTATGTGGAGTTATCAGGAGGATAGATGGTCAAAGGGTCGTGTGACGTATTCTGGCACATATTGATTTTTCATATCGGTTCGACGGTTACAATCCCATGTCCTACCGGGAATCGAACTCAGCAAATTATGGGCGTCCTAATTATTTGATGGAACCCATTGAATATACATTGAAATCCCAATTCGGACGGCAAACGACAAATTTCGGACGGCGTCCGAAATTTCAGAGACAGAGAGAGAAAATTACCAAGAATTTGGAGAAAATGGGCGAAATGCGCAAAAGCGGCGTCCGTTTTGAGCTGATTACTGGTCGGGTATCAGGAGGCGAAAAGCATTTGATATTCAGCAGATATAGCGCAACATCATAAATCGAAACAGGCTCTCGGGATTGTCCAGAGAGCCAGTTCGAAAGTAGATTAATGGTGGAGGCGGGGGGAATCGAACCCCCGTCCGAAACGGGTCAGTGAAGAGCGTCTACGTGTGTATTCGTTTGATGTTTCTTAAAGGGAGACGGCACAAACGAAAAAGCCATACTTCCTTCCAGTTCGATGAATGTCCCTTGGAAAATTCGAACAGCACTTGCCAAGGTAAGTCACCTAATTGTCGTCACGTAAGAACCGATGACACTTCCCTACGCGACGTGGCAGACATTAAGCTGCCATAGAGTAGTTTTCTTCGGCACTTGTAGTGCTTGCCGGTTTTTGACGAATGCCCGGCACACCGACACGCAACTCAACCCCTTCTCGCTCCGTCGAAACCATATCGCCCCCATGTCAAAGAACAAGTCTTCTATAAACTCTATGAATCTAAACCGTTTATACCTGAAAATCAATCATCTGCTGAAGAAACAGTTTATTAAAACAAGATCTTGAATGTAGAAATGGACAAGTCAGCGACGAGAAGATCGCTCTCATTTTTGCTCCAACACATTTGCAATGTCGGATAAGGAGCATTCCCGAACCACGCAAACAATTAGCCAAACTACCTCAAATACCAGTTTTATCGCACTTTTTCCAAACGAAAACGGGCGGCGTTGGCATGACCTGCCAGTCCTTCGATGTCCGCCAGCGCGGCGGCGTCTTCGAGTAGTCCGGTGGAATCTTTGGGGTCGTCGATGCGCATCCAGGTGCGGATTTTCAGAAAATTGAAGACCGAAAGCCCCCCGATGAAGCGCGCCGTACCTCCGGTCGGTAAAACGTGGTTCGGACCTGCACCGTAGTCTCCCAGAACTTCCGCACTGTCGGAGCCGATGAAAATCGCGCCGAAATGGGTCAGATCGCTCACAACGTCATCCGGGTTCTCTACCATCACTTCGAGATGTTCCGGGGCCAGCCGATTGCAGACCTCGATTCCCTCCGCAAGGTTTTGTACCAACACGGTGAATCCGTTCGAAACGGCGGCTTGGGCGGTGGCGCGGGTTTTCAACGTTTCCAGTTGGCGGGAAAGTTCGAGGTCCACCTTTTCCGCCAGGGCTTCGGATATCGTAACGAGAATAGGCAGGGCGTCGGGGTCGTGCTCGGCTTGGGCCAGCAGATCGGCGGCGATGAGTTGCACGTCTGCTTGTTCGTCCGCGAACACCACCAACTCGGACGGTCCGGCCAGCATGTCGATACCGACGTGTCCGCTGACCAGCATCTTTGCGGCAGTTACCCAGCGATTGCCGGGACCGACCAGTGCGTCGCAGCGTGGAACGCATTCGGTGCCATACGCAAGAGCTGCGACGGCTTGTGCTCCACCTGCGGCAAGCAAAGCATCCGCACCGCCGATGTAGGCTGCCGCCAGGGTTTCGGTGGTCGGTCGAGGTGAGGCGGCGATTACATGGTGAACGCCAGCGGCTCGGGCCGTGACGGTGGTCATCAAGATGGAGGAGGGGAGGGGAAAGCGTCCTCCCGGTCCGTAGCAGCCTGCCGTACCTACCGGAGTCACCCGATGTCCCGCCCAACCACCTTCGATGGAGATGGAGGTTTCCGGTAGGCATTCCCGTTGCGCCAGCGCAAACGTTTCGATACGCTCTTTCGTGCGTTCGAGCAACGCACGTACGTTGGCAGGGAGTGCATCGAACGCCACCCTCAATTCCGAACGCGGAATCATCAAAGGCACATCCTCTCCCAGATCGTCCAGGCGTCGGGCGTATTCGATCAGAGCGACATCTTTACGTTGCCGTACGTCCTCTACGATGCGGGATGCCGCCGTTAGCGTTTCGGCATCGACCGGATCGCGTAACAGCGACGGCAGACGGTCGGGAGTGACACGGCGTAAACAGGCGGTTTTCATGGTTCAGTCCTTGGCGTTACCCGGCCTACGGGTGAGTTTCAATGCGCGGCGATCCAGCACCTTTTCCACGTCTTCCAAAGAGACTCCGGCCCGTGCCATGGCAACGGAAGCAAAGTACAGCACGTCCGCAGCTTCCCAGGCGATGTCTTCGGGCGTTTTCGCCTCGGCCAGTTCTCCGGCTTCTTCGACGAGTTTTTTCCCCAACAGATTCGGGTCGTCGAACAGTCGTTTGGTATAGGAACCTTCAGGGGCGTCTTTCAGGCGCGAGGCCAGTGTTCGTTCCAGTTTACCCAAGCCTCCCGTTTCTCCCCAGCAACTCCAGGTGTCGAGGTGGCAAAAGCCTTCGCCTTTCTGGCGCACGACGAAGCGTAGGGCGTCCCGGTCGCAATCGAGGTCGATACGTAACAATTCCTGGGTGGCTCCGCTGGTCAGACCTTTTATCCATAGTCCGCGAGAGCGAGAATGGTAGACCCCCATTTTTCGCTTTACCGATTCTTTCAGGCTTTCGAGATCGGAGTATACCAACCCCAGTGCCACGCCACTCGTATCGGTAACGACGGTAGGCCACAAGCCGTCGGGACGGTCGGAGACAAGCGGAGCGGCGATGGCCTCGGCGAAGTCCATTTTGTGGGTATACAACGCCATACCGACTTGGGCATCCGCTCCCAGGCGGTCGATCGTTGCCACGTCCTCGGCTGTGGTGATGCCTCCGGCGACCGTCAGCCGAGCTTGTCCGGCAGCCGCCACGAGCTTTTCGATCCGCTCCGGGTCGATTCCTCCCAAACGTCCTTCTTTTTCCACGAAAGTCACAAGGAATCCGCCTACGAGTCCTTTGAGGGCTTCCATGCGTTCGAAGATCGTATGACCGGTTTTCTTGCGCCAGCCTTCGACTACGACTTCATCGTTATAGGCGTCCAGAGCGGCAACGATGCGCTCGGCAGGAAGCTGTGAAAGAACTTCCGGTGTAGCGGCGGTTCCCATTACGATTTTCGGGGCTCCGGCGTCTAACCACTCGACGGCGTCACGAACGCTTCGGATGCCTCCGCCGATGCGACATTCCGCTATATCCATAAGGTTGCGCATCACCTCGCGGTTGTCGCCTTTTCCCAATGCGGCGTCCAGGTCTACGACGGCGATTTCCCCGGAAAGTCGAAACGTTTCGGCAATGGGAAAGGGGTTGCCGGCATCCAAGGCTTTATCCCGGCCTCCGATGAGTTGCACGGACTCGCCGTTCATCAGGTCTATGGAAGGAATGATCATAAACGAACCTCGATTTGTCGTTGGTTGAGAAACTCTTTGATTTCACGGACGGAAATATCACCGTCGTGGAAAATCGACGCGGCCAGCACGGCGTCGGCTCCCGCTTCGATGCCCTCTAGCATGTGTTGCATGGAATCGACGCCGCCCGAGGCGATAACCGGAACCGTGACGTTTTGCGATACGGCTCGAACGAGATCCAGGTCGTAGCCGCTTCGTGTGCCGTCGCGGTCCCAACTGGTCAGCAGGATTTCTCCTGCACCGAGTTCTACGGCCTCCATTGCCCATTGCAGGACGTCTTTTCCGGTATCCGTTTGTCCCGAACGAACGACGTTCTGCCAGTGACCATCGCCCGTAGCTTTGGCATCGATGGCCAATACGGTGCATTGGCGACCGAAGCGCATTGCCATTTCGGAAAGCAGTTCCGGTCGTGTCAATGCGGCGGTATTGACCGAAACCTTGTCGGCACCTGCTTCGAGCAGCAGGGCGGCGTCGTCGGCCTCGCGAACGCCGCCGCCGACGGTCAACGGAATGGAAAGCGCTTCGCGAACTTTGCGCACGGTTTCGTATTGAGTTTTCCGGCCTTCGGTGGTGGCGGAGACATCGAGCAGAACGAGTTCGTCCGCACCTTGTTCCTCGTAGAGTCGGGCTTGCTCCTCGGGGCAACCTGCGTCTCGCAAGGCCTGGAAGCGGATACCTTTGACAACCCGGCCATCGCGAACGTCGAGACAGGGAATGATTCGGCGTGTCAGCATGTTACACCTCACTTGAAAAGGCTCGATCCAGCCAGCGTTTCAGTAATTCCAATCCCCATGCGCCGGACAGTTCCGGGTGAAACTGGCAGGCCAGCACGGCGTTTTTTTCGAGCGCGGCGACGAACTCCCCGCCGTGATCGCACGTTGCGGCGTGCCAACCGTCGGGGGCCGCGTCGAATTTGTAGGAGTTGGCGAAATAGGCGTATCCAGGGCGAAGTAGGTTGCAGCCCTCGCCGGGAACGACCCGGTTCCAGCCAAGTTGAGGAATGCGAACGTTACCGGAAAAGCGGCTGACGTGGGCATCGAAAACGCCAAGTCCGCGTGCCTCGGGGCTTTCCTCGCTGGTTTTTCCAAGAATCTGAAGACCCAGGCAGATTGCCAACGTGGGTTTTCCCGATGCGATGCGCTCTTTTAGGGCATCGGCCAATCCATACTCGTGAATCGTTTCCATGGCGGCGGCCATTGCGCCTACACCGGGAAGAACGAGCGCTTGCGCCTGCTTTACATCCTCGATTTCTCGGCTGATACGCGGTTGTGCGCCTGCCCGACGTAATCCTGCCAGCACAGAGGCGAGGTTCGCCGTTCCGGTCGAAACGACCGCTACGTCCCGTTCGGTCATCACAGAACTCCTTTCGTGCTGGGGATGTCGTCCGAATCGTTGCGTTGCACGGCTTGACGACAAGCCAGCGCCAGCGCCTTGAAGGCCGATTCCGCCCGGTGGTGGTCGTTTTCACCGTGGAGTACATCCACATGCAGGGTAAACCGACCGCTCATGGCCATGGATGTCAGCACGTGACCGATGTTTTCGCAGGCCAGTGTCCCGATGGCATCCCGGACAAGTTTCAGCTCGATACGGGCATAGGAGCGTCCCGAAAAGTCGAGCACCGCTCTCGAAAGAGCTTCATCCAGCGGCGCATAGGCATGGCCGAAACGGCGAATGCCGCGTTTGTCTCCCAACGCTTGTTCGAGCGCTTCGCCCAAGACGATGCCGCAGTCCTCGGCGCTGTGATGGTCGTCCACGTCGAGATCACCATTGCAGTTCAAGGTCAGATCGAAACGTGCATGTTTGGCCCAGGAGGATAAAAGATGGTCCAAAAAACCGATCCCGGTTTTTACATCGGTTTCTCCCTTGCCGTCGAGGTTGAGACGGCATTGGATGTCGGTTTCGTTCGTCTTGCGTTCGATCGTTGCTTCTCGTTTTGTCATGGCAACCACGCTTTCATGTCGCAAGGGTCGGTAATCACTCTCGCCGCACCGGCGGCGTACAAAGGTTCACAACGTTTTTCGAAATCGTCGCCGGGAGACACGACGCCGATAGGCAGCACTCCCGCCGCTCGTGCGGCAAGGATGTCGTCCGGCGTGTCGCCCATCATCCAGGCTCGCTGGATAGAAAGTTTTTTCATGGCTAGTGCGACCGGGGCCGGGTCGGGCTTAAGCGGCGCGTCTTCCCGAGCGATTACCTCTCGAAAAAGTCGCGCTATTTCGTGCTGATTCAGAAAAAAGTCCGCATCTTTGCGCGGTCGCCCGGTGACAACGGCCAACGGCAGCCGGTCATGAAGTTTTTCAAGTTCGGAACGATCCGGGATCAGGCGTTCTCTTGCCTTCAAACCCTCGTTTTCATAGGTTCCCTGATACAGGATTTCGAAAGCGTCGGTTACCTCGTCCAGAGGCTTTTCGACACCTGCCCCGGACATCAGCCGTTGGGTCAGGGACCAGTCGTCGTTGCTTCCCGGTTCGGCTTTGGCGGCGGATATGGTTGTTTCGTCCAGAATGACACCGAACGAATCGGCAGTCAGGCGGATCGCTTCACGGAACGATAGCGACACATCGGCCAGCACGCCATCCATGTCGAACAAGATCCCTTCGGGAGCAAGCACGGTTTCCAGGGCGTGAGTTAGGCGTTTGAACAGTTTCTCATTTCCCGGACAGGTTATCCGCAGGCCACCGCGAAAATGTTCTTCATCCGGTACCAGCCGGACGGCGATTCCCATTCCCGCTAGTGCATCACGGGTGAAAAGCGGATTTTTTACGCGACAGAATACGAAATTCGCTTGAGAATCCAGCACTTCGGCCCCAAGATCATTCAAGGTACGGGACAGCCGCGTGCGCTCTTCGATGATTCGCGATACCGTGCGTTCAACCTGTGCTTTTCCTGTCTTTCGCCATTCGAGAGCCATTTCCAGGGAGAGATTCGAAACGGGGAAGGGCGTGCCGCAGGTCCGAAGCGTATCGATAACGGGCTTCGAGCCAACGACGAAGCCTATGCGCAGACCGGCCATTCCCCATGCTTTCGAAAATGTATGCAAAGCGACGACGTTGGGATATTTCAGCGCCAAGGGAGTGAGGTTTCGTTCCGCGAACTCGCCATAGGCAAGATCCATCAAAATTACGCCGTGGGGACAGGCTTGCGACAGACGCTCGATGTCTTCTCCAATTGCGACACTTCCCGTAGGATTGTTGGGGCTGATGACCGTTACGATTCCGGTATCGGGTTCGATTTTTTCCAATACGGCTTCAATTGGGTAGGTTCCCTCAGGCCAGGATACGTATTCCATTTTCGCACCGACCATGCGGGCCAGCGTCGGAAACATTTCGAAGGTCGGCGAGGCGATCAGCATTTTCCGGCCTTCCGGCAGATACGCCAGACAGCAGCGCTGAATTCCCTCATCCGCTCCGGCGGTGACCAGCACTTGCGAGGGGGCGGTTCCCAATTCTTCGGCGATCAATTCTTCCAGCGGAGTAGCTCGGCGATATCGGGAGAAATTTTCCAGATCCATGCCTGAGAATTTCTCCAGTAGTTCCGCTGGAGGGGGGAGCCCTTCGTTGGCGTCCAGTTTCAGATCCGTCGGTGCAAGCGCTTTGGGGGCTGAATAGGCACGCAAACCGTCGAGAAAAGGGGAAGGTTTCGGCAAAAAGTTTTTGTTTTCCGGCATGATGAATACCTTCCAGTGTCAGGGAATCAACTGGTCCGGGGCCGTGACGACGAGATCGGTTCCCCCTTCCGACTTGATGGCAGGGATCAACCGAGGTAGATCTTTTCGTGGTACGGCGGCTTTGACGGCATACCCGGCTTCACCAAACAGTGGCGAGATCGTGGGTTCCCGCATACAGGGCAGCAGGTTGACGATACTTTCCAGCTTTTCGGTCGGAACGTTGAGTTCCAACATAACGCGCTGCCGGGCGTCAAGCACAGAGCGCAGCAACAGCACGACATGCTCGATAGCATCTCTAACCCCTGGAATTTCCATGGACTTCGGGTGGGCATACAGTCGTGTGGAGGATTGCGCCAACTCGGCAATGATACTCAGTCGGTTTCGTGCCAGCGTACTTCCGGTGGCGGTGTTGTCTACGATGCAATCGGCGTCCTCCGGGGGGAAGACTTCCGTTGCGCCGAACGATCGGACGAAGGCCGCATTCAGTCCTTGATCTTCGATCCAACGGCGAGTGATGCGTTCGTATTCGGAGGCAATGACGATTCGTCGTTCGGGGAGGCGACCATCGACGAGCAGTTGGTCCGGGGCGGCGGCAACGATGCGTACCGGGTCCAGGCCGGTGTCGAGCAACTCCACGAGATCAGCGCCTTTTTCGGCTACCCAGTCCGCACCAGCGAACCCGAAATCACGGGAGCCTACGTGCAGCATCTCCACGATGTTCTGAGGTTTCAGAATTTTCGTCTCGAAGCCGGAAAGCGATAGAGTAGGGCGGTAGTTTCGACTGTCTGCCCGGACACGAATCCCAGCATCGGACAGCAATGCAAAAACGGATTCTTTCATGTGCCCTTTGGGAAGCGCCAGACGAACCTTGCGTGTTTCGGAACTTTCTTGCATCGTTTTTACTCCATAAACAAAAACGCCGGCTTGAAAGCCGGCGTTGGAATTGGTCCTGTATATTCAGACACTCATCCGGCTCTCCTAAGCGGCGATTCGTGATGGTGATGAATGGCATGTCGGTTCGTTTTCATGGACAACAACGTATCCGTTTCGATGGTTTTTGTCAACTCAAAGGAATCGAACGGAATCGAAAAAGTACAAAGGTGATCACTTTTTCTCTTCTTTGGGTGCTTCTGCAGCTTCGGCGACTTCCTCTTCGGGAGCGGGTTGTTGCGGAGCTTCGATTTCGGGTTTCTTCCACTGGTCCACTACGCCGTCACCGTCCAGATCGATGCCGATACGCTTGATCTGCTCGCCTCCGAGGTATTCTTCCCAGTAGTTTACTTTGCCGTCGCCGTTGGTATCGGCTTCCTTGCGGATCAACATTCCCTTGGAATAGAACTTGAAGACATCCGGCTTTTCGTCGAACTGGTTGTCGATTTCCTGGCGGATCATCGCGCCTTTGGAAAAGTAATCGACCATATCGATTTTTCCGTCATAATCCAGGTCGAACGATTCCTGGGTTACGTCGCCCTTGATGCCGTACATCGTCCAGACATCCACTTTACCATCGGCGTTCAGATCGAGTTCCCGCTTGACCAGTACCGGTTCTTTGGTGCTCGGATTCAAGGTGTTGGGATCGAAAAACTTGAACATATCCGGTTGCTTGTCGTGGTTCATGTCGAACTCGCGAATCGTAAGATTTCCCGGGTCCGAATGCTCGACGCGCACGGCTTCCTTGACTTTGATCGTGTCAGGCTTCTGAACGACTTTCTTTTCGGCGCAGGCCATGAAGGCAAACAGAACGGCTATTCCGATTCCCATACGGAGCAGACCCTTCATAAGTCTTTCCTTTCCAACGTGATCCTCAAAAAGAAACGATACGCATGATTGTGGAAATCATACACCGAATCACTCCCGAATTGCAACGCTTATCGTTTTCTTTCTCTAATTATGGGCGCGATTTCTTGTAGAAAAAATCACAAGTCGGGTGGTTTTTGCCTAAATAATTCGTATGTTTCAACTGACTAATCACGTTCTAAATAATAGATTTCATTGGGGAATTTGCAGAGACTTTCGCAGCCGTTCTCGGTCACAACAAAGGTACTCTCCGCGCCGACCGGACCGACTGTAGGTAAAAACGCCTTCGGTTCGATGGCGATGACCATGTTTTTCTTCAACTCGATGTCCACTTTGTTCGCGATCACCGGAAGTTCGTCCAATTCTATGCCGACCCCGTGTCCGAAGAATTTCACCCGGTTTTCGCCGTATCCCAAGAATCCTTCCGGTTCACCACGTTCGGCGGCTTTGGCTGCAACATCATTGAAAATCTCCGAACAAATCGCTCCTGGTTTGGCCTGCTCTGCCACGGCCAGCATGGTGTGTACGCAGAAATCATGGGCTTGCACCACGAATTCCGGTGCTTTTTTCCCTGCATAAAACGTACGGGCGTTATCGGCGTTGTAGCCGTTCCAGTTGCTCACCATGTCGAGCATCAGGGTTTCGTCCTTCTCGAAACGCTTGATTCCCGCCCCCATCGCCGACGCCGGAGAGGGACCGATGCTGCCGATAGGACCGTTGAAGTTCGTCGGAGCACAGGCGGCTTTACCGCTGGACACCGTGATGATCGCCATTTCCTGTCCCGGCTTGCGAAGGCGAATGGTTCCACCATGGCCTTTGGTGCGCAGAAAACGTTCGACATCGGCAGAAATCTCCAGCTCCGAGCGACCGGGTTTGGCGATTTGCTCCAACAATGTGAATGTTTCTTCGGCATGTCCGGCGGCGGTGCGGATTTGCTCCAACTCCCAATTGCTTTTCACTGCTCGTTGCATTCGAATCGTGAAGGAAATGTCTTTGATCTGGGGATTGCCGAGTTTGTGAACCAGGTACAGGTATTCTTTGGCGGGAACGACATCCAGCGAAAGTCCCAACTGGCCGTTTCCTTTCAGCAATTTTTCCACTTCAGCCAAGAGCGGTTTTCGTCCCGCAAAAGGCAACACGGCAAGAGGCGATTCCTTGGCGGCGCGTTCCCGGCTTTTTCGTACGAAATACAGCGGCTGTCCCACCGCCGGGACCAACAGCACCGCGTCTTGAATCGAGCCGGTAAAATACAGAAGGTCGTTGGCGTGCTCGATCCACGCTACGGCGACATCCATGGCGTCCAGCGATTGTTGAAAAGCGGCCAGTCGTTGTTCGATTTCGTTTTTAGGAACGTACAAGCTTGCGTGATTGGTAAACATCGGCACTCCTTGAGTGAACATTCATCGATGAAAATTGGCAGCCATTCTCATTTTTTTCGTAGAAACATTATTTTCGCGAAACCAGGGCATTGGCTTCCCGGTGAATGGCTTCGATCACTTCGTTGGTATACTCGCGAATAAATCCTTTCAAATCACGTTCGACCTGCCGCCGCCGCGTGAGATCCAACTCAGGAAGGATATGTTCGACGAAATCCGGCACTTTGTCGTAAATGTAGCGTTCGTGCCGGGATTGCGCGTCTTCAAGCAACGGAGCCAAGGGACGTTCGGCACAGAAAGCGGAGAATTCCTCGATACCCTGCTCCACGATGTTCAGGGCTTTTTGTTCGCTTTCATCATCCAGTTTCTGCGATTTGGCCGTAAAAAGGCGGTCCAAGCCGTCGTAATGGAGATCTTTCCAGGGGTCGTCTTTCGTTCCTTCCACCTGGGCCGGAATCCCCAGATCGAGGATATCCAGCCGCCCTTTTCCTTTCCAATGGGCGAATTCTTCCATGGAAAACAAAGGTTTCAGCGCTCCAGTGGCCAGGACCAGCGCGTCGGCTTCTTCCACGACTTCTTCGATTTTCGAAAGCGGCACGATGGCGTGGGTGTCCGCCCATACCGTTCGGTTGACTCGAATCAGGCGATAGGGCGTGTGACTTTCCAAAAGTGCCGCCGTTTTGCGTCCGATTTCTCCCATGCCGATTACGGCTATGGTTTTTCGTTCGTCCCGGAAACGGTCCACGAAGTAATCGAGCGTCAGGCCGTGCACGCCTCTGCGCAAACCGCCTTGAATTCCGGCCCGATAGGCCTCACGGGTGACCCGTCCGACGGTGCGCGCCAGCCCGTTGAGAATGGTGGAAATCGTACCGTTTTTGCGCGATTGTTCGATGCTGGCGTTGAGTTGCCCGGCAATCTGTGCTTCGCCGGTCACGAAAGATTCGAGTCCAACGGCGACACGCAAAATATGTTCGACCGCATCGGTCCCGGTGAAAGAGTAAGGTTTCGGTGTTTTATCGAAATGATTTTTCTGCCAGCGCCCGATCATCTGGGCTTCCAGCAGTTGCACCGCCCATTGAGGTTGTTCCGAACTGACGATCCACTCATTGCGGTTGCAGGTATCGAGGAACGCGATGCCATCTGCCTGTTTGCTCTGAATCAGAGAATGGGCCATCCGTTGACGCTCTTCCGGGTCAAGCACCAGAGCCGAACGCCAGGCGCTGGAGGCAACCCGAAAATCGCAACCGACCACGGCGATAGGGAGTGTCGTTTCCATTTGTGGCTGATCCATCGACATCTTCTTACTGCCCGATTTCCCGTAGTTTGTGTTCGACCTGACTTGCGGCCAGGTAGCCGCTACTCACGGCATGGTCCACGCCGACACCGGTTAAGTAATTCCCTGCAAATACGAGAGGTTTGAAGGTGCTTGAAAGCGCCATCAGCGTTTCGATGCGCTCCGGGTGATCCGGCAGCAGTTGAGGAATGGCCGACGGATGGCGCAGAATCCTGATGAAATCGCCCGCAGGTTGGTCGTAAAGCGTCTGCTGATCCTCGAAGGCGATACGCACGATGTCTTCGTCGCCGAGTTCCATCGCTTCTTTGTCGAACATGCCTCCGATGAACGATGTCGCCAGCCAGCGATTTTCGGGAGCGCGTCCCGCATACAGGTTGGACATGAACACCGTTCCCAGCGTGCGGATGTCGTAATGCCTCGGAATCAGACAGCCAAAGCCTTCGGGGAAAGCTCGACGCTCGTTGGTGCCACCGAAATGCACCACAACCATCGGAGCCATGGGAATACCGCCCAGAATCTCGCCGAAACGGGAGTCGATAGGCTGCAACAGGCGTGCAGAGGTATCGGGAGGTGTCGCCATTACCAGCACTTTGCAGCGATACCGATCGGAACCGGCGAGAAGGCTGTAGCCATCCTCCGTGCTTTCGATGGAATCCACCGAAACGTTGGTGCGGACATCTTCGCCGAGCGATTCTTTTTGCAGGGTTTCGGCAAGAACGCCAAGACCCTCCACGAAACTGAACAACCCTTTGCGGGTTTTCTGTGTGGGATTCGCTTTTTTCTTGGCTTTCATGTGGCGCATGGCACCCTTGATCATGCTTCCGGCCTCGTTTTCGAAATTCCAGAATTTCGGAAACGCCGCCCGTGCGCCGAGTTGCTCGGGATCTCCCCCGTAAATACCTGAAATGAAAGGTCCGGCGAGATAGCGAACCGCTTCTTCTCCGAAACGGCGAGTAAAAAATTCTTCCGCCGATTCATCGGGTTGTGCGCCGGATTTGCGGAAAGGCTCTTGCATCAGTCGCCATTTCGCTCCCATGCTCAACAGCGGGGTGGTGAGGAAACTCCAAGCACTCATGGGCAAGGGATGAAGTTTGTTCTTGCGGTAGACGTAGCGCTTGTTCGACTCCGGGGAAGCGGAAATAACCTTACCTCCAAGTCCCAGATCTCCGATCAGTTGCCAGACGTTTTCCGCGAATCCGGGCCAGGAATGCGGGCCTTGTTCGAGCAGATAGCCGTCTTCGTGCTGTGTCCGAAGATTTCCGCCCGGTGTGGATTCCCGTTCGAGGACCAATACGTCGTGGCCGTTGCGTTTCAGTCTCCAGGCAGCGGTCAGTCCTGAAATGCCGCCACCGACAACGATGATGTCTGCTTGATGTTCGCTCATGCTTTTCTAAATACTCTGCTGGCCGTTTCCACCGCCATGGCGGCCAGAGCTTCGATGAAAAACGGGTCGTCTCCGACGGCGGAGACCCGCAACACGGTTTCGATTCCCGACTCTATTGCAAGATCCGTAGCTTTCAGGTCGAGATCGTAAATGGTTTCGAGATGTTCACTGACGAAACTGATGGGGAACAGAATCAGCGTTTTCACGCCTTCTGCGCCAAGTCGCTTGATTTCGTCGTCGAGGTACGGTTGGGTCCACTTTGCAGGACCGAAACGACTCTGCCAGGCCAGCGAAGCCTTTTTAATTTCCGGCAGGCGCGCTCGGACCGCTTGCATCGTGGCTTCGACGCGGTAAGGGTATTCGTCGCCACGTTTGACGTAAGATAGTGGGATGCCGTGCGCCGTGAACAGGACATAGGCGTTTTCCGGGTCGATTTCGGGGACATCGACCGTTTCCGCCCATTTCATGGCCAATCCCTCGATGAAGCCGGGATGCTCGGGGTAGTCCCGAATAAAGGCGATGTTCAAGCCGAGGGTTTCGGCCGCACGTTCCAACTCGGCCATGGACGTGCCCACGGTGGTTCCCGATTCCTGCGGATACAGCGACAAGGCCACGATATTGCGGATACCCTGTTCCTTGAGTTTCCCCAACACGGTTTCGGCTTTGGGCTCGATGTAGCGGTAGACCGGTTCCACCTTGGCACCCAAAAGTCTTTCCATAGCGTAGCATTGTTTTCGAGTGTTGGCGGCCAGTGGCGAACCACCGATGGCCGAGTACCGTGGCTCTACTTTCTCAACACGTTTTCTCGAAACCTTTTTCGCGAAATATTTTTGGAAGAGAAAGCCCAAAGGCAGGCGAACCACCGCTGGATCGGAGAGTAATTCGTATAGAAACGGCTCGATTTGGTGCGACTTTTCAGGTGCTCCCATCGTAAAAGCCACAACGGCCGTATCGTCCGGCAGAACGAACATGAAATCGGTACGGACGGAGCGAAAGTTGGACATGTTTACACCGTTTTGGAAAATTGAACGTTTTGCCGGTTCGCGCTTAAAAAACGATCGAACACCGTGCAAATGTTACGAATGAAAAAACGCCCCAGGGAATGAACGCGGATCTCCCGGTTGTCCCAATCCATCAGCGCATCGTTTCGGAAAACTTCCAGCTTTTGTTGTTCGTCGGAAAACGTTTTCCAGAAATCGATATCGAATGCGGCTTCGTAACGGTCGATTTCCAAATGGAAATTGCAGAACAGATCGAGAATGATATCCCGTCGAAGCAGGTCTTCTTCCGTCATCAAGTAGCCGCGCATCCAGGGCACAGAGTCGGCGAGAGTCTTATCGTAAGGTTCGAGATCCTTGAGGTTTTGCGTATAGGTTCCATGCACCGAGGAAATCGCTGAAACGCCCAACGCCACGAGGTCGCGACCCCGCATCGTCGTATATCCCATAAAGTTGCGGTGCAACGTGCGCTTTTGCAGCGCTTGATACAAAGGATCGTCTTTTTTCGCGAAGTGATCCATGCCAACGGGCACGTAGTTTTTCTCCACGAATGCATCGAAGGCTTCGCCGAATACGGCGATTTTTTCTTCGTCGTTGGGAAGGCCGTATTTTTCCAGGGCTTTTTGATGCGGTTTGAGCGTCGGAAGGTGGGCGTAGCTGAACAGCGCGATACGTGACGGCTGAAAGTCCACGACTTGGGACGCCGTTTCGATCATGGTTTTGGCCGATTGTCCGGGAAGACCGAAAATCAGATCGAAATTGATGCTTTCGACTCCACGAGCACGCAGGAATTCCACCTGTTTTCCAATGGTTTCGGTTTCTTGCGGGCGCCCGACGTACTGCATCACCGTGGCGTTCAAATCCTGAATGCCGAAACTGAAGCGATTGAAACCAAGATCTACCAGCGCTCCGAGGTAGTTTTCGTCTACGCTGCGCGGATCGATTTCGATCGAACGTTCTCCGTTGGGATCGAAACCGAAGCGGTGGTCGATTTCTCGCACCAATCGTTGCATTTGTTCGATGGGCAAAAAGGTTGGTGTTCCTCCGCCCATGGCCAACTGTTCGATGATCCGTCCGGGACCGATGGTGTCGGCGATGCGATCCATTTCCCGCAAGAGGTTGTCTACGTAACCTGTGGAAATCGCAGAATCCTGCCGGACGAAGGTGTGACAACCGCAGTAAAGACAACGTTTTTTACAAAACGGAACGTGAACGTACAGGGAGATGGGATCTTCGCTGGACCAACCTTCGATCCACCGTCGACGGGCTTCGTCACGGTCGAATGTCTCGGTGAAGTTCGGAGCCGTCGGATAGCTGGTGTAACGTGGCGCTCGTGTCGAATAGGTTTCCCAGTACCTTTTTGGAACGCTTTTGGGGGAAACGAACGTTTCGGATGTCATTTATGCCTCGTTGCTCAGATTTTGAACGGCGTTGACCAGTGTTTCCACCGCATCAAGTGGAGTATCGGGACGAATGCCGTGACCCAGGTTGAAAATGTGTCCTATCCCACCGGTTTCGTTATGGATTCTGGATACTTCCGCTTGAATGCGTTCCTTGGGACCGTACAGAACCGCCGGATCGAGATTCCCTTGCAAAGCGAAATCGTCCCCGACTCTTTGGCGTACTTGTGAGAGATTCTGCCGCCAGTCGATACCTAGCACGTCGGCACCGCTTTCTGCCATAAGTTCCAGAACGCCGGAACCGTCCTTGACGAAAAGAATCAACGGGACTCCGAGCGGTTTCAAGGCTTTGAAAATCTTTTGGTGATAGGGATGAACCAGTTCCCGGTAATCGCTGGGTTGCAGTTGTCCAGCCCAAGTGTCGAACAATTGCACTGCGGCGGCTCCCGAACGAATTTGCAGACGCAGCAGATCGATGACTACACGGGTAAGGCGCTCCATCAATCCATGATAAAATTCCGGATCTCGATAGGCTTTGACGCGAAGTGCGAAATGGTGGTCCCAGTCGTTTTTTTTCAGCATGTAACAGGCCAGAGTGAAAGGCGCTCCGGCGAATCCGAGGATAGGGGTTTCGTTGTTTGATTTTTCGCTAACGATTTCAATGGCTTCCCCGATAAACGACAGGGATTCGGAAGCCTCGACATCTTGGAGTTTCCGAAGGTCGTCGAGGGTTTGCAGACCCGGTTCGAGCAGTGGACCGCCTTTGGGAAAACTTAATGTCATTCCCATGGCTTCCGGAACGATGAGAATGTCCGAAAAAATGATTCCCGCATCGAATCCGAAACGTCGCAAAGGCTGCAACGTGGCTTCTGCCGCTAATTCGGGAGTATGACAGACCTCGACGAAATCGTGCTTTTCTCTCAGTTCGAGATATTCCGGCAGGTAGCGTCCCGCTTGTCTCATAATCCAGAGCGGCGGACGATCCACCGGTTTGCTGTGGCAGGCGGATTGGAATCTCGTAATGCGGTCCATGGTTCTCCGTTCTTTTTATAACCTGCATCCAATGATTTGTCTGACAATGTAAGCCATGGGATTCAAATGACAAGGGATGAATATCACGAGTGAGTTTGATATGTCACGGTTTTGTCACCGATTTGTTGTTTGTTGAAAAAAAACGCCCAATACATCATGAAATGATTGGGCGATGGAAGGTCATGTTGTGGAATCAAGGATGGGAAAAGCATCCACCAAGTTGGAAACTACCTAGGCAGTGTCGTCACGAGATATCAAGCCAGAGAGCGAGACATCTGATATGAACGGCTGCGAGGAAAGATGCCGCGTTTTTTGCGTATCGTGTAGCGATTCCTCGCCATCGTTTCAGTTTCAGAAAAGCGTTTTCGACCAGATGTCGAACACGATAAAGCTCTTTATCGTATGGTCGTTGAACTTTCCGATTCTTTTTCGGAGGAATGACTGCCACCATCTCCGCGTTTTCGGCTTTTTCAAGGATCACGTTCGTATCGTAGCCGCGATCAGCCAATAAATACTCGGCGTCGATTCCTTCGATCAATGCGCAAGCTTCCTTGCAATCTGCTCGGGTACCCTCTGTAACAATCGCTCGGACTGGATTACCATGCGCATCCACGGCCAAATGTATCTTACTGTTGAGCCCCCTTTTGTACGGCCCATCGCTTGATTGCCACCCTTCGCTCCTGCGGCGTCAGGATGCACTTTGACGTGGCTGGCGTCGATCATCAACCATTCGTAGTCGGGATCGTCAATGAGGATCTCAAGCAATTTCTCCCAGATTCCCTTGTCGCGCCATCGGCAAAAACGACGGTTCGTGTTGTTCCAGCCACCGTAATCCGGGGGTAGGTCACGCCACGGCGCACCGGTACGCAGAATCCAGAAAACAGCATTGATGAATCGTCGATTGTCTTCCGCCACGCCTCCCCACTCGCCGGAGCGTCCAGGTAGATGGGGTTCCAGGAGATTCCATACGTGATCGGAAATATCGTGACGATGGTAGGCAGCTTCCATGGTAATTCCTCTCGATATATTCTAGTAAATAGAAATATATCGAGAAGCCGAGGATTTTGTCCAGATAAATCGTTTTCTCGTGTCGACACTGTCTAGAAAACGCTCTCAAGAATCTTGTTGACCGCGACCACGGAAGGCGAATCGTCCGGTAAATCCAGCAAGGAACGTTGTTCGAAATCATAGGTTTCGAGGTTTTGATCTGCGGGAATCTGTCCTACGATGGTCAGCCCCAGCTTTTCGACTTCTGCAAGGAAGGCCGGATCGAGCGTTTCGGGAGCGCGGTTGACGACCAGTCCTTTTTCTCCGATGTTCAAATCAAGACCATCGATCAATTCGTTGATCCGGCGCACGGCTCGCAGCCCGCGAAGTGCATGATCGGAAACGAGAAGCAGGTAGTCGATTTTGTGGTTGGTGCGGCGGCTCAGGTGTTCCATGCCAGCTTCGTTGTCCACCACCATCGTTTTGTAGTTTTCCGCCAGCTCTTCGGAGTATTTTCGAAGAATGTTGTTGATGAAGCAGTAACAGCCCGGTCCTTCCTGGCGACCCATCACCAGCATATCGAAACCGGTGGATTCGAGAACGACCTGATTCAACTGCATACTCAGATAAATCTCTTTTGACATACCGGCGGGAACTTCGCCCTTTTTCTGGAAAAAGTCCTCTCTCATTCCGCCGATGGTTCTGTCTACGTTGATTCCCAGGGATTCACCCAGATTGCTGTTGGGATCGGCATCGACGGCCAATACGGGTTTGTGGTTGCTCTGAATCAGGCTACGTACGGTCAGCGCCGAAATCGTGGTTTTTCCCGTTCCGCCTTTTCCTGCGACGGCGATAACTTTCGTCATGGCTTTTCCTTATTTCTGGTTTTGTAGAAGTTGTTTCACGGAAGGAAACAGCGTGTCATCGGTGTGAGGCAGGAACATCCCCGCCATATATTCATCCATGAACCGGCTATCCGCTCCCAAGTCGATATACGTCATTTGCGCGGCGATGGCGTCGCCTTCGGCCATGCCTTTTCCACATTGCAAGGCAAGACGCGCACCCATTAGAGAGCCGTTGCCGATGAAGGTAAAGCGCTCGATCGGCAGATCCGGCAACAGGCCGATAATCACCGCTCGCTCGACATCCAGGCTTTGTCCGAAGGAACCGGCAATGATGACCTGCTCCAGCATGGAAGGTTCCATACCAGCGTCGGTCAACAGCGTGCGAATTCCGGAGTAAACCGCCGATTTGGCACGCATTAGGTTATCGAGGTCCACTTCGGTCAGGGTAATATCCTGGTCGATGTCAGAGTCTTCGGCCCAGACCAGAACGTATTCCATGCCCTCGTCGCCTTCGCGCAGACGTGGGATATTCAGGTCGCTGGAGTACTTTCCGTTGGGCTGCAACACTCCTGCCAGGAATAAACCTGCTACGACGTTGATCAGGCCCGAGCCGCAGATACCTTTTGCCGGTTTCTGGCCGATGGTCAGGATCATCGGTTCGGCATCCGCGCCGTTGAGGTGGAAATCCTCGATGGCTCCGTCCATGGCCCGCATTCCGTGGCGGATTTCGCCGCCTTCAAAAGCCGGACCCGCCGAGCAGGAGGCACTAAGCAAGAAATCCTGACTTCCGAGGACGATCTCGCCGTTCGTACCCAGGTCGATGAACAGCGTCAGTTTTTCTTGTTTGGAGAAGCCGGAAATCAGCGTACCGGCTACGATATCCCCACCGACCCAGGCCGAAACGGACGGAACCGTGAACAGTTCGGCATACTGTGAAGTTTTAAGACCGATCGATTGTGCCGGTACCGGCGGTGTAAAACGAGCTACCGGTGTATGGGGGGCCATCTGGATATACTTCGGTTCGAGACCCAACATGATGTGAGACATCGTGGTATTGCCTGCCGCTACGAAATACACGATATTTTCTGCCGAGATACCGCTTTTTTCGCACATTTGCTTCAAAAGCATGTTCATTGTCTCGACAACAGCGCCCTGTACTTTGTGAATACCGGCCTTTTTACAGGCAAGGATACGGTTGATGACATCCGCTCCGAAGCGAGATTGTGCGTTGTAGTCGGCGGCGTCTGCGAGAACTTTTCCGCTACGAAGGTCAATCAAGCTGGCCCATACGGAGGTTGTTCCGATGTCGTAGGCCACGGCGTACAAGTTGTCCGAGGTGTCGCCCGCTTCCAGACGGATCACTGTGGGAATGCAGGCACCGAAAAGGTTGTTTTCGGTCTGCGGGATTCGGATCGTCGCCGTGACTTCTCCGCCTTTTTCCCGAAGAATTTCAGGGATTCCTTTCAGTACCTCGTATTCGATACCGACTTTTTCGTAAGGAGTCGCCGCACGTAAAGCCGCCAGCAAACGGTCCAGGTCGGGAGAATTGACATCCATCGTCGGTTCAGGCACCACGACGCGTACTTTGTCGATCACCGGTCGGACGCCGCATTCCTCGATTACGGCCTCAATATCGATGCCGGTGAGTTTCGAACGGCTGGTTCCTTTGGAACGTGTCGGAAGGGTTCCCGTGACGCGGGTGGCTTCCGGTACCGTGACCGTCAGATCGCCGGTGACGTTGGTGCAGCAGGCGAGATAGGTGTCCGGTGGAAGTTCGCCCGGATTTTTTCTCGGTGGAATTTTTTCGTAACTTCCATCGAGTTTGACCCGGCATTTGCCGCAGACACGTGCGCCGCCGCAGTTGGCGTCGATATGAATGTCATTGGCCATGGCGAGCTTCAAAAGATTTTCGCCCTCGGCAACTTCAACCTTGATGTCGTCCGGCAGAAAATGAACTTGGCAGCGTTTGGGTTCCATAAGGGTATCTCCACGGTCAGAATTCATAAGAAGTATGGGGTCTCAATCGGTCAAGGTCAATAGCCGAATCTGCGGAATTCGGATTGTTTTGGCCCAAAAAAACCGGGCTCGTTACGTTAGAGCCCGGTTCGAAACGAAACGTTTCACATTTTAGCCCTCAAGAGCGAATTTGGCGGATTTGAGGGTGTTTTTCATCAGCATGGTGATGGTCATGGGGCCGACGCCACCCGGAACCGGAGTGATTTTGCCGGCGATTTCCTTGGCCTTGTCGAAATCTACGTCCCCGCGCAGGATGGCTTTGCCGGTTTTTTCGCTGACGCCGACACGGTTGACTCCTACGTCGATGACGGTCGCGCCAGGCTTGATCCATTCGGGCTTGACGAGGTTCGGTACGCCAGCCGCGACGACGAGGATGTCGGCACGCTTGCAATGGCCTGCAAGGTCTTTCGTACGGGTGTGCACGATGGTCACGGTACTGTTGGCACCAACGCCTTTTTGCGCCATCATGATCGCGATGGGCTTGCCGACGATGTTCGACCGACCGACTACGACCGTTTCCGCACCGGAAGTTTCCGTGCCGGAACGGACGATCATTTCCTGGATGCCTGCTGGCGTGCAGGGCGCGAATTTCACTTCATTGCCGCCGATCATCAGGCGACCGACGTTGACCGGATGGAAGCCGTCCACGTCCTTGTCGGGATCGATGGCGTTGAGCACTTTTTTCTCGTCGATATGCTTGGGCAGCGGCAATTGCACGAGAATGCCGTGGATTTTCGCATCGTTGTTGTATTTGTCGATCAGCGCCAGCAGATCTTCTTCGGAAATATCCACCGGTTGGGTGTCCTGAACTTCATGAAATCCCACCTGGTGGGCGGTTTTGATTTTCAGGCTGACGTAACTTTGGGAGGCGGGATTCTCGCCCACGAGAATGGTCACCAGTCCGGGGACAGTCCCGTGTTTTTCCTTCATTTCCTTCACTTCCTGGGTAATTTCTTCCAGGATGACTTTTCGAATCTCGGTACCCGAAATGATTTCAGCGGACATGCTTTTCACCTCGTTTGTAAGGGTGCTCAAAACACCCGAGTGATTTATCGTTCCGAACACGAATCAGGGGCGCTGGTG
Organism: Myxococcota bacterium; assembly: GCA_963676915.2. GTDB lineage: Bacteria > Myxococcota_A > SURF-8 > SURF-8. The sequence goes on from CAXXVK010000074.1 coordinate 46,211, forward strand.
CGCCCCTGGAAGAATCTAAAAGCAAGGACTTAGAACAGACCCTTGACTTTACCGGTTTCCGTATCGACATCCACACGGCGATAGGCCGGGTTGGAGCCGGTTCCCGGCATCAGGCTGATAGCACCTGCGACCGGCACGACGAATCCGGCACCATTGTAGGTCAGAACGTCGCGGACGAACAGTTTCCAGCCCTTTGGTACACCCTTGAGGGCGGGGTTATCCGAGAGGGACAGGTGAGTTTTTACCATGCACATGCCGAGTTTGGCGACTTCGGGATCGGCCTGGTATTTCTCCAGTTTGGTCTTGGCTTCGGCAGAGAATTCCACTCCGTCCGCACCGTAGACTTCCCCGGCGATTTTCTCGATGCGGTCTGCCAGCGGCAGATCCAGATCGTACAGGAAGTGGAAGTCGTTTTCTTCTTCGCAGGCGTCGATGACGGCATCGGCGAATTCCAAAGCACCTTCGCCACCCTTTTCCCAGTGACGGGACAGCGCCACGCGAGCACCGGCGGCTTCGGCCATTTCGCGGACCTTGGCGATTTCGTTGTCGGTATCCGTGTAGAAAGCGTTGATGCAGACGACCGGGTTGATACCGGCTTTTTTGACGTTATTGATGTGGTGGGTAAGGTTTTCGCAGCCTTTTTCGACCCAACCGACATTCTCTCCGCTGTATTCTTCGGGCATCGGCTTGCCGGGCACCGGGATCGGGGCTCCACCGTGGCACTTCAGGGCGCGGATGGTAGCGACGACGACCGCAGCGTTGGGCTTGAGGCCGGAGAAGCGGCATTTCAGGTTCCAGAATTTCTCGAAGCCGATGTCCGCACCGAAGCCGGATTCGGTGACGTGGTAGTCGCCGAGCTTCAGGCCGACCTGGTCGGCGATAATCGAGCTTTGGCCGATGGCGATGTTCGCGAACGGTCCGGCGTGGACGAACACGGGCTGGCCTTCGAGGGTTTGCATCAGGTTCGGGTTGAGGGCTTCGGCCATCCAGGCGGTCATGGCACCGGCGACTTCCAGATCCTCGGTGGTGACAGCGTTGCCGCGCTTGTCGTAACCGACGACGATTTTACCCATGCGCTCGCGCATGTCGGCCAGACTCGTCGAAACGGCCAGAATCGCCATGACTTCGGAACTGACGGCGATACCGAACTTGGAACGCATCATAAAGCCGTCGGCTTTGCCGTTGACGCCATCGATACCGATGATGATGTTACGCAGCGATTGGGCGCAGAAGTCGATGATCCAGCCCATTTCGATTTTGGTGGGATCGAGGTCCAGGCGGCGCATGTGGGACAAGCGGGCAAGTTGCTCGTCATTATAGTTGCGCTCGTGCTGCATACGGGAGGTCAGAGCGACCATTGCCAGGTTGTGGGCGTTCATAATGGCGTTGATGTCGCCCGTCAAGCCCAGGGAGAACGGAGTCAGCGGAATGCATTGGGCGAGTCCGCCACCGGCCGCCGAACCTTTGATGTTCATGGTCGGTCCGCCGGAAGGCTGACGAATCGCGGCGGTCACGTTGACGTTGCGCTTGCCGAGACCTTGGACAAGACCCATCGACGAGGTGGATTTGCCTTCTCCCAGCGGGGTGGGGGTAATGGCGGTCACGTCGATGTATTTGGCCTGTGGTTTGTCTTTCAGGCGGTTGAGCACGGCTCGGAAATCCACCTTGGCAACGTAGTGTCCGTGAGGAAGAAGCTCTTCCTTGGTCAAACCGAGTTGTTCACCCAGTTCGTACACGGTTTTCATACGGCTCTCTGCCTCTTCAGCGATTTCCCAGTCTGCATGTTTCGTCGGGTCTAGCATCAGATTTCCTCCTTGACGTTTTACCGGGCACACGCCGGCATTTGAAGACACGAATTCTCCTTCACCTCAACCGAAAACGGAAAGGCTAAACGAAATTGGACTAAATGTTCCAAATCCGTGAAAACTTGGATCAAAGCTTTCTCTACCAATCAAGAATGCACCGTACACCGTAAACAAAACGCAGTAAAAATGTATACCAAAACAGAGAAACTGTGAAAACAATTCTTTCTTTTTTTGCAAATTGGTTTAAAAGACCTCACAAATGGACATCGCTCGGACATTTTTTTCAGACAAAAAACAGCCGTCGTCCGAAACTCCGGCTTTGAAATAGAGCAGCATTGTATTTTGTGGTTTCGAGAATCAGACGAAACGAAGACTTCGTAAGAATCCCGGTGTGGTGCGGAAACGGAAATGCGTTACCGAGCGGGAAACGAGTTTTCCGTGATCCATTTCGGTGATGGTTCCGAAACAAGTGGTGTGGGAAACGGCAAGATTCCAGGGCTTGATATTAACCTTTTCCCCGATGAAGTGGTAGGGTTTGCCGTCAACGCTGAATTGAAAATCGTAAATGATTTTGTGGGAACGGAAGTAATCGAGGGTTAATGTTCCCTGACAATGACAGTCGCGGCATAGTCCACCGGCTGTCAGTTTTCCCACGAGAGGTTGGGATAAAAACGTTCCTGAGTTGGGATTGCCCCACTGGAGAATATCGTCCGGTCCCCAGGTTACTTGGAATTCGAAGGGATGTTCTCCTTCAGAACCGAAACCCGGTTCGAAAACGTGGCTTCCGCTCATGGTTTCATCGATGGCGAAACCTATTTGCATCTCTTTGAATTTATTGATGAAATCTTCGAGCATAGCCATGTTCGGACTCCTTGGAAGGAACGTTATTTCGGCTCTTGACAAACGATCCGGCGCAGGATGTCTTTCCAGGTGACGATTCCGGCTACTGCGCCGCTTTTGTCGAGAATGGGCAGGCAGGAAATACCGAAACGGACGAGCTTGTCGGCAGCCTCGCAAACCTGCGTTTCCGGTCGGGCCGTAATGAGTTTTCTCGTCATGATCTGATGCGCTCGTCGTTCCAGCGTTTTCGTATCTCGTTTTTTCTCTGCCAGCGTATCCAAAAACGGGCTGATGGCCTTGAATAGATCGCGGTCCGAAATAACGCCGACCGGACGATCGTCGTCGTCCAGCACCAACAGATGGCGGAAACGAGCTTGGGTGAATATGCCGCGAATGGTGTCGAGCGTGTCATCCAATTCCACCGTAACCACACGGGTCGTCATGATGTCCGCGAGTTTCATGGGCGTTTTCCGGTTTTCGAAACGATAACGGTATGTTCGAACTCACCGAATCCGGTAGAGATCAGTTCTCCGAACCCGCTTTCAGTGCTTCCGCCTGAAAATAGGTTCTCAAAGAAGTAATGACATCTTCTAGATTTCCTTCGATGATTTCATCCAACTTATAGAGTGTAAGCCCGATTCGATGATCCGTCAAACGTCCTTGTGGAAAATTGTAGGTGCGTACGCGCTCGGAGCGGTCGCCGGTACCGACCTGGGCTTTTCGGTTGTCGGCTTGTTCTTGCTGGACCTTTTGTTGTTCGATTTCGAGGAGCTTGGCCCGAAGGATTTTCATCGCCTTGGACTTGTTCTTGATTTGCGAACGTTCGTCCTGGCAGGTGACGACGAGGTTGGTAGGCAAGTGGGTGATACGAACCGCCGAATCGCTGGTGTTGACGTGCTGGCCGCCAGCGCCGGAGGAACGGTAGACATCGATGCGCAGGTCTTCGTCACGGACCTCGATGTCGGCGTCTTCCGCTTCCGGGAGAACGGCGACGGTCGAAGCCGAGGTGTGAATCCGTCCTTGGGATTCGGTGACCGGTACCCGCTGAACGCGATGCACGCCCGATTCATATTTCAGGTGGGAATAGACATCCTTGCCCGAAATCGTCGCGACGATTTCTTTATAACCGCCGATTTCGTTGGGACTGGAGGAAAGCGTTTCCACTTTCCAGCGTTTCGTTTCTGCAAAGCGGCTGTACATACGAAACAAATCGCCCGCAAACAACGCCGCTTCGTTGCCACCGGTTCCCGCACGGATTTCGAGCAGGATGTTTTTACCGTCGTTGGGATCTTTCGGTAACAACAACTGTTTGAGTTTTTTTTCGGTGGCGGAAAGTTCTTTATGCAACTCGGCCAATTCTTCTTTGGCCAGCATTCGCATATCTTCGTCATCGTCTTCCATCAGAAGCGTGGCGTCTTTGGCTTTTTGGTCCAATTCTTTATAAAAACGCCAGGTTTCCACCAGTTCTTCCAGGTCGCTTCTCTCTTTGTTGATGACCCGAAACGCGTCGGGATTGACGGCAATGTCGGGTTCTCCGAGTTTTTGCGTCAATTCTTCGAAACGCTCTTCGATTTCCTGTAGTTTGTCGAACATGATGGATTTGGTCCTCGTACCCCGATGAACTAAAAGCCGACTTCCGCCAAGCTGCTGTAGACTTCGATTTTGCCTTTTCCGTCGTTCAAATCATCGAGGCCAACCGTTTCCCGCCAGAGAGCTTTTTTTAGCGCGACCAAAGCGATTTCAAGCTGTTCGTCGTCGGGTTCCTGAGTTGTGATTTTCTGCATCCACAGACCCGGTTTCGTGGCAATGCGGATCAACCAGTGATCCATATGCCGGGAGGACCAGCGTTGAAATTCGTAGGCCAGGCCGGCAATCGGTAGCATCAATGGAAGTTTTATCGCAACCTGTATCAGTGCATTGACAAACCAGTGCGGATGGAACCGAGGAAGAAACGGGAAAACGATCATGAAAATGAAAATCGAACTCAACAGAACGATCAGTATGAAACTTGTTCCGCAACGAGGATGCAAGGTCGTGTATTTTCTTGCATTTTCGACGGTAAGTTCTTCGTCGTTTTCATAGGCGTAGATCGATTTGTGCTCGGCGCCGTGGTATTGGAAAATCCGCTTCATGTCCGGAAGACGAGCCACCAGCAGAATGTATCCGATGAAAAGCGCCAGTTTGATCGCGCCGTCCAGAACGTGGAACAACATCTGATCGGTCTGCAAACCGGTGAAGGTCGTCAACAGATGCGGCAATCCTTTGAATAAGGCGAATCCCAAGCCAAGAGACAATACAATAGTACCGTACAGCGCCCAGCGCGACACAGCACCGTCCTTGTCGTCGAGGTTATCGGGATCGAGCGGCACGGAAGCTTCGACGTTTTCCTCCTCACCGTTCTCTTCCCGTTGGATGCGCTCTTCCTCGTCGAGCATGGCGTGGTGTGCCGAGAAATACAGCGCTTGAATGCCGTTGACGAGGGCTTCGATCAGCACAATCGAACCTCTAAGGAACGGAAGACGCAGGAATTTCAAGCGACTCCAGATGGATTCCCAAGGACGTTCGGTGACGACGATCTCGCCCGAGGCACGGCGGATAGCAATAGCCAAGGAGTGCGGCGAACGCATCATGATGCCTTCGATGATCGCCTGTCCCCCGACGTTGTGTTGTGACTTCATTTTTTCTTTTTGCCCGTGAAGCGATCTTCGAGCGAGGTTCCGCCGAAGCGCTTGTTGAAGCGGTCAACGCGACCTTCACTATCGATCAGTTTCTGCTTGCCAGTAAAGAAGGGGTGGCAGGCGGAACAGATGTCGATCGTATAATCGCCTGCGGTGCTTTTGGTTTCGTAGGAAGCGCCACAGGCACAGCTGATCGTCGCTTTGGTGTATTGCGGGTGAATTCCTTGTTTCATCTTTCATCTCCCTGTAGGATACTCGGCGTGTACGAGTACCAAGTTAAAAAGCGCTACTAATCTAACGATCCACGAACGAATAGCAAGGAAAAAACGAAAAACCTTGAAAATTCGGTACTTCGCAGCGCCGTGCATACTTAGAAAGTGATGATTCTCTTCCGATGGTCAAGCTACATTTTTCAACGAAAGATTCGTTTTTTATAAATACTGGAAACTCAATAGACTTTATGGAATAAATCGGTACACCGTCAAAGGCGTTTCATCATTATGAAAAAATGCGAACCGCTTTGGAAAAATGTAGGTACTGAATTTGAAAAATCGAAGGAAAAACCATGGCCGAGGAAAAACGTAAAATTACATCTTTGGGAACGATCAAAACCTTTTTGTCTGTCGGAGCATGCTCCGAGGCGTTGATGAATGTGATCAATCGGGCTTATGGATTTCCTATGGTGCCGGAGGAGCATGCCTCGTCCATTTTCGCCGGGGGAATCCTGCAACACGGGTATCAATGCGGAATGCTTTGGGGCGCGGCGTTGGCGGCGGGTGCGGAAGCGCATCGCCGATATGGGACAGGGTCGCAGGCCGAAAACGTTTCCATTTCCGCTGCACGAAAATTGGTAGAAGCTTTTCAGCCTCGTAATAATACCATCGATTGTGCAGAGATAACGAACACGGAATGGAGTTCGAAATGGCAAATGTTCCTATATATGATCAAAGGTGGTCCCATCGGTTGTTTTCGTATGGCAGCATGGTATGCTGGAACGTCATCTACTGAATTGACCGAGGAGTTTTCGAAGGATTCGCAAGAAAACGTTGAAGAACCGGTCAGTTGTTCGGCTTTGTTGGCTCGAAAAGCGGGGGCGTTCGAACTACGCTCGACGATGCTATCCGGCTTTGCCGGGGGAATCGGTCTGAGTGGCGGAGCTTGTGGTGCTTTGGGTGCGGCATTGTGGCTGTTGGCGCTCAAGCATATCGAGCAACTTGGCGATGTTGAGGATGCCGGGAAAAACCTGTGGGATTCCAAAGAGTTTCAGGCTAAGGCCGAGGAAGTGATCGAAGATTTTCTAAAGCGCTCCGATTATGAATTCACCTGTTCCAAGATTGTCGGAAAAACCTTTGAAAACGTTTCCGACCATAACCGCCATCTTTGTGACGGCGGATGTAAGGAAATCATCGACGGGTTAGTCCAAAGCATTGAAAATTCATAATAACGGCAAGCAATTGCCGATGAAACGAAGGAGAGTTGCAGGATGCTCGGAAAAGCGAAATGGATGCTTTTCTTACTCTTTATTATTGTTTTTACGCTGGGATGCGAACGAGGCGATGGTGCTAAGACAACGTCAGATGATGGTACCACCAAGATTGTTGCCTCTGAAAAACTGAAAATCGTTGCTACCGTCGGAATGATCGCCGATCTTGCTCGGCAGATCGTAAGGGAACATGGCACGGTGGAATGTCTGATGGGACCGGGAACGGACCCGCATTTATACAAAGCCCGCGAAAAAGACATCCGTAAGCTGGTGAAAGCCGATGTGGTTTTCTATAATGGCTTGCATCTGGAAGGAAAACTGGGAGACGTTCTTAAAAAACTACAGCGCAAGAAAACGGTGGCGGCGGTTGCTGACGACCTACCGCCCGAGAAACTTCGTGAACCGGTAGAGGGTGGACACGATCCGCATGTCTGGTTCGATGTCGAACTATGGATGCTTGCCGCCGGGAAAATCCGTGACGTGCTTGTTGAAAAAGATCCGGTTCATAAACAGGATTATGTTAACAATTCCAAGGTGTTATTGCAAGACATGCAAGACTTGCACGAGTGGACGGGGCGGCAGATCTCTTCGATTCCGAAATCGGGGCGCGTCTTGATTACCGCGCACGATGCATTCGGTTATTTCGGCGATGCTTATAGCATCGAAGTCATGGGTGTCCAGGGAATCAGCACCGAGGACGAGGCCGGAGTCAAGGACATCAACCACATGGTGTCGTTCATCGTGGAACGCAAGATCAAAGCGATTTTCGTCGAGTCGAGCGTATCGCGGAAAAATGTGGAAGCTCTGATCGAAGGTTGTCGTTCGAAAGGGCACGAACTTGTCATCGGAGGCGAACTGTTCAGTGACGCGATGGGGGGCGGCGGGTTCACCGGAAGGGACGTATCTGGGAATGGTTCGGCATAATGTCCAAACGATCGTTAACGCATTGAAATAACAGGAAATACAATGCAATCCAAAGATACTGGCGGTCACGAAAAAGCCGTTGAAAATCGTTCGAAATCTCTCGAAAAAATCCCCCCGCTGGAAATTCACGATATGACGGTGGCATACCATCGTAAGCCGGTGTTGTGGGATGTAGACCTGACCGTGCCCGAAAACAATCTCATTGCGGTCTTGGGTCCGAATGGAGCGGGAAAAAGTACGCTGATGAAAGCCGTGCTCGATCTCGTGCCGCGTGCCAGTGGACGAGTCGATATTTTCGGTAAACCCTACAAAGAGCAACGCTCGCTCGTCGGGTACGTTCCGCAACGTGAGTCGGTGGACTGGGACTTTCCGATCAGCGTCGAGGAAGTCGTGCTGATGGGGCGATACGGTCATGTGGGGTGGTTCCGGCGACCGGAAAAAAAAGATCGGGAGATTGCTTTGGACTGCCTGGAGAAAGTCGCCATGGCCGATTTCGCCAAACGGCAGATCAACCAGCTTTCCGGTGGACAGCAGCAGCGGGTATTTTTAGCGCGAGCTTTGGCGCAGGATGCGAAACTGTATTTCATGGACGAGCCGTTTGCCGGCGTGGATGCCGCCACCGAACAGGCGATTTTAACCATGCTTCATGCGCTTCGGGACAGTGGGAAAACCGTAATTGTGGTGCATCATACGTTGCAGACGGTCAAAGAATATTTCGATCATTTGATCCTTTTGAACATGCGCGTGATTGCCCACGGACCGGTTTCCACGACGTTTACCGAAGAAAACCTGCAAAAGACCTACGGAGGTCGCTTGTCGGTGCTGGATCAGGCGGCGGAAGCCATGCGGCAGGCGAGGAAATGAGATGAAACCTCTGCTCGTCATCGCTGCAATTCTCGCTGTGGAAGCTGTGTTTTCTGGGGATTTTCGGTCTGGAGGGATTTCAGAACCTGTTTCGTGGACGTGGCGAGATGGGGGTGGCATTCCATACAACACGATGATCGTCTTGCTAGGAACTTCGGTGTTGGGGACTCGCCAGCGGAACCATCGGTGTTTTTGCGGTGTTTACGTCGTCGTTCCCTCGTTGGGGATGCCGTAGCCCACTCGGCGTTGCCGGGGACTGGCGGTTTTCTTTCTTGATCCTGGGGAGAGCGCAGCTTTTTGGCGATGATGGCCGGTGCGGTGGTTTTCGGGCTTTTCGGCAGTCCTGTCGATTTCGTGGTTGCAGAAAAATACCCGGATCAAGGCCGACGCCGCCATCGGTATCGTGCTGAGCGTGCTGTTCGGCTTGGGTCTGATGCTTTCCGGTATTGTGCAGGGACGACCCCAGCGGTCGCCAAGCCGGTCTGGATTCCTTTCTATTGGGAAAAAACAGCGGGGATGGTAGCGCAGGATCTGATGTCCTATTTTCCTCGTTGCGGCCAACGTTTTTTCTTTTTGTCGTGCTGTTTTTCAAGGAATTCAAGCTGGTTAGCTTCGATGGCTCCTTTGCTTCCGTTCAAGGATTTCCTGCCTTGACGCTCGATGCGATCATGATGGGATTGATCGTGATAACCACCGTAATCGGGCTTCCGGCGGTCGGTGTCGTGCTGATGGCGGCGTTGTTGATTATCCCGGCGGTATCGGCCCGGTTTTGGATCGATAATCTTCGAGGAATGGTGGTGTTGTCCGGCGGAATCGGCTTGTTGACGGGTCTGGCTGGTACGTGGCTGAGTTCCCGCTACGACGATTTACCTGCCGGTGCGGTGATCGTGCTGTCCGGTGCGGCACTGTTTGTCGTTTCCGTATTCGTGGCTCCGAAAAAGGGAATTTTCGCACGAGCTTTCCGTCGTCTGGGCACGGGACTGCATATTGCCGAAGAACACCTGTTGCGGGCGTTTTTCGAGATCGAGGAATGCCGGGAAGTTGGAAAACACTCAGGCGTTTCGATACAAAGCCTGATTCAACGTCGAAGTTGGAGCGTTTTGACCGTTCGTTGGCTGCTTTGGCGTTCTTTATGGAGCGGTGATGTCAAACGAGAAGATTCCGACGGCTGGTGCTTGAGTCGGAAGGGCAGGGAAAGGGCGGCGGATGTCGTTCGGCGTCACCGGCTTTGGGAGATTTTCCTCGTCGAACAGGCGTCCATCGCGCCCGACCATGTGGACCGCGATGCCGACGAATTGGAGCATCTGTTGACCGATGAAATGATCCAGGAATTGGAACGCAAACACATGGGGGATACTGCCGAATTACCGGCATCGGTTCATCCCGTGGAGCAGGATTAGTCATGGATACGATCTTGGGGTTCGATGCTATCGGCTTTTGGATTGTCGCGACCGGTGCGTTGGTGAATATTTCCGGGGCGCTGTTGGGAAACTATCTCGTGCTGCGGAAAATGAGCCTGCTGGGTGACGCGATTTCCCATGCCGTGCTTCCAGGGTTGGCGGTGGCGTTCATCGTAACGCAAAGTCGTGCTACGTGGCCGATGTTGATCGGTGCCCTGCTGGCGGGATTGCTGACGATTGTATTGACCGAAACGGTTCGACGTTTTGCAGGCGTTGCAGAAGATGCATCCATCGGCGTGATTTTTACCTCCATGTTCGCACTTGGGGTGGTTTTGATCAGTCGGGTGGCCAGTCAGGTCGACCTCGATCCGGGTTGTGTCCTGTACGGAATTCTGGAGTCCGCCGCCCTGGATACGGAGGTCTTTCTCGGGATAGAAATTCCTATCATGACGTTGAACCTCGCTTTTCTGACGCTTGCGATTTTGGGCTTCGTGCTGTTGTTCTGGAAAGAATTGAAGCTGGTTTCTTTCGATTCCGCGTTGGCTACGACTCTGGGTTTTCATGCCACGCTCGTGCATTACCTTTTAATGGCGATGGTCGCCGTATTCACCGTGCTGGCTTTCGAAGCGGTGGGTTCGATTCTGGTTGTGGCGATGCTGGTTGCTCCGTCCGCTACAGCGTATTTGCTGACGGACCGCATGAAAGTCATGGCCTGGTTGGCTCCGCTGATCGGGATTTCATCGGCGGTATTGGGACGAGAACTTGCCTTCGAATGGGATACGCCCGTGGCTGGCGCTATGGCTGTCGCGGTAGGATTGCATTTCGTGCTTGCCGTATTTTTCGCTCCTCGTCATGGTGTGCTGGCGCGTAAATTGTACCAACTTCGAGTGAGTTTTCGCGTATTACGGGAAGATATCCTCGCGTTGCTCTATCGCTGGGAGGAACGCAATCCTTCCGAGTCGATGCTTCACGAGGATCTGTTGCGAGCGATGGGCGGTGGCTGGCAGGTACGGTTCGCACTTGGCGCGGGACGTTTTTCGGGAGAATGGCAGCAGCAGGCCGGAGCATTTCGGTTGTCCGAAATCGGAAGACAGGCCGGAAGAAAACTGATTCGCAAACACCGCCTGTGGGAAGCCTATCTTGCGAAACATACGCCGCTGCCCTCCGATCACCTGCACGATCCCGCCGACCGGGTAGAGCATTACATTACCAACGAACTGGTTCACGAAGTGGCACAAGATGTTGGATTTCCACAAAAAGATCCACACGGTCAGCCGATAGAAACGGACTCGACATCTTTGGAAGAATCGTGATTTTGTGAATCAAACCTGAAATTCTAGACGGATCTCGGGTTGAATCCCTCCCGGACGTGTCGCAAGCGACCTTCTTGGAATACCATCAGCGGCTTTTTCAGGTGAAGCGCGGATTGCAGCGGGTTGTTGCGGAAAACCGCGAGGTCCGCAAGCTTGCCTTCGTCGATGCTTCCCAACGTGCTTTCCAATCCCATCAGCTTCGCATTGTTCAACGTCGCCATTTTCAGACCTTCGGCGGCGGGAATGCCGATTTGTTCCAACATTTCGATTTCAATGTGGAGCGCTCCGGGGAAAACGAAGGGGATGCCGCCATCGTTGCCGCAACCGAAGGGAATCCCTGCGTCATAGAGCTTTTTGGCGTTGCTTTTGCCTAAAACGACCGCAGAGGTGAACACGTTCTGGTCCGGCCAGGGAATCAGGTGTTTACGGGTATAGGATTCTGGACGCGCCAGCCGGTTGAAGTAATCGAGACTGCCTCGGACGAATTCCGGTTCGAGGTATTCACGAAGCAGATCGGGAAAGACCCGTTTGCGCCAGGTGTTGAAATTCTGTAGATCTTCACTGGCCCAGCGAGCGTCTCCGGGGCTTTTGTGTGCCAAACCGAAAGGCGCGGAAAGGGTTGGAATCACTGCCGCTTTGGCATCCTGCATCCGGCGCAGATCTTCGTCTGTAAAGGGATAGTCGCGGATGACGTGCTGCATGTCGCGGATGCCGCCGTCTATTCCTCGGTTGAACCCTCCGTGCTCGGTCTGGTGCAGGGCGACCGCAAGTCCCTGCCTGCCAGCTTCCTCCGTAACGGAACGGATCGTTTGCACGTCCATGACTTCCAGAGGCTTGCCGGGAATGAACAGCTCTTTGGGTTGTTGAAACAGTTTGATGCAGTGGATACCGTTGTCTTTGGCCTCTCGAACGGCTGTGGCTCCTTCTTCCGCCGATTGGATCATTTTCCAGAATTTCGGTTTGCGGATAGGGATCATCTTCGAGCCGTATCCGCCCTCGATACACAAAGCCCGACTGGAAAGAATCCGGGGGCCGATGATTTCCCCACGGTCGATTTTATCCGTCAGTCGATCGAGCCAGTCCGAAAAGGCCAGCATGTCGCGTACGGTAGTGACACCGTGGCGGATGCATTCCTCGGCGTTGCGCTCGGCTTGTCGTTCCAGGGAAAACAACATTCCGGGACGCAAACTGAGACCGCTCGGAAGAGTCATGTGTGTGTGCAGGTTCATCAGGCCGGGCGTGATGTACGCACCGTCGAGGTCAAGGGTTTTGTCTGCGCTCAGGCGTTGTGTGGACGTGTGGCCGATTCCCTCGATTCTTCCGCCGCTTATCCGGATTTCTTTTTCCGGGCGAAGGCGTCCGGACCGGACATCGACGAGCCGGACGTTTCTCAGCAACAGGGATTCCTCTGTCCTTACGAGAGGTTGCGGAGCCAGGTAGCGACTCGTGTTTTTCGAGCAGGAAGAGGTCGCCAATGGTGCGGCGAACAGAGCGGACAACTGAAGAAACTGCCTGCGGTCCATGTGATACCCCGTTATTTTTTCGGAGCCTCCGGATGGGGGGCTTCATGAAGTTTGCGGACGATACGGTCGGTCATGAATTCCCGAACGCTGGGAAGAAGCCTTTGGAACAGATAGACCATTCGGCCTTTTTTACCCGGAATGATCACAGCTTCGTTGCGTTCCATGCCTTCCAACATTCCCTGAACGACCTCTTCGGCGCTCATAACACCGGCGTTGGCGTTGATCGCTTTGGTGACTTCCGGTTTGTACTGGTTGGTTTCGGCCAGCATCGGCGTGTCCACCTGAACGGGGCACATCACCGAAACGTGAATGCCGTGGGGTTTCATTTCGGCGCGCAGTGCGTAACTGAAACCGACGACGGCGAATTTCGAACTGCTGTAGCCGGTATAACCATACAGCCCCACCAGGCCGCTCATGGAGGACACGTTGACGATATAGCCTTCTCCTAGCCCTTTCATAGAGGGCAGACAGGCGGCGGTGACGTTTCGGATACCATACACGTTGAGTTTGAGCATCCGGTCGAAGCGCTCGTAGGTCATTTCTTCGAATACGATAGCGCCGCCCATTCCGGCGCTATTGATAAGCACGTAAGGGGCACCGAAGGTTTCGCAAGCCTCACCCAGCACTTTTTGTACGGTGTCGTTGTCCGTGATGTCGAGCGAGACGGCTTCGACCTTCTGGTCTTTCGAGATGCAGGCGTTGCGGATGCTTTCCACCGCTTCTTTCATGCGTTCGGGCGAATCGATGGAAAACGAAAAAATGTTCGCACCTTTCGAAGCGAATAGGCAGGCAGCAGCCAATCCAATGCCACTGGTTCCACCACTGATATAAACGTTTTTTTGATTCACTTGCATGGTTCGTTCTCTTTTTTTATCGGTTGAATGCGGCTTGTACTGTTTTTTCCGGTTGTTTAGGATTCGAAGCGGAATTCCACTTTCTCCACCTTCGCCAGGTCTTGTTTGTAAAACAGCGAAGCGACGAAAAACAGCATGCTCGCCAGCAAGGAGAACACTGGCAGAATCGTCATTGCCGTGGAGATGCCGTATTGATCCGAAACGACACCCACGAAAATCGGTCCCATCGAGCTGCCGACGAGATTCTGCACGATGACGCATAGACTGTAGCTGGTTGCTCGCAGTCCAGGATGGACGACATCCTGAGTGACCGCCGCCGCCGCCGGGACGAAGGCCGCGACCGAGACGCCGCCTGCCAGCAGAAGCGCATATTGAGCGTAGCCTTCGAGACAACCGAAGGCTGTCATCATCAATATGGCGGTGATAGACGAGGAAATGATGCAAAAATGCAGTCGGGCGTTGGCGTGACGTTTTTGCCAGCGATCCGCCAGGTATCCACCCAGTGGTGCGCCGATGATGGCGAAAAGCATTACGGCGCTGCTTTTCAGTCCTGCCGTGGTTTCATCCAATCCCTGAATGCGATGAAAATAGGTTGGCATCCAGGAGAGCAGAGCCGTCGTGACGAAGGTATTGCCCGCAAAGGCGAAATATGTGGCCAAAAGCGATCCGGTGTGGGTGAATTCCCGAACCATGTCTTTTTTGGACATCTTCACCTGCTGGGAATTTTCCGTATCGCTTTTCACCGTTTTGACAAGTTCGACGGATTCGTAATCTCTGGTCCAGAAGAACAGGAAAGCCACGATCATTCCCGGAAAGGCGACCAAGCCGAAGGCGTGTTGCCATCCGAAATGATTGGCTACCCAACCGCCGATAGCGATACCGATGGCGCTTCCCAGTGGAATTGCGGCCGACCACAAGCCGAGAAACAAGGCTCGTTTCGACTTGGGAAACAGGGCCGAGATCATCGCGGTTCCACCGGGGGCGTATCCGGCTTCACCAATACCTATCGCGGCTCGTGCCATGAAAAGCTGGTGGAAATTCTTGGTAATGGCACAGGCAGCCGTTGCCAGACTCCACAGCAGCGCCATGATCGCGATGCATTTTTTCCGGCTCCAGCGGTCGATGAAGAGGGACACCGGAAAGGAAAAAGCCAGAATCGACCAGTACACGGCAGAGATCAACATGCCGCATTCGGCGTCGGTCAGTCCCCAATCTCGTTTGATGAAAGGAAACAGGGACGCCACGATCATACGGTCGATGTAATCGAACATATAAAGCAGAGTCAACAGTGTGAATACGTAGTACGAGTACTTCGAAGCGACGGGTTGATTATCGCTGGAACTTCCGTTTTTCATCGAACCACTGACCTTCCGCAAATATAAAATGAGACTGAGTCGCGGCTCATCATAACGGGTTCGTTGTTTTCGCGCTAAGAGAAAAATGGTGGAAAGTCTGATTTTTCTCAGGAAAAACCAGACTTTTTGTCTTTGTGAGTTTCATATGGCAGAAACTGTCACATGTGGAGCCGATTTTTCGAAAAATGTTTGTCAGAATTCAGGATGCAGCACATCGGAATCGTGTGTTGCCGTTATCGATACTCGATGTCGTCTTCGTTAACGATGGTCAGCGAGCGGGTGATGGGATCGATACGAACGATATGGAACACGGGTTGCGTACAATGCTTAAGGTCGTCGGTCATGTAAAACGGGATGCCGTTCCATTCGACGTGCGCAAAATAGTGTTTGTGTCCCATAAAAACGCCCAGTACGATGTCTTGATACTCCTCGATCAGCGCGATCATTCCTTCGGCGTCGGGGAGGATGGTTTCGTGCGGATCGATAAAATGATGCCAGAACATCAGGGTGGGAAGTCCTTTTTCCAGTCGTTCGCGGGTCCAGTCGAGTTGATCCTGCCCGAAGGATGGGTCGTCGTTGGTGTCGTGGTCTACGGCGAGGTCTGTTGCATCTAGCATCAGGAACTGAACCCCTTTGTGCTCCACTGCGTAATAAGGAGAGGGCAGGGATGGCGTATCCCCGAAAACCGTATCCCAGGAGTAGGCCGGACGCTCGCGGGTCTCGAAGGTGTCGAAATAGCGGTTGTCGTGGTTGCCGATCACGTTGTACAGCGGAACATCGTACGAGGTTTCGATCAAGTCCCGGTAGGTAGTCAGAATCGGTAGTGGATCGCTGCAATTGATATCGGGAAAGCAGAACAGATCGTCCACGAGATCACCGGTATTTACGATGAAATCCGGTCCAAAGGGGTGTATAGCTTCGGCGGCTTCAATAAAATGTTTGTTTTGATCCGAATCATTCGAAAGCTGAACGTGACTATCCGAGATTACCGCAATCGAAAAGGCCTCGAGTTGCGTCTCGGTTTCGTCGGCTTCTTCCACGAACTCCAAGTTGTCGCTATCGGCTTCCAGGGACGGGGGGCTGTCCTCGCCACAAGCGAAAAATACAACTAGGGAAAAAATCACCACAATGAAAGCTAGTGGAAAGCGGGGATGGATTGCCATGGCGGTTCCCTTTTCGAAAATAGAGCGATAAAATCCTAACTAAACCGTAACATGGAATCGATGGAGAAGAAACGAGACATTTGCTTCCCAACAAATTTTGCCGAAACTATCGTCAAAAGACCTGGAATGCTTGGTTTTCCGATGAGTAATTTTTTTTGTTATTTTGTAGAGACGAGAAAATTTACATTCAAAAGTGTTGAATAATGGCACGTATAGGGAAACGTTGCGCCATCGACGCCTTTGCGGTACAACCTAGCGGTGACAAGAAAGAGGAGATCTTGCAATGAAAGCAATCATTTCGGTATGGATCGCGCTGTTCGGGCTGGCCCTTTTCGGTTGCGAAGATACGAAAGCCTTGAATACCGCTGGAGACGATGAGATCGACCTTCCCAATGGAACGGCGGATAGGGATTACTACGAACTTCCGGAGGCGGAAACGGACGATGACCTCGACAGCGTGGACAGTCCTACCGAGACAGATGCCGCAACGGAAAAGGATATAGATCTTGTGGATCTTGATGAAACCCAGGTCGAGGCCGAACCGGAAGAGGAAGAAATCTGCGAGTTCGATCCTCTGACCGATTGTTTTCCCGAAATCGAAGGAGTGGAATCGGGCTATTTCTGTTACATGAACAAGCTTTTTTATACCGAGCCGGGGTGTTCGAGCAGTACGGCTTGTCCCGAAGGTTGTAGCTGTACCTACATCAAGCAATGTGACGAAGGTTGCCAGGACGATCAGGACGGCGGAGCCTACTGTATCGAAGAACCACCGGCGGATGGAGACGAAGAAGAAGTCGAGGATGAGACGGACGACCTCGATGTTGTCGAAATCGAGGAAGCTGAAGAAGAAATCCCCGAACAGGGACCGGATTACTGTGGCCCCGAAGGTCGCCGCTGCGAACCGGAAGAAAACGAAGTCGCCGAGTGCATCAATGGAAGTTGCCTGTATTACTGCGCTACGGGTTATGTGGATCTCGATCAGGAAATTCCCGGATGCGAATGCATGAAAACCGCCGAATACGACTGGCCGGATGCGGATGAAATCGATGCCAACTGCGATGGCCTGGACGGAATGCGTCTGGATGCGGTGTTTGTCGATGCCGATGCCGTAGCAGGTGGAGACGGCACGATGAGCGCACCGTTCGATAACATTACGGACGGTATCGAGGCCGCGCTTGCAGCGGAGCGTGGGCAGGTCTTGATCGCTCGTGGCGATTACCTGGAAGAAATTCATCTCGAATCGCTGAATCTTTCTCGGGCGTTCGGTGTTTTCGGTGGTTTCGAGCCATTAGACGAGTGGAATCGTACCAATTTGCTGACCAAAGTCCGGCGTGGCAATCCGGCGATTACCGTGCGCAACGTTCAAGGAGAATTGCGGCTAGGTGGGTTGACTGTTGCCGGAACCGGTGGCAGAGAACGTGGTGAAAACGGGTACAGCCTCTGGTTGGAGAACAGCGAGCACGTTATTCTCGACGACTCCTGGATCAATAGTGCGGCTGGTGCGAGTGGAGCCGATGGAGAGTCGGGAGGTTCAGGAGTCGATGGTGTCGATGGCGGACCGGGTGGCTCTCATGACTGCCGAGAAAAAACACTGGGATTCTGCACCGGTGGGTGTTCGGCGGCCACCCCTGGAACGGCTGGGATCAATACTTGTATCGGCTTGACGACCCGTGGTGGCCAAGGAGGAACCAGCAGTGGAGATGGTGCCGATGGTTCCGGTGGTGAGCTGGGCGGTCGAGGTGGCGAAGGAAAAGCGCGAAACCAGATCGGTGCGGCTGAAAACGGTCTTGATGGCGGTGACGGGGCGGAAGGCGACCCCGGTACGGCAGGAGAAGGCGGTAGCCTGGCGGGCGGCATCTGGGTAGGACAAACCGGTGGTGCCGGTGGAGTAGGTCAGCCCGGCGGCGGCGGTGGCGGTGGCGGCGGTGGCTCGGGTGCCGGTTGCGATTGCGACGATAGCTGCGGCGGCGGTGGCGGCGGCGGCGGTTCGGGTGGTTGCGGCGGCCTCGGGGGAACCGGAGGGTTCGCGGGTGGTGGTTCGTTTACCGTGTGGATCATCGATACTCCGTTGACGGTTGTGAATTCACGCATCAGTGGCGGTCTTGGTGGCCGTGGCGGTGCGGGTGCGACTGGCGGCGAGGGTGGAATCGGTGGTCGTGGCGGTGATCCCGGATCGACAGCCGGTGGTTGTTCTCCTGGTCGTGGCGGTCTTGGTGGCGATGGTGGTCCCGGCGGTCGCGGTGGCGGCGGCGCGGGTGGAATCGCCGTAAGCATTTTCGTATTGTCCGGCGAGGCTCCGACCATCGATGAATATTCCGAAGTGGCGGAAGGTATCGGTGGCTTGGGAGGGCTGGGCGGTACACCCGGCGTGCAAGGTGCCGTGGAAACGATTCGTCTGCCCTAGTGGCTAGTTATTTCTCTCTTTTTCTTCCATGATTTCATAAGGTTGGATCAAATTCGTCCTGATTCGTTTCGATATTGATTGGCTCCAGGCTTCGTGGTATCTTGGAATTGAAAAGGAGGTGGTGAAATGCAAACCGCCGAACAAGTACTTGAGATAATTCGTCGCCTACCGGAAGATGAGCAGAAAAAATTGAAGATGCAATTGGCTATCGAAACGATACACGCGAAGGATTACAAGAGGCGTGCAGAGAAACTGCGTTCGCTTCTGGGTAGTGTAGACGTTGGTGCTTTTTCGAATCCTGACCTTGACCGAGAGTCAATCTATACAAGAGACGACGATTGATCTTTCTTGACACAAATGTCGTTGTTCCATCATTGGCAGCAGAACATCCCAATCATTCACGCGCCAAAAATTTCCTGTTATCCCAGATGGAACAATTAACAGTGTTTTTCATCTCTCCACAGGTCGTCGGTGAGACATTCAGGGTTATGACGTCCTCAAAGCAGGTTACAAGGCCGTTTACTCCTGACAAACTTTTGAACATCACGATGAGCATTCTTGAAGACAGCCCTGTTCGAGTGATTTCTCCTGGCAAACAGGCGATTGAAATCGCTTTGATTGCAGCAGCAAAACATGGAATTCGATCCGCTAAAATATTCGACCTTCTTATCTACGGTACTATGCGCGAGCACGGCATTGTTCGCATCGCTACATTCAACGAGAAGGATTTCCGCGACCTTGATGGTATTGAATTGGTTTCGATTCCATAACTTCATTTTCAGCAGTAGCTCGGGCTAATTTCTAGCCCGACACCTTGGAAATGGAAAATTCCTGACGATAAAGCTTAGCAATAGCGTTAAAGCACGACGTTTCGTAAATGACTTCCCCTTTTCCTATCGTTTTGCACAAAAACACTTCTTGTACGAGGGCAGTATGGCTCCTTTCGATATCGACCGCACTATGGATATTCTCCAACGGGTTACATTGCAATGGCAGGAGCCAATCGTTACCCAGATGGTGAAGAAAAAACGCGATCCGTTCAAAGTGTTGATTTCCACTATGATTTCCCTTCGCACAAAAGATGACGTGACACGCGAATCTTCCAGAAAGCTTTATGCTCTGGCGGATACCCCGGAAGCCATGCTCGAATTATCCGAGGAAACCATTGCCCAGGCGATATTTCCGGCCGGATTTTATAAAACGAAGGCGAGGGACATTCTTGCGGCGTCTCGGCGGATCGTCGAGGAGTTCGGCGGCGAGGTTCCTAAAGATATCGACACGTTGACCACGTTTCGCGGTGTGGGACGGAAAACGGCGAATCTTGTGTTGACGTTGGGTTTCGCGCTACCCGGTATTTGCGTAGACACCCACGTCCATCGTATCTGTAATCGCTGGGGATATGTCCGAACGAAAAATCCTGACGAAACGGAACAAAGACTGAGAAAAAAGCTGCCGAAACCGTATTGGATTCCCATCAACGACCTGCTTGTTACCTATGGGCAGAATCTTTGTGTCCCTGTGTCTCCCTGGTGCTCGAAATGCGAGTTGTCCGAACTGTGTCGGAAAGTCGGAGTCACCAAACGGCGCTAATCACGTAACCCCTTGAAGTAAAACTGAATATTTCATGATTCGTGGTTCGTTTTTCCGGCTGAAATCAAGGGATACAAAGCGCGAAATTCTCACGATAGACATTCGGAAAAATCGGGATTTGCCTTTGTTCGCGCTCTCCACTACATTCCTTTCTCCAATGTAATTTTTACCGGGGAATCTCCCGGAGCGATTTTTAATGGGAGCACGAATGAACGCGGATTATCTCAACGATTTGAATCCCCCTCAACGGGAAGCCGTCGAGCACGGCGACGGTCCTTTGCTGGTGCTGGCAGGTGCCGGGTCGGGAAAAACCCGAGTCATTACCTATCGTATCGCGCATCTGATTCACGAGATGGGCATAAAGCCCTGGAACATCCTCGCCGTGACGTTCACCAACAAAGCGGCGGGAGAGATGAAACAGCGTGTTAACCAATTGTTGGACGACGCCGGAGCGATGGTGCACCTCGGCACGTTTCACAGCATCGGAGCGCGTTTCCTGCGCCAGCACGTTTCGTTGATCGGCTACGACCGGAATTTTACGATATACGATGGGAACGACCAGGTTTCGTTGATGAAAACGATTCTCAAACGTTTGGGATATGACCGCACGTCCATCGCTCCCCGGCAGATGCTTGGGGCGATCAGCAGTTTGAAACAGAAGATGGAAGGACCGGAAACCCTGGCCGACTGGAAAGGCTTCGATCCTTTCAAAAAAGCGCTGACACTGGCGTATCCTGCGTATCAAGAGTCGTTGAAAAGAAACAACGCCGTGGATTTCGACGATCTTCTGGTGTTGCCTGTGCGGCTACTTCAGGAGTTCCCGGAACTTCGGAATCAATACAATGACCGCTGGCGTTACCTGCTGGTCGATGAATATCAGGATACCAACCTTGTCCAGTATAAGTGGTTGAAATTATTGACATCGAACCATGACAATATCTGTGTGGTGGGCGATGACGACCAGGCCATTTATCGTTGGCGTGGGGCGGATGTACGGAACATTTTGCAGTTCGAGCGGGATTTTCCTGGAACCCAGGTTGTGAAACTGGAGCGGAACTACCGATCCACGGGGCATATTCTCGAAACGGCGCATCAGGTCGTAACCAAAGTAAAAGGCCGTAAAGAGAAAAAACTGTGGACCGAGGCCGAAAAAGGTGACAAACCGGTTGTTTTTCAAGCTCCAACCGAGCGGCGCGAAGCGATCTGGGTCGTCGAACATCTTCGGAAAATGATGCGAGAGCATGGATATCAACGTTCCGATTGTGCCGTTTTCTATCGTACCAATGCACAGTCTCGCGTTTTGGAAGAGCAGTTCCGAGCCAACGGAATTCCTTATACGATCGTGGGGGGCGTGCGGTTTTACGAGCGCAAGGAGATCAAGGACGCACTGGCGTATTTGCGCATTCTGCTGAACCCAGCAGACGATATCAGCGCCTTGCGGATCATCAACGTTCCTCCGAGAGGCATCGGGAAAATCACCATCGAGAAAATCCAGCAAGCCGCTGTCGACGAGGGCATACCGTTTCTCGATGCTGTGGTGAACGAAGCGAAAGAGCCGCGTAGCATCGGACGAAATTCGGCGACACGCCTGCAACGGTTCGTGGAATTGTATGCCGGGTTGCTGGAAGCCTCCAAAACCTTGCCACTGGACGAGTTGTTGAAAAAAGTGCTGGACGACAGCGGATACTGGGACATGCTGTCCAAAGACGGCAGCGAAGAAGCCCAGGACCGTTCCACCAACCTTGCGGAATTGATCAACGAAGTGGCGGAATTCGTCGTCTCGCACGAGGAAGAAGAAGCGTCGCTCGACGCCTTCCTGGAGCGCGTCTCGCTCGTCAGCGATCTCGACGATCTGGATGAAAAAGAGGATCGTGTCCCCCTGATGACCTTGCATTCGGCCAAAGGTCTGGAGTTCAACGTCGTCTTTCTCACGGGGTTGGAGCAGGATATTCTGCCGCATTCCCGTGCGTTGGATGATGAAGGCGGCATGGACGAGGAACGCCGCTTGTGCTACGTCGGGATGACACGCGCCCGGCAGCGACTCTTTCTGACGCTGGCGTCGAGTCGGATGGTGTTCGGTTCCACGCGAACGTCGGAGCCATCGGATTTCCTTAAAGACATCGAACCGGACCTGCTCGACGTGCAGACACCGAAACCGCCTCGTTCGCGGCTCAAAGGCATGAGCTTCGAGGAATTCACTCAAAGCACCGGAGGATATGCAAAAGCCAAAGCACCCAAAGGAACGCAAGCTCCGCGCAAAGCTTTAACCAGTGCCGAACCGGATTTCGAAGAGGTTTTCGACGCCGATTCCGGGGAAATACTGGCTCAGTTTCGTCCTGGTGTGAAAGTGTTTCATCGGAGCTTCGGTGTAGGAAAAATCGTGCAGGTCGAGGGTGCGGGACAATCGGCGAAATGTACCGTTGTGTTTCCCGGAACGCCGATGAAAAAAATCGTCGCCAAATTCCTGCAAGTCATTTCGTAAAAAACGGCTTTATTTCCAAAAAATGTTGCTGCTTGGGTAGGTCGGGTGATTTCACCCGACATTTTTCGAAAGCGCCCCTCTTGTCGGATAAAATTATCCGAACTACTAAAATTTGCTACGAAAAGGGAAAACGAACGAAAAATCGTCCTGTGTGGCGGTTTATTCGGAAGGTTGGAACAAACAAAAAAACCCGCGAAGGCGCAAGCGCCTCGCAGGGAAGATTTCATAAGGTATCGGAAGGGAATAAGGAGGGAGAATCAGCCCCGGCGCATGTTTTTGCGGCGGCGGCGCTCCGCTTCTTCCCGTTTGCGTTTTTTCTTCACCGACGGTTTTTCATAGAAGCGACGCTTCTTCATTTCTTTGAAAACACCTTCTTGCGCCATTTTCTTTTTTAACACGCGAATGGCCTTCTCAAGATCCTCGAAAACTTTGACTTCCAGAGAATGAGGACCGTGGTAGCGTTCGTTTTTTTGCATCTCTCTCCCGTTCTGCTATGATGCAGGTGTGTATGATGACGATGAACACCACACCCAAGTAGAAAATTGAGATCCAATACCTTGAATCGAAACAATAAATACTCAAAAAACGTCCCGTCGAGCAAGAATCTTTCGGCGAAATATAGCCGCGCCCGAATGGGGTTGGGGGCGTATATTGTCAAAGCGCTTGGCTTTTGTCAAGTTCTATTATTACTTGCATGCAGTTCATGGGACGTCGAGTCCGGGGAAAAGCTGGAACACGGCTTTCGACTGACGCAAGGAGACGGGGAAGACGGGCAGTTTTCATTCCATCCCCGCTTGAGAAAAGCCGTATTCGTTCGTCAACTCGATGAATCCAAAACATCTCAAGATGGCTCATCCAGGGCTTATCAGAGAGAAATTTGGGAGATTTTGCTGGACGATCCCGAGAAACCGAAGATGAGGGAAGTCGTCCCATTGCGGGGAGCGTTTTATCCTTCGTATGCTGGCGATTCGGGAATCGTTGCTTTAAATGAGCGATCCATGCTTGTTCATCTGAAAACGGGTGAGGAGATGACCAGCCGGATTCGCTTGGAAGGTCTGGCAGGTGTTCCTTCGCGTCCGAGTGCCGACCCGACGGGCCATTGGGTGTTGTTTTTCGCATTGACCGTGGATCCCGACCATCCGAGTCGGCAGGATCTGAAAACCTATCAATTATACGTCGTGCCGATCAAAGGCGGTCGTGTACGGCAGATGACGACGTATGATGAAGAAAGCAAAGTGATCGAGCAGGCGTATTGGCGAACCTCGGATACATTACACGTTGTATATCGCCTGGACGATAGCCGTGGGCGCACGATGTACCGTGTGGAACGCTTGAATATTCATAATGGGGACCAGAGATTGGCCTTGTTTACAGATTTTCACTACAAGGTCTTCTTGGCACCGTCCGAACGATTTTTCGTGACGGGAGGCAACGAGATGAGCCGCTTGAGTTTTCTTAGCCGCAATACGGAAGTTTCCAAGGGATATGAGCTTGGGGGACTGTTGAGCGAAGCTTTGATTACTCCGGACGAAAAGTGGGTTCTAGCGTCGCATGTCTTCAAGCCGGATGGAACCGTTAGTCTTCATTATTTACCGGTGCCTGAAGTCATCGATGAATTGGCTGCCGTGCCGGAATGACAAACTTGTGTATGATTTCGTTCTACAGCCGAGGGAGGCGAATTTCTCTGTTGCCGCCTAAACAAAGCTTTTGTAATCGTCAATAATTCAAGACGGTTACGAATTCTATGGTTTTTTCTTGTATTTCGGGCCGGGTTTTTGCTAAGTATGTCCTCACGAAACGCGGACAGTTCACTTTGCAAAAGGTGGGCACGATGCGGGGTGGAGCAGTCTGGTAGCTCGTCGGACTCATGATCCGAAGGTCGCAGGTTCGAATCCTGTCCCCGCTACCAATCAAGTCCGTAGAAAACGGCGGGTACCAAGCCCGCCGTTTTCTTTTTATCTTTTCTTCATTTCTATTCAAAACTCCACAAAAAGCAGAAATTTCAGGCAATGTTCTCTTGAAATGCCGCTATTCCGAATAATTATTAATAATTTTGCAAATCATCACTGGCTGATGCTGCACAGAGGGTCTAGAAAAAACCGTCGGACTTGACAGCCTGAAAAAGCGACTTATATTTAGAATCTATACCTTCATATCTATCTGATAATACTCATAAAAATCCAGAAAAAAATTTCATGCAGGGTTGACGAAACGTTGGACCGACTTATTTTTCAACCGTTGATAATGAATGACGGCTGATGCAATTCATCAGTCGATAACGCCGAAAGGCAGACTTTCAATAAGGAGGTGGATCATGTTGGTACGATGGAATCCGATTTCGGAGTTGGAGCGTTTTCGTCGGGACATGGATCGTCTGTTCGATACCCGGAACACGACCGAGGACGGTGAAAGCATCGCGAACTGGACGCCGCGTGTCGATATCGTCGAGGCCGAAAAAGCCTACGAAGTGACGGTGGATCTTCCCGGTGTGGATGCCAAAGACGTTTCGATCGACGTGGAAAACAAAATCTTGACCGTTTCCGGCAAACGCGAAGGCGACAAAGTGGAAGAAAGCAAGACCTACCGGCGACGCGAGCGGATTTTCGGTCTGTTTACCCGCAACTTCACGCTGCCCGAACACGTCGATGCCGAAAACATCAAGGCAAGCTACAACAATGGCGTTCTCAAGCTCAACGTGCCGAAGAAGGAAGAAGTGCTCCCGCGCAAAATCCAGATCGAAGTGAACTGATATTGAAACTTCAACCGGTTCTTCACGGTTCGGTTACGTGAGTCATGCCCGGCGCTGATGCGTCCCGCGTGAAAAGGCAAACGGTCGGTTAGAAATAGCCGACCGTTCGCTTTTGTTCTGTTGACTCAATTTCGATTTTTTCCTCCCAAAAGAAAACCCCGCCTAAAAGCGGGGTGAAGCGTAAGCATGTAAGCGTTAGAAATTATTAGAGTTTGTTCAGTTCTTCCGCTATGGCATCATCCGTTTTGCGTGTGAAACGTTGCATCAGCGAGAAAATCACCGGGACGACGAACAGCGTGACGCAGGTGGAAAACACCAGACCGCCGATAACGGCATACCCCATGGAGTGCTTCATTTCCGCAGCATTGGCTCTGGAGAGGACCAGTGGCATCATACCGACCATCGTGCCTCCGGCGGTCATCAGAATGGGACGTAAGCGGACTCTGCTGGATTCTACCAGCGCTTCGAAGACTTCCGAGCCGCCACGAATCAGTTGCAAAGCGTAATCGACCAGTAGAATCGAGTTTTTTGTCACGATGCCCATGAGCATGATGATACCGATAAAGCTCATCATGGAGAACGTTTGATTGAATATGAATAGGCTTCCGATGGCTCCGGTCAGTGCGAAGGGTAGGGCGGACATGATCGTGAACGGATGGATGTAGGAGTTGAACTGCGAAGCTAACACGATATAGATCAGGAAGATGGCGGCCGCCAACGCTCCCAGCAGGTCACCGAAAGATTTTTGCATGTTTTCGATATCACCCGCCATTTTCAATTCCACGCCGGGAGGGAAGTTGTCTTGGGCGAATTGCGCCATTTTGGGTGCCTGGGTTCCGATATCGTAGCCTTGGTTCAATCCGGAGATGATACCGATCTTACGTACACGATCCAGTCGGTTGATTTGAACGAGTTTCGTTCCATACGTGATATCCGCAACATCCGAGAGTTTGACGGTCGTTCCCTTTGAAGACATCAAGGGAATGTTGCGGATGTTGTCGAGTGTCTGGTAAGGATCGTCCACGTATACTCGAATTTCGATTTCTTCGCCGGTTTCATCCATGATTCCACTGATTTTTTTACCGTCGATCAAAGAACGCATCGTAATGGCCGTTTCAGCGGGATTGACACCGAGATCCACCATTTTCTGGTGGTTGAAGTTCACACGGACATCTTTTTTAAAGCCTTTGTCCGTACTTGCAATATCCGTGAAACCGCCGTCTTGTTCCATGAATCGTACGAGTTGTTCGGCGGCACGGGAAAGCTTGGAAAAGTCATTGCCTACAACGTTGACCTGTACCGGTGAGGTTTCCATCCCTTCGGCTTTGGCGAATTTTACGGACAATTTGGCCTGGTGCCGAATTGCGATGGGGCTCAAGCTTTCACGGACCTGATCCATAGCATCTTTCTGGTTGATGGTTCTCGTTTCTTTGGGCGTCATCATCACACGCATGGAGATAAGGTTCTTTTCCTTTTTCGTGCCACCACCCATGGTCGAGAAAACAAAGGATTCCCATTCGAATTCGTGCAGAACTTCCGTAATTTCTCGGGTTACGGCTTTCGAGTGATCCAGCGAACTGACGTTTGGCAGTTCCACTGTTACGTCGAATTCGCCACGGTCGATATCAGGAAAAAATGCCGTAGGTAGCTTGCCTGCAAGAGACATTCCTCCCACAAAAAGTAGGATTGCGGTCAGGAGGGTGAGAAATCGATGTCTTAGTGCCCACGTTACCGCCTTGGCATAGCCGTTTTCGAGGCCCATAAGAAATTTGTCCATGATCCGATAAAAGATGAAATCTTTTGGTTCTTCTTTCAGGATAACGGAAGCGAGAAGCGGAGATACGGTGAAACTGACCGTTACGGAGATCATAATTGCCGCCACGACGGTCAAACCGAATTCCTTGAAAACGTTACCTACAATGCCATGCAGTGCGACGGTAGGGCCGAACACGCAGACCAACGCCATTTCCGCACTGATGACGGCGAGACCGACTTCCTGCACCGCGTCGATGGCGGCTTTGATTTTGGTTTTTCCCTGTTTAACGTGACGGAAAATCGCCTCGATGACCACGATGGCGTCATCGGTAAGGATTCCGACGGAGAGCGAGAGAGCCATCGTTGTCATGAGGTTCAACGAGAAACCGGCGACCTTGACGAAAACGAAGGTTCCGATAATCGATGTCGGCAGCGATACGGCGATGATGACTGCCGCTCGCTTGTTCATCAAGAAACTGAAGATGATGAGCATGGCGAGAATCGCGCCCATGAAAATATCGTCGATTGAGCTGGACACGGCCACCTTCGTAAACGGTGACTGATCACCCGAAATCTCAACTTCATAGCCTTCCGGCAATTGTTTTTTGACGTCTTCAAGGACTTTGAAAACATCTTCGGACATTTGAACCAGATTGACAGAACCCTGTTTCTTGACTTTCAAGGCGACGGCTGGTGTCAGGTTCAGCATGGAAGCGCTTTCTTCTTCTTCCAATCCGTCCTCGACACGGGCGATATCTTTGACTCGGATGGTTCCATCCGCGAGATTCAACAAAGGAAGTTCCCGCAATTCTTCGACGGTTTCAACCTCACCGAAGCCGTTAACGGTCACTTCTTCCGATTCGTGGTTCAGTTTGATGGTGCCTGCCGGAACTTCTATGGACGATGAACCCATCAAATTCAGCACGGCAAGGGCCGAAAGTCTCAATTGTCCGATTTTCAAGGGGTCCAGCAAGGCACGGATTTCTCGTTCCCGACCACCGTAAATATCTACACTACCGACACCTGAGATGGATTGGAGGCGGTTTTTGATCGTTTTGTCCGCAATTCGCGTGACTTTGCTTAATTTTTCACCGGAAGGAGCCTTGAGAATGACCGTCATCACCGCTTGCGCGTTGATGTCGAACTGTTCGATTTTGGAATCTTCCGCATCTTCGGGCAGGTCGCTTTCGATAATCGCTACTTTATCTCGAACGTTCTGCGTGGCAAGCGCACCGTTGACGTAATCCTCGAAGGTAATGATCGTAAAGCCGACGTTATCGAGTGCGGTACTGTCGATGTGCTTGATATCGCTCAAGGTTCCGATGGAATCCTCGATTTTTTTTACCACGTCTTCTTCGATGGTTTTGGCGTCCGCACCGGGATAGACGGTCGTGACGGTTACCACGGGAATGTCCATGGAGGGAAGCAACTCGACACCGAGAGATTTCATGGACAAGAAACCGAAAATGATCAAAGCCAAGGTCAGCAAAGAGATCATGACCGGGTTTTTCAAAGACAACTTCGAAAGGAACATTGCGACTCCTCGTGAAGATCGTAAATAGAGAGAAACTCAAGGAAGAAAGGAAAATCAGTTAATGATGGCCTCGACGGTTTCACCGATTTT
The DNA here is from genome assembly GCA_963676915.2 of Myxococcota bacterium. Taxonomy (GTDB): domain Bacteria; phylum Myxococcota_A; class SURF-8; order SURF-8. The sequence goes on from CAXXVK010000074.1 coordinate 75,017, forward strand.
GATGTTGGAAGTATCTTTGATCACGGTTTCGGGAATCTCGCCGACAATCTCCAGACCATCTTCGAAAGCGTGGCCGATGGAAATCGAGTGAGCAACGATTTTGCCATTTTCGACGGAGAAAACTTCACCAAGCCGGTTGCCGATGGTTTTCACTGCCGTAGCGGGGACAATCACACGGGGTTTGGCCTGGGTCTCGATGGTGGCGACCGAGTACAACCCTGCGGGAATTTTGCCGCTTTTGTTATCGATATAGGCAATCAGGCTGAAGGTTTTCGACGTGCTGATGCTTTTGCCTTTGGAGTCGATGGACGCGGTGACCGTTTCGTTCAATGTGGGAATGTAGAACGAAACCTTCTCACCCTGCTCGACTTCTCCGTAAAACATTTCGGAAATGGACAGCGAGGCTTTGAGGCGATCGATTTTTTCGAGGGAAGCGATATCGCCGCCGCCCGGAAGGTTGCTCATCACGTATTTTCCCAAGGGCGCGATTTTCTTGGTGATAACTCCGCCGTAGGGAGCACGAATCTTGGCTTTGTTAAGTTTGCGCTTGAGCAGATTTACGCTTTTCGCCGCCGATTCGATCTGTTTTTCCAGAGCGGTTTTCTGAGCGCTGATGCCATCGAACTGGGACTGCGGAATGCTGCCGCTCTCCAATAGAGCTTCGAGACGTTGAAAATCTTTCTCGACGCTAACGTATTGAGCGTTGAGAGCCGCAAGACCGGCACGAGCTTGTTCGAGACTGATCTGATAGTCGATGGGGTCCAGGGTTGCGATAACCTGGTTCGGCTCGACTAGCTCGTTTTCCTTGACGTGCCACTCGATCAGTTGGGCGGTGACTTCGGAGGTGATGGTGCATTTTTCTTCCGGAGCCAGGGTGACGCCTTCTTTCAGCGTGACACCAAGATCTTTGGTTTCCGGTTTGACGACCAGGACTTTTTTCACCATGTCCGTTTTGACGGGTGCCTGGGCTTCCTGACCGATGGATTCATTGCAGGACGCCAACACCATGACGGCAGCGATCAACAGGGCGAATACGGTGGTTTGTTTTGCGATCGAAAAATTCATGTGGATTTCCTTATAGGCCATATGTCTCTTAAGTAATTACATCAAGTGTTTGGAATCGACGGTTTCGCCGATGGCTTTGAGCCAGGCTGCTTTGGCGATATAGCATTGGAAAATCGCCGAGTTGTGGTTGTTTCGTGCTTTGACGAGCGCGGTTTCGGCGTCCAGCATATCGGCTGTGGTACCCATGCCTTTGGCGAGATTGCGCGACTCGATGTCGTAAGCCTCTTCGGCTTCCAACACGGCAGCTTCGGCAACTTTGAGCATTTCCGTAGCGCTTTGGAAATCGATCAGGGCTTTTTTGATTTCCAGCCGGATCATTCGTTCCACATATTCATTCATATGTTTGGCCTTCGAACGATTGGCGCGGGCTTTGTCGATTCCGTAGTAGGTTGCACCCCATTCCCAAAAATCCCAGCTAATGGCCAACCCGCCGTAAAACGTGTTTTCCCGGCCCATTGAAACGCCTTCGGTGTGGGTGTACGCGCCGATCAGATTGACGTTGGGAAGCATGTCGGCCATGGCGGCGTGGGTTCCCCGCTCGGACTGGCGAATTCTTTGCCGCACTTCACTGGTTTCGGGGCGGGTTTCTATGGCGTTATCAAAAATTTCGGAAAGCAGGATCTCGGGAGCCACGGGAGCTTCACCAGGTACCGAAATCGGGAGCAGCTCGGCTTCGATATCCAGTCCCATCACCGTAGCGAGATTGGCGCGGGCAAGGTTTTTCATCGAACGGGCTTGAATTTTTTTCTGGTTGGCATCGGCCAAAGCCACTCGGATTTTCAACAGGTCGTTTTTTGCCAGCATTCCTTGATCGACGAAAGACTGCACGACGCGTTGCTGCTCTTCAAGATGCTGTACCGACGAGTAAGTGGTTTCCAACTGTTTTTCCGCCTGGAGAAGATGAAAATAGGCTGTAACGACTTCCAGACTTTTGGCTTGTCGTTTGGCGTCGAGCTGTACTTGCGTGACTTTCTTCTCCAATTCGCTGATTTTGTACCCTTGATGAATTTGATAAAGCTGATTCAGCGGCATGGCGACGGTAAGCTTTGTTTCGCTGGTAACCTGATCCTGGAGCTTCGACGGAGTGGAAAGTTGTTCCACCAACCCGGCGAAGGCTTGTTCATAGGCCGTTGTCGGAGCGGGCAGTTGTGTTGAACTTCCGCCACTTCCCAGGGAAAAATAGCTCTTGTCGTCCCATACGAGAATGCTGGAAGAGAATCCGAAGATCGGTCCGTAATGACCACGCATCTGTTTTCGGGCCGCTTCCGCCGAGCGAACATCCGCTTTGCTTGCCATAATTTCCGGGTTGTTTTTCAAGGTAAGATTCAGGGCTTCTTCCAACGTGATCTGCATGGGTTCCGCCATGCAAAGCCCCGGAAAAACGAGAGTTACAAGAAAAAAGAAGTACTTGAACGATGTTCTCATGTGCATGAAACTTCCTTTGAATACGAAATGATCTTTCGGTGAAAGTTGGAAAAGAATGGTTCAGTGGAACTTAGCGGCCTATTCCCCCGGTTGATTCCCTGAATTTTGAAAGTATCGTATGGTATTTGCTTGTGTAGGATGTCGGTACGTTTATTCTGCGGTCGGTTCCATTTTGAATTCGAATTTGCTCAGCCATACCGAGTGATTGACCATTCCTTTCTTTCGTAAATGTTCGGCAAGCAAAAGGCCGACCTTCGTTTTTGCCGGAATAATGTCGGCACACCAATGAAGTACGACGGCGATGCTCGTTGGGAGAAAAGCATCCCCAATGATTTCGATTTTCTCGATATTTTTGTCTTTCAAAAGGGACTCGAAATGTTCTGGAAACTCTGTATTTAATTTTTTAATGGTTTCTTCTGAAGAAAGCAAATGAATAGATTCTACCCAGCCCATTATCGGACCCTTTCGTTCGACAAACACGGCGATTATACTAAGCAGAAAGTGTGCCAGAGTAGGGAAGGAAAAATCCTTGGTTTTTCGCGGAATCAAAGGTGCACACATCTGGCTTTTTAGTAAACTGCGATATTTAACAGATGTGGTCTGTTAAATATCGCAGTTTGCCGTATTATTTGACAGTTGGGACGGGTTCCAGTAGTTTCAAATTACCCAAGTCTTCAAGAACTGTGATTGGCGGAGAATTGACGATCCAAGTCATGCATTCCAGGAATCTCTTGTAATGCAGAAATTTCGAATTATTTCAGCAGATGAAAAAAGGTACAGCCATGTTGAATGAAAACGAGTTCTTCCGTGAAGTTACCTTACGTGTGGGTAGCAGCCTCAATATGGACGAAGCGCTCCAGAATCTGATGGAATACCTGCGTCGGTTTTTTCCCCTCGAAACCATTTTTCTCGATTACCAGGAACGAGATGGTGGAGTCTATAGCGTCAGTTTTGCAGGAGGGAATAAATTTAGTATTTTTGATAATGAAAAGCCGTTGTTCTTTGTGGACATTGAAAGAAAGCAAGCACTCGAACAACTCTTGGAAGATTCAGGGTTCAAAATAGGAGATGTTTTCATTATCAACCAACTCGTTCATGAAGCTGTCAGCGAGAAGATGAAAGCGGTTTTCGATATGATGAGAGAGGTGATTCCACCGGATGAAGTCCTACCTTCGATATTGTCTCTCGAATTGGAAATCAAAGACGAACATGTCGGGCGCTTCGGTATTGTGAATTACGAGAAAAATCCTTTTACCAAAGAACACGCTCGTTTGCTGCAACTTGTCAAAGAACCGATGGCTTTGGCCATGAGCAATGCCCGCCGCTATCGTGAACTGAAACGGCTAAAAGATATTCTCGATGATGACAACCGCGCCATGCGGCAGGAATTGGAACGAATTTCCGGTAATCAGGTGATTGGTGCGGATTTCGGGCTTCGGCATGTGATGGAACTGGTTCGTCAGGCGGCACCTTTGAATAATCCGATTTTGTTGCTGGGTGAAACGGGGACGGGCAAGGAGGTTATTGCCAATGCGATCCACCTTTCCTCTTCCCGTAGGGATCAGCCGATGGTGCGTGTCCAATGTGGAGCGATACCGGATACTTTGCTGGACAGCGAACTTTTCGGGCATGAAAAGGGTGCATTTACCGGGGCGTTTACCAGTAAACGCGGACGTTTCGAAAGAGCGAACGGCGGGACGATTTTTCTCGATGAAATCGGGGAGTTGACTCAGGATGCCCAGGTCAAACTTTTGCGGGTTTTGCAGGAGCAGGAGTTCGAACGACTGGGTGGAAACAAGACGATCAAAGTGGATGTGCGCGTGATTGCCGCAACGCATCGGAATTTGGAACAAATGGTTCAGGAAGGCCGTTTTCGGGAAGACCTTTGGTATCGGTTGAACGTTTTTCCGATTCAACTCCCACCGTTACGGCAACGCAAGGAAGATATTCCCTCGTTGATAGCCCACTTCGTCAGTCGAAAAAGTAGGGAAATGGGATTGCCGAATATTCCCATTCTGGCTCGGAAAGCTCTCGATCAATTGAACAGCTACGATTGGCCGGGAAATGTGCGGGAGTTGCAAAACATCGTCGAGCGGGCATTGATTACGAGTAATGGAGGTGCGCTTTCTTTTCCTGAGTTGGAAAGATCTGTGGAACGTTCACCGGTTCCCCGTTCGATGGAACCTGAAGAAAGCATTTCCACGCTGGAGGATGTTATCGTCGAGCACATCCGCAAAGTGCTAGTGACGTGTCACGGTAGGGTGGAAGGCGAAGGAGGAGCCGCCGAGGTGCTGAATATCAATCCGAGTACGTTACGCGCTCGGATGCGCAAGTACGGCATTGCGTTCGGTCGTAACGTCATGGTTTGAAAAAGGGAATGATATCCCGTGTTTAAACGACGAAACCCTCGGAAATATCCGAGGGTTTCGTCGTTTGAATCATCTATTGAGAAAACGGAATCAGTCCCAATCCTCTTGATATTCCGCGTGACTGAGCGGGATATCGTCGTAGTTTTTCAGGTATTGTCGGGATTCCGTAGAACCGCGCAGGTAGTAGTTGAGATACGCGGTATTGTAATGGTTGATCAAGTCGTGGGCTTCGTTGTAGTCCACGTTGAAGTCAGGGCTGCAACCGTCGTTGAGGGCGTCGCGGGCATCGGACCAATCGAGCTGGTCGGCCAACTCATTCAGATTGAGCAGGCAGATATCCGAGAACGTAAAATGCCCCCCATCAAGAATCGTGACCATCGCCTTCGGTTTTCCCAGATCCAGGTAAGGTTCCAGCATGTTTTCCTGATACTGAAGGGTGTCATCCAGCGTTCCACCCATAATCATCATCGGCTTGGGGTATTCCGGCAGTGTGCAACCTTCGAGTACGCACATGCCGCCTACCGGAGCCTGAGAAATCACGATATCCACCCGGTCGTCCACGCAACCGACGATTTCCGAGGTGACGGCGCCGAACGAATGCCCCATCGCGGCGATGTTTTCGAGATCCACGCTACCGTACAAGAAGGAATCCGGGTCGCTGTTTTCTCGTTGCATCTGGTCGATTAGGAAGCGGATGTCGTCGGGACGTACGGCGACGGCTGCACCGGTAGCGCCAACGCTCCAGTCATCGCGGATCAGCTCCCACAGCGTGTTGCCGATGTGATCGGGTGCTACGACAATATAGCCATGGCTGGCGATTTGCGGGGTTTGGAACACCGATTGGAAACGAATGCCGCCCGAACCGTGAGAGAACAGCACGAGGGGGAATTTCGTGCCGGGCCAAACCGGAACGTCGGGCATGGCGTCTGTGGAGAAATAGCCTAGTTCCACATCGCCGATCATCTCTTTCAAAACATCGCTAAACGCGCAGGCTTCGGTTTTGGGGTCGTAGACTCTGGAGTTTTCTTCATCCAGTTCGACAGTCGTAGGATACCAGATCTCCGTGACGAGGCGACGCGGTCCGCCACCGGAATCGCGATCGTCGGGACGGCTTTCGTCGTAATAAACGATGGTGCGGACGCCGACCGGATACGGTCCCCATTTCATAGGATCGATGGCGTTGTCCGGACCAGCAGGTTCGAATTCGGGAACGGGGAAATCGTTTTCGACTTCAACCGCTTCGATATCCGTATCACCTTCGGGAATCTGAGAAGTATTTTCGTCATCATCTCCGCAGGCTGTGAAAAGCGTGCAGGCCATAAGCAATAGGCCCGTGAACAGGAAAAGGGTATAGATCGGTTTTCGCATCACGTTTCTCTCTTTGTTGTTGTCGAAAGACGCCATCTTGGCGGAAGTCATGTAAAACTGAGTCATAAGTTGCGGACCAACTCATCCTGCTATTGGACCGTTAACGAATGACTTTTTCACGTATCTTTTTGGAAATTCTGTCTCGGTTAAAAATCCCCCCGGAGGAGCACCCAGTTTCGTCGTCGTTTTTCCCATAGTTGCACGAGATTTTTCGTTTTGACAACCATTTGGTTGTTGTCGAAATATTCACGTACCACAGTTACGGTGGCCTGGGTTTTGTCGGTGTTGTAAACCACCCGGCGGATGAAATAGTTGGAAATTCTTCTGTTTTTCATCCATTTTTCCATGTCCTGGAAAAAACGGGTCTGTTCTCTTGCATCCACCGACATTCCGGCAAAATCAATGTTGCCGTCCGTCAATGCATTATGATAAGCTTCGACCGCTTCTTGAAACTCTCTTTGGGATTGTCTGCAACCCGTCGTCATTGAGGCGGCGAGAAACAGCAAAACCAAAACGAATAGAATCGGAATTATCGAAGACAATCGCGGGATTTTCATCGGTACTCTCCAAAAAACAGTGGCACGCGGCGTCCAGCTTAGTCAGAACCGCATAGGATGTCAAAGATCCAAAGGAAATGAAGATGAAACAGTGGCTGATTTTGGTGTTTTGTTCCTTATTGGCAGTATTGATGGTCATGGGTTGTGGAGGCGACGGATCTTCGGACAATTCGAACGATGATGGCTACGATCCCCATGAAAGCCCTGAAAATCTGGCCCATGCCGTGTACGATCTGTACCGATCCGGGGAAAGCTTGACCTGCGGTTCGGATTTATATCTGCCTCAAGACGTGCTGGAAGAACTGTTTTCGGATTCGGAAAAATTTTGCAACGTAACGTGGTGCGATCATAACAATTTCCTGTACGAGGCGATTTCGGATGACGATGTGGTTGAATTCCAGAAATGGCGTCCCCAAGGTGGTGGCGATATGCAGACCACCAGCGGTTCGGCAGGGACGCTGGAGTATCTAGAAGGTGGTGGTGTGTACGTGAAAACCGATGAAAGTACAGGGGAATTTCCTCTCCACAAGATCGTTCTGTACAACGAAAAATGGTACGTTTTGGAACTCGTTCGTAACCGGGACGAGGTGTGCAGCTAAATAGTTCGAGCTTCTTCCGTTAAATCACGGTTTCAATATCTTCGTTGCCGAGGTGTGTTAAATGCGGCAACGTTAGAAAAATATTAGGAAAATGTAAAAGAGGTGTTTGGAAGTCATTGACATTCTGCGAAGGTATCGTTACGTCTATAAAGTCGAAAACCGTATCAGGATTCATTTCATTCTGATACTTGCTTTTAACGAAAGGGACGACGATGCCGATGTGGCGTACGATGGCAGTGATGCTCTTGGTTGCAGGGATGTTGTGGAGTTGTTCCGATTCGGAAGATTCGGGAAACACAGATGGTGATCAGGATGTCGTTTCCGAGCAAGACGTTGTGGAAACCGATACCGAAAACTCCGATGGCGGGGATATCGATTATAAGTATATCGATTGTGATGAGCCTTTTGACCCTTGGGCGGTCGAAGCTCGACGTTACACGATTGCCCCCTATAGCATCAATCCGACCCGAGACAGCATTACTATCCTATGGGAATCCCTTGAAAACACTCCATCTTTCATCCTTTGGGGAGTAGAAGGCACGCTCGATACGGTTCAGTGTGTCCACGAGCCGGAGCGCATTCCCATCGTTTCCGACGAGATCGACGAAGAACACGACGGATGGCTGTTTCGTACGACATTGCTGAACCTCGATTCGCAACTACGGTATGAGTTCACCATTCCCAACGCGGAAATTCCTGCTCCTATTGCCGATAATACCTGGGCTGCTGAGATCGAGTATCAACCTTTTGCGGGGGGTGGTTTCGTAGTTGCTTCGGAACCGGGCGAACGTTTTTCCATGATGATCGTCGGTGACAACCAGGGTGTCCCAATGATGCACGCCACGGTCATTCAGCACATGCAGGAAAATCTCGCCGAGTTGATGTTTCACCTGGGAGATATCGTTCACAACGGCATGATCGATCAATATCGCAACAACTACTTTTTGCTTTCCTCGCCGGTATTGAGTCATATGGCTTCCGTGCATATTGCCGGAAATCACGAAGGGGAGGGGGAGACCATTCCCTACGACGCATTTTTCCGTGTGCCCGATGCTGGAACGGTTATGATTGACGACGAGTCGGTACATCCCGGAAAACGAACTTTCACCTATGATTACGGGCATGTTCGGTTTTTCGTGCTCGATTCGGAAAAAGAGATGGGATACGGTTCGGTGCAGCTCGCATGGCTTGATGACCGTCTGCAACGCACGGCGGCTGAAGACGATCACATCCGTTTCATGATTTGTGCCTGGCATCGTCCTACGTATTCTTTAGGTGATGGTCGTTATGTGTATCCGAAAGAGGAATTGCACGAAGTTTTGTTGCGAAACAAGGTGGATCTGGTGCTTACCGGCCACGATCACGATTACCAGCGTTTCGTGCAGGATGGCCTGACTTACATTGTTACCGGCGGCGCGGGGGCGATGCTGACACCCTTGGATTTGTCCAGCGCGTTACCCGATGACAATCTTGTCGTCGGCGAGACGGCTTTGCATATCCTCATGGCGGAATTCGGACCGGATCAGGCCGATTTCGTCGCCCTGCGCTCGGAAGACGGTGAGGAAATCGATCACTTCACGTTACCGGTTCGGAAACCAACGGAACGCTGAGAAGTGGCTTAAATAAGCACTTCTATAGTTATTGACATGCTTCGATTGTGGCGTCCTCGAAAACCAGAAATGCGATGGTCGCGGGAGGCATTTCGAACCAGGCCGTTTCCAGGCACTGTCGAGCTACCGGTTCCATGTCGGGAAACTCGTTTGTTTCAGGAAGTGTCAGAGTAACACCATTCAGGCGGATTTCTCGTCCCAGTAAATCCGAGGCATCGAACACGTAAGTATCGAAATTCAGTGGTAAATCCGGAAGAGCGACGACCTTGGACCGGTTACGGTCGATGTTGAGTAACATCACGGTGACGCCTCCCGTTTCACTATTTTTCAGGCAATGGCTATAGGTGCGTAAGGTAGAGTCTTCTTCCGAAACCTCCAGCACACGTTCGCCCATCAGGCGTTTCCAGAACAGCGAAAGCCAGTAGTCCGGGTTCGGTTCGAGTGTGGAATCTCGGATCATGCCGTAATCCGAACCTGAGAGCGATTGTCGCACCACGATGGGTTGCCCACGGCGTGCCATCTGTCCCAACTCGTCGAGCCACCAGAAACTCGATACGAAGCGGTCGGAAATACCCCTGGCTCCTCCGCATTGGGCATTGCCGGATTCCCCCAACCACACGGGTTTGGTAGGGGCGTGTTCATCTCGGAGGGCTTCCACCTGATCGGCCCAAGTGGCGATTTCGTCGAGGTTTTCCGGGTCGAGCATGGTGTACTCTTCGGCGGGAAGACTTTGCAGCGGGCAGCGATCGGATTGCTGAGGATAAAAATGCCAGGTGATGATGTCGAGGTAATCCCCGCCACCAGACGTTATGAAATCGGGATAAATCGCGGCCATTTCTCCCCAGTCAGGCCAAAATGCACAAGAAGGACCGGCGATCGGGGTGGAGGGATCGATTTCGTCCCGCAGGACTTGCAGTCGTTTCATGTCTTCGGCATATTTGGCACCGGGAATGGACCAGTCCGTACCGTGGAACAGCGAGTAGCCGTTGATTTCATTGCCCAATTCCCAGACGGTGACGGGGTATCGCTGTTCGATGGTGTACTGCATCCAACTTTTTACACACTCGGGATTCCATTGTTTTTCCTCGTCTCTGCACCCCGGTCCGGCATTCAGTGTGAAAAACAGTTCGAAACCGAATTCCTTTGCAAAGGCATTGACCGCGTCCCACTGGTTTTTCGTGAATACGAAGTGGAAAGGCTCCGTTGCCTCGTCGGGGGGATTGTCCGAGAGGTCGTATTGTACGACATCCGCTTCCGAACCGCCGATTCGAAGAAATGCGGGGGCGAGTGGAGCCGCCAGCGCGTGCAGTCGTTCACGGCTGAAATCGAAGGGGTCGCAAAGCTCGGAGCCTACCGCCCCGCCTTCGCCGTCTTCCGACCACCAGTGACCACCTACGACCTGGGACGTGTCGATGGCGAATGAAAGGAATTTTTCATCTACCTCAGCCACTGGAGTGCTGGTATCGAGGAGCACCGGAATTGTGGCTTCATCCGGGGGTGCGAGAGGTACGATTTCCGTTTCCTGTTCGAGGTCGGTGTCTCCGTCAGCGGGAGAGTTGTCGTCACCCCCACCGCATCCGAAGAAAAACAAAATAAGGCCAAAACTCAGGAATAAACGAATGTCGTTTCGTTGTTTTAATAGGTGATGTGTGCGAGTTGAGAACTCGTCGGATGTGGAAGTCATCGGAACCTCAATAACGAAAAGGAAGAGATGAAAAACCCGTACACTGTAGCGTAAGCATGGAAAAATGCCAACCCTTACGAGGAGCTTAACGAATCCCTAACAAAACCGGATTTTGGGTTGCAGATAGGTGAAATCCATGAAAAAACTCATGTTTTTTCATATCGTGCCGATGGTATTGAAGAATGATCTCAAAGAGAAAATCGAGAAGTGCGGTTTTTCTGGGAGCGTTCTGACGGGGAGAGAATTCGACGCACTTTTGCTTGAAAATGCCCCCAAAAAGAATTATTATTGAGAAAGCATGAAACGATACGAACGAATCTCATTTTTTCATTACATCATCCAATTTAGTGGCGACGGTCTGTCTGATAACAGAACCCGTGGCCGACATGTGCCCGAGGATCGGGCGTAACTGGGTAACCCACTGAAGAAAGGGGCCGCCATGAATCTCAACATCCGTTTCAAAGGTCTGGAATCCTCCGAAGCCCTCAAAAAGTACCTTGACGAGCGGACAAAGAAACTGGCCAAATTCCTACCCCCCTCGGTTGTTGTCAACGCAACGCTTCTGGAAGACAAAAACCGAAAAAGTACAGAAATTAACTTTAATTACAAAGGCAATAATTACGTGGCGAAGCAGGAAACCGAAAGCATGTTCGCTTCGATCGACGAGGCGATTGACAAGCTGACCCGCCAACTCGCCAAAGCCAAGGACAAAAAAACCAACCGACAAGCTCCTCCTCCCGAAAGCGACATTTTCTGATCGTTTCGGACCTACATATTTCAAACACAAAAACGGGGTGGCGTGTGCCACCCCGTTTTTTATCGAAATGAGTTTTTTTAGCGGCTTTTACGAAGAATATCCAAAATGCGCTCGGCGGTTTTACCGTCCCAAAGTTCCGGAATCTTTCCCTTTTTGTTGCCTGATCGATGCGCTTTGTACGCGTCGAGGATGCCTTGCTTCGTAGTACCAGCAAGAAGGTTGGTACCTTCTTCGATGGTGACGGGACGCTCGGTGTTTTCGCGGATCGTGATGCAGGGAATTCCCAGCGCCGTACTTTCTTCCTGCAGTCCGCCAGAATCGGTCAGCAACAGGCTGGCGTCTTTCCAGAGAGTCAGGAATTCGAGATAGGGCAGGGGAGGAAGCAGGTGGAATCTCGGGCCTTCCAGCATGGATTCCAACCCGAAGTTTTCGAGTTGCTTTTTCGTTCGCGGATGGATCGGGAAAAACAGCGTCAATTCCTCTGCAATGACTTGCAAGGCTTCGAGAATTTCAGTGAATTTATCTTTGTCGTCCACGTTGGAAGGACGGTGCAGGGTCATTACGGCGAACGGGGCGTGTTCGGCTCCGGGAGAAGGAAGCGAGCGCACTTTTTTCAGATTGTGGAACAAGGTATCGATCATGATGTTTCCGGTCAGGAACACCTTGTCGTCGCTTTTGCCCTCGGCTTTGAGGTTTTCGATACCGCTTTTTTCACTGACGAACAGGTAATCGGAGATCGAGTCGGTGACGATGCGGTTGATTTCCTCCGGCATTTGCATGTCACCGCTACGCAAACCCGCTTCGACGTGCACTACGTCGATATCTAGCTTTTTCGCCGTGATCGAGCAAGCCAGCGTAGAGTTCACATCGCCCACCACGAGGACCGCATCCGGGGTTTCGTCGAGGCAGACTTTTTCGAATTCCACCATGATTTTCGCGGTTTGCACCGCATGGCTTCCGCTGCCAACATTGAGAAAGTAATCCGGCTGAGGAATTTCCAAATCGTCGAAAAACGCTTTCGACATGGTGTAAATCGTAATGTTGACCTGTATGGACGAGTTTCCAGGTCAGTCCCCCTTCCGGCTCGTTTCGCAGTACGTGGACCAGTGGGGCGATTTTCATGAAATTGGGCCGTGCACCCGCGACGATAATCAGCTTCATGGTTCGACTCTTTCGATCGTTAGGCGTTTGGTTCGGAGATCAGTAAACGGCGGACACGTTCGCGCATGACCTTGGCCAGGAACACAGGGATGATCTTTGTTCGTTTGAGGCGGACACGGGGTTCTTTCATCACCCGATACACCCACTCCATACCCACTTTCTGGAAACTTTCGGGGGCGCGTATGACCGTACCGACGATTGTATCCAAAGTGCCGCCGATGCCCATGAAAACTTTAACACCCAACTTGTCGGCGTGGGCTTCGATCCATTTTTCCTGTCTTGGGCTGCCTAGTGCGGCAAAAAGGATGTCCAGCTTTCGATTCGTTGATACGCTCGATAAATTCGTCCATTCCGTCTTCTTTAAGGTACCCGTGCTGACGGCCGACAATCTGAATGCCTGGGCACCGTTTTTCCAATTCTTCCTACAGCGTTACGGTTGACTTCTTCTTTGGCTCCGTAAATAAAAATGCGCCAGCCTCGCTTTGGAGCTTCGCGGCAGATGTTCTGCATCAGGTCTGCTCCGGGAACTCTCTCGATTTTTCGACCGTAAAGAATGGCTGTTGCATAAACCACCCCGACACCGTCGGAATCAAAAGGGCGGCTTGTTCGAACATGCGTTTGAGGAACGGATCTTTATTGATGGTGAGGATTTTTTCCG